>NZ_FQXM01000002.1 GCF_900129965.1 Clostridium grantii DSM 8605 | reverse complement strand
TAATTTATCCACCATATCATAAGCTATAACTTCATCTTCCACAGTAAAACCATATAAATCTATGCTATTATTCAATATAGTTTCATCTTGAACTTCTCTATAATGCTTAATTGTTCCTTTAAGTAGATTTATATTACTACGTTTAACTGTGATAGCTAGAAACGAGCTAAAAGAATTTGAATTTATATTATATAAATTAATAGCTTTTATAATACTTAAAATACTATGTTGTACAATATCCTCAAACTCATACCCTGGTATATGATATTTTGATGCCTCACTTATTACCAAAGGCATATATTTATTTATAATAGTTTCAGTAGCCATGCTATCTCCTTGTTTTGCTTTTATAATTAAATCTTTCAAGTTGACACCCCCAATTTATATCTAGTGTAGGCCTGCTACACCGCTAAATTTTATCTATAATTTTCTCTTTTCTAATACACCTTATCTTTGTATTGCAACGCAAAAATACCGTAAAATTCAGTTATGAATAATACGGTATTTTAAAAATTATTAAATTGGATTAGAATCACAAACAACTGTTATGCTCATTATTTAACCTTATCAATCTTTTCAATATATAAACTTATTTCTCCACAAATAGGACACACTGCCACTGTAGGCTTTTCACTAAAACCTTTTTTTGCAATAGTCATATCTGCGAATAACGTAGTAGTATTTATTTTCATTTTGTATCCCTCTACCATCTTTGACTCACAATTCTTACAAACTCTCATGTTGTTCTCTCCCTTCACCTAATAAGAATATTGCTAATTAAATTTATCTACTGTTTTTATCCATAAATATTTATTTTTCAGAAAGGTTATATAAATAAGACCAAAAAAGTATCTCCAGCTTCTCAAAGAACTTCCACACTCAAATTCAATAACATCATTTTCTGAAATATAAAAATCCAATTTATTACTTCTACACCAATCAATATTTAAATAAATTGTATGCTCACCTGGTGCAACTTCAAAACTTTTTATTTCCTCCTGATTAATATCACCTAAATAATTATTATCTAATATTATTTTGTATTTTCGCAAACTATCTGCATATCCCTTTTTTCTTGTAATCTTTATCAAAATATCAACTCCATGATTTGATTATGAAAGAATATTATTCATTAGACACAATATCCCCTATAAAATATTTAGAATGCAATATTGTATATATAGTAACAATAGCAGCATAAATAGCATTACCTATAAAGGGTTGACTACCCTATTTATTTGCTTGAAAAATACTTACACAACAGAGTAAAACTGAATAAATCAACATGCTCCAATAACCCCATTTTGTTTGTATAAAATATTCACAGGCTATTATTATAGCAAATATTACTACACATATTTTTACTAATATTTCTGGAATAAAAGGCACACCAAAATTACTTTCTTCTCTTAAAAACTGCTATTGCCTCTCTGCCATAACCTGATCCTCCATTTGTAGAAAAACAAGATACTAATTCCCACCCTTGTTCTCCCATTTTATTGAGTTCGTCGTCAAAATCTTTTACTTCCAATATACCTCCCTGAAATCCCTTAAGTTGTATTTTAATAGTAGTATATTCCCACTTTTCCAAAATAAAACCCCTCCTATTAATACGTTAGTTTCTATAAAGTAATAAATAAATTATATTAACTTATATGGAAATTATAACATATTTCTCATATTTCTACATCTTTATATTTCTTCATAATACCGTATTATTCAATTTTCAAAGATCATTATTCCTACTTTTAATTGGAATGTGCTATGGATCCATTTCTGCCCTTCATTTTGTGCATCCTATTGAGCACTGGTTGTCCACTGTTCTGATAACAAGATTCAACATTCTTACCTTTTAACCTAAAATGTCGGTATTTATTTTAACATAATCAACCATTTCTTTTAAACACTTTCTACATAATGAAACTTTACCAGTAGTAATTACTCCATTAACCTCACCACATTGCATACATCCAACACTATATTTTTTAAGATAAACTTCTTCCTTTGATATATTAATTTGTGTTTCTTTTTCAACGAAATTAAGTTTCTTTCTTAACTCCTTTGGTATAACTATTCTTCCTAACTCATCTAATCTTCTTACAATTCCTGTTGCTTTCATTTTCCCATCCTCCATTTTCTATTTAATTTCTGTTTTAAATAAATGTTGATTTTTACATTTATTTAAAGCTTTCCATTAGTTAACTGAGGATATGTTTTAAATTGTGGAGTTCATTATAATGAGAATCTACTATTCTTGTTTAGTTTAAATCATGGAGCGTTAAGAAATTTTCTTGTCTGAGCTTGCGAGTTAGAAAATTTTAGCTACATTAGTTAAAATAAATTTAGAATTGTTTTCGATATTATATGAAATCAACAATTTCTTAAAACATAGCCTTTATTTACTTAATAAATTTTTTCAAACTATAATTATATTTAATTCCTTTAAAAACCGTTATATTATCCCCGCACATTTCTAAAATTCTTCTAGCAATAGCTTCATCTAACTCAATCAACATTTGTGGAGTACACTCACTTGACACTAAAACAGGTAATTTATTTAAATATCTATAATTAATAATTGGGTATATATGTTTGATGTCTGAGCTGTTTAATTCTGCAATCAACTTATTGTTTTTCACTTTGCTTTTAAATAAATCATCCATTATCAGCAGCTCCGCTCTGCAATACTTTGATTGAATTTTTATATAATTTTCATCATCCATGGCATTGGCTTTTAAATCTCTAATCACTTCTTCATAAGGCATATAAACCACTTTAATAAATTTCTCTTGCCTATTTAGTAAAGCAGCTCCTATGGCAATTACTAAGTGGCTTTTCCCTGCCCCTGGCTGACCAAATAAGCCAAAACTATTTTCTTTTCCTTTCTTTATTCCATCAAAGTTTTGTATATATTTAATGGCTTTATTTTTAACTTCATAGGTTACATCATCGAAGGGCTTATAATCGTTAACTTTTGCAACCTCTTCTGGTTTAACTCCAAATCTACTCCAGGCATTCTCGATAATTCTTTTTTCATAACATTCACATCTGGTACAAACATTGTTTTCATTTATAATCCAAGTAGTATCCATACACTCTTCACACTTATATTTATCCTCCGAACATTGAGAAATCGTACAAGCTGCTTGCATCCTTTTTATGGTGGCTTGTAGATCCATTTTTTTCTTCCCTTCCTTCTGCTCTCCAATTGTTTAAAACCCCTTGAACATAACTAAGACTTTTTTTATTTCTCATAACTGCAATATCTACAGCACCCTTAAACCACTCAAGAGTAAATTCATTTACCATGTCAGTTATTTTATCTAAAGTGATTTGTGATATAGTCCCAAATCCTGCTTTTTCATAATAATTACAAGCTTCAAGAGAAAAATCAGTAGACCACGTTGAAATCTCTTCTTTTCTTCTTTCTTTTTCTCTTTCTAAATCTTCTTCTTTATCTCTTTCTTCTTTATCTCTTTCTTCTTTATCTCTTTCTTCTTTATCTCTTTCTTCTTTATCTCTTTCTTCTTTATCTCTCTCTTCTTCTACATCATTACGTAACATTACATTTTTGTTACTTAACATTACATCTAATTTAACATCCTTCATCTTAAAATTACTTTTATCAAATCTATTTTCTACACTCTCGCTACATATTTCATCTTTAGGGGTAGGCTTGACTTCTTTCTTCTATTCCCTATGCCTAGCTACTCTTTTTCTATTCTGATCCTTTAACTTTTCTAATTTATCAAGGCTTTGATGTTTACCCCAGTTAGAAATGAATATAAAGTTATTATCAAGTATTTCTATCATCTTAAATTTCTTAAATACATCTAAAGCTAAGCGAATGGTATTAAGAGGTCTGTTAAATATTGCAGCAAGCATCTCATCTGTGAAAGGTATATTTTCATCAAGATAGATATACCCTTCATCATATATTTTACCTGCAAGAACTAAAAGCTTAATCCAAATGGTAAATATTCCATCACTCTCTGGCATTGAATCTATAAGCTTTATTTTTTCATCATCAAAGATTGAAGTTGTTATTTTAATCCACTTTACATCTGCCATTTATTTCACCTTCTTTTGTGAATATATTTTTATTTACATTTTGTAATTCTCATGGTCACATATTCTGTTGTTCCATTTTTTATAGCTGCATAAGTAACTGGATATTTTTCATTTAAAAGTTTACTATCTATTTTATCTTTTTTAATTTCATATCTAGTTACTTTATATAGTCCATTAGAACCCTTTTTACTTTCTCCTAATTCTAAATATATTAATTGTTTTAATTGCTCCTTTTCCTTCTCTAAAGCTTTGATTTGCTCATCTATTACTTTATATCTTTCTAATTTGTTATCACCAATATTAACTTCAATATCCTTATTTAGTGTTTGATTATAAAGTATTTCTTTGGTTTCACATGGTAATCCAACCGGTGCAGGTGGAACTTTTTCAAGTATGTGTTTTTCCCAGAAATCTTGTCCTATTTCAAACAAAACTTTTATAGCCTCTTCATTTCTTGAAATTATTTTCCACTTAACTTCTTTCCCTATTAAATAAACTAATAAAAAATAATTAAGCCCTGTAACCCCCATATACCACTGACATTTATAATAATATTCATTTGGAATTTCATCTCCTTCCCACCTATTTTTTAAAAACTCACTAACTGTTTTAATTTCTAATCCTACAAGCTCATTTTTAGGAATAAATTCACTCTCTTTAGTATCCAAATTTTCATAGTATTTGTAATTATCTTCAAACCTTGCTAACCCATTAATATTTGCTGAAAAGAATTTATACTTCTTATGAATCATCATATAGGGGTACTCAAATATTCTTAATTCAATCTTAGTAGCTTCTTCAAAATCATCTTGTATCCATTCTTTTATCAAAGGCTTCATTCTATTTCCAAAGACAGTATGAATATTCCCTTTAAATTTTTCTGAAAGTCCTAACTTATCATTAAATACTGTTAAAGCCGAACCATATTTACTATATCCAGCAATTTTAGCAATCTCAGAACCCCCAATGCTTTTGCCTCTAATTTTTAACCATTTCGTTCTTTCTTCATCATCCTTCCTAGTATCAAAAATAACTCTTGCACTTTCAAAAATTTCCTTATCTTCTATAAAACCAACCATAATGTGCCTCCTACACTCTTTATATCTACCCACTATTCACTACCCCACCTACCCTATAGACAAACCATACGTAAACTTAAATTATACTTGTACAAAATCTCTACGTTTTGAGGAGTTTTGGACACGTATAATTTAATAGTTGAAGTGGTTTGTCTATAGTTTTAAAAACTTGAAATTGCATAAAATAAATTAACTTATTTTATCGGTTGCATCAAACGCAACTTTTTCATTAAAAAAAATCTTCATTATTTCTTCACTAGATAAATTCAAAATTTTCGCTATATTACTAACTTCATTAATTGTAAATGGCACTACTCCGTTTTCTCTTTTAGAATAAGATGTTTCTCCTAAAAGAGCTAATTGAGCTAACTTTTTTTGTGAATATCCGCCACGTATTCTAGCTGCCTTTAATTCATTTGGAACTAACATTCTTTCGCCTCCTTTAGTTGCTTCAAAAACAACTTATAAGTCTATTATAGGCTTTTGATGCAACTTGTCAATAGTTTATTAAAAAAAAGTTTCTTGTTGAACAACATTTATTTATTTTAACGCAACTGAAGATATAATATAAATTGAGGTGATTTTAATGGCTACATTCAGTGAACGATTAAAAGAATTACGAAAAGAAGCTCGTTTAACTCAAGATGAACTAGCTAAAATTTTCTTTTTAAACAAAAGTTCCATATCTAGATATGAAAAAAATAAGCAAATTCCTGAAATGGAAACATTACAAAAAATAGCAGAGCACTTTAACGTTTCCATTGATTACCTCCTAGGCAATCATGATTTAAAAAATTACAATGAGCAAACTTCCGTCAAACCTGATTTACAACCAAGTACAACCAATGATTTGTTAACTCCTAAAGACAAAAAAGAAATCTCAGAATATTTAGAAGAAGTTAAGAAAAATCTAGAAACATCAGAAGGCTTAATGTTTGATGGTAATCCAGCCACACCAGAAGCTATTCAATCAATCATTGATGCTATGGAAATGGGAATGGCTATAGCCAAAAAGAGAAATAAAGAAAAATACACTCCTAAGAAATATAAGAAAAATAATGAATAAAGGTAGGTTTTTCAAATGGAAACAATGTTAAATAAAATACTAGAAAAACTCACTTCTATGGAAAAAACACAAAACTCAATGATTGATGAAATTATATCTTTAAAAGAAACTCAAACATCCATGGATGAAAAAGTATCAAGAATAGAATTAAAAGTAGATAAGAATACCTTAATACTAGAATACTAGAAAAATTAGATATTAATATAAATACAGTTGCAGAAGTTCAAACCTCATTTTCTGAACAACTTGATAGAGCTAAAGATAAAGAAGGAAAGACCATCGGAGAAAGACTTGAAATTATAGAGCTTGCTGTTACTGATACTTCTAAAAAAGTTGATGCTATTGCAAAAGATTTGAATTTTGTAGAAGTGGCTACTGGTAAAAATATATCTGATATTGCCTATCTTAAAGCTATTAAATAGTTAGATGCACTGTAAAAATTTTATACAAGGTTTATGCAAATAGGGTAGATTTACCCCCTACAGGATTACAAATTAGCGTGATAATCGTAAAAAAACTAATTTGGGGGTGTTCTTTTGACTTCAAAAGAAACTATAAAAAAATCGGTAAAAAAATTGATCAAAAAATACGGTACCAATGATCCATTTGAACTAGCAGAATATTTACATATAATTGTTATCAAATGTCCAATGGTACAAACAAACGGTTTTTATCAATATTTCAAAAAAAATAAAATCATTTATATTAACGATTCTATTGATGAATATGCTCAAATTACTACCTGTGCACATGAATTAGGACATGCCCTGCATCATACTAAACTAAATGCTGTTTTTATCAATAGTAATACTAATTTTGTTTCAGAAAAATTTGAAAATGAAGCTAACTTATTTGCTGCAGAACTACTTCTTGCATATATTTGTGAGGAAAATTGTTATGAATTAACCTTAGATCAAATTGCTGCTACATATAGCATTGATAAAAAGTTTGTTGAACTCAAGTTCAGAAATGAATTTGGGTAAATTTTATACTCTTTGCAGAAATATTTTACATATTGTGCATTTGTTGTATTTTGTCGAAAAATAAAAAAGATAAGAAAAATTAATTCAATTAAAAGTATAAAATATTAATTGAGGTGAGTAAAATGAAGGCCGCAATATACAGCAGAAAATCCCTATTCACGGGAAAAGGTGAATCTATTGAGAACCAGATAGAACTATGTAAAGAATATGGAGAAAGACTTAATATTGACGAATATTTCATATATGAAGATGAAGGTTTTTCAGGCGGCGATACTAAAAGACCGCAATTCCAACAACTTTTAAAAGATGCTAAAGAAAATAAATTTGATTTCTTGATTTGTTATAGACTTGATAGAATCAGCAGAAATGTTGCAGACTTCTCCTCAACTCTTGAATTACTGCAGGAGAATAACATAAGCTTTGTGTCTATTAGAGAGCAGTTTGATACAAGTTCTCCTATGGGTAGGGCTATGGTCTATATTGCCAGTGTGTTTGCTCAATTAGAGCGTGAGACCATTGCTGAGCGTGTTAAGGATAATATGTTGCAACTGGCTAAAACCGGACGTTGGCTGGGAGGGCAAGAACCTTACGGCTTTAAAGCTGAAAGAATCACCTATATTGATGCAGAATTAAAAGAAAGATCATTAATGAAATTAACTCCTATTAAAGAAGAATTGGAAGTTGTAAAACTGATATTTTCTAAGTATTTAGAACTACAATCTTTAAGCCAAGTTGTTAAATATCTATACTTAGCCAATATTAAAGGTAAAAATGGCGGTGATTGGGCCACTATACAAGTTAAAAGGTTATTATCAAATCCTCTTTATGTGAAATCAAATTCTGACGTTGAAAACTATCTAAAAGATTTAGGTATTAACGTTTTTGGAAATGCTAATGGTAATGGCTACCTAACTTATAATAAAACCAAAAAAATTACCATTGAAAGAAATATGTCTGAATGGATAGCCGCTGTGGCAAAACATAAAGGTGTTATAGATTCGAAAGAATGGTTAGAAGTTCAATCTACCCAAGATAAGAATAAAGATAAAAAACTACCACGCTTAGGAACTGGAAACACAACTTCACTTCTTACTGGAATTCTTAAATGTAAAGTATGTGGTGCTAATATGAAAATTAAACTTGGTCATAAATCCAGAACTGAAGAAGGCGTAAGATATAATTACTATGTTTGTTCTTCAAAAGATACTAATTATAAAAACAAATGTGATAATCACAATATCCGTGTGGATAGATTAGATACTCTTGTACTTCAAGAACTAAAAGCATACAATAAAGCACTTTTAATTGATGAATTAGCTGCGGCTATTACAAAAGAAGCCTCAAATACTTCTCAACTTGATGCAATTCAAAATTTGAAAGAAAATATTGCTGAAAAAGAAAAAGCTATAAGTAATCTTGTAAAACAATTATCCCTTAACAATAATCAACAGGTTGCAAAGTATATCTTTTCAGAAATGGGAAAGTTAAATAACGAAGTCAATAAATTAAAAGATAAGCTTGATTTAGTTGAAAAAAATAATTCTTCACATAATGAGCAAATTGACAATACAGAAATTCTTTTAGATACTTTGAAAAAATTCAATAATGAATATGATACCTTAACTGATATAAAACAACAAAGAAACCTTATTCAAACAATAGTAGAAAAAATCACTTGGGATGGTAACAAAAACACGTTTAAAATACACTTATTCACCGGGGATAAAAAAAAATGATCCCCTTCTCGCCTATTCCTTCCAAATTGTGGCACTTTCGTAACACAAGGTCAATATTCTGTCCCAGAATCTATACAATCTATAATTTCATATTTCATTACTTACCTCCTGTAGCACTCTAGTATTAAGATATTTTATAAAAGCAACTTTTGTTACACCAAAAAAATAATTTAAGCCTAAAGCTACCTAAACTTTAGGCCATTTTACTACAATTGATATTTCTCCATGAAGGCTTTGTTGTAACACATATGAAATAATACATTACTTTTCCTATTTATATTATTTCGTTGACCCTCATACCCGGAAAATTTACACCTCAAAGATTTTTGCAATATTTTTAGGTTGAGCTTGCTATAGACATACCACTTCAACTATAAATTTATTCAAGTCCAAAACTCACAAATACCTGAGATTTTTCACATGAATAAATTAAGTTTAGGTATGGTTTGTCTATATCTACTAGACAAATCCTTCAATAATTTTGCTAGAGATTAAGATTTTACTATTCTTTTATTCCTTCAGTAATAATTTGCTCTTCAGATGTTTCTATATTAATTCTTTTAATTGATAAATCAGGTAAATAGTAGTACAGATAATCGCCTGCATATATAAATTTTTCTACCCCATCACCGATTTTTATAGGTTGTGTCTTAAAATTCTTATCAACCTTATATATATTCTCGCCTGAAACAAATAGTATTTCATCAAAATCTGTCATAGTGAAATAAGTAACATTATCATAAAGTTTTTCATTTAACGTTCCCTCTAAAGACATTCTATTTAATGAGCTATAATCCTGGTCTATATAATATACATTTTCCTCATCCGATAAAATATTTGTAGGAACTACATTACTTAATAATTTCTCTTCCCTACCAATTTCTTTCTTAAATAATCCATTATTTTGCGTGTAGGTATAAAATAAACAACCACTACCTAACCAGGTTTCAACAAAATAATTAAATTCCGTAGAATCTTCTTGAAGCTTATCTATTGACATTGAGATTTCACTTTTTATCTCCCCATTATCTGGATCATAATATGCAATATGCCATCTGTTTTCACAATAATCATACAGGCGATCGTATTGATACAAGTTGGTATATTTAAAATAAACTTTATCTCTGAATACAGAAAAATCAAAATCTTTTTTTGAATAACGTATAATTGGATCTCCATGCCCAGAATTATACTTATCTCCAAGAAAACTACCAATAGATTTTAAAGAAGTTATTACTTCGGCTTGTTTACTACCATCAGATAGAATTCTATAAAAATAATACTCATTTTCCTTGACAGAAATGAAATATATATATTTATCTAGTACAGCAATTTCTGAGTCTTTTTCTAAAATATCTGTTAGAAGTATTTTTTCTGAACCATCGTACATACTTCTATATAATTTACCATTTTGATTATAGTAAATATATTTTTGAGATAAAAGTATTTCCTTACCTGCATGAAGATTTTTTCTATTAGTTTCAATAAAGTTTAAATTTTGCAATAAAGATCCTTTCTCAACTGTAACATGACAAACCATATCAATGTTACCATCTTCGGTAGTAGCTGTAATGGATGCAGTCCCTAAATTTCTTCCAACAACAACCCCTTCACTATCCACCTCAGCGATGTTTACATCATCTGATTTCCATATAATATTCTTATTATCTGCATTATTTGGAATTATAATTACATTTAACTTATATTCTTTTCCGGTATATACCAATAATTCCACATCACTAATCGTTGCATTTTCAACTAGTATAGGTTCTTTTATAGGTTCTTTTTCTGTACTTGTATCAGTATTACTCTTATTGTTGTTATTACTATTAGTTGTAGTTAAAACTTCTTTATCCACACTTACTGCTTCATCTAGAGAGCTATCATTTACATAACCAATAATTGTTCCTATAAAAATAACCCCAATAAGTATACAGCCACCTATTATAATTTTCTTTTTCTTGTTCTTATCACCAAACTTCTTAAGATGCTTTAAAGCAATTGCCAAAAAGTTATTATTTGTATTCTTAATATTTTTTCTATTTTCATTTATTTTTGAAGTGACTTTACTAGGATTCTTACTATTACCTTCTACTTCCCCCCCTTCATTTAATATTCTCCTTATAATAGTTGATAATTCAACTATTTTACTTTTAATTGGATTTGCTAAAGCCTCAATCCATTGTGACGCACTTAGAAAGTACTCAATTTTCTTACAAGGAACAACGTCTTCAATTTTAAAAGGTACAATGATTTTATTATAATTCAGTGCTCTTTCTAATTCATTGGTAACATGTCTCGATTTATTTGCGTTATCAGAGAAAATCAACACCATAATCCTACATTTTTCTATTGCTTCAACTATTGCTTCCCCATAATTTGTTCCTGGTAAAATATCCCTAGGTGCAATCCAACATTTAACATTGTCCAGTTCAAGTGTAGAACACACCGTTTCTGCAATTTTCTTATCTTTTGTTGAGTACGAGATAAAAACATCATAATCCATACTTCTTTCCTCCATAATTAAAATATTTTTTCTAGCATTTCAATCACTCTCTTTTATTCTTTTAATTTATAATACTCAATATTTTTATAGAGCCTAGACTCAAGAGCATCGTAATAATACTTGCTTTTTCTAAAAGCATTCCTTGTAATCAACATTTCTGATTCTTCTGCTAACTCTTCACCTAACTTACTAGCAAAGTTAACCTGTTCACCAAAAATATCTTCATTATCATTGTTAAGAATAAATCCGTAGCCTATACCAATTTTAACCTTTGTTTTGATATTACTGTGTTTCACTTCTTCAATAAGTATTTGTCCAAAATCAATACTATAATCAACTTCATCAAAAATCAGCATGAAACTATCCCCAATTTGTTTTATTATTACAGCGCTATATTCAGACTGCATAGATTTAATAAGTTTCTTTATCAAAAGTACAGATTGTAAACTCTTTATAATGCCATCACGAGTGGTATTATTGGTAAATTCAGTACAATCAATTAAAAGGATTGCTTTTTCTTCACCATACCTTTTATTAATTTCTGTTTCAGAACAATTCATTAGATCAAATTCAAAGTTATTAAAATTATCCATATAGTCCTCCTATCTAGCGCAATTTAGCTAATTTTCTTTTCATTAATTATACTCTCTATTGATTATCTTTTTATTTTTCTACTTTTCGTATCTCATATCCTAGTTTGGTAATAAGTTTCAATGTATTCATAGCTAATACCCTGTCATACTCTTTTTCGGATTCCGGCAACTGATCATAGGGAACTAAACATGGATGTTGTTTAATTTCGTCATTTCTTTTCTCTCCATACACCCACCCATCTTTTATCCTTGTTTCAGCCCAAACTTCATGAGCATTTCTAGATAATATTTCTTGTAATTCTTTAAGTTCTTTTGATAATTGAATTTTAGATGTGTCAATAGTTTTGGGTTTGTAAGTCATTTTAATCCTCCATATTTATAGGTATTAATTTAATTTATCTCTATTGTATTCAATATATTTAACTTTGGTTGTTATCAAATTTGTATTCTAGAATTATATCTTTGTATATATTAGTGCTCTCATCTGTATTTGCTTTGTTTTTTCTCTGAGTTATCAATGTTTGAAGTAAATAATATAAGTTAAAATACTTTTGTTTATCACTTAGCTCTTTCCAGTGTTTGAGATTAGGATTTTTATTATATATTTCACTTTGTTCCTTTGAATAAATATATTGCTGTAATTTTCTTTCTATATACCATCTTTCATGTTCAGTAATTGACAGGTGGTTAAAGAATCCTTCAATTTTCTTTAAGTTGTTTTCCAATTCAAACTCTGTATATGTCTTTGTTCTCTCAATTAAAAGTTTATCAATAACATCGATAATAAATTCGTTATGCAATACTCCTACTACATTTGAATCTCTAAATATTTCAGATAAATTACTAAAGTTTTTAACTTCATTATCTTTAAAAGCTTTACCATATGCCTTATGCATATCCTTACTTTTAGGTCCATAGTCTTCATAAAATTCATCAATTTTCATCATCAAATCAGTTACACTACTTATGTGTATAATAGGATTAAAGAAATTATATTCAAAACTTTTTTCACCTACATAATATTGTTCTAGCAAACTCTTTATATATGTTTGCAATATACTATATTCAATATCATTTCCCTTGGTTAATATCATATATTCATGAATTTTATTCTGTAGGTCGTATTGAAAAACCTTTTGCAATATTGACTGAATTTCTTTCTCATCAATGGAACTAATGAAAAATAAATTGATTGTATTTTCTATTCTACTGAGTTCTTCAGCACTTTTCACCTCTAGTTCTACCAGTTCA
Organism: Clostridium grantii DSM 8605; assembly: GCF_900129965.1. GTDB lineage: Bacteria > Bacillota > Clostridia > Clostridiales > Clostridiaceae > Clostridium_AF > Clostridium_AF grantii. Next base: position 449,054 of record NZ_FQXM01000002.1, on the reverse strand, counting down.
TATAACTCATTTGGTAGTATATCATGGGGAGTTAGTCCACCAAATCTTGAATGATCCATATAATACATCTTCATAGGTTCATTATTATTGTAAACACAGTTTTTTGCTATTTCTATAAAGGTTCTATCTAGTAAATCTCCTGTACCTGATACAACAATATTAATTTGCTTTAATTGTTTTTCTAACTCATCTAAAGATGTTATTCTATCAATTTTCAAAGAATTTACAACGGAGACCTTAGATAACATCTGCCTTATAGCAATATCATAGGGATTTATAAAATATGTGACAAAATTATCTGACCTATCATTAAAGATTTTATCAATTGAATAATAGTTTCTTTCTTGGTCCTTTAAATATTGTATGTAGCACACTGTTTTATTTGATTTTTTCTTTCTATAAATTTCCAAATTTTGCCTAGTATCATTATCATTATCATTATCATTAAGAATTTTAAGATAATCTTTAATTAATTGTTCATTTGTTTTATCTCCCCAATTTTCACTATTTTCAGTCTTATAATCAATATTTCCACTATCTGAATGTCTTATACTGAATTTTTCTTTCAATTTATAGATCAGTTCATTATTCAATTTCATTTCTTCATATATATTTTTTGCTAATTTCACATTATCTTCAGTATTATTGCATAGAAGATAAACTACTTTTGCATTCTTAACATTGCAAGTTTTTAATCCTACTTTAATGTCATTCTCCACATCAACAGAGATAATAGGTATTTCACTCTCTCTTTTATCAATTGCTCTCTCATAATCTGATGTATATCCAATAACAACCTTTCTATTACCTTTAATTAAATTTTCAGCTAAATCTACAATATATCCTTCAGCTTTATCAGCTATTATAAGAACATCTCTGTAGAATATCTTTATCTTCAGATTACGAAGTTTTTCTTTTAATACAAGAGCCACAATGGTACCAAAAGATACGAATACAGCTAAAAATCTAGCTACATTTAGAACTGCTGGAATTTTATTATTATTAAACCCCTCATCAAATCCACCAGTAAAAAGCTGAATTGACTTATAAACAGCGTCAAAATAGCTTGCATTTCTTTCAAAAATCAGATTAGAATACCCTATAATCCCTAGCGCTATTGCAAGAAAAGCAATTGCCATCAAAAATTTTCTTTCCATTGCCTGTCGTTTAATAAGAAGAAGTGCTAATAAACTAATAAAAATTAATATTGCTATCAATGATCCCGTTGTAAACATAACCCTTTTGACGGTTAAATAATTCATAGCCCTCCACTTATTTGACTCCAAAACAAAAAATATTATCATACCTGTTACAACTGCTATCCACATAAGAAAAGATATAATACTATATGTTTTTAGTTTTTTATACCAATGAGTAATATTTCTATTACTGTCTTTTCCCCTCATTAATTCCACTCCTAACGTAGTGTTTTTAGCTATTTGTTAAAATAATCCATAAAACATATATCCAAGCTTAGATTGTGCTATTACATGATCTTGATTTGCGGCTCTGTTATATAATTTTATAGCTTTTAACTTATACTGTTCTACCCCTATCCCAGTATCACACATCAACATCCCTAACCTAAAATATCCTTCTGCTTTCCTTCATTAACTGATTTTTTAAAGTACGTTTCAGTTCTTTGATATTTCTTATCAAAATACGCTTGTTATGTTCTTTCCATATTCGTTCATGGCGGATAAAATTTTTATTAAGTTATCTCAATAACATCATTATAAATAACAGTATGCTTGTTATCCTGAAAAGTTCTTTCCTCATGATAATGTCCAAAGAACCAATGTTTATAATTTACTTTAGTTTCAATTAAATCGAAAAATTTATTTAGCTCATTTCGTTTTGCATTTTTATAAAGTAATATATCTTTTAAATTACTACAACAATCATGTGTAATAATATAATCTACTGTCCATTTATGTTTCTCAAAATTCTTTAAACCTTCTTCATATTCTTCTTTTGATGGCATCTCTTCTTTCCACCAACTTATGTTTTCCTTTCGATGATACTTATCTACACTTTGCGCCCCGCCAAAGGTAAAAAATTTTAAACCTTCAATCTCATAAATTTGCCCTCTCATTAGATGAATCACACTATCATTAATAAAATGAACCTTTCCGCCCTTCCATTCACTCACCGGATACTGTTCCAGCAAATTAAAATTTTCATGGTTTCCATCTATCCATAATGTAGTAAATTTCTTATCCTTAAGTTTTTGAAGCCATCGCTTTTCACCTTTAGAATCATTCCATACCAATCCAAAATCTCCACAGATTATTACATAATCAGTCTTGGTTAACTCTTTACTTTTAGGAAAATTCACTGTATTCAGTTTTACTAAATCTTCTCTTAATCCATGGGTATCCCCTGTTACAAATATCATTATATCTACGTCCTAACTTTATATTTATATATAAATCATATTATGGATTTATTTCATAACATATTATTCTACCATCTATAGTACCAGCAACTATTTTATCATTATAATTACTTAAGGACATAATTACAGTATCTCTCCCATTCAACTTAACATCTTCTAAATAAATCAACTCACCATTAAAAGATGATACTAAGCCAATTTTTCCTTCTGCTAAAGCAAATGCAATTAATGAATAATCTTTAATCCATATTAATGAAGTTACCTGACTATTAAAACTTTGATTCCACATAACTTCCCCATTAGGTAATCTTCTTCTTGTCATAATTGAATTGTTACTGAAAAATTCAAATGGATTATTATCATCAAACCTTGATGCAAGTATTAATGCTTCTCCTTTTGGATCATTGCAGTAACATCCACCATCACTTATAAAATGAGCTTCTCGCATTGTATCCCATTCTAACGGGAATAATCTAGAATACTTTTCACTAGACGGATTTAATCTACAAACCCATTTTTTCTCATGAGAAGATGCAGGTGTTCCTTGGATAAAATAAAAATCTTCAGCACCATTCACTCTCAAATAATGATTAAATTTACCATAATAGCCCAGGTTTAATTCTTTAGAGATTTTGTAATCTACATCAATAAGAAAATCCTTTATATTTTCTTTACTTTTAGAACAACCAGAAACCTCTCTTGCCAAAATTAATCCATCTTTATTGATACTAAGTGAAACATTATAATTTTTCTTAATAACTTCTTCAAGTTTATTTGATTTATATTCCCACTTATATAATACTGACGTTCTCCCTACGTAACTTTCAGGTAAATGTACTATAGCATTAATCATACAGTGTTCTTTTTCAGGTAAAGTTATAATTTCTACAGCCCTTATATTTTTAGGAGCTTCAATATAACTGCTTTTTCCACCCTCAGTAAAAGACCATTTTTCTATAAGATTATTATTAGATATTGCTATAATCTCTGTTTCGTTGATCATATTAATGTCCCATATATGCCCTCTGCTTTCATACTTTAAATTTAATCTATTTGAAAGGAAATGTAATTCCTTACTAATTGATTGAAAATCTTGCTTAACAAATGGCACTTTAATCTCTTCTTCATTTATTTCAATTTCACTAAGTGATTCAATTTCAACCTTATCAAAGAACCTATCAGTTATATACAAAAAAGATGGATCCATGAAACTACTACCGGGATAATCATTTATACAACTAGGGTTAAGTGAAAAATATAAGCTCGTACCATCTTCGTTAAATTTACAGTATGTGACTTCTCTTGATTCACATAAGTGACTATTACTTCTGCCATTTTTAATATCCCAAAATAATAGTTCTCCCTGAAAAAAATACCCACCGTCAAAAGAACCTGTAGCAATAGCTAAAATTGTATTGTCAGGATTAAAATCTATATAATTTATTGGATAGTCTATGTTATCAAAAACTTTAATCAAACTGAGTGTTTCTGAATTATAGACACTAACTCTATAACTAAATTTATTATTTAAAGACAATTCTCTAGCAGGACACTGTAACCACTCAAAATCACTTGCAATGGCGAATACCATTCTATCTCTACTCCAATAAATTCCTGTGGGTCTTCCAATTTCAGAAAAACAATAATCTCCCAAAACCGACTTTATTTTTATCGTGTAATTATTAATTCTAATCACTCCATTATTCAAGTTTCTTAATTAGTTTATTCAAAATCAGTTTAACTTATGTCTCCATCTTGCATAGTATCATTAGGCTTGTATAATTCAAGTGCTAATCCACAATGATTTGTTTTGCTTTTTGTTGATTAAAGTTGGATATGATGTTAGGAGAAATTTCATGGTGCAAATTATTTGCTATTCAATAATACAAAGCCTAGTAAAAGAATTCATCTTTTACTAGGCTTTGTATTATTCTAAAATAATTAATCTTCATGTAGCAGGATTTTTATTTGGGTTGATACATTCCTTTGGATTCCATATATTTAAATATTGATTCCCCATGTTTTTGTTCTTCATTTTGAATATGATTTAATTTTGTTCTTTCTAGATTTTTTAATGCTACTGAAAACATTAATTTGATTCTATTAATCTGATTTACTTCACTGGCGCCTGGATCATAATCAATAGCAAGGATATTAGAATTAGGATAATTTTCTTTAAGAGCTCTTAGCATTCCTTTTCCTGTTACATGATTAGGTAAGCAGGCAAATGGTTGCAGGCAGAGTATATTATCAACGCCATTTTCTAGAAGTTCCATCATTTCCGCGGTTAAAAACCATCCTTCACCAGCATGATTTCCTAATGAAAGAATACGCTCCGCACCTTGAGCTAGCTGGTGAATAGTGCTAGAATCGTGGAATCTATTACTGTCTTGTAAAGCTTTTCTGAAATATCTTCTAGAAGTTTCAATATACGAAATTGTAATGTTAGCCCATAAAGATTTTAGTTTACTCTTGCCAAGATATTTACTTTTAAAGTTTGCATTGAATACACAATAAAGAAAGAAATCAATAAGATCAGGAACAACAACTTCGCCGCCTTCACTTTCTACTGTTTTAATAATTTCATTGTTAGAAAAAGGATTAAACTTAACAAAAATTTCGCCTGTCAAGCCTATTTTAGGCTTTTTAATGTGATTCAGTGGAAGATTATCAAAATCTTTAACTATACCGCTGATAATTTCTTTTGAGTTAAAGAAGTTACCTTTTGAAATATTCTCAATACAAATCCTTTTCCATTTAGAATGAATTTCTTCTGATGCACCCTTATTTTTTTCATAAGGCCTAGTTTTGTATATCAACTTCATAAAAAGGTCGCCGTATAGTATTGCCATAACCATTTTGTTTATCATGGGAAGGGTAATTCTAAAACCTGGACTTCGTTCTAAGCCTACACCATTAAGGGATATAACTGGAACATGACCAAACCCTGAATCTTCTAAGGCTTTTCTTATAATGGCTATATAGTTTGTAGCTCTGCATACTCCTCCTGTTTGAGAAATTATTACTGATACGTTACTTGTGTCATAATCCTGAGATTTTAAAGCAGTTATAATTTGCCCAACAATTATTACTGAGGGATAACAAGTATCATTATTAACATATCTAAGCCCTTCTTTTATGACTATTTCATCGGCATTTGGAAGTACTTTGAAATTATATCCACAGCTTTTTATTGCTTCTTCCAATAGTTCGAAATGTATTGGAGATAGTTGAGGTGCGAGAATTGTATGGTTTTTCTTCATTAAACTTGTGAAAATTATTCTTTGAGGAAATTCTTTTACTTGCTTAGCTTCAATACAATTATTATTTCTTTCCTCCATAGCTGCTTTTAACGATCTTAGCCTTATTTTAGCAGCTCCTAAATTATTTACCTCGTCTATTTTAATTAATGTATATATGTTATTATTTCTTTCTAATATTTCTTGAACCATTTCTGTAGCTACAGCATCTAAGCCACAGCCAAAGGAGTTCAACTGTACTATTTCTAGATTGCTGGTTTTACTTACAAAGCTTGCCGCTAGATAAGTCCTTGAATGATAGGTCCATTGATCAACTACTCTTAAAGGGGTAGTTATTTCACCTAAATGTGCTACAGAATCTTCAGTAAGTACTGCCATTCCTAAATCAGTTATTATCTCTGGAATACCATGATTAATTTCGGGATCTATATGGTATGGTCTTCCACAAAGTACTATTCCTTTTTTGCCAGTTTCTTTTAGGTATTTGAGAGTTTCTTCACCTTTTTCTCTTAAATCTTCTTTAAAATTTTCGTTCTCCTGCCAAGCTACAGTAAGAGCCCTATCAATTTGACTTTTATTAAAACCGTACTCTTTAAAAGTATTGTAAAGAACTTTTGAAAGTGCATTTTTATTATCTAAAGTAACAAAGGGATCTATAAATTTAATTTTTTTCTCTTTCAAGATAGACATGTTATTTTTAATAACCTCTGGATAGGATATTACTAAAGCACAATTTAAACTATTACTAGTATGTTGGTACTCTTTTTTTTCGTAAAAAACACAAGGGTAAAATATCATATCTACATTTTTTTCGACCAAACTAGCAATGTGTCCATGGGCTAGTTTTACTGGGTAACAAGCAGATTCAGAGGGGATAGTTTCCATACCTTTTTCATATATTTTTTTACTACTTCTGGGGGAAAGCTGAACCCTAAAACCCAACTCAGTTAAAAAAGTAAACCATAGGGGATAGTTCTGATATATGTTCATTACTCGTGGAATACCTATAGTTGCTTTTGCCTTATTTTTTTCCAAAGGTTGGTACTGAAATAGCCTCTTGTATTTGTAAGTATATAAATTAGGAATATCATTTATTGCGTGAACACTGCCAGTTCCTCTTTCACAGCGATTACCACTTACAAAACTACTTCCATCACCAAAATTATTAATGGTTAAAAAGCAGTTATTAAGGCATAAGTCACATCTGCGGTGATGTACTGATGTTTTGAAATTAAGAAGATTTTCTTTAGTGAGGAGACTACTTTTCTCACCATCACTATATTTTTCCTTAGCAATTAAAGCGCATCCATATGCCCCCATGATACCAGAAATATCAGGGCGTACAACTTCTCTTCCTAAAATAAGTTCAAAGCTTCTCAATACAGCATTGTTATGAAAAGTTCCTCCTTGAACAATAATTTTTTCTCCCAAATCTTCTGGATTTTTAATCTTTATAACCTTCTGTAGAGCATTATTTACAATTGAATAGGAAAGTCCAGCTGAGATATCACCCACAGTAGCTTTTTCCTTTTGTGCCTGTTTAACTCTTGAGTTCATAAAAACTGTACATCTAGAGCCAAGATCCACAGGGTCTTTAGCAAAGAGAGCTTTTTTACTAAACTCATCTATATTGAGATTTAATGATTTTGCAAAGGTTTCAATGAATGAACCGCATCCTGAAGAACAAGCTTCATTAAGTATTATATTTTGAATAACCCCGTTTTTAACTTTTAAGCATTTCATATCCTGACCGCCAATATCCAGAATAAAGTCTACTCCAGGACAAAATCTCTCAGCAGCTTTATAGTGGGCCACAGTTTCTATTTCTCCAATATCTAACTTTAAAGCTGTCTTTATTAAAGATTCACCATAACCTGTTATAGCAGATTTTACTATAATTGCGCCATGAGGAAGTTTACTGTATAAATCTTTAATAATAGAAATAACTGATTTTAGTGGATTCCCTTCATTACTACCATAATAGTTATATAGTATCTCATGTTCTTCACCCATTAAAACCACCTTAGTGGTTGTAGAACCAGCATCAATACCTAAATAACAATTACCATTATAATTAGATAAAGGGGCCTTACTTACTTTATTCATTAAATGCCTGGTTTTAAATTCTTTCAATTCTTTTTCGTTACGGAATAATGGTCTCAATCTAGTTACTTCTACTTCCGTATTTTCTTTAAAGTGTGTTAAATTTTCATAAAAATGCTCACATTTTAAAGGGACACACTCTTTGGAACTTAGCGCTACACCTATTGCAACAAAATAATGTGAATTTTCAGGGAAAATTATGTCCTTTTCTACCAAATTTAAAGTTGCAATAAATCGTTGTCTTAATTCTGAAAGAAAATACAGTGGTCCTCCTAAAAAAGCAATTTTTCCTTTAATTGGTCTTCCACAGGCAAGACCGCTAATTGTCTGGGTAACTATACTTTGAAATATTGAAATAGCAATATCTTCTTTTGCAGCTCCTTCATTTAGAAGAGGTTGGATATCACTTTTAGCGAAAACCCCACATCTTGATGCTATTGGATAAATATTTTTATATTTTTTAGAAAGTTCATTTAGTCCCATGGCATCAGTTTTTAATAGACATGCCATCTGGTCTATAAAAGAACCAGTGCCTCCTGCGCAGGTAGCATTCATTCGTTGTTCAAGATCATTTTTAAAAAATGTAATTTTAGCATCTTCCCCACCTAGTTCTATAGCAACATCTGTTTGGGGAATAAATTTATCTACAGATAAATTGCAAGCAATTACCTCTTGGATAAAAGGCACATTTAACCATTTACAAACTGATAATCCACTAGAACCGCTTACTTTTAGGGTAATATAGCTATCACTAAAATTTTTATAAATTTCTTCAATAATTTCATTTACACAGTTTTTTATAGCTAATAGGTGTCTTTTGTATTTGCAATATAATATTTCATCATTTTCATCTAAAACTACAACTTTAATAGTAGTAGAACCAACATCCAAGCCTATATGTAATAAATTTTTCATAAAAATACCTCTTTCGGTTTATAAGTATTTAAATAATTTCCCCGGTTTTCCATATTTTATTCAGTGCGTTGATATACCCTGGAAATATTATCTAAGGGTAATTTAAAATTGAAAAATAAATATATTGCACGTTAAAAAATGTCCACATATTTCATGTGGACATTTTTATTAATGGAAGCTTGTATTTCTTACTAATATTAATGTGAAAATTTTAATGCTAAATTATTTGAAGATTTTTCATACTTATATCTAAAGCTTTAACCGAATGAGTTAACATTCCAGAAGAAATATACTCAATCCCTGTTTCAGCTATAGCTTTTACAGTTTCTAGCGTTACATTACCTGATGCTTCTACCAATGCTGATTTATTTATCATTTTTACAGCCGTCTTCATTGTTTCTATGTCCATATTGTCTAACATTATTATATCAACTTTAGCTTCCATAGCTTCTTTAAGCTGCTCCAGATTTTCAACTTCAACTTCAATTTTACGTACAAATGAAGTATTCTCTCTAACTTTAGCCACAGCTTTTTCAATACTGCCCGCCGCATTTATATGATTATCCTTTATCATTACCCCATCTGATAAATTGAATCTGTGATTTTCTGCACCACCCACTTTTGCAGCATATTTTTCAAGTATTCTTAAATTGGGTGTAGTTTTTCTAGTATCTAAAATTTTTGCTTTTGTATGGCTTATTTTTTCACACATTTTTCTAGAAATAGTAGCAATACCGCTCATACGCTGTAATATATTTAACGCTACTCTCTCGCCTAAAAGAATATTTCTTGTAGAACCTTTTAGATTAGCAATTTTCCTTCCGCAATTTACAAAATCACCATCCACTACAAAATATTCAACTTCCACAGAGCCTAAGATAAAAAAAACTCTCTCAAATACTTCTAAACCAGCAATAATTCCATCTTCTTTTGCAATCAACTCCACCGTAGATTTACTATCTACGCTAACAATAGAGTTTGAAGTAATATCACCATAAATAGCATCTTCCTCTATTGCTTTCTTTAATATTTCATCAACAACTAACCAATTCATTTTTTATATCCTCTCTAACTTTAATTAATTCATGGATTATCACCCTTTTATTTTCTAACTGATGTTCTAGAACAATTTTATTTTTTATTTTTTCCTTACAATTTTCTAGTTTAATTTCAGGTATTACCTTGTTGATATTTTCCGCCGCTCTATTTGAAAAAACAAGTGCTTCCAATAATGAATTACTTGCAAGTCTATTAGCACCATGAACTCCGGTACAGCTTACCTCGCCACAAGCATAAAGATTTTCCATAGAGGTTTTAGAATGCTTATCTACCTGTATACCACCCATTAGAAAATGTTGAGCGGGAGTTACTGGAATTCTATCTTTTGTTATATCAATATTTCTTTTTAAGCATTCTTCATAAATAGTTGGGAATCTTTCAATAATCACATCTGATGGCAAGAAAGTTATATCAAGATACACACATTTACACTTTGTTTTTTCCTCTTCTTCTAGTATTTTTTTTGAAACCACGTCTCTTGGAAGCAGCTCATCTACAAATCTTTCTCCTTTATTATTAAGCAAAAGAGCTCCTTCTCCTCTTAAGGATTCCGAGATTAAGAACCTTTTATTATCTACACCTTCTTCATATAAAGCTGTAGGGTGAAATTGAACATAATTCAAATTTTTTACCAAAATATTATTTCTTAGCGCTATAGCTATTCCTTCTGCTTTAATCACTCTGTCATTGGTAGAATTTTTAAACAGACCACCTATGCCCCCAGTTGCTAAAACAGTTATTTTAGCACTTATGAGAACTGTTTTGCCGTCAAGTATGCATACAGCCCCTTTAGCCATATTCCCTGAAACCAGAAGATCAACCAAACAACAATTTTCTATTATTTTAATATTATTTTTCTTTTTTACCGCATCAAGTACACATTCGAAAACATGTTTACCAGTAAAATCCTTATAATGAACAATCCTATTCACACTATGGGCGCCTTCTCTTGTAAAATGGTAATTACATTCTCTTTTATCAAAGTTCACACCTAATTCTTCTAAATAATCAATATTTTTTTTAGCATCTTCTGCAAGTATTTTAACCATATCAATATCATTTTTATACAAACCTGCTTTAAGGGTATCTTCCACAAAAACAGCCTCATCTTCTTTGTTTAATACTGTTGAAATACCTCCTTGTGCAAGATAAGTATTACAATTATCTACAGAGGATTTAGTAATAATAGTCACCTTTAAATTATCATTTAGATTAAGAGCAGTATACAAGCCTGCTAGTCCACTTCCAACTATTAAAACATCAGTGTTAACTTTCACTACTTCACCTTCTCACCAAATTTATGCATATCTTCTAAGGACCTATATGCATTTTTTATAACTTCTTCATCTAATTCTACCTGGTAATTATCTTTATCTAAACACTCATAAAGATTTTCAAGAGTTATTTTTTTCATTGTAAAACAATGCATAAAAGGCATGAAAATAAACTCTTTATCAGGACATTTTTCTGTTAATTTATGTTTAATACCTATTTCAGTGACAATTATATATTTATCATAATGTGATTTTGATGCAAATTCTATTATTTGGGCGGTACTTCCTATAAAAGTAGCTTTATCTCTTATTACTTTTTTACATTCAGGATGAACCAAAATTGCAATATCTTCTTTATTTTTACTATTTGATACTATCAATTTATCTAATATATCTTTGTCTACATCATCATGAACACAACAAAAACCATCCCACAAAATTACTTCTTTATCTTTTACTTGTTCACTAACGTAAGAACCTAAATTTCTGTCTGGAACAAATATAATTCTATTACTATCTAAATTATTAACAATGTTAATAGCATTTGAAGAAGTACAACATACATCAGATACAGCTTTTACCTCTGCTGTTGAATTTACATAGCACACTACTTTGGCATCCGGATATTTTTCTTTCATGTAAAGCACATCATCTTCACTAACCATCTGAGCCATTGGACAAAAGGCATTATTAACAGGTATAAGAATTTTTTTCTCTGGAGAAAGAATTTTAGCACTTTCCGCCATGAAGTTTACTCCACAAAATACTATTGTATTTTCTTTGCACTCTTTAGCAATTTTACTAAGATAAAATGAATCCCCAATGTAATCTGCAACTTCTTGAATTTCTTTATCAACATAATAATGTGCAAGAATAATAGCTTCTTTTTCCTTTTTTAATCTTAAAATTTTCTCTTTCAATTCCATAGTAGTCATAAAATATTCTCCTCATCAATTATCATACTTTTGAATGTGAATTTACATCTGTATATACACCTGTAATTAATATATCACTTTCTATTTAAATTATCAATACTTCATTCACTATATAGATAAACCACTTAGTAGATTTATCTATATTAGTTTACAGTTGTAAGAAGGTTCACAGTGCACTGTGAACCTTGAACTTATTAGTTTTACATCTAAACAAATCATCTATTGTAAAATTTTTCTGTTATTATAATAATAGCAAAAGAGATTACAAGCATGATTTTGCCAAAAGGGGTGCAGTATGAACTATCTAGATGCGATGCAAAACAGCATTGATTATATCGAGAAAAATTTGAAATCAGAATTGTCGGCTTACGAGCTGGCAAAAAATGCTTATGTGGTTGCTTTATAATAAAGAATTACTAATAATTTTAAAAATGGCCAAGCTTAAAACACTTGGCGATTTCATTATAATATTTCATCCATGGTTTGTTAAATTGCAAGAATTCCTATGAATTACTCCTTATTATAGCCTACTTTGGTATTAGTTGTTATAATTTCTCCCTATTTTTTATAAATTATCCCTGTAGTATTTAGCATTTTATGATATAATTCATAAGATGGTTACTGCTTTAAATTACTATTTATAGGAATCCAGTTCAACTATTAATTAAAATTACAAAGGATGAGAAAATGAAAAAAATTGATTTAACTGAAGGTAGTGTAATAAAAGTTTTAACAGCTTTATCTGTACCCATAATGGGAAGCTCTTTACTTCAATTCACTTATAATTTAGTTGATATGCTATGGGTTGGTGGATTAGGAACAAATGCAGTTGCCAGTGTTGGTTCCTCAAGTTTATTTATAGGTCTTGGGAATTCTTTATTATCCTTAGTAGTTATTGGAACTGGAATTAAAGTTGCTCATTCAATAGGACGTAAAGATGATCTTAAGATCAGTGAATATATTAATGCTGGTCTTTTAATTAATACAATAATTGGACTTATGCTTGTACTTTTCATTATGCTAGGTAGAAAAAGTTTAATTGGTTTTCTTAATCTTAATAATCTTACTGTTCAACAAGATGCTTATTTGTATTTAGTATTTAGTGGGCCTGCTATGTTTTTTTCGTTTTACAATATGCTATACACCAGAATATTAGGTAGTTTCGGTAATAATAAACTTCCCTTTAAGATTAATACAGTAGGTACACTTGCAAACATAATACTAGACCCCTTATTTATTTATATTTTTAAATTTGGTGTTTCTGGCGCCGCTATTGCAACTATGTTAGCTAATATTTTAATGTTTATTTTATATTTAACTAATTCTTCTGGTGCTCTTAAATATAATTTTAAAGTTAAATTTCATTATTATCAAATAAAAGAAATCATTGTTTTAGGTTTTCCTATGGCTGCTCAAAGAATTTTATTTACTTTAATTAATATATCCCTTGCAAGGATTATAGCCGTTTTTGGCTCCAATGCAATTGCTGCACAAAAAATCGGCCTTCAAATTGAATCAATAACTTATATGGTTATTGGTGGGCTACATGGAGCTATAGCAGCATTTACAGGACAAAATTTTGGTGCTAAAAAATATGATAGAATAAAAAAAGGCTATACCTCAGCCTTGAAAATAGGAACAGTTTATTCTTTGCTTATGGCAATTGTATTTATGTTTTTCAGTACTCCTTTTATAAAATTATTTGTACAAGATAAAGAAACTATCCTTATTGCAAAAGCATATTTACAAGTTGTGGCATTTTCTCAAATATTCAGCACCGTAGAAATAATATCCAATGGATTTTTCACTGGTATCGGAAAACCTAAGATTTCCTCAATTATCAGTGTGATATTTACTAGTTTAAGAATCCCCATGGCTTTAATTCTAATAAAACCCTTTGGATTAACTGGTATATGGATGAGTATTGCATTATCTAGTGTTCTAAAAGGAAGTGTAGCTTTTATCTTATATGAAATTGAAGTTAAATATAAACAAACAATGAAAATCCCTTATTGAAGAATTATTCTTCAATAAAGGATTTTTTTATTTGCATTAATTGTTTATTTTAGAGATTCATTAATTCCGCTATATAATGCCTTCGCTATTTTTTCTTGATAACTATCGGTGGCTAGTAATTTATCTTCTTCTGGATTAGACATATATCCCATTTCAACTAGTACAACTGGAACTTTTGACCAATTAAACCCTGTTATATCGTTCCTCAAAATAACGCCTCTATTTTTCATGCCAACCTGACTTGTTAAAGCGTTTAATATAGTTTTCCCATAAACTCCACTTTTCTGATATATATCTTTTGCATATCCAACATTGCCCGGAACCAACATAGATGCTCCGTGAACACTTGAATCATTTGAACCATCTGCATGAATTCTAATTACTAGATCTGCATTAACTTCATTTCCTATTTCTGCTCTTTCAACATTTGAAATTGTTTCATTTCCACTTGTTCTTGTCATCACTACTTCATATCCTGCATCACTTAAGTATTTTTGTAGCTTTACTGCAACTGACAAATTTAATGATGCCTCTGATAATTTACTAGATACTCCTGAAGTTCCACTAACATTTTTTAATTTCATTGTATTTGAATCAGGTGAATTTGGTTCTTTTTCAGAATTTGAAGTACCTCCATGACCTGGATCTACTACAATAACCATCTTATCTTTATTAATTTTAGGTTCCACTTTAATCTCTTCCTTAACTTCCTCTTTAACCTCCCCCTTAACTTCTTCTTTAAATTCTTCTTTAACTTCCTCTTTAACTTCTTCCTTAACTTCCTCTTTAACTTCCTCTTTAACTTCTTCCTTAACTTCTTCAGGTTTATTTTGCATATTTGTTTCATTTTTCTTTTCAGCGCTTACATTAACAATCTTTTCATCATTAATACTCATGTTATCTTTATTACTACAGCCCATTAAAATTATCCCTAAACTAAATAATATCAGTATAATTAATCCCTGTTTTTTTAACATACCTTCACTCCTTAAATTGATATTTACACTAAAGCATTTTCAAGTCCTGAATCCGCAACAAATAGCACACTAGCCGGTATAATTTTAATTATTTTCTCTATTTCACCAAATTGTTCAGGCATACCAAGGATATTTAAATCTGTTTGTTCCTTCTGTATAAGCTCTGAAAAACTTCCAACCATAACTTGAATTTTCGTGTTGATTGGTAATCTTGCATCTTCAATAAATTTGTGCAAATCCTTTTCTACTTGTTTCACATCTGAAGAACTATCAATTACCCTGCATAAAGTTAAAGAACCATTCCAATTTTTCATTATTTGAATAGCACTTAAAACAGCTAAATTATTGTTAGTACTTTTATCTCTGAGCCATAAATTAATATTCTTTTCTTGTCCAAAACCATATTTTGAGTGAGTATATAAACACAATAACCCCAATTTTCGTCTTATATCCTTTAAACTATCCAATAACTCTTTAAATTTCTTTCTTCTTTCAGCATCCTCACTAATAGTGAAAAATATGGTGTTTGGAGGTAAAAATACATTTAATAAACTTTGAAGAACAATTTTTAAATCTCTATTAAAATCCCCCTCATAAATAGTAATTTGTTGAGCAAACAAATTTTCTTCTTTATATGGTGCTAATGTACTATCCATATCATCACTAACATTTTGTGTATTATTTTGTTCTTCTTTAATAGTTAAATAATATACTCTACCCGCTGGATTTATCAAATCACGTATAAATCGTGGTACCTTTTTATAATCTTCTTTTTTCTCTATAGGTACCACAATAGAGGGTTTCCAAAGTCTTGGATGATAAGGCAAATACATTGACTTTTGGGCAGCCCATTCCGCCATGGAGGTAAAAACTCCTCCTCTAACATCCCCCCAAGGAGACACTAAATTTTTTCTTTTTAAAATATAATAAATACTGATTACCACAAAAAATGTGATAAATGTGAAAAGTCTATTAATTAAAATCATAGCTAACAAACATCCTATTAATCCTACTATAGGAATAAAAGTTGATATATTGAACCTTGGTCTAAAGCTCATTACCCCTGTAGCTTTTTCCACCAAAACCACCAAATTAATCATACAATAAGTTGTCAAAAAGAATAAAGTTAATAATTCTGCCAAACTATTTAAATTACTTAGTAAAAGTACTGCTAATGATATCAATGAAGAAATAATAATAGCATTACGCGGTTCATTATTAGAAGCTTTAGTTGCAAAAAAATTAGAAAAAGGTACAGTTCTATTTTGTGCTAAGGCTGCTAAAGTACGTGGAGCACTTACTAAAGTTGATAAAGCTGAAGATATAACTGCGCCCATAATGCCCGCTATAATCAAAATCTTAAATCTTCCTAATTGAAGAATTATAGAACTATCTGCTAGCAATAAATTTTCTGTAGCATGCATTGAAAAAATTATAGCTACAACAATATAAATTATAAAACCAGTTAATACCGCTGCTAATGTTCCATTAATTATACTTTTTCTTGGATTTTTAAGTTCTCCAGACATAGAAGCCCCTGCTAAGATACCTGTTACTGCTGGAAAAAAGATTGCAAAACTCTCCCAAAACCCACTTTGTGCAAATTTTCCTATAAGCACTGGATTTCCTGAATTCATTGAAGGTCCAGTTAAAAAAGATATAATTGAAAGAATTACTGCTATTAATATAAAATATTGTATTTTAAAAGCTAATTTAGCACTTATCATAGATAAAGTAGTCAAAACACCCCAAACAATCAATCCCACAAGCCAAGTAGGATGATCAAAAAAAGATGCCCAAAGTTCTGTAAATCCAGTAATATAGAAAGCAACGGACAAAGCTTGGGATAAATAAAGAGGAATTCCTATAGCTCCTCCTATTTCTAAACCTAGTGATCTAGATACAATTGCGTAAGCCCCTCCATCACCAATCTCAATATTAGTAAGCATTGATGACATGGATAAAGTGGTAGCTACAGTAATAATATGTGCCAACACAATAATAATTAGTGTTCCTATTATTCCTGTATTCCCTACTATCCAGCCCAAACGTAAAAACATAATTACACCTAATATTGTTAAAACAGTAGGTATATAAACTCCTTCTAATGTACCCAATCCTTGTTTGTTATTTGATTCCATTTTATTCAAGCTCCTTCCTTTTTATTACTTACTATTGATTATATATTAATTATTCTAAATTTCAAAGAAAAAAATAGCTCATATGGCATTCATATGAGGTATTTTTTCTTTAATATGTAAATTTTGAGATAATGTTCCCATTATTGTCTTTTAAAATCCCATTATCATCACCAGTATTATTCCATATATTAGCTGTACCCCATTTGATATCCCCTTGTGCTTTACCACTTGCAATAGTTATAGAAGTACCTGCTTCAATAATAAAATCTTCAAAAATATATTCCTGGTTTCCTGTAACAGAAAGTAAAGTCCATCCTTTTAAATTCTGATCTTTATTTGAATTATTTTTAATAGTAACTATTTCTCCTACTTTATCAATATTAGCTATAAAAATTTCACTATCATCATTAGTTGTTTCCACTGATAAATTATTGTTACTTCCGTCTGGATAATTACTATCATCATTATCATCAACTAAACCGCTTTTATCTCCATCCCTATAATCATAGCTATCTGGGGAAGTATTAAAAGTAATATTATTTCCATCACTTGAAGCTATTACTGTGCCACTTTCATCAGTTCTATAAACATCAATATTTTTTTCTTTTAATTTATCCATAACCCTTTTATGAGGATGTCCGTATGTATTTACTCTACCTACACTTATTACTGCATACATAGGATCAACAGCTAACAAAAACTCATCTATGGTAGAATCACGACTTCCATGGTGCCCTATTTTAAGTACATCTGCTTTTAAATCTAATCCCTTTGCTACCATTTCTTCCTCACTAACATCTTCACAGTCCCCAGTGAATAGAAAGCTTGTATCTCCATAAGTTAGTTTAATTACAATACTATAATTATTTGTATCACTATAATCGCTACTATTTGGAGCTAAAATTTCAAAGGTTGCTTTTCCTAATTCATAAGTTGTCCCAGCAATAGGTTCTGTAATTTTTAAATCTTTATTATTTATAGAAGTAATTAAATCTTTGAAAGTTTGAGTAGTAGCTGTAATCTTAGGCATTAAAATTGTACCTATATCATAGGTATCAATTACAAGATCTAGTCCCCCAATGTGATCCTCATGAGGATGAGTGCCAACTACATAATCTAATTTCTCAACTCCTTGCTCTTTTAAATAATAATCCACTAATCCTGCTTTATTATTTTTTCCTGCATCTATTATCATATTTTCATCATCACATTGAATAAGAATTGCATCTCCTTGAGCTACATTGATATAATGCACCTTTAATACTCCGTTTAAATCTACTAAATTTTTGTTTTCTTCATTTTCACTAACTGCTGGTGTTTTTTCATTGTTATAGGAATTATCACTACCTACATTTCCACAAGCTGTAGTAAAAAAAGCGGTTAATAACAAAATAACTATACTGGCTGTAAGTTTGAATTTATGATTTTTTTGTTTTCTTCTGTTTTTTATCATTTATTTTTTAATCTCCCTCGTAAAAAAAATATATATATATTATATTAAACTATTTTCGACAAAATGTTAAGATACTCGATAATATACTTTAATATAAAGGTTTTATAGAAGTCTTCACCTTGAAAATTACCATATTGTGAGATATAATCATATGTATTAGTATATTAAATGTATAATGATAGGTGGTTAAGTTAATGCAAAAAAATAATGCAAGAAAAAAAGGTTTTACACTTATAGAACTCATTATAGTTATTTCAATTTTAGGAATCTTATCTTTTGTAGCAATACCCAAATTTACAGATTACATCAAATTATCAAAAGCAAGTAAAGTTATAGTTGATTGTCGCGTTTTAGAGGAAGCTTGCAATTTTCATTATGTAGATACTGGAGCATGGCCTAAGATAAACAACCACAATTATACTAATAAAGAAGAATTATTAGATACATCTACTACTCATCCAACTGGATGGAATGGTCCATATCTAGAATTTTGGCCTTTAAATCCATTTAATGAAAAAAGTAATGCTAAAAACGACAGTAATGATGATTACCAACTAGATACAAGAACAATTAATAGTAAAAGTTTTTTATGCATAGAAATTTCTCTACAAGAATATGATGAAGAAATAATAACATATATGGACAAAGAATTTGATGATAGTGATGGTGCTAATAGTGGAAACTTTAGATGGGAAAATAAGAATAGGTGGCCAATATACATAATTAATAATCTTAACTAATATATTCTTACTTAAAGGATTCAAAGTATTCTAATAATATTCTCATATATTATTAGAATATTTTTTTATATTTTCATTCATAATAAGAGAGAAATAAAATTTATATATAGGAGGAATTACAATGCCTAAAGATAGTCAAATAGATAAAAAAGATGTTAGAGCTGAAAAATGTAATTACCAAACTTCTTTAGCTAGTGAAGAAGGAAAAAACAAAAATAGAACTATGAAAAAACACTCTATTGAAAGAGAAGGAACTCAAAGTCCCCATATAAATAACCAAGGATAACATTTAACAAAAGAAAAGAATAGTATATAAGTTCTTTTTTTGAACAAATATACTATCCCTTTTTTTATTTTTTCCAACTTTTAAGTTCCTCTTCACTGGCAAGAACATAATGAGTTCCACCTATATGTTGCTTAACACCTTTTGTATAATCTATTCCACTAGTTTCATAGTCATAAGTTTCAGATATTCTCACTTTTTCCACTATTGGATTTGGATGAGGAATTGCTGATAGTAATGACTTAGTGTAAGGATGGATTGGATTTGTAAAAATCTCTTCCTTTGTTCCTGTTTCTAGTAGATATCCTAGATGTAATACTCCAATTCTGTCTGAAATATATTTAACCATTGATAAATCATGAGCTATAAATAAAAAAGCCGTATTTGTTTCCTTTTGAATATCTTTCATTAAGTTTACCACTTGTGCTTGAATAGACACATCCAAAGCGCTAATAGCTTCATCTGCTATTATTAATTTAGGATTCATTATAAGCGCTCTTGCTATCCCAATTCTTTGTCTTTGGCCTCCTGAAAATTGATGAGGATATCTATTTGCATGTTCTTTTGACAACCCTACTTTTTCCAAGATTTTAAAAACTTTTTCTTCACGTTCTTGTTTATTATTATATAAATGATGCACATCTAATCCTTGTGCAATAATATCCATTACTTTTTTACGAGGATTTAAACATGCCATAGGATCTTGGAAAATCATTTGCATATTAATTCTTAAATGCTTTTTCTCTTTCTCACTTAATTTACCCGAAATATCCACTCCATCAAAATCTATTTTTCCTGCTGTAGGATTGTATAAACGAATTATGGCTCTTCCAATGGTAGATTTACCACTTCCTGATTCCCCTACCAGCCCATAGGTTTCCCCTGGATATATTTCAAATGTAACTCCATTTACAGCTTTCACTGTGAATTTTTTACTCATTTTAAAATATTGTTTTAATTCTTTTACTTCTAGTAAAGGGTGCTTATTTTCCATTTTCTTCTGCCTCCTTTAACATTCGTTCTATTCTTTTCTTCAACTCAGCTGGCATATCAACTTTAGGCGCATTTTCGTGCAATAACCAAGTTGCTGCATAATGAGAATCCGAAATTTTAAACATTGGAGGCTCAAGACGATTATCAATATTTAATGCAAAAATATTTCTTGGTGCAAAAGCATCTCCTTGTACTTTTTGTGTCAAGTTTGGAGGAGAACCCGGTATTGTATAAAGCTTATCATCATTAGTGTCTAGATCAGGCATTGCAGATAATAATCCCCAAGTGTATGGATGCCTTGGATCATAGAATATTTCATCTATTGTCCCTTTTTCAACTATTTTACCTGCATACATAACCGCTACATAATCTGCTACTTTAGCAACAACTCCTAAATCATGAGTAATATATATTACTGAGATATTCATTTTCTTTTGAATATCTTTTACTAATTCTAATATCTTAGCTTGTATAGTAACATCTAAAGCAGTTGTAGGTTCATCACATATTAGTAAATCTGGGTTACAAGCTAAAGCTATAGCTATAACAACCCTTTGTCTCATTCCACCTGATAATTGGTGAGGATAATTTTTCATACGTTTTTCTGCATCATTAATACCAACAAGTTCTAATAATTCAATTGCTTTTTTTTGAGCTTCTTTCTTAGGAGTTTTATAATGCCAAATCATTCCATCCATGATTTGAGATCCAATTGTCATGGTTGGATTTAATGATGTCATAGGATCTTGAAAAATCATTGCTATTCTTTTACCATTTATTCTTTTTCTCATCTCTTTTTTGGATATTTTTAAAATATCTACTTGAACTTTTTCTTTATTTCTATAGTAAAAATAATTAATACTTCCTGAATTAACTTCTCCATTACTGCTAAGTATACCCATAACAGCCTTCATTGTAACTGATTTTCCACTACCACTTTCCCCTACTATAGCCAATGTTTCGCCTTTATATAAGTTTAATCCTACCCCACGAATAGCATCTACCTTTCCTGATGATGTGTTGAAGGATATAGATAAATCTTTAATTGATAATACTTTTTCTTTTTCCATCTATTTCTCCTCCTACATTTCTTTCATTTTAGGGTCAAATGCATCCCTTATACCATCTGCTAAAGTGTTAAAACTTAGCATTAAAATTGCAAGAACTACTATTGGTGGCACTATCATATAAGGGTGAGTGGTAAATGATTTAAATGCATCACTTATTAATAACCCTAAAGATGCCATTGGAGCTGGAACTCCTAATCCAATAAAAGCTAAAAAAGCTTCTGTAAATATTGCGTTTGGTATAGAGAACATTGTATTTGTTATTATTTGCCCAAAAATATTTGGAAGGATTTCTTTGAAAATAATAAACAAATCTTTTGCTCCTAAAGTTCTAGATGCTAATACAAATTCTTGCTCTTTTAATTTCAACATTTGTGCTCTTGCAATTCTATTCATCCCAATCCACCCGGTTATCATAAGAGAAAATGTAATTGTCATTAATCCTGGTTTTAAAACTATAATTAGCAAAGTAACAATTACCAAATTAGGAATACCATTTAATATTTCTGCAAAACGCTGCATTGCATTATCAACTGCTCCTCCAAAATAACCTGAAAGCAAACCATATGTTAAACCAAAAAACATATCTATTAAAACAGCCATCAATGCAATATAAAGAGAAATTCTAGTTCCCATCCATGTTCTAGTAAAAATATCTCTTCCTAAAACATCAGTTCCAAACCAATAATAAACGTTTTCTAATCCAGTTGTGCTTCCATCATTTGAAACATATTTATTTACTTCAACTACACCTGAAGATGTATTCATTTTCTCACTACCATCAAATATCCCTAATTTTTCTAAAAAAGGGATTCTAGGTGCAAGATTTTGATGTTGAATAATTTGAGAATCATAAGTATTTTCATTAATTCCAATTCCAATTATAGCCATAATTATAATCAATATTATACAAACTAATCCTATAATAGCACCTTTGTTTTTAACAAACCGATGCAATACATCTTTCCAATAAGATTGACTAGCAAAAATATTATCAACCTGAGCTAAGTTCTCTTCTCCCATTATTTCAAAATCATTAGGTAAAAACTCTATATTTTCATCACTTACCATATTACTCATGGTTGTCCTCCTTTGCTAATCTTATTCTTGGATCAATAATTCCATATAATATATCCACAACAAGCATAATTCCTATATACATAGCACTATAAATAAATGCTAGTGCTACAATTACGTTGTAGTCATTTGATTGAATTGCAGTTACCAAGAGACTTCCTATTCCTGGTATAGAAAAAATCTTTTCAATAACTAAACTTCCTGTCATTAATCCAACTATTAATGGTGCTAAAACAGTGATTATTGGAATTAATGCATTTCTTAATTGA
This sequence comes from Clostridium grantii DSM 8605, assembly GCF_900129965.1. GTDB lineage: Bacteria > Bacillota > Clostridia > Clostridiales > Clostridiaceae > Clostridium_AF > Clostridium_AF grantii. Next base: position 426,094 of record NZ_FQXM01000002.1, on the reverse strand, counting down.
TATTGAAAAATTAATTGAAGTCCACTTATTCCTTTACTTTCCGCCAAAAGCATATAATCTGAACCTAGCACTTCTAACATTTCTGTTCTTGTAAAACGAGCTATTGTAGCTATTGTAAACATGCATAAAGCTATTGTAGGAAGCACTGAAGATTTCAAAGGCGAGTCTACTGAATATAATAATGGAAACCAAGATAATTTATATCCTAAATAATAAGATAATGCCAATGCAAATACATAAGAAGGCAAACTTACACCTAAAACTGAAATTACAGTTGTAAGAGTATCCCAAATAGTGTTATGTTTTAAAGCCGCTACTATTCCCAAAATTATTCCTATTAATGTTCCAAGTAATACAGCTTGTCCTCCAATTCTTAATGAAATTGGCAATCTAGATGTAAGTAAAGTAGCAATAGGTGTATTTTTAGAAATTGTATAAGAAACGCCAAAGTCTCCTGTAAGCATATTCTTTATATAATTTAGAAATCTTATAAATACTGGCTGATTTAATCCATATTTTGCATTTAACAAAGCAACTTGATCCACCGTTAATTTTTCATCATTGAAGGGAGATCCTGGCATTAACTCCAGCATTAAAAATAATATTAATAAAATTGCTAGTAATGTAGCTATAGAAATTGCTATTCTTTTAAGCAAGTATTTTTTCATATGCAACCGCTCCTTTAACCAACATTACAGTGGTTAAAATTAACCACTGTAATGTTTAATAATGAATACTAAATTTTATTTTATAGTAACATTCTTGAAAATTCTATTTACCCCAACAGAATGGAACTCAATACCTTCTACGCCGCTTTTAATCATAACTGCGCTACCCTTTTGATATACTGGTAGAATTACTGCTTCATCCATTACCATTGCTTCTGCTTTCTTCAATTCTTCCCATCTTTTTTCTGGGTCTAAAGATAAATCACCATCTTTAGCAGATTGAATTATTGCATCATAATCAGTATTTGACCAAAAACCATAGTTGTTTGGACTGTCTGTAGTCCACATATCTAAATAAGTCATTGGATCTGAGTAGTCTGGTCCCCAACGAGTAAGTCCAACCTCAAAGTCTCCATTTTGCATTCTCTCAACTCTATTCTTCTTAGGCATTGTTTCAAGATTGATTTTAAAACCTGGAAGAGTTGTTTGAATTTCTGATTGAATAAATTGAGCTACATTTTGAGCTGACTCTGTATCTTCTACAATTAATGTATACTCAAAAGAATCTTTTCCTAATTCTTCTTTAGCTTTATTAAAATATTCAACTGCTTTTGCTTTATCAGTAGATAAATAAGTTTCTGAAGTTTCACGATAATCTTTTCCATCTGGTCCTGTTGCAAGTAATGAAGGAACTGCAAAGTCCGCTACTATAGAACCATCTTTTAATATGTTATCCGCAATTGCTTTTTTATCATATGATAAAGCAAGCGCCTTACGAAGATTTACATTCTCTAATCCTGGAATTTTTTGATTAGGAGAAATATACCATAAATATCCTGCCATAACATTATTAAATTCAGCATCTCCCTTAAATTGTTCTACTTGCTCTCCTGAAAGTGTTGCTACATCTAAATCTCCATTTTGATATGCAAGCATTGTTTGTTGTGCTTCTTTTATTACTTGGTATTGTATACCATCTATTTTAACCGCTGCCGCATCCCAGTAGTCAGCATTTTTTTCTAATACTATTGTTGTTGCTGCTGGTTCATAAGAATTAATTTTAAATGGGCCATTGCTTAAAATAGTATCTGGTGATGTTGCAAATTTATCTCCACTTTTTGTGAAGAATTCTTCATTAACTGGTAAAAAAGAAGGAAATGACATTAATGATTCAAAGAATGTAACAGGATGTGATAATTCTACTACTAAAGTTTTATCATCTTTAGCTGTTACTCCTAATTCTTCTATTCCTTTTTCTCCTGCTGCAATTTCATCAGCATTTTTAATGCCAGCAATACCAGCTATAAATGCATATTCACTAGCTGTATTTGGATCAACAAGACGTCTCCAAGCAAATACAAAGTCATTTGCTGTTACTGCAGTACCATTTGACCATTTTGCATCTTTTAATGTAACTGTGTAATTTAATCCATCTTCACTTTTATCAACACTTTCTGCCATTGCCATAATTGGAGAACCTGCTTCGTCAACAGAATATAATCCTTCTGTTACTGCCGCTAGAACTTCAAATGAAGTACCATCTGTTGCAATTTGTGGATCCATTGATGCAACTTCAACATCAAATTGAACTTTTAAATTTTTCCCTGTTTCTGCTGTTGTTTCCGGTGTTTTAGTGGTATTAGTGTTTGTACTATTTCCATTGCCACATGCCATTAAACTAGCTGTCAATGAAAGAGCCATTACTAAAGCCAATAATTTTTTAACGCTTTTCATATTATCCCCCCTGTGATTGTAAACAAAAGAATCAAGTAATATTTTACTTATATAACTTAATTTTCCCCATTTGCTATTACATATTATTATATATCTATTTTTTTCTTTGTCAAGCTGAAACATTGTTAACACTTAGCTCATTTTGATATAAATCTAATAATTTTATAAAAAAATTTTTTTTTGTTTAGCTTACTTTTTAAATATTTTTTCTTTCTTTAATTAATAAAAACTGGTCATAATTTTCAATATATTTTCCATTTCACAATGATAACCTTTTCTCTTGTTGTTGGAATTTTTTTATATAAATTAAAGTATATACAGCGCCTTATACAATTAAGAATATTATTCTTTATCTTTGTTAATAATAAATCAATTATTGAACATAAATGTAATTATATGATATTATATCAAGCAAGTAGCTATATTGATTATTCTAAGAATTTACGGAGGTGTGGTAATGCAAAATAATTTAGTTAGCGAAGCAAATCGATGCTTAAAATGTAAAGTTCCTAGATGCCAGAAAGGGTGTCCAGTAAACACTAATATCAAGGAAATGATACAAATGTTTTTGGATAAAGACATATTAAATGCTGGTAAAATGTTGTTCGATAATAATCCATTAACTTTAATTTGTTCCTTAGTTTGTCCCCATGAAAGACAGTGTGAAGGTAATTGTGTTCTAGGAATTAAAGGGGATTCAGTTAATATAAGTTCCATAGAAAACTACATTTCCGATTATTATCTTAAATTTGTTGAGTCTTCTTGTGAAAAAAATCGCGAAAAAAAGATTGCTATTATAGGTTCTGGCCCCGCTGGTATAACAATAGCATTTATTCTAGCTTCTAGAGGATATGATATAACTATTTTTGAGGCTCATGATAGAATTGGAGGAGTACTTATGTATGGTATTCCAGAATTTAGACTTCCAAAAGCTATTTTAGTTAGATTAAAAGATAAAATGCTAGAACTTGGTATAAAAATAAGACCAAATACATTAATAGGACCAGTGCTAACAATTGATGATTTATTTAGGGATGGTTATAAAGCTGTTTTTATAGGGACAGGTGTATGGAAACCTAAATCTCTTGGCATAAAAGGAGAAAGTCTTGGCCATGTTCATTATGCAATTGATTATCTTAAAAATCCAGATGTTTATACTTTAGGTGATAAACTTTGTATTATTGGTGCAGGAAATGTAGCTATTGATGTAGCTAGAACTGCACTAAGAAAAGGCGTTCGTGAAGTTTACATACTATATAGAGGTGGAATGGAAGATATAACTGCTGAAAAACATGAAGTGGAATATGCTAAAATAGATGGTGTTAAATTTGAACTATTTAAAACCCCAATTGAAATAGTTGATCAAGGAGTTATTTATTCATCTACTATTAAATCCATTGATGAGTATGGCACAGAAAATTTTACCACAGTTGAAAATACTGAAAACCTATTTGAAGCAGATTCAGTAATTATTTCAATTAGTCAAGGCCCTAGGGCAAATATTGTTACAACAACAAAAGGTATAGCTATAGGCAATAATGGCTTGGTATCTACTGATGAAACAGGTAAAACAACTCGAGAAGGTGTTTTTGCTTCTGGTGATGTGGTTACAGGTGCTAAGACTGTGGTAGAAGCAGTAAGACTTTCAAAGCAAGTTGCAGATGTTATAGATAAATATGTTATGGAAAAATTAAAATAAAAATATTATTAAAAGAAGCCCTTTTCAGCTTAAAGGGCTTCTTAATTAAATCTAATTTTGTATCATTACCAGATAACACTTTTGAAATATATACTAATATTTTATGCTATTATTTTATTCCAATACTTTACCACAACTTGGACAAATATTACTTCCATTTAATTCACTGCCACAGAAATAACAAAAATTTAACTGGATAGGTTCTTTTTTTATTTGCTGTTGTTTATTTCTATTTATTTCTCTTACTCTTATGTGAATATAATATCTTAGAAAAATAGGGAAACTAAGTATTGACTCAATATAAGTATTTTTAATTCCATGAACATTAAGTTTAGGCAATAATAAATGAACAAGCAAAAATAATATAATAGCTATTAAACACATATAATTAATTATTTTTTTAAATCTAGTATTTTCCTTATTCTCAAATCTATTTACTATCTCATATTTATTTTCTAAAAAAAAGATAATACAAATATACATAATTAATATTGTAAACTTCATTTTTTTGCCACTCTCCTTTGTACTATCTCAATAAAAGCTTATCATTATATCTAGCCATCAAATATTCATTTTCGTATTTCCCATTTCTTATAAGTGCATATTTCTTTTCTCCTTCTTTAACAAATCCAAAGTGTTCATATAATTTAATTGCTGCCATATTATCTGTAAAAACTCCTAATTCTATTCTTACTAGCATCAACCAGTTATCCGCTAAATCAATGAGTTTTCCCATAAGTGCTTTACCAACTCCTATCCCTTGATAATCTGCATGTATGCTTATTCCTAAAGATCCGCTATGTCTAGCACGAGGTGATTTCATAATATTCAGTGCTGCAATACCAATTACTTTTTTAACTCCATTTTCTTCAATTTCAGCTACCATAACATGATCATCAGATGATAGATTTTTTATAAAATTCTCTGTTTTATCCATTGTCTGTGAAAATAAACTCATGGTATTTTCACGAACCCCATCCATTATTCTAAGATTATAAATATCCTCTACATCAGTGTATTGAACCGCTCTAATTGTATAACTTGATTTTATTTTTTCTAGATTATTATTCTGCATAGTATGCTCCTCCGTAATATAAAACTGTAGGGGCGGTTTCCATGCCGCCTCCTAATAATTCAATACTTTTTATCTATTTGATACAATCCTTAAAAATCTATCAATATACCTTTGATCTAGATCACAATACTCACTATTTTCTGGAGATGCTATTTTTTCTGCAGAAGTTTTCATTATTAAATCATCTATAATTTCTAATTCTAAGTAAGTATCTTCTAATGAACTATTCCCTTGATATAAATTAACTTTACTTCCATTAGTAAAATTTACAATATAATAAAATTCCCCAGCATTTTTACGAAATCTTCCTAAAAATTTTCCTTTAAATCCAGTTTCAACTTTTACAATATCATTATATGAATATATTACACCTGATGGTTTGTAAAAACTATAATCCACAATTCTATTCTTTGTAACCACTGTTATTCCAGTAACGCATGCATAAATAAGAAAAATATTAGCTACTACTATAATTAATACTTTCTTTTTAAATATATTAAATATACTTACTGCCCATTTCCACTCACTACTTTTATTAATTTTATTGATTATATATATAATAAAAATAATAAGTTCAATTTCAAAAAAGAAAATCATATATGAATATGGTGGCTTAAACATATAAAGCAAATATTCATCTGGTACAAATATTTTTTCTTGAAGTTGACTTATAAATATAAAACTCCATATAGTTAAAAAAAGAGCTCCTATAAGTCCCAAAAACGAAAGCAAACATCCTATATTCTCATTTTTATTATTCTTTTTCTTTTGAAAATAACTCTTCCAACAAAGCGTTAACAAAACAGTGCAAATCAAAGAAATAATAATATTTTCTACAATAAACTCATACTTATGACCACTTAAATTAATCCAAAGCCAGAATAATGGCCCTGAAAGGATCAAGGTATTAAGAATCTGAATTGTTAATGAGGGCTGTAATATATCTTTCAATTCATTATTGAAATCCAAATATTCTTCACTTTGAAAAATCTCTACAATCTCTAAAAAAACGTCTACATCAGTTTTTCCATTCTTTTTTAATTCTTTAATAATTCCTTTATATGCTTCTTTTTTGTTTGAAATAACCACTTCATGTTTATCAATTTCCTTTAATTTTTCTTTCAAAAGACTTTCTAAATTTATAATTCCTTGAGACCAATCTTTAATTTTCGAAATTGGAATTTGAAGTTTAAATAATAATTTAATTGATTTTATTTGATTAATTGTTTCATCATCATATATTTCATTAGAATCATTATCTCGTTTAATACAAATAAGCTTTTCACTTTCATAAAATTTTATAGTTTCTGCATCTAATCCAGTTAAAATTTGAACTTCTCCACTTTTCATATTTATATCCTTTCAACATTATAGGATATTATACCATTGAATTCTTAATATTTATATTATCATAAATTTATACAATTTGGACGACAAAAGAATTACAACTTCTAAAAAATTTTCACTTAATTATAGTCCAAAGCATACAGCAGTATATCTTCCACTTTTGTACCATTATAACTTTCTTCAAGTTTTGAGAACTTATTCTTCATTTTTTTCCCTAGATTATTCATATATCTATCCGTATAAGGGAAATAGGCTTTTATGTTTTTATAATAGTAGGTACTATAGAAAGATTTATTTCTTGCTATAGCAAAGTAAGTAAGTAGACTACAATTTTTTCGTATTAAGGTTTTTAATTGTTCAAGATTTTCACACTTAAAACAGGTCTCATTATTGAGTAAATCAAAAATGAAATTAATTAATCCATTTGTAATATTATCTAGTGGATATTTTGTAGCAATTTGAGAAAACATTGTCATATTTCCATTTTTCAAATCTTCCTTGGCATCTTGTAAATCATCACAAAGCTGAAGTAAAAATCCATAACCAAAGAAAAATTCTTTGCATTTATCATTTAATTCCCCATTTATTAAATAAGCATCTGTTAAAACTGAAGCCCCTCCTTTTTTTAAACTTATACCTAAAATATCTGTTTCATAAGGAGTTGATTTTTTATGTTGCTGCTTAACACTTTCTCTTTGAGCATTATGGATCATAGCTAAGCTATGAAAAATACTTGAATATTCATTTCTATCATACTGGCTTTCTATCATGGAAACCAAAGCAAAAACCTGTTTTTCATGGTCATTGTTTACTTTTATTAATTCTCCCTTTAATCTTCTTGCTAGTTTATTATTAAACTCTTTCTTATTTTCCAAAGAAATACTTATGTCATCTAGATAATTATCAGTGTAAGGATATAACATACTATACCCAAAGATAGAAGGGCTAATTTCTGGTTTTTTAGAGAGTAGTAACTGAGATATGTTTATAATCCATAAATTCCTTAGTGCTTGTCCGATATCTTCCATAGGCATTTTTTCATTAAATAGTTTTGATTCATTTATAAAATCTTGTGTACTTTTTATTAAATCCTTATTTAAAAGAATTTCTTTATCATTTTCACTGATTATACCAATCTCTAGAATAAACTTATTTAATAACTTTTGAAATTCAATTCTCCACTTAAATTTTTCCTGCTGATTTTCAGGAAAACTCTTAATATTCTTAAGAAAATCCTCAATAAATCTATCCGTTGAAAATTCTTTACGTTTTTTATCCCAAAAGCTTGTTCTATTATCTAATTTAGGAAATTGCTTATTGGTACTCCACCATATTTCCTCATATGCATAGGTTAATTCTTGGAATTGCGTATTAAAAGTTACTTCATTCATTCAAGTTTGCTCCTTTCGAAAACTTAAAATCCTATAAGTTTTTTTGTATTGCCATAATCTCTTATTGCTATACTATAGGAAATTCTTATTACCTTTTTTATTCAAAAAAAACAATAATGTTTTGAATAGAAAATGCTTACTAGAAAGATTGTTAAAAGTTTCCTAGTAAGCATAGGTTCTTCTACTAAACTTCCTATACTTTTTTATAAATTTCAACCCCATGACTATCAATTTGATTTCTGATCTCTTCATTTAAAGAATTTTCAAAAACAATATCACAGGAGTAAATACCTATTAATTCATCAATATCTTCTACAATACTTCCTTTATTTACCCCTAAATAATTTACGCATAAATCTATATCTGAATTAAAGTTAGCCATTCCCTTAGCTCTAGAACCAAATAAAATCACTTTTTTAATTTCAGTATTATTTGTAAAGTAATTAATTAAGTTTTTATATACTTTCTCATTTATGCCATACATATAATCACATCACTTTTTCAGAAATATTTCTTAATAATTTTTCTATAGCATCAATATACTCATCTAAAATTTTATCTTTTATGTCTTCATAATCTTCTTCATTATAAATGTGAGAATTACTATTTCTTGATAGCAAAATGTCATTCCACATACTTATATCATCTATAAGATTTTCTTTAAAAGCTTGCTTATAACACCCTCTAGGATTATTTATCTCTAATCCAGATGCTTTGAATATCTTAGATAGTAACTTCCATGTCAAGTCTTCTAATGTTTCATATTTTTTAATAATAGAATCTCTATATACTTCAATTGTTATATCATCCGGATTATCTAATTTGTTAAAATTTTCTTTTATGTTTTTCAGATGAACCAACATTCTATAGGTATAATTGTATGTTAAATTTATGGATTCATTATGTTTTTCTAATATACCACTCAATTATTATTTTCCTTCAATGATTCTTAATATTTTTTTCTTAACATTATTATATACCATTTCTTAGAAATCATAAACATTGTTTTATTATTTACACATCATCTTTTTAGCAAACTCTCTTGCACCATTTATTCCATCATCTATTTAATCAAATATCCACTATGTCCTGTACAAATGTATTTTATATTTTCTATTTTCACAAGCTTTTCAATTGATTCTTTTTGTACTTTTGTATTCATATTTTGCAACCAAAAAAACGGTTTTATTTTACCATTTTTTATTGTCAATGTATCTCCAGTCAAGAAAAGCCTTCTAATAAGTAGTTCTTAAAACATCTTTTGCTCTTTCTTTAATTAGTTCTCTTGTCCACATAAATATGCCTCCTTTTAAATTAAAAATAATTTTGTGATAACTACTGTTTGCAATATAAGAAATTTAAATAATTCCTATTGTTATATATATATCCTATTATATACTATAAAAATTCTCAATACTTTACAAATTAGTTGCAAATAAAAAAAATCTTATCTCAAAATATAAAGCTGCCATCATATTTTGAGGGCAGCTTTATATTTTAAGATTATTTTTTTTTGGTATATGGCGTATCTGAAATTGGTAACTTTGTTCTGAACTTTCCATCATAATTATAATAAGCTGCTGCAACAGCAGGTGGCGTAGGTATTGAACATATTTCTCCTATTCCCTTTGCACCATAGGATAAATGACTATTTGCATTACCCAAAATTATTGATTCTATTTCTGGTACTTCTGTTGCTTTAAATAATCCTAAAGTTCCAAATTTTGCTGTTGGTACGCTGTTTTTAAGAGGATAATCTTCTGTCAAAGCATAACCTAGGCTCATAACTACCCCACCCTCAATTTGACCCTCAATATTTTTTGGGTTTATTGGAGTACCCACATCATGAGCTGCTATTATTTTTTCAATTCTACCTTCCTCATTTAATATAACAACATTTGTTGCATATCCATAAGCAACATGACTTACAGGATTTTGTTTTGTTGAATGCATTTTATCAGTTCTACCTTTAAACTCACCTTCAAATACTTCTCCATCCAAGTTTTCTAGGGTTTGATAACTCAATAAATCAAGCAGATTTCTAGCCGCTCTTTTTGTTGCTTCCCCAGTAAATAAAGTTTGCCTTGATGCTGTTGTATTCCCTGAATTAGGAGATAGTGCAGTGTCTGGTGTTGCATGCACAACTTTATCTGCTGATATATTAAGAGTTTCACAAACAATTTGAGTAAGTATTGTTCCAAGTCCCTGTCCGATACAAGCGGCACTTGTGTGAATGTATATTTTACCATCTTTAACTATTAGTTTGCACCGTCCTATATCAGGAATTCCAACTCCAAGCCCACTATTTTTCATAGCACAAGCAATTCCAGCCTTAGGATTTTTCTCACATATTTCTTTTACTGCCTCTAATGTTTCAACAAGACATGTAGAATCATCTGCAATTTGCCCATCTGGCAACACCTGGCCAGGCCTAATTGCATTCTTATATCTTATTTCCCAAGGAGTTATTCCTACCATTTCTGCAAGTTGGTTTAAATTACTTTCTGTTGCAAAACAACTTTGTGTTACCCCAAATCCTCTAAATGCTCCTGCAGGTGGATTATTTGTATATAATGCTTTCCCTATTATTTCTACATTTTGATAATTATATGGTCCTGCTGCATGAGTGCATGCTCTCTGTAAAACTGGTCCTCCCAAAGATGCATAAGCTCCAGTATCAGCAATTATATAAGCTTTCATTGCAGTTAAATTTCCATCTTCATCACAAGCTGTTGTAACTTCCATTTCCATTGCGTGGCGTTTAGGATGCACAATTAAACTTTCTTTGCGACTCAATGCAAACTTTACAGGTTTATTAGAAACATAAGCAAGAATTGCTGCATGATGTTGAACGCTCATATCTTCCTTACCTCCAAAACCTCCTCCAACGATTTTACTTATAACTCTTACTTTACTTTGGTCTAGTCCTAAAGCTTCTGAACATTCCTTTAATGTTTGGTAAATCCCTTGATCTGCAGAATATATTATTATTCCTTCATTCCCATCAGGCTGTGCAATTGCTGTTTCAGTTTCCAAGAATGCATGTTCTGTGAAAGGTGTACTATATTTATTTGTTACAACATATTTTGAATTTTTAATACGATTATCTGCATTACCAAAAGATAAGTTTTCTGTTGCTAATACATTACCAGTGGCATGTATCTCAGGAGCATCGCCTTTCATTGCATCTTCTGGACATGTAACTGGGACTAATTCTTCATACTCAATTTTCACTAAAGTTTTAGCTTCTTCTAATATTTCTAATGTTTCAGCAGCTATTAAAACTATAGCATCTCCTAAATAATGAGTTATTTTACCTTCTGGTATTAATATATCCCAATCTTTAACTATATGTCCAAGTTTTTGATTTCCTGGTAACTCATCTGCTGTAATTACTGCATGAACACCTTTCAATTTTTTAGCTTCACTAATATCTATGCTTTTTATTAAAGCACGAGGGTATTTAGTCCTCACTGCTCCCCCATGAATTAACCCTTCAATACGCATATCATCTACATATTCTGCTATACCAAGGACTTTATCAAATGCATCAATTCTATTAAATCTTTCTCCTACTAAACCTTTACATTCATCAACAGGAATATTTGAATTTTCTCTTAATAATTTTGCAGCTAACTTCACAGCCTCAATTATTTTTACATATCCTGTACAACGACAAATATTATTCTTTAAAGCATTTTTTATTTCTTTTTCACTTGGATTATCTATTTTATCGATTAAAGCTTTTGCACTTATAACCATTCCCGGAGTACAAAATCCACATTGAACTGCACCAGCTTGCATAAAAGCATACCCATAAGCATTCTTTTCTTTGTCTGAAAGTCCTTCAACTGTTACAATATTTTTACCTTCTAGCTTGCTTGTTTTTAAAATACATGCTTTTTTTGCCACTCCATCAACTATAACCATACAAGTACCGCATGCACCCTCAGAACATCCATTTTTAACAGAAACTAAATTTAAATCTTCTCTTAAAAATGCAAGTAATTTCTCATCTTTTTTAGAACTTACATCTTTACCATTTACAATAAAATCAAACATTAGTTTCACCTCGTTTAATATATTTTCCTGAATTTGAGTTTATAATAGACCCTTCTTTTACAACCTGACTTCCTCTTAAAAAAACATGTTTTGCTTTTCCTGTAGTTTTAAATCCTTCATAAGGAGTGTAATCAACATTTTGTTTTTGATTATCTTTTGATATAATTCCTTGCTTTTTTGTATCCCATATAACTATATCTGCATCACTTCCAACTTGAAGTACCCCTTTTTTAGGAAACATTCCAAACAGCTTTGCTACATTTTCGCTGAGTAATCCACACATTTGTTCCTTTGTTATTCTTCCCCTATTTACTCCATACTCATATATAAGAACTGGCCTATGTTCAACTCCTGGTATTCCATTTGGAATTTTACTAAAATCATTTATTCCATGAGTTTTTTGACCTTCTAAATTAAAACTACAATGGTCTGTTCCAATGGTATCTATATATCCTTTTGATAAAGCTTGCCATAACATTTCAATGTCTTCCTTTTTCCTTAACGGTGGTGATAAAACGTACTTTGCTCCTTCAAAATCTTCATTCACATATAAACTATCATCCAATAGTAAATATTGTGGGCAAGTTTCCACATAAACCTTTTGTCCAGCTTCTCTAGCTTTTATTACTTCTTCTATACCTTCTTTGGTACTTAAATGTACTATATTTATAGGTGATTCTGCTAAACTTGCAATATTTATATATCTTGAAATTGCTTCTGATTCCACTTTATTAGGTCTAGATAATGGATGAGCTGAAGGGGAAGTATTCCCCTCCTTTAACTGCTCTTTTATAAATGTATTTACAAGATCACCATTCTCACAATGAACTCCAAGTATTCCATTATACTTTTTTAAAGCTTTTAAGATAGTGTAAATATCCCCATCATTAAGCCTCAAGCTGTCATAAGCCATGTAAGCTTTATAAGAAGTTATTCCTTCATTAGTCATTGATTCTAACTCTTTTTTTATATCTTCATTCCATTCTGTAATTGCCATATGGAATCCATAATCACAACTAGAAACATTTTTAGCTTTATCATGCCAATTTTTCAAAGCTTCATTTAAAGTTTCCCCTTTATTCTGAGTTGCAAAATCCAAAATAGATGTTGTTCCCCCAATGATAGCTGCTGCAGTACCTGTTTTAAAATCATCTGCTGTTCTTGTATATCCTGTATCTAAATCAAAATGTGTATGAGAATCAATAAACCCTGGGAACAATAAACACCCAGTTGCATCTATAATTTCTGATTCAGAATCTACCAAGTTTTGTTCAATCTCAATTATTATTTCATCTTTAATTTTGATATCAGATAAATAACTTCTTGTAGGAGTTACAATTGTTCCTCCTTTTATAATGATTGACATTTAAAATCACCTCATCAATTTTTAGAACATATAACTATAATCTTGAATTAAAGCCCAAATCATATTTTCTATTTCTTTAGGTATACTTGTATCATTATTTTCAAGTTTAACCTCTTGAGCTTGGTTCTTTAATCTAATTTTAATTATCTTTTCTTCTTCATTAATTAATACAAAACCTGGATTTTCACTATCTTTAAAATCTTTTTCTGTACTAAATAATGTGAATTTTTCTTTGTATGGAGCACTATTATATGGACAGAAAGCTTCACAATTTCCACATTCATTACACATTTTATCAATATGAACTATTTGATGTGCTTTATTTCCTTTTACTTTTATTGCTACATTAGCACGATTAGGACAAACATCAACACAAAATTCACATATAGTTGAACACTCAAGACATCTGCTACTTTCATTTTTATCATATATAGCCATTTTAAGTATTCCTTTTTTAGCTATAGGTATTTCAATATTTGTACTTACTTTTGGAAGATTCATTTGCAAATCACAATTTTTTTCTTTTTTAACTATAGTTCTTGCGAATTTTGTTGCATCTGCTATCCCCTCTACTACTGTTGAAGGTCCACGTAAAGCATCCCCAGCCACATAAACTTTTTCAATATTTGTTTCTAATGTTGTTGGCTCAACCTGTACAAAGCCTCTATCATTTACCTTGATATTGTTTTCCTCAAACATTGTAGTGTTAATTTTTTCTCCTACCGCTGCTATAATAGTATCTGCAAGAATTTCTACTGTTTCATCAGTTGCAATTGGCTTTCTTCTACCACTCTCATCTGGCTCTCCTAGCTTCATAACCTTACAGATAAGGGCTCCATTACTTATTTTTACTGGCGCTAATAATTCTTTAAATTCCACACCATCTTCAAGTGCCAAGTGTAATTCTTCTTCATCAGCAGGCATGTACCTTTTTGTTCTACGATAAACTATATAAACATTTTCTACTCCATCTGCTCTTTTAGCTGCTCTAGCTGCATCCATAGCGGTATTTCCTCCGCCTATTACAACAACATTTTTACCAATTTTCAATTCTTCATCTTTATTTCTTAATTTTTCTAAAAAGTGGATTACATTAATTACATTTCCACCTTCAATATCTAACATACCTGGTTCCCATGCCCCTGTTGCAAATAATATATATTTATATCCTTCTTCTTTTAACTGCTGAACCGAAGTTTTTTGAGAATTTAATTCAATTTTAACCCCTAATTTACAAATTAAATCAATATCATTTTGAATGGCATCTGATGACATTCTAAATTCTGGAATAACATGTTTAACTATTCCACCTAAAGAATCCCTTTTTTCAAAGATGGTTACATCCAATCCTTCTTTTGCAAGAAAATATGCTGCTGATAAACCTGTTGTACCGCCTCCAACAACAGCAATTTTTACATCACTTTTTGAAGTTTGCGAAATTTCCTTCATTAAATCTTCATAAGCTTTTTCTGCTGCTTGTAATTTTACATTTCTTATATTCACAGATTCATCATAGAAAGTTCTGCTACATTTACTCATACAAGCATGACTACATATGGTACCAGTGATAAAAGGAAGTGGATTTTTTTCTACAATAACTTTCAAGGCCTCTAAATGTTTATCTTCTCCCACAAGACGTATATATTCTGGAATATCTTGTGATATTGGACATCCCTTTTGGCAAGAAGCCATAAAACAATCCGTTAATGGTACTTTATCTGTTACTTTTCGATTTGGCATAGGCTTTATAGCTTTTATATGATGAATATCAACTACTGATTTTTCTTTTAATTTCTTTAACTTTTCATTATCCATAACATACTTGTCGCTATATTCTAATTGATTTAAGTTTTCCGCAATTTGGAAATTTCTTTCGTATCCACCAACTTTTAAAAGTGTTGTAGCTATTGTTATTGGCCAAATTCCTGTTTCAAATATTTCATTAATATTAAATACATCTGCTCCACCTGAATAAGAAATTTTAAGATTTCCTTCAAATTCACTTGATAGTCTATGAGCTAACTCTATTGATAAAGGATATAAAGCTTTACCAGACATATACATTTCTTCTCCAGGCAATTCATTATTTTTAATTTCAACTGGGAAAGTATTGGTTAATTTAACTCCAAAGGATAATTCCTGTTTCTTTGCTAAATCTTGTAGGTATTTAAACATAACTATAGCATCAGAAAATTGTAAATCATCATTAAAATGATGTTCATCAAAAGAAATATAATCATATCCCATGTTATCTAAAGTTTTTCTAGCAAATTCATAACCTAGTAATGTAGGATTACATTTTACATAAGTATTTAATTTTTTCTCATTTATCAAATATGATGCAATACGCTGGATTTCTTGTGGAGGACATCCATGCAAAGTAGATAAAGTAATTGAGCTACATACTTTAGGAGAAATACTATCCACATATACTTTATCTATATTTTCAAATTTTTCAATATTGTTTAAGATGTAAGTTCTACATTCTTCCCATATTTTAGTTTTAGAAGCATCCTTAAGCCCCATAATAAATTTATCTATTTTTGGTGAGGAAATACCTTCAAAATCATACCCTACACTCATGTTAAAAATAAATCCATCACTACTTCCAAGTTCAAGTTCCTTAGATAATATTTTCAATGCAAACCAAGCTTTAACATACTCTTCATAAGCCTCTGGAACTCTAAGTTCAGTTGACCATTCAACGTTATACCCTTCATCTTTAGCACTAATACAAGGTTTTGATACTGGCAAGTCTTCTCCATCAAGAGTTTGTACAGTTTTTAATTCAAAAAATCTACATCCTGATAGATATGCTGCAATAATATTTTGTGCTAATTGTGTATGAGGTCCTGCTGCTGGTCCAAAAGGAGTTTCAATGCTTTCATTAAAGATTTCAAGGACCTTACTATCTTGTTTTTTAAAAAATTTATTTACCCCGAAAATTGTTCCGTATTTTTTGTTTTCTGTAATTATCCATTGCATTAAATCTTCAAACGAAATAGGTGTCATTCTATCACTCATAGTTACTGTTTCCTCCTTATTTATTAATTTTATTCCATAGTTTGGTAGATAATTCTCTTGATTTTGCCATGATTTGTTCTGTGTCTATACCTATTATTTCACGATCTTTCATAATAACCTTACCATTTATCATTGTAGTTGTTACACATCTTCCATTGATTCCAAATAAGATATGAGAATTTGCATTGTTTGCATTAAAAGGTGTTAAAGGATCATATTCAACCACTATAACATCAGCATAAGCTCCTTTTTCTATAACACCAACCGGCTTTTCAAAGAATCTATTCACAATTTTTGAATTGTTTTCGAAAAGCATTAAAGGTACTTCTCCCCATGCAACGGATGGATTACAGTTATGATGTTTATGTAGAATATTAGCAACTTTCATAGATTCAAACATATCACTTGTATATCCGTCAGTTCCAAGACCTAATGTTATTCCTTTTTTAATCATTTCTAAAGCTGGTGTACATCCCACTGCATTACCCATATTAGATTCAGGATTATGTACAACCATTGTATTTGTTTCCTTTAATAAATCTAGTTCCCCATTATTAGTATGAATACAGTGAACCGCAATAGTTTTTTCTCCTAAAATGTTATTATCAAATAAACGATTTACAACTCTTTTATTATATTTTTTTAAGGAATCGTATACATCATCTATGGCTTCAGCTGTATGCACATGGTATCCTGCATCATAAGGCATATTTTTAGCGCAATATTCAAGGGTTTCATTACTCAATGTAAAAGAAGCGTGGAGTCCCATCATTCCCTTTTGCATATCGGAAGAATCCTTTTTAACATACTTCATGAAATCAACGTTTTCTTTAACAGCTTGTTTCATTTTTTCAGATCCGTCTCTATCAGAAACTTCATAACATAAAGATGTTCGAATTCCTAATTCTTTAGCTATATCTGAAATTTGAAATAAACTTCCTTCAATATTACCATAACTTGCATGATGGTCAAAAACAGTTGTTACTCCATTTCTTATGCAATCTAAATATGTTGATAAAGCGCTATATCTTGTATCTTCAAGTGTCAACAATCTATCTATTTTCCACCACATACCTTCAAGAATATCGCCAAAATTTTTAGGATTGTGATTGTTAATTGAAAGTCCTCTAGCAAAAGAACTATATATATGATGATGTGTATTAATCATTCCAGGCATAATTAACCCTTTTTTTGCATCTACAAACTCAGCACTTTCATATTTTTTCTTCATGTTTTCAGTAGTTCCCAAATCAACGATAACATTATCCTGAATACATACACATCCATTTTCTATAAATGTATTATTATCATCTCTTGTCAATAATTTTCCATTGCCTATTAATATCATATTACCCCTCCTATATTTAAAAGAATAAACTTAGATAAATTAATCTTTACCATTTACAAGTATATTTTATCATTTACTTAAGATTACAGTCAATGGATTTATAAAAATATTTTTGTAAACTTAAAAAATTTTTTTATAAATCCATTGATTTTCAAAAATTTTATTGATATACTTAACTCATAAATTGTTTCCAAGTTTTCATTATGTGAATATGATTCTTTACTATAATATAAAAATAAGGGGTTTTTTTATGAGTGATGTTTCAAATTTGGATTTTATGAAAAGATTAGCAAAAGGTATCACATCTCAATTTGGGAGAAATTGTGAAGTTCTTATCCATGATTTATCTTCTGGCTATAAAGATTATCCTATAATCTTAATAGAAAACGGTCATGTAACTCACAGAAGCAATGATGATGGCCCTTCGCGTATTGTTTTAGATGCTCTTAAGCATTCCCCAGATAGCATTGAGGATAAATTAAATTACATAACCAAAACTCAAGATGGAAAGATTTTAAAATCAAGTACAATTTATATAAGAGATGATAAAAATAAACCTATAGCTATCTTTTGTATTAATTATGACATTACTGAACTCACTATATCTAGCAATTGCATAGAGTCTTTAATTAGCCATACTGATTCTATTCAAGATGCAAGCACAATTCCTCAGAATGTAAATCAACTTCTTGATGATTTGTTAAGCGAATCAGTAAAAAAAATAGGTAAGCCTGTTCCATTAATGAGCAAGGAAGAAAAAATTGTAGCTATTCAATTTCTAAATGACTCTGGTGCTTTCTTAATCACCAAAGCTGGCGATAAAATAGCAAACTTTTTTGGTATTTCAAAGTATTCTATCTACAATTATGTAGATATTAAAAATAAATTTTAATATAAAATAGGAGGTTTCTATGAATAAAATTAAATGGGTTTCTAACGAACTCCCAAAAACTGAAAATTCTAATTTAAATGTAATGTCCCCTGAAAACGTAGCCAAAGCAGCTTCTTTTCATAAAAGTTTTCCTGAATATAGCCAAACACCTCTAGCTAAATTAGACAATATGGCTGAATTCTTAGGTTTAAAAAATGTATTTGTAAAAGATGAATCTTATAGATTTGGCTTAAATGCTTTTAAAGTATTAGGTGGTTCTTTTGCTATTGCATGCTATATTGCTGAAAAACTAGGAAAAGACATTTCTGAACTTGATTACGATACTATTACATCTGAAGAGCTTCTTAAAGAATTTGGGCAAACAACATTCTTTACAGCAACTGATGGAAATCATGGAAGAGGTCTTGCTTGGGCCGCTAATAGATTAAGCCAAAAATCTGTTGTTTTTATGCCAAAAGGATCTTCTGAAATTAGACTTAAAAATATTCAAAAGGAAAATGCTACAGCTACTATTGAAGAAGTTAATTATGATGAATGTGTACGAATAGCTATAGCTGAATCTGCAAAAACTCCTAACTCTGTCGTAATTCAAGATACAGCTTGGGAAGGTTATGAAAAAATCCCTTCTTGGATAATGCAAGGATATGGAACAATGGCAATGGAGGCTAATAACCAATTACATGATGCTAATTGTGATGCCCCTACACATATTTTCATACAAGCAGGTGTTGGCTCTCTTGCTGGAGCAGTTCAAGGATATTTTGCAAATGCTTATACTAAAAACCCTCCAATAGTTGTTATAGTAGAACCAAACAAAGCAGATTGCTTATATCGTTCTGCTAATGCTAAAGATGGTAATATTAGAACTGTTACTGATGATATGCAAACAATCATGGCAGGCCTTGCTTGTGGGGAACCAAATACAATATCATGGGATATTTTAAAGAATAATAGTTCCTTCTTTGTATCTTGTCCTGATTATATTTCTGCTAAAGGAATGAGAATACTTTCTTCCCCTATAGATAAAGATCCTAGAGTTATCTCTGGAGAATCAGGAGCAGTAACTACAGGTATTCTCTTTGAAATCATGAAAAATGATGATTTAAAAGATCTAAAAAATGCTTTAAAACTTGATGAAAACTCAAAAGTATTATTGTTTTCTACAGAAGGAAACACCGACCCAGATGTTTATCGTAATATTGTTTGGGATGGTGCTTACCCTTCTATATAAATATAAATAAAAATATTATCAAAAATAAAATTTTTGGAGGTAAATAAAATGGATTTTAACAGTATAAAACTTAAAGCAGAGGGTTACGAAGCTGCAATGACTAAATTTTTGCGTGATTTAATTGCTATACCTGGTGAAAGTGCAGAAGAAGAAGGTGTTATAAGAAGAATAGTGAAAGAAATGGAATCCCTTGATTTTGACAAAGTGGAAATTGATAAAATGGGTAATGTTCTTGGTTATATGGGAACAGGCGAAACTCTTATTGGGTATGATGCTCATATTGATACTGTTGGTCTTGGTGAATTAAGTAACTGGACATTTGACCCTTATGAAGGATATGAAAATGATGAAGAAATAGGTGGCCGTGGCGCATCAGATCAACTTGGTGGTATAGTTTCTGCTACTTATGGTGCAAAAATAATGAAAGATTTAGGACTTTTATCTGATAAATATACAGTTTTAGTTACTGGTACAGTTCAAGAAGAAGATTGTGATGGATTATGTTGGCAGTATATCCATAATGAAAGCAACATAAAGCCTGAATTTGTTGTTATAACAGAACCTACAAATGGCAATATATATAGAGGCCAACGTGGACGTATGGAAATACGTGTTGAAGTTAAAGGAATTTCTTGTCATGGTTCAGCTCCAGAGCGTGGAGATAATGCTATCTACAAAATGGCTGATATTCTACAAGAAGTTAGAGTTCTTAATGATAACTTGCATTATGATCCATTTTTAGGAAAAGGAACTATTACTGTTTCTGAAATATTCTTCAATTCCCCATCTCGTTGTGCAGTTGCAGATATGTGTGCAATTTCACTTGACCGTCGTTTAACAGATGGTGAAACTTTTGAAATGGCTCTTGAAGAAGTTCGTTCCCTTCCGTTTGCTAAAAAATATAATGCAGAAGTAACAATGTACAAATATGAAAGACCAAGCTGGACAAACCTTGTTTATCCAACTGATTGTTATTTCCCTACATGGGTAATTCCTGAGGATGCCCCAGCTACAAAGGCAATGGTTGAATCTTATGAAGGTATGTATGGAACTCCTCTTGTTGATAAATGGACTTTCTCTACTAATGGTGTTTCAATAATGGGTAGATACGGAATTCCTTGTATTGGTTTTGGACCTGGTAAAGAAGAAGAAGCTCACGCACCAAATGAAAAAACTTGGAAAGCTGACTTAGTTAAATGTGCTGCTGTTTATGCTGCCCTACCAACAATCTATTGTTCTAATAAATAGCTTATATAAATTCTAAAAAATACAATAAAAAATAATATAAAAATGAAAAGGGGTTTTTAAAATGGCTATAATGGATAAACATATCGATAAACTTGACAGTTTAGATTTCAAAGAAATGTACAACAATGATTTTTTACTTACTTGGGAAAAAACATTAGATGAATTAGAAGCAGTTTTTACTGTGGCAGATGCTTTACAAGATTTAAGAAAAAATAATATATCTTCAAAGATTTTCGATAGTGGTTTAGGTGTTTCTTTGTTCCGTGATAACTCTACTCGTACAAGATTTAGCTTTGCTTCTGCTTGTAACCTTCTTGGCCTTGAAGTTCAAGACCTTGATGAAGGAAAATCTCAAATAGCTCATGGCGAAACTGTAAGAGAAACAGCTAATATGATTTCTTTTATGGCTGATGTTATTGGTATTCGTGATGATATGTATATCGGTAAAGGTAATACTTATATGCGTGAAGTTTCTAAATCTGTTGAAGAAGGTAATAAAGAAGGTACTTTAGAACAAAGACCAACTCTTGTTAACCTACAATGTGATATCGACCACCCTACTCAAGCCATGGCTGATGCTCTTCATCTTATTAATGAATTTGGTGGTATAGAAAATTTAAAAGGTAAAAAAATTGCTATGTCTTGGGCATATTCACCATCTTACGGTAAACCACTTTCTGTTCCTCAAGGAATAATTGGACTTTTAACTCGTTTCGGCATGGATGTAGTTCTTGCACATCCAGAAGGATATGAAGTTATGAGTGAAGTTGAAGAAATTGCAATGAAAAATGCTGCTGCTTCAGGTGGTTCATTTACAAAAACTAATTCTATGGAAGAAGCTTTCAAAGATGCTGATATTGTTTACCCTAAAAGTTGGGCTCCTTTTGTAGCTATGGAAAAACGTACTGATTTATATGCTAAAGGTGATGATGCTGGTATAAAAGCACTTGAAAAAGAACTTCTTGCTCATAACGCTAAGCATATGGATTGGCAATGTACTGAAGAGCTTATGAAAACAACAAAAGATGGAAAAGCTCTTTATATGCACTGTCTACCTGCTGACATCACAGGAGTTAGCTGTGAAGTTGGAGAAGTTGATGCTTCTGTATTTGACCGCTACCGTAAACCACTTTACAAAGAAGCTAGCTATAAACCTTACGCAATAGCATCAATGATTTTCTTGAGTAAAGTTAAAAATCCACAAGAAACTCTAGCTATGCTTGAAAACAATAATAAAGAACGTAAATTAAAATAATTTTTAATATACCATTAATAAAAGGCTATATTGACCTTCAACGTATATATAGCCTTTTACCCTGAAAATCAAAATTATTTTATGGAGGCAATTTTTATGAAGAAAAAAATAGTAATCGCATTAGGTGGTAATGCTCTTGGTAATAATTTAGAAGAGCAAATGGCCGCGGTAAAAACCACTGCTAAAGCTATTGTTGATCTTATTGAGGTGGGTAACGATGTTGTAGTTTCTCATGGAAACGGGCCTCAAGTAGGTATGATTAATAATGCTATGTCTGAATTTTATAAACATCATCCTAATTACCATTTATGTCCTATGTCTGTTTGTGTTGCAATGAGCCAAGGATATATTGGTTATGATTTACAAAATGCACTAAGAGAAGAACTTCTCAATCGTAATATTAATAAAGGTGTATCAACGATAATAACACAAGTGGAAGTGAATCCTGAAGATAAAGCTTTTCAAAACCCAACAAAACCAATTGGAAGCTTTATGACAAAAGAAGATGCTGACCTTGCTATTAAGAATGGTGAAACCGTTATCGAAGATTCTGGTAGAGGATATAGGGTAGTTGTTCCTTCACCAAAACCAGTAGGTATTGTAGAAATTGAAACAATAAAATCTTTAGTTAATATGGGCCAAGTTGTTATTGCTGGTGGCGGCGGTGGTATTCCTGTTGTAAAACAAGGTAATCATTTAAAAGGTGTTAGCGCTGTTATTGATAAAGATTATGCAAGTTGCACCCTTGCCAAAGAACTTGATGCAGATTGTCTTATAATTTTAACAGCCGTAGAAAAAGTTGCTGTAAACTTTGGAAAACCAAATGAAAAGTGGCTTGATAATGTTTCAGTTGATGAAATTAAAGAATATGTTAAAGAAGGTCACTTTGCTCCTGGTTCAATGTTACCTAAGGTAGAAGCTGCTATGGAATTTGCTGCTTCAAAAGCTGAAAGATATTCCCTTATAACTTTACTTGAAAAATCTAAAGATGGCATCTCTGGTAAAACAGGTACTACTATAAAATAATATACTAATAACTATAATAACTATAATACTATATTAACTCTATTAACTATAATAATTATGGGAGGTATTTTTATGAGTTCTAATCAAAAGTCTTTACTATTCCAATATGATGGTAAACCATCATTAAAAGAAATAATACCACTAGGTTTACAGCACGTTGTAGCTATGATTGTTGGGTGCGTTACCCCTGCACTAATAATTTCTGGGGTAGCCGACCTCACTCCAGCAGACAAAATTTTACTAGTTCAAGCCTCATTGTTTTTTGCTGGTATAGCAACCTTAATACAAATTTTTCCAATAGGTAAACGTATAGGTTCAAGGTTGCCTGTAATTATGGGTGTAAGTTTTGCCTATGTTCCAACACTAGTAGCTATTGCTGGTGAATTTAATATGGCTACGGTTTTTGGAGCTCAAATAATAGGTGGTTTAGTTGCAATACTTTTCGGGTTATTTTTGAAAAAACTCTTAGTTTTCTTCCCTCCACTAGTTACTGGGACGGTTATATTTTCCATAGGACTATCCCTTTACTCTGTTGCTATTAAGTATATTGCTGGTGGTGTTGGTTCTGCAACTTTCGGTTCGCCTAAAAACTGGGCTGTTGCATTATTAACACTTGGTGTAGTATTATTTGTTAATTACTTCACAAAAGGTTCTCTTAAACTTGCATCAATTTTAATTGGTATCATTGTAGGATATATTGTTTCTATTTTTCTTGGCATGGTATCTTTCGATGCTGTTGCTTCAGCAGGACTAGTTCAAATTCCAAAACCATTACATTTCGGTATACAGTTTAATGCTACAGCTATAATCTCTATGGTTATAATGTATATTGTAAATTCTGTTCAAGCTATAGGCGATTTATCAGCTACAACAGGTGGCGGTATGGATAGAGTTCCTACTGATGAAGAGCTTGCTGGTGGTGTTATTGGAAATGGGTTCTCAAGTATCATTGGTGCTTTATTCGGATGTATGCCAACTGCTACATATAGTCAAAATGTAGGTATTGTAACCGTAAATAAAGTAATCAATAAATGGGTATTTGCTTTTGCATCTTTTGTTGTTATTTTAGCAGGTGTTGTTCCTAAGTTTGCTTCTTTACTAACAACTATTCCTCAATGCGTACTTGGCGGAGCTACAATTTCTGTTTTTGCTACAATAACAATGACAGGAGTTAAAATGATTGCTTCAAACAATCTAACAATGAGAAATTCTGCTGTTGTAGGTATTGCAGTTGCCTTAGGTGTAGGTATTGTACAAGTTCCTGATGCTTTTGCATTATTTCCATCATGGTTTATATCAATATTCGGTAAATCTTCTATTGTTGTTACAACTATAGTTGCAATAGCCTTAAATCTTATCTTACCTAAAGATAAAGAAATTGTTTTGTCTAGTGCTAAAGGTGACTCAAAAAGTGTTTAATTAAAGATTACTTATAATTAAAGAATATGAGAAAGAAAAATTTTATTTCTTCTTATATTCTTTTTTTTGTTAATATTCTAACAAAATATGGTTTTTTGTCATGTTACTTATTTTTAAGTTTCCAAACACCTATCTCAACTTTCAACTCTACTAATTCTATGTTATACTTTAAATAAATTATTTCATCATAAAATATTGATTTTATATTAACTTGAAATGGGGATTAAAAATGCGAAAATTTAAAACTAAGAAACTTTTATCTTTTTGGATTACTTTAGCACTTACTTTGGTAATGCTATTTACCGGATGCAGTAATGAATTTTTAAATGAAGTTGCAAAAATAGTAACTGAGAATGCTGATAACAATAGCGTATCAGTTGATGATAATACTACTAATAATAAGATTAATACTAGTGGTATTGATGAAAGTGGTCGTTATTCTTCCAAAGAAGAAGTAGCTGCATATATTAATGCTTTTGATAAGTTGCCTTCTAACTATCTAAAAAAACAAGAAGCTATTGCTTTGGGTTGGGAAAGTAATAAAGGTAATCTGTGGGAAGTTACTGATGAAATGAGTATTGGCGGAGATTATTTCGGTAATCGCGAAAAACTTTTACCTATTGAAGATGGTCGAAAATGGTTCGAATGTGATATCAACTATGAAGGTGGTTATCGCAATAGTGAAAGAATTTTATTTTCTAATGATGGTTTGATTTTTTATACGGATGATCATTATAAAACTTTTACTCAATTATATTAATCAAGAAAGGATATTACTATGAAAGAAATTATATTAGATGGTAAAATCATGACTTCTGTTGAAGTTACTCATGATTATATAAAAAACACTCTTGATTTCCCTAATTATTATGGTGGCAACCTAGATGCTCTTTGGGATGTTCTTACCACTATAAGTAAGCCTTTAAAGGTTATTCTAATAAATAAAATAGATTTAGAAAATAATTTAGGTGCTTACGGCGAAAAACTTTTAGAAGTATTTTTAGAAGCTGAAGAAGAAAATAATAATTTTTCATTCGAAACTAAAGAAAAGAAAAAATAGTTTTAAACTATTTTTTCTTTTCTTGTTTATAATCTTACTTGTTTAAGAAAATTCTTGGTTTTTATATTTTCAGCAGAAAAAAAGATTTTTTCTGGAGTGCCTTCTTCAATAATCTTTCCCTCACTCATAAAAATCACTCTATCCGCTACATCTCTTGCAAAATTCATCTCATGAGTGACTATAACCATTGTCATTTTTTTAGCAGCCAACTTCTTTATCACAGTTAAAACCTCATCCACAAGTTCAGGATCTAATGCAGAGGTTGGTTCATCAAATAGCATAATATCTGGTTCCAACGCCATAGCTCTCCCAATACCTACTCTTTGTTGCTGACCTCCAGACAATGCTGAAGGATAATAATCTTTTTTATCTAACATTCCCACTTGTTTAAGTATTGTTAAAGCTCTTTCTTTTGCTTGACTTTTATCCATCTTTTTAACAAGAGTTAAAGCTTCAGTGATATTTTCAATTGCAGTTTTATTTCTAAATAAATTATAATTTTGAAATACCATTGCAGAAGCTTTTCTCAAACTATATATATCTTTTTTATCATGGCTTTCTACATCTATATTCAAATTCCCTATTTGTATTTTACCTTTATCAGGGATTTCCAAATAATTAATACATCTCAAAAGTGTGGATTTTCCCGTACCTGAAGGGCCAATAATAACAACTACTTCTCCCTTTCTTACATCCAAATTAACACCTTTTAATACTTCTACCTCTTTAAATTTCTTGTGTAGGTTTTCTATTTTTATCATTTCATCACATCCTAATAAGCTTCATTCATTTTGTTCTCAATTTTCTTTTGAAAGTATCCAAAAACTATTACGATTAACCAATACATTATCGCAACTGTTAAATAAGCTTCAAAAAATTTATAGGAACTAGCCGCTTCCATCTGAGCTTTTGCCATTATTTCTGCAACTCCTAAAGTGAAAGCTAAGGAAGACCCTTTTAAAAGATCTATAAAACTATTAGCCAAAGATGGTATAGCAGTTCTCGCTGCTTGAGGAAGCACTATTTTTTTCATAGCTTGTAAACTTGTCATACCTACTGATAAAGAAGCTTCCATCTGTCCTTTATCTACTGATAGTATGGACCCTCTAATTATTTCTGCCATATAAGCTGAAGCATTTAAGCTCAGACCTATAATAGCAGCCGTATAAGCATTCATACTTTTAAATACAGGAAATATTTGTGGAACCCCATAGTAAAGTAAGAAAAGTTGTACTAGTAATGGTGTCCCTCTAAAGAACGAAATATAAATTTTGCTCAATAAGTATAATCCTTTTATTTCATAAGTTCTTATCAACGCTAATAATAAAGACAAGGCCAAAGCAATGAACATTGACAAAACAGCCATTGTAATTGTTACATGTAGATATTTGAATAATAAAGGAAATAAATTTATAGAATACTGTATGTCAAAACTGCTCATTTTAAATCACCAACCTGAATCTTTTATTTTTTCGTTATATCCATTTCAAGCCACTTTTCTGATATTTCACTTAAAGTTCCATCAGCTCTCATTTCTTCAATTGTTGTATTAATTTTTTCTATAAGCTCTTCATTTTTTTCATTCTTAACAAATGGAAAAGCATTTTCATTAAAAGCAACTGGATCTCCTGCTAATTGTAAATCTAATCCCGTTTTCTTTATAAGTTCAACACTTGATAGTTTGTCCATTAAAAATGCATCAATTCTTCCTAATGCAACTTCTTGCTCCATAGCACCACCATCATAAGTTATAATTTCAATTTCATTATTCACATCAAATTCCCTTATAATCTGTTCATAGTTACTTCCTAAACTTACTCCTACTTTCTTGCCTTTTAAATCCTCAAGGCTTTTAATTGAATCATTTCCGGTCTTTACTACTAATTGAGCTCCATCATAAACATATGGAGTAGTGAATATATACTTTTCTTTTCTTTCTTCCGTTATAGCTATTTGATTTGATATACTATCTATTCTATCTGTATCTAACATTCCAAATAAACCACTAAATTTAGAAGTTACAAATTCCACATCATAGTCCAATCTTTCTCCAATTTCATTCCATACATCAATTTCAAATCCTTGAAGAACATCATTTTCAACAAAAGTAAAAGGGAAATATCCACCAGATGTACCTATTCTTATTGATTTAGTTTCTTTTACTTCATTACTTTTCTGATTTATTTCATTGTTTTTACTTCCACAACCTACAAATACCAAAGCTGTAGCCATAATCATAGATGTTATTAAGACTAATTTTCTTTTGTTAAACATTTTTTTCTCTCCTTTTATTAACCCCATGGGTTTACTTGGTTTTTAATTAAATAATATTGAATTGAAAATACATGCTTTATTTCATGTCCTCAATTCATTCCTACTATTCTTATATGTTTTATGTGATTTCTATTTTTATACTATACCTTATTATTTTTACTGTGTCAATATCTTTATGGTAAATATTTTATTTTTTCTTATAAGTTTATTTCTATTAAAAACAATAGAATTCTTTCTATATTAGGCGTATAATTTAATATGTGATTGAGTAAAATCATAAAAAATAGATAATTTTCGACAAATTACTACAAGATTATTATTGAAATATTTTTAGTAGAGGTGATTTTCTTTTATGAATATTATTTTCAAGACCTATATTTGTAAAAAAGATAAAATAAAAGGTTTTACACTTATAGAACTAATCATTGTAATCGCTATCTTAGGTATTCTTTCAGCTATAGTAATACCAAAGTATATAAGTTATGCAAATTCATCAAGTGAAACCGCTTGTTTATCAAACAGAAGAATAGCTAATTCCACTTATTTAATGTATTTAGCTAATGGAGGTTTAATAATTAAAGATAACTACTCCGGCACTAGTTTTTTAGTTAATAGTGGAGATTTATATGATGAAGTGTCTTGTCCATCTGATGGCACATTTTCATGGATAGTAGACAGTGACGGGAATGCTTATATTTCATGTAGCGTTCATAATCCTAGTAAAGAATTAGGTGATATTGTCTTGGAAACTATGTTCAACTTATTTGATTTATTAAAAGGCAAAACTGATACTGAAAAAGCAACTATATTAGGTATCAATAACAATAATTTTTCAAATGACACCTATCGTGCCTATATTTTAAAAAATGATTTTAACGGCACTTGGCCAACACTTTCTGTGGACTTACCTAAAAAATATGAAATCACCATCAATGGCTCTGAACTTAAAATTATGCCTTTTTCAAACAGCAAAGATCTATCCGATCCTGTTATTTATGCTAGTACAAATACAGGAAATAGTTGGAACTCGCCAGTATTTTATTATCCTGGTAAGGGTTGGTATATTCACAAAAATAGTTATAATGTTTATACCGGTGTTACTTTTTCAAGTTATACTGGAACAGACATAAAAAATTTAATTGATAGTAAGCCTTCTGAATGGGAATCTCTTAAGTGATATTGTTAGTTCCGTTATTTCCATTACCACTTTTGTGGCTAAAGTCACCTTCAAAATCTTTTCATTAAATTCAGTATGTTTCATCTTTCTTAATATTAAATTTGGAAATTAAAGAGGATAAAAAATAGTTTTAAACTATTTTTTATCCTCTTATTTATAATGTTAAATGATACTTTTTATTTACTATATTTTATTCATATTTTTCTTTATGAGTCTGTTAGCATCTTCAATTATAGAAGTTTCATTCAATGTGAGCAAAATTTTGTTTTTCATAACTATTTTACCATCAATAATAGTAGATTCAACATCACGGCTGGAAGCTGAATATACTAGTTTTGATATCAAATCTCCTTCATCACAAGGACTATTATAAATGTTATTCAAATCCATTATTACAATATCAGCTTTCTTACCAACTTCAACACTACCAAGTTCCTTTTCCATGCCCATAGCCTTTGCGCCTGCAAGTGTTGCTAATTCAAAAACCTTACTAGCCGGCATAACTGTTGGGTCTAATAACCTTGCTTTTTGAATTAATGTTGAACTCCTCATTTCTCTAAACATATCTAAATTGTTATTACAAGGAGCTCCATCTGCTGCTAAAGATACATTAGCTCCTAAGTCTAGTAATTCTGGAATTGGTGCTATGCCTGAAGCTAATTTTAAATTTGAATTTGGGCAATGAGCTATTTTTGTTCCTGTATCTGCTAAAATCTTCATTTCTTCACTATCTAGCCATATACAATGAGCTAAAATTAGATTTTTCCCTGTTAGTCCTAATTTGTTTAAATATTTAATGTTTCTCATACCTCTATCTTTGTAAACTAAATCTATCTCTCCTTGATTTTCAGATGCATGTGTATGAATCATAACCCCATATTCTTCAGCTAAATCTTTTACTTGAAGCAATAGATTTTCAGTACAAGATACTACAAATCTAGGGGTAAAAGCATATTTGATTCTTTTATTATCTTTGTTATGCCACTTTTTTAATAATCTTACACTTTCTTTTATTGATTCATCAGTGTTCTCCATCAAACCTGCTGGCACACCTATTCCATAGTCCATCATACATTTACCTGTAATACTTCTGAAACCGCTTCCATATATTGCATTGAAAACTGCTTCTGTATGATTTACAGTTTCCATACTAATTATTGAAGTAGTTCCACCTTTAATAAGTTCAGCAATACCTAGCTGGGCAGATAAATAGTTGGATTCTTCAGTATGGTAACTTTCTAGAGGCCATATTCTTTTTCTTAGCCAATCCATCAATTCCAAATCATCTGCCATTCCTCGGAAAAGTGATTGTGTTAAGTGAACGTGGGTTTGTATTAAACCCGGGATAATCACTTTTCCTTTAGCATCAATTTCTTCATCAACTTTTTTTTCAATGTGTGGAGAAATTTCAATTATTCTATCATTTTCTATTAATATATCACCCTTGAGTATTTCTCTTGTTTCATTCATAGTTACAATTGTTCCATTTGAAATTTTAAGTAAAGTCATAATATTCCTCCTGTCTTTCTATATAACAGCTATCAGATATCACTTTCACTATCTTTATTTTTAACTTTTTCTACAGCACTTAATATATTTTCATATCCAGTGCATCTACAAAAATTACCTGAAAGTTTCTTTTTAATTTCTTCAGTTTTATATTTTTTATCATCTTCTAATACTGGTATAGAAGACATTACGAAACCGCAAGTACAGAAACCGCATTGAACAGCTCCCTCATCAATAAATGATTTTTGAATATCTGAAATATTTCCTTCCTCATCCATCAAACCTTCAGTTGTACGAATTTTTTTACCTTCTGCCCAAACTGCAAGATAAATACAAGAATCAAATGCTTCATCATCGATAAGCACAGTACAAGCTCCACATTCCCCAACTTCACAGCCTTTTTTTACACTTAATAATTGAAATTTATTTCGAAGTACATCAGCAAGTGACTCTCTATCGTCTATCATAACCTGTTTTTCTTCTCCATTTATAGTACAATTTAAAATTACGTTAGCCATTAATTATCCCTCCTGATTTTTTTATTGCTTCCTTTAAACATCTTTTACTTAATTCTTCTACAAGCTGAAGACGTAGTTCTTTAGATGCACGCCAAGATGAACGAGGGTTTACTTCTGTAAGTACTATTGAACTAAAAGTGTTAAACATTTCCTCAGTAATTAATTTTCCTTTTATAGCTTCTTCCGCTTTAAAACATCTCATAGGAACAGGCCCTGCCACACCAAAAGCGATATGAACATCTTCAATAATATTTTTTTCTTGGTTAAGTTTACAAGATACAGAGCATCCTAAAGTTGCTATATCCATTGCATTACGCATAGCATATTTAATATAATTACCTGAAAAATTTTCATAATTATCTTTTGTTATATATATAGCTGTAAGCAACTCACCATTTTTCAAACATACTCTCCCTGGACCTGTATAATATTCTGAAATAGGGATAACCTTTTTTTCACTAGGCCCTGTTATTTCCACTTCAGCATTCAAAGCGAAAAGTGTAGAAGCACTATCAGCACTTGTAACCCCATTTGAAATATTTCCTCCTATAGTTCCAATATTTCTTATCTGTGGTCCGCCTATTTCATCCACAGCTTCACCCAAAACAGGAATATATTTTTGAATAATAGGATCTTTTGTGATATGAGAAAAACTTGTAACTGGTCCTATTTTTATAGTCCCATTTTCTAGCATAGAAACTCCTCTTAATTCATTTAATCCATAAATACTTACAAGGGAGCATCCAGCAAGTTTTCCATGACGAATGCTTATAAGTACATCACTTCCCCCTGCAATAACCACTGCTTTTGGGTCATCTACAAGATGTTTTATTGCATCTTCAACTGAAGTTGCTTGATAAAGCTTTTCAATATCATACATTTATATTTCACCTCATTATTTAAATTAATTTCTTTTCTTTGAATTTTTCTATTAATCTTTGTGGTGTTATTGGAGTAACATTAAACTTAACCCCTGTGGCATTAAGTACAGCATTTCTTATTGCAGGTGCAACAGGAATAGCTGGTGGTTCTCCCAATGCTTTATTTCCAAAAGGTCCTGATACATCAAAAGTTTCTACAAATTGTGCTTCCAAATGTGGTGTGTCCATAATGCTTGGAAGTTTGTAATCAAGCAAGTTATTATTAAGGGGTTTTCCTGTTTTTTCATCAAACAATAGTTGTTCACTTAATCCGAAACCTAAACTCATACTCATACCACCATGTACCTGTGCTGCAGCCATTTGTGGGTTAAGTACCTTACCACAATCATGAACATTAATTACTTTATTAATATTAATTTTCCCAATAGGAATATCAACTTCAACCTCTACAAAACATACCCCAAAGGAGAAAGTATTTGATTTACATTGATTGGTTACATCAGCTGTTATATGAACTGATGTTTCTTTATTGTAAAGTGCATGAGTAGCCACCTCTTTAAGTGAAGCTAAAATCTCACCAGTTTCTTTATTTATTATATTTTTATCTTTAAGTTCAAGATTACCCACCGGTAATTTTAACATGAAATTCGAATGTTCTAATATTTTTTCTTTTACTTCAATTGCCGCTTTTTTAGCAGCCATGCCTGATACATAAGATTGTCTAGATGCATAAGCTCCAGTATCAAAAGGTGTAATATCAGTATCTTGCGTAGAT
Organism: Clostridium grantii DSM 8605; assembly: GCF_900129965.1. GTDB lineage: Bacteria > Bacillota > Clostridia > Clostridiales > Clostridiaceae > Clostridium_AF > Clostridium_AF grantii. Next base: position 393,115 of record NZ_FQXM01000002.1, on the reverse strand, counting down.
ATCATATGCACATCTTCTACTGGTATATCAAGAATTTCTGATACCATTTGAGCAAATACAGTATCTGCACCTTGTCCTATTTCAGTAGCACCCATTTGAACTTGAACGGAACCATCTTGATTCAATACAATTCTACAAGCAGCAGTTTCTAAAGATATTGGATAAACCCCTGTTGCATAACTAAATATAGACATCCCAACACCTTTTCTTACTGGTCCTGTTTGATTCTTATATTCTTTTATTTTATTATCCCAATCAACATACTTTTTCCCTTTTTCAATACATTCTTCAAGTCCATTACTATTACATTTAATTTGATTATCAACAAATCCTAGTTTCATAGAATTGATTTTTCTTATCTCAATGGAATCTATTTTCAGTTCTTTTGCTATATCTTCAATATGAGATTCAATTGCAAAAGCAAACTGTGGAATACCATATCCACGCATAGCACCAGAGGCTGGTAAATTTGTAAATACTGAATACATATCAGCTTTAGTTGCAACTTCATCATTATATGTTTGCTTAAATGCATGTCCAGCTTTGCTTACCATGCTATGCCCATGAGATGCATAAGCTCCTTTATTACCATATAAAACTAATTTTCTTGCAACAAAACGTCCATTTGGTCTTACATAAGTTTCAATTTTAAATTTCATTGCAGTACGAACACGAGTACTCACAAAGTCTTCTTCCCTTGAAATATCAAGTTTAACACATCTTCCCCCAACTGCTAGGCTCAAATATGCATTAAGTGGTTCATATAAAACGTCTTGCTTATTACCAAATCCACCACCTATATAAGGTTTAATTACTTTAACTTTACCCCATTCAATTCCAAGGGCTTGGCCAATTACTCTTCTTGCAATATGTGGAATCTGTGTTGATGATACAACAGTAATTCTTGAACCTTCTGCATAAGCATAGGAAATAGGATTTTCAATATGGCAATGTTTTACCGGTGATGTTTCATATTCTCCTTGGAAAAAAATAAGATTTTCTTCTTGGATAGCTTTTTCATAATCTCCAATTTCATAACTTGTATGAGCAAGAATATTATCAGGATATTCTTCATGAATAGGAGTTTCACTTTCATTCAAAGCAGCTTCAACTGAAGTTAATGGCTTATATTCCTCATATTCAACTTTTATAAGCTTTATTGCTCTTTCTGCACTTACACTATCCTTTGCAACTACGGCAGCAATATCATCTCCATAATATCTAACTCTTTCATTCAATAATTTTCTATCTGCAATATCTGCATGAGAAGGATCTAAAGAATATGGATGTCCCGCTGTTGGAAATTTAATATCAGGAACATCAAAGCAAGTTATAATTTTGATAACACCTTTTAACTTAACCGCCTCTGAAATATCAATACTTTTAACTCGCCCATTAGCGATTGTACTATGCATAATTTTGGCTACAAGAGAATTATTTATTTGAAAATCATCTGTATACTGAGCTCTCCCAGTTACTTTATCAAAAGCATCAACTCTTTTAATACTTTTTCCAATACTCATATTATCACTCCTTGTATAATTAACACTATATGAAACTTTAAGTTATATTTATCTGAATGTTTTCGTTTACATTCAATATAATTTCTTAACTTAAATCCTATAGTGCTAAGTAAAGATTTAGTATATCCTCATAATTTTAGTATATCATTATGAAGAAGTAAGTCAATATTTTTTTGCAATTTTTTTTTAAGTTTGCAATTTTTTTAATTTTACCTATTAAAGTGATTTTTAATTCTTTAAATTTAATTAAAGCTTTCGCCAAAGCGAAAGCTTTTCATCACTATCCACAATCAATTATCTGGCCCTTATCCTACAAAACTTTTACAAATCAGTATGCTCAAATTTTACAACATCAAACAACCCTTGATCAGTAATTTTAAGTTTAGGAATAACAGGTAACGCCATAAATGCTAAGGTCATGAAAGCATTTATATTTACGTTAATTTTTAATTCATCTGTGGCAATTTTATTTAATTCCTCATGTCCTTTTGATACAATTTCTAAATCTTCACTAGACATTATGCCTGCGATATCCAAAGGTAAGCATCCTCTTACCTTACCATCTTTTACAATGACTAATCCCCCGCCAATTTCAATTATTTTATCAGCAGCTAGTTTAACATCACTAGGGTTATCTCCTATAATCACTAAATTATGTGAATCATGAGCAATGGTAGAGGCAATTGCTCCATTTTTCAGTCCATACCCTTCAATTAAGCCCTTACCAATGTTTCCCGTTCCTTTATGTCTCTCAATTACATAAATCGGTAATATATCTTGTGTTTCAGAATTCACATAAAAACCATCTTCGTCTCTCATAACTTTTCTTGTTACATTTTCTGTAAAAAGACTATGATCTACAATTTTAATTACTTTTGCAAAGTCAGATTTCAATTTTATTTTTAAATCATCCTTAGTGAACTCTTTTATATTTACACTATTAGATACTACTTTTAATAGGTTTTTATCTTCTTTTATATATTTATACCAATCTTCTTTTATTTGTTTTCCTTCTTTAAAAGTTTTTAAAACATTAAAATCTGTTAAATTATCAACTATTATAAAATCTGCTATATACCCTGGTGCAATGGCCCCAAGATTTTTTAGTCCATAACATTCTGCTGAATTTAATGTTGCCATTCTAATTGCAGTTATGGGACTAACTCCCCCTCTTATAGCAATTCTAATGTTATTATCTATATGCCCTTCCTGAATAATATCTTTAGGATGCCTATCATCAGTACAAAATGTAAATCTACGTTCATTAAAAGAATTCACAGTCCCAACTATATCCAATAAATTTTTTGCAGCTGAACCTTCTCTTACTGCAATATAAATTCCATTTCTTAATCTATCTAATACTTCTTTATGGTTCATGCATTCGTGATCAGTTTTTACCCCTGCTAAAGAATAAGCATTTAACTCCTTTTCTTTTATAACAGGTCCATGACCATCAACTACTTTATGGTATTTATCAGTTAGTTCAAGTTTTTTTATAATTCCTTCATCTGTAAATACAACACCTTGATAATTCATTAATTCCCCTAAGCCTAATACTCTATCATGCTTAATAAGTTCTTCTAAATCTTCTGCTTCTAGTACCGCTCCTGATGTTTCGAATTTTGTAGCAGGAACGCAGGAAGGTAACATGATATACACATCAAGTGGTAAATTTTCACTAGACTCAATCATATACTTGATTCCTTCAAGTCCTTTTACATTAGCGATTTCATGGCAATCTGATATTACAGTAGTAGTACCTCTTGGAAGTACTGCCCTTGCAAACTGATAGGGTGATCCCATAGAAGATTCTATATGAACATGGGAATCAATTAAACCAGGAACTATATATTTGCCTTCCCCATCCATTGTATTTACTCCTTCATAATCACCAATACCAACAAATATTCCATCACTAATTGCTAATTTCCCATATATGATTTCCTGTGAAAAAACATTGACAACATTACAGTTTTCAATAACTAAATCTGCTTTTTTTCTACCTGTTGCCACCTCGATTAAATTTTTTGTTTTACTTACTTTCATTATGCACCCTCCTGCTACTAGAATTTTAAGTTTTCTTATTTTACCCTTAAATGATTCCTTTAGCCTGTAATCCTGTAAAAAGTAATCTTATTATGAATAAAATAGTTAAAATATATATAATTATTGATACTTTCTTTCTCTTAGTTTTATCCTTTTCTAATACATTAGAAATGAAATTAATTAATCCATATGAAAGTATACCAATAGAAAGTCCATCTCCTATACTATAAGTTAAAGGCATCAAAGCAATAGTTAAAAATGCTGGCACTCCTTGAGTGAAATCTTCAAAGTCAATCTTCACTACATTACTTATCATAAATAGTCCTACCATAATTAAAGCCGGTGCAGTAGCACAACCTGGAATTGCCATAAATAAAGGTGAAAAAAACATAGCTAAAAGGAATAATACCCCAGTGACAATAGCAGCTAGTCCAGTTCTTGCTCCTTCAGCAACTCCAGCTGCACTTTCAACATAGGTTGTTACTGTAGAAGTTCCAAGCATGGCTCCCATTGTAGTACCAATAGAATCCACCAACAAAGCTTTTCCTCCATTTTTAACCTTACCATCTTTATCGAATAGATCAGCTTTTGTAGCTACTCCAACTAAAGTACCTAATGTATCAAAAAAATCCACAAACAAGAAAGTTATTACTATACCCATTATGGACCATAATTTAGATGGTGTAAAGATATAAGACCATTGAATTTTTCCTGCGATGGGCGCTATGGAGCTAAATCCGAAAAGAGTTCCCTCTGGTTTAAAAATCATATAACTAGCAGCACTTTCAGGTGATATTGCAGCATAAATCCATGCTATAGCAGTACTAACAACCATACCAATTAAAATAGCTCCCTTGATATTCTTTTTATGGCATATAACAATTACTAAAATACCAATAAAGGTAATAACAACAGTAGGGTCTGTAAAATTACCCATAGTTACTTTTGTAGCTGGATCAGTTATAACAATTCCTGCACTTACGAATCCAATAAAAGCTATAAATAATCCAATACCTGCAGTAACCGCAAGTTTTAAAGAAGTAGGTATACAATTTGCTACTGCCTCTCTAGCTTTTGTTAATGATAAAATAATAAAAATAATACCTTCGATAAATACTGCTGTAAGAGCTATTTCCCAAGAAATATTCATTTTAATACATACAGTATAAGCAAAAAATGCATTAAGTCCCATTCCAGATGCTAATGCTAATGGCAAATTAGCTATAAGCCCCATTAAGATAGTAGTTATTCCCGCTGTTAAGCAAGTTGCTGTTATGACAGCCGCTTTTGGCATCCCCGCATCGCTAAGTATGATACCGTTTACAGCAATTATGTACGCCATTGCTAAAAATGTAGTTATTCCCCCTGCTACCTCCCTTTTAATAGTAGTTCTGTTTTCTGTTAACTTAAAAAATTTTTCCATATGAATACCTCCATTTAATAATTTATATATTAAGGAGATGTGTAGCATCTCCCTAAATATTCTTTATTGTGAAATAGTTTTTGAATCTATGTTTGAATCTATGTTTGAATCTACTTTTAAAGGAGTTTCTTCTTTTAAAACTAAATTGAGTAGTAAAGCTACTACTGTACCTGCACTTATACCAGAGGAAAAGAAACGTTGAATTAATGTAAACCTTTTACTGTTTAAGATTACTCCTTCTTACAATTAAAGTCAATGATATTTGCTTAAAAAATTTTTGTAAATTAAAAATTTTTTAACAGTTGTTGTTACCTTTTTTTTAATAACATAAATCATTATTATTTAGGTATAATAAAATATATAGAGGTGGTCATTTTATGAGTAAAAAAAGTAAATTTAAAAAAGGTTTCTCTTTTGTAATAAGTATTGATCCATTTAACATTAGAAAATTTGATACAGATGAAATTGGTAGAGGTATAGGCATTCATAAAGCAAAAAAAGGGAAAGGTTCCTATACTAGAAAAGAAAAACATGAAAAACCTTTCATTACCTGATGCTAAGGTAATATACTATCACTTCTAAATTAATATTCACTTGAAACAAAAAAAATTGCCTATTCCTTTTTGGAATATAGCAATTTTTTCATGATATTTTAGTTTTAATTCCTATTATAAACTATAAAAAAAGAAATTCAATTGCATTGTACACATTTAAAGCAACCATTAGTATTACCAACAATATAAAAATCTTATGAATTTTTTCTGAACTTATATGATGATTAAGCTTAGTACCCATATGTCCTCCAATAATACTAGCTGGTATCATAAACCATAACATTTTTAAATTATAAGATGAAAATCCAGTTGTTATTAATATAGTTAACAACTTTGAAAATTGAGATAGCAGTATGATAAAAACAGAATTAATTGCTGCTTTCTTTATATCCATAGCAAAAAACATTATTAATACTGCTACATTAAAGGGTCCTCCACCTATGCCTAGAAATGAAGCAATGGTTCCAAGTATAATTCCTATTATAAATGTTGCTATTAAATTTTTAATATGGAAATGTGGTAGCTTTGATCTAAAAATCACCATAATTAATAATAATGCTAAAATAAGTGCTTGTATTGCTTTTCCAATGTCTTCTGGTACAATTAATAAAAATTTACCAAATAAAAGATTTCCTATAATTCCACCCATTATTGCTCCGGCTGATATAACATATAATCTTTTTTCAAATTTAAAACCTACTTTCCATTGCTTAATTGTAGACACAATGGCCATAAAGAAAACAGCAAAGGAAGATAACAGCCCTGTGGTTGATAAGTCAAAATGAGCAAAAGTGTCAAGTAAAGGTTTTATTATAACCCCTGCTCCCAATCCTGTCATAGTTCCTAATGTAGTCGCTAGCAGCGCAATTATAAAATAAATAAGTTCCATCTTTCCCATCCTTTTGTTTAAAATTTTGCGGTGAACAAATACTATATCATATTTTTATCTTTATTCATATATTTTTTTCAATAATATAAATATTCTCTATGAAATATTAGTTCTATTTGAAAGATATTCCTTATATACTTTACTAATAAAAACTTTTAGGAGGTAAAGTATGTATAAATTGAGCACTTTAGACAAAATTTCATTAATTTTAATACTTATTGGAGCTCTAAATTGGGGATTATTCGGTTTATTCAATGTAAATCTAGTTTATATTTTATTCGGATCCGTTACAATAATTGAAAGACTTATTTACATACTAGTAGGTGCATCAGGAATAAATGCTTTATTATTAATAAGTAAGAGTAAATTTAAAAAATGAAGACTCTTTTTTAAGAGTCTTCATTTTATCTTCTTCTAGGTTCTACAATAAATTTCATAGCCGTTCTTGTTTCTCCATCAATCATCACTTCTGAAAAAGCCGGAATGAAGATTAAATCTACACCGCTGGCTGCTACAAAGCCTCTTGCTATAGCTATTGATTTGATAGCTTGATTTATAGATGCTGCTCCTACCACTTGAATCTCGGCATGTCCATGTTCTTTTACTACCCCTGCAATTGCTCCTGCTACAGAATTACAATTAGATTTACTAGATACTTTTAATGGATTCAATTCTACCACCTACCCCAGTTTTTATTATATTTTATGGTTCAAACACTTTTTATTAGTATATATTACATATTCTACAAAAAAATAAAAAACCCTCTATTTTATTTAATAATAGAGGGTTTTTTTTATTTCGCGTAATCTACATGTCTTGTTTCTCTGATGATGTTTACTTTTATTTGACCAGGATATTCTAATTCTTTTTCAATAAGCTTTACAATATTTCTAGTCATTTCTACGCAACCTTCATCACTAACTTCATCTGGTTTAACCATGATTCTAATCTCTCTACCTGCTTGAATAGCAAATGATTTTTCAACGCCTTCATAGGTGTTAGCTATTTCTTCAAGTTTCTCTAATCTCTTGATGTATGTTTCAAGGGTTTCTCTTCTAGCACCAGGTCTAGCGGCCGAAATAGCATCTGCTGCTTGAACAAGCATTGCTTCAATCGATTCCATTTCCAAATCACCATGATGAGCACCTATAGCATTAACAATTTTTGCAGACTCATGATATTTTTTAGCAACATCAGCACCAATAAGCGCATGTGGGCCTTCAATCTCATGGTCAACTGCTTTTCCTATATCATGCAACAAACCGGCTCTTTTGGCTATAGTTGGGTCCATCCCTAATTCTGAAGCCATCAAACCAGCTAAATAGGAAACCTCAATAGAATGTTTAAGTACATTTTGACCATAACTTGTTCTATACTTAAGTCTTCCAAGTAATCTAATTAATTCTTGATGAAGTCCATGAACACCAGTTTCAAAGGTAGCTTGCTCGCCTTCTTCTTTAATGTCATTTTCTACTTCTTTCTTAGCTTTTTCAACCATTTCTTCAATTCTTGCTGGATGAATTCTACCATCAACAATTAATTTTTCTAAAGCTATTTTGGCTACTTCTCTACGTATAGGGTCAAAACTTGATAATATAACAGCTTCTGGAGTATCATCAATAATTAAATCAACCCCTGTAAGTGTTTCTATTGCTCTTATATTTCTACCTTCTCTTCCAATAATTCTACCCTTCATTTCATCATTAGGTAGAGTTACTACATGGACTGTACTTTCAGCTACGTGATCAGCTGCACATCTTTGAATAGCATAAGATATAATCTCTCTTGCTTTCTTATCAGCTTCTTCTTTAGCTTTATTCTCGATTTCTTTAACCATAATTGCTGCTTCATGTTTCACTTCTTTTTTTACTTCATCCAAAAGGATATCCTTTGCGGCTTCAGTAGTTAGTTCAGAGATTCTTTCAAGTTCTTGTCTTCTGGCATTGATAGTTTCATCTACTAAATCTTCTTTTTCTTTTAAGTCTTGTAATTTTTTATTATAAAACTCATCTCTTTTTTCAACTGCCTCTGTCTTCTTATCAAGAACTTCTTCTCTTTGAATTAATCTTCTTTCAAGCCTTTGAATCTCATTTCTTCTTTCTCTTTGATCTCTTTCTAAATCATTCCTAAGTCTGTGTACCTCTTCTTTTGCCTCCAAGATTGATTCTTTCTTTTTAGCAACTGCTTCTTTTTCAGCTTCATCTAAAATAAGTTTAGATTTTTGTTCAGCCTCACTTATTTTTGATAGAGCAATATTCTTTCTGATATAAACAATAACTAGAATACAAACTAATATTAATACAATGACTATAAGCCACAGTAATACTAAATTTGGTTTCATATGCAAAAACACCTCCTTGCTTACTTTGGTAAGTGCAAAAATAGGCCTAGAAGCTAAAAGGTGCTCATTTAAACATCATTTTCTATATCAAACCAGAATTTAATAATATTTTACTTTAATTTTAATTTATTGTCAAGCTTTTGTAAGTTTCCTGTATTTAATTGACAATTACTTTTCTTTTGGCTCTTTTGGTTCTTTTGGTTCTTTAACTTCTTTTACAGTTTTTTTAGTTGCTTCTTTTGGCAATTCCTTAACAGGTAATCCAAATTTTTCTCTTATTTGTCTGTCAATAGTACTAACTAACTCTGGATTTTCAGTAAAATAATTCTTAACATTTTCTCTTCCTTGGCCTAATCTAGTTTCATTATAAGAGAACCAAGAACCACTTTTTTGTATAATATCTTCTGCTACTCCTACATCTAAAACATTACCTTCATAAGAGATACCTGTTCCATACATTATATCAAATTCAGCTGTTTTAAATGGTGGGGCAACTTTATTTTTAACAACTTTAATTTTTGTTCTATTTCCAAGAAATTGATCCCCTTGTTTTATTGTTTCACTTCTTCTAACATCTAATCTAACAGAAGCGTAGAATTTTAAAGCTCTCCCGCCTGGAGTTGTTTCAGGATTTCCAAACATTACTCCTACTTTTTCTCTTAATTGATTAATAAATATGATTACACAGTTGGACTTGCTTATAGCACCAGCTAATTTTCTAAGAGCTTGGGACATAAGTCTTGCTTGAAGACCCACATGAGCATCTCCCATTTCCCCTTCAATTTCTGCTCTAGGAACTAATGCCGCTACTGAGTCCACAACTATAATGTCTACAGCTGCCGATCTTACTAATGCTTCACATATTTCTAAGGCTTGCTCTCCAGTATCTGGTTGAGATACTATTAAATCATCAATGTCTACTCCCAAAGCTTTTGCATAAACCGGATCAAGTGCATGTTCTGCATCTATAAATGCTGCAGTTCCTCCATCCTTTTGTGCTTCAGCTACCATGTGTAAAGCCACAGTTGTTTTACCAGAAGATTCTGGTCCATAAACCTCTACAATTCTTCCTCTAGGTACTCCACCAATACCTAATGCTATATCAAGAGATAAACACCCCGATGAAATTGATTCAACTTTCATCACATCATGTTCACCTAATTTCATTATAGACCCTTTACCGAATTGTTTCTCTATATTAGCCATTGCATTTTGAAGTGCTTTTAATTTTTCAGTATTTGCTGTTGCCATAAAGTACACCACCCTTTCCGCGAACAAATGTTCTAACTTAATTATACATTACCATTTTCTTATAGTCAACCTTTAAAGTAAATCTTATTTATAATTTTTCATTATCTTCTTCATTATTGACCATTTAAATTGATTTTAATCACTTCACAAAAATATCTAAAGAATAATACATCTAACTTTAATTTTTTTCTACTTATCTACAGAAATAGTGTTTTTATTCTTAACAAAATAATCTATTCCAGATATTATTGTAATTATTAGTGCAACATATAAACTAAATACAGTGAAATAATGTAAAAATGTATTTGCCACTATTAAATCCAAGAATGCAGCTATAATTGCTACAATTTGAATTACTGTTTTAATTTTACCCCATTCGCTAGCCGCTATAACATTTCCTTCTGCTGCAGCTACTGTTCTAAGTCCTGTAACAGCAAATTCTCTTGCTATTATAACCATACAAAACCAAGCAGATATAGAACCTAATTCCACTAAAGAAACTAAAGCAGATGATACAAGTAATTTGTCTGCTAAAGGGTCTAAAAATTTACCGAATGAAGTTATTTGATTTCTACTTCTAGCTATATAACCATCAAGTTTATCTGTAATTGCAGCTATTATAAAAATTAAAGTAGCCACTATTAAACCTACATTATTTGCAGTGTTAATTGAAACAAAAACCAAAAAAATCGGCACTAAAAAGATACGTATTATTGTTAGCTTATTTGCAAGATTCATCTTCCACATCTCCTATTAAATCATAGTCAAGTGTTTCACTGATTTTAACATTAACTAATTGGCCTAATTCTAATTCTTTATCACAAGAAAATAAAATTGTACCATCTATGTCCGGTGCCATTTGCCCACTTCTGCCAATCCAGTTTTCTTGGTTTCTTCCTTCAACCAAAACCTCATATGTTTTTCCTATTTTATCTGCATTCACTTCTTTTGATATGATTTGTTGAGTTTCCATTATTATTCCGTATCTAACTTCTTTCATTTCTTCTGAAACTTGTTTTTTCATTTTTGCAGCTGGTGTATCTTCTTCTTGAGAATAAGTAAACACTCCTAAATTATCAAATTTAACTTCTTCTACAAATGAAAGTAATTCACTAAATTCTTCTTCCGTTTCTCCTGGAAAGCCGACTATTAATGAAGTTCTAAGTGCAATATCTTTAACTTCTTTTCTTAATTTATTTATTTTTTCCCATATCTGTTCTTTGGTTGTTCTTCTGTTCATCCTTTTTAGTACATCATTGCTTATATGTTGAATAGGCATATCTAAATATTTACTCACTTTATTGTTATCTCTTATTTCATATATTAATTCATCGTATATTTCTTCTGGATAACAATAAAGTATTCTTAACCATTCTATTCCTTCTACTTGTGATAATTCATTTAAAAGTTTATGAAGAAGTTTTTCTTTATACAAATCAATTCCATAAACTGTAGTATCCTGAGCTACTAATATTAATTCTTTAACCCCTTGTTTTGCTAAGGATTTTGCTTCTTTTAAAATATCTTCCATAGCTCTACTTCTATATTTCCCTCTGATTTTTGGGATAATACAATAAGTACAATTATTATCACATCCTTCAGATATTCTTATATAAGCATAATGATTTGGAGTAGTTAGAATTCTTTCTCCTTTATTTATATTAGTGTCACTATAATTAAAAGTATTAACATACCCTTTTTCTTCCAAAGCTTCTTTGATATATTCTCCTATTTTTTCGTAATCATTAACTCCTAACATTAAATCAAGCTCTGGAATTAACTCTGTCAATTCTTCTTTATATCTTTGAGTCAAACATCCTGTAGCTATTAAAAACTTACATCTTCCTTTTTTATACTCTGCCATTTCTAAAATAGTATCAATAGATTCTTGTTTTGAACTTTCTATGAATCCACATGTATTAACAATAAGAATATCAGCCTCATTTGAATTATTTGTTATTTCATAATCACCCGCAAGCTTTCCTAGTACAATTTCTGAATCAATTCTATTTTTGTCGCAACCTAAACTAATTAAGCCAACTTTTAATTTTGTCAAAATATTTCCTCCTTAAAATCATCAAAATCTTAGTTCACATAACATTTTAATACAAAATGCATTAATAAACAATAAATTTAATTATCCATTTCTTTTTCATCAATCAAAATTTGTCTAGGTTTACTTCCATTTCTACCTGAAATAACTCCCCTATCCTCCATTTGATCTATCAATCTTGCTGCCCTATTATACCCAATTCTAAACTTTCTTTGAAGAAAAGAAGCTGATGCTTGTCCTGCTTCTAATACTGCATCAATTGCTTCTTCAATTAATTCATCTTCTTCGTCGCTATTTCCTTCCGCTTTTTTATTTATTTCTTCCATAATTTTTTCTTCATATTTAGGAGCTTCCTCTTTAATTTTTATATAATCAACGATTTTTTCTACTTCCTCGTCTGATATAAATGCTCCTTGAATTCTTAAAGGTTTCGATGCTCCTACCGGCAAAAACAACATATCTCCCTTACCTAAAAGTTTTTCTGCTCCTGAAGAATCCAAGATTGTTCTGGAATCTATTTGGCTTGATACAGAAAATGAAATTCTTGAAGGTATATTAGCTTTTATAACCCCTGTTATTACATCTACCGAAGGCCTTTGGGTGGCTATAACTAAATGCATTCCAGCTGCTCTTGCCATCTGAGCAAGTCTTCCAATGTATTCTTCTACCTCACCAGCACAAACCATCATTAAATCTGCTAACTCATCAATAACTATTATAATCCAAGGTAGTTTGTCCTCAACCTTGCCTTTAATAAATAATTCATTATATCCTTCTATGTTTCTTGTATTACTATCTGCAAATAATTGATATCTTCTTGTCATTTCAGTAACAGCCCAATGAAGAGCACCTGCTGCCTTCTTAGGTTGTGTTACCACTGGAATCAATAAATGAGGAATTCCATTATACACATTTAGTTCCACCATTTTAGGGTCTATTAAAAGTAATTTTACATCTTCTGGAGAATATTTGTATAATAAACTTATCAACAATGTGTTTATGCACACACTTTTGCCTGAGCCTGTTGCCCCAGCTATAAGCATATGAGGCATTTTATTTAAATCAGATACAATACAATTTCCTCCTATATCTTTTCCCAAAGCAAAAGTTACATTTAAAGGAGAGTTTTTAAATTCTTCACTATCAATTACCTCTCTTAAATATACAGGATATGTGTTATCATTAGGAATTTCTATACCTACTGCACTCTTACCCGGAATGGGTGCTTCTATCCTCACAGAAATAGCAGCTAATGAAAGAGATATATCATCAGACAAGTTAACAATCTTGCTTACCTTTACTCCAGAGTTAGGTTGAAGCTCATAACGTGTTACTGTAGGGCCTTTTATTACTTGAATTACCTTTGCCACCACTCCAAAACTTTCTAAAGTTTCTTCAAGTTTCTTTGCACTTTTCAATAAATCTTTTTTATCCCCTTTATTTGATTTAGAAAATGGATTAAATTTAAGTAAATCTAAAGGTGGGTATCTATACTCTGTTTCTTGATATAAATTATTTTCCTTTATTTCAATAAATACTTCTTCTTTTGATTTTTCATCAACTTTTTCTTTTTTCTTACTTTTTACATCCATTCCATCATCTATATTAAATATTATACTTTCTTCTTTAATTCCTTCTTTTATTTCTTCTTTTATTTCTTCGTTATTATATTTCACTTCATCAAATTTTATATCGCTTTCATTATTATTCTCTACAGCAACTTCTTCCATATTATTCTTTTTCATAAAATCTAATATCTTTATCTTTTTATTTAAATCTCCTATAAACTTTTCTTTCTCATTCTTATTTAACCCAAAAATTTCTTCTTTAACTTCTTTAACTTCTTTATTAGGTCTTTTTTCACTAGTTTCTTTTCTTTTATCCTTCATATTATCATATATAGATACAAATAGTTTATGAAGAGAAATTTCAAAAATAAGAATCAAAGATATTATGTAGAACGAAGTGAAAATTATATAAGAACCTGCTTTCCCAAATAAGCTGTATAATGGCACGTCAATTAAAAATCCTAATACTCCTCCATGTAACACAGAAGATGAATTATAAATATTATTAATTCCAATTAATATATCTTTTTCATAATAAAAATCTAAAAGTGTAACCATTTGAATAAATAATAAAGTATTTATAATAAATAATAAAATCCCGAAAAATCTAGTATTATACTTAAGTTTACCTTTTGAAAATATTATTGATATCCCCACTAGAATTAATATAACTGGGAATATATAAGCACCTATTCCAAATACCGTAAACAAAAGTTTATAAGAGGTTTTTCCTAATATACCTGATGAAGTAGAGAAAAAAATACTCATCAACATTAGTACTCCAACTGTGCTATAAATAATCCCTTTTATATCACTATTTATTTTTTTACTTTTTATATTTCTATTGTCTTTAGTTTTTTTGTTCATTCTTTTTGTCATAAAATCACCTCACTACTTGAATTCTACACTTAGTGTTTTTTTCCTTCTAAAATATTCTTTAAAAAACTTAAAAACTAAAGTTACCTTTAGTTTTTCGTATTTTTTACTATTCTTTTTCTAATTTGTTCTCTTTTTCTAAATTGTTCTCTTTTTCCTTAATCATTGAATTCAATTTTGCAATGGCATCACTTATACCTCCCACTTTATCAATGAGATTATATTCTACTGCTTGCTTTCCTATTAATATGGTACCTGTATCATTTAACAATTCATCTGATTGCATCATAAGCCTTGTTAAAGTCTTCTCATCTATCTTAGATGTTCTGACTATAAAATCTGTGATTCTATCTTGCATTTTTGAAAAATAATCAAAGGTTTGTTGAACTCCTAGAACAAGTCCATTCATTCTTATAGGATGAATAATCATTGTGGCAGAGGGTGATATAAATGAAAAATCTGCACAAGTTGCTAAAGGAACTCCAATGGAATGGCCTCCTCCAATCACTAAAGATACTGTAGGCTTGCTTAAACTTCTTATCATTTCTGATATAGCAAGACCTGCTTCCACATCTCCTCCTACCGTGTTTAAAATAATCAGAACACCCTTCACATTTTCATCTGTCTCAATATCCACCAGTTGAGGAATAACATGTTCATATTTTGTAGTTTTAGATTGTGGTGGTAGCACTGTATGCCCTTCTATCTGACCTATTATTGGAAGCACTTGAAAATCGCAGTCTCCCTTTGCTATATCCGACACTCCAAAATCTTTTATATTTTTATTTTGGGTATCTTTAATTCTTTCTTCATTTATTTCTTCATTATTTTCTGACATTATAAAAAACCTCCCTTACTTCTATATTGTTATCTAAGGAAGGTTTAGTTATTCACTTAATTACACTTTGATAATGAAAATTCATTATGCAGCGCATTTATGGCTTTTTCTGTGTTTTCTTCAGATACCAAGCACCAAATGGTAGTATGTGAATCTGCTGTTTGAAGTACCTCTATATTGTTTTTTATAAGTGCTTTAAGTATTCTTGCCATTACACCTGGAATACCCCTCATTCTAGATCCAATTATAGCTATTTTACTACAATTTTCTATTAAACTGAATAATAATCCTAAATTCTCCATTATATTTATAAATTTATCAATATCCTTAAAATCAATGGTGAAAATTAATTCATTAGGAAACATGTTTATTAAGTCAATACTGATACTATTATCAGCCAAGTAAGGCAATAAATTATCATAATTTTCATTGTCACTGTTTTCATTTAATTTAACTCTTACTTGAGTTCTTTTATCCATATGTGTTATTCCAGTAATTACATTTCCACTAGCCACATCACCAAAGCTATTTATTACAGTTCCGCAGCAATTATTATTTGTATTTTTGATTATGAGAGGTATATTTCCCCTCATAGCAATCTCTACTGCTCTAGGATGAATAACCTTCGCTCCTTGATCTGCTAATTGAAAAACCTCATTGTAACTAATATTTTCTATCAACGAAGCTGAATTAACTATTCTCGGGTCTGCAGTCATTATCCCATCTACATCAGTATATATTTCTACACTTTCAGCTTTCATAGCTACTCCAAGCAAAGAAGCAGTAACATCACTTCCCCCTCTACCAATAGTTGTAACCGCACCATCTTCCGTTATACCTTGAAATCCTGCTATAACAGGAATAATATCATTTTCCAAGAGTGCTTTTAAATTTTTAGTTTCTACATTTAAGACTGATGCATTTGAAAAATTATGGTCAGTTTTAATTCCTGCCTGTCCCCCTGTTAACGGCATAGCATTTATTCCATTTTCACTTAATTGCTCACTCATAACCACAGTACTAATAATTTCCCCACAGCTCATCAACAAATCAGTTGCTCTTAAGTTGTTTTCCTTAAACTCATTAGAAACTAAGGAAAGTAAAGTGTCTGTAGCATAAGGGTTACCTTTTCTCCCCATTGCAGAAACCACCACTATAGGGGTATATCCTTCTTCGATAGCTTTCTTTACTTTATCTGTAACACATTGCCTTGTGCTATAATCACTAACAGATGTGCCACCAAATTTTTGCACGATAATTTTCATAATTATCCTCCAAATTAGTTTATAAGTTATTATATGTTATATTTATCTATGGTGTTATTCTTCTTATCTCTGTTTCTTCAATATCTACAATTATTGTACTAGCTCCAATTTTTCTAACATTATCCCAAGGAACTTCCTGAAAATTATTTCCTTTAAAAAATTTGAACTTGGAAAAATTGTTATGGATGATAAGAAGCCTCATGTAGCCATCATCATCCACTATTATATCATTATTTAAAAGATAATTATATTTTTCACCATCATTAATATTTATTATTTCAAACCTCTCCATCTCACTGTAATATCTTATATTTTCTTCCATCTTTTTTTCCTCCAATATTATAAGACTTCTCTTAAATATTATGAAACAAAAGAAAATATTATTACAAAAGGAGTTACTTGATTTATTATTTTTCCGAAAAATAAAAAGGCATTTCTGCCCTTCTAAGAGTTTTCACTTTCATTTTCAGTTTCTGTTTCTGTTTCTTGGATAGCATCTTTTCTAGAAAGATTTATTCTACCTGTATTGTCTATTTCAGTTACTTTAACTAAAATTTCATCTCCTACTGATACAACATCTTCTACCTTAGCTACTCTTTTCTTGTCTAATTTAGATATATGAACAAGACCTTCTTTACCAGGTAAAATCTGAACAAAGCAACCAAAGGCAGCAATTTTCACTACTTTTCCTAAGTAAATTTCTCCAACTTTAACTTCTTTAGCATAACCTTCAATTAATTCAATAGCTCTTCTTCCACCTTCATAATCATCAGCAGTTACAAAAATTGTTCCATCTTCTTGGATATCAATTTTAACACCAGTTTCATCGATAATTTTGTTTATTATCTTTCCGCCAGCACCTATAACATCTTTAATTTTTTCTGGGTTTATAGAAATAGTAAGCACTTTAGGTGCATATGGTGAAAGTTCTTCTCTATGAGTTGGAATACATTCATTCATAACACTTAATATTTTCATTCTAGCAACTTTTGCTCTTTCAATTGATTTTTTTATACAATCAAAAGATATACCTGCTATTTTAGTATCTATTTGAATAGCTGTAATGCCTTTCTCTGTACCTGCAACTTTAAAGTCCATATCTCCAAAGAAATCTTCTAACCCTTGAATATCTGTTAAAACTTCTTCTTCTGAAAGATCATCACTTGTTACAAGTCCCATAGCAATACCAGCTGCTGGTCTCTTCAAAGGTACTCCTGCATCAAATAAAGCTAATGAACTAGCACATACACTTGCTTGAGATGTAGATCCATTTGAACTTAAAACTTCTGAAACAACTCTTATAGCATAAGGGAATTCATCTTCACTTGGTATTAATGGCTCTATAGCTTTTTCTGCTAAAGCTCCGTGTCCTATTTCTCTTCTATTTGGTCCTCTCATTGGTCTAGTTTCACCAACACTGTAAGAAGGGAAATTATAATGGTGCATATATCTTTTTGAAGTTTGTTCATCTATACCATCTATTGTTTGTGTTTCACTCATAGATCCAAGAGTTGCTACACTCATAACTTGAGTTAATCCTCTTGTGAATAATCCACTACCATGGGTTCTAGATAATAATGATACCTCAGATGCTAAAGGTCTAACTTCATCAAATCCTCTTCCGTCTGGTCTTAGTTTTTCTTTTAATATCATAGTTCTAACAGCTTTTTTCTGAAGTTTATAAACTTTTTCATTTATATCTTTTATGCTATTAGGATATTTATCAAATAATTCATCTGCTATTTTTCCTTTTATTTCATCTAAAACAACTTTTCTTTTGTCTTTATCTGTAATATGCATAGCAGAAACTATATCTTCTTTTGCAAACTCTTCTACAGCTTTTATAGCTTCTTCATCAATTTGCGGTGGGATCACCTCTTGTTTAGGTTTTCCATATTGATTCATCATTTCTTCTTGCCATAAAGCAAGTCTTTTAGCTTCTTCAAAAGCATATTCGATGGCTTCATACATTACATCTTCTTGTATTTCATTACCACCAGCTTCAATCATAATAACTCTTTCTTTTGTAGCACAAACAGTTAAATCAAGAATACTTTCTTCTCTTTGTTTAGATGTTGGATTTGTAACAAATTCTCCGTTTATGTATCCTACTGCTACAGTTCCTACTGGTGTTGTAAATGGAATACTTGATAAACATAATGCTAAAGAAGCTCCATTCATTGCTAAAATATTTGGTAAATTATCATGTTCTACAGATAAAACTGTACAAACAATTTGAACATCATTATAATAGTTATCTGGGAAAAGTGGTCTTAATGGTCTATCAATAGCTCTAGCATTAAGAATCGATTTATCAGAAGGTCTACCTTCTCTTTTTATAAATCCTCCCGGAATCTTACCTACTGCATACAATCTTTCTTGGTACTCAATGCTTAAAGGAAAGAAATCTATTCCATCTCTTGGAGATTCAGATGCATTAGCATTTACCATGATTTCTGTTTCGCCATATTTAATTAACAAAGCACAATCAGAAAGCATACCTAATTTTCCAAATTCGCCTTGAAGTTTTCTTCCTGCAATTTCAATTTCAAAAATATTATTCATATTGTTCCTCCTTTCAAAATATATACATATTTAATATTGCCTAAATATCTTTTTTTTAATTACTTTAATTGTAAAAACGGAGCGGGGTTAGCCGCTCCTAGAGATTATTTTCTTAATCCTAATTTTTTAATTAAAGTACGGTATCTCTCAATATCTTTTTCTTTAACGTAGTTTAATAAACCTCTTCTTTTACCAACCATCATTAAAAGACCTCTTCTTGAGTGATGATCTTTTTTGTGCATTTTTAAATGTTCGTTTAGTTCGTTAATTCTAGTTGTCAATAAAGCAACTTGAACCTCTGCAGAACCAGTATCACCTTCGTGTGTAGCATACTCTTTAATTATTGAATCTTTTAAAATTTTATCCATTTGTTGCACCTCCGTTAATTATCACCTATATTCCAAGAAATTCGTTGGCCTTCGAAAATCATAGAATATGGCTCACAAAATTCATTATATCAAAATTTTTGTTGTTTGTAAATTATTTTCTTCCATTATTATGCGATTTTTTAAAATAAATTGTAATTTTCTATTGTTTTTTCTTCTACATAATCTTTATCTAATGATAGTTGCTGTGCAAGTTTAGTCAAAGAATCAAATTTAATTTCATCTCTAAATCTTTCTATAAAATAAATCTTCACATTTTTATTATACACATCTTCATCAAAATTTAATATGAAAGTTTCAATAGAAAATTTTTTATTAAGTACAGTAGGGTTATATCCTATATTTGTAATTCCTTTATAAATTTTATTATTAACCCTCACTGCTGTAAAATACACTCCACCTTTTGGAATTAATAAGTTTCTATGGTAATCTAAATTAATAGTAGGAAAATTTATAGTTCTTCCTATTTGATTTCCATGTACTACCACTCCCGGAAGAAAAAAAACATAATTCAACATTTGATTTGCCTTAATTAATAATCCTTCACTTATCAAATTTCTAATTATAGAACTGCTAACCACTTGGTTTTCTAAAGAAATAGAGTCAACAACTTTAAGTTTTATACCCTCTTTTTTACATATATCAGTTAAAAGATTTACGTCACCCAAATTTTTATATCCAAATCTAAAATTGAATCCTACCACAAGTCCTTTAATATTAAAATGGTATTTCAACTTTTCTATAAATACTTCTGGTGGTAAATTCATAATTTTATTATTAAATTCTGCATAGTTTACTATATCAATGCCCAATGATTCTAGAATTGTATTTTTAGATTCATTAGATAAAATTAACTTAGGCGTCATTTCTTTATTTATCACGCTTAAAGGATGATTTTCAAAGGTATACACCATACTCTTAACTTTTAATTCTTTAGATAACTCAATAGCTTTCTTAATTAATTCCATATGGCCTAGATGAATACCATCAAAATTACCAAGTGCCACTACTGTATTATCTTTTATTCTTTCTTCAAAGTTATTATTCAAAATCACCATAATATTTACCTCTTTAAAATTGTATTTCCATCTTTAATTCTTCGTTTTCACGAATAGCTAACCCTAAAAATTCATTTTCATTATAGTAAATCATATATCTTTTATTCTCTTCAAACTGCTTTAATAAAAATTCATTTTTTATTTTAACTCCATTAGCTAGAAGAGTTTTCATTTTTTCGTTTACAATTACTTTCTCATAGCCCTCTAACGATAAAATTTCTTCTATACTACAAGTGTATTCCGAAAAATTT
The DNA here is from genome assembly GCF_900129965.1 of Clostridium grantii DSM 8605. Taxonomy (GTDB): domain Bacteria; phylum Bacillota; class Clostridia; order Clostridiales; family Clostridiaceae; genus Clostridium_AF; species Clostridium_AF grantii. The sequence continues at coordinate 372,228 of NZ_FQXM01000002.1, read as the reverse complement.
TCTTTTGTTATTTTATCAAGCTCTATACTTTCTTCAATATTAAAATGGCCACTTGAAATCCTTCTTAGATTCCACATGCACCCTCCCACATTTAATTTTTCACCTATATCATAACATAGACTTCTTATATATGTACCTTTTGAACACTGCACATCAAAAATTATATATGGTAAATCCATGTTTATTATATCGATATTATATATGGTAATGTCTCTTTTTTCTCTTTCCACTTCTATCCCTTGTCTTGCTAATTCATAAAGACGTTTGCCATTAATTTTCAAAGCAGAGTACATCGGTGGAATTTGCTTTATTTCTCCAACAAAGCTCATAATAGCCTCTGTAACTTTTTCTTTACTTAACTCTATAGTATTTTCACTTAGAATTTTTCCTTCTCTGTCATAAGTATCAGTAACTACCCCTAATTTCAACTCAGCTCTATATGTTTTCTTCTCACTCATTAAATAATTTGATAATTTGGTAGCTTTGCCTATACAAATAGGAAGCACCCCAGACGCCAAAGGGTCAAGTGTGCCTGTATGTCCAATTTTTTTTATATTAGTTGCCTTTTTTATTCGTCTAATAACATCAAAAGATGAAATGCCGACAGGTTTATCTACTATTATTACTCCGTTCATATAACCAACTCTTTTTCTATAATTGTAAGTAATTCTTTTTTTATGTCCTCAATTCTTAATTGAGTCGCAAAACCAGAGGCTTTTGTGTGTCCTCCCCCACCATATATTTCAGCAATTTTTCTTACATCTACATATGATTTTGCTCTTAAACTAACTTTTATTTTGTCTTCTGCCTCTTTTATTAAAACGGCTACTTCCACAGTTTTTATCTTTGTCCCTAATGTTATTAAATCTGAAGTATCTCCATTAAGAAGATTAAATTTATTTAAATCATCAAGAGTAACTTTCATAAAACAAATTTTATTGTTAGCTGCAAGTTCCATATTATTTATTACTTCACCTTGTAGCTTAAGTTTATCTAAAGTTGTGTTTTCAAATAAAGTTTGATGTATTTTTGAAAACTCACAACCTGTTGCAATTAATTTCCCTGCAACATTATGTGTATTTTCTGTTGTATTTGAATGTCTAAATGATCCTGTATCCGTCAGTAGAGATGTGTATATTGTAGTGGCAATTTCTTTATTTATATCCACTTCTAAATATTCTAATATTGAAAAAATTATTTCGCCTACAGCTGCACTTTTAGTGTTTACATAGTTTATAGAACCATAATTATCATTAGACATATGATGATCTATGTTTATTATAGAATACTTTTCACTTTGTAAGTTTAAGCTTGCATTTATTCTTTCAACATTTCCACAATCTAAAACTATTACTAGGTCTGTATCTTTTGAAGGTTCAGTGGTTTTTCCATCAATAGTTTCTGCCATAGGCAAGAATTTAAAATCATCAGGGCATTCTTCAAGCGATATAATATAAGCATTTTTTCCTAGTTGAAGTAAACCTTGCAAAAGAGCAAGGCCACTTCCTAGAGAATCCCCGTCTGGGTTTTGATGAAAAGTTATACCTATTTCCTTACTTTTACATATGGAATCAATAACTTTTTCAAACATTATTTTTTCTCCTTTAAATCAGCAAGGATACTATTTATATGCATACCTTGTTTTATACTTTCATCTAATTCGATAATAATCTCAGGAGTTATTCTTAATTTAACTCTGTGACCCACTTCTCTTCTTATAAGTCCTGTTGCACTTTTCAAGGCTTGAAGAGATTCTTTTTGTGACTCCTCACTACCGAATACACTGACAAATACTTTAGCATACTTAAAATCATTTGTAACATCAACTTTAGTAACACTAACCATGGCTGTTAGTCTATGATCGTTGATATCATTTCTTATTATATCCGATATTTCTTTTCTCATTTCTTCATTTATTCTGCCCAGTCTATATTTAGCCATAAGGTTCTCCTTTCTTATAGCTCTTTAGGTTTTATTTCAATTATTTTGAAGGCTTCGAATATGTCCCCTTCTTTTATATCATTGAATTTCTCTAATGTGATACCACATTCGTACCCTTGAGCTACTTCTTTTGCATCATCTTTAAATCTCTTCAATGAAGACATTTCAGTTTCAGCAACTACTATACCTTCTCTAACTACTCTTATTTTACTTGTTCTAGTTACTTTACCATTTGTAATATAACATCCTGAAACTGTACCTACATTAGAAATTTTATAAGTCATTCTAACTTCTGCTGTTCCTTCAACTTCTTCTTTAAACTCTGGCTCAAGCATACCTATCATAGCTGATTTAACATCATCAATAGCGTTATATATAACTCTATAAGTTCTTATATCAACATTTTCTGTTTCAGCTAAAGCTGCAGCATTACTATCTGGTCTTACATTAAATCCAATTACAATAGCATTTGATGCTGAAGCAAGCGTAATATCTGTTTCGTTTATAGCTCCTGCTGCGCCATGAATAACTCTAACTTTTACAGCATCTGTAGATAATTTTTCTAAAGAACTAATTATAGCTTCCACAGATCCTTGAACGTCAGCTTTAACAATTACATCTAATTCTTTAACTTTTCCTTCTTTTATTTGATTATATAATTCTTCAAGTGAAACTCTGCTAGTTGAGTTGATTCTCTCTTCTCTTATTTTTTCTTTTCTTTTATCTGCCATATTTCTAGCAGTTTTTTCATCTTTAACTTCATTAAATCTATCTCCGGCTGCTGGAACATCAGATAATCCTAAAATTTCTACTGGAATTGATGGTCCTGCACTTTTAATATTTTTCCCTTTATCATCAAACATAGCTCTTATTCTACCATAAGTTGATCCTACTATAATTGAATCTCCTACATGCAATGTACCATTTTGAACAAGTAAAGACGCTACTGGGCCTCTTCCTTTATCAAGTTTTGCTTCAATAACTGTACCTTTAGATTTTCTCTTAGAATCAGCTTTTAATTCTTCCATTTCAGCTGTTAATAATACCATTTCAAGTAATGTATCTAAACCTTCTTTAGTATGTGCTGAAACTGGTACACATATTACATCTCCACCCCAATCTTCTGCAAGAAGATTGTATTCTGTAAGCTCTTGCTTAACTTTATCAGGATTAGCTCCTTCTTTATCCATTTTATTTATAGCAACAATCATAGGAACATTAGCCGCTTTACAATGGTTAATAGCTTCTCTTGTTTGAGGCATTATTCCGTCATCTGCTGCAACAACTAGAATAACTATATCTGTAATTTGTGCTCCTCTAGATCTCATTGTTGTGAACGCTGCATGGCCTGGTGTATCTAAGAAAGTTATTTTCTCACCATTTAATTGAACTGTATAAGCACCAATATGTTGTGTAATTCCACCTGCTTCTGATTCTGTAACTTTTGCTTTTCTAATAGCATCCAATATAGACGTTTTTCCGTGGTCAACGTGTCCCATAACAGTTACAACTGGAGGTCTTTTTTCATTTCCTTCAGATTCGAATTCCACTTCTTCCTCTACTTCTCCAACAGCATTAATTACTTCAATTTTTTTAATTAATTGAACTTCTAATCTTTCCGATACTTTCTCTGCTGTTTCAAAATCAATTTCTTGATTTATAGCAGCCATAACTCCTGTAAACATTAATTGTTTTATAACTTCTGTAATTGGTTTATGAATTTTATCAGCAAATTCTTTTACAGTAATAGTTTCACCAATTTCTATTGAATCAGAAACTTCCTCTTCATCTGTTTCGTCACTTTTTTTACCTTTAGATTTTTTAGTTTTATTTCTGTTTTTCTTTTCTTCTATGCTGATTTTTTTATCAACTTCATTTTCATATTCGTCTACTACACTTACTAAGCCCTCATCATCTGCTGAAGTTGTTTTCTTCTCTTTGTCTGCAAAAATTTCTTTAATAAGCGCCGCATCTTCTTCGTCAAGAACACTCATGTGATTCTTTACTATAATGCTAAACTCTTCTTCTAAAACCGATATTAATTCTTTACTACTTACATCTAATTCTTTCGCTAATTCATGTACTCTTATTTTTGTCAAATTATGCACCCCCGCGTAGGATAATTAATTATCCACATTTTCATTTTCATTAATTTCTTCTTTTAATTTTCCATAAACTTCATCGTTAATTTTAACTTCCAAATTCTTATCTAATCTTTTAGACTTAATTGCTTTATCTAAACAATTAATATTTTTACAAATATAAGCTCCGCGCCCTGGTTTCTTACCTACTAAATCAATTGAAACTTCATTTTCTTTATTTTTAACTACACGAATCAACTCTTTTTTAGGTTTCATTTCCATGCATCCCGTACACATTCTCATAGGTATCTTTCTATTATTCATACTTAATTTCCCTCCTTTTCAAATAATTATTCTAGGAGAATATTAAAGTGAAACTTGTGATTCGCTAACAATGTCAATTTTCCATCCTGTGAGTTTCGCAGCAAGTCTAACATTTTGGCCTTCTTTACCAATTGCTAGTGAAAGTTGATTGTCTGCAACAACAACTTTTGCTGATTTGTTGTTTTCATTTATAGAAACTTCTACTACTTTTGCAGGACTCAAAGAATTGGCGATATAAATTTCTGGCATTTTATCATATTTTATTATATCAATTTTTTCATTTTTCAATTCATTTACTATTGTTTGAACCCTAACACCTTTTGGTCCTACACATGCTCCAGTAGCATCTACATTTTCATCATGAGATTGAACAGAAATTTTTGTTCTTGATCCTGCTTCTCTTGAAATACTCTTAATTTCCACTACTCCTGAGTATATTTCTGGAACTTCAAGTTCAAATAATCTTTTTATTAATCCCGGATGAGTTCTAGAAACAACAATTTGTGGCCCTTTAGTAGTTTTTTTAACTTCCGCAATATATAGTTTTAGCTTTTCATTAAAATTATACTCTTCACCCTTTATTTGCTCAGTTGGAGCAAGTATGGCTTCAATTTTTCCAAGGTCTACAAATACATTGTTTTTTTCTTTTCTAATAATTGTTCCTGTAATTATGTCAAACTCCATTGAGATAAATTCGTCATAAATTACTTTTCTTTCTGCTTCTTTGATTCTTTGAATAACCACTTGTTTTGCTGTTTGTGCAGCCACTCTACCAAAACTTTTCGGTGTACTTTCAAGATCTACAATATCATCAATATCAAATCTTGGACTTATCTCTCTTGCCGCTTCTAGCGAGATTGTATTTAATGGATCTTCTACTTCCTCAACAACTTTCTTAGATGTATAAACGTGTAATTCGCCATTTTCCCTGTTTATAGTAACCTTAACCGTTTGAAGATTTCCTCCAACTTTTGCATAGTTTTTCTTATAAGCCGAAACTAAAGCATCTTCAACTGTTTCAAATATCAAATCTTCACTAATGCCTTTTTCCATAACTATTTCTTTTAGTGCTTCGATAAATTCAGCATTCATTTTTTTGTTTAACCCCCCTAAAATTCTATTTTCAAAGTAACTTTTTTAATATTTTGTCTTGGAATAGAAATTTTCGCACCCTTACTTTTTATACATATATTGATTTCATCAAAAGATAAAAGTTCGCCTTCAAATTTCTTGCTACCATTAAAAATCTTAGATAATTTAATTTTTACTTCTTTACCTATATTAAGTTCAAGATGTTTATCATTAAATAGTGTTCTTTCTACGCCTGGAGAAGAAACCTCTAAATAATATGCATCGCTTATAGGGTCTGTTTCATCTAATAAAACCCCCACCGATTTACTTACCGCTGCGCAATTATCAAAAGTTATTCCTTCTTCACTATCAATATAAACTCTTAAATAGTTTTCATTTTCTTCCCTTACATATTCTACATAATAGAATTCAAAACCAGTTTCAATAACTACATTCTTTATTTGGTTAAATAATTCATCAGAAATTTTGTAATTACTCATACTTTACCTCCAATATTCAATTTTTATGGTTCTTTTTTATTTAAACTAACGAAAAACGCAACTTACGTTGCGTTTACTTAAATAGAAAGAGCGGGCTTATGCCCACTCTTCTGCTAGTTAATATAAGTAAAATTCTATATCATTATATCATATAAATAAAAGAAATTCAAGTTTTTAGTTAATTTTCTCCATTTAGAATAAGCAAAGCTGATTTGTATCTGGTAATCCATTTATACATCCATGAATTGAAAGAGTTTCTATAACTGATTTCGTTACCTTTGTTCTTAACCTTAAATCCTCTTTTGAAATAAATTCTCCATGAATTCTGGCTTCAACCATTGCTTTTGCTGCATTTACTCCTACACCTGCTAAAGCACTCAATGGAGGTCTAATTCCTTTTTCTTCTATAACAAATCTAGTTGCCTCTGATTTGTATAAATCTACTCTCAAAAGATTTATTTTTCTTTTATACATTTCATAGGATAATTCTAGCACCGTTAATAAGCCTTTTTCCTTTTGGCTTATATTATTACCCATTTCATTTATCTCATTTATTTTTAAATTTATAGCATCCTCGCCCTTACAAATTAATTCTGCATCAAAATCATCAAGCCCTCTTACTGTAAAAAAAGCTGAGTAATAAGCTTCTGGATAATAAACTTTATAATAAGCAATTCTCATTGCCATCATAACATATGCAACCGCATGGCCTTTTGGAAACATATATTTAATTCTTTTGCAAGATTCTATATACCAATCTGGCACTGAATTTTGTCTCATTAATTCTTCGTCTTTTTCACCTAAGCCTTTACCTTTTCTTACTTTTTCCATTATTGTAAAAGCATCCTGTGGTGGCAATCCTTTATAAATCAAATAAACCATTATGTCATCTCTAGTGGATATACAATCTTTCAATGTAGTTAATCCTTCTTTTATAAAATATTGTGCATTATTTAACCACACATCCGTTCCATGAGATAACCCTGAAATTCTCACTAAATCTGAGAATGTTTGAGGCATAGTATCTAATAACATTCCTCTTACAAATTTTGTTCCGAATTCCGGAAGTCCATAAGTAGCAACGGGACATCCCAATTCTTCTGGCGTAATCCCCAAAGCATCAGTACCAGTAAACAAACTAAGAACCTTTTCATCCCCTATAGGCACTGTAGTTGGATCAATACCAGTAATATCTTTTAACATTCTAAGCATAGTAGGATCATCATGTCCTAGAATATCTAATTTCAACAATCTTCCGCTTATAGAATGATAATCAAAATGAGTTGTTATTATATCTGAATTAGGGTCATCTGCCGGATGTTGAATTGGACAAAAGTTATAAATTTCGTTATCAGCAGGTACAACCATTATTCCTCCTGGATGTTGCCCTGAGGTTCTTTTAACACCTGTACAGCCTGCTGTAAGTCTATTTATTTCAGCAGTAGTTACTTTTGAATTGTTTTCATCTAAATATTTTTTTACAAATCCATAAGCTGTTTTTTCTGCTATTGTTCCTATTGTCCCTGCTTTAAAAGTATGACCTTTTCCAAATAAAACTTCTGTATATCGATGAATATCTGCTTGATTATCTCCAGAAAAATTAAGGTCAATATCAGGTTCTTTATCTCCCTCAAAACCTAGAAATGTTTCAAATGGAATATCAAAACCTTCTTTATATAAATTTTCTCCACAATTTGGACAATCCTTATCTGGCAAATCCACTCCTGATGATACCGATCCATCTGTTATAAATTGGCTATATTTACATTTTTCACAAACATAGTGTGCTGGTAATCCATTTACTTCAGTTATATCCGTCATGGTAGCTACCAAGGAAGAACCAACCGACCCTCTTGACCCAACTAAATATCCATCTTCCAAAGATTTAGCAACCAACTTATGCGCAATTAAATAAAGCACAGCATATCCGTTACTAATAATAGAATTCAATTCTTTATCCAACCTTTTTTGTACAATATCTGGCAAGGGGTCTCCGTAAATGGATTTTGCTTTTTGCATAGTCATATTTCTAATGTCATCGTCTGCTCCCTCAATTTTAGGTGGAAAAGTTTCTTTTGGTATAGGTAGTATATCCTCAATTTGGTTCGCTATCATATTTGTATTATAAATTACAACTTCTTTTGCTTTCTCTTCTCCTAAATACTCAAATTCCTTAATCATTTCGTTGGTAGTTTTAAAATATAAAGGTGGTTGGTCTTTCGCGTCGCTGAAACCCTTACCCGCCATTAATATTTCCCTAAATATAGAATCTTTTTCATCTAAAAAGTGAACATCTCCTGTAGCAACAACCGGCAAATTAAATTTCTCCCCTAATTCCACAACCTTTATATTTAATTCTTTTAATTGGTCTTCATTTTTTACAATACCCTTTTTTATCATAAATTCATTATTTCCAGTTGGTTGAATTTCAAGAAAATCATAAAATTTTACTATTTCTTGCATTTCTTCACTTGATTTACCTTGCAGAACAGAAGAAAATACTTGCCCAGCCTCGCAAGCCGAACCAATGATTAATCCATCTCTATATTGATTAATAATACTTTTTGATAATCTTGGTCTTTTAAAAAAATAATCTAAATTTGAGGTTGATATTAATTTATAAAGATTCTTTAATCCCGCTTGAGTTTTAGCATAAATTATAAGATGATAGGTATTCATCTTTTTTATATCAATGGTAGCAAGATACTCTTTATTTAATTCTTCAATAGTAACAATAGCTTTTTCTTTTAATCTTTTAAAACTTTCCTGTACTATTAGTGCAGTAGCTTCAGCATCATCCACAGCCCTATGATGATTTTCCAAAGATATTCCCAAATACTTACAAACAGTATTTAATTTATATCTTTTTAACTCTGGATACAAAAATTTTGATAAAGGAATTGTATCTAATACTGGAAAATCAAACTTCATATTTAAATCACTCATATTTTTTCTTATAAAAGAAACATCAAAACTGGCATTATGAGCTACCAAAACAGTTCCTTTAGCAAACTCAACAAACTTAGGCAATATTTTTTCAATGGTCTCTGAATTTTTTACCATTTCATTATTTATCCCAGTTAACTCAATGATTTTAAAAGGAATATTAGTTTCTGGATTAACAAAATAACTAAACCTATCAACAATTTCACCATTTATAATTTTAACTGCACCTATTTCAATTATTTTATCATAAGCACTAGAAAAACCAGTGGTTTCAATGTCAAACACTGTGAAACTATCTTTAATAGTTTTCTCATCACAATTTATAGCTATAGGTTCTCCATCATCCACAAAATATGCTTCAACTCCATATAAAACTTTTATGTTATATTTTTTTGCAGCATCCATGGCTTCTGGAAAAGCTTGAACTACACCATGATCAGTTATTCCAATTGCTTTATGTCCCCATTTAGCTGCTCTTTCAATCAATTTTGAAGCCGGTGCAATAGCGTCCATTGAACTCATTTGAGTGTGTAGATGTAATTCAACCCTTTTTTCTTCATATATATCCATTTTTTCTATTTTAGTTGTTTTTATTATATCTCTTCCCATAATAACAACTTCTCTTGAAAAAGTATCAAAGGTAGCTTCTCCTCTTAATTTCACTCTTATACCTTTTTTTATTTCTTCTTCCATCTTTTCAGTATCTTTTGGCCTTGGAAAACATTTTATTGTCATAGAACTTGTATAGTCCGTTACATCAAATACAAATATTTTTCTTCCTGATTTCGTTTCTATAATTTCACTTTTTATTATATCCCCACAAATAGCAACTACCCCTGATGTTTGAGTTATTGTAGAAATTTCTATTGTATCTCCATTAAAATCTCTGCCTACAATTACATTTGGATTATTTTCAGATGATTTTCCTTCTTTATTATAGAATTGTTTATCCTTACTCTTACCTTTAAAATCTTTTTGGAAAGTTTTCTGAGAATCTTTTTTATCTGAGGATTTGCTTTCATTGGTACCTTTATTTTTTATAATATTTGTAATTATTTCTCTTTCTTTATTTTCTCTTTCTTTAAAGAAATCTGCTCCCATTGTTTGAATACTATTATTGTAACTAATATTAACCTTTATTTTAGCTCCAAACATTTCTAAAATAGAATTTTCAATATGATTATTAATTTTTTTACCTTTTAAAAATGTATATATAAATTCTTCCCCTAAATGCAACGAAAGAACATTGTTATCTAATTTTTTTTCTGCTGCAATCAAACACTCTTTGCACAATGGTGTTTCTTCAGAAATTTTTGCCACAATATCTACCCAGTATTTATTTACTATTTCTGATATATCCACATTAGAAATATCTTTAGCTATTATTAATTCTATATTCTCAAATCCATTTAATTTACTGGCAATTATACTTTTTAGTACACTTATTTTCTCACCATTTAATGAGTTATGAGATTTTATATAAACCTTCATCTTACAGCTTTTAGATAAAAACTGAACTTTTTCTATTCTTAATTTATCATTCATAAGAATTTCATTTTTATTAAAGTCTTCTAATAGAGAATTTACAAAGTTCTGATTCATTTTTTCCTCCCTACATGCAATTCAAGTGAAAAAATATGTAGGCTTAAAACCTACATATTTTCAATTTCCTTAATTAATTCATCAATAAGAAATTCTTCCTTAACTTTTTTTATTATTTTTCCACCTTTGAAAATTAAACCTTCTCCATTTCCACCAGCTATTCCTATGTCTGCACCTTTAGCTTCTCCAGGCCCATTAACAACGCACCCCATTATAGCCACCTTAATATTTTTATCACAATTAGCCAACCTATCTTCAGCTTCATGTGCAATTTTTATAAGGTCAATTCCTGTTCTTCCACAGGTTGGGCATGAAATAAACTCAATACCTTCGTTTATCAATCCGATAGATTTTAAAATTTGTTTTCCCACTTTAATTTCTTCTAAAGGATCTCCTGTAAGAGATACTCTTAATGTATCTCCAATGCCTTCACATAAAAGAGTTCCTATTCCAATACTGGCTTTTATACTTCCTCTCCAAGGGGTTCCTGCTTCTGTAACCCCTAAATGAAGTGGGTAATCTACCTTCGCGGATAGCAACCTATTGCTTTCTATCATTTCCATAGTAGTGGAAGATTTTATGGAAACAACAATATCATAGAACCCTACAGATTCTAAAATATTAACATGTTCTAAAGCACTATCAACTAATGCTTCTGCACAAATTCCACCATATTTATCTAAAATCTTTTTATCTACAGATCCTGAATTAACACCTATTCTAATAGGTATATTATTCGCCTTAGCTTCTCTAGCAACAACTTTGATTCTTTCTATATCACCAATATTACCTGGATTTAATCTTAAAGCATCCACTCCACTTTTTATTGATTCTAAAGCTAATTTATAATCAAAATGAATATCTGCAACCACTGGTATATTAACTTGACTTACTATTTTCCTTAATGCCCTTGCAGCATCTAAATCAGGAACAGCGCATCTAGTTATTTGGCAACCCACACTTTCAAGAGCCAATATTTGTTTCACTGTTGCTTCAATATTTCTAGTATCTGTATTATTCATACTTTGTACTGTGATAGGTGAATCTCCTCCTACGAAGATATTCCCTACTTGTATTTTTTTTGTCATCTTTCTATCCACTTAATCATCCTCCCAACCTTAAAACTTAACAGGGAATAATATATCTTTTATTGTTATTGCCACCATCAAGAAAAGCAAAAACGTAAAACCTATCTTATTTATAATTGTAACATATTTTTGATCAATTTCTTTTCTTGTTATTATTTGAATCAAAAACAAAACAATCCACCCTCCATCCAATGCCGGTATTGGAAGTATATTGAAAATAGCGAATGACATTGAAATAAAACCACCTAAGTAAAGTAAGTTAAGAAATCCAGCTTTAGCCGCCATGCTAGTAACTCTTATTATTGTAACAGGCCCACCTACTTCGTCTTTAGATGCTTCACCTTTAAACATCCTGCCCAAAGAAACAAAAGTTTGCTTTGTTATAGTATTTACTTGTTTTAGTCCTTGCCCTAAAGCCTCTCCTAAATTAGGATTTTCTTCGTACATAGGTGTTATTCCTATTAAATACCTATCTTCTTTTTCTACATACATAGGAGTTAACTCAAAAGTATATTCCTCTCCATCTCTCAAAACAGTTAAGTCCAGTGGCTCATTTTTATTAAGAATAATCTCAGTTGTTATATCATCCCAAGATGAAATTTTACTATCATTGATTTTAATAATTTTATCCCCTGATTGTAAACCCACCTGTGCTGCCGGACTATTTTCCATAGTTTCAGTAATTGTAGTAGTTGCAAATCCACTTACAAAACCAATAAATGCAAAAATCACAATAGCTACAAGTAGATTCATTATTGGACCTGCTGCAACTATTGAAAGCTTTCTCCAAGGGCTTTTAGATGAAAATGATCCTTCTTCTTTTGATTGCTCATCTTCCCCAAACATTCTCACATATCCGCCAATAGGCAATGCTCTTATAGAGTACAATGTTTCTTTTCCTTGAATTGATGTAAGCAACGGCCCCATACCCACAGCAAACTCCTCTACTTTTACTTTATTTAACTTTGCCAAAGTAAAATGTGCCAGTTCATGTAAAATAACTAATACTCCTAAGAGTAGAATTCCAATTAGTATATAAATAATGTTCAATAAAGGTTCCTCCCTTAATTACTGATACTTACTTAAAATATATTTATTAACTTGTTTTTCAGTGTCTAAAATAGTTTCAATATCCAAATTTGTTTGATTTGGAAATCTATTTAGGCTCTCTTCTATGATATTTGCGATATCTAAATAAGCTATTTTTCTGTCCAAAAATAGTTGAACTGCCACCTCATTGGAAGCATTTAAAATAGTTGGCATAATCCCCCCAATTTTACCGGCTTCATAAGCTAAATGAAGGCATTTGAAATTCTTGATATCTGGTTTATCAAAAGTCAATTTTGAAATCTTGTAAAAATCTAAGGGTTCTATCACTCTTTGTTTTCTCTCCGGGTAATTCATGGCATATTGAATAGGAAGTTCCATATTCGGTGTAGCTAATTGAGCAATTACACTTCCATCTACATATTCTACCATAGAGTGGATGATACTTTCTGGGTGAACTAGTACCTGAATTTTATCATAATCAACATCATAAAGCCATTTAGCTTCAATAACTTCTAATCCTTTATTCATAAGCGTGGAAGAATCGATTGATATTTTCACTCCCATATCCCATTTAGGGTGTTTAACCGCATCCTCTGGCGTTATGTATCTTAAATCTTCCATGGTTTTTCCTTTAAAAGGCCCCCCCGAAGCTGTAAGTATTATTTTCTCAACCTCATTATGAGAACTTCCCCTCAAACACTGTAATATAGCCGAATGTTCTGAATCTACAGGCAAAATATTCACTTTATGCTTTTTAGCCGCCTGCATAACTAAACTTCCACCTGTTACTAATGTTTCTTTGTTTGCAAGAGCAATATCTTTTCCTGCTTCAATAGCTCTCATTGTAGGTTGAAGACCAATCATTCCTACAATTGATGTTACGACTAAATCAACATGAGGAATTTCAACTATAAAATTTATACCTTTCATTCCCAAGAGGAGATGTGTTTTTTTTAAAAAAGTTTTACAATAACCATCAACTTTTTTATAAGTATCTTCATCAGTAATAGCACAAAACTCCGGTTCAAATTCTTCTATTATTTTTATTGTCTTTTCATAACTTTTATTAGCCGAAAAAGCTACAAGTTTAAAATTTTTATTTTCTTTTCTAATAACATTTAGCGTTTGACTTCCTACAGAGCCAGTAGCTCCTACAATACATATATTTTTCATATTATCACCTAATCCATAAAAATAAATTCTTTTGCATAAATTTACAATAATAATACTAATGATAGCATTAATATTATTATTAAACAAACCAAATCTATCTAGTAAGTTATATATTGGTTTAGCCAATGCAAATAATACCAAGATAATAAAAAAAGGTTCAAAGTATACTTTGATAATATAGGTTACCATAAGAAAAATTAACAATAGTATCAAACTATATTGAAGTTTTTTATCTACTTTAACTGATTTATACAAATACTACATCCCCAAAATAATTGCTACATAATAGTATACTAACACTGATGTGAAAAGTATGCTATCAAATCTATCTAAAATTCCTCCATGTCCTGGAATTAAATTACTATAATCTTTAGCTCCAACATATCTTTTGATTGAAGAAGCAGCCAAATCACCTAATTGACAAATAACCCCTCCTAAAATTCCTATAACTACATAGTTAAAAATAGGGATAACTATCCCTTTACTTTGAATAAAAAATCCAAAAGCGGTAACTGCAATTACACTTCCTATCAATCCACCAACAGCACCTTCAACAGTTTTTTTAGGACTTACTCTTGGTATCAATTTTGTTTTTCCAAAAAATCTACCCGTGTAGTATGCTAAAGAATCACAGACCCAACATGATATAAAAATTATCCATACAAAATAATTCCCATAGCTTTTTTCACTTATTAAAGCAATTAAACTAAAAGGAACAGCAACATAGAATATGCCTAAATATGTAATAGCAGCATCTACGATATTATATTCCTCAAAAAATATAATTATAGTTAAAAGCGTGATTGTTCCAACTACAAAAATCAGCGAAACCCACTTCAGTTCAACTCTTTCTAAGAAAATCAGGCAATAGTATAAAAAACTTACAATATACCCTACTATTTTTATTGGTTTTATTTTATTTTCAGTAAATATATTATAAAACTCATAAATCCCCATAAATGAAAATAATGCCAATACTAATTTTAGATATATTCCCCCTAAAAATAGCACAATCACCAAGGGAGATAAAATAAATGCACCTACATACCTTTTATTCATCATTTCACCCCTATTTTAATCCACCGAAACGTCGATCTCTATTTTGAAAATCATATATAGCCTTGTGTAGTTCCGCTTCATTAAAATCTGGCCAACTTTTGTTTGTATACCAAAATTCAGAATAAGCACACTGCCATAATAAAAAATTGCTCAATCTTTGTTCTCCGCCTGTTCTTAAAATAATATCTGGATCTTTCAACCCTTTAGTAAATAGATTATCAGATATAGTATCTTCCGACACATTTGATAATAAAATATCACCTTTATTAACGTCATTCATTATTTTCTTAAAAGCATGAACTATTTCATCTCTTCCTCCATAGTTAAGTGCTAGATTTAAAACTAAGCCAGTATTATTTTTGGTATTTTCATAACTTTTTCTTAATTGGTCTCTGCACTCCTTTGGGAGATCCTGAATATTACCAATACTTTTTATAACAACATTATTATCTTGTAATTCTTTGAATTCATTTTTTAAGTAATCCACAAGCAGTTTCATTAAAGCATTAACCTCATCTTTTGGTCTTTTCCAATTTTCAGTTGAAAAAGTGTACAAAGTCAAAGCCTTCACGCCTAATCTATTACATTCTTTTACTATAGTTCTTACATTTTCTGCACCCGCTTTATGCCCTGCAACTCTAGGTAACCCCTTGGCTTTTGCCCATCTTCCATTTCCGTCCATTATAATTGCTATATGTTGTGGAATTGCATTCATATCAAGCTTATATGTATTTTCATTTAATTTCTTTTTTATTTTAAATAACGCCATTCTATTCACCTTTTCTAGAAATTAAAATTTAAATACCTGCGTAACCACAGGTATTTATTTTAAACAGACATAATTTCTTTTTCTTTATTTTCTACAACTCCATCTATTTTTTGAACATATTTATCAGTAATTTTTTGTATATCTTTTTCTCCAAGTTTTTCTTCATCTTCATTTATTTCTCCATCTTTTTTAAGATGTTTAATTTTCTCATTAGAGTCTCTTCTTATTCCTCTAACTGCAACCTTTGTTTCTTCTCCATATTTTCTTACTTTCTTAACAATATCTTTTCTTGTTTCTTCAGTAAGTTCAGGTATAATTAATCTAATTGATATGCCGTCATTTGATGGATTTATTCCTAAATCAGACATTAAAATAGCTCTTTCAATATCCTTTAAAGCTGCTTTATCCCAAGGTTGAATCATTAAAATCCTTGGTTCCGGAACAGAAATACCCGCGATTTGACCTATTGGTGTTTCTGCGCCATAATACTCAATAGATATTTTATCAAGCATTGTAGGATTTGCTTTTCCAGCTTTCAATGTTGCTAATTCATTTTTTAAGGCAACTAAAGATTTGCCCATCTTCTCTTCCGTATGATTAATAATTTCTTTAATCATAATGTCCTCCTGTAATTATTATTATTTTGATATTTTTGATACTATAGTTCCTATGTTTTCACCTAACATAACTTTTTTAATATTATTTGGCTCATCTAATCCAAAAACAATTATTGGAATATCGTTATCCATACATAGTGAAGTCGCTGTTGAGTCCATAACTTGTAGCCCTTTTTCTAATACCTCTATATATGATAACTTCTCAAATTTCACTGCATCCGCATATTTATGTGGATCTTTGTCATAAACGCCATCAACTTTTTTAGCTAAAAGAATAGCATCTGCTTCTATTTCCGCTGCTCTTAATGCGGCTGTTGTATCTGTTGAGAAGTAAGGATTCCCTGTTCCTGCTGCAAAAATTACAACTCTATTTTTTTCCAAATGCCTCATAGCTCTTCTTCTTATATAAGGCTCAGCTACTTCTTTCATTTCAATAGCTGTTTGGACTCTTGTCATAACACCTATATTTTCAAGAGAATCCTGTAATGCTAGTGCATTTATACAAGTAGCAAGCATTCCCATATAATCGGCCGTAGTTCTGTCCATTTCTTTACCATTTCTTCCGCGCCAAATATTTCCTCCGCCAACTACCGCTCCAACTTCAACTCCTAGGTCTACTAATTCCTTTATTTCGTAAGCAATCTTAGTTGCCACATCAAAATCAATTCCATAGCCACCTTCTCCTGCTAAAGCTTCACCTGACAGTTTAAGCATAACTCTCTTGTATTTTAATTTGTCCATATCCTTATTATACCTCCAAATCATTCGTGATGACAATAAAATTTATTTTAAAAAAAGAGAACACTAAGTGTTCTCTTATTAACTTTTTATATAACTATTTCAATTGTTTTTGAACTTCTTCTGCAAAGTTTTCTTCTTTCTTCTCGATACCTTCGCCTTTTTCAAATCTAATGTACTTATTAATCTTGATTTCTGAACCAATTTCTTTAGATTTAGCTTCTAAAAGTGTTTTTATAGTGAAATCACTATTTTTTACAAACACTTGATCAACTAAGCAAATTTCTTTTAAGTATTTTTTGATTCTACCTTCAACCATTTTATCAACGATTTTCTCAGGTTTTCCTTCATTTAAAGCTTGAACTCTATAGATTTCTCTTTCTTTATCTAAAACTTCAGAATCAACTGATGTTTCATCTAAGAATAAAGGATTAACTGCTGCAACTTGCATTGCTATGTCTTTACCTAATGAAGATAAAAGTTCATCGTTTTTGTCACAAGATAATTCAACTAAAACGCCTATTCTTCCTCCACCATGTACGTAATCAGCAATAACTCCATTGTCAACTGTAAATCTTTCAAATCTTCTGATATTCATGTGTTCGCCTAATTTAGCAATTAAAGCTGTTAATGTTTCTTTAACAGTTTCTTCACCAGACATTTTTGCTTCTAATAATTCTTCAACTGTAGCTATTGTTGAATTAGCAACATAAGCAGCTGCAGTATTTGCAAATTCAATAAATGCTTCATTTAATCCAACGAAGTCAGTTTCACAGTTAAGCTCTAAAACAACAGCAGTTTTCTTGTCTTCTGAAACGTATGTAGCAACAACACCTTCAGCAGCAATTCTTCCTGCTTTTTTAGCAGCCGCAGCCAAACCTTTTTCTCTTAAAAATTCAACAGCTTTTTCCATATCTCCTTCAGTAGAAGTCAAAGCTTTCTTGCAGTCCATCATTCCTGCACCAGTCATTTCTCTTAATTCTTTAACCATTAAAGCAGTTATAGCCATAAGTATATCCTCCTAAATTGTAATTTTATTCAGCTAATTGTGTACCTTGATTTCCTTCTAAAACAGCATCAGCGATTTTAGCAGCAATTAATTTAACAGCTCTGATAGCATCATCATTACCTGGAATAACATAATCAACATCATCTGGATCACAATTAGTATCTACTATCGCAACAACTGGTATTCCTAAAATCTTAGCTTCATTTATAGCATTTCTTTCTTTTCTTGGGTCTACTACGAACATTGCTCCGATATTTCTAGCATCCATGTTTTTGATTCCACCAAGGTTTCTTTCTAATTTTTCTCTCTCAGCTCTTAATTTAATAACTTCTTTTTTAGGAAGAACTTCAAATGTTCCATCTTCTTCCATTTTTTCTAATTCTTCTAATCTTCTAATTCTAGCTTTTATAGTTTGGAAGTTTGTAAGCATTCCACCTAACCATCTGTGGTTTACAAAATGCATACCAACTCTAATACTTTCTTCTTTAATAGCGTCTTGAGCTTGTTTTTTTGTACCAACAAATATAACTTCTTTTCCATCAGCTACAACATCTTTAACGAAGTTATAAGCAGCATCTACTTTCTTAACTGTTTTTTGTAAGTCAATAATGTAAATACCATTTCTTTCTGTGAAAATATATGGAGCCATCTTAGGGTTCCATCTTCTTGTTTGATGTCCAAAATGAACACCTGCTTCTAATAATTGTTTCATTGAAATTACTGCCATAATAAATCCTCCTTAGGTTTTACCTCCATCATTTAAACCATAGATAACCTGATAGGCACCCATCTATTTAAAAATGATGTGTGTATTTTTAACTTCCTCAAGTATTATAGCACAAGCAAAGTAGTGTTACAACAAATTTTTTAAATTTTGTTTATTTCTGAGCAAAAAAACAAAATAGGATTTAAAAAATCCTATTTTTATCTTATTTTCTTTAATTCATCAATCAATTTATCATTTAATATTTTGATATGAGTTCCTTTCATACCTAAAGATCTGGATTCAATTACACCAGCACTTTCGAACTTTCTCAATGCATTTACTATTACGGATCTAGTTATACCAACTTTATCTGCAATTTTAGAAGCAACTAACAACCCTTCTGACCCATTTAATTCATTAAATACATGTTCAACGGCTTCTAATTCCGAATAAGATAAAGTTCCTAAAGCTAATTGAACTACAGCTTTTTTTCTAGCCTCTTCTTCTAACAAATCATTTTGAGATCTTAAAATTTCAAGACCTACAATAGTTGCACTATATTCAGCTAAAACCAAATCATTATCATCAAACTTAGTTTCAAAACGTGTTAAATACAAAGTGCCTAACCTGTCTCTATTTCCTATAATCGGAATAATAGTGGATAATTTACCTTCTATTTCTGCTGGTTGCGTTTCATCAAATGAAGACTTTCCATAATTCTCTACATTAAATAAAGTGTCATTGATTGATAACAACTTGTTATTGAGATATTCTGGAAATTTTTTATCTACTAAAACAGTTTGTTTAACACTCTCACATTCCACACCATTATTAAATGTATAACCAAGTATCTTTGCTTTTCTACTAATTATATAAACATTGCATTCCAATACATGGCTTAAAGTATTGCAGATATCCTCAAAAATTACAGGTTCTGCTCCTTTTTTTTGCAATATCTTATTAAGCAAGCGCATTTTTTTTAATAATTCCGAAGCCATGTTATCACTCCTTTTCGCATTATATTCTTTTGAATAGTTATTATTGTGAATTGATGATAAATTGAGAATATTTCAAAAATTTATTTTATTCTATACCATCATATCATATGAGTTTTTTTTATTCAACAAAATAATAAAAAAATAGCGAAATAAGTTATATAACATTATTTTAGAATACATCCATACTTATTCGTTACTCTCATCTTTTGCTTTTTCTTCTATATGCTTACATTCCTTGTTAGGACATTGATAAAATTCTCCAAGTTTTTTATTATTTTTAACCACCATAAGCGATTCACAAACAGGACATTTCTTATCTGTAGGTTCATCCCAACTAACGAAATCACATTCTGGATAATTATTGCATCCATAAAATGTTCTACCTTTTTTACTTCTTCTTTGAACTATTTTACCTCCACACTTAGGGCAAGGTATATCTAATTCTGTTTGAATTTGCTTGGTATTTTTACACTCTGGATAACCTGGGCAAGCAAGAAAATCACCAAATCTACCTTTTTTAATCACCATAAGTTTTCCACATTTATCGCAAGGAATATCACTTACTTTATCTTCAATAGTTATTTTAGCAATTTCTTTCTCCGCTTTATCTATTAATTCGCTTAGCGGCGAATAAAATGCATCTACTACTTTTTTCCATTCAGTGTTTCCTTCTTCAATACTATCTAGATTATCTTCCATAGATGCAGTAAAATCCACATCAACTATTTGCTTGAAATACTCACTCACTATATCATTAACAATTAAGCCAAGTTCCGTTGGTAAAAGTGTTTTCTTTTCTCGTTCAACATATCCTCGTCCTAGCAAAGTGCTTACTATAGGTGCATAAGTACTAGGCCTACCTATTCCATTTTCCTCTAGGGTTTTTATAAGAGATGCTTCTGAAAATCTAGCAGGCGGTTGAGTAAAATGTTGTTTTTCTAAAACTTCTTTACACTTTAATATTTCTTCTTCATTTAAATCCGGAAGTTGAATATTGTTTTTTTCATCGTCTGTTGAATACTCATACACCTTCATAAAACCTTCAAATTTTACAGTTGATCCGCTAGCCTTAAATTTATAATCTCCATTGTAAATACTTATAGAAATTGTATCCATTATGCAAGAAGCCATTTGACTGGCCATAAATCTTTTCCATATTAGATTGTATATTTTAAATTGCTCTGGTTTTAAACTTTCTTTTATAAGTTCTGGAGAAAGTTCTATATATGTTGGTCTTATAGCTTCATGTGCATCTTGTATATTTTTCTTACCTTTAAAATTCCTAGGACTTTCAGGTATATACTCATCCCCAAAATTATTTGATATAAATTCCTTTGCACTTAATTGTGCTTCAGTAGATATCCTAACTGAATCTGTTCTCATGTAACTTATCAAACCTACAGTACCATGCCCTTTAACATCTACCCCTTCATACAATTGTTGAGCTATTGACATGGTTCTCTTTGTTGTGAAATTTAATTTTTTATAAGCCTCTTGTTGAAAAGTACTTGTAGTAAAAGGTGGTAATGGATTTTTACTTTTTTCAGTTTTTCTGACTTTTTTAACAACATATTCTCCATTTTTAAGTTCATCAACAACATTCTTACACTGTTGCTCTCCAGTTATAGAAATCTTCTTATTGTTCTTAGATGCTAATCTTATTGGAAAACTATTTTTTTCATTATTTTTATACACTAAAGATTCTATAGTCCAATATTCTTCAGGAACAAAACCTTTAATTTCTTCTTCTCGCTTACATATCATATTCAAAGTGACAGATTGTACTCTTCCGGCGCTAAGCCCCCACTTTACTTTTCTCCAAAGAATAGGACTAATTTTATAACCAACCAATCTATCTAAAACTCTTCTTGCTTGTTGAGCATCTACAACATGTTGATTTACTTTTCTAGCTTCTTTTATTGCACCTTTTACAGCATTTTTTGTTATTTCATTAAAAACAATTCTACATTCATCTTCTTCATTAATTTTTAAAGCTTTAAGCAAATGCCAAGAAATAGCTTCTCCTTCTCTATCAGGGTCGGTTGCCAGATATACTTTATCTGATTTCTTAGCTTCTTTTCTAAGTTCAGCAAGCAATGTGCCTTTTCCTCTTATAGTTATATACTTAGGTTCATAGTCATTATCTATATCTACGCCTAATTGACTTTTAGGAAGATCTCTAACGTGACCCATGGAAGCTTTTACTTTATAATTTTTTCCTAAATACTTACTTATAGTTTTTGCTTTTGCTGGTGACTCGACTATTACTAACTTTTGTCCCATTTTATCCCCCTCCAATTTACTAGGGTTAAATCAAAATTTAGTTCATTAACCTCAATAATATGCAAATATTAACTGTAATTAGAATAATACAGTATCAATTTAACTTATGTCAACAGTAATTTTTTCAATTTATCAATATATTCATTTAATTATCATTAAAATAAAAATAAATTTCGGAAAAAATTTTATAATTTATTGATTTTTTTTCTATAATTTTTTTCAATAGAAATCCTAATATATCAATACCTGAAAGCAGAAAGAGAAATATAAAACTTTATATTTTTTACTATTCTCTTTCTTGAAAAATTTCTAAATTAAAACTTTTATGTAATTTATAATAATCTACTATTACTAAATTACATTTTATCATAAACTCTTACATAATAATCTCCAGATATTCTCATTATTTTTTTCTTTAATTCTAAATTAAATAGCACTTCGTATAAAGTAGTTATATTCAAATTTACTTTTTTTAATAAATCATTTATATGCAAAGGCTTATTTAATATATAAGAATATACACTAGCTTCATTAACATTATTTTGTTTATTTAAAGGTGTTTTCTTAACAAATGTATTCATTTTTAAAACTTCATATACATCCTCCAAAGAAGTTAAAACATAAGCCCCATCCTTTATTAATTTATTACACCCAACACTTTGCTTTGAAAATATATCTCCTGGTACTGCCATAACATCTTTTCCTTGTTCTAAAGCTGCTCCTGCTGTAATAAGAGACCCACTTCTATCTGACGCTTCTACAACAATAATTAATGAACTTAAAGCGCTTATAATTTTATTTCTGACTGGAAAATTATAAGCATAAGGAGGTTCTCCAGGTAAAAATTGTGAAATCACACATCCTTTCTGAGTTATTTCCTCATATAATCCATAATTTTCTTTTGGATATACAACATTTACCCCTGATCCTAGAACAGCACAGGTCTTTCCTTTTACTGCTAATATTTTTTCATGTGCATAAGTATCGATACCCTTAGCCATTCCACTAACCACTGTAATATTATTATCTGCAAAAGAGTCACATAATATTTTAGTAATATTTTCACCATAATAAGTCGCTTTCCTTGAGCCAACAATGGATACTGTATTTTCAAATAAGCAGTCAATATCTCCCTTATAAAATAGCATGTATGGAGCTTCATCATATATTCTTAATTTTTCAGGATACAATTCATCATTAATAACTATTGCCTCAATATTATCTTTGTACATTACTCTTTTTATTTCATCAATTTTTTTTACGTTCCAAGCTGTTCTAAATTTTTCATAAAGAATTTCAGCTTTATTTACTTCTATAGATTCATTTATAAATGCATACCATATATTCTCAGCATTTCCATACAAGTCTATCAATTTATTTTTAATTTTATAAGAAAGCTTTGCCATAGCAAACCATAATTGATAATCATTCATCTCATCACCTATATCACTTTATTATTTATAAATTTTCTATATTGAACCGCTTCTATAACATGTTCTTTTTTGATTTTTTCATTATTTGATAAATCTGCTAAAGTTAGTGCAACTTTTAATACTCGGCTATATGCTCTCATACTTAAATTATGTATTTCATAGAGTTTTATTAATGTTTTTTCCGCTTCCTTTTCAAGTTTACAATATTTTCTTACATGATTTTCATTCATTTCACCATTAGAAAATATATCTTCGTTTTTAAATCTTTCATTCTGAATTTCTCTTGCTTTTATAACTCTTTCTTTTATGATTTTAGACTGTTCTCCCTCTGTACCCTTTAATTTGTCAAATGGCACAGAGGGTACAGCTGAAAATAAATCTATTCTATCTAGCAAAGGTCCTGATAGTTTCCCTTGATATTGTCTTCTTTCATATTCAGTACAAGTACAAGTTTTAACTTCATGACCATAATATCCACACTTACATGGATTACTTGAACCAACCAACATTATACTAGCTGGATATTCTACGGTTCCTGAACTTCTTGATAAAATTATCTTTCTATCTTCCAATGGTTGACGCAGCACTTCCAGATTATTTTTGTTGAACTCAAGCATCTCATCTAAATAAAGTACGCCATGATGAGCTAAAGATATTTCTCCTGGATGTAACTTTATACCTCCACCTATTAATGAAATTTTCGTACAAGAATGATGTGGTTTTCTAAAGGGCCTTTTATAAATAAGCCCCTCTAGCATTTTATACTCTCTTGAAATGCTATAAATCTTAGTAACTTCCAAAGCTTCCTCATATGTTAACGGGGGCAAAATCGATGGAATTCTCGATGCTAACAAGGTTTTTCCACACCCAGGCGATCCATACAAAAAAATATTATGATTCCCAGCAGCAGCTACCTCTATGGCTCGTTTAGTGCTTTCCTGACCAACTACATCCTTGAAATCCAGATAAACCTCTTCCTTTAATTGTATTTTTTCTTTGCTATAAGGCAATAAATCTTTATACTTTAAAAATCCAATCACTTCAATTAAATTTTTCAAAGGATATGTATTTGCGTTGCTAACAATAGATGCTTCTGCTTTATTTTCATAAGGAATCACAAAATTTTTTATTCCATTATCAAATCCCCCCATAACTATAGTAAGAATACCACTAACTTTCTTTAGTTCTCCTAGCAAGGATAACTCCCCTGCAAACAAATAATTATCTATACCTTCTTCATTTATTTGTCCTGTAGCAAGTAGAATTCCAACCGCAATGGGCAAATCAAAAGACGATCCTATTTTCCTTACATCTGCCGGTGCTAAATTAACTGTTATTTTTTTTATAGGAAACTCAAATCCAGAATTTATTATTGCTGCTCTCACTCTATCTTTTGATTCTTTAATAGAAGTATCTGCTAGCCCAACAATACTAAACGAAGGTAACCCCTGCGATATATCCACTTCTACAGAAATTTTTACACCATCCATGCCATTAAAAGTGGCAGTATTTATTTTAATTGCCATAAACTCACCTCCTCAATGAGTTTTGACAATAAAAAAAAATCTAAACCTGATTTGAATATAAATTATTCAATAAGTTAAGATTTATATATTATAAACAAATATTTAGAGGTGATTACTATCAAAAAATTCAATTACGAAATAGGGAAATTAGGCGAAGATTTAGTTGCAACACATTTAAAAGAGAAAGGATACTATATACTTGAAAGAAATTTTACTTGTTCAATTGGAGAGATAGATATTATTGCTAAAAAAGATAATATTCTATGTTTTGTAGAGGTTAAATCTAGATATAATTTAAGCTTTGGTTATCCATGCGAATCAATTACAGGAAAAAAGGTTAGAAAAATAAAAAAAATTGCACTTTGGTATATTTCAAAGTACAAAATAAAAAATACTGATTTTAGATTTGATGTGGCAGAGGTTTACTTTGAAAAAAATAATGAATTAATGATTAATATAATTCAAAATGCTTTCTAGGGCGGTATAAAAACCGCCCTCTAGATTGAGTTATTATATAATAATTTCTTCAAAAAACTTAATCTATGGATTTCAGTAGGTCCAAATTCTAAAATCGCATTCATGTGGTCTTTTGTTCCATAACCAACATTTTGCTCAAAAGAGTATTGATTGTATTTTCCGCTCATTTTTTTCATTATTTTGTCTCTATAAACTTTTGCAATTATAGATGCACAAGCAATACTGGCGCTTTTAGAATCCCCTTTTATTACATAATGATTTTTTATAGCACAATTTTTAATAGCATATCCATCTGATAAAACTAAAGAAGGTTGAGTTTTTAAACCTTCAACAGATTTTTTCAAAACTTCATTGTTACAAAATGCTATCCCTTTAGAATCAATAATTCTATTATCTAGCTCTACAATATTATAGTCTATTGCTTTTTCTTTTATTATTTCAGCTAATTCTTCTCTTAATTTTTCATTTATTTTCTTTGAATCATTTATCTGCAATATTAAATCTTTATCATCATTAATGTTTAATTTGAGAACAACTGCTGCTGCAACGATAGGACCTGCTAAGGGTCCTCTACCAACTTCATCTACCCCTGCTATTAATATATCATTGCCAAAAGAAACATCGAAATTATATAAGTTTCTCACTCTTACAATTTCTAATCTGATTTTTTCTAAATCATTAACCATCTTCTGCCCTAATTTATTAACTGATTTTCTCTCATCTTTTATCAATGCATCTATCAAAGAAGTGTGATCCTTTTGCTTTTTCACTTCATTATTAACTATATTTTTTATATCATTTACTTTTAATTCAGAAAAATCGTAATTCATTAATATCACGGCCTTTCTAAAGATATTTTTCCTAGCTTCCCACCTCTAAATTCGTCAAGTACCATTACCGCTATCCTTGTATAATCAATATTTTTCCCAGGCAATATAGCTCCTCTTTTTAAAGCCATATTTTCCATGTTTACTAAAGGATCTTCACTTAATTCATCTAGTTTATATCTTTCTTTTAATCTTTCCGGATAATAAGTTTGTAAAACTTCTATTAATTTTAATGCTAATGTTTCAATATCCATTATTTCATCTTTTATTGCTCCTGTAAAAGCAAGATTTAATCCAACACTTTCATCTTCAAACTTAGGCCAAAGTACTCCAGGAGTATCCATTAAATCTATATCTAGCTTAGTTTTAATCCATTGTTTGGTTTTTGTAACACCAGGCTTATCTCCAACCTTCGCTCTAGTATTATTTCCAACTCTATTTATAAAAGAAGATTTACCCACATTAGGTATACCTACAACCATAACTCTTATAGTATATTTAACTAATCCTTTTTTTCTGTATGCATCTAGTTTTTCTTTTAAAAGTTCATTTAATAGTGGTTTTATATTATTAAGTCCTTTTCCCGTCAAACTATTTCCCACAGTAACTTTAGTAAATTCATTTGATAAACTCTGAATCCACATATTTGTGACTCTTTCTTCACTTAAATCTGCTTTATTTAATAAAATCAATCTTGGTTTACCTTCACATAATTGATCTATAATTGGATTTGCACTTGAGCTAGCAATTCTCGCATCTCTTATCTCAATTACAGCATCTACCATATCTATACATTCTGTAATTTCTCTTCTGGTTTTGGCCATATGGCCCGGGTACCAATTTATTGCCATGTTCAACACTCCCTATTCTTTTATAAAAAGAACACAAGAACAAAAAAAAGGACTAAACAGTCCCTCTTTTTATCTAAGTTCTTTAACTTTCGCTGATTTTCCTACTCTATCTCTTAAGTAGAATAACTTAGCTCTTCTAACTTTACCTTTTCTAACAACTTTAACACCTTCAACTAATGGTGAGTTGATTGGGAAAGTTCTTTCAACACCTGTACCATAAGCTACTCTTCTTACAGTAAATGTTTCTCTAGCTCCACCGTTTTGCTTTTTGATAACAGTTCCTTCAAATACTTGAATTCTTGTTTTAGCTCCTTCAGTGATTCTAACATCAACTTTAACAGTGTCTCCTACGTTAAATTGAGGTAATTCTTTCTTAATGTGTAAACTTTCTATTTCTTTTATTATATCTAACATTGTGCATTCCTCCTTTTTTTTATTAACGTTCATTCTCTTCAAAAGGAAGACAGCGGACCGTTGGTACTAGCACAAAGCATATTATATCACACAGATACACCTTGTTCAAGATATTATTTGTTGTTTTCTCTTAATTTCCAAGTAATTTTTTATCTTTTTTTGAAAGTTTAACTTTAGAAAACAAGTCAGGTCTTTTATTTTTTGTTAGTTCCAAAGATTTTCTACGTCGCCAATTTTTTATATTTTCATGATGACCAGAAAGAAGAATTTCTGGTACTCTTTCATTTTCGAAAATTTCCGGCCTTGTATATTGCGGAAATTCTAATAATCCCTCATAAAAAGACTCGTCTTCGTAGGATTCTGAAGTTTTTAGTACTCCTGGAACAAATCTACATATACTATCCACAACAGGTATACATGCCATTTCTCCACCAGTCAAAATAAAATCTCCTAGTGAAATTTCCATATCTATATGTTTATAAATTCTTTCATCTATACCCTCATAATGACCACATACAAAAATCAATTCTTTTTCATCTGATAATTTTTTAGACATTTCAGAATTAAAAGTTTCTCCTCTAGGGCCTAGAAAAATCACCATTCCTTTATTATTTTTCTTTACATTTCTTATAGCCTCTATAATAGGCTGTGGAGTCATAACCATGCCTGCCCCGCCACCATAAGGGTAATCATCTACTTTCTTATGTTTATTAGTAGAATATTCTCTTATATCATGGGCTTTAATACTTATTAAATTATTTTCCTGAGCTCTTTTAATTATACTTTGATTAAATATTTGAAACATTTCAGGAAATAAAGTTAATATATCTATCTTCATTGCCACTTCTCCACATTTTTAATTACTATTGATTTGGTTTCTATATTTATATCCAATACAATTTCTTTTAAAACTGGGATAAGTAGTTCTTCTTTTCCTTTTACCCAGTAAACATCATTTGATCCTGTAAAAAGAACGTCAAATATTTTTCCTAAATCATTTTTGTCTTCATCGTAAACCGTACAACCAATTAAGTCTACAACAAAATGTGTGCCCTTAGGTAATTTAATTGCATTTTCTCTAGAAACTTCAATAAGTTTAGTTTTCAATTTTTGAGCATCTTCAATAGTTTCAACACCTTCTATTTTAAGAACAACTCTACCTGGTTGTAATTTACATCCAATAATTTTTTCTTTTTTCCCATCAATATAAACATCTTTTAGTTTTTTAAATCTTTCTTCATCATCGCTTAAAGATATTACCTTTACTTCGCCTTTCAAACCATGTGTATTTACAATTTTACCTACAGCTAATAATTCTTCCATGGCTTAATCTCCTTTTCCTCTATTTTATATTATAATGCATTAAAAGAGTTAGGAATCCCTAACTCTTTAACATATGTAGCTAAATTATTTCAACCACAACTCTTTTATTTTCTTTTATTGCAGCTGCTCTAACTACTGTTCTTATAGCTTTCGCAATTCTACCTTGCTTACCTATAACCTTCCCCATATCATCTGGAGAAACTTTTAATTCTAAAACTATGGACTGCTCACCATTTATTTGGTTAACAGATACCATTTCAGGGTTATCCACTAAAGATCGTGCAATAATTTCAAGTAATTCTTTCATTTACAACACCCCCGCAAAACTACTTAGCTGCTTTCTCTTCGATACCAGCAACTTTGAATAACTTTTTAACAACATCAGTTGGTTGTGCGCCATTCTTAATCCATTTTTGAACTTTTTCTTCATCTATTTTAACCTCTTTTGGGGTTGATACTGGATTATAATACCCAATTTCCTCGATGAATCTACCATCTCTTGGAGATCTAGCATCAGCAACTACTACTCTGTAAAAAGGTGCTTTCTTAGCGCCCATTCTTTTTAATCTGATTTTAACTGCCATTTTATATTTCACCTCCCTTAAAATTTAAGTTGTATCTACATGAATGGAAGTTTTCCAAACATACCTTTACCCAAACCTTTTTTGCTACCACCTTTAAACTGTTTCATCATTTTTTTCATCATTTGGTAGTCTTTTAAAAGTTTATTAACATTTTGCACTTTTGTTCCTGACCCAATAGCAATTCTTCTTTTTCTTGAGGCAGAATTACTTACAATATTAGGGTTTCTTCTTTCAGCCGAAGTCATGGATTGAATTATAGCTTCCATTTTTTTCATTTCTTTTTCACTTTGGCCTAAATCTACACCTTCAAGCTGTTTTGTATTTACCCCTGGAACCATCTCTATAAGTTTAGACATTGGTCCTAATTTCTTCATTTGGGCCATTGACTCTAAAAAATCTTCTAAGTCAAATTCAGCTTTCATCATTTTATCGCTTAAATTTTTAGCTTTTTCTTCATCTATAGATTCTTGTGCTTTCTCAATAAGAGTCAACACATCACCCATTCCTAGAATTCTTGAGGACATTCTTTCTGGATAGAAAACTTCTAAATCATTAAGTTTTTCACCTACACCAATATATTTAATAGGCTTTCCAGTAACTGCTTTAATAGATAAAGCAGCACCACCTCTAGTATCTCCATCTAACTTAGTTAAGATAACCCCTGATATTTCTAAAGATTCATTGAAAGTTTCAGCTACATTAACTGCATCTTGACCTGTCATTGAATCAACTACTAAAAGAATTTCATTAGGATTAACCTCTGCTTTTACATCTTTAAGCTCATCCATTAATTTTTCATCAATGTGCAATCTACCAGCTGTATCCACTATAACTACATTTAATCCATTTTCTTTAGCATATTCCATAGATTTTTTTGCAATATTAACAGGATTTTCTTTATCCCCCATAGAGAATACTGGCACTTCTACTTGTTTACCAAGAATCTCTAATTGTTTTATGGCTGCTGGCCTGTAAATATCACAAGCAACCAAAAGCGGTCTTTTATTTTGTTTTTTAATAGCAACTGCTAGCTTTCCAGCCATAGTTGTTTTACCTGCACCTTGCAGTCCCGCCAGCATAATAACTGTTATGCCTGTAGAATTAAACTCTATCCTACTTTCTGTGCTACCCATCAATTCTGTAAGCTCTTCATTAACTATTTTAATAACATGCTGAGCCGGAGTCAAACTTCTCATAACTTCTTCACCCATGCTTTTTTCACTTACAGTACTAATGAAATTCTTTACTATTTTATAATTAACATCCGCTTCTAATAAAGCAAGTTTTACTTCACGCATAGCAGATTTTATATCTTTTTCGGAAAGTTTTCCTTTTCCTCTTAACTTCTTAAAGGTATCTTGAAGTTTAGAAGATAATCCTTCAAATGCCATATGCTACCTCCTAAAAAGTTCTGACGATATACTCATTTAATTCCTTAAGAGAGTTATAAATATCATCATCCTTAACAGACTCTTTTATAGTATCTATTTTACTTATCAAAACTTTTATGTCACTATCTCTTTTTTGATCTTTTTCCATATAAGCTAATTTTTCTTCGTATATTCCAAGTTGTTTGTCACATCTCTTGATAATATCGTAAATAGCTTGACGACTAGTTTTAGTTATTTCAGAGATTTCTTTAAGGGATAAATCATTATTTATGTATAAATCCATGATATCATTCTGCTTATCAGTTAATAATGGACCATAATAATCTAATAAAAGCGAAATGGTAAATCTGTCATTCATAAAATCACCCTTCCCATAAAAGATAATATCAAAAACTAAAAGGTCTGTCAAGTACTTTTACTTAACACCTTTATTTTTTTTATTTTACTCATTCATTTAAAACAATGCTTCTACAAATTCTTTGGAATTAAATGCTTGCAAATCATCTATGCCTTCTCCTACACCTATCATTTTAACTGGTATATTTAACAAATGTTTTATAGCTATTACAACTCCGCCTTTTGCAGTACCATCTAATTTCGTTAATATTATTCCATCTATTGGACAAACTTCTTTGAATTCTTTTGCTTGAATAAGAGCATTTTGCCCAGTTGTTCCATCTAAAACCAAATAAGTTTTCTTTTTAGCTTCTGCAAATTCTCTATCAATAATTCGATTTATTTTACCAAGTTCATTCATTAGATTTTTCTTATTATGAAGACGTCCCGCTGTATCGCAAATAAGCACATCTGATTTTCTTGCTTTAGCCGCTTGTATGGCATCAAAAACTACGGCTCCTGGATCCGAACCTTCAGAATGCTTAATCAGTTCTACCTTTGACCTATCCGCCCAAACTTGTAACTGATCAATAGCAGCTGCTCTAAAGGTGTCTGCTGCTGCTAAAAGAACCTTATAATCCTTACTCTTTAGTTTTGCAGATATTTTTCCTATGGATGTGGTTTTTCCAGCTCCGTTAACTCCAATAATAAATAATAATTCTGGTGTTTGCTCTGGTTCGATAGAATTATCATCTTCTCCTAATATCTCTATAATAACTTCTTTTAAACAATCATTTACTTGTAAGGGATCTTTTATTTTCTTTTCTTTTACTTTTTCTCTTAATTTTTCAATAATATCAATTGAAGTTTCCACACCAATATCTGCTGTTATCAAAATTTCCTCTAATTCCTCATATAAATCCTCATCAATTTTGATAGCTGTAGTCAGTGCATCTGTAACCTTATTAGTGAAATTTTCTTTTGTTTTAGTTAATCCAGTTTTCAATTTGTCAAATAAATTACCAAACATATTTTTTCTCCTTTTTATTCGTATTTACTTAGGTCTACTGAAACAATTTTAGATACCCCTTTTTCTTCCATAGTTACACCATATAAAGCATCACTACATTCCATGGTTCCTTTTCTATGGGTAATAATTATAAATTGAGTTTTTTCTGAAAACTTTTGTAAAAATTCCGAAAATCTTTTAACATTAGCATCATCTAATGCTGCTTCTATCTCATCTAATATACAGAAAGGAGAAGGTCTCATTTTTTGAATTGCAAATAATAAAGCAATTGCTGACAATCCTTTTTCTCCACCAGACATCAAATTTATGTTTTGAAGTTTTTTACCAGGTGGTTGAACATTTATATCAATATTGGCAGATAGCTCATCTCCCTCACCTAGAATAAGGTCTGCGTGACCTCCCTTGAAAAGTTCAATAAATGTTTCATTAAAATTTTCTCTCATTTTTTGAAAATTCTCTTTGAACATACTTTTCATTTTTTCAGTCATATCTTTAATCAATGATTGTATTTCATCTTTTGCATTTAATAAATCTTCCTTTTGTTGTTTTAAAAAAATGTACTTTTCAGAAAGCTCTTTATATTCCTCTACTGCCCCTACATTGACTACCCCCAAGGCTTTTATTTCACTTTTGTACTCTTTAACATCTTTTTTAAATTCCATTATATCCATTTGATCAACTTTCATCTCTAAAGCCTCAGCATAAGTTAAATTGTATTCCTCATTTAACCTTGAATATTTTTGTTCTAATTCAGTTTCAAGTTTCGCAATTTCAATAGTTATCTTTTGTTCTTCCTTACTTTGTTTTGAGAGAATATCTTGATGTTGTTCTTTAGAACTCAAAAGACTATTAATAATTTCTTTTAATTTTAATTTTTCTACTTCTTTTTCTTCCATTTTATCCTTAAAAGTTATTAATTTTTTCTCTAAAACAGCAATTTTTATAATATTATCTTCTATATTTTTTTCAAATAACTTTTTATTATTCAATGAAC
Source organism: Clostridium grantii DSM 8605 (assembly GCF_900129965.1). Lineage (GTDB taxonomy): Bacteria > Bacillota > Clostridia > Clostridiales > Clostridiaceae > Clostridium_AF > Clostridium_AF grantii. The sequence continues at coordinate 339,087 of NZ_FQXM01000002.1, read as the reverse complement.
TTTCTATTTCGTTTTCTATTTTTTTATGATTTTTCTTAAATTCATTTAAATCCAATTTTATTCTAGATAATTCATTTTTTTTATTTGAAATTACTTCTTCATTATGCGCTTGTTTAATTTTTAATGAAGTTTGTTCTTCCTTTTTTGTATTTAAGCTAATATTATCTATTATCAATGTTTTTTCTATTTCTTCCACCAATTCTTTATCTTTTTCCACTATAGTTGATAATTCTTCAACTTTTAATTTATAAATATTAGCATCATCATATGTTTTAAATATATTGATATTTATAGCTTCCATTTCTTTTTTAGATATTTGTAGATCCTTGGTTAGCTTTTCATTTTCTTTATCTACCGCAATAATTTTACCATTGATTTTGGTTATATCTATATTCTTATAGTGAATTTTATCTCTTAAATCTAAACATTCATCATCAAAAGCTTTAATTTTATTTTGAATTTTTTCAATTTTAATATTAAGAGCTTCAATATCTTCATTTTGCTTTATTTTTTGTGATTCAGTTTCATCAATCTTTCTTTTTCGAGATATTACATTAAATGATTTTTTATAAATACTTCCTCCGGTAAAAGACCCACCTGAATTAATCACATCTCCTTGTAGTGTTACGATTCTAAAAGAAAAATTGTTTAATTTTGCAATAGAAGAAGCGTTCTCTAAATTATCTGCAATTAATATTCTTCCCAAGGCGTAATCAATAGCTTTTTTATAACTAGGATTATAATCTATAATATCAGATGCAACCCCTATATATCCTTTAGCATTTTTCGTGTTCTCATTCACGAAAATCTTATTAGGCTTAATTGTATTTAGTGGTAAAAATGTTGCTCTTCCTATATTTTCCTTTTTTAGATATTCAATTAAATTTTTAGCCATAGAATCATCATCAGTAATTATATTTGAAATAGCACTTCCTAATGCAATTTCTATAGCAGACTCATATTTTTCATCTACATCAATAATTTCTCCCAATATTCTGCACTTACCAAAAGCAGAAGGAATTTTATTCTTATCGATTGCATTCATTAAATCTTTTGTAGACTTTGTATATCCTTCATGATTATTTTCTAAATCTATCAGCATTCTATGATGAGCTTCTAATCTATTAAACTCTGAGGTTCTTAATTTTAAATCCTTTTGAGTTTCTTCCAATAATTTTTTTTCAGAAAAAATTATCTTTTTATCTTCAATTATTTTTTCTTCTAAAAATTGAATATCTTTATTTAATTTTAATACTTCATTTTCTAACATAGTTATAGTTTGAGAATTTATTTTCACTGTATTCTTATATGTATCATAGGATAATTGCATATCTTCTAATTTCGCTTTATAATTGGAAATATTATTTTCAATTAAATTAATATTATTTTTATATAAAGAAACATCACTAAGCTTTTCTATGATTAAATCTTTCTTATTTTTAACTTCTTCTTCATTTTCAGATATTTGATTTTGAAAAAAAAGAATTTCTTCACTAAGAAGAATAACTCCATCATCAATTATTTTTTTATTTTTTCCCGTTTCTTGCAAAAAAGATTGAATTCTTGATTCTTCATCAACCAAGAAACTTATTTTTTCCGAAATACTTATAACATCACTTCGGTATTTTTCAATATTTTCTAAATTATTCTTTATTTTTTCTTCACTTAAACTATTTTCATGAATCAAATCTTGAGTTTTTTCTTTGTTCTTAAAATATTGTTCTTTTTCAAAATTATTTTCTTTTTCTATGTCTTCTAGCTTTATATTATTTTGTTCAATCTTGTTTTTAATTGTGGAATTTTCATTTATCAAGTTTTTCATTGATATTTCTATTTTCCATAATTCTTCTTTACATAAGATCATATCATTTTGAATATTGCTTAAGTCGTGTATCAATATATTTATTTCTTTTACTTTTAATTTTTGTGATAATTCAATAAATTGACTTGCTTTTAAGCTTTCTTTTCTAAGAGGCTCAATTCTTTCTTCATAGGTTGAAAAAATATCTTCCACTCTTTGTAGATTCTGCATTGTTGATTCTAGCTTTTTTTCTGCATCATTTTTTCTTGTTTTATATTTAACTATACCTGCCGCATCTTCTAATATACTTCTTCTTTCTTCTGGCCTTCCACTTAAAATAGCTTCTATCTTCCCTTGTCCAATGATAGAGTAACCTTCTCTACCCACGCCAGTATCCATAAATAATTCATGTATATCCTTAAGTCGACATTTAGTGTTATTTATATAATATTCACTTTCTCCAGATCTGTATAATCTTCTAGATATTCTTACCTCATTATAATCAAGAGGAAGTGATTGATCATTATTATCTAAAACTAAGGAAACTTGAGCTAACCCAACAGGCTTTCTATACTGTGTTCCTGCAAAAATTACATCTTCCATTTTACCGCCACGTAGATTTTTCACACTTTGTTCACCTAAAACCCATTTTACCGAATCTGATATATTGCTTTTGCCTGATCCATTTGGACCTACCACAGCAGTTATTCCTGATTTGAATTCTAAATTTGTCTTGTCAGCAAAAGATTTAAAGCCTCTTACTTCAAGTGACTTCAAAAACATATTTCACACTCCTAATTACATTTTTAAAAAACTTACAAAAGATAAAATAAAAATAAAAATTATAAAAACTAATGTTACTTGAACAACATTTTTTCTTGTTTTCTTTTTCACTTAAATCACTCCTTTTTTAAATTACCATCTAAGTTTATATTAAAATTAAAAAAATATCAATAAAAGCCGTGCTAAGCACGGCTTTTATTTCTATCTAGGCTCAATAATAAATTTTATTGCTGTTCTTTCTTCACCATTTATACTTATCTGTGAAAAAGCTGGTACAGCTACTAAATCTATACCATTCGGAGCAACAAAACCTCTACTTATAGCTAATGCCTTTACCGCTTGATTTACCGCTCCTGCCCCTACTGCTTGAATTTCCACGCTACCATTTTCTCTTAATACCGCTGCTAAAGCTCCTGCTACAGATTTTGGTTGAGATTTTGCCGATACTTTCAATATTTCCACTTTAACTACCTCCTATAATTTCTACATTAACAAGAAATTCCTTATAGATGATATATTCTACTAATTTTGAAAATATCCTTCTTTATACCAATTTTTAATATTTTTAATTATCGATACATTTCTACAATCTTCACCATATTCAAAAACAAGCGCCATTCGGTCTACTAAACTATCTTGCTTTACCATAATTTTTTTATCTTTAATCTTTGATATCATTTCATTAAAATATTTTTTCTTATTAGCATATACTTTAGAAATATCCTTATTATTAACTTTAACAACCACTTGATTAAAAGGTATTTCATTTAAAGTTTTTAATATAAATTCATTAAAAATTTTACTTTCAACTAATTCTCTCATTGCTGGATGAAAAGGGCCTGCTATTATATCTGCACCTTCATTTATTTCTTCTGTAGGTTGTAGCCCTATCCTTATTACGTTTATATCATTAGCTAAAAGCATTGAATACATAGTTTTCACAACATCTACAGTTTCTTCTAACTCATAAGGTAAATACTCTTTCATATCAAGCATTTTCTCCATATAAGTATTTTTAATTGTCAATGCTGGATATAGTCTACATAGATTAGGTTGTAGAGCTATCACTTTTTTTATTGTTTCAATATCCTTTTGAAAAGTATCTCCTGGCAAACCAATCATAATTTGTATGCCTAAAGTAAAATCAAATTCTTTTATTAACTTCACCGCTTTTACAACATCTTCTTCACTATGCCCTCGACCAGATTTTACAAGAACTTCATTATCCATGGATTGAACTCCTAGCTCAATAATATCTACAGAATAATCTTTAAGGTGATTAAGTATACTTTTATCAATGTAATCCGGTCTGGTAGAAAGATGAATTTTATCAATCAACTTTTTAGCTTTATATTCAAAAGCAACACTAAGCAATTCCCTTTGTTTTTCTAAAGGAATACCTGTAAATGTACCCCCATAAAAAGACACTTCAACAATAGAATTTTCTCTGTTAATTGTTTTCAAATAATCACTTATAGTTTTTTCAACAGAAGCCTTAGTTTCCGGAGACACACTCCCTGTAATGGAGTCTTGGTTGCAAAAGACACACTGATGTGGACAACCTTCGTGAGATACGAAGATTGGTATTATGTAATGATTTTTATGCATTATGTGCCTCCCAATTTTTCAGCGCTTCTTTTGCCGCATTTTGTTCAGCTTCTTTTTTTGAATACCCATTGCCATTTCCATAAACAAGTGAATCAACTAAAACTTCAGTATAAAAGATTCTTCTATGTGGTGGACCATCAAATTTAACTAAGTTATAGCAAATAGAGTAATCTTTAGTCTTTTGAATGGTTTCTTGTAGTTTCGTTTTGTAATCTGAAATATATCCACCACTTTGAACTAATTCAATAATCACTTTAAAATTATCAATTATAAATTTCTTAGCATTTTCATAATCCTTATCTAAATAGATTGCAGCTATTAAAGCCTCCACACAATCTGCTAAAATTGAAATTCTAGTTCGTCCTCCTGTCATCTCTTCCCCTTTACTCATTTTTATAAAAGGACCAATATCCCAATTTTGAGACACCTGAAATAACGAATCTCCACAAACTATAAGAGCTCTTTTTTTTGTTAAAAAGCCTTCCGATTCATTTACATATTTACTAAACAAATATTCTGAAATACATAATTGCAATACAGAATCTCCTAGAAATTCTAGTCTTTCGTTACATTCTACACCCTTTTGCTCATTAGTAAATGAACTATGAGTTAGTGCCTTATCTAACAATTCTATATTTTGAAAATTTAAATTTAACTTTTTCTCTAATGTTCTTAATTCATTTACTCTAGTTGCATCCATAAACTCAGCCTTTCATAGTTATAATTGATAAAATCAAAGTCCCGTTTTACGGGACTTTGATTATTCTTCTGAATGATTTGTTATATATTCTACAACATCCTTAACGGTAACCATTTTTTCTGCATCTTCATCAGGTATTTCTACTCCAAACTCATCTTCACAAGCCATTATAAGTTCAACTACATCTAAAGAATCTGCTCCTAAATCTTCTATTAAAGATGTTCCTTCTTTTATTGAATTAGCACCAACACCAAGTTGCTCAGCTATCATTTCAATAACTTTCTCTAATACCATAAAATCACCTCCATTAATCAAAATACTACACTATGATACTATTATATTCCTGAGCCTAAGTCAATAATCTTTTTCATAATATTTAAATATTATTTTCTAAACTACTTTTTATTTTATTAATAACATCATGATTATAAGCATTTAAGGCTTGCTTAATAGCATTCTTAAAAGCTCTTGAATCTGAGCTACCATGAGCTTTAATGCATATACCATCAACACCTAAAAAAGCAGCTCCACCATATTCTTTATAATCAAAATCTTTTTTGATTTTCTTAAAAACTGGCTTTAAAATTAATGCTCCTATTTTTGTTCTTGTTGTTTTTAACATTTCTTCTTTTAAAATACCAAAAATATTAGAAGCTACCCCTTCATATAATTTTAATATAGTATTTCCTGTAAATCCATCACATACTAAAACATTTACCTCACCCTTTGGTATTTCTCTAGGTTCTACATTACCCACAAAATTAACACCTGATTCTTTAAGCAAAGGATATGTAGCTTTAGTAAGTTCATTTCCTTTTTCTTCTTCCGCGCCTATATTAACTAATCCTACCGTAGGCTTTTCTATATTTAAAACATTTTTAAAATAAATCTCACCCATTTGAGCAAATTGAACCAAATTTAAAGGCTTACAGTCCGCATTAGCTCCAACATCAATAATCATAAATGGGCCTTTCTTACCCGGCATAACAGGCGCTAGAGCAGGTCTTTTAACATTATCTATCCTACCAACAATTAAAGTAGCTCCGGCAAGGAACGCTCCAGTACTTCCAGCTGATATAACCCCATCAACTTCTTTATTCTTTACCATGGTTAATGCTTTATGTATACTAGAGTCTTTTTTTCTTCTAATAGCCATTACTGGGTGCTCATTATTCCCAATAACTTCACTGGCATGAACTACTTTTATCTTATCTTTGTCATATTCATATTTATTTAACTCAGTATTTATAAGTTCCTCAGGTCCTGTAATAAATATTTCAATATCATTTTCCTTTATTGCTTCTATACAGCCAGCTACAATATCAATCGGAGCATTATCTCCACCCATTCCATCTACGGCAATTCTCATATTACATACCTTCCTTTATTAAAACTTTTTATCTTTATTATAAAACAAAAAAAGATAAAATTAAATAAAAAAAAAAAGAAAGTCATGCAGACTTTCTTTTTATTGTTCAACTTTAATTACTTCTACACCTTTGTAAAAACCACAGCTTTTACATACTCTATGCGCTAATTTCATTTCATGGCATTGTGGGCATTCAACTATTGCTGGTGCACTCAATTTGAAGTTTGATGCTCTTCTTTTGTCTCTTCTAGCTTTTGACGTTTTTCTTTTTGGATGTGCCATTTATTTTTCACCTCCTTAATTATTAGAGAAAAAATCTTTTAATTTTACAAATCTCGGATCAATGTCATCTTTGATGCAACTGCATGAAGATTTATTTAAATCATCACCACAACTTGGACATAAGCCTTTGCAGTCAGTTTTGCACAACTTTTTAATAGGTAGATTTAAAATAATATTATTTTCAATTATTTTCGAAAAATCAATTTCACTATTTTCAAAAAAGAATATTTCCTCATCTTCATTAAATTCATCTTTGGTAAATTCTTCATGAAAATCCACATTAAGTGAATATTGAAATTTTTCTAAACACCTTGAGCATGTTAATTCCATATAAGCTTCAATTTCACCCTGGAAAGCAATCAAATCTTCCACAGCTCTAAATTTTCCACTAAGGATAACTGGCTTTACAAATTTTATGTATTCCTCATCATAACTAAAATCAGTGCAATTGAATGATGTATTGATTTCTTTCTCTGTTACTTTTTTTGAAGTTAAGTCAGAAATATCAATTATCATGTGAACACCTCTATCCGTATAAATGGGCTAATGAATCCCATTAATGAATTCATTAGCCACAACTATTATAATAAAGAATAGTATAAAAAGTCAAGAATTATTTATTTTATAATGCTGAAACTATTTCTTTTGTATCTCTAGCTATCATCAATTCTTCATTTGTTGGCACTACTAAAATCTTAACTTTAGAATTTTCTGTTGAAATATCTGCCAATTTACCTCTTAATCCTTTATTAGTATCTGTGTTAAATTCAGCACCTAAATATGCTAAATCTGCACATATTGATTCTCTTGTTTCTGGACCATTTTCTCCAATACCACCAGTAAATAATATACAATCAACTCCACCCATTGCTGCAGCGTATGACCCTATATATTTTTTAACTCTATAGTGGAACATATCTAAAGCTAATATAGCTCTTTTATTACCTTCGTTAGCAGCTGCTTCTAAATCTCTAAAATCTGAACCTACTCCTGAAATTCCAAGAACCCCAGATTTTTTATTTAATGTTTCATTTGCTTCTGAAGCTGTCATACCTAATTCAGTAATCATGAAAGTAACTATAGCAGGATCAATGTCGCCACATCTAGTACCCATAACTAAACCTGCAAGAGGTGTGAAGCCCATACTTGTATCTATACACTTACCATTTTTAACTGCTGATATAGAAGCACCATTTCCTAAATGACAAGTAATAATTTTTAATTCTGACATATCTTTTCCTAAGAATGTTGCTGCTTCTTTTGCAACAAATTTATGAGAAGTTCCATGTGCACCATATCTTCTTATTTTATGTTCTTCATAAAACTCGTATGGTAATGCATACATGTAAGCTTCTTCTGGCATAGTTTGGTGGAAAGCTGTATCAAATACTGCAACCATAGGTGTTCCAGGCATTAATTCTTCACAAGCATTTATTCCAAGAATATGCGCAGGATTATGTAAAGGTGCTAATTTCACGCAATCTTCAATTACTCTCATTACGTCTTCATTTATTAATACTGAATCAGCATATTTTTCTCCACCAGAAACTATTCTATGTCCTGATGCAGAAATTTCTGATAAATCTTTTATAACCCCATGTTCTGAATCAACTAAAGCTTTTAAAACTAATTCTATAGCGATTTTATGATTAGGCATTTCTTCTTCAATTTTATACTTCTCATTGTTTGCCTTTTGGATAAGAACTGAACCTTGTATACCTATTCTTTCAACAAGACCTACCGCTAAAGCTTCTTCTGTAACCATATCAATTAATTGATATTTTAATGATGAACTTCCACAATTAACAACTAATACTTTCATAAATTACCCTCCCAATTATTAAACAAAATTTTATATTGCTTGAACTGCAGTTATAGCTACAACATTCACAATATCTTCCACGCTGCAACCTCTTGATAAATCATTTAATGGTTTTGCAAATCCTTGGCATATTGGACCAATTGCTTCTGCTCTAGCAAATCTTTCTACCAATTTATACCCAATATTTCCAGATTGTAAGTCTGGAAAAATCAAAACATTAGCTTTGCCTGCAACTTTACTGTTTGGAGCTTTTAACTCAGCTACTTTTGGTACTATAGCTGCATCTAGTTGAAGCTCTCCATCGATATCCAAATCTGGTCTCATTTCATGAGCAATGGCAGTTGCTTCTTTTACTTTATCAACCAATTCATGCTGAGCACTTCCTAATGTTGAAAATGATAGCATTGCAACTTTAGGATGCATTCCACAAAGTATTTTTGCTGAATCTGCTGTTGAAGTAGCTATATCTGCTAAATGAGTTGCATCTGGATTAGGATTAACCGCACTATCTGCAAATAATAATAATCCTTTTTCTCCATATTCACAATTTGGAATTTCCATTACAAAAAAGCTTGAAACAATTGATGCCCCAGGTGCTGTTTTGATAATTTGAAGACCTGGTCTTAACAAATCACCAGTAGTGTGTATTGCACCTGAAACCAAACCATCAACATCTCCAACCTTCAACATCATTGTACCAAAGTATACAGGGTCTTGAACAGTTTTTAAAGCTTTTTCTTCTGTAATCCCTTTATTTTTTCTTAATTCATAAAATAAATTAGCGTATTCTCTAGTTTTTTCTGAGTTATTTGGATTTATAACTGTAATTCCCTCCAAGCTAACTCCGTATTCTACTGCTTTTTCCATAATCACTTCTTCATTTCCTATAAGTACCACTTTAGCAATTTTTTCAGCAGTAATTATACCTGCTGCTTTTAAATTTCTTTCCTCCTCACCCTCTGGCAATGCAATAGTTCTTAAATTTTGTTTAGCTTTTGCTCTTACTACATCAATAAAACCCATTTTTATTATCTCCTCTCATCCATTTTCATGTATTAAATATAATATAGTATACTAAAGTGATTATACTATATTATATTTAATACTCCATAATATAATATACACCGTTTTTAAATGAAATTTCAAGACATGCTTTAATATTTGTTGTTGAATTAATAATATTTTGAAAATTTAAGGTATAATTAAAGCTAGTATTATTATTTTTAAAAATCTATATTATTATTCAGGAGTGATGAAATGAATATTACAGGTGTAATTACAGAATACAATCCCATGCATAATGGGCATGTTTATCATATCAATGAAAGCAAAAAAATAACTAACTGTGATGCAATTATTTGTGTAATGAGTGGCCATTTTGCTCAAAGAGGAATACCGACTATATTAGATAAATGGACTAGAACTGATATAGCTTTAAAAAACGGGGTAGATCTAGTAATAGAGCTTCCTGCTGTTTATAGCACCTCTTCTGCCGAGTTTTTTTCTTTTGGCTCCGTTAGTATTCTTAACAGTTTAAACTGTGTAGACAGTCTAGTATTCGGCTCTGAATGTGGGGATATTGATACTCTTAAGTTAATTGCTTCCGTTTTGACAAATGAGTCTCCCGAATTCAAAGAAAAACTAAGCTTTTACTTAAACAAAGGGCTGGCCTTTCCTAAAGCTAGAACATTGGCTTTTATCGACCTTTACAAAAACGAAACAAGTGCTAATTTGGAACAAATCATGAATTCATCTAATAATATATTAGGAATTGAATATTGTAAAGCTTTGAATAATTTAAATTCCAAAATAAACCCTGTTACTATTATGAGAAAAGGTTCTTCTTACAACGAAGAAAATCTTTATGAAAATTATTCTAGTGCAACATCCATAAGAAAATTTTTAAAAAGCGAAAAGAATACCGATATTCTTTCTTCTACTCTTCCAATAGAAACACTATTAGAACTCCAAAAAATAAAGAAATCTAATTTTGATTTCCCTAGCGAGGAAAATTTCTTTCCTTACTTAAAATACAAACTTTTATCTGATGGCAACTCCATTTTGAGAATACCTGATGCTTATGAAGGTTTAGGTAATAAAATTTTAAAAGAGATTGGACATTGCACTAATTACTCTGACTTGATAGATTCTGTTAAATCAAAGCGTTACACTCGCACTAGGATAAATAGAATTTTGTGTCAATACTTATTAAATTTTGATTCTTATGATTTAGCTAGATTAAGAAAAACACCTGCTCCCTATGCTAGAATCTTAGGTTTTAATAAAAAAGGAAGGGAAATTCTATCTATAATAAAAAAAAGCAGTGATATTCCTTTGATTTCTAAAGTTCCATCCAAAACCCAAGATGAAATACTTTTATTAGACCTTCATTCAACTAAAATATATAGCTTATTTAATAGTAAAATTTCTTATAACGATGATTTTTTAAAAAAACCAATAATTTCTATTTAAAAGGATAGGCCATAAGCCTATCCTTTTTTATCATAAATTCTATCATAATTAAGCTTTCTCAAAATATATTTATACTATAAAATAATATTAAAGGGGCTTATATGTTTTATTTCTTCTGTTTTTTATTAATATTGATATTTACTTCATTTCTTTTTCTTTATATGAATATGGGAGTAAAACTAAATTTAAATATAGTTATTACTTTTATATCCACTTTAATGATTTTATCTATAATTATTAACCCTAAAATCTGCTTAACTTCAGGTTTGCAGGGATTAAATCTGTTTATAAAATCTGTTTTCCCTTCTCTTTTTCCTTTTTTGGTTATTATTAATTTAATGATTAGTTTTAAAGGAGTAGATATATATGCTTCAATTCTTGGAGGAGTGTTATGCAAGCCTTTAAGACTTCCTAGAAATTGCTCAATTGTTGTAATGGTTAGTTTTTTATGTGGTTATCCTCTTGGTGCAAAATTTGCAGTAGATTTATACACAAAAAAAGAAATCGATTATTCAACCTGCCAACGTTTAATAGCTATTGCTTCAAATCCCAGCCCCTTATTTGTTATAGGCTTTATAGGTGTTAACTTATTAGGAAACCCTTTTTTAGGATATGTATTATTATTGTCCACCTATATTTCCTGTTTGATTATGTCTTTTATTCTAAAACCAAATAAAGAAAAATCTTTTTATCAATCATTTAAACAAAACAAAAAATTAGTTAACGAAAACTCTTCACCAAATACCCATAAAATAGGTGCAGCTTTAAAAGATGCAATACATAACGGCATAATTACTTGTTTAGATATAGGTGGTTTCATAGTATTTTTCTCAGTAATAATTAGTATAATAAAAAACAATACCCTTTTGGATATTGTTTTAAATAAAATTTCCTATGTAATTCCTTTAAATGTAGATTTTATTGAATCCTCTTTGTTAGGTATAATTGAAATAACTAATGGTTGTAATGAATTAAATTCACTTTCAATTAATCCTCAATGGAAAATTATTCTTATAAGCTTTCTTTTGGGATTTAGCGGTTTATCAATAATTGCTCAAGTTAGCTCTTTTATTGCACCATATAACTTTTCCATAAAAATATATATTAAAAATAAACTACTTCAGGGGTTTTTATGTAGCATAATTTCTTTAATCCTACTGAAAGTAGATATATTTAACTTAAGTGAAAATGTATTTAATTATACATCAAAAAACCCACACTCATTTTATGGAATTTATGTAGTAATCATTCTTGCTTTTTTTTCATTATTTATAATAAAAAAATTATTTAACCGTATCTCTTAGCTCTTTTATGTTAGCTCTAACTGTTGCGGACAAAGAGAAAATTTCATTGTCTAAATGTTTCAAATAATTTTCACTTTGTTCTTTTATAGCTAAAAGCATTTGATCACCTTTTTCACTAAGTTCTTTATCTAAATCACATAAAATTTCATCAGCATAATCTTTTGCATTAAGCCTCATGTTTTTAGCCTCTCTTCTTGCCGAAGAAATTATTTCTTCTGCTTTTACAGTGGCTTCTTTAATTATATCGTGGTTTTCAATTTCTCTTCTTAGCATATCATATGTTTCGCTTTTGTATGCTTCTGACTCATCCTTTGCTTCCTGCAAAATTCTTTCTTTTTCCTGACTTATCCACTGTGCTTTTTTAAATTCATCTGGAAGGTAGTTTATTATTTCTTCTACAACCTCTAGTAGTTCTTTTTTATCTACCATAGCTTTTCCCATGATAGGAACATTTTGTGATGTTTCTATTAATTCTTGTAAATATTGCAACAATTTTATAACTTCCATGCTATCACCCTATTTATTCAAAATTTTATTCACGACATCATCAATAATTTCTTTTGGTACTAAATCATTTAAATCTCCGCCAAACTTTGCTACTTGTTTTACAGAACTAGAACTTAAATAGGAATACTGAGCGCTAGTCATCATAAAAACCGTTTCTATTGTGGGACTTAATTTTCTATTCATAAGCGCCATTTGAAATTCATATTCGAAATCAGTTACAGCCCTAAGTCCTTTTATAATTACATTCAATTCTCTTTCTTTCATATAATTAACTAATAATCCATGAAAAGCCTTAACTTTCACATTGGGAATATTTTTTGTTACTTTTTCAATTAATACTTTTCTTTCTTCTATATCAAACAAACCTTTTTTTTCAGGATTTATTAAAACCAATACTACTAATTCATCAAACATTTTGGAGGCTCTTTTTATTATATCCAAATGCCCTTCAGTAATTGGATCGAAACTACCTGGATATACTGCAACTCTCATTTAATCCTCCTTGTATCTATAAAAACAAACTGTTGTATTACCATATTTTCTTGCGTCAACTAAAGTTATTTCTTCATTTCCATTATATATATCTTCGCCAGAATCAATTTTTGTAACAATCAAACCATCCTTTTGAAGAATATGTTTTTCAGTAATTATCTCTACTGCCAAAGGAATCATTTCCTTTGCATATGGTGGGTCTATAAAGATTAAATCAAATATTATTTTTTTTCTACTCAAATCTTTCAAAGCACCATATGAATCCATATTCAAAGCTGTACATTCTTCTTGAAAATTCAAATTATTAATATTTTGACACAAGAATTTAAATGTTGTAGGATGTTGATCAACTAAGTAGCATTTTTTTGCTCCTCTACTTACTGCTTCCAAACCCAGACTTCCAGTACCCGCAAAAACATCTAGGGCTATAGCATCTACCACATCATTTTGTATTATATTAAAAATATTTTCTTTTACTCTATCTAACGTGGGCCTTGTTTGCATCCCATCTGGGGGAAGCAAATTTTTCCCTTTAGCTTTTCCTGCTATTACTCTCACTTAATTTTCCTCCTTAAGTACGATAACTTTCAATTTATTTTAACACATATTACTAAGTTATACAAAATATAATTTACATTAAAAACGTCTTTTAAATTCATCTTGTTAATTCATTATTAATTGAAACAAATAAGTTTTTTCTCACTTTCTAATCTTTGTGCGATACTTGTTTTAAGCAGAATATCTTCTTCTTTTGCGCTTTTCATTATTTTTTTAGCTTCTTCCGAAGCACAAATCAATATTTTCATGTCATCAATAGGATTTGCTAACATGAAATTTTCATCTCCATGTTGCTTTATTCCAAATACTTGACCACTACCCCTAATCTTCAAATCTTGTTCTGCTATATAAAATCCATCATTACTTTTCACCATAGTTTCCATTCTTTGTTTTGTAACTTGACTTTTACCATCAGCAATTAAATAACAATATGATTTATATTTTCCTCTTCCTACTCTCCCCCTTAATTGATGCAATTGAGATAATCCAAATCTTTCTGCATCTTCAATTATCATCACAGTAGAGTTTGGCACATTAACCCCAACTTCAATAACGGTAGTAGATACCAAAACATCTATCTCTTTATTTTTGAATCTCTCCATTATTGCGTCTTTTTCTTTTTGCTTCATCTTACCATATAAACTTTCAATCACAAAGCCCTTTAAGTTATTACTTCTCAATTCTTCTGATAGTTGTTGAACTGAGTTTAATTCCATTGTTTCATTTTCTTCAACTAAAGGACAAACCACATACCCTTGCCTACCTTCTTTTAATTCCATTGATAATAAGTCATAAACTTTTCCTTTTTCCTTTTTGCTAAACCAAAAGGTATCAATTTTTTTTCTACCAGGAGGCAATTTATCTATTATAGATACATCTAAATCGCCATAGAGGCATAAGGAAAGTGTTCTCGGAATAGGTGTAGCACTCATAACTAAAACGTCAGTATTTACTCTTTTATTGTATAATCTTGCTCTTTGATTTACTCCAAATCTATGTTGCTCATCAGTAACTATTATACCCAAATTTTCAAATTCCACATTATCTTCAATTAAAGCATGAGTTCCAATAACTAAATCTAATTCACCTGCTTTAAGTTTTTCTTTTATACTAATTTTTTCTTTATTAGAGGTACTACTAGCTAAAAAAGCAATTCTTACGGAAAAATCTTTTAAAATTTCAATAAAATCTAAATAATGTTGTTTTGCTAATATTTCAGTAGGGGCCATCATAACTGCTTGATATCCATTAAAAATAGCATTAAAAATAACAATAAGCGCTACCACTGTTTTTCCAGATCCAACATCTCCTTGAAGTAATCTATTCATAGCCACCGGTTTTTTACTATCTATCAAAATTTCTCTAACCGCCTTACTTTGAGCTTCCGTTAATTGAAATGGTAATTTTTCTTTTAAATTAATTAATTCTGGTGCAATTTTAAAAGGAATACCTTGGTTATTTAATAAACGTTTTTCTTTCATAACTCCAATTTTAATGGAATAAGCAAAAAGTTCTTGAAATTTTAATCTATCTGTAGCTAATTTTAATTCTTCTTTTGTATCTGGCTTATGAATTTTTCTTATAGCAAAATCCAAGGAGCATAAAGAAAACTTACTTAATAATTCTTGGGGTAAATTTTCATTAATTACAAAAGAATTTAATGCTTCATTTGTATATTTATAGAAAAAATTATTTGTAAGTCCTTTTGTTAACTGATATTTTGGCGAGATACTATTTCCACTTTTATCTCTTCCTAAAATCTTAGCATTCATTAAGACTCTAGAACCATTTTTTTGAATTTTTATAGTTCCTGAGAGATTATAGCTGTTGTTAACTAAAAATCCTTTTTTAATATAAGGTTGATTAAACCATTTTGCAATAAAAGTTGTTTCTCCATCATTTAAAACTATAGATGAAATAATCATATTTCCTTTAACCCTAATGTCTTTATTAATACTTTCTACCAAGCACTCTAAAGATATTTTTTCTTTATCTTCACAATTAGAAATCTTTTTATTTAAAGATAAAGTTTCATAGTCAGTGGGAAAATATAAAATTAAATCCAAAATAGTTTTTATATTTAACTTATTTAATAATTGAGCTGTTTTTTTCCCAACTCCTTTTAAATTTTCAATATTATCGCTTATATTCATGAAATAAACCTCACTCTTTTTACTTTAGACAAAAAAAAGCCCAAGGGCTTTTTTTTACTCAGCTGAAACTATGAAATAATATAAAGGTTGTTCTCCATTGAAACTTTGAACATCAATATCCTCATATTTTTCTTCTAATTGAGCTATTAATTCATTAACTTTTTCCTCATCACAGTCTTTACCATAAAAAACTGTTAATAGTTCTGTTTCATCATTTACTAAATTATTTATAAGATCTTTAGTAACAGCGTATACTTCATCACCAATTTCTGAAATTTTACCTTCTATTAGTCCTAAAATATTACCCTCTTTTATTTCTCTTCCGTCCATTTCAGTATCTCTCACAGCATAAGTAACAGAAGCTGTTTTTACAGTGGTGATTGCTTCTTTCATATTTTCTAAATTTTCTTCAACTGAAGATTCTAGATTAAATTCTGTCACAGCTGTAATTCCTTGAGGAATTGTTTTTGACGGTATAACAAAAACATTTTTTTCTGATAATTCTCTTGCTTGTTCTGCTGCCATAATAATATTTTTATTATTTGGTAATATAAATATATTTCTAGCATTTATTTTTTCAATTCTATCAAGAATATCTTGAGTGCTTGGGTTCATAGTCTGTCCGCCTTCAATAACAGAGTCTACTCCAATATCATTGAAGATTGCTTTCAACCCTTCACCCATAACCACAGTTACAAAACCATATTCTTTTTCCTCTTCAATACTTTGTGTTTCTTCTTTTTCTTCTATAAGTTCGCTTGCATATTCAGCTTCAAGTATTTCCCTATGTTCTTCTCTCATATTATCAATTTTGATTTTAGAAAGTTCTCCAAGCTTAACAGCTTCTGAAAGAACCCAACCTGGGTCATTTGTATGTATATGAGTTTTTATTATATCATCCATTGCAATAACTATCATTGAGTCTCCAACAGGATTCAATGTATTCTTGAATGATTCTTGAAAATTAACTGCATCTTTAACTTTAATAAAAAACTCAGTACAATAGCCAAATTTAATAGAATCAGGGTCAATTTTACTTTGAGCAGAAACCAATCCTCCAGCTGCACCTTCTACACTATCTTCTATTTCAACTTGCAAATCTTCTGATAATACTTCAAGCATTCCTTTTAAAATAATTAATAAACCCATACCACCTGAATCCACTACCTTAGCTTCTTTTAATGCTGGAAGCATTTCTGGCGTTTTGTTTAAAACTTCTTCACTATAATTACATACTTCTTTTAAAAGTTTTGTAATATCCACTTCTTCACTTTCAACAGCTTTTTCACCAGCGGCTCTAATGATAGTTAGAATAGTTCCTTCTATAGGTCTCATTACAGCTTTATAAGCAAATTTTGATCCTTCTAATAGGGCCTCAGCTAATTGTAATGAATCAACTTGGTCATACCCTTCTAATCCTTTTGCAATCCCTCTAAATATTTGTGATAATATTACTCCAGAGTTACCTCTTGCTCCCATCAATGAACCTCTAGATATCAACCTAGAAACTTCACTAATGGACTTAGAATCACTTTTTTTAATTTCTTCTGCTGCGCTTCTAAAAGTCATTGACATGTTCGTTCCAGTGTCACCATCAGGTACGGGAAATACATTTAAAGAGTTAACATACTCTTTCTGTCTTTCTAATTTATTAGATGCGTTAATAACCATATTTTTAAGTTTCGTTCCATCTATCTTTAAATATTCCAATTTTAGTACCCCCTATACTCTTACACCTTGAACATTAACTGTAACACTTGATACTTTCAATCCTGTATAGCTTTCTAAATTGTATTTAATCTTTTGAATTATATTATTCGCTATAACTGAAATTTTAGTTCCATATTCTACAATAACATATAGTTCAATGCTTATAACATTATTTTTATTATGAATTTTTACCCCTTTACTAAAATTTTCTCCTTTTAGTAATTCCCAAAATCCATCAGTTGCATTTTTTGAAGCCATGCCTACCACTCCATAGCATTCCATAGTAGATAAACCTACTATATCTGCTAATACTTCCTCTGAATAATGTATTGCGCCAAAATCATTGGAAAGTTCCATCATATATATCTTCCTCCTTAATACTCATACATAGTATTTATTGTATATTATTATAGTACTTTAATCAAGAAAAGTTAAGTATAATTTTATCCATTATTATTTATTACCTCTTTTTTTCGTAATATAATAGATAATTTTTAAGATTATTTAATTTAAGCATTCTCTTTATTTGATTTATGTGCTATAATCATTGAGTGCTACACTAAAATAAAAATTAAGTAAATTTTAAATTTTGTTTGCATTTTTATTCTTATCTGTGGTAAAATATTAGACGGTACATAGATAGGTATTATCTTTATGACAGGAGGTGTCTTTAATGTCTAAAAGTTGTGATATATGCGGAAAAGGTGTAATTTCTGGCGTTCAGTACAGCCATTCTCATCGTCAATCAAAGAGAAAATGGGCTCCAAACGTAAGAAAAGTAAAAGCTGTTGTCAACGGAACCCCAAAAACATTAAAAGTTTGTACTAGATGCTTACGTTCTGGTAAAATTCAAAGAGCGGTTTAGTACTAAAGATAAAAAATGCAATTGAATTCAATTGCATTTTTTATTTTTTTATAAACACTTTGAGTATAGATGCTATAAACTTAGGCATTTTGATAGCAACAATTTTCATATTATCCTCCTAGAATTGCTGAAAATAAAACATACCTTTTATAATATGTTTCATTCTTTTATTTGTTACTTTTTTTAATCTCTAGAAAAAAATATCAACAAGTCCCCTTTTTCAAACTCAATAGTCACCTTTTCTTCTTGAAATTCGTTAGAGATTGTAAGACCATCTCCTATCTTTAAATTATAGTCTTTTAAATCATATTTAGAACCTTTTATATTTAATCTATAGATTTCATTTTTGTATGGCATCAATGAAAATTTTTCTTTTTCACTTCCTTTAATAATAATACTTTTATCCACCATAAAGATTTCATTATTATTGTCCTTAATAAAAGCCTTAATTCCTTTTTTCATAGATTTATATAATAAAGTTAGACTTCCAAAAAAATGATCAATTCTAGTGCCTGTACAACCCAAAAATACTATTTCTTCAGCATTATTCTCAAAAGCAATATTCATAGCAAGTTCACTATCTGTAAAATCTTTTTCTGGTGGAAATTTTAAGATATTACATTTTTCATTTTCATAAAACTTCAATACATCTAAATTGATTGAATCAAAATCACCTACTAAGTAATGGGGTACAATTTTATGCTTATATAAGTGATTAGCACCGCTATCTGCACATATAATTAAATCTGCATTATTTATTTCTTTCGTTAACAAAGAAAAAGAGGGTGCTACCCCTCCTGAAATGATTAATACTTTCATGCTAGTTTCTCCATCAGTTCATCAATATTTTTCTTTATCTCCCCATTTTTGAAAACTCCAGATCCAGCCACTAATAAATTTGCTCCACAAGAAGCTACTTTTTTGATTGTATCACTGTTTACTCCGCCATCTACTTGTATCAATAAATCTTTATTATATTTATCTGAAAGTTCTTTAACTTCTCTTATTTTATCTGAACAATATTCAATATATTTTTGCCCACCAAAACCTGGATTTACACTCATAATAAGTACAAGATCTAACTTTGGAATTAAATGTTTTATGGATGATACTGGCGTTGCCGGATTAAGAGAAACTCCTGCCTTCATACCAAAACTTTTAATATAATCAATTGTTCTATCCAAATGTCTCTCTGCTTCATAGTGAACTGTTAAAATATCTGCACCTGCTTTATAGAAATCCTCTACAAATTTAGAAGGGTTTTCAATCATTAAATGAACATCAAAAGTCATTTTTGTAATGGGTCTTAATGCTTCTATTACCGGAAATCCGAATGAAATATTAGGTACAAAACTTCCATCCATCACATCTATATGGATTACCTCGATATTATTGTTTTCTAACTCTTTAATATCCTTCTCTAAGTTCTTAAAATCTGCTGACAGTATTGACGGAGCAATTCTTACCATCTTTTGTTTCCCCCTTTTTCATATTCTTCTAATAGTCTGAGATAAAAATTATATCTATTTTCATTTATTTCACCTTGTTCTACAGCCTCTTTTACTGCACAAGAAGGTTCTTTAAAATGCATACATCCTTTGAAACGACATTCTTCTATAAAAGATCTAAATTCCGGAAAATATTGTTGAATTTCTTGTTTCTCATCAAATGTTATATCCAGGTTTGAAAATCCAGGTGTATCAACAACTAGACCGCTTTCTACACTTAAAAGCTCACTATGTCTCGTAGTATGTTTCCCTCTTCTTAATCTATCACTAATTTTCCCTGTTTCCATGGCTTCATAGCCTGCAATTATATTTAATATTGTTGACTTACCAACACCAGAAGGTCCACAAAATACAGAAATATTATCTTTCAAACGTTTTTTAATTTCCTCTATTCCTAATCCTTCTTTTGCATTTAGTATTAAAGTATCATACCCTGCTGATTTAACCATTTCAATAGCAATATTATTAGCATAATCATTGTCTAAATCAACTTTATTGAAACAAACAACTACATCTATATCGTTCATTTCACATTGTATTAGAAACTTATTTAATAAATCAACATTAATATCAGGATGTTTTACTGCAAAAACTACAAAAGCTTTTGAAATATTTGATACTATGGGTCTTTTTAAAATATTTTTTCTTTCATAGATATCTTCAATAGTACCCTTCATATTATCCATAACAGAAATTCTAACTCTGTCCCCAACCACGGGACTTTCACCTGTATTTCTGAATTTTCCCCTTGCCTTGCACTCAAATACTTCCTCATTCACTTTTACATAATAAAATCCTGCAATTCCTTTTATAATTATTCCGTCCATATTTTCTCCTATTCCTAAGGATTAGTGGCTTGAACTGCATTATCACCTGATTCTGCATCTTCCGGTTCACTTTCAACTATAATTGTGCTTCCTTTTTCAATTTTTGTATTTACAGCAACGTTTTGTGAAACAATAATATAATTATTTTCCCCATCAAAAGATAAAACTAATCCTAATTTATCAAGAGTTAATTTTGCCTCGGATATACTTTTACCTACAATGTTTGGAACACTTACCATATCTGCTTTATAAACATAATATGTTAATCCTATTTCCGTATTAATAGCTACCTGGGAATCACTTTGTATACTTTGAAGTACAACTTTATTATCAAGTTCCTTATCTGTAGTACTCACTTCATTTACTGTACCTAAAGCAAGTTTGGCTTTACCTATTAAAGCTACAGCTTCTTCATATTTTTTATCAATTAGGTTTGGAACATATGTTTTTTCTATTCCTCCACCTTCACTTACAATCAAATCAATAGTATCCCCTGGTTTTGCTTCTACATTTGCATTCAAACTTTGACTTATAACAAAGTTCTTTTCAATAGTTTCATTTTGAACATAATCTATTTTACCTACTATTAATCCCAAATCTTGAATAGTTGTTTTTGCTTGCTCAATCTCACTATTAACCACATTTGGAACGGTTATAGTTTCTACCCCCAAACTAACTAATACTTTTACCTCAGTTACCTCTTGTACATCAACTTCTGTTCCTTCATAAGGATAACATTGAGTTATAGTCCCCTTTTCTTTAGGACTTTCCACTTCTGTTATCACCATTTTTAAGCCTAATTTTTCTAACTCAATTTTCGCTTCCTCACTTTGCATACCAACTATATTAGGAATCATCACCTTTTGTATGCCACTTTTTTCAACATCATTTCCACTTGCTCCTGATATTATATATGCCGCAAAGAAAACCAGAATTGCTGCAATAACTACTCCTATAGTTCCTAGTATGATTTTCTTTTTATTAGTTTGTGGCATTATAAATTCATCCTCAAACTTTTTATCCTTTTCTGTTTCTTTTATTTTATCAAAATTAGAATCATTTTTAACTATAGGTATAATCCTTGTCATTTCATCTTCATTCACAAAATTTATATCATAGTTAGGATTATTTTTAACTTTAATTAAATCATTTAGAATTTCACTAGCTGTATGATATCTTTTAAATTTTTCTTTTTCTAATGACTTTAATATAATATTATTCAAAGCATTTGGTATGTTCTTATTTATGTTAATAGGTGGCTCTACATCTTCTTGAATATGTTTTAAAGCAACCGCAATAGGACTATCCGCATTAAAAGGAACTTTTCCTGTTACCATTTCATACATAACAACACCAAGAGAATATATATCCGTTTTACAGTCAACTACATTTCCTTTTGCTTGTTCAGGAGAAATATAGTGTGCAGAACCTACGATTCTATCAGAATTAGTTATAGTAGAAGATGTAGTTGCCTTTGCAATACCAAAATCCGCCACTTTAACATTACCTTCTGTTGTTATTAAAATATTATGCGGCTTTATATCTCTGTGAATTATATTTTTCCCATGAGCACATTTTAAAGCCGATGCAATTTGCACCGAGATGTCTAATGCTTTATCATAATTCATAACTCCAGCTTCTTTGATAAAGTTTTTCAGATTAGTACCCTCAACATACTCCATAATAATGTAAATGAGATTTTTATCGTTTCCTATATCGTATATATTAACGATATTATCATGAGATAAAACCGCAATGGCCAAAGCTTCATCTTTAAATTTTTCCACAAATTCCTCATTTTCATAAAACTGACTTTTTAAAACTTTTATTGCAACATATCTTTGAAGAAGATTACACTTAGCTTTGTAAACTTCGGCCATACCACCCTCTCCAATTTTTTCCACAATCTCGTATCTATTATCCAATATAGTACCAATCATCTAACTATCTCCTCTGCATAAAATTACGGATATATTATCTCTACTACCCATCTCTAAGCTTTTAATAAAAATATTATTACAAACTTCACTGCCATCATAACTTTTAATTATACTTAATATTTCTTCGTTAGTTAATACATTCGAAGCTCCATCAGTACACAATAATATATCCGTAATATCACAAGAATCTATTTTGTAAATATCTACTTCTACATCTTTACTTGTACCTAAAGCTCTTGTAATAATATTTTTACTTGGGTGTACTTTTCCCTCTTCTTCAGTTATTGCTCCAGAATCCACTAATTCCTGCACTAAAGAATGATCCTTTGTTATAAGACTTATTTCATTGTTCTTAACAACATAACATCTACTATCTCCTACATTAGCTATATAAATAAAATCATTAATTATGATGCTCACTGTTATAGTTGTACCCATACCTGAATAATCTAAGCTTTCACTTGATTTTTTAAAAATTTCCTCATTAGCCATTTTAACCGCAGTTATAAGTTCTTTTTCCACGTTAGGTTCTTTTATTTGATTTATATAACTCAACAAAGTTTCTACCGCTATCTTACTAGCAATTTCCCCCGCATTGTGGCCACCCATTCCATCTGCTATTACTAATAAACTTGAATCCTCATGAAAAGCACAGCCTACGTAGTCTTCATTTATCTCTCTAAAATTTCCTTTTTCAGATATTTTATATACCTTCCAATGTTTGTTTTGGATTTTCATTCATTGTTTACCCCTTATAATAATATTTAAGAAAAGTTTTCCATATGATTTCTCCTAAGTTGTCCACATGCTCCATCTATATCTTCGCCCATCTTTCTTCGTATAGTTGTCTCAATACCATTTTGAATTAAAGTATTTTTAAACATCTCTATGGACAAAGAGTCAGATTTTTTATATGTGTTTTCTTTTATTTCATTTACACTTATAAGATTTACATGGCTAGGAAACTTATTTAATAGTTTGCTCAATGATAAAGCATCTTCTTTACTATCGTTAACCCCTTTTATTAATGCATATTCAAAAGATATTCTTCTTTTAGTTTTATTATAGTAATATTCACAACTATCTATTATTTCTTTAATAGTATATTTTCTTGCAATTGGCATCATATCTGCTCTGCTATCATCTTTAGGAGAATGTAAAGAAATAGCTAATGTTATTTGATATTCTAAATCTGCTAATTCATATATTTTAGGTACAATTCCGCAGGTTGACATTGTAATATGCCTTGCACCTATATATAGGCTTTCTTTTGAATTTAATATCTCAATAAATTTTATTACATTATCAAAATTATCTAATGGCTCTCCGCTACCCATTAAAACTACATTTGATATTCTATCATTTATATTGTTTTGCGCCACTAAAATTTGACCTATAATTTCACCGGGTGTTAAATTCCTTACCATTCCCCCTATTGCAGAGGCACAAAAACTACACCCCATTCTACATCCTACTTGAGTTGAAACACATATAGAATATCCATATTTGTATTGCATTATTACAGATTCAATTATGTTTCCATCTTCTAACTTTAATAAAAGTTTTTTAGTCCCATCTTTTTCAGACTTTTGTTCTTTAATAATGTTTGGTAAATATAAGCTTAATTCTTTAGAAATATTTCCTCGTGTTTTTTCAGAAATATTTTTCATATTTTCATAGTTAAACACACTGCTTTTATATATCCACTGAAAAATTTGTTTTGCTCTAAATTTACTTTCATTGTTTTCTAACATCCAAGCTGATAATTCTTCTAAATTGAAATCAAGAATATTTTTCATAATCATCCTACTTTCTTTTTAACCTAGCTATGTAAAAACCATCCATATTTTCATTTGGAAGTATAGTCAAGGTTCCTAAATTATCATATCGAAGATTACTTAAATTTCCTAAAAATATTTTTTCAATCTCAAATCTATCATCCTTTTCTAGGAACCAACTTATATTCTTTATATTCTCATTTTTGTTTAAAGTACATGTTGAATAAATCAAATATCCACCTGACTTAACATAGTCTGCTGCTTTTACAAGTATATCTTTTTGAATTTTAATCAATGCATCTAATTCATTTTTATTTTTATTCCATTTAATTTCAGGTTTTTTTCTTATTATCCCAAGCCCAGAACATGGAACATCTATCAAAACTCGGTCTGCATAATTTACGAATTTTTCATTGTATACCGTAGCATCAAAATTCATCAATTCCACATTTTCAATACCTAATCTCTCTATATTATCTTTAACCAACTTCAACTTATGATCGTAGATATCACAAGCAATAATATTCCCTGTATTATTCATTAACTCTGCAATATGCGTAGTTTTTCCCCCTGGGGCGCTGCACAAGTCTAAAACTTTCAAATTATCTTTTAACTCCATAACTTCTGCTACAAGCATAGCACTTTCATCTTGAATTGTTATTAAACCTTCGTTAAATAAAGGATTTTTCTCCACATTACTACCTTTTCTTATATATATAGCTTCTGGTGAAACTTCCCCTTCTTTAATGGAATATTCAAGTTTAGATAATGATTCAACCACTGTATCATAGTCAGCTTTTAAGGAATTAACCCTTACTGTAATTTCCGGTCTTTGGTTAAGCCCATTTAAAATACTTTCCACATCTTCCTTACTATATTGAGCTAAAAGTAATTTTACCATCCAATTTTCAAAAGAATGTTCAAAACTAAGAGTTTCAGTATAAGATTTTTTTAATTTTTCATCTGGTTTTTCCTTATTTCTAAGGTAATTACGCAAAACCCCATTAACTAATTTAGATTTTGGCATACCACATCTTTTTTTTGTGATTTCCACAGCTTCATTAACTGCTGCAAATGGTGGTATCTTATCAAGATATTTAATTTGATAAATTGATATTCTTAGCACGTTTAATAGCAAAGGGTCATTCTTACTCATTTTCTTGGTTCCATCCTTAAGAAAACTATCTAGAATTTTATCTATTGTATACT
Organism: Clostridium grantii DSM 8605; assembly: GCF_900129965.1. Classification (GTDB taxonomy): domain Bacteria; phylum Bacillota; class Clostridia; order Clostridiales; family Clostridiaceae; genus Clostridium_AF; species Clostridium_AF grantii. Next base: position 313,399 of record NZ_FQXM01000002.1, on the reverse strand, counting down.
TATATCTTAAGGTACCATAAATGATTTCAGTAAATAAACCTCTATCTTTTTCATTTATTTCACTTTCATTTAAAACTTTACTCAAATATATATTTGAATAAAGTCCATCTACAAATATATTTGTTAGCGTTTCTACCGCTAGTTCTCTGGTGCTTTTCATTGATTTCTCCAATCTATCTTCGATTTCTACTTAAAGCTAATAATCTCACTAATTGTAAAATAGACATTAATGCCGCTGCTACATATGTTAAAGCTGCCGCAGATAAAACAGATTTAGCTTTTTTAACTTCATCCCCATATAAAATACCCTTATTCTCCAAAACTGATAAAGCTCTATTTGAAGCGTCAAACTCTACAGGCAATGTAACTATTTGGAATATTACAACTGTGGTAAACAAAAGTATCCCTATATTTATCAATGCTGATGATTTAAAAAAGAATAGTCCTGCCATAAAAATAATCCAAGAAGCATTTGAACTAAAATTTACTACTGGCACCAAAGCTCCTCTTAATTTCAATGGTACATAGCTATTTTTATGCTGAATAGCATGCCCTGTTTCATGTGCTGCCACTCCTATTGCTGCTATAGAAGTACTACTATAAACACTATCTGAAAGTCGCATAACTTTATTAACTGGATCATAGTGGTCTGAAAGGTTCCCTTTAATATGTTGCACAGATATATGTTGTAGCCCTTCATCATCAAGTAATCTTCTTGCAACTTGTGCACCTGTTAAACCATTCATACTTCTAACCTTTGAATACTTTTCAAAAGTGGATTTAACTTTGAACTGAGCCCAAGCTGAAATAATCAACGCTGGTATTAATATTACTATGGTTGAATCAAAACCGTAAAACATATAATCCTCCTCCTTTTATTTTAATACGTATCCTTCTTCTATGGTATTGCCTCTTAAATAGTCTTTTACTAGAAGAACTTTTTTTCCTGGGAATTGAATAGAAGTCAAAAGAATAACTTTTTCACCGCAGGATACTTCAATTCCCTCATCATTTACTTTAAGTATAGTGCCTGCTTCTTTTTCAGAAGTTTTATCTAAAGTTTTAGATGAATAAATTTTCATAATCTGCTCTTTGTATTCTGTATATGAAACAGGCCATGGATTCAATCCTCTAATTAAATCATGTATTTCTTTAGCTGATTTTTCCCAATTAATCTTTGCCAGTTTTTTATCTAACATGGAAGCATAACAAGTTTCAGAATCTTCTTGTTTTATACTCTTAATCTCTTTCTTTGAATATCCTTCTATAGTTTTTATTAGAAGTTCTCCACCTATATCTTTTAAAATATCATGAAGCTCTCCTGCAGTCATATTTTCTTCTATATCTACTTGCTGTTTTAAAAGCATATCTCCTGTATCTAATCCCACATCCATAAGCATAGAAGTGTTGCCACTAACTGTTTCTCCATTAATAATAGCCCAGTTTATAGGCGCTGCTCCTCTATACTTAGGCAATAATGAGGCATGCAAATTGATACAAGCATATTTAGGTATATTCAAAACCTCTTTCGATAAAATTTGCCCATATGCTACTACAATAATATAATCAGGGTCTAAATCTTTAAGCTCTTGAATTATTTCAGTATCTTTTCTTAAACTTTTAGGTTGGTATACTTTTATATTATTTTCTAAAGCAACTTCTTTTATAGGAGATATTGTAACTTTATTTCCTCTTCCTTTAGGTTTATCTGGCTGAGTAAAAACACCTATAACATTGAAGTTTTTGATTAATATTTTTAATGACGGCACCGCAAATTCAGGTGTTCCCATAAATACTATATTCATTTTTTCACCTTCCAATTATTAATTTTCTACTGTTTTATCTGTAAATAAAACTCCGTTTAAATGATCTAATTCATGACAAATAGCTCTAGCTAAAAGTTCTTCCCCTCCTAAAATGAATTTTTCTCCATTTTCATTAAGTGCTTCTACTTTTACCTTCATAGGTCTTTCAACCATCCCTTGAACTCCAGGTACACTAAGACATCCTTCTTCATCAATCTGTGAACCTTCTTTACTTATTATTTCCGGATTAATTAAAACTATAGGACCTTCGCCTACATCTATAACCACAACTCTTCTTAGAATACCAATTTGTGGCGCAGCCAAACCTACCCCATTAGCATGATACATAGTTTCCACCATATCTTCAACCAATATTTTTATTCTATCATTAACTTCTTTTACTTCTCTACTTTTTTTTCTTAAAATCTCATCTCCATTTATTCTTATAGTTCTTAAAGCCATAAAATTACCTCCCTATGTTAATTATTTTTTTACAAATTTTACGCATTTCATACATTCAAAGAGATTACATCATATTTCCAGGATTCACATCCAAACTTACTCTTATATCATTATACATAGTTTTTAAATTTTCATAAATAAAATTTTTAATTTTATTCTCAAATTCATTATCGAATTTACCTTTTATTAATATTTGCCACCTATAATATTCCTTTATTCTGGATAAAGAACTAGCTGTGGGTCCTAACATAACTATTTTATCACTATTGCTTAACTTATGCTTTAATAAATAGCCAATTTTTTGAGTATTTTTTATTAAAATTTCTTCATTTTTGCTACTAAAATTTATAAGAAGAATTTTTCCAAAAGGTGGATAATTCATAGCTGCTCTTAATGCTATTTCACTTTCATAGAATTCTTCGTAATTATTTTGTGAAGCATAAATTATTGCCTGATTTTGTGGTTCATATGTTTGAATTACAACTTTTCCTGGGTTGTTCCCCCTACCAGCTCTTCCACTAACTTGTGTTATAAGTTGATAAGTTCTCTCCTCTGCTCTATAATCAGGTATATTTAAAGAAATATCCGCTGCTATAATCCCTACTAAGGTCACATTTTCAAAGTCTAATCCTTTCGCAATCATTTGAGTTCCTATCAATATATCTGCTTCCCTATTTTTAAATTTATTATAAATTTCTTCATGGGAATCTTTTTTTCTAGTAGTATCAAAATCCATCCTTAAAGTTTTAGCTCGAGGGAATGTTTCTTCAATTATACTTTGTATTTTTTCTGTACCAACGCCAAAAAACTTAACATATTTACTGTTACATTTTGGGCAGCTATTTTTTACGGAGTACTGTTTGCCGCAATAATGACAATTCATATAATTACCCTTTTGATGATAAGTAAGTGAAATATCACAACTGTCACATTTAAATACATATCCGCATTTCCTACAAGAAACAAAAGTTGAAAATCCTCTTCTATTTAAAAAAATAATTATTTGTTCCTTTTTATCCAACTTTTCATTTATGTCATTATATAATTCTTCGCTAAAAATAGACTTGTTATTTTTCATCAATTCATTTCGCATATCAACTATAGAAACTTTAGGCATTTCATAGTTATTAACTCTCTTACTTAACTTAAGCAATTTATAAAAATTTTCTTTTGCTTTATAATAACTTTCAACTGAAGGTGTAGCCGTTCCTAAAATCAACTTGCAATTATATAACCCGCTTTTTAGCTCTGCGATTTCTCTAGTATCGTATTTTGGATTACTATCAGATTTGTAACTTAATTCATGCTCCTCGTCTATAATTATGAGTCCCAAATTATTAAATGGCAAAAATATAGCTGATCTTGCTCCAATAGCAACCTTTACCTCACCATTCTTAACCCTATTCCATTCGTCATATCTTTCTCCATCTCCCAATTTACTATGGAAGACAGCTATTTCCTTACCAAATCTACCCTTAAATCTTTCTACCATCTGAGGAGTCAATGAAATCTCTGGAACTAAAATAATAGAGTCTTTATTAAGCTTCATCATTTTTGTAACAAGATTCATATATATTTCAGTTTTCCCGCTTCCAGTTACTCCGTGTATAAGAAACATATTTTCATTTGATTCCATAATATCACTAACTACATATTGCTGTTCAAAATTTAATTTTACACTTTTATAATTTTCATATTCTCTATCACTATATCTACTAACTACAACATCCTCACTAAGGATAAATCCATTCTTTATCATTGTATTTATAGAAGATAAGGATATATTAAATTTCTTGCTCAAAGCACTTTTATTAAATAAACCATTATTATTTTTTACTATTTGGAAAATTGATTCATAAGGTTCCTTTAGATATTTATTTTTTAATGGTTCTCCCAAAAATAGTAAAGCGGAGGTTTTAGCTTTATTACCTCTAGTTATACCTGTAGGAATCATTACTTTTATACAATCCAAATAAGAACACAAATATTTATCTTTCATTACTTTTATTAATTGTACGTGTTCTTTTGACAATAAAGGAGTTTCATTATTTATCGAAATTATTTCCTTTAATTTTCCAATTTCATTATATTCCGAATATAATTCCATAACGAAAGCATCAATTTTCTTATTACTTCTTCCGAATGGAACTTTTATCATTTGTCCTAATAAAATTTTATTTTTTAATTCTTCTGGGATTTTATAAGTGAATAGCCGATCCACCGCTTTTGCTTCGTTATTGACAATAATCCCTGCGTAATTATTCAAACTTTTCACCTTCTTTAATTTCCACTATAAGAAAAAAGCGCATTAGCGCTTTTTGTCATTAACAATATTAAATAACTCTCTAGCTACAAGCCTTTTAGTCATCTTTTCCAGAGAAATTTCTTTCCCATTTGCTTTTATAATAGTAACTACATTTTCCATAGAATTAAATCCTATTTCACTAGATTTTATATTGTTAGCAACTATATAATCCAAATTCTTTTTTTCCATCTTAGCTTTGGCATTATTAATTAGGTTTTCACTTTCTGCTGCAAAACCTATTAAAATCTGTGTTTTTTTATTTTTTCCTAATTCTTGCAGTATATCTACATCTTTTATCAATTTAATTGATAATTCATCATTTTGTTTCTTTATTTTTTCTTCTGAATATTCAGCTATTTTATAATCAGCCACAGCTGCTGCTTTTACTACTACATCCATAGAATCATAAATTTTTAAAACTTCATCTCTCATTTCACTATTAGTTTGAATCTCTAGAAAATCCACACCAATAGGTGGAACTTCGTTTGATGGTCCCGATATTAGTGTTACATGGGCCCCTCTATCTCTAGCCTCTTCTGCTATTGCATAGCCCATTTTACCACTAGATTTATTGGTAATAAACCTAACTGGGTCTATAAAACTAATTGTAGGTCCTGCTGTTACTAGTACTTTTTTCCCTTTTAAATCTTTTAAATCGTACAATGTTGTCTTAATATTTTCTAAAATCACATCAATATTTGCGAGTTTTCCCTTACCTTCATCTCCACATGCTAATCTACCACTATCCGGTTCAATAAATTTATAGCCAAAACCCTTTAATTTATTGATATTATCTTGAACTATTGCATTCAAATACATATTAGAATTAGCAGCAGGTGCAAAAATTACTGGAGCTTTAGTTGCCATTATAGTAGTAGATAGCATATCATCAGCTATCCCATTTGCTACTTTCCCAATAATATTTACTGTAGCTGGACAAATAATCATAACATCAGCTTTTTTAGCTAAAGAAATATGTTCTATGTCCCAAGTTTTAGGGTCTTCAAACATATCCTTGATTACAAAATTCTGACTTAATGATTGAAATGATAAAGGGTTTACAAACTCAGCTGCACTTTTTGTCATAATAACATGAACATTAAAGTTTGATTTTTTCAACTTGCTTACTAAATCTAATGCTTTATAAGCTGCGATACCACCAGTCACTCCAATAACAACTGTTTTTTGTTCACCCATTTTATCTATTCCCTTTCTTCAGATATTTTTTCGTAAAATACTCTTCCCTCATTAACTTCATTGATAGCTATTGTAAGCGGTTTTTCAGTAGTCTTTCTTTCAAGTAAAGTTTCATCACCTGCAATTAATTGTCTTGCTCTTTTAGATGTTACTGTAACTAGTGTATACCTATTTTCCGCCTTCTTTAATAATTCTACTAATGATGGTTCAATCATAGAGTTGTTCATGAATTATACCCTCCTTTGATAATATGTTTTCCTTCATTCTTTCAACACTGCACTTTTCTGCAGTTATTATACTCTCTATCTTTTCAACTGCTTCAGACAATTCATCGTTCATCACAGCATAATTGTATTTTGAAACATAATTTACTTCTTTATAAGCAGATTTAAATCTTCTCATTAAAGATTCTTCTGTTTCGCTGCCTCTTTTAATTATTCTTCTTTTCAATTCATCCATAGATGGAGGCAATATAAATATAAATACTCCCTCTGGATAAGACTCTTTAACCTTTAAGGCACCTTGAATATCTATTTCTAGAATTACATCTTTACCTTCTTCGATTTTAGATATAACACTTTCTCTAGGGGTTCCATAATAATTTCCATATACCTCAGCACTTTCTAAAAAATCATCCTTAGCTAATCTATCAACAAAATCTTCCTTTGTCATAAAAAAATAATTTATCCCTTGTTGCTCATTTTTCCTAGGAGCTCGGGTAGTTGCTGAAACTGATAACCAAAAATCAGGATTCTTTTCTAATAATTCTTTACAAATAGTTCCTTTACCGGCACCGGAAGGACCTGATATTACTAAAAGTAATCCTTTTTTTACAACGTTATTGTTTTCAAGCATTATTCATCAACCTCATTCATTGGTATTTCATCTTTAACAGATAATCTATGCGCTACAGTTTCTGGTTGAACTGCAGATAAAATCACATGATCACTATCAGTGATGATAACAGCTCTTGTTCTTCTGCCGTAAGTTGCATCAATTAACATTCCTCTTTCTCTTGCTTCTTGGATAATTCTTTTTATCGGCGCTGATTCTGGGCTTACAATAGCAACTAATCTATTAGCTGATACTATGTTGCCAAAACCAATGTTTATTAACTTTATTCCCATGTTCTCCCCCTGTTATTCAATATTTTGAACTTGTTCTCTTATCTTTTCTATTAAACTCTTTAATTCTATGGTTAAATTGACAGTTTCTAAATCACTAGACTTAGAAGCAATAGTATTAGCTTCTCTATTCATTTCCTGAATTATGAAATCTAGTTTTCTACCTACAGGTTCAAGTTCAGTAAAAGTGCCTTTTATTTGGCTAATATGACTTTTAAGTCTAACCAATTCTTCATCAATACTAGCTTTATCAGCAAATATAGCAATTTCATTTGCAATTCTATATTCGTCAATATCACTTTTATCCATTAATTCGCTTATTCTTTCTTCAAGCTTTTTCTTATAATCCATTACTACAAGAAAAGATTTTTCCTCAATTTGGCTAACAATATTCATTATTAAGTCACATTTATTAATTATATCTAATTTGAGTTTTTCACCTTCTATCATTCTCATATTAGACAAATTTTCAATAGCTTCATTAACTAATTGACTTAATTCATCCCAAACATGGTTAATATCCTCTTCTTTTTTTTCTATAACAACTACATCTGGAAATTTTGAGATGAGTGCAACAGAGATGTTATCAACAACATCATAATTATTTTTAATTTCTGTAAGACATTTCATATAGTTATCTGCCAAATCTTTATTAAAAGAAACTTGGTAGTCATCTTTACCATAAGAATTCTGAGAAATAAAAATATCTATTTTTCCTCTTTTTAATTTAGCTTTAACTAATCCTCTAATTTTGTTCTCAATTTGCAAATAATTTCTAGGCATTTTTATATTTATATCAAGATACCTGTGATTTACACTTTTCATTTCTATAGTGAATCCTCTAGTACTTTCTTCTAAAGAAATTGCCCTTCCGAAACCAGTCATACTATTTGACATTTAACTCATCCTTCCAATGCGACAATATGATAAAAAGTTATCTTTTATATGATATCATATTTTTTCTCATATTAAAACAAATTATTGAATTATTAGTATTTAATTAATTAATACGCCCTCATACTTCCTAATACTCTTTTAATTGTTTCTTTATCGTTGGTCAAACTAACTCTGAAATAATTATCATAATCTTTTCCAAAAGAACTTCCCGGTGTTATTATTACTGAATACTTCTCAAGCATTTCACGTGCAAAAGTTTTGTCATTATATCCCAAAGGAGTATGACACCAAAGATAAAAAGTCCCTTTACTATTAAAATATAAAATGTTTTTTTCCTTAAAAATCTTTTTCACCGCATTTTTCCTACTATTGTAAATATTCATATTGCTATCAATATATTCTCTTGGAAGTTTTAAAGCTGCAATAGCTGCATATTGTATTGGAATAAACTGTCCTGAATCAAAACTATTTTTAACTTTTAGTAATCCTTGAATTAACTTTTTATTTCCTACCGCAAAGCCAATTCTAAATCCAGTCATATTAAAAGTTTTTGAAAATGTTCCAAATTCAAAACAATATTTTTCTTCATCATAACTTAAAATACTAGTTGGTTTTGATTTTGAACATATTATTTCATTATAGGCTCCATCATTGCAAAGCAAAATATTCTTACTTTTGCAGAATTTTATAACTTGCTTAAAAAAATATTCATTGGCAATAGCACCCGTTGGATTATTTGGATAATTAAGTATCATTAATTTACTATTCAAACTTACTTTATCACTAATGTCATTTAAATCCAACAAGAAATTATTTTTTTCAAATAGTTTTACTTTATTACACTTTATACCCCATAAATTAGCGCTGGTTTCATAAGGTGGATATTTGGGTTCTGTTATTATAATTTCATCCCCCGAATCACATATCACTGGTAAAGCGTGAGAAATACCTTCTTTAGACCCAATTAAAATAACAACTTCATCTAAATCTAGTTTCACATTGTATATTTTATTATAATAATTAATAATTTCCAATTTCAATTCTTTTATTCCTTCATAAGGTGGATATTTGTTATAGTTCTCTCGTTTTAAAGATTTTACCAACTCTTCTTCAATAGATTTATGAGGATTCAAGTCTGGATCTCCTATACCTAAATCCAAAATTTCCTCACCTTTTTCTATTTTTTCACACTTTATCTTATTTATAGTTTCAAAACAATACTCTTCAAGATTAGCTACTCGACTACTAAACATTATTTTCCTCCAAAGAATACTTTATAAATTATTTTATTCTTAGGATTTTTCTTAAGTTACAGATTATTTATATTATTTACTTTTCTTCAATACTATAACTATAAAAAGCAGGGAAAGCCCCTACTTTAATTTAAGATGCAATTATTAATTTTACAAGAAATAAGAATGCTAAAATATACATTACAATTGAAATTTCTTTTCTTTCACTCTTATCTTTTGTAAAAAAATTATTTATAACGTTTATAACTACGTAAGATAGTATTCCTAGTGTCAATCCATCACCTATACTGTATGTTAATGGCATTAATGCTATTGTTAAAAAGGCTGGAATACCTTCTGTTATATCTGCAAAATCAACATTAATAACATTTTCCATCATATAAAACCCTACTACAATTAGTGCTGGTGCTGTAGCACATGCTGGAATAGCCATAAATATTGGTGAAAAAAACATTGCAAGTAAAAACAAAATACCTGTAGCTACAGATGTTAGTCCCGTTCTACCACCTGCTGCAACTCCTGCAGAACTTTCTACATATGTAGTTACTGTAGATGTTCCCATTAACGCCCCAAAAGTTGTCCCTATTGAATCTACTAATAAAGCTTTTCCTGCATTTTTAACTTTGCCGTCCTTATCAACCATTCCTACTTTAGATGCAACTCCCACTAAAGTTCCTACAGTATCAAAGAAATCTACAAACAAGAAAGTAAACACAACTGTAATAAATGTAAACAAGTTTGCACTATCTAAAAAGAATGATTTATCTAGAGAAATTGCTTTAAACACAATAGGTTTTAAAGATTCATATTTGAATATTCCTGACGGTAAATAAATGTGGTACTTTTCAGCAGCTATAACTGGATTAACAAATGCATATGTCCATGCAATAACTGTACTAGCTAAAATACCCCAAAGTATAGCCCCTCTTACATTTTTTTTAGATAAAACTACTATAATTAAAATACCTATGCATGTTACAATAGAAGTTGGAGATATAAAATCACCAAGACTAAGTAATGTAGCTTCATTATTTACTACTATTCCTGCTCCTACAAATCCTATAAATGCAATAAAAAGTCCAATACCTGCCGTAACCGCAATTTTTATAGTTGCTGGTATTGCATTAACCACTGCTTCTCTAACCTTTGTTAGAGATAAAATAATAAATATAATTCCTTCTACAAATACAGCTGCTAATGCTATCTCCCAAGGTATTCCTTTTTCAAGAACTACTGTATAAGCAAAAAATGCGTTCAGCCCCATTCCTGATGCTAAAGCAAAAGGCAAATTTGCATATAAACCCATTAATATTGTCGCTAATCCTGCTGTCAAACATGTTGCAGTTAAAACAGCACCTTTTGGCATTCCAGTTACTTCTAGAATATTAGGGTTTACAGCTATTATATATGCCATAGCTAAAAATGTTGTGATACCTGCTAGAACTTCTTTTCTAACATCTGTTCCATTTTCCTTAAGTTTAAAATACTTTTCCATATACTTCCCCCTAAAAATGATTATATCACTACAACTCTTTCTACCAAGCAAGTCATAGTGATAAAGGAAGCTTCTATAACTTACTCGTAGTCAGACATTTAAGGCGTCTGGTAGAAACTTCTGATCCTCATCATCAGAATTATACGAGTAGTGCGATATTTACAACTTCACCATAATATCAAAATTCTTAAATCATGTCAAATATTTTGTCAATTAATGTCGACCATCTTTTGTTTCTTGAATTGATAACCTTATTAACCTATTTCTTTTCAAATATTTCCTTTATTAAATCATAATCATTGGTTTGCCCTAAGGCTAACATAAGCTTAATCCTAGCTTTTTGTCCCGGAAGATTATTTCCAAATATCACACCTAATTTTCTTAATTCTTTTCCACCACCCTCATATCCATAAGAATCTAATACTCTTCCCATAAAGCACCTTGTAACTAAAACCACAACAACACCCTTATCGATGGCTCTTTTTATCCCATCAACCATCTGTGGTGGCACATTGCCTCTTCCTAATCCCTCAAGCACAATACCCTTAGCACCAGACTCTACTAGAAAATCGAAAATTTTAGAATTCATGCCTGCAGCGCACTTTACTAACTCAACATTCTCTTCTATTTTATTTGTTAAAATATTTTGTTTTTGTAAAATGTCTCTATAAAAAATAACTTGATTGTTATCAATTATCCCTATAGGTCCAAATTCCGGGCTCTGAAAAGTATTTAAATGCATTGAATGAACCTTTGTAACTTCTTCAGCAGAGTTTAATTCATCGTTCATACAAACAAGTACCCCTTTATTGCTTGCATCCTCTGAAATCGCTGTACAGATAGCTGCTGATAAATTTGCTGGACCATCATATCCCAGTTCAGAACCATTCCTCATAGCTCCAGTTACAATTATAGGTTTGCTTGATTTAATATTCAAGTGAAGAAAATATGCTGTTTCTTCCAACGTATCTGTTCCGTGAGTTATAACAACCCCTTCAATATCTTCCCTGTCCACTATATTTTGTACATATTTAGACATCTCTAACATCTTATTAGGAGTTACATGAGGACCTGGTAAATTAGAAAAATTAAAACTCTCAATATTTGCATATTCTTCAATGCCCGTTACCATACTCATTATTTCTTCCCCACTTAAAGAAGGTACTGCAGCCTGAAGCCTTGGATCTATTTTCATAGATATAGTTCCACCATTAAAAATCACAGCTATTTTTTTCATTATTATCCCCCTTACAGCATTTTATTATTTCGATTATAATTTCAACTTGGATAAGTGTCAATAAAATCAAATTATGAATATTTATTAATTTTTATATATATTTATATATAATCAAATCATTCTAATTATTTTTTCAATTAATTACTAATAATCTATTTTATAAATCTATGGTTTACTTTGTTTCTATGAAATTTTTAACACTATATGTTATATAGTTAACCTATTTAACATAAAAACTCTGATTTAATCAAAAAAATAAAAGGTGGAGATATTTATGTCTCCACCTTCTTTAAAAAGATCATTTTACTTCTTTAGATTACTGTTTTTCTTTATCCTTTGACGTAGTTTCATCTAAATATCCTGTTCCCTTGTCAGGATTATTGACAATACCAGCTATAACTAGTATGCCTAATAAAGAATTCACTATTTCGTCATAATTTTGAGGTACAATCTTTAATCCAAAAGCCTCAAGAGCTAAGGGAATAAAAGCAGCAACAGAAATCCATAATCCATAGTTTTTAAATCTGCTCATTATACCACCCCTCTAATATTATATTAACTTTTTTAATCAATGTTACAAAAATCCGTCATTCTTTTTAAGAATGACGGATTAAAATATTTTTATTATTTATAAGATGATACAAATTAAACCCCCATTGCCTTCATTGATGATCTTTTCCAAAGTTTTTTGGATCTTAATTTGAACATCATCAGGCATTTTATACAATTTGTTTTGGAGGCCTTCTTTAACTAATACTTCTAATGACTTACCAAACATATTACTTTCCCATATTTTAGACGGATCACTTTCAAATTGATCCAAAAGTGATTTTACTAATTCTTCACTTTCTCTCTCAGTTCCCATAATAGGGGAAATCTCTGTTTCTATGTTTGCTCTAATAAAATGTAATGAAGGAGCACTAGCCTTTAATTTAACCCCATATCTAGACCCCTGTCTTACAATTTCAGGTTCTTCAAGTTTCATCTCTTTTAACTGTGGAGCAACAAGCCCATAGCCTCTTTCTTTTACATCTATTAAAGCATCAGAAACCTTATCGTACTCAATTTTGGCTTTATTCAAATTTTGAATAATATCTAATAATTCACTTTCTCCTTTTATGTTTACAGAACAAACTTCACTTAATATTTTATAAAACAAATCCTTTCTAGGATTCATTTTTACACAAGCAGTTCCTTCTCCCATATTAATAGAATCTAATGATGAGTTTTCCAAGAAATCTATTGTGCTGAATTCATCGGTAAAATTTCCTACATCCCTTACCTTGTATACTTTTTTACACATATCTTTAATCAAACTCATAAAATTCATTTTAAGCCAATGACTCACTTCTAACTTTTCAATCCACTCAGGCATTTCAATATTAATTTCCTTTATTGGAAATTCTTTTAATATGCGTTGAAATACATTAGTTATATCCTCTTGTTTCATGTTAGCTACATTCATGATTTGAACTGGAACATCATATTTTTCTTCAAGCTTTCTTTTTAATTCTATAGTTGTTTCATTTTCTGGATTAGAAGAATTTAAAACCATCACAAAAGGTTTATCTATTGCTTTCAATTCTTTTACAACTCTTTCCTCAGCCTCTAAGTATTCTTCTCTTGAAATATCTGTTATAGAACCATCAGTAGTCACTAATAAACCTATTGTGGAATGTTCATTAATAACTTTTTTTGTTCCTATTTCAGCTGCTTCTTCAAATGGAATCTCGTAATCATACCAAGGAGTAGTAACCATTTTAGGTTGTTCCCCTTCTTTATACCCTAAAGCCCCTTTCACAATATAACCAACACAATCCACCATTCTAACTTTAAATTTTGTTTTATCACTTACATCAACCTCAATTGCTTCATTAGGAATAAATTTAGGCTCAGTTGTATGAATGGACTTTCCTGAAGCACTTTGTGGCAATTCATCCCTAGCACGTTGTGCTTTATAAGCATTCTCAATGTTTGGAATAACCATCAATTCCATAAACCTCTTGATAAAAGTAGATTTACCTGTTCTAACAGGTCCAACTACACCTACATATATATCCCCTTGAGTTCTTTCCGCAATATCTTCATATATATCAAAGTTTTCCAATAGTGCACCCTCCCAGTACTTATTATTAACATTATATATATACTGTTAAATACAAGAAATATTACAAAATAATTTAATATTTTAAAAAAAAGCTATTCGTAATGCGAATAGCTTTTAATAATATATTTCATCTTTTTTTTCTCTTGTCATTAATTCATATACTGCATACTTTGGGTCTTTACCATTAAATAAAACATCATAAAGCGCATCTGTTATAGGCATTGATACATGTAGGTCTTTTTTAAGAAAATAGAAAGCCTTGCATGCTTTTACTCCTTCTACCACCATTCCAATTTCTTTAGCGGCATCTTCATATGAATAACCTTTACCTATTAAAATTCCCGCTCTTCTATTTCTGCTATGCCCACTAGTACAAGTAACTATTAAATCTCCTACCCCTGTAAGTCCAGAAAAAGTTTCTTTTCTAGCTCCTAGCTCAACACCTATTCTTTTTATCTCATTCATTCCTCTAGTCATTAAAGCAGCCTTTGTATTATCTCCAAAACCAATACCATCAGACACTCCTGCAGCAAGAGCTATAATATTTTTTACAGCAGCACCTATTTCTACACCGATAATATCATCATTAGTATAAACTCTTAGTTTGCTGGTTGTAAAAACTTCCTGAACCTCTATTGCACTTTGCCTGTCTTTAGACGCTGCTACCAAGGTAGTTGGTAAATCTTGCGCCACCTCTTCTGCATGACTTGGTCCTGACAAAACTACCACTGGATTATTAGGAATTTCTTCTTCTATAATTTCTGAAAGTCTTTTATATGTTTCAACTTCAATTCCTTTGGCAATATTAACTATTATAGCATCCATATGAACATATTCTTTTATCTTTTTACATACCTCTCTCACAGCATGAGATGGTACCGCTAGAACAATAATAGAGCATCCGTCCATACTCTCTTTTAAATCGCAAGTGGCAAACACATTAGAGGGTATAACAATATTAGGAAGATATTTTATATTCTCTTTTTTTACATTAATATCTTCTATTGTTTCTTTGCTTCTATCCCACATATTTATTTGGTACCCTTTTTTAGATAAAGTAACTCCTAAAGCTGTTCCAAAACTACCCGATCCAATAAATGCGATTTTTTTCATGCTATTCTTTCCTTTCTCTGAAGATAAGCTTTATACCAGTTCCACTGAAATCAAAGCTTTCTCTTAATCTATTTTGCAAATATCTGCCATAGGAGAAATGTAATAACTCTGGATCGTTAACAAAAAACACAAAAGTTGGCGGTTTAATTGCTACTTGAGTAGCAAAATGTACTTTTAATCTTCTTACCCCCATCATTGGTGGTTCTTGCATCATTAAAGCTTGACTTATTACATCATTAATAACTCCTGTTTTGATTCGTTTTGAGTAATTTGCATAGCAATCTTTTGCTACAGATAAAACCTTATGGACTCTTTGCCCTGTAAGTGCAGAAATAAACACCATTGGTGCATAATTTAAAAATGCTAAACTTAATGAAATTTCTTTTTTAAATTTAGCCATTGTTTTATCATCTTTTTCAATAAGATCCCATTTGTTTACAAGAACTAATATGGATTTATTTAATTCATGTGCATACCCAATAATTCTTTCATCTTGTTCTGCCACACCTTTTTCTGCATCTAACATCAATATACAAACATCTGCTCTTTCTATAGCTGCAAGAGTTCTTACTGCACTGTATCTCTCTACTTGTTCTTTTATTTTACTTTTTCTTCTTAATCCTGCAGTATCAATAAGCGTAAATTTTCCCAAGTCATTTTCTACATAACTATCCACAGCATCTCTTGTAGTACCAGGTATGTCACTAACTATATGTTTTTCTTCTCCTAATATTTTATTAATCAAAGAAGATTTACCTACATTTGGTCTTCCGATTATAGCAATCTTAATACTGTCATCCTCTTCATCTTCCGTAAATAATCCCTTGAAATAAGCTGTAACCTCATCAAGCATATCTCCTAATCCCAATGCTTGAGTAGAAGAAATAGCAAAAGGTGTTCCTATCCCTAGATTATAAAATTCGTAAGCGCTTGATTCTAATTCTCTTGTATCAATTTTGTTAACCGCAAGCACTACTGGCTTTTTAGATTTTCTAAGCATTTGAGCTACTTCTCTATCTGTATCTGTCAATCCTTGTTTTCCATCTACAATAAAAATAATAACGTCAGCCATTTCAATAGCAAGTTCAGCTTGCCTTCTCATTTGTGTAAGAATAATATCTTGATTATGAGGCTCAATCCCACCTGTATCGATAATAGTAAATTTATCATTTAACCATTCTGCTTCAGCATAAATTCTATCTCTTGTAACTCCTGGTTGGTCGTCTACAATAGCGATTCTCTTTCCTGCTAATTTATTAAATAGGGTTGATTTCCCTACGTTAGGTCTCCCTACAATTGCAACTATTGGCTTTGCCATGTTTATTCCTCCTCTTGTATGTGATTTATAATTTGGATTAAATCCTCACCTGTATAATCACATAATAAAACTTTTTTATTTAACTTCTTTTGTAAATCTTCAATTGTAATATCATCAAGTAAAACTAGTTCCTTAGAGTCACTTAACTCATATCCTTTTCTCACCACATTATCAGGTAATATCATATAATTAAATTCTTGGAAATCCTCTTGAATTTGCTCTATTATGTCCTGGCCAGTAAGTAAACCTGAGACTGTTATAGTTTCTCCGAAAAAGTTGTTGATTATTTTTTTTACCTTTATATTAAGGTTAGAATTTTTACTCATAATAATGTTTGCCATAGAGACAATTTCATCATAAGCTAAAGTTCCTGTCACCAAAAGAATATTTTCTTTTAAATTTTTTCTTAAATCTTCTAGAGTCATATTTATATTATCTCTCAATTTTCTAACAGTTCCAATACCATCTTCTAGTTGTTCAAAATCTTCATAGAACTCACTTGATGGAATTTCTTCTTCTGCTAAAATATAAAATTCATCTGACAACCTAATAAATACCTCTCCATGTTCCTTTAAAAATTTTTCTTGATATACAGCTACTGCATCTAATAACTGTTTTGAAGTTTCTTTATTAAAAATATCAATTTGCGGCAAATGAGATTCTTTTCTAAACTTAGTTATTCCAATAGGAACTGCTGCCACATTATTCACATTTGGATAAAGCTTATATAAATCTTCAACTGTTTTAATAAATTCTTCTCCATCATTGTAACCTGGACAAACCACAATCTGTGAATTCATACTTATACCATTTTCAGCTAGTCTTTTCATCCTTTCATAAACATTTCCTGCAAATTTATTATTCATCATTTTGCATCTAAGACTTTCATTCGTTGTATGTACAGATACATTTATTGGACTGATTTTATATTTAATTATTCTATCAATATCTTCCTCACTCATATTAGTCATTGTAACAAAGTTTCCTTGGAGAAATGATAATCTAGAATCATCATCTTTAAAATATAATGTTTCTCTCATTCCCTTGGGTAATTGATCTATAAAACAAAATATACATTTATTATGACATTTTTTAGGATTATCTAAAATTGGTTCTTCGAATTCTAATCCCAAATCTTCATCATATTCTTTTTCAATTTCAATTTCCCAAATTTCATCTTCTACTTTTTTCAAAATTTCTAATACTAGTACTTCATCAGTTATAAGATATTTATAGTCAATAATATCCTGAATATCCTTATCATTAATTTTTAATAACTTATCCCCAGGTTCAATCCCAACTTCTTCTGCTATACTAAAAGGTTTTATATATTTTATTTCAGAAATCATAATTCCTCCATAGATTCCAAATCATATCATTAATATTTTTGCCATACATTATGTATAGTATCATTAATCTAAACATTCTGCAAGAATTCATTTTTTAAATAATTAATGATAGCACAAAAACCAGACTAATCTGGTTTTTATTTAAATTCACTCCATATTTATCGGGATTTCTATTATAAATTCCGATCCAGTCTCCACTTTAGTATTAACTGTAATATTTCCTTCAAAACTCATTACAATATGTTTCACTATAGCTAACCCCAGTCCTGTTCCACCCCTATCTCTAGACCTAGCTTTATCAACTCTATAAAACCTTTCAAAAAGTCTATGTATATGTTCTTCTGGTATCCCACACCCAGTATCTTTAACAGATACTACATAATTGTATCCTTGAACTCTAGAATGAACGTAAACTGCATCACCATTTTCAGAATATTTTATTGCATTATCAACTAAATTTATTAACATTTGTTTGAAACTATCTGGATTGCCTGTAATAATAGGATTACCCTCCATAGTTTTAACTAAAAGAATCTTTTTCTTTTTAGCCATAGATTTTGTTAAAGAATAAACTTCATTTACAATTTTATTTACTTCAAAGTCCACATTATTTGCATTAGGTTTATATTGTTCAATATCAGATAATGTAAGAATGTCATTTATCAACCTAGTCAATCTTTCTGTTTCATCATTAATTATGTTCAAAAATTTATCTCTGGTTTCTTTATCCTCCACATATTTTAATGTTTCAGCAAACCCTTTAATTGAGGTAAGAGGTGTTTTTAGTTCATGGGAAACATTGGCAACAAATTGTGATCTCATATTTTCTAGTCTTCTTACATCTGTAATATCATGAATAACTGCTACTGTGCCAATTTTTGTATTCTCACTTATAATATCTGCTGTTTTTATCTTCAAATGCTTTTCAATAACATTATTTATTTTAATTTCCTTTATATTATTATTATCATTAAATATTTCTTCAAAACTTTCTTTATCAATGAAATTATTTATATCATTACCAATAACATCTTCATTTATTCCGAAAATCCTTTTTGCATAAGGATTTAACATAATTATTTTATTGTAATCATCTATGGCTATAACTCCACTATCCATACTTTTTAGAATCGCCTCCAATTTATCTCTTTTATCAATAGAATCCTTTATAGTTAATTGTAATCTATCTGCCATTTTATTAAAGGTAACTGCTAATTGACCTATTTCATCATCAGAGAAAAACCTTGCTCTTCTATCAAATTGACCTTGTGCAATTTTAGATGTGGTTGACTCTAAATCTTTTATAGGTTTAATTATTGCATAAGTGAGCTTGGATGATATTAACAAAGAAATCAAAAATACAAAAGCTAAGATTGTCAGATAATACTTTAAATATTCACCTTCAAGACCAGTTATTACATCTACATACATAGAACTTCTTATAACCATATCATTATGAAAAGTTGCATAATACATCATTCTTTTTTTAAGGGTACCACTATATCTAATTGAAGTTCCTTTACCTGTTTTTCTTGCTTCTATAACTTCTTCCCGATTATTATGATTTTCCATTAATTCTGAATCTGCTTCAGAATCAATGATAACCTTCCCATCTTTATCAATTATTGTAATTCTTAAATCTGTATCTTTATAAAGTTTTTCATAAATATGTTCATCATTTAAAATTCCTAATTCAATTTGATTTATAATTAATTGATTATTTTTCTTTAATTGATTTTTTATGAACTCCTCATTTTTGAAATTAATAAGAGTTACAAATAATAAGGTTACAATAATCAAACTTAAAGTCATAGTACCTATTATGGATATCATTAATTTCTTTTTCATGTTTATTCTCCTAAACTAAATCTATACCCAATACCTCTTATAGTTTCTATGTATTTAGGTTTTTTATCATCTTCTTCAATTTTCTTTCTCAAATGTCTTATATGAACATCCACTGTTCTAGTTTCTCCTATATACTCATAACCCCATATTTTTTCAAGCAGATAATCCCTAGTCATAACCCTTCCTTTATTCTTAATAAATTCACTCAATAATTCAAATTCTTTATATGTGAGATCAATTTTATTTTTATCCTTTATTACTTCATGCTTTTCAAAATCCACCATAATATCGCCAAAAGAATAAATATCCTCAAAAACTTGAATTGTAGTTCTTCTTAATACCGCTTTTACTCTAGCTAGTAATTCTTTCACTGAAAAAGGCTTTGTTATGTAATCATCGGCTCCCAATTCCAATCCATGTACTTTATCAAACTCCTCTCCTTTTGCTGTTATCATAATAATGGGAATAGAAGAAATACTATTGTTTCTTCTTATCTCACTACATACATCATATCCGTCCATTCCCGGTAGCATCAAATCCAATAAAATCAAGTCAGGCTTTTCCTCTTTAGCTAATTTTAATGCTTTTAATCCATCCCCTGCAACAAGTACATCGTATCCCTTACTTTTTAAATTAAACTTTATTAACTCTTGAATATTTAATTCATCATCTACAACTAGAATTTTTGCATCGCTCATAACTTTCCTCCTATTTTGTATAATTTTTCCATTATCTTATAATTACAAATGAAAACATTCTTCCATATTCTACTGTTTTTTTTCTAAATGAATGCAGACAAATCTCTTTTTCACAGTAAGTACACTTATTAACTTTTATTATCTTTTTATGATGAACTCCTATAGATTTAAGTTGTGTTAAAATACAATTTTGCAAACTTAAATTTTTACCAGAATTAATATTATCTTTTTTATATAATTCCTTTTGTAAAAATTTATCTATTAAATCATAATCTACTTCATAACAACAATCCATAATATGCGGCCCAATATAAAAAGATAAATCCTTTATTTCACTTTCATAACAATCCACCATTTTATTCACTGCCTCAATAACAACTTCATCATAGGTCCCTTTCCATCCGCTATGAACGGCAGCAACAACTCTTTTTTTACCATCAATGATTATAATTGGCACACAATCAGCATTAAATACCCCTACTGCTATATTTTTTTTATTGGTTAGAATCCCATCTGCTTCTTTAATTTTGTCACTTTCATTAAATATTATAACATTTTTCCCATGTACCTGTTTACAATATCCTATTTTCTTAACAGAAAAATAACTTTCCATCTTTTTTATATTATTTAACCCTTCTTCTGTATTCATATTAAATGATTTATTATTTTCCCCAGTAGAAAAATATATTTCAATATCACTTTCCTCAAAATTTATAAATTGAAAATCACTTTTTTTTATCATTTCTTTTACACCCTCCTACTATCAAGTTATTAATCCTTTAAATTTACCATTATTACTATAATAAGAAAAGTCCTTTATTTAAAAGGACTTTTCTTATCTGACATTAAAATTTTAATCTCTTCAATGAAAGTATTTATATCTTTAAATTGCCTATAAACTGAAGCGAATCTCACATATGAAACTTCATCGATACCCTTCAATTTTTTCATTACCATCTCACCTATGTATTCACTCTTAACTTCATTAATCATAGAATTACTTAATTTCTTTTCAATATCCTCCGCAATTTCATCTATATCATCTCTAGATATAGGTCTTTTTTGACAAGCTATCAATAATCCATTTATTATCTTATTCTTATCAAAATATTCTCTACTTGAATCTTTTTTTACAACTAATAATGGTATTGTATCTACCTTTTCATAAGTAGTGTATCTTTTATTACAAATAATGCATTCTCTTCTTCTTCTAATGGCATTATCTGTTGATCTAGAATCAATTACTTTACTTTCGCCCTCACCACAAAATGGACATTTCATAAACTCACGTCCTTTACGCTAATAGTCATCCTTATCTAAGATTATACACTTAATATTTATAAATTTCTATATCGAATTTACTAAACCTTCTTTATACCCATTTACCAATAAAACATCTTCCCCTACTTTGAAGATTTGCTCCCAAGGTATTTCTAGAACGTCTTGCTTATTAAACCATCCACTTCCTTGTATAGGGATAATAATAGATAATATTCTATAATTAAAAATATCTATTTTCAAATCAGCTACAAAACCTATTTTTCTTCCATTTGAAACATCTATTACCTCCATACTCTTAATCCTATTAATCGAGTACAATATGTTTTCCCCCTTAATTTAATTTTTAGATTTCCTCATATTATTATATGTATAAGCATTATTAAATATTATATTAATATAGAATAAAAAAAAGAGCTCAAGAGCTCTAAACGTATTTTTTCATATGCTTCAATGCAGTTTTTTCTAATCTAGAAACTTGAGCTTGTGAGATGCCTATTTCATCCGCTACCTCCATCTGTGTTCTTCCTTGAAAGAATCTCATACTCAAAATAAGTTTTTCTCTACTATTGAGTTTTTTCATAGCTTCTTTTATAGAAATGTTTTTTATCCAGCTATCATCCAAATTTTTGCTATCACTTATTTGGTCCATTACATAAATTGCGTCTCCTCCGTCATGGTAAATAGGTTCAAATAAAGATACTGGATCTTGGATAGCGTCTAAAGCAAATACAACCTCCTCTCTAGGCAGTTCAAGTTCTTTGGCAATTTGACCAACAGTAGGTTCCTTGTTATTTAAGGCTATTAATCTGTCCCTTACTTGCAACGCTCTATAAGCAATATCTCTTAAAGATCTACTTACTCTTATAGAATTATTATCTCGTAAGTACCTTCTAATTTCCCCAATAATCATGGGTACTGCATAAGTGGAAAATTTAACATTTTGGCTGAGGTCAAAATTATCTATTGATTTTATTAAACCTATACAACCTACTTGAAATAAATCATCAATGTTTTCTCCTCGATTGTTGAATCGTTGAATAACACTTAAAACTAATCTCAAGTTACCTCTTATAAAAACTTCTCTTGCACCTATTTCTCCGCTTCTCATTCGTAACATTAAATCTTTCATTTCTTTTTCTTTTAAAACGGGTAACTTAGATGTATTAACTCCACATATCTCTACCTTGTTAATCATCATTTCTGTATCAGCTCCCTCTATGTAGTTCATTTTAAATTATTTCCCGAAAGCTGATTTTTATACTATAGTATTAAACCATTTTATTAATCTCTTTTTTTAATCTTCTTATTATTCTCTTCTCAAGCCTTGATATATATGACTGGGAGATACCTAAAATATCTGCAACTTGTTTTTGAGTTTTTTCATCTTTTCCATTTAAACCAAATCTTAATCTAACAATTTCTTTTTCTCTTTGACTTAATTTTTTCATTGCTATTAATAAAAGTTGCTTATCCACTTCGTCTTCAATAAGATTATATACCATATCATTTTCTGTACCCAATATATCTGAAAGTAGTAACTCATTTCCATCCCAATCTGTATTCAACGGTTCATAAAATGAAATTTCAGACTTGATTTTATTATTCCTTCTTAAATACATTAAAATTTCATTTTCAATGCATCTAGAAGCATAAGTTGCTAACTTTATATTTTTAGTAGGATCAAAAGTATTTACAGCTTTTATTAATCCAATTGTTCCTACCGAAATCAAATCCTCCACCATTATTCCTGAGTTTTCAAATTTTTTAGCAATGTATACTACTAATCTTAAATTCCTTTCTATCAAAATGGTTCTTACACTTTCATCTCCACTCATTAATCTTTGTACAACCTCAACTTCTTCATCCTTAGATAATGGTGGAGGTAATGCATCATTCCCTCCAATAAAATAAATTTTATTTCTAAATAATTTTAGTTTTGTGAATACTCTATTCATAAATACATTAAACACATTAAACACATCCACATTCATCACCCCACACTTAGAATATTTCCCTTGATAACAAAGCATTATAATCCCCTACGTCACTTAGTTTATTAGAACATATAGCAATAATGGCATTTCTATTTTCAACTTTATCTTCATAATAAACGGTAACAGAATCAGGCCTAAAGGCTCTCATAAAACCTTTTTCCCCATTTACAACTGAATACGGAATTTTAAAGTCTATCTTTTGTTTTTCTAGCATATCTTTTAAAAAACTCTCTTCTACTATAATCACTGGTAGATTTGTAGCCGGCTCTCTTAATTCATTACCCGTATCAAGAAAAGCCTTTATTTTCTTTACAGATCCTTTATTATTTATTTCAACCTTATAGATCAATTTTTGAATTTTTTTTCTATCCCCTATATAGCAAACTATTCTCTCTGCAAAAATATAAATCAACATGATTGATACCAATAATTTTTTGTAGGAAAAATTGGTTAACCTATCAAACAAAACCAGATTATTGTTATATTCAATAAATAAACATAGTCCTGCTAAAGTCATAGATATGAATATAAATATAGCAGTCACTTTAATTTGAAATAAAATTTCTTTGTCATTGTACACAATGCAAATCATTATGAACGCTATTACCAGTTTAGAAGGCGTGCTATATAAAAAAGAGAATGCCGATATTAAACCAATTGTGGATCCTATTGTGCCCAAAAAAGCTGCCAATATTTCTAATCCATTCTTTCTTTTTAACTTAACAATTTTGGAGGTTAGTTTTAATAGAAACAAGTTTACTATTAAATTTTGCAAAATAAAAAAATCTAAATATACTACCAACATCCCTCCCCCTTTAAACATATTATATACCCATTACCTTCAAAATTTTGTCATTTTTTATGAATATTAAAATTTTTTATCTTTTATAATTCTCTAGAATTTAACATATTATAATTATATTTATCATAAAATTCTTTAATCAAAAAAAAAGATAAAGCACTATTATAAGTGCTTTATCTTCTATACTTTCTTAGAAATGTGGGTATTTCTAAATCACTTTGGTCATATTCTTTTTCTACTGCTACTTCTTTAGCTCTTAAATCTTCATGTAAATTCGGAGTTTCCATTTTTTTATCAACTAAATGCTCATTTTTACTCTTGCTTTCATTATGTAAATCACGTTCTAATTTACTATCAAATCCTGTAGCAATTACAGTTATTCTAATTTCATCTTTTAAATCTTCATTTACAACAGCACCAAATATAATATTAGCATCAGGATCGGCAGCTTCTTGAACAATTGCAGCTGCTTCATTTATTTCAAATAAACCAATATCATTACCACCGGTAACATTAAGTAAAACTCCTGTAGCCCCTACAATAGAAGTTTCTAACAAAGGACTAGAAATAGCTAGTTTTGCTGCCTCTGCTGCTCTATTATCCCCCGACGCTACACCTACACCCATATGTGCTAAACCTGTATTTAACATTATAGTTCTAACATCTGCAAAATCCAGATTTACAAGTCCAGGAATTGTTATTAAGTCTGATATACCTTGAACACCTTGCCTTAAAACATCATCTGCCAATTTAAAAGCATCTAACAAAGGTGTTTTTTTGTCTACCATAGTTAATAATCTTTCATTAGGAATAGTAACCAATGTATCTACCATACCTTTTAATTCCTTTATCCCACTTTCTGCATTTAACATCCTTTTTCTTCCCTCAAATGGGAATGGTTTTGTAACAACTCCAACAGTTAAAATCCCCATAGATTTAGCAATTTCTGCTACAACTGGTGCAGCACCTGTTCCTGTTCCTCCACCCATTCCAGCTGTGATAAAAACCATATCAGCACCTTTTATTGCTTGAGAAATTTCATCCAGATTTTCTTCTGCAGATTTCTTACCAACTTCTGGATTTCCACCTGCACCTAATCCTTTTGTTAATTTATCGCCTATTTGAATTCGTTGAGATGCTTGAGAAATAGTTAAAGCTTGCTTATCAGTATTAATGCCGATAAACTCAACATTTTTCAAGCCCTCTTTAATCATTCTATTCAAGGCATTATTGCCTCCGCCCCCACAACCTATAACCTTTATTTGAGCAAATTGTTGTATATCAACATCAAAATCTAACACAAAATAACCTCCTTGCTAAAAAAAATCAGATATAAATTCTTTTACTCTACTGATGATTCCTTCTTTTTTTTCATCAATATCCATACCAACTTTTTTTGCATTATCTTTTTTAGAATTTTCATTTAAATTTTTTGTCATTTTTAAAGTTTCAAAGATATCCTTAATTGTTCCTACTACATTTGAGTATTTAGGATTTGATGCCCCAAAATCCTCAGGGTAACCAACCTGAACTGATTTTTCTAAAACATCTGAGGCATATAAATCAATATCTTTGAACAAAGCTACTCCACCGCCAACTAGAATAACATTGGAAATATCGTCATAAACAACTTTGTCTTTTAATTGTTCTTTAATTAATTTAAATATTTCCCCAACCCTAGCTTCAATAATATTGTCTAAAAATCTTTTATCGATTTCTTTTTTATTATTATTTCCGTCTATCACACTAATTTTTTTATTCTCTTCATCACTTTTTAAATATACTTGTCCGTATTTTATTTTTAATTGTTCAGCAGATGAGTGTGGTATTTTTAAACAAATAGATATGTCTTTTGTAATATTATTACCACCTACTACAATGGTAGATGTATAAACCAAATTTTTGTTTTTAAATAAAGCTAAATCTGTTGTTTCTCCACCAATGTCAATAATCAATGTTGATAAATTTTTATCAATATTTTTTAAGGCAATATTTGAAATTGATTGTGATGATAATACCTCTGCAATTATAGTTACTCCAGCTCTTTCCAAGCTTTTTCTTAAATTGCTTAAAACCATAGTTTGAGCTAATATTACTTGAGCATCTAGTTCTAGCCTCAAACCACTCATTCCAATGGGTTCATTTATATTCTCATAGCCATCAACAATGTATTGTTGAGGGATAAGTCCCACAATCTCTTTTCCTGAAGGAATAGAAATAATTTTAGTAGCATCTAAAACTCTGATTAAATCTTTTTCTCTTATTTCTCGATTTTCTGATGAAACTGCAACTACCGCTTTATTCCATATCAATTCACAAATGCCACCTGGTAACGAAAGAAAAACCGAGGTAATTTCCAAATCAACTATTCTTTCTAAATTTTCAATACAATTTTTAATTGATTTAGCTGCACTTTCAATATCAACTACAACACCTTTTTTCAAACCTGTGCAATTAACAGAATTAGTACCAATAATATTTAATTCTCCTCTGTTATCAATCTTACCAACTGCACCATAAATATTAGAAGATCCCACATCAATGGCTACAATATATTCATGCATTTGGTATACCTCCCTAAAGACTAACTAGCTTAATATAACTAACTAATTTAATATATTCAATACATATTTGGTTTTTCCTTTTTTATTTTGAAAATAATCTCAAAAAGAATATTAGTGATTAAATGTAAAACATTTAATCACTAATATTGTAACACAAAAAAAAACTAATTACTATATACAGATGTTTAATATTATTCAATAATGAAACAAAAATTACAATTCTTTTTCCAATATTTGTATTTTATACAAATTTAAACTGTTTACATGTTTGCTAATCTCTTAAACATTTCAACATCTACAGCATAAGTAAGAGCATCTTCATATGATATTATTCCACTTTTATACAATTCTACTATACTGCTATCCATGGTTTTCATTCCATATTTTGCTCCTGTTTGAATAGAAGACTGAATTTGATGTGTTTTACCTTCCCTTATTAAGTTTTGAATTGCAGGTGTAGACACCATAGTTTCTAAAGCTGCCACCCTTCCTTCTCCGTCACTACGTGCTAATAATTGTTGAGATACTATTCCTTGAAGAACAGCCGATAACTGCACTTTTATTTGCTGCTGTTGGAAAGGAGGAAATACATCAATAATTCTATCTATAGTTTTTGCGGCTCCAATAGTATGTAATGTTGAAAGTACTAAATGTCCAGTTTCCGCAGCAGTAATTGCTATAGAAATAGTTTCTAAATCTCTCATTTCGCCTACTAGAATTACATCAGGATCTTCTCTAAGTACTGCTTTTAAAGCATTTTGGTACGAATTGGAATCTCTTCCGATTTCTCTTTGATTTATTATAGATTTATTATGCTTATGCAGATACTCAATAGGATCTTCTAAAGTTATAATATGAGAAGCCCTGTTAGTATTTATTTCATTAATCATAGCAGCTAAAGTAGTACTTTTACCACTCCCTGTTGGACCAGTTACAATTACTAGACCCCTTCTTTTCTCAGTTAAATCCCCTATTATTTTAGGCATATTTAATTTTTCTAAAGTAGGAATCTTTAATCCTACTACTCTAATGGCAATAGCCGCACTATCTCTTTGCTTATAAATATTAACCCTAAATCTACCAATTTTAGGCAATGAATAAGATGTATCAATCTCACCTTTCTCATTATAATAAGCGAAATCATCTTCTAATATTTCTTTTGCAAAAACTTCAGTATCTTTAGGGGTTAATTTTTTTTCCTCTAACTTTACAAGTTCTCCGTTTATTCTCAATATAGGTGCTGTACCCACTGTTAAATGTAAATCTGAAGCATTTCTGTTTACTGTTAATTCTAAAAGTTCATTTAATGAAATCAATTTATCTCCTCCTAGAGTCTATTTATATCATACCATAGTATTTTTCACTTGCTTTAGTTCTATCTTTAGTTAATTTTATCAAAAAATTAACCATAATGAAAGAGTTAAAGTTATTTAATAGAAAATATGCCTAATTAAATTTATATTTTATTTATTTGTTTTTTGTTATTAAACTCCTTAAATAACTTTTTTAAAGCCCTTTTTTCAATTCTGGACACATAAGACCTTGAGATATCTAGCATTTTAGCAATCTCTCTTTGTGTTTTTGGTTCCCCATCACATAAACCATATCTCATCTTAATTATTATTCTTTCTCGCTTAGTTAAACAATTTTTTATATTTTCATAAAGAATTTTAATTTGAATTCTACTTTCTACCTTTTCTAAAACAGAGTCATCATTTGTGCTTAATATATCTAGTAGTGAAATTTCATTACCTTCCTTATCAACACCAATGGGATCCTGTAGGTACATTTCATTCTTTACCTTTTTATTGTTTCTTATAAGCATTAATATTTCATTTTCAATGCATCTGGCAGCATAAGTAGCTAATCTAGTACCTTTTGATGTGTCAAAAGAGTCAATAGCCTTTATTAAACCTACTGTCCCTATAGATATAAGATCCTCCACATCTTTATATGGATATGAATATTTTTTTACAATATGAGCAACCAATCTAAGGTTGTGCTCAATTAAAGTAGTTTTGGCTTTAGTATCGCCCTCTTTAAATTTATTCAAGTAATATTTTTCTTCTTCTTCATCCAAAGGTTTTGGAAATGAATTGCCATTGCTTATATAGGCAGTAAACAAAACTATAGTGCTTAAAATTTCAGTTAGATTATCAATAATTAACATAGGAGTCTCCCCTAAAGAGTGCTTATTACTATAATATGTTTGAAATTATTAAATAGTTACACTAATTAGGATAATTCTTCATAAACTTTTTCTACTACACTTTTAAAAATAGGTGCACAAACTTCTCCTCCTGATTTTGTTCCAATGTTATCTGAAAAAACAACCATAGAATAGTTTTTATCTTCTATAGTAAAAAAACCAACAAACCACCCATCGTGTAATAAGATTCCATTATCCATACGTTCCGCGGTACCAGTCTTGCCTCCTAAATATATATAACTACTATAAGCCTGTTTTCCTGTACCCATTTCACTTCTAACTACTTTAACCATTTGGTTTTTCATAATATTAGCAGTATCTTTAGTAAGAATTTTTTTTGATTCTGTTTCAAATTTTTTTATCACGTTCCCATTTATATCTACAAAACTGTCAACAATATAAGGTTTTACATAAACCCCTTGATTAATAACCGTATTAGGAATAGCTAAAGCATGCAAAATAGTAATTCTATGTTTTTGCCCAAATGATGCTAATCGAGTATCTCC
Source organism: Clostridium grantii DSM 8605 (assembly GCF_900129965.1). Lineage (GTDB taxonomy): Bacteria > Bacillota > Clostridia > Clostridiales > Clostridiaceae > Clostridium_AF > Clostridium_AF grantii. The sequence continues at coordinate 283,835 of NZ_FQXM01000002.1, read as the reverse complement.
TATCTCATTTACATCACCTTCAAAAGTACCTTTAGCTTCTGAATCTATGTTTAGAACTTTCTCAAACATACCATATTCTGATATCAAGTTATTTATGTTATTTATCCCTACTTCTGTACCAACCTCTGCAAAAACATTGTTTGACGAAACTATAAAAGCCGTTTCTACATTCATATAATCCAGTGATAAATGATCCTGGAAATTGTAATTATTTCTATACATTTTTTCCAAGGATGTTGTTTTTGCTTCTAGTGCTGCCTCTTCTACTACTACTTTCATAATAGAGCCCGGATAGTAACCATTATTTGTGGAAATACCCAAATTGATATTAGGCAATTTATCATCTTTCTGTACCATAGCTTTTATTTTTCCTGAATCTGCTTCCATAATGACAACACCAATTTGATTAAAATCTTTGTATTGTTCAGAAAGCATAACTTCTTTCACTTTATCAGAAACTTCTTTATCTATAGTAAGTTTTACATTAATATTATCTTTAGGAATAACAAAACCCTTACTTTCTATAGTTCCTTCCGTATTTTTTTCGAAAAGGCTATATAAATATTCATTTTTTTCTGTCTCTTTTTCAATAAAACTTTCTAAACTATTTTCATTTTTCATTTTCAATTTACCATCTAAAGAATCATATGCAAAATTACTTGAAATGATATTTTCAATACTGTTTGCATCCTCATCTCGATCAACAACACTATCTTTAGTGATGTAAAAACCTTTCACACCCTTTATATCCATTATTTTGTTGTATGCAGATAAGTCTATCTCCCATCTAATTTTTTTGCTTTTGTCTTCCATATTTATTTTTCGTAAATCATACTCAGAATTATAGTTCCTCAAAATCAAATCAAGGGAATATAAATCGTCTATTCGGGTATTATAGTTATTCATAGCAAAAGTATATGGGTCAATTATAATATAATACTTATCCTTATAATTCAATAAATTTTTTCCATTACAATCAAGTAATGAATAATTCAAGTCTCCTACTTTTTCACTAATTGAGAATTGAGAATTAGTCATTGATACTAATTTATCCTTTTGTACATATTGAATGACAACTATTTTGTAAATAAGATAACTAAAAAATCCTAAAAAAACGAGAAATAAAGTTACTATTCTTTTTTTGATCTCACTTCTACCATTTCTGTACATAAAAACACTCCTTTATAGCTTAAATCATTGCCAAAAGGAGTTTTTTTATTCATTAATTTATTTTGTCATTAAGTATTTGTTGAATTTTTGCTACAATTATATCTATTGCTACTTTATTTCGTCCACCTTCTGGGAAAATTATATCAGCATACCTTTTTGTAGGTTCTGCAAATTGAAGGTGCATAGGTCTTACCACATCTAAATATTGATTTATTACGGATTCTAAAGTTCTTCCTCTTTCTTCAATATCTCTAACAATTCTTCTTAAAATCCTAATATCTGCATCTGTATCTACATAAATTTTGATATCCAACAAGTCTCTTACTTCTTTTTCTTCTAATATTAAAATTCCTTCAAGCATTATAATATCTTTTGATTGAATAGTTACAGTCTCTTTTGCTCTATTGTGAATTGAGAAATCATAAACAGGTTTTTCTATACTTCTGCCACCTATTAATTGTTTTAAGTGACGAACTAATAAATCATTATCAAAAGCATTAGGATGATCATAATTAGTTTTTATTCTTTCTTCAAAAGTAAGGTTGCTTTGATCCTTATAATAAGAATCTTGTTCTAACACAGCAATACAACTTTCATCAAAAGTTCTATAAATTTCTTTAGCAACTGTACTTTTCCCAGACCCAGTTCCTCCAGCAATTCCTATTACTACTGGCTTTCTCATGTTATTTGCCCCTTTCCTTAAAGAGTATGTCATTTAGTTCAAGTTGTTTATCAACTTTAGCACTAAAAATCATTTGTGCACTTCTAGCCGCCTCAATAAGTTCACCTTTTTCATCTCTTAATTCATTTAATATAACTGTAAATACGTCACCATTTGGTCTCAACACTTGAACAGCTTCACCTTCAAAAACTCTATTCTTTTGTTCTAAAGTTACTATTGATTGGCCTTTATCAAATTCCTTAACAACGCTAATAACATCATAATCTCTTATGTATGATGATGAGCCATAGTATTGTTTTAATTCTTCATCAAAGTAGAATCCTGTTGTATAAGTTCTGTGACTAGGTCTCAAAAGATATTCAAACCATTTTTCATCGAATTTATATTCAAGTGGATTATTAAAATAAGAATCTATAGCTTGCCTATATGCTTTTACAACAGAGGCAACATAGAAAACACTCTTCATTCTACCTTCAATTTTAAAAGAATCTACACCGGCTTTAATTAGTTCTGGTATATATCTAATCATACATAAATCTTTGGAATTCATTATGTATGTCCCTCTTTCATCTTCATAAACTGGGAAATATTCACCAGGACGTTTTTCTTCCATTAAACGATATTCATATCTACATGGTTGAGCACACTTTCCTCTATTTGCATCCCTTCCAGTCATATAATTAGATAATAAGCATCTTCCTGAATAGGACATACACATAGAACCATGCACGAATGCTTCCAAACCACATGACAAAGGTAATTTTTGTCTAAATTCATTTATATCCTCAAGTTTAAGTTCCCTTGCTAAAACAATTCTTTTAACACCAAAATTATGCCAAAATTGTGCGGACTTCCAATTTACATTATTAGCTTGTGTACTTAAGTGAATTTCCATTTCAGGAATCACTTCTCTTGCGGTCATTATAATCCCTGGGTCAGATACAATAATTGCATCAACCTTTAACTTGTATAGCTCAATCAAATACTCTTCTAATCCAATCAAATCTTCGTTATGAGGAAAAACATTTAAAGTTACATAAACTTTTTTTCCCCTTGCATGCGCATATTCAATACCTTCAATTAAATCCTCTTTTTCAAAGTTATTGGCTAAAGCTCTTAGGTTAAGCCTATTGCCACCTAGATAAACTGCATCAGCTCCATAGTCTATGGCAGTTATTAGCTTCTCCAAATTACCAGCTGGTGCTAATAATTCAGGTTTATTCATACTAATTCCTCCTTGCCGTAATGGCTACTCCATCTCCTACTGGGAGAACTGTGGTGATTAAATTTTTATCTTTACTTATATTCATAAGATATGTTCTCATTCTTTTTACAATTGTAATTTTTCTTCTAATTAGCAAATCATTATTTGCTACCATTCCTCGGAACAGTACATTATCAGATATAATCACACCTGAATCTTTTAACAACCTTAAACAATGTGGAAAAAATTCATTATAATGTCCTTTCCCTGCATCTATAAAAATCATATCATACTTATCTTCAAGTTTTTCAAGTACTTTTAAACAGTCCCCTTCAATTATGGAGATAATTTTATTTTCATCAAATTTACTCATGTTATTTCTAGCAATTTCAGCCATGTTTTCATTTCTTTCTATTGTCACTATTTCTTTAACAAATTTAGAAGATCTACTCATAAGAATAGACGAATACCCTATAGCTGTTCCTAATTCTAAAATTCTCATTGGTTTTTGAATTGTTATCATCAGTTTTAGAAGGTTTGCAACTTCCTTCTGTACAATTGGAACATTGTTTTCATTTGCATATTGTTCCATTTCTAATATACCCTCATCATCTTCTTCAATTAGGGTATTTAAATATTCAGTTATATAATCAAATGATATTCCATTCATTAATCTATCTCCAATCTGCTAAGATATTTATTTTAGATATTTATTTTTAGCTTCTAGAAAATCATTATAATTATTTGAAAAATAATGAGATCCATCTCCTTTTGCTACAAAATAAATATAATCGGTATCCGCAGGATATAATGCAGCAATTAATGATGCTTTCCCAGGATTACAAATTGGCCCCGGTGGAAGCCCCAAATTTTTATAACTATTGTATGGTGAATTAACTTCTAAGTCAGTTAATAATAGTTTTTCCTTGTATTCTCCTAAAGCATATATAACAGTAGCGCAAGATTGAAGCATTTGCCCTTTTTCTATTCTATTATTGAAAACAGAAGCTATAATTGGTCTGTCTTCTGCAACTCTTGCTTCTTTTTCTACAATTGATGCCATAGTAACAATTTCATCTAGATTGGCAATTTTCTTGCCATAATCTTTTTCTAACTCTGTTAGTACTGCCATAAATCTATTTATCATTTTATTAATTATCACATCTGGAGAGGTGTGTTTTTCGAAATTATAAGTATCAGGAAATAAATACCCTTCAATTTTATATTTCACATTATCATTTTCATTCATTACCAAAGAATCTGGAATCTTATATTCTAGACATGCATTTAAAAATGTTTGGCTAGAAACTATACCTTTTCCCTCTAATAGTGTGGCTATGGTTTCTATATCATAGCCTTCTGGAATAGTAACTTTAATGGTATTATTTGAAATCGTACCAGTTTGCAATTCTTTTAAAAGTTGTTCTAACGAAAGGGTTGAATCCAATGTGTATTGACCAGCTTTTATCTCTGTAGGCAATTCATTATACTTAATTGCTAGTTTTATCAAATTCTTATCTTTAACAATATTATCCTCAACTAAAGTATCTAATAGAGAATAAAAAGTCATACCCAAAGATACATTTATAGTAACGCTATCAGTATCTACAATTAATGGGTGATCTATAACTTTTTTATATCTAAACCAAAGAACTCCCACTGCAACCAAAATAAAAATAAGAAATGCCACAAAAAACCTTTTTACCCCTTTCATTAAAACACCTACTTTTTTAATTTATTTTTTCTTACTAACTCTTTTTCTTTCTACACTATTTAAAATTCTTTTTCTCATTCTAATTGTTTGAGGAGTTATTTCTACTAACTCATCATCAGCAATAAATTCCAAGCATTGCTCTAAACTTAATTCTAGGGCAGATACTAATTTTAAAGCATCATCTGCACCTGAAGATCTTGTATTAGTTAATTGTTTCTTCTTGCAAACATTAACTTCAATATCATCAGCTCTTGAACATTCTCCAGCAATCATACCTTCATATACCTTCGTTCCAGGTTTTAGGAATAATCTTCCTCTATCTTGAGCGTTAAATAATCCGTATGGTACTGCTTCTCCTTGTTCAAACACTACTAAAGAACCTCTATTTCTTCCTGGAATGTCGCCTTTGTATGGTTCATAAGCTTCAAAAATATGATTCATAATTCCGTTTCCTTTTGTATCTGTTAAAAATTCATTTCTATATCCTATCAACCCTCTTGCTGGTATTTTAAATTCTAATCTAGAATATCCATTAACAGCAGACGACATATTTAGCATTTCTGCTTTTCTTGGTCCTAATTTTTCGATTACTACGCCCATAAATTCCTCTGGTACATCTACTGTCAATAGCTCTACAGGTTCATATTTTCTATTGTCAATTTCATGGAAAATAACGTTTGGCTTTGATACCTGAAATTCATATCCTTCTCTTCTCATTGTTTCAATAAGTATTGAAAGATGTAGTTCTCCTCTACCACTAACTTTAAAGCTATCTGCAGAATCAGTTTCCTCTACTTTTAAGCTTACATTTGTTTCTAGTTCTTTAAATAATCTATCTCTTAAATGTCTTGATGTAACAAAGTCACCTTCTGTTCCCGCAAAAGGGGAATTATTGACAATGAAGTTCATATTTAGTGTTGGCTCATCAATTTTAACGAAATCTAAAGCTTCTGGCTCAGCATTATCACATATTGTATCTCCAATGTTTATATTAGAAATACCTGATAAAGCTACTATATCGCCTAATTTAGCTTCCATAACTTCAACTCTTTTTAATCCCTCATAAGCATACAAACCTGAAACCTTCATATTCTTATCATGTTTATCTATATTTAACACTGCTACTGCTTGGTTTTTCTTAACACTACCTCTTTCAATTTTTCCTACGGCTATTCTTCCCACATATTCGTTATAATCAATTGTTGTAACAAGCATTTGGAATGGCTTATCTATTTCACCAGTAGGAGGCGCAACGTTACTTATTATAGTTTTAAATAAAGGATCCATATCAGTTGATTCATCTTCAAGTTCAAATTTAGCAAATCCATTTTTTGCTGAGCAATAAACCACTTCAAAATCTAATTGTTCATCCTCTGCACCTAATTCAACGAATAAGTCAAAAATTTCATCTACAACTTCTTCACATCTTGCACTAGGCTTATCGATTTTATTGATACAAACTATTGGTTCTAGTTTTAACTCTAATGCTTTTTTTAAAACAAATTTAGTTTGTGGCATAGCACCTTCATTTGCATCAACAAGAAGTAAAACACTATCAACCATTCTAAGTACACGTTCAACTTCACCACCAAAGTCAGCATGTCCCGGAGTATCTACAATATTTATTTTTACCCCCTCATAATTCAAAGAAGTATTTTTAGAAAGTATAGTTATTCCTCTTTCTTTTTCTAAGGCATTTGAATCCATAACTCTATCTTCAACAACTTCATTTTCTCTAAAAGTGTGACTTTGCTTTAAAAGAGCGTCAACAAGCGTAGTTTTACCATGGTCAACATGGGCGATGATAGCGATGTTCCTTATATCGTTTCTTGTAATATTATTCATTTTATTCCTCCAAGTCTATTTGTTGCTTATAGTGGCATAAATAAAAATTGGATACTTCATAGCATCCAATTTTATTTTGCCATATTTTATTGTAATGTTTTCGCTATAAAAAGTCAAATTATTTATAATCTTATAAGTGAAAATCTATTTGAATTACTTTAATAAACCTAAGATTTCTCTAGACTTCGACTATAATAGGTAAAATCATCGGTTTTCTCATAGTTTGTTCAAACAAGAATACTCTCAATGCTTCTTTAACTTTGGATTTTATAACAACCCATTCAGTAATATTCTTTTCTTCACAATACACTAAAGCTTCTCTTGCAACTCTTTTAGCTTCATCCATAAGAACCTCTGATTCTCTTACATATACAAATCCTCTAGATATTATATCAGGTCCTGCAATAACTCTTCCTGTATCTTTTTCCAATGTGACAACCACAGTAAGAATACCATCTTGAGATAAATGCTTTCTATCTCTTAAAACGATATTTCCTACATCACCAACCCCAAGTCCATCTACAAAAACTTGGCCTGAAGGTACATATCCATTTTTTCTAATAGTTTCTTGAGTAACTTCAATTACATCACCATTATTTGCAAGAATAATATTTTTTTCTGGCATTCCTAATTTCATAGAAAGGTCAGCATGCTGTTTTAACATTCTATATTCTCCATGAACTGGAATAAAGAATTTAGGCCTTACTAAAGTATGAATTAATTTAAGTTCTTCTTGTTTAGCATGGCCAGACACATGTACATCTTCCAATGCTTCATAGATAACCTCTGCACCTTTTTTAAATAATTGATTTATTACTCTTGAAACTAATTTTTCATTTCCCGGAATAGGAGTTGCTGAAATAATCACAGTATCTCCTTTTTCTATAAATAGTTTTCTATGGTCAGACATAGCCATTCTTGACAATGCTGCCATAGGTTCACCTTGACTACCAGTTGTTAATACAACCATTTTATCATTTGGATATTTTTTAATGTCGTCTAAACTCACCATAACTTTTTTAGCAATTTCTAAATAGCCAAGTTCAGTTGCTACTCTAACTATATTTTCCATGCTTCGCCCAGAAACAGTAACTTTTCTATCATATTTGTCTGCTGCCTGCATTATTTGCCTTACTCTATGAACATTAGAAGCAAAAGTTGCCACAATAATTCTTCCTTGGGCTTTTGCAAATAATCTTTCAAATGTTTCTCCTACTATACTTTCCGACATTGTATATCCAGGTCTCTCTACATTAGTGCTATCTGCCATTAAAACGATAACACCCTTTTGGCTCAACTCTACAAACCTTCCCAAATCTGCTAATTCGCCATCAATAGGTGTATAATCAATTTTAAAATCACCCGTGTGAAGAATGACCCCCAATGGTGTGTGTATAGCAATTGCTGATGCATCTGCTATACTATGGCATGTTCTTATAAATTCAACTGACATATGCTCAAGCTCAATTATATCTCTAGATTTAACCGTCTTCAGCTCTGTAGTGCTCAATAAGCCATGTTCTTTAAGTTTAGACTCTAGTATACCTAATGTTAATTTAGTGCCGTAAATAGGCACATTAACCTCTTTTAAAACAAAGGATATAGCACCGATATGATCTTCATGCCCGTGAGTTAAGAATATTCCCTTAACTTTTTCTTTATTTTTCACTAAATAAGAAATATCAGGAATAACTAAATCAATTCCAAACATATCGTCATCAGGAAATTTAATACCGCAATCGATAACTACAATTTCATCCTTATATTCAAATAAGGTTAAATTTTTTCCCACTTCGTTTAAACCACCTAGGGGAATAATTTTTATTTTGTCTCTTTTCTTTCTCAATTTATGCCTCCTTTTCTTTATGATGTCAAATCTTCTTCCGAACATTCTTCACATAATCCAAAAAACTTAACTTTGTGATTTTCAATTTTAAACTTATACTCTTTCTCAATAGATTCTTCTATTGAATCCAACAAATCACCTTTTACTTCAATTACTTTTCCACAATTTTTACAAATCAAATGATGATGTTGATGTACTTCATCCTCGTTATTTAATTCATATCTATTGCAACCATCTTGAAGAGTCAATTTATTAATCAACTCAATTTCTTCCAACATTTGAATTGTTCTATATACTGTTGCAAGTCCAATCTCCGGGCATGGGACTTTAACAATATCGTACAATTCTTCTGCAGTTAAATGTTCACCTTGACTTTTATATATAATTTCAATTATAGCCATCCTTTGAGGTGTTAATTTATAACCTTTGTCTTTTAATTTTATCTTTAATTCTTCTTTAACTTTATCATCCAATTGAGACATTTAAACCCTCTCTCCTAATATATTTTCATAAATATTTTTATATTAAATGAAGATTATTTCTCTATTAAAGAAATCTATTCTTCCTCAAGTGACAATGCTTCATAAGCTTCTGAAACCATCTTAAACTCTTCTTCATCTTCAACAGTAACAAGAACTTCCTCTCCAGATTCATCAACCACAATTTTAAGTGCAATAGCTTCTTCATTGTCTAAAGCCGTTAAAATAACATACTCACTATCCTCAATATCAAACTTCATAACTAATTCAAATTCTTGTTCAACACCATTTTCGTCTTTTAATGTAAAAATTTCATTTTCCATATTTTTTTCCTCCATTATAAACTATCTAAATAATTTTGCAAAATAAAAGTTGATGCCACTTTATCAATAAGTTTTTTTCTTTTGTTTCTAGACAAATTTGCCTCTAGCATTGCATTTTTTGCCGCTACAGTAGTAAGTCTTTCATCCCACATGATTACCTCTAATCCTAATTCTGCTTTAATTAGATCAGCAAACTCCAAAGCTTTTTCACCTTGTGGTCCAATAGTTCCGTTCATATTTTTAGGTAATCCACACACAATTTTTTCTATCTTAAATTCATTGCAAATTTGTTGCAATTCTATTACATCACTTTCTATACTTTTTCGGTGAATAGTTTTGATACCCTGAGCTGTAAATCCTAGCAAGTCTGACATACATACCCCTATAGTTCTATCACCAACATCCAATCCTAATATTCTCATTTAATTCTCCTTGGTTTATTTTTTCCCCTATTAAAAATAAAAATGCCCAAAAGGGCATTTTTATTTAATTAACAAATAAGCCTTAATTACTTCATCTAATATATCATCTCGCTCCAACTTTCTTATTAAAGTTCGAGCACCTTTATAATTTGTAATATAACTAGGGTCTCCAGAAATTAGATATCCAACCAATTGATTAATAGGATTATATCCTTTTTCCATTAATGATTCATTAACTTGCATCAAAATTGTTCTTGTTAAATCCTTTTTGTTTTTTTCCATATCAAATTGCATTGTGTTTTCATTCATAATAAATCATCCTTTCAGCTGGAAAGCTTAGCAATAATAATGAAAAGTATGTTCTTATTTTAATTATAAACTAAATCAAAGTAATTGTATACTATTTAACTAAATTTTCCATGATATTTTTAACACTATTTAAAGCTTCATCTAATTTTTCAGGATTTTTGCCTCCTGCTTGTGCCATATCTGGTCTTCCTCCACCTCCGCCACCAGCTATTTTAGCTACATCCTTTATTATTTTGCCACAATGAACCCCTTTATCTAAAACATCTTTACTTGCCATAGCAATAAAATTAACTTTTCCATCTTGTGTACTACCCAACACAACTACTCCACTCTTAATTTTATCCTTTATTTTATCAGCAAGATTTCTTAATGAATCTCCATCCACGTCTTTTAAAGCTTTTATAGCAACTTTGACACCTTTAACATCTATCAAATTATCCAATATTTCTTTTTCAGCACCACTAGCCAACTTTAAGTTTAAATCGCTAATTTCTTTTTCCTTTAATTTGATTTCCGCTTGAAGTGTTTGGATTTTTGACAAAACGTCTCCCTCTGTTGCTTTTACTTGATAAGATATTTCTTTAAGTAAGTTTTCTTTTTTCTCAACAAATTCTAATGCTTTAAATCCAGTCACTGCTTCAATCCTTCTTATTCCTGCCGCAATTCCGCTTTCAGAAATGATTTTAAACAATCCAATTTTACCTATGTTATCAGTATGTGTACCCCCACATAATTCCTTACTGAATTCACCAATACTTACTACACGTACGCTTTCCCCATATTTTTCATCGAAAAGTGATGTTGCTCCGCTTTCTTTCGCTTCTTCTATACTCATTACTTTAGTATTAACTTCATACACATTCATTATTGCTTTATTTACTAAATTTTCAACTTCATTGATTTCCTTTTGTGATAATCCTGTAAAATGTGTGAAATCAAATCTCAGTTTCTCTTTGTCAACAAATGAACCTGATTGATGTACATGCTGTCCTAAGACTTCTCTTAAAGATGATTGTAATAAATGAGTAGCACTATGATTTTTCTGTATACCTTCTCTATTATTTTCATCTACTTTTAATACAATATTATCCCCTGTATTAATTAAACCTTCTTCTACTTCTATGAAGTGAACTATCTGGCTACCAATGTTTTTTCTAGTATTGATGACTCTAGCTTTAAAGTTTTCATTATACACAACGCCAATATCACCAACCTGGCCTCCCATTTCTGGATAAAATGATGTGCTCGCTGTGACTAATGCTCCTTTTTCACCCTCATGCAAAACATCTACTATATCTTTATCATCCACTAATGATAAAACGACACTTTCGGTTTTTAAAGTATTATACCCTAAAAATTCAGTTTTTATTTCTTTGGATATTGTATCTACAGTTTTTATTTCAGCACCCATATAATTACTTTCTGCTCTAGCTGCTCTAGCTCTTTCTCTTTGAACTTTCATTTCCTCATTAAATCCTTCTAGATCCAAGTGAAGATTTTTTTCCTCAAGTATTTCTAAAGTTAATTCAATTGGGAATCCATAAGTATCATACAATTTAAACCCTTTGTCCCCTGATAAAATTGTTTTATTTGTTCTTTCAAGTTCTGCTATAAAGTCTTTCAAAATTTCCATTCCCGAATCAATAGTCTCACTAAATCTTTTTTCCTCAATTTTAATTACTTTCTTTATGTAATCTTTCTTCTCAGCTAATTCTGGATAAGCCGACTCAGAATTAAGAACAACAACCTCTACTAACTCAGCTAAAAACCCTGGATTTATACCTAATACTTTTCCATGTCTAGCTGCTCTTCTTAAAAGCCTTCTTAAAACATATCCTCTTCCCTCATTTGAAGGCAAGACTCCATCTCCAATCATAAAACTTACACTTCTAATATGATCTGTAATAATTCTCAAAGAGATATCTTTATCTTTTTCTATGCCATATGCAACATTTGAAATATCTGTAACTTTATTTAAAATATTTTTAAATGTATCTACTTCAAAAATAGAATCTACTTCTTGCATTATTGTTGCAATTCTTTCTAAACCCATACCTGTATCGATATTAGGAAAATCAAGTTCATTATAATTTCCTTCTTCATCTTTATCAAACTGTGTAAAAACTAAGTTCCAAAATTCTATAGCTTTGTCCTCATTACTTGCTTTAACAAATTCTTCTGCAGATAAAATTTCACCTTCACCTTTATAAAAATGAATTTCTGAACATGGACCACAAGGTCCAACTCCATGTTCCCAAAAATTATCTTCTTTTCCCAACCTAAAAATATGACTATGTTTTACATCAGTTTTACTCTTCCACAAAGTTTCTGCTTCATCATCATCTAAATAAACAGTTACATAAAGCTTTTCTTTTGGTATATCTAATACTTCTGTAACATACTCCCATGACCATGGAATAATTTCTTCTTTAAAATAATCTCCAAAAGAAAAATTACCCAACATTTCAAAGAAAGTGGCATGCCTTGATGTTTTCCCTACATTATCAATGTCGCCTGTTCTTATACATTTTTGGCAAGTAGCAATTCTTTTACTTGGAGGAGTTTGTAATCCCGTAAAATATGGTTTTAGTGGTGCCATTCCTGCATTTATCAACAAAAGACTTTTATCGTTTTTTGGCACAACTGAAAAACTATCCATAATTAAATGTTCTTTCATTCTAAAAAATTCTAAGTATGATGCTCTAATTTCATTTAATCCCATTTTTTTCATATTAAAAACCTCCATTTATTTAAATACTTTTGTTTTTCAAAAAAAAATCTTTCAATCCCAAAAGGGACGAAAGCATTCTTCCGCGTTACCACCCTAATTATATATAGAAAATCTATATATCCCTCGATAACATATGACTCCTAGGTAGCTTCAATAAGATTAAATAAAAGTTTTCACCAACCACTTTTTCTCTGAAAATCAATCTTTACTTACTATTCCTAATTAACGCCCAATATCTATACTAGTAAGTTTGATTATAAAAAAAAATATGTTTTATGTCAATATTTTAGAAATCAATAAATATAATAATTTAAATCCTCATATATAATTTTAACAAAAACAACAATAGGAATTGCCAAAATCATTCCTATTATTCCACTTATTTTTCCTCCTAAAATTAACACTATAATCACTACTATAGGATGAAGGTCTACTGAATCTCCTGTTATTTTTGGAGCAATTATATTTCCCTCCAACACTTGTATTGCATAAAGGGCTATAGTTAAATATATAGCTTTTTTAGGAGAATACACAAAAGCGATAATTATTGAAGGCATAGCACCAAACAAAGGCCCAAAATATGGTATTATATTGAACACTCCATTTATAGTGGAAAGTAATATTGGATATTTTATTTTAAAACATATCAAAATAACAAAAGTTAAAATACTGACAATTCCACAAAGTAAAAATTGACTAAGTATGTATTTGCTAAGAATTTTATCTGTATCATATCCAATTTTTCTTATGATTTTTCTCCATTTGATTGGAAATAAAAATACTATTTTATTTTTTATTTTTTCGGCATCACACAAAAAATAATATGTTATTACAGGTATCACAAAAACAGCCAAAATATTATCAGCAAAATCTAAAACATTATCCAAAAAATCATTTGCATATCCCATAAAAGCAGAGTATCCTTTTTTGTACAGCCCATCTAAAAGATTGATTAATATCTTATTGTTTTTGATTCCAGAAAATTTTTCGCTTATTTTATAAAAGTCTTTTTCTCCAATTCCAAAGTTCCCTGCCAAACTTATACTTTCCCTGAAAAACAAAGGTATAAAATAAATACTCATTAAAAGAAATCCTACTAAAACACTTATTACAAGAAGAACAGATGCATTTTTTTTCTTGATTCCTTTATGAATCAAAGTTTTTTGAAAAGGTTTTAAAGTGTAATAAAGAATATATGAATATAATAGGGTACAAATTATTTCTCTCATAAATTCTACTTTTAAAACAAAAATTATGCAAATAAAAATGACAATTGTATAAATTAAGAATCTTTTATATTTTCCATTTATATAATTTATCTTTTTTCATCTCCTATAAAAGTGAAGTGAGGTTTAGTATAAAATTCTAAATCTTTATTAGAATTAAATAAAAATATACTTTTGTCTCCTAAAATAAAATCATCTAGCAAAATTATTTTTTTACCATGTATTAAATTTTCTATTAAACCCATTGAAATAAGTAGGCCTAAAATATCAAGTCCTTCTTCTTTGATCAATATATCCTCCACAACTCCTACTATATTTCCAATTGAATCAATAACTTCAAATCCCCTTATTTCGGAAAATTTAAGGAAATTTCCTGTGTTATATTTTGAATATATTATACTTTCACCTATTGAAACTATATCTTCTTTTGTAATATATTTATTCTTAGAGAATAAGTTTGTAGAAACCACTGAAAATCCCAATATTTTCCTTTCTGAAAAACTAATTAGAATATCCTTGATAAAACCCACTCTTTTTCCTTGAATACTTTCTACATTTTTATATAAAAAATCTTTGTTTTTAAGCACTTGCATCATCCTAACAAAAATCGAAATAATTATAATACCCATATTTATTATTACCAACAGTTTATAATTTATCCCAAAATTTCATATAAAACCTTTATTTGTTTCAACAAGGACTATAGTTAATAAACCACAAAAATAAAACAGCTGAATTTCTGGCGAAATTCAGCTATAAGTTAATTTTACTCTTCTCCATGCACCATATCATGTAAATCATCTGAATGTTCTTCAAAATCCCATGCATCATAACCATTATTTTTTCTATAATCATTTATAGCTTTGTGAATTGCCTCTTCTGCCAAAACAGAACAATGCATTTTAACTGGAGGTAACCCATCTAATGCTTCAGCAACAGCTTTATTAGATAATTCCCAAGCTTCTTCTACTGTTTTACCTTTAATCATTTCTGTTGCCATACTTGAAGAAGCAATAGCAGATCCACATCCAAAAGTTTTAAACTTTATATCTTTTATGATATTATCTTCAACTTTTAAATAAATTTTCATTATATCTCCACATTTAGCATTTCCGACTTCTCCAACACCATTGGCGTCTTCCAATTCTCCAACATTTCTTGGGTTTCTAAAATGGTCCATTACTTTTTCACTATACATAATTAACGCTCCCCTCTTTCTTTTAAAAATTCTTCCCAAAATGGTGACATTTCTCTTCTTCTTGAGATAATCTTTGGTAATTCATTAATAACATAATCTACATCTTCTTCCGTAGTTTGTTCCCCTAAACTTAATCTTAAAGAACCATGTGCAACTCCATGTGATAAACCTATGGCTAATAACACGTGTGATGCCGACAAATCTCCTGAAGCACAAGCACTCCCCGTAGAAGCATTTATTCCTATATCATCTAAATCTAATAATAAAGTTTCACCTTCAACACCAACAAAGCTTATATTAACATTACCAGGTAATCTTTCATCTCCAGTAGTTCCATTTAATTTAGCATGTGGTATCCTTTGTAATAGTTCATTAATTAATTTTTCTCTTAATTTAGTTAGTCTTTCACTTTCTTGTTCCATAGATGAACGAGCAATTTCAATAGCCTTACCCAAACCTACAATTCCTGGTACATTTTCAGTAGTACCTCTTTTTCCTTTTTCTTGCCCTCCACCATGTATTAAGTTTTCTAGCTTAATACCTTTTTTAACGTAAAGCGCACCTACTCCCTTTGGGCCATAGAATTTATGAGCCGCCAACGATAACATATCTATATTCATCTCATTAACATCAATAGGTACATGAGTTATTGCTTGAACAGCATCCGTATGGAATAAAATCCTCTTTTCCTTACAAATTGCACCTATTTCTTTAATAGGTTGAATTGTTCCAATCTCATTATTAGCAAACATTATACTAACTAAAACAGTTGTTTCTTTTATACTGTCTTTTAATTGTTGAAGATTTATAACTCCCATATCATCAACATCTAAATAAGTAACCTCAAATCCATTCTTTTCTAAAAATTTCAAAGTATTTGTTATAGCATGATGTTCAATCTTTGAAGTTATTATATGGTTTCCAGTATATTTTTTTGAATATGCAATTCCTTTAATAGCCCAGTTATCTGCTTCCGCCCCGCCGCTAGTAAAATAAATCTCATTTTTATCTGCATTAATGGTCTTTGCTACTTCTTCTCTTGCTTTATCAATTGCTAATTTGTTTTTATATGCAAAGTTATAAAAAGATGATGGATTTCCATAATACTCTGTAAAGTATGGTATCATTTCATCCAAAACTTCTTTTTTTGTAAATGTTGTTGCAGAATAATCTAAATAAACTCTATTTTTCATATTTTCACTCCTCTTTATGTATCATTGAAAGATAATCATTTAACATATCTTGTAAAGTTATAGACTTTGTAACATCGTCTATACTTTTCTTAATTTTTCCCCAAAGCAACCTTGTGGCACATACTTCACTATTATTACATTCAGAATTATCAAGGCAATCTGAAATTTCAACCGGACCTTCTAAGACCTCCATTATATCCCAAACTGAAATTTCAGAAGCTTTTTTTCCAAGAATATATCCCCCTTGCGCACCCCTGATACTTTTAACTAATTTTGCTTTACGTAATAAAGCAAAAAGTTGTTCTAAGTAGGATTCAGATATATGTTGTCTTTCAGAAATACATTTTATGGATATAGGGTTGTCTTTTGAATTATAAGCAATATCAAGCATAGCTTTAACTCCATATCTTGTCTTAGTAGATAATTTCATTTTCCCACCTCTCAATTCCTAGTATTTAACTCTACTTTACTTTTAAAGCTATCATATCAAATCACAGTAAAATTGTCAACTTTATTTTTGATTATTTTTTAACATTTCTAAAAATAATTTTATAGCATTTTCAAATTTGTTTTTACCCGGTTTATAATAAGATTTGTTTTTAAAATTTTCTGGTAAGTATTGCTGTCTTACATAGTTATTTTCATAATTATGTGGAAATTTATAACCTACTGCTCTATTTAACTTGTTAGCTCCTTCATAGTGCCCATCTTTTAAATACGAAGGTATATCCTCTACTTTTTCATTATCCAAATCAGTTAGCGCTTGATCTATAGCTAAAATAGCAGAATTTGATTTAGGACTAGTTGCTAATAAAATTGTTGCTTCTGCTAGTGGTATTCTAGCTTCTGGCAACCCTAATTGAAAAGCTACATCAACGCAACTCTTTACAATTGTTATGGCATTTGGATAAGCTAGACCTATATCTTCAGCCGCTATAACCATCAATCTCCTACAAATTGATTGTAATTCTCCTGCTTTTATTAATCTAGCTAGATAATGAATAGATGCATCAGCATCACTACCTCTAATAGATTTTTGAAAAGCACTCAAGCAATCATAATGATTATCTCCATCTTTATCAAAGTTGAAAACTTTTTTTTGAGCACACTCTTTTACAATTTCGATATCTACAACTATAGTATTATCTTTATTTACTGGTGTGGAATAAACACTTAATTCAAGAAAATTTAGTGCTTTTCTCATATCCCCATTACACAAATCTATCAAAACTTCCAAAGCATTGTTCTTTATTTCTATATTTATATTTTCAAAATCATTTTGTATTATTTTCACTGCTCTTTCCATTGCTTTTTTAATATGCTTTTCTTCTAGCATTTTGAATTCAAAAATTGAAGATCTGCTAAGAATGGCATTATATATATAGAAGTATGGATTCTCAGTAGTACTAGCAATCAACGTTATAGATCCATTCTCCATAAATTCCAACAAAGATTGTTGTTGTTTCTTGTTAAAATTTT
The DNA here is from genome assembly GCF_900129965.1 of Clostridium grantii DSM 8605. Classification (GTDB taxonomy): domain Bacteria; phylum Bacillota; class Clostridia; order Clostridiales; family Clostridiaceae; genus Clostridium_AF; species Clostridium_AF grantii. The sequence continues at coordinate 266,014 of NZ_FQXM01000002.1, read as the reverse complement.
GAATCTCATCTAAGTAAAGAAGAACCCCATTGCATCCCATAAAAGTGTTTAACTCATCAATTATAACTTTTATATCCTTTACAGAAGCATTAGTAGCATTTAACTTGTAAAATCTTTTCTTCGTTTGCTTTGCTATTATATTTGCAACAGTTGTCTTTCCAGTGCCTGGTGGCCCATAAAAAATCATATTGGGAATTATATTTGATTTTACAATCCTATCTAAAATTTTACCTTTTCCTAAAATATGTTCTTGACCAACTACTTCCTCAATTTCAAGAGGTCTAATTCTATCCGCTAAAGGTTTTCTCATGAATTTCCTCCCCCTTATCAATAAATTTAAAGACAGCAACCATTAAAGTTGCTGTCTTTATAATTATCTAATATCCATATCATTTGGGTTAAAGTCAATACACAAAATATACTTTTTCCCATTGGTAGTTTTAAATACTTCTGAAATAGTTACACACAAATTCCCTGTTGCAAGGGAAATATAAGCTTCCGTAATATATTTTTTCAAAGCCATATTTTTCAAATAATAATAGTATTTCTTTAAAGAATGATCTGTTTTTATTTTAGCTGGTTGGAAAATAAGTGCCTTATGTGATAGCATATTTTTATACTGAGTAACAGTATTTGTTACTTGTATACCCTCATAATCTAAAACATATATACATTCAAATTCACTATATCGTTGAGATAGTTCATTTAATTGAATATCAAAACCTTCTTCATTAACTAAAGATAACATTTTAATAATTTCTTTTATAATCTTTTCATATTTCTTGTGATTAGATTTTTCAAAATTAATTTTATCTTCCATATACATCATATAACTAAATGCAATTTTATCTAATTTACCTGTAATTTCTTTAATGGATACTTGATCAAATTTATTATACTCACCAAAATAATCACCAGTTAGCATATCTGCTCCTAGCTCCATTGTTGTTAAAGCTCTTTCTTCCGAATTAATTCCATCCGCAATTACTAAAGCTCCGATACTCTTGCTTAAATTAACTAATGATTTAAATACTTCTTGTTTGTAGTAATCTTCTTCAATAAAATTAGTTATGTTTTTACTAATAATAATAATATCAGGTTCAAAAAATGATATTTTGTCTAGGTTTGCAAAACCAGATCCTATACCGCTTAAAGATACTAAAAATCCTCTACTTCTATAGTCTATAATAAAATCTTTAACTGCCTGTACATTTTTAAATTTTTCTCCTGTAATGTTTAACACTACGTTTTCAGGTTTTAAATTATATCTTTTAATTAAATTTAAGATTAAACCTGATCCTACATAATCAGAAATAACCGATAAATTTATATCAATAAATAATAAGGTATCCATAGTATTGATTATTGAATTGGAATAAATTTCTACAGTTTTTTCTCTATATTTTCTCTCAATAGCTATTATTTGATCCTTGTCATCTACATTTTTAATTATGTCTTTCATAGAAACTATAGAATTTTCATTTAGCATACCTAAATTTTTTGATTCAAAACCCACATTTTTTCTATTTATAATAGAAACAATAGGTTTAAAAGAAATTTGTAAATCATCACTGTCTATTACATCATTAAATACAAGTTTTTTCTCATTCAATTAAAGCACCTACCTTAATTAGTCTTCTATTTCATTAATTTATTATATACTATTCTTTATTTTACATATAATAGAGTAACTTTTCAAGTGAATTTGAAACTAAAAATTTAAAAATATTATAATTTTGTATATTCGTCTAAATAATAATACCAATTTTAATATTCTTATAAAATATTGACAAGGAAGTATATTCATAATATACTTTGATTATCAAATATTTTGACTTTCAAAATTTATGTGATAAAAGGAGTAGATTAAATGAAATTACCGAAATTAAAAATAGGTGAATTAGTAGCAAATATACCAATAATTCAAGGTGGCATGGGTGTTGGTGTTTCCAAAGCAAATCTAGCCTCTGCTGTTGCTAAAGCTGGTGGTATAGGTGTTATTTCCGCTGTTCAATTAGGTTATGACGAAGCTGATTTTGAAACTAACTTTAAAGCAGCCAATATACGTGCTTTAAAAAAAGAAATAAAAAAAGCTAGAACTTTAAGCCCCAATGGTATTCTGGGTGTTAATATATTAATGGCCGCAAAAAATTATGAAGAGGTAGTAAAGACAGCTGTGGATGAAAAAATTGATTTAATCATATCTGGCGCAGGTCTTCCAACCGATTTACCAAAATTCGTGAAAAATACAAAAACGAAAATTATACCTATTGTTTCTTCTGCAAAAGCTGCAAGTGTTATCACTAAGCTTTGGTTAAAAAAATATAATTATATTCCTGATGCTATAATCGTTGAAGGAAAAGAAGCTGGTGGACATTTAGGTTTTACTTTAAAAGAATTAATGTCTTCTTCTGCAAAAAATCTTAGCGAAATAGTAAAAGAAGTTATTTCTATTATTAGCAATTATGAAAAAGAATATAATAAATCCATTCCTGTAATAGCTGCAGGTGGAGTTTTTACTGGTGAAGATATTGCTCATTACTTAAAACTAGGTGCTTCTGGTGTTCAAATGGCTACATCATTCGTTGCAACCGAAGAATGTGATGCTCATATCAATTTCAAAAATGCTTATATTAATTGTGAAAAAGATGATATTCAATTAATAAAATCTCCTGTTGGTATGCCCGGTAGAGCTATTAAGAATAAATTAGTTGAATCATTAGCCATTGATAGTATTCCTGTGACAAAATGCTATAATTGCTTAAAAACATGCAATCCAAAAACAACAGATTTTTGTATTTCAAAAGCTTTGATAAGTGCTGTTAAAGGAGATGTAGAAAATGGTTTGGTTTTTGCTGGCAGTAGCGCCTACAGATTAACAGAAATTAAACCTGTGGCTAAATTACTTGATGAATTGGTAAATGAAGCAGAAACTTTTTTCTAAAATTTAAAGATAATTCAATATCTTTAATTACCATAATTGAGTTTAAACCTAAAAGAGAAGCTAGCTTCTCTTTTTTTCTTGCTTATTACTTTAATATATATTAAGATTGATGAATACACCGCATAGATAGTACCAAATTTCAAATACTATTTGGAATCACAAAAAAAATATCCAGGAGGCAATATGAGAAATATAAAACTAACAATGGAATATGATGGCAACAAATATAAAGGATGGCAAAAATTAGGTGATAGCAATAATACCATCCAATATAAATTAGAAAATTCTTTATCTTCAATTTTAGGAGAAGAAATTAATATAATAGCTTCTGGGAGAACAGATGCTGGAGCTCATGCATTAAATCAAGTTGCTAATTTTCATTGCACTAATGGTATTTCCCCTTCTAAATTGATTCATAAAATCAATTCTGCTCTACCAAATGACATTTTAGTAAAATCAGCTGAAGAAGTTCCATTAAATTTTCATTCTAGATATAATGCTACTAGAAAAACTTATACTTACAAAATAGATAACGGACTTTTCCCTGGTGTATTTAATACAAAATTTTCTCACCATGTTAAAGACCCTTTAGATATTGATAAAATGAGAAAGGCCGCATCCTACTTAATAGGCAAAAGAGACTTTCAAAGTTTTACAGCTTTAAAATCAAGCAAAAAATCAACTGTAAAGGAATTGTACTGTATAGAAATAGAAGAGAAAAATAATCTTATCGAAATTTCTTACACAGGCAACTCTTTTCTTTACAAAATGGTTAGAATATTAACAGGAACCTTAATAGAAGTAGGTTTAAATAAAATCAAACCAGATGATTTAATTAAAATTATTAATGCTAAAGATAGACAGGAATCTGGACATTTAGTACCTGCTCAAGGTCTTCATCTTATATCTGTTGAATATTAATATTCTGCATTTAAAATAACTTATATAAAACAAAAGGGCGTAGAATTAATCTACGTCCAAAATTTCTTTAAAGGTTTTAATTACATAATCAATATCTTTTTTTGAAACCCAATAATTAGTTACAAATCTCATTTCTCCATTCTCTTCTCCATTGATTTTTACTTTTTTTGAATAAAACTCTTCAACTAATTTACAAGATGAGTAGTTTGTATCTTGCATATTAAAAAACACCATATTTATATGTATATCATCATTTACAGTTATTCCTGGTATTTTAGAAAGTTCATTTGCTAAGTATTTAGCATTCTCATGATCAACAATAGGTTGATTAATCATTTCTTTTAAAGCCACAAGTCCTGCTGCCGCTAGTATACCCGATTGTCTAAGCCCTCCACCCATTAACTTTCTGTTTTTCTTAGCTTTACTAATAAACTCATTGTTTCCCGCTAGAATTGACCCAACTGGGGCACAAAGTCCCTTTGATAAACAAAACATTATCGAATCAGCATAACCACAAATTTCACTTGGTTTCACTTTTAAATATGCAGAAGCATTAAATAATCTTGCTCCATCTAAATGAACTGAAATATCATTTTCTTTTGCTATATTGTAAATACTTTCCATTTTTGTTAATGGAATTACTCTTCCACTAGAATGAGCATTCTCAACACATATCAAAGATGTACCTGGATAATGAATATCATCAGATGCCTTTCTAATCTTTCTTTTAACCTCCATAGGGTCTATCATACCCTTAACACTGTTTAAAGTCCTTAATTGTACGCCTGCAATAACAGAAGATGCTCCAACTTCATGAGCTACTATATGACAATCATCCGCTAATATGACTTCATCTCCTCTATTGCAGTGTGTAAATAAAGCTAATTGATTACCAAACGTTCCGCTTGGTACAAAAATAGCTGCCTCTTTTCCACATAATTCAGCTGCATATTGTTCTAATTCCTTCATAGTAGGATCATCCCCGTAAACATCATCTCCTACTTCTGCTTTAAACATAGCTTCCCTCATTTTATCTGTTGGGTTAGTTACTGTATCGCTTCTCAAATCTATAAATGCCATAAAAATCCCCTATCTTTCCTTTTTATTTTTTACTTGTGAATTTAATTAATTTAAACAAATTACTTCAACTATTATTATATTACATATTTTTATTTTTTCAAATTAATTAAATAGAAAAGTAAAATTCTCAGTAAAGAACCACATTCTGGCCATTTACTGAGAATTTAATATTATTTTTAATTTTATCTTTTTATAAACATCTGTGTCCAATAAAGTCTTCCAGCACTATCTTTTGCAACTCCTACTCCAATTTCAGCATAAGAAGTACTTAAAATATTACTTCTATGCCCTGGTGAATTCATCCAACTTGTCATTACACTTGAAGCAGAATTCTGTCCATAAGCTATATTTTCTCCAGCTGCAGTATATTGCATTCCAAAATCCTTAATCATTTGAAATGGAGAACCATAAGTTGGAGATGTGTGTGAAAAATAATTTTTATCAATCATATCTTGAGATTTATATCTTGCAATTCTAGAAAGTTGCCAGTTTATTTTCAATGAAGAGAGTCCTTGTTTATTTCTTTCCACATTTACTAATCTAGCCACTTCATTTTCTAAATTCTTAATATCATCCAGATTAGGTACTCTCAATATTTGGCCTGGGTAAATCAAATCTGGATTAGAAACCTGAGGATTAACACTCAGCAATTCTGAAACTCCAACCTGATACTTTAAACAAATTTTCCAAATAGAATCTCCTGATTTAACTGCATAATCAAAAGTATTTGTTTCCATGCTCAAAGCAACTACCGGAGATACTAAAAGAAAAAATAATACTAGAGAAATAATATAAGTTTTTGAAATGATTTTCTTCATATGTTCTACCTCTTTCTTTTATTTTATAAAGATAGTATTTGTATATTTTTAAATTTTATTTTTATTATTTTTGGGTAAACTAAATTTATAAAACAAGAATTCAAAAATATGGAGGATAATCATTTGAAAAATTTACAAGGAACAAAAACTGCCGAAAATCTTTCTGCTTCTTTTGCTGGAGAATCTCAAGCACGTATGAGATATACTTATTACGAATTATTAGCTGAAAAGGATAATCACAAACATATAGCTTCAATTTTCAGAGAAACTTCTGAAAATGAAAGAGCTCATGCTAGAGTGTTTTTTAATCACTTAATTAAGGGCTTAGGTAAATCCCATATAAAAGTAAATGCAGACTATCCTATAGCATTTGGAACCACCGAAGACAACTTACTAGCTGCTGCAGAAGGAGAAAAAGAAGAATGGGGAAATTTATATCCTAACTTTGCTAAAATAGCAACAGAAGAAGGTTTTCCAGAAGTCGCAGATTCATTTACCGAAATACTTTCAATTGAAAAAGGTCATGAAAAAAGATATTTAGATTTGCTTGATGCTTTAAAAAATGGCACTTTATACAAAAAGGAAGCTCCTCAATATTGGAAATGTAGAAATTGTGGTTATATTCATATGGGGTTAGAAGCTCCTGCCGTTTGCCCTGCTTGCAAGCATCCACAAGGTTTTTTCGAAGTTATGTTTAATTTTCCAATCAAATAAAAAAACCCTTACGGGTTTTTTTATTTGATTGAATTATTTTTTTATTTGAGGCTTTATTGCATCTTCAATTTGTTTCATCAAATGTTCTTTACTCATGTTTTCTATATCATCAATTGAATTTAATACCTTCATTATTCTATACTTAACATTCTCATCATTTAATTTTATTTTTTCATTGATATATACTTTTTCAGCAACATCAACTATTCTTGATTTGTACCCTTTGCTATCTAGTAATTCCTTAAATGTGGTCATTGCTGTATCTGAACCATGTACTAAATAAATTTCTTTAGGTTTTACCATCAAATGTTCAACCCAATTCATTAATCCTTTTTGGTCTGCATGTCCAGATAAACCATCCAAGTTATATATACTTGCATTAACTGCCACTTGCTCACCAAATATTTTAACTTTTTTGTTACCACTGGAAATAGCTCTACCTAGAGTTCCTTCAGCTTGATAGCCCACAAATACTACTGAACACTCTTTTCTCCACAAGTTATGCTTTAAATGATGCTTAACTCTTCCAGCTTCACACATACCACTAGCCGAAATTATAACAGCTCCCTTTTGGATTTTATTTATTTGTGCCGAGTCCCCAGGTGAATTTGTAAAAACTAAACCTTTAAACTTAAGAGGGTCATCACCTATTTTTATAAGTTTCTTAGCTTCTTCATCAAAGTACTCACTCATACTTTCATAAACTACTGTTGCCTCAGATGCTAATGGACTATCAACAAAAACAGTTAAATCATTTAATTGTTTCGTTTCCACATATTTATTTAAAGCATACAAAATTTCCTGAGTTCTTCCCACTGAAAAAGAAGGTATTACAACATTTCCGCCTTTATCAAATGTTTCTTTAATAATATTTACAAGTTCCTTTAAAGACCAATCAATATTACCATGAAGTCTATCTCCATAAGTAGTTTCCATAATTAAATAATCAGCATAATTAATAAATTCCGGATCATTTATAATTGGCTTATTTATATTTCCCAAGTCACCTGTATACACAACTTTTATTTCTTCATCATAATCTTCTTTTATATACATTTCTATTATTGCTGAACCCAGTAAGTGACCTGCATCCCTAAACCTAATCTTAAATCCATCAAAAACCTCAATTATCTCATCATACTTATAATCTTTAAACAAATACAAAGAAAGTTGAGCAATTTTTGAAGTATATAAAGGTTCTATTGTTTCTAATCCCTGCCTAATTCTTTTTCTATTTTTCCATTCAATTTCACTTTCCTGAATATAACCACTATCCGGCAGCATTATTTTACATAATTCTTTTGTAGCTTCTGTGCATAAAACTTCGCCTTTAAATCCCTTTTTATATAAATAAGGAATTCTTCCACTATGATCTATGTGTGAATGACTTAGTATAATATAGTCAATCTTCTTTGGATCAAAATTAAAAACCTCATTGCCTCTTTCTTGCTCATCTTTGCCTTGATAAAGTCCACAATCTAACAATATATTTTTATTATTAATTTTAAGTATATGACATGATCCTGTAACACTTTTAGCTGCTCCATAAAATTCAATTTTCATAGCAATCACCTGTCCTTAATAATTATGATAAATTTAAAATCGACTTTATTTTATTGGTTATGTATTTCTTCTTTGCTTTTATATACAGTTTTTTTAGCTTCTTCCTTTTCCTTTTGGATTAATTCCTCATTAACCACTTTATTCCAGTCCACGTAAATTTGGAACAAACTCACCACATCTTGTTCATTATACAATAGAATTCTATCTTTCTTTTCTTGTGGCATTCTATTCATATAATCACTATCTTTCATAACTTTGCAAAATGTTTTTGCTAAGTTTGAACCACTTATTACATTACTTTCTCTTTCGATATCAAAAAGCTTTTCTAAATTCTTTAATCCAATATTTTTTCCAATTACATTTTCGTACTCTCTTTGCAAATCAATATGTTTATAATAGTCTTCAATAACATAATCAACATTATTTTTTTCTAACAAGTAATTAATCACAGTAAAATCATTATTACCTGAAAAAGTAACAATGTACTTTTTCTTTTCCTTAGTATACATATTTTGGAAATATTTTTTTGCTAAATCCAAAATGTCTAAGGACTCTTTTTTATTTTCTATCATGTATTGAGTTACATTTATTTCATTTTTTTTCTTATCATAATAGCAACATCCAAAAACTCCTATACAAATAGGTTTTCTATAAACATAATGCTCCAGATCAAAGAACAATGCATCCTCAAATACTTCTTTCTCACCTTCTACCTCTAATACATTTTTCAAAAAATAGTCGTCTACTTGAATCTTATTTTCTCTTATTATCATTTTTTCACTCTTTCTAGTATAAAAACAAAATTAAAAATTTTTTTAAATTAATTCCATATCCTTTATCTTATCAGTTTTTTAACTATTTTACAAACTATATTAGAAATAATAACAAAACATTATTTTAATTGACAAGTCTTCTCAATTAAGCTATAATGTTATTGAGAATGAGTTTCATGGTTATCTATTCATAATTAGGAGGCGTTTTATATGAGTTTAGTAGATTTGAATCCTGGTCAAAATGGGATTATTGAAAATATATTATGTGATATGAAATTATCAAAAAGATTACAAGCTTTGGGTTGCATCGAAGGAACCGAAGTATGTATTAAAAATAGAGCACCTTTTGGAGATCCTATCATAATAAATATTAGAGGATTTGATTTAGCTATTCGTAAAAAAGATGCTATTCACATTAGCTTAAAGGAGATTACAGATGGTAACTGCTGCATTAGTAGGTAACCCCAATGTGGGAAAAACCACTTTGTTCAATTATTTAACTGGTTCTAATCAATATGTTGGTAATTGGGCAGGTGTAACTGTAGAAAAAAAAGAAGGTCTTCTTAATAAGGATATAAAAATAGTGGATTTGCCTGGAATTTATGCAATGGATACATTTTCTAACGAAGAAAAAGTATCAAAACAATTCCTAGAAGATGAGAATACAGATCTAATTATTAATATTGTGGATGCCTCAAATTTGGATAGAAATTTATATTTGACAACTCAATTAAAACAATTTGGTAAACCTATAATTCTAGTTTTAAATATGCTAGATGTTGCCCATTCTAAAGGTTTAAATATTGATACAAAAAAATTATCATTAAATCTAGGTGTTACTATTGTTTCAATGTCAAAAAATAAAGAAGATAAAATTAGTGAATTAAAAAATCTTTTAATAAATAAAAATTATTTTAGTGAAATAGATGAAAGAAATTACAACTTTGAGAGTGAAAAAAAGACTTATGCGTATATTGAGTCTATTTTAGAAGAATGTATTGAAACTTCTAAGGATAATAAAAGAAATGTGACTGAATTTTTAGATAGCATTATTTTAAATAAATTTTTAGCTTATCCAATCTTTTTATTCTTAATGTTTTTAATATTTAAATTTACATTTAATTGGGTTGGACAACCTTTATCAGATGGAATTGCTTATATTATAGACGATTTATTTGTTCCTTTTATAGAAAATCTACTTTCTTCAAGTGATGACTGGTTTAAATCATTAATTATAGATGGAATTATAGGTGGTGTAGGCTCAGTAATTTCATTGTTACCCTACATACTAACATTATTTTTTGGAATATCAATCCTTGAAGATAGTGGTTATATGGCAAGAACTGCTTTTATAATGGACAAAATAATGCGTAAAATAGGATTATCCGGAAAAGCTTTTATCCCTATGATAGTTGGTTTTGGATGTTCTGTTCCTGCTATAATGTCTGCAAGAACCTTAGAAAGCGAAAAAGACAGGAAATTAACAGCTTTATTAGTACCTTTAATGTCCTGTAATGCTAGAATACCTGTATATGCTTTGTTTGCAACTATATTTTTCAAAGGTAGAGAAACTTCAATGGTAATTTCTTTATATGTTTTAGGTGTGTTGGTTGCATTCATAATAGGATTATTATTTAAAAATACTTTATTCAAAAAAGATGAAGAGCCTTTTATAATAGAACTTCCTTCCTATAAATCCCCTGAATTAAAAAGCTTATTAATGCATACTTGGGAAAAAGGAAAAGGATTTTTGCAAAAAGCAGGTACAATAATATTCTCTGTATCAGTTGTAGTATGGTTATTGTCAAATTTCAGTTTTTCTGGAATGGTCACAATAGAAGACAGCTTGCTTGCTTCTTTCGGTAAATTATTGGTACCAATATTTAAACCTCTAGGATTTGCAAATTGGCAAAATGCTGTAGCTTTATTAACTGGCTTAATGGCAAAAGAAGTAGTTGTATCAACTTTAGGTGTTCTTTATGGAAATAATCTTACTGAGATTTTACCTTCAATTTTTACTACTGCATCTGCTTACAGTTATTTAGTATTTATATTATTATACACTCCATGTGTATCTACTATTGCTGTAATGCAAAAAGAATATGGTAATAAAATGGCTATTTTTTCCGTGTTTTACCAATTGATATTGGCATGGATTGGTTCTTTTATAGTTTATAATTTAATTACTTTATTCTTATAGCAATATTACTATTCAGATTATAAACATTACTTAAATAATATTTATTAACCAAAAATAAAGCTTACGCAAATGCGAAAGCTTTATTTTTTTGCCTCTCCAAGTATTACATTGACGATATTATCAACGCCCTCTTTAAGAGTACTTTTTTTCATTGCATTATAGTATTCACTTTTATTTTCTATAAGATAAGTAAGTTTTTCTAGTAATAAATTTCCGTTTAATTCTTCTTCTTCTATTACTAAACTATATCCATTTTTCTCAAAGGATTTTGCATTTAATATTTGATCGCCTCTACTAGCTTTTGCTGATAATGGTATTAGAATATTAAGCTTTTTCAAAGCTAAGATTTCAAAAATAGCATTAGCTCCTGCTCTAGATATAAAAATATCAGTTGCTTGCATTAAATGTGGAAGTTCTTCACTTACATATTCAAATTGAACATATCCTGATTTGCCTACAAGTTCACTATTTAAATTCCCTTTGCCACACAAATGAATAATATTATATTTATCTAAAAGCTCATTAATTTTAGAATAAATAGCATTATTAATAACTTTAGAACCTAGGCTTCCACCAATTATCATTATTACAGGCTTATCATCACTAAATTTACAAATTCTTTTACCAATTATTCTACTTCCTTCAAAAAGTTGCTTTCTTATTGGAGTTCCAGTTAATACTGCTTTGTTTTTATCTAACTGTTTTAACGATTCTGGAAAAGTAACACAAATTTTATTGCAAAAGGGTGCTACTATCTTATTAGCAAGACCTGGTGTCATATCGGATTCATGTGCCACAACTGGAATTTTATTCATATATGCTCCTAGCACTACAGGAACAGAAACAAAACCACCTTTTGAAAAAACCACTTTTGGATTAACTTTTTTAAGTATTTTTTTTGCTTGAAAAACTCCTTTAACTACTTTAAAAGGATCTGAAAAATTCTTTATATCAAAATACCTTCTTAATTTTCCACTAACAATGGAATGATACTCAATAGTTTCATTTAGAATAATACCTTTTTCTATTCCATCCTCCGTTCCAATATATTCGATTATATATCCTTGTTCTTTTAATTTAGGAATCAAAGCAAGATTTGGTGTTACGTGTCCTGCTGAGCCTCCACCTGTCATAACAATTTTCTTTTCTTCCAAAAAAACATCCCCTATTATTCAAATTTATCGTCTTTCTAATTTTCTAATATTTAAGCTATCTTGTCAATTATTTTTTAAACCGATATTATGTATTTTTATACCATTTAATTAATTTTTTGCTATAAGGCAAGTATTTTTCTATTAAATGTACAAACTACTATTTGTCCCACTAACCTACTATTTGTCCCACTAACCTACTATAATAATAAACATGATTTGAGTAATACTATTACTGTAACAAAATAAAAAATTAAACAGGAGGAAACACAATGGCTCAAAAATTAGTTCCAGACGCAAAACAAGGATTAAACAAATTCAAAAATGAAATAGCTAGCGAAATGGGAGTTCCTTTCTCAGAATACAACGGAAACTTAACTTCCTCTCAATGCGGTAGCGTAGGCGGAGAAATGGTTAAAAGAATGGTATCACAATACGAAAAAGGCTTAAAATAATTAAATATTAATTACTAGAAAAAGCGGTGAATTTATTATTCACTGCTTTTTTATTTTCGAAATATTAATTTGAAGTTTAGTTACTTTATTACTTTATTTTTATTTTGAATATATTTGTTTTTGTTGGGTACTATAATATAGTGTATATTATGAACAAATTAGTTTCTAGAATATAAATTTCTAATTTACATTATTTTTTCCTTATTTACCATTATGTTAGTATAATATTTATCTCATATTTGGATAAGCTATTATTGTACCAAAATATAAGGAGGCGAAGATATAATGGCTAAAAATTTAGTTCCAGAATCTAAACAAGGATTAAACAGATTTAAAACTGAAGTAGCTAATGAAATTGGAGTACCTTTTACAGATTACAATGGTAACCTAACATCTGCTCAATGTGGTAGTGTTGGTGGAGAAATGGTTAAAAGAATGGTAGCAAAATACGAACAAGAAATAAAATAGGTTCAATTTAATTCAAAAAGGGATATGAAAATCATATCCCTTTTTTATGTTAATCTGAAATCTGTTAATCTTAACTGTTTTGTTTTATTTCCGTTAAACTCATTAATTCCAATAGTAAAAACTATATCTAAATATAAATCATCAGGATTGTACATTGCTTTTTCCCACTGATCACCATAATTTATCTTTAAAATTTCTATAAATTCATCTACTTTATTAAAAGCTATAGCATCTAAAGTATTATTATCATCAATCTTTAAAGTCAATTTTAAAGTATTATTGTTTTTACCTAGTATTCTAATTGCTGTAACAAAAACATTTTTTTCAGCAAAAACCGGCGAAGGATTCCCTTTTCCAAATGGTTCTAAAGAATCTAACATTTCTATAAGTTCAAAAGTTGCTTGCTTTAAATGAATTCTTTTATCTATTTTTATTTTAAATTCTATATCTTTATCACTAAGTTGGCAATTATCTAATAATTGTTTCCTTAGTTCTGGTATATTTTCTTCTAAAAGAGATAATCCCGCTGCCATTGGATGGCCTCCAAATTTATTGATAACGTCTTTACATTTTAGCAATTCCTCAAACATATTATACTCATCAATAGATCTACCTGATCCCTTAGGCATATCTTTTCCACCAGTTAAAATAATGGTAGGTAAATTATATTTTTCTCTAACTTTTCCTGCCACAATTCCTGCTATACTTTCATGAAGATCTTTTTTGTATACTACTATAACTCTATCATTTTTTAATGTGGAATTCTCTATATCTTCAATAATTTCTTCCACATATTTATTTGTCATATCTTGTCTAATTTTATTTAAACTACTAAGTTTTTCTGCTAACTGCATTGCTTTATCCATATCACTAGCTAAAAGTAGTTCTACTGATATATTAGCTGTATCTAGTCTTCCAGTAGCATTTATACAAGGCCCAATCATAAATCCTATATGATAAGATTTAATTGTTTTATCTTTTAATCCCAACTCCTGTATTAAAGCTTGCAATCCCATATTATTAGTATTATTAATAAGTCTTAAAGCATTTTTCGCTATTATTCTATTTTCATCTAATAAATCCACTACATCACAAATTGTTCCAATACCTGCAATTTCTATTAATTCATTTAACTCTTCTTCTTCAATGCCCAACTTTTCATATAATACTGTGGCAAATTTTAATGCAATACCAGCTCCACATAACAATTTAAAAGGATACGTACAATCCTTCTGTTTTGGATTAATTATAGCATCTGCCTCTGGAAGAATATATTCCCTTACATTCTCATCTTTTTCTATAAACCTTAGTTCATGGTGGTCAGTTATTATCACTGTCATACCTAAAGATTTAGCATATTCAACTTCTTCTATAGCACTAATACCATTATCACAAGTTAAAATTATTTCAACACCTTTTTCATATAAGGTTTTTATTCTTTCACAACTCATACCATACCCTTCATGTTCTCTATCGGGTATATAATAATCCACATTAGCATCTAATTTTGATAAAGCTTTGTATAGTATTGTGGTACTCGTAACTCCGTCAGCATCATAGTCACCATACACAACAATGCTTGTTCCCTCATCTATAGCTTCTAATATGATGTCCGTACCTAAATCCATATCTTTCATCATATAAGGATCATACATATGTTTTAAAGAGGCTGCTAGATAGTTATTAGCTTGTTCAGCATTATTTATACCTCTTGTTGCCAAAATTTTCGAAAGTATTTTATCTATTTTTGCGTTTTTTGATAAATCTTCAACATCAACGCTTGTAACTTTCATTCTCCATTGGTTTTTCAAATTATCACCTTCTCCACAATGATTATAACATATTTTTTTTAGGTTTTAAAATTTTATCTTTAGGGATGTTTTTAAGATTTCTTCATTTTAAAAATGAATACCTATCAAAAATTATCAAAAAATATATTTTTTAAACTAAAAATAACCCTTAGTTAGTTCTAAGGGTTACTCATAAAAATATTTATTTACATTTATATTTGTTTTGTATTTTAAATTCTAAAGTGCTTCTACTATTTCAGTAAAGATTACACCTAACGCCATTGCTCCTGCATCTGGATGAGATAAACTTCTTTCTCCAACATAAGTTGCACGGCCTTTTGATGCCACCATTTCTTTAGTTTTTTCAGCGCCTTCTCTTGCAGCAGCTGCACCTTTTTTCATGGCTTCTAACATATCTTCTCCTGCTTCAGCACTCTCTTTTAATGCCATTACAGTAGGGATTAATGCATCTAATAAAGTTTTATCTCCAAGTTGAGCTTTACCTCTTTTTTGAATTGCATCTACTGCGCTTTGCATAAGTTCTGCAAATTCAGCTAAAGTAACTTCTTCTTTACCTTTTGCATATTTTCCTGCGCCTCTGAATGCAGATCCCCATATTGGGCCTGATGCTCCTCCACAATGTTCAGTGATTATCATTCCACTATCTTTTAAGAAAGCACCAATGTCATTTTTTGAAAGATCTTCCCATTCAGCTTTTAAAACTTTAAATCCTTTTGCAACAGACATTCCAAAATCTCCATCTCCTGCAATTGAATCTAGTTCACAGAAATAAACCTCATTTTTTATTATTATGTCAGCCATATGATCTACAATTTTAATCATACCCTCAGTATTAATTCTATCCATATTAATTCTCCTTTCATTCCCTACTATATCCCTTGATATTTTATCCTAGCATCTAAATGCTAATGCATCGGATGGTGCATCTACTAATTCTTTTAATTCATCATCCAATTTTAGCATAGTAACAGATGCTCCTGCCATATCTATTGCTGTCATGTAATTTCCTACAAATGTTCTATATGCTTTTATTCCAGCTTTATCAAGTTCCTTATTTACTGAATTGTTAAGAACATATAATTCTTGTAATGGAGTAGCTCCTAATCCATTAATCATTAAAGCAACTTCATCTCCTTCAACAAAAGGAAGATCTTCCATTAATTTAGCTACCATTTTTTCTGCTAATTCATCAGCAGAAATTAATTTTTCTTTAGCTATTCCTGGCTCACCATGAATACCTACTCCAAATTCCATTTCATCTTCATTCAAAGAAAATGTTGGAGTTCCTTTAGCTGGAACTGTACATGATGTTAAAGCAAAACCTATAGTTCTAACATTAGCGATTGTTTTCTCTGCTACTGCTTTAACTTCTTCAAGTAAAGCTCCTTTTTCTGCAAGAGCACCGGCAATTTTTTCAACAAAAACTGTTCCTGCAACTCCTCTTCTACCTACTGTATATAAACTATCTTTAACTGCTACATCATCATTAACATAAACTTTTGCTACTATGATATCATCGTCTTCTTCAGCCATTTCAGCAGCGGCTTCAAAGTTCATTACATCTCCAGAATAATTTTTAATGATTAATAATGTTCCTTTATTTGACTCTGTCTCCGTAATAGCATTATAAACTTGAATAGTTGAAGGAGATGCAAATACGTCACCACAAACTGCTACATCTAGCATACCTTTACCAACAAATCCTGCATGAGCTGGTTCGTGTCCGCTTCCTCCACCACATATTAAAGTTACTTTATCTTTGTTAAGTTCTTTTCTAGTAATTATTTTATGTTTTTTATTAAACTTTAATTTATCAGGATGTGCTTTTATCATTCCTTCGCACATTTCAATAACTAAATTTTCTGGTGTATTAAGTATCTTTTTCATTATTTACCTCCAAGTTGGTCTGCCGCTAATATTGCTGCATAAACATCTTCTGCTGTTACAGGGAAAGGCATGTTATGGATAGTTTCACCTTCAGCTGTAGCTGCTTCAGCAACAGCCATAATTTTTTCAGAAGTAACTTCTGTGATTCCTAAATCTTTTAAGCATGTAGGTAATCCTACAGATTTACAATAATCTAATACTAAGTTTAATTCTTCACTTGCAGCATTTTCAAGTACAAGGTGAACAATTACTCCAAATGCAACTTTTTCACCATGGAAGAATTTATGTGTTTCTTCAAGAACTGTTAAACCATTGTGAACAGCATGTGCAGCTGCAAGTCCGCTACTTTCAAAACCAAGTCCACTTAATAAGATATTTGCTTCAACTATATTTTCAAGAGCTGGTGTAACAACATTTGCATCAGAAGCTGCTTTGGCTTTAATTGAATCTTCTAATAATGTTTCATAGCATAATTTTGCTGCAGCAATTGCTAGTTTTGTGCTTTTTCCACCTGGAATATTATCAGCAAAAGCTCTTTCGCATGATCTAGCTTCAAAATATGTTGAAAGCGCATCTCCCATACCTGCTACTAAGAATCTAGTTGGAGCTTTAGCAATTATTCCTGTATCAACTAAAACCAAATTTGGATTTTGTTTGAAGAACATGTACTCTTCAAATTCTCCACCTTCTGTATAAATAACAGCTAAACTACTACATGGAGCATCTGTTGATGCTATTGTTGGAACAATAATTACTGGAACGTTTTCAAAATGTGATGCTGCTTTTGCTGTATCAAGAGCTTTTCCGCCACCAAGTCCTATTATTACTTCGCAATTATTTTCAACACAAACTTTTCTTAATCTTTCAATTTCTTTTTTTGTACATTCTGCATTAAAGTCTCCATAAACCAAATTATAAGATTCTCTTTTTAATGATTCATCTAGAAATCCTTGCACTCTTGCTTGGTCTTCACTAGAAGCTACTAGTAAAGCATTTTTACCAAAATCCTTTACATATGTACCTAAATTACATAATTCCCCATTACCTTGTAGATATTTTGATGGTGATATCAATACTTTTTTCATATTATCAATCTCCTTTATATAATAGTTTTTTTAATTACTTTTTTACCAGATAATAAGTAACCTAACTACTAAATATTCCACAAAATTAAACGTATACATATCTATTAATAAAAATAAAAGTTTTCAATCAATAGATTTATTATACTTTTTAACTATTAAATAATTTTAGCTTTCTACTAGGTTATTATCTCTGTTTGAATTAATTATAATACATATAAATTATTTTTTCTCCCTATTAAGTTACCCAATTAGTGAAATATTTAATAGTAATTTATTATCTTTTTAAAGAAAATCGTATTTTTCAGCATAATCCATAGTAATTTTTAGCACTTTCTCTGAAAAGGTTAACAAATTACCACTGCACTAAAAAAAATTAAATTTCACGAAATTAAAAACAGTACGCTTATTACTACGTACTGTTTTGTGTATATTTAATAAAATTTAATTAAATAAGTTTTTTCTATAAACTGCTGGTGTAACTCCTTCACTTTTCTTAAAGATTTTAATAAAATATCCACAATCATCAAAAGCTAAATTTAAAGATATATTAATTATTGGAATATCTGTGGTTTGAAGCAATTCTTTTGCTTTATCTATTTTCACTTTGTTCACGTAGTCAGTGAAACTTTCACCTATTTCTCGCTTAAATAATTTACTAAAATAACTTGTACTAATATTACAATGTGAGGCCATATTATTTAAAGTTATTTTTTCACCATAATTTTCTTTTATATACTCTAATGCTGGTTTTAAAATGCTATTTTTCATTTTAACTTTTGATGAAACTTGTTCATCCAATATTTGCTCTGGAATTTCCTCATTTTCCATAGGTTTATCCCAATAATAATAGATACGATTATTTATCTTATTGATATCTTTTTTCTCCGCAAAAGACATATTATTTTCACTTTGAATAAAGGAGGACTTTTCATTTAGTTCTATTAAAGATGTTTTAACTACAGCTTCCTCTAAAATATAATTAGTTATATGCATCATCATATTTGCTACATCTTGTATTTTTTCTAATGACATATGGTGCAATTGATCATATAAAATTCTAAACTCTTTTTCAATTTCAAAATTGACCCCATTATTTTGAGTATTAACAATAACCTCAAGATTATTCTTTTTTTTGTTATCCTTCAACAAAACTTGACCCGCCATCACTGCTCCTAAAAATTGTCCATCCACTATAATAGGTATTGCAAAATCTACTATTCCTATGTGGCAAACATAAATATAGGGTTTTTGAATTCTTGCAGCTTCTAGCCCACCTCTAGAATCGCACTTTTCGCAAAGTGAACTGTACTGAGGATGTTTTCTAATTCCATCACAAAATTTACTGCAATTACTATGTTTTGTAATAGGAACACCTTTATAGTCAACTGTTACTATTGCCATATCTGTAGCTTTTGAAATACCATCTTGAATATTTTGAAATCTATCTATATCTAGTATATACTTCAAATTAAGCAAGTTACTGTTCAAAAAATTTCCCCCCAACGTTTACATCTCATATTAAACCTTATTTAATTATATCATACTTCTGTTTTTTAATTAATAACAACTCTTACTTGTTTATTAAAATATATCCCTATGTTATAATTCTATTTGGAGGTGATATACTTGGATAAATTATTATTTGGTATTTCTGGTTTACCTATTGGTGAAAACCAACAAAAATTTGTATACAAAACAGGAATTAGTTATCTTAAATCAATAAATCTTGATGCCATGGAACTACCCTTTGTAAGATCCGTTAATATAACAGATAAAAATTATAAAGGAGTCCTAGATAGTAAGCTTGAAAATGATTTTTACTTATCTGCTCATGGTTCATACTATATAAATTTAAATTCTGATGAAGAAGAAAAAATCGAAAAATCCAAGGAAAGAATTATACAAGGTGCTTTAGCTCTTGAAAAAGTTAAAGGAAAAAGCTTAGTATTTCATCCTGGTTTTTATTTAAAGGATTCAAAAGAAGAAAGCTTTACTACAATAAAAAAAGAATTAAGTGAATTGCCTGACCTAGGTTTAAAATATAGATTAGAAACCACTGGTAAGCCTACTCAATTCGGAAATTTAGAAGAAATTGTGAATTTGAGTAAAGAGATTCCAACTTGTGCTCCTTGTATAGATTTTTCTCACTTACATGCTAGAGAAAATGGAATTTTAAAACACTACGATGATTTTGCAAGAATTTTAGATTTTATAGGCACACAATTAGGTGAAGAATCATTGTTTGATATGCATATTCATATGTCTGGAATAAATTATACTTTAAAAGGAGAAAGAAATCATCTTCCTTTTGAAGAAAGTGATTTTAATTATAAAGCTTGTTTAAAAGCTCTTTTTGATTTCAAGGCAAAAGGCTGTGTTATCTGTGAAAGTCCAATGCTTGAAAAAGATGCTCTTAAACTAAAAGAATACTATACTAGTCTTTAGGAGAATTTTATGAGTAAAAAAATATTTAAAGGTAGCGTCATGCTTAACCCCGTACCTGCGGTTTTAGTTACATCAACGGATGGAAATGGTAACAACAATGTTTTCACTGTAGCTTGGGCCGGTACAATATGTACAAAACCACCTATGCTTTCCATAAGCATTAGACCAGAAAGATTGTCATATGACTATATAAAAGCAACTGAAGAATTTGTTATAAATATTCCTTCCTCAAAAATGGTAAAAGAACTGGATTATTGTGGGGTTCGCTCTGGAAGAAAAGAAGATAAAATTAAAAATATGAATTTCCAATTAAATGAAAGTTCTACTGTTTCGGTACCTTATATTGATCAATGTCCTATTTCTTTGGAATGTAAGGTAAAAGAAATTTTACCACTTGGTAGTCATCATATGTTTTTAGCTGAAGTTCTTAGCTGTAATGTAGAAGAATCATTAATAGATTCTAAAGAAAAAATCCACTTTGAAAAAGCAGACTTAATTTGTTATTCTCATGGAGAGTACTTTAGAGTTCCCGAAAAACCAATAGGTTCCTTTGGTTTTTCTGTAAGAAAGAAAAAGAAATCAAAAAAATAAAGTGCCTAATTAAGGCACTTTTATTTTTATTTGATTTCCACTACAACATAACCAAAATCTTCAACTTCAGCTTTCATTTTTCCATCTTCTAAGTTATTACCTTTAACAAAAGCAGTTTTATTTTCTAAGCTAACCTCTACACTTTCTACTCCCTCAATATCCATCAAAGCATTCTTTACATGACTAACACAATGATTGCATGACATTCCTTCAATTATTAATGTTTTTTCCATTCTTTATTCCTCCATTTTTTATAAATTTATTTTGAAATTCTTCAATCTTAATGCATTTAACAAAACTGATAAAGAACTAAAACTCATAGCTGCTGCTGCTATCATAGGACTAAGCTTAGGTCCACCAAATAAAGTTAAAACTCCTGCCGCAACCGGAATACCTATTATATTATATCCAAAAGCCCAAAATAGATTTTGTTTGATATTAGTAATTGTTGCTTTACTTAATTGTATTGCTCCAACTACATCAACTATATCATCCTTCATTAAAACTACATCTGCTGATTCCATAGCTATATCTGTTCCTGAGCCAATGGCAATTCCTACATCTGCTTGTGCTAAAGCTGGAGCATCATTTATTCCATCTCCTACCATGGCCACAAGTTTGCCTTCTTCTTGTAGTTTCTTTACATACTCTGATTTATCCTGTGGCATTACATCAGCAAAAACTTTACTAATACCTACTTGTTTTGCAATTGCTTCAGCAGTTTTCTTGTTATCTCCAGTAATCATAACAGTTTCTACATTCATCTTTTTAAGTTTTTCTATGGCCAGTTTACTATTTTCCTTTAATGTATCTGCAACCGCTATAATTCCTTTGTACTGCTTATTTACTGATACATACATTGGAGTTTTACCTTCATCCGCCAATTTATCAGCTTCAGTTTCAAAATCACTGATATCAATAGCTAAATGTTGCATAAATCTTTTATTTCCAATATAAACTTCATCATCTTTTATCTTAGCTTCTATGCCCATACCTGCATGACTTAAAAATTCATCAACTTTTTGTAGAGATACTTCTAAATTTTCCGCTTCTTTTACTATAGATTCGCCAAGGGGATGTTCTGATGCTTTTTCAGCCGAAGCCACTAAAGATAATAAATCCTCTTTAGAAATATCATGAGTGATAATATCTGTAACCTTTGGTTTTCCTTTTGTTAAAGTCCCTGTTTTGTCAAAAACAATTGCATTTATTTTATAACTATTTTCTAAAGCTTCTCCGCTTTTTATTAATATACCATTTTCCGCTCCTTTTCCAGAGCCTACCATTATAGCAGTTGGAGTTGCCAATCCTAATGCACATGGGCAAGCAATAACTAAAACTGCAATGAAAATTGTTAAAGAAAAAATAGTATCTTTTCCAGATATATACCAAGCTAACGCTGATAAAGTAGCAATAGCCATAACTATTGGAACAAAGTAACCTGAAATAACATCTGCCAATCTTGCAATAGGCGCTTTAGATCCTTGTGCACTTTCAACTAACTCAATAATACTAGATAAAAATGTATCTTTACCTACCTTTGTAGCCTTAAATTTTAACATACCATTTTTATTCATAGTTGCTCCAAAAACCTGGGACCCTGTAACTTTTTCTACGGGAATACTTTCTCCTGTAAGCATTGATTCGTCTACTGATGAACTTCCTTCAATAACTTCTCCATCTACTGGAATTTTCTCACCAGGTCGAACTAGTATAACATCATTTACTTCAACTTCTTCAATAAGTATAATGATTTCTTTACCGTCTTTTATTAATGTAGCATTTTTAGGACTTAATCCAATAAGTTTTTTAATAGCCTCTGATGTTTTTCCTTTTGTTTTTGATTCTAAGTATTTACCTAATAAAATCAAAGTAATTATTGTAGCTCCAGATTCAAAATATAAATCCTTTGCATATTCTAAATTATTTTCAGCGATTTGATATATTGCAAAAAGTCCATAAAGTACTGCTGCCGATGTTCCTATTGCAATAAGTGAATCCATATTAGGGTTTCTTCTCATAATATTTTTAAATCCATTTTGAAAAAACTTCTTTCCTGCTATTAAAGAAGGAATCACTAATACTAATTGAATCAAAGCAAAATTCAAGGGATTATGATGAGGATCTAATATCATTGGTAATGGCATACCCACCATGTGACCCATAGATATTAACAATAAAGGAATGGTAACCCCTGCGGATATAAGAAAGTTTCTCCATATAACATTCTGCTCTAACATCTTTCTATCAATATTCTCACTATTTTCAACTTTTTCTTCAATAACTTCATAACCAGCTTTCTTAACTGCTTCCTTAATCATAGATAATCTTACTTTTCCGCTATCATATTCCACAAATAATTTTTCTGTAGCAAAATTAACCTCTGATTTTTCAACTCCTTCTAGCTTTGAAGTAGCTTTTTCCACCGCTTTAGCACAAACTGCACAAGTCATACCTTTAATGCCTAAAGTAGTTTTATTAATTTCTTTATCTTCTTCTGCTGAGTAACCAGCTTTTTCAATAGCTTTAACTATTTCATCCAAGGAAGTTTCATTTTCATTGTAATTTACAAATAATTTTTCTGAAGCGAAATTTAAGCTTGCACTTTCCATCCCCTTTATCCCATTAGCCGTTTTTTCAACAACTCTGGCACAAACAGCACAAGTCATTCCACCAATTCTTAATGTTTTTTCCATTGTTTTTTCCTCCTTACTTAGTCAATTTATCTAATAATTTCATAACTTCTTCTATTTTTTCTTCACCAGAATCATGTTGAAAAGCCTCTTTAACGCAATGAGTCATATGTTGTTTAATTATCAGCGAGTTTGCTTTCTTTAATAAAGCTTGTGCCGCAATTATTTGATTTGAAATATCCACACAATATCGTTCATCATCAATCATTTTTATAATGCCCTCAATTTGTCCTTTAGCAGTCTTTAAATATTTTTGTGCATTCTTTTTTTCTTGATTCATCTTACCTCCCCACCCCCCAGGGGTGTTCTTTAATTATATCTTAATCTATATATACCCGAAAGTCAATAAACTTATAAAAAAATAACTACAATAAAAAAAGATTTAAACCATCTATTTTAAAATTCTATGGTTTAAATCTTAGGTTTATTATTTTATGTTTACATTGGTTCTATTATCTGTATAGAAGGATTTTCTAAAACTTTCTGTGTAACTTCTATAATATCTTCGCCAGTGATATTTTCATCATTAAATATTTTTGTAATGCCTCTTGTACTATTAAACATAATTTCACTTATATTAATTCTTATGGTAAGTCTAATAGACATTTCATTATTAATTGCGTTTTTCAGTTCCAAAGACTTCTTTGTTTTTTCTATTTGTTCTTGAGAAAAAAAGTATTTACCTTCCTTCACATCACAAATACATTTATTAATTATTTCAATAACTTTAGTAATATTTTCTTTCCCTGTTCCAGCTTTAATTATTAGATTCTTAATTCCCTTTTCAAACTTTACTAATGATGAAATATCATATGCAAGTCCTCTTTTAGTTCTTATTTCTTCATAAAGAATACTATCTACAGCCTGACCAAATCTTTCATTAAATATTCTTAAAATTCTTTCTTCCTTTAGCGTTAACCCTTCAATATGAAATAAGTATTGAATTTTAGCACCAGTTAAACCTACTTTTTTTTGTTTATAAACTGACGCTTTGCTCACTTGATCTTGAGTTTTAATTAAAGGACAATAATCTGAATTTGCTTTCCAGCTTGATAAGTGTTTTTCTATTATAGTCCTGGTTTCTTCTAAATTCAAATTTGTTATGATGGTCAAAACACAATTACCTGGAACATAATTTTTATCATAAAATTTCTTCATTTTCTCTATAGTTATGTTATTAATAAATGCTTCATTCCCTATTATGGGATATTTCAATCTGTGATTTCTATAGGAATTAAAATAAAGTTCATCTTCACAATATTGGTATGCATCATCTTTCCATTCTTTTAATTCCTCACAAATCACCTTTATTTCCTGGGAAAAGCCTTCCTCTGAAAAAAGTGGGTTCATTAATATATCAGAAAATACTTTAATGCCTTCTTCAGTATCTTCTTTTAAACAGCTACCATAATAAATTACATAAGGATAATTTGTCATAGCATTAGTAAATCCAAAAATTTCAGACATTTTTTCATTAATTTGTTCTTCGCTATAGTTTTTAGTTCCTTTGTATAAATAATGCTCAACTGCATGAGCAATACCTATTTCATTCTCATCTTCTGAAAAAGCACCTGCTTCTAATCCAAAACAAAAGGATGTAATATTAGAATCACTTTTTTTATAATTAATTCTTAATTTATTTTTTAACTTTAAACTAATCATTATATTTTAACCAACCTAATGATCTATTAACCGCACGATGCCATTGGGCTAACATCTGTTGTCTATTTTCTGTTTCTAAACTTGGTTTAAAAATTCTATCCATTGTCCAATTTTGTGAAAGTTCTTCTTTATCTTTCCAATATCCTACTGCTAAACCGGCTAGATAAGCAGCTCCTAAAGCTGTAGTTTCTACAACTTTAGGTCTTTCAACAGGTATCTTAAGTAAAGATGCTTGGAATTGCATCAAAAAATTATTTGATGCTCCTCCCCCATCAACTTTCAAGGATTCCAACTCAATACCCGAATCCTCAGACATTGCAACCAAAACATCATATGTTTGATACGCCATAGATTCAACCGCTGCTCTTATTATATGTTCTTTTCTAGTTCCTCTAGTTAAACCCATCATTGTACCTCTTGCATAAGCATCCCAGTAAGGCGCCCCAATTCCAACAAATGCAGGTACTAGATAAACTCCATTAGTATCATCCACAGACTCACAATATTTTTCAGATTCAGGTGCAGTTTCTATCAGGGTTAGCTCATCTCTCAACCATTGAATAACAGCCCCACCCACAAACACACTACCTTCTAAAGCATAATCAACTTCTTTTGATGTGCTAGCTGCAATAGTTGTTAGTAATCCATGCTTTGATTTTACAGGACGACTTCCCGTGTTCATCAATAAAAAACATCCAGTTCCAAATGTGTTTTTAGCCATACCTTCTTTAAAGCAAGTTTGACCAAATAAAGCTGCTTGTTGATCGCCCGCATCACCAGCAATTTTTATATTTTCCCCAAATATTTTTTTGTCAGTTTCTCCATAAATACAACTTGAGGGTTTAACTTCTGGTAACATAGAAATTGGAATATTCATTTCGGATAGTAGCTCTTTATCCCACTCTAATTTATGTATATTATAAATCATTGTCCTAGAGGCATTGGTATGATCAGTTATGTGTACTTTTCCTTTAGTCAAATTCCAGATAAGCCATGTATCAATAGTCCCACATAATAATTCTTCCTTTTCTGCTTGTTCACGAGCCCTTTCAACATTTTCTAATATCCAATTAATTTTACTACCAGAAAAATATGCATCTATTACTAATCCTGTTTTTTCTTTAACCTTTTCATCAGAAATCTTTTCCCTTAAATTATCACAATATTCTGCAGTTCTTCTACACTGCCAAACAATAGCATTATAAATGGGTTTTCCTGTGTTTTTATTCCATACCACAATTGTTTCTCGTTGATTTGTTATTCCAATACTAGCAATTTCATTTGCTGTGGCATTAACTTTATTTAAAGCCTCTTTAGCAAGGTTTAATATTTCTGTCCAAATCTCAATTGGGTCATGTTCTACCCAGCCAGCCTTTGGATAAATTTGATTTACTTCCTTCTGTGTTATGGCAACTACTTCTCCAGAATGATTAAATAAAATGCATCTTGAACTTGATGTGCCTTGGTCTAAAGCCATAATATACTTTTCCATATAAAAACATCTCACTTTTCTACTGAACTTTTATCAAAAAATCATTCATTTCATTTTGTATCAATTTTTTACCTCTACCGGCTCTGTTCTGTTCTTTAATATCGTTTATATTAATTGGATATTCAATTCCTTTTGAAGTTACTATGGTAATAAAATCTTTCATAGTTGCATTAAAAGAAAATTCTTCTGTATCTTCTAAAACTAATTTTTTGACAAAAATAATCTCATCCTCATCCTTTAAACTGATAGCTATAACTCCAGAAGCGTTAAGCCCCATATAATTAACAGAATTAAGTTTGAAATTAATTCCAAAAGCATTTTTTGTAATAATAAGCATATTATCCTCTACACTATTATCATTTAGAATTACACTTATTATTCTATCATCATCTTTCTTTAATTTATATCCTTTTATCTCAGAACTATTAGTTTCAAGCTCTTTTAACAACGTTCTCTTAATATACCCTTGTTTTGAAATAAAATATATACTTTCATCCATTTCAAAATTTAGCACTGAAATCATTTCAACAATGTTTTCATCACTATTATACCCATCTAATATTTCTTCCACATTCAACCCCTCATCTTTAAGATTTTGAAATAAAAATGCTGGTGTAGAATAAACATTACCTATATCTGTAAAAAATAAAATACGACTACTTGTATTAGATATTATAGATTTGGTCTTACCTCTTACTTTTTTAGGGCTTATCTTTAATTTATTATCCTTTAAATTAATATAAAAAGTTTTATATTCATATTCATCAGTAAAGCTTATTTCTTTTATTATATCTTGTGAAGGCAGATTAAATAAAGAAATCCCCATAATATTCCTTGCAGTGTAATCAAAACGTGGTAATTCAACTGTGAAACTTAATTCCTTTGTGCTTTTAACCTTCAAATACTTAAAATTAGATTCATCTTGTATTTCATTAACATATATTAAGTTTTCTTCTTCTTTTAATCTTAAAGCTACCAATTTTGAATAATTAGTTTTGAACTCTAAAAGTTTAGTTGCTTTCATTGAACCTTTATCTGTTATAAAAATAAATCCTTTATCTGCATCAAAATTATCCACATCAAACATTGCAATTATAGCTTCCGTTGAAAGATCCAATGATTTTATTAATGTATCAATTCTTTCTCCTTTATCCTTCCATTTTTTTTCTGGAATATTTATAGAGTTTAATTTATACATATTGCCTTTATCAGTAAATAATACAATATTGTTCTTGGTATTTGATTCTATCAAGAATCGATTATAATCTCCCTCTCTATACTCAATCTCATCTATTTCTGTATTTGAACGTTTATAAGATTTTTCAGAAATTCTTTTTATAAATCCATCATTTGAGCAAGTAATCAAAACATCCTCTTCAATTATTATTTCTTCTATCTGAATTTTAGCTTCTTCATCATTTTCTACAATTCTAGTTCTTCTTTTATCTGCAAACTTGTCTTTAACCTCTAAAAGTTCTTTTTTAATAACTTTTAAAAGTTCTTTCTCATCCTTTAATATTCTTTCTAATTTCTTTATTTTAGCTGATAACTCTTTGTATTCTTTTTCAAAGGCTTTTATTTCAAGTCCACTTAATTTATATAACATTAATTCAACTATTGCAGTAGCTTGCTCTTGCGAAAATCCGAATTTTTCCATTATATTCTTTTCGGAATCGCTTTTAGATTTTGACTTTCTAATAGTTGCTATAATTTCATCCATAACATCTATTGCTTTTATAAAACCTTCTACAATATGATGTCTTTTCTTTGCAATAGAAAGTTCCTTATTAGTTCTTCTAGTAATTACATCCCTTTGATGATTTATATAGCTAGAAAGTATATCTTTTAAACTTAATGTCATTGGTTTACCATCAGAAAGAGCAACCATATTGAAACTTAAATTACATTGTAGTTCAGTTTTTTTGTAAAGATATTTTAATATTCTTTCTACGGTATCATTATCAGCGGATTTTTTAAACTCAATTACAGCTCTGACACCATTTCTATCAGATTCATCTCTAATGTCTATTATAGGTTCTAAAATTTTTGCATGTCTTTTATCAGCCGTCATTTCAGATATGAACTGAAGAAGTTTTGCTTTATTTCTTTTGTATGGGAATTCCTCAATAATTATAGCAAGTCTTCCAGTATCTAATGTTTCAATAAATGTTTTAGCTCTTAAAGAAACTTTTCCTTCACCAGTTGAATAAGCATTTTTAATAGAATTCCTACCTATAAGAATTCCTCCTGTAGGTAAGTCTGGCCCTTTGATATGTTGCATTAATTCATCAAGTGTTATATTCTTATTATCAATATAAGCTATAGTCCCATCAATTACTTCTCCTAAATTATGCGGTGGAATATTTGTTGCAAGTCCTACGGCTATCCCAAAAGTACCATTTACCAATAAGTTAGGGAATTTTGCTGGTAAAACAGATGGTTCAAGTTCTGAGTCAGAATAGTTCCAAGCCATGTTAACTGTGTCCATATCTATATCTTTTAACATTTCCATGGATAACTCTGTAAGTCTAGCCTCCGTATAACGCATAGCTGCTGCATTATCACCATCAACACTTCCCCAATTTCCATGACCATCTATTAAAGGACTTCTCGTAGCAAAATCCTGAGCTAATATTACCATAGCATCATAAACAGAAGAATCTCCATGTGGATGATATTTACCTAAAATATCCCCAACTATTCTAGCTGATTTATAATAAGGTTTATCTGGAAAAGCCTTTAATTTATAAGCACCATATAAAATTCTTCTATGTACTGGCTTTAGTCCGTCTCTTACATCAGGCAAAGCTCTTTCTTTTGCAACTTCTACAGCATACGGAAGATAATTATCTGGCATTGCTTCTGATATTGGAACATTTATAATATTTCTATCTTCTGGAATCATGTCGTTTTTTTTAGCCATAACTAAACCTCCTTCTAAAATTCTGCGTATTTATACATATAGTTTCTTCTTGGTTCTACTACCTCACCCATAAGCAAGGACACCATTTTTTCAGCTTTTGCAGCATCGTCAATTGTAACCTTTTGCAGTGTTCTTGATTCTGGGTTTAATGTTGTTGTCCATAATTGTTCTGGATTCATTTCTCCAAGCCCTTTATATCTTTGGATTAAGGCTCCTTTTCCAATTTCTTTCTTTGCTTTTTCTAATTCAACATCACTATAAGCATAAATACTTTTTTCATTTCCTTTAACATTTTTATAAACTTTATAAAGTGGAGGTAATGCAATATATAAATGTCCATTTGTTATTAATGATTTCATATATCTATAAATATAAGTCATCCATAAAGTTCTTATATGATACCCATCCACATCAGCATCAGATAGAATTATAATCTTACTATATTTTAAATCATCTTCATTATAATTATCCAAAACTCCAGTACCAATAGCCGCATTAAACAACTTTAATTCTTCGCTAGCTAGTACATTCTCTAATTTTTGTTTTTCCGTATTCATTATTTTACCCTTTGAAGGCATAATGGTTTGAAATCTTCTGTCCCTTGCTTGTTTTGCACTACCTCCAGCCGAATCTCCTTCTACTACTATAAATTCACTAATTGCCTTGTTTTTCATAGTACATACAGATATCTTTCCTGCTAATGGAGCAGTTCCTTTTCCTATTTTCTTTTTTTCAGCATCATTAATTTTCTTAATCTTTTCTCTTCTTGATGCAGCCGAAATAGCATTATTTATAACGTTACTAGCCAATTCTTTATTATCTTCAATCCATTCACAAAGCTTGATATAGGATAATTCACTCATCAATGTATGAGCTTCAGCATTCCCCAGTTTAGTTTTGGTTTGCCCTTCAAAAATAGGATTACTAATTTTAACTTTAAGGATGGCTGTCATACCTTCCCTTATATCATCACCTTCAAAACCCTTATCTTTTTCTTTAACTAAGTTTAATTTTTTACCCCATTCTTTAAAAGCTCTTGTCATCCCAGTTTTAAAACCTGTTTCATGAGTACCTGCTTCAGTAGTTGGTATATTATTCACATAGCTTGCAATATTCTCAGTGGTAGAGTCCGTGAACTGAATACAAACTTCCCCAATAACAGCAATACCATTCAATTCTTTTTCACCTTGAAAAAGAATTGGATCTTTATGTATTACACTTTTACTTTCATTAAGGTATTCAATAAAATCTAACAATCCTCTTTCTGAATGATATTCTTTAACTAAAGGTTCTTCTTTTCTTTCATCTATAAATATTAATTTAATACCTTTATTCTGAAAAGCAAGTTCTTGTAGTCTTTCATCCACTAGTTCATGTTTGAACTTTATAGGACCAAATATTTCTTTATCTGGCAAGAATGTAATTTTACTACCCGTATTTTTTGTCTTCCCCACTACTTTTAATGAAGTAACAGGGGTTCCTGGCATAAGCTTTTGAAGTTCTTCATCATAAGCATATTCAAATCTTTGCTTGAAAATTTGATTATTTTGAAAAACTTCTACTTCAAGCCATTTTGAAAGAGCATTTACTACAGCAGCACCAACTCCATGAAGGCCACCAGAAGTTTTATAATTTTTATTATCAAACTTTCCCCCAGTGTGCAGCTCAGTAAATACCATTTCAACTCCAGATTTCTTTTTTATTGGGTGAATACCGGTTGGTATTCCTCTACCATTATCTAAAATAGTAACACTATTGTCTTTATTCAAAATTACTTTTATCTCATCACCATATCCATTTGAAATTTCGTCAATGGAATTATCTAAAATTTCCCATATGCAATGATGCAAACCTTTTACTCCTGTAGATCCAATATACATCCCCGGTCTAATCCTTACTGGTTCAAGTTTTTCTAAGGAAGTTAAATCAGTAACATCATAGGTTTTGCTAACTTTTGTTTCATCCATAATTATTCCTCCATATCTAACATTGGAATGTTTAGAACTTACGTTCTTATCGTCTTTTGTCCTTTCTATTCTAACGAATTTTTTGCCATTTTACAAGTATTTATAATTTCATTGCTAAAATAATATTCTAAAGCTATCAAAACTACATATTCCTAAATATATCATATAGTTTTATTATAAACAAAATATCTTCTTCCTTTAAATCTATTTCAATATTCTTAAAAATCATTTCTTCTTTAATTTTATCCAAAGTTTTTTCTAAAGCATTTTCTTTAATTTCATTATTAAAAAAACTATTAATCTGATTTTCATTTTTAATAATAATGTTTAAAATTTTTCCTGCATTTTCATAAAAACATTCATCTTTATAATAAAAATTACTATCAAATAGGATGATATCCTCTTCTTTTGTTCTTTGTCCTTTATCTTTAATTACATAAATTAAATAAATTGAATACACCACTAAAGCCATAATAATTGAATATAAAATAATTTCACTCATAAAACCAATCCTAATATTACTATTACTTCATTATATGTTAGCAATTATTCTAGGGTTAATTTTATCATTTATATTTTATAGTATTAATTAGATTACCCAAATAAAATAAAAATCCTCTTATTCAGAAAATATAAACAAGAGGATTTTTATTATATACTTATATTATTGTTTTAATTTTCTCTATAAATATTTCCATTTCCTCTGGAGAACCAATTGTGACTCTTAAAAAATTATCAATTCTTTCTTTATTAAAGAATCTAACAAGCACACCTTCTTCTTTTAATCTACTAAAAATCAACTCTGCCTTAATGGTTTTATGACTTATAAAAATAAAATTTGCACTTGATTCACACACTTCAAACTCCATTTTTCTCAATTGACTTACTACCTTAGTTCTTGTATCAATTATTTTTTTACAGTTTTCTTCAAAATAATCATTATCCTTAACTGACTCAATGGCAACCATTAAAGAAACTCTATCAATAGTATATGAATTTATTGAATTTTTAACTCTTTCTAATCCTTCAATTAAATCTTTATTTCCCAAAGCGTATCCAACTCTTATCCCTGCCAAACTTCTTGATTTTGATAAAGTTTGTATTATCAAAAGATTTTCATATTTTGATATTAATTTAACTGCTGATTCTGCTCCAAAATCCACATAAGCTTCATCTATTATTACAACAGTATTTATGTTTTTCTTTAATATTTCTTCAATCTCTTCAATAGTTAAAGCAATTCCTGTAGGTGCATTAGGATTTGGAATAACAATTCCACCATTATTTTTTAAAAATTCTTTTACAGGAATAGTGAAATCTTCTTTAAGCTTAACAGTTTCATAAGGAATATCAAAAATATTTGCATAAACCGGATAGAAACTATAACTAATATCCGGAAAAAGAATTCTACTGTTTTTATTAAAAAAGGCCATAAAAGCAAAAGCTAAGACCTCATCTGAGCCATTACCCACAAAAACATTATCTTTCTCCACCCCATAGTTCTTTGCTAAAGTATCTTTTAATAAATCTGCATTTGGGTCTGGATATAGTTTAAGAGAATCCACCTGAAATCCCTTTAGTATATTCTCCACATTAGGTGAAGGTGGATAAGGGTTTTCATTGGTATTTAATTTAACATATTTTTTATCCTTGGGTTGTTCTCCAGGAACGTATGGATCTAATTTTTTAGTTAGTTCACTCCAGTATTTACTCATTATTATATCCCCTTTGTAATTTTCTTTTATTTAACAATTTCTATAAATTCACTAAAAATTTTTATATTATTAAGCCATTCATCATCCCAAGCCATTTTTTTCAACTCAGGATTCAAAAAAATTGCTTCTTTCAAGTTAGAAAGTGCTTCTTTATTTTTTCTTGAAAAAGCTAATATTCTACTTTTACTATAATAAGCTTTTTCATTTTTAGGATTTAGTTTAATAGCTTTATCATAAAACTCTATAGCTTTGTTAAACTCACCTAATTCATAATGAGCATTAGCCTTATTGTAATAAATTAAATCTGTGTAAGCTTTTTCTTTTATTATTTTATCATATATTTCTATTTCATTTCTATAGTCTTCAATTCTATGATGATTTTCTGCTAAAAAAGTATATGCTGAAATATGTTTTGAGTTTTCTTTTATATATATTTTAATGTATTTTATTGCTTCCTCATATTGTTGTAATTTTGTAAGAACTAATGCTTTCCCTAAATAATTTTTATGAAAGTTCTCATCTAATTCTTCTAATTCATCAAAAACTTTTAACTCATCACTAAATCTTTGTAATTCATATAAAACTAAGGTTTTTCTTACTCTTCCCTCAATACTATTAGAATTTAGTCTCAAATATATTTCAATCATAAATAAAGCTTCCTCAAATCTTTTCAATTTGAAAAAAGCCTCATATTTTTGTTGGTATATTTCATATTCATTAGGCTTTAATTCTAATGCTTTCTCAAATTCTATTATAGCTTTTTCATATTCTCCCATTGAAAGAAAAACTTTACCTCTTTCTTCATATAAGATGTAATTATCTTTGTTTTTATTAATTTCCTCCTTCAAAATCAAAAGAGCACTACTATATTCTTTTTTATTATGGAAATCTCTTATTTTAAATAAGTTGTTGTTTTTTATCAGATTTGAGTAGTGTCTGATATAATATAAACTAAAAACAATAATAATAAAATCTATTATTAATAAAACAGCAATAATCATAATTATTTTTCTCCTAAAATTATTTTTAAGATAATATATTTTATAAATTAATTATATAGTATTTTTTTACAATTTAAAAGATTTTCAGTTATAAAATAATTATTACCCTGTTTATATGCCCTTAAGTGTAATATAATTATACTTAAATACATTACATTTAAAGGAGTGTTTATTATGTTGTTGAAGACTATGGAAAAATATCGAAATAAAGATCATTACGACCTTAGTTGTTCGGAATCAATAATTTATGCAGCAAATGAAGAATACAATCTAAATTTATCTAAAGACAGTTTCAAGACTATGGCAGCTTTTAGTGGAGGAATGTATTCAAATGAAGCCTGTGGATGCATAACAGGTTCCCTTGCTGTTTTAGGAATACTTTTTGTAGAAAAAGGTGCACACGAAAGTGATTACATCAAAAATTTAACAGTAGAATTTATTAATAAGTTTGAAGAAAAATTTGGTTCAAGAAAATGTGAGCCTTTAAAAGAATCCTATAGAACTGAAGAACAGGGGTGTAACAGTTTAATATATTCAACGGCTGAACTATTAGACGAATTAGTTTTAAGAGAGCTCAATAAATAAAATTAAAAAATTCAAAGCTTTCGCCAAAGCGAAAGCTTTCCTTACAATTAGTATTCTAATATGTAATAATTAAAAGCATTGATAACAGTTGTTTCGTTATAATTCATTTTTCTATCTATTCGCCCATAATTTAAATGTTGATGCCCATGAATATGATATTTAGGCTTATACTTATTTAGTACTTTATTAAAAGTTTTAAAACCAATGTGACAAAGGTCCTCGCCATCACCAACTCCAAATCCTGGAGCATGTGATACAAATATATCTATCCCTCCACTTTTAAAAAACTTAACCCAATTTTTCCTTATGGTTCTATTAACTTGTCGATCTTTATATTGAAAAGGGCCTCCAGAATACCAATTACTCCCCCCAAACCCATAGATTCTAATATCATTATGTTGAATCAATTTGTTGTGAATATTTATGCATCCTTCTGGTGGTTTTGCTAAATATCCTTTATCATGATTTCCTGGCACATAGTATAAAGGCTTATTTAGCATAGTTACAACAAAAGATAAATAACTAGCCTTCAAATCCCCACAAGAGATTATAAAATCTATATCCTTAAAATTATCTTTGTCAAAATAATCCCATAAAAATTTAGATTCTTCATCACCTAACAACAATATCTTCATAATACACCACCTTAATTTGTAGAACCAAATCCACCTATTCTTTTGTTATTAACCGCACTATCTTCATCTGCTAATAAATATTTGTGAAATATACCTTGCGCAATAGCCGACCCTTTTTCCAGATTAAATTCTTTTTCCCCTTCATTTTTAATTGCAATAAATATATGTCCCTCGTTGCTTTCATTATTGTAATAATCCGAATCTACTACTCCTACTTGATTCTTTAATCTAATATTATACTTAAATCCATGACCACTTCTTATTATTATTGCAAGCCACTCATCATTAAGCATATAAGATTTTATACCAGTAGGGATTATTTTTTCTTCTCCAGGTTTAAGATTAATTGAACATAAAGTGAAAATATCATACCCTGCAGAATTCGAAGTTGCTCTTTTAGGCAAAACAATACTATTATAAGTTTCATCAATATCTTTTAAGTTAATTGAACTAAAATCTTTTTTAAACTGCTTTAAAGTTACTACCTCAAAGCCTCTACTTTTTTTCATATAAACATCCTTTCAGTAACCATTCTTCTAGTTAATTCATATTTTATCATAATAAAAAGAATTTTGATATATTTCATGTATTTAAGATTCAACTATTTTTAAAATAAAAATAGTATTTTTGTTGAAATTAATTTTTACCATGCTATACTTAATAATATATTTTCAAAATTTTTATAGGAGGAACTTCCATGGGAAATCCTGAAACTGAAACTTACTATTTGAAAATTCAAAGAAAAGCAAAAAATATAGTTGCTGAAAGACTTGCTAATGATAAAATTGCATATTTGCAATCCTTAGACGAAATTTTGAATAGACAAAATATTGAAACAGAAATTTATCAAGGAATATTCGAAATACCTTTAGATAAAATTAAAGGTACTTATACAATATCACGTTCAAAAGCTTTTACTAATGATTTTTTACCTTTATTAGATATAGATTCTGAGTTTGGCCAAAAGTGGACTAGTTTATATGAAAGTCATTTAAATGAAGGAATTAGAGAACCTATTAAGGTTTATGAGTATTTGAATTGGTATTATGTTATAGAAGGTAATAAAAGAGTAAGTGTATTAAAATCTATAGATGCTTACTCAATCCACGCTTCCGTTACTAGATTAGTTCCGAAATTCGATATTAATGACCCTTTAATCGTTAACTACTACCACTATTTAAATTTTACAAAGATAACTGATTTAAGGTTTATTTGGTTCACAAAAGACACCGGATATAATGAACTTTTTTCTCTTTTAGAATCTTATACTCCAAAGCTGAATATTTATCCTAATAAATATAAACATTTTGAATTCTACGTTTATAATCCCTTTAAAGAAGCGTATAAAAAATACGGAGGAGATAATCTTTCAATAACTACTAGTGATGCTATACTAATTTATTTGAAATTATATGGAATTCCTCAAGAATTTGTTCTTGAAAACAGCAGTAGTTTTATGGAAGGTTTTATATCTGAATTGAATTCACTATACTATAGTGAAAATAAAGTTGTTTATTCTGAGCCTATTACCGAACCTAAGAAAAGTGTTTTTAGCAGCTTAACAAATTTTATGTCTTCTAAAAAGAAACATAAAATAGGCTTTTTGTATAAAGATAGAATTGATAATTCTGGTTGGACTTATGCTCATGATGCGGCAAGAAGATATGTATCAGAAGTTTATAAAGATAGAATAGAAACTACCTATGTTGAGAATGTTCCTTTGTCACCTTTAGCTTTTAATGATATAGAAAAGTTAGTTAATGAGAACTATGATATAATAATAACCACCCATCCTGGGTTTAAAAATGCCACTCTTAAAGCTGCACTTGAATTTCCTAGTGTAAAATTTTTAAATTGCTCTGATTCTCCTTCTTTTAAACATGTGATTATGTACTATGCTCGAATTTATGAAGCAAAGTTTTTGCTAGGTTTATTAGCCGGAATACTTTCAGAATCTAAAATTATAGGTTTTGTAGCAGATTATCCTATAAGAGAAATTATAACTGAGATAAATGCTTTTACTTTAGGTGTTCAATTATTAAACCCAACTGCAAAAGTAATTGTTAAATGGACCTTACAAGATAAAACCCTAGAAAAGAAAGAAGAACTTCGAGAACAATTAAAAGAAGAAGGTGCCGATTTAGTTTTTTATAACACTCTTCCTGTTTCCAATGCTGAAAATATGCAATTTGGACTATGCTCAATTAATCATTCCAAAAAAAGAAAAGAAAGTCATGCATTTTCACATTATGCTAATATGATTCTTAATTGGGAAATTTTTTATGATAAATTCTTAAAAGTATTACTAAGTTCTTCTTCAAATAGCATATTTGATACTTTTTCAAAGGATACAAGCATTGTTAACTATTGGTTAGGCATAGATTCTGGTATAGTTGATTTAGTTTATTCCTCAAAATATGTACCCGAAAGAACTAAAGTATTCTTAGAATTTTTCAGAAAAACACTAATCAAAAAAGATTTCCATGCATTTACAGGTCCTATATACAATCAAGCTGGAGAATTAAAAATTGCACCAGATGATACTCCAACATATGAACAATTTCAAGAAATGAATTGGTTTGTAAAAGGAATTGATGGAACTATACCTGATCTAAAAGAAGATAACTTAAGTCAGCTAGATCTTTAAATCACTTAAATAAATTATAAAAATACATTCAAAAAGATAGGATTATGCGCATAATCCTATCTTTTTATATTTAAAGAAATTTCTTCATCATAATGTATTATCTTCTCGATGTAAAATCCATTTTTATCAACTTTTTTCTTTATTGTGTTTCCACCTATTCTTCTATGTTTAACTATAATATCATTTTCTTCTTCATAAACCAAAAAATCATCGCATCTACCCTTAAAAAAAGTTTCACACATCAATTGCCCTTCTTGTGGTAAAACATATAAGTTGGCATCTTTTATTTCAAAGGTTTCTCCCAAATAAGAACCTAATAGAATTTTCTCATTTTCTTTTCCTTCTAGAAGCAAATAAATTTCAGTTAAAATTGTTTCACCATTATTTTTTACATTTACTTTATAATTTTTAAATTCCCATGAAATAAAAATATTTTCTTTTGTTGTAGATGATTTGCTAGCGTTATTCTCTACTAATTCATCTTTACTCTTGCCATAATATTCATGCATGTTATATAACATAAATTTTTCTGAACTTATTGTATATATAATTAAAAATATAGTAATTAATATTAATTTTCTTTTTATAAATATCACCCTCCCATCCATAGTTTATATATATTATTTATATTTAATTGATATTTTTCTTATGTCAAAAAAATATATCTTATTGGCAATCTTAATTTTCGCTTTACACCTTTGAAATTTATTATTTTGTTAAATTAAATTATTTCTTTAATAAAATAATAAATCACAATCTTTTTTTTGAAAATCACTTCCTATTTAAAGAACAATATATTTAATTTATTGCAATATTTTTGTATTTTCATTGGTGTATACACACTTTAGGTTTATATTGCTCACAATTTTTAATTAATTGAAATATATTGTTTTTGCATTTCACGACAATTGCTAAAGTAATACTTTATATATTAATAATTGTCAAATTATCAATATTGCTCATTTTAATTTAATGATTTTGTAATTTGTTCTTGCTAAATATGCAAGAATATATTATAATCTTTCATAACAAGCAAAAAGAATTTGTAAATTATTTTGGGGAGGTATATTATTATGTTAAGCAAAAAATTGTTAGCAAGTGTACTTAGCATTACATTATTAGGGGCTATATTCACAGGTTGTGGAGCAAAAACTACAACTGAAGAATCAAACGAAATTAAAATTGGAGCAATTTTACCTTTGACAGGAGATATTGCCACTTTCGGACAATCTGCTAAAAATGCTCTTGAAATTTTAGCTGAAGAGTATAACAAAGAAGGTATTTTAGATGGAAAGAAAATAACTTTTGTTTATGAAGACGATGAAAACAAACCTGCAAACTCAGCAACAGTTGCACAAAAATTAATCAACAATGACAAAGTTGTTGCCTTAGTTGGTTCAATTGCTAGTAGCTGTAGTTTATCAGTAGGACCAATTGCTGCAGATGCAAAAATTCCAATGATAACACCAACATCTACTAATCCTAAGGTTACAACTGAAGGTGGAGAATATGTATTCAGAGCATGTTTCATAGATCCATTCCAAGGAACAGTTCTTGCAAAATTCTCTTCTGAAGATTTAGGTGCTAAAAAAGCAGCAGTACTTTATGATGTAGCTAACGATTACTCTGTAGGACTTGCTGAATACTTTAAAAAGAGCTTTGAAGAAGCTGGCGGAGAAGTTGTTGCTTTTGAAACTTACAATACTGGTGATGCTGACTTCAATGCACAATTAACAAATATTAAAGCAACTAGTCCTGATGTTTTATTATTACCAGATTATTACAACACTGTTGGTTTAATAGCTAAACAAGCTAGATCTTTAGGTATTGATGCTGCATTATTAGGTGGAGATGGTTGGGATTCTCCAGATTTATTTGCAGTAGGTGGAGATGCAATCAATAATGGTTACTTCTCAAATCACTATTCACCTGATGATGATTCAAAAGAAGTTGTAGATTTCATAGCTGCTTATAACGCTGCTTATAATGAAACTCCTGATGCTCTTGCTGCTCTTTCATACGATGCAGGTAAAATTTTAATAGAAGCAATTATTTCTGCTGGTAGCACAGATGCAGATGCAATAAAGGATGCCTTAGCTGCTACAGATGGTACTTTTGTATCTGGTTCAATAACTTATGATGCTGACAGAAATCCTATAAAAGGTGCTGTTATCATAAAAACAGAAGACGGAAAACAAGTATTCGAGAAAAAAGTTAATCCTTAATTAATAAGTATTACTCACATTACCAAAGCATTATGATATTTAGTTAGATAAGATGCTTTAAGCATAAAACCTTAAAGCATCTCA
This sequence comes from Clostridium grantii DSM 8605, assembly GCF_900129965.1. Lineage (GTDB taxonomy): Bacteria > Bacillota > Clostridia > Clostridiales > Clostridiaceae > Clostridium_AF > Clostridium_AF grantii. Next base: position 225,479 of record NZ_FQXM01000002.1, on the reverse strand, counting down.
TTATTATTTTTATAAGTATAGGAGGTCAACGCATGGGTTTCTTACAGCAAATAATTAACGGTTTGGCTTTAGGTAGTGTTTATGCCTTAATTGCAATTGGTTATACAATGGTTTATGGAATTATTAAACTTATAAACTTTGCACATGGTGATATTTACATGGCCGGAGCTTACTTTGGATTTTTATGTATTACTAAATTAAATGTATCCTTTTTTCCAGCTTTATTAATTGCAATGTTAGGTAGTGCTTTGTTAGGGGTAATTATTGAGAAAGTTGCTTATAAACCCTTGAGAAATTCACCTAGAATTACTCTTTTAATAACAGCAATTGGAATGTCTCTTTTATTAGAAAATGGCTTCAGACTTATTTTTGGACCTAATCCAAAAGCTTTTCCTGAAGTTTTCAAAAATCAAATATATTATATAGGAAATATTCAAGTTCAAAGCATTCAAATACTTATGTTAGTAGTAACTATTATTCTTGCAATAATTTTAGAATATATTGTTTTAAAAACAAAAGTAGGAAAAGCTATGAGAGCTTGCTCTTTTGATAAAGATGCCGCTATGCTTATGGGTATTAATGTTAATAACATTATTTCTGTAACTTTTGCTATTGGTTCAGCTTTAGCTGGGGCAGCTGGTATACTTGTTGGGGTTGCTTACCCTAGAATTGAGCCATATATGGGTATTATGCCTGGTCTAAAAGCCTTTGTAGCCGCTGTTTTAGGTGGAATTGGAATTATTCCTGGTGCTATGATTGGTGGTCTTGTAATGGGCTTTACTGAGACTTTAACAAAAGCTTATATATCTACAAGACTATCTGATGCTATTTCTTTCGGTTTATTAATAGTTATTCTACTATTTAAACCTGATGGATTATTGGGCAAAAAAACTAGCGAGAAAGTATAGGTGATGATGATATGAATAGAATAATAAATAAAAAAAATATAACTAAGTGTTTATCATTAATCATTGTTTATGTAATTCTTTTTATATTAATTAATAGTGGAGCATTAAATCCTTATTATGCTCAAATTCTTATATTGTTTGGTATAAATATTATTTTAGCAGTTAGTTTAAACATGGTTATTGGATTTACTGGTCAATTAGCTTTAGGACATGCAGGCTTTATGTCTATTGGTGCTTATACAGCTGCTATATTAACAATGAAGGTTGGTTTACCTTTCCCAGTTGTTCTTATTGTAGGTGGTCTTGCCGCTGCATTGTTTGGTTATTTAATTGGAACTCCTATTTTAAGACTTAAAGGTGACTACTTAGCTATTACAACCTTAGGTTTTGGAGAAATAATTAGAGTCATAATAGTTAACTTAGACTACGTTGGTGGACCTAGAGGCCTTCCTGGTATTCCTAAGAAAACAACTTTCACTTGGGTATTTATAATAACAGTTTTATCAGTTGTTATAATGTCTAATATAATTAAATCCGCTCAAGGTAGAGCAATGGTTTCTATTAGAGAAGATGAAATTGCCGCTGAAGCTATGGGAATAAATACAACAAAGTATAAATTAAAATCTTTTGTTATAGCCGCTTTCTTTGCAGGTATTGCTGGTGGTTTATATGCTCACTACTTCATGTATTTAGATCCAAAATCTTTTAACTTCTTAAAATCTATTGAAATACTTACTTTTGTTGTTCTTGGTGGTATGGGTAGTATTTCAGGTAGTATAATAGGTTCTGGAACTCTTACTGCTTTACCTGAAGTTCTAAGATCTATGGGTGATTTCAGAATGATAATTTACCCTGCTTGTTTGATACTTCTAATGCTATTCAGACCTCAAGGTTTGCTAGGAACTAAAGAAATATCCTTAGATATGATTAAAGGTATTTTTAAAAGAAAAAAAACAAAGACAAAATAGAAAATTTATAAATAAGAAGAGGTGTGATGAATGGCGTTACTAAAGGCAAATAAACTTACTATGCAGTTCGGTGGTTTGACAGCTGTATCAGACTTTTCTATCGAAATAGGCGATAATGACCTTTTTGGATTAATTGGTCCTAATGGTGCCGGAAAAACAACTGTTTTTAATATGTTAACAGGGGTTTATGCTCCAACTAAAGGCGAAATCACATTTGATAATAAGAATATTACAGGTTTAAAACCTTATGAAATAACTCATGGAGGAGTAGCAAGAACTTTTCAAAATGTTAGACTTTTTAAAGAATTAAGTGTTATTGATAATGTTAAAATCTCATTCAATCATGAAAAAAGTGCTACTTTAGTTGAGTCAATAATAAGATTACCAAAGTTTTTTTCTTCTGAAGACGAAATCGAAAAAGAAGCTTATGAATTATTAAAAGTATTTAACCTGCATGAAAAAGCTAATGAACTTGCAAAAAATCTTCCTTATGGAGAACAAAGAAGATTAGAAATAGCTAGAGCTTTAGGAGCAAAACCTAAACTTTTATTACTTGATGAACCTGCTGCAGGTATGAATCCTCAGGAAACAACTGAGTTAATGGAGCTTATAACATGGGTTAGAAATCACTTTAAAATAGCTATTCTTTTAATAGAACATGATATGAAATTGGTTATGGGAATTTGCGAAAATATTGTAGTTCTAAACTATGGAGAAATATTAGCGGTTGGAACTCCTGATCAGGTTAAAAATAATCCTGAAGTTATTAAAGCTTATTTAGGCGAGGAGGCATAATATGCTAAAAATAGAGAACTTAAATGTATACTACGGTGCAATACATGCACTTAAAGGACTAGATATAAATGTAAATGAAGGTGAAATTGTTACCTTAATTGGAGCTAATGGTGCTGGTAAAACTTCTACATTGAGAGCTGTTTCTGGACTAATACCAATAAAATCTGGAACAGTAACTTATGACGGAAAACCAATAACTAATATGGCTGCTAATGAGATAGTTAAACTAGGTATGTCTCACGTTCCTGAAGGAAGAAGAGTATTCGCTAATTTAACAGTTATGGAAAATCTAGAATTAGGAGCATATCTAAGAAAAGATAAAAATGGAATTAAAAAAGATTTCGAAATGGTTTTTGAAAAATTCCCAAGATTAAAAGAAAGAGTTGCTCAAAGAGCTGGTACTTTAAGCGGTGGAGAACAACAAATGCTTGCAATGGGTAGAGCTTTAATGATAAGACCAAAATTAATTCTTATGGACGAACCTTCTATGGGTCTAGCTCCACTTATAGTTAAAGATATTTTTTCAATTATTAAGGAAGTAAATGACTCTGGTTTTTTTTATTCTAACTCATCTTACTTTTTTTATTTTACTTTCATTTTTTATAATATCCATTAATTCTAAAGGATCATCAATTATGAAATCCGGAGAATTCTTACTAAACTCTTCCATAGGAAAAAGTGTCCATGATACTAAAATAGTTTTAATACCTGCATTTATCCCACATCCAATATCATGAGGACTATCTCCTACAATAATTAATTCCTCTTTGGAAAATCCCTTTTCTTTCATAACCTTAAATACACACTCTGGGTGTGGTTTTTTCATTTCCACATCTTCAACACTAACTATATAATCAATATAAGAAGTCAAATTAAACTTATCTAATCCAAATTCTATACCTCTTCTTCCTTTATTAGAAGTTATGGCTATCACATACCCTTGATCTTTCAAATTTCTTAGCAAAATCTCAATATTATCATAAATATATGTGTTTGCATCTTCATTTATTCTATAACTTATCCTATAATACTCAGTCATTTCTTCACACTTTTCTTCCGAAAAAAATCTCATTTGATCTATAATAGGCTTTCCTAAAATAGGTATTAAATCTTTTAACTGTACTTCTTTATTCGTATACTTTTGAATAGAGTCTTTTAAACAATTCACCACTACTTTATTACTGTCTATTAGTGTACCATCAAAATCAAACAAAACACATTTAATCATAAAACCATCCCTTTGTATTTAAAATAACACTTTCAATAAATATAAGTCTCACTATCCCCGAATTGTAGAAACCTTTCATTTATTGCTGTAATTATATCATGAATTTCCCCTTCAATCCACCTTTTAAAACTTAAGACAGTTTAAACTGATTCCTTCTCACAAGCAAAAAATCGTAAGTCAGATACCTTACGATTTTTTAAAATCTTTTATTTCATTATAAAAATTTATACTAACATTCACTTCAAGTTCAAGTTCTGTAATCTTCATTATATCCTCAACCTGCTCATGAGGATACTTTCTATTAAATACTTCTCTCACATCAAATATATCTATGTTTTCATCCTTATAAACTTGAAAAAATCCTACACAAGCTTTTCTTATATTTTCTTCTGTATTTTCCTTTATTTTATTCAAATTAGCATCATTAATTTCAAGCTCCCCTTGTATTTCTCCTAAGGCCGTTTCTACATTAATAATTTTTTTGAAAATTATTTTTTCTTCCTTATATTCAATTTTTGTTTTGGTTTTACTGTTTAGAATTTCTAAAGTAACGTATTTTCCTTCTGCTTGTGGATTTAATGGTTCTAGGGTTCCGCTTTTAACATTATTCATCAAAAAACTATAAGCTTGCCCCTCCTGTCTTTCAATGGACCCAATCATTTTATCTTTATGAATAATAGCTCCTCCTACAATATTAATCTTCTCAGCGCCAATATCACCTTTCTTTAAATTAATAATTGGTATTACACTTGTTTTATCCCCAATAAGCCTTTCTTTCATGTACTCATTAAGAGATAATTTAACGGCTCTAGATGAGCTCCCCACCTTCTCTATCATTTGTATAATAAAGATTCCCATATATTTATTTTCTTCATATTCTGTTTCCATAAGTTTTACAGGATCTTCGTTAGTTGTACATACGTACGCTCTAATCAATAGTTCTTGGTCTCTATCAAGAAAATCCACAAAATTATCTAATCCATATTCAGCTGCCCTTTGTGTAAACATTATCACTCTGTTTTGAGTCCAATTTATTCTAAGGCTTGATGATAAAGTAGCAGTTCTTACTGCTTCAAATATAGTTTTCCCTGCACCTTTAAATATTAGCCTTGTTCCACTTTGTGAATTAGATGAGTCCCCTCCCATAGGCTTGAAACATTCTATATAAATTAAAATCTCATTGTTATCATCTATATCAACTATTAAAGCTGTAACATAAATAGCTTCATCAATATCATGATAGCTATAACAAGCTGTTAATAAAAATATATTTATTAATATCACTATTAAAATATATCTTTTTCTATTCATGCTCTTCATCCCCATCAAATATACTATTAGAAATATCTTTTAGATTTTTTCTTGTGAACAAATCTTTTATATTAAAACTACTTAAAGTTCCTACTGGAAAAAGATAAGGGTATCCACAGCTTTTTAGTGAAGCTAAATGTATGATATAAATATATAAACCAAAATAAAATCCTGGCAACCCCATCAAAGAAGAAAAAGCGACTAATATAATACCCCATATAGTAACTGGTATATATAAATCAGGTATTAAGAAGGTTGATATAGAAGATATTGACACTACTACAATAGTACTTTGTGACGCAATCCCAGCCCCTACAGCCGCATCCCCTAATATCAATGCCCCCACAATGCTTAAAGCCTGCCCTGTAGGCTGTGGTAGCCTCACACCTGCTTCTCTTAGCAATTGAAAAAAACCTAGCATCAGTATAACTTCTACAAAAGTTGGAAAAGGTACGCCTACTCTTGAAGAACTCAATCTAAAAACAAATTTAGTAGGTATCAAAGCAAAGTGATAAGTAGTCATTGCCACATATAATCCCGGTAGAAAAGTTGCAAAAAACATAGCTACAAATCTTTGAATTCTTGTTATGTTTGCCGTAATTTTATTAGAGTAATAATCATCTGAGACTTGGAAATTTTCTATAAAAAAGAATGGTGCGTATAAAACTCTCGTAGACCCATCTACTATTACAGCAACTCTTCCCTCTAAAACTTTACCAGCTATAACATCAGGTTTTTCACTTGAACCCAAAACATCAAAAGCTGTTCTACCTGAAAGAAATTCTTCCTCAATATAATTGATATCTAATATATACTTAATATCCAATTGTTCTATTTTTTTTCTTATTAAATCCACTAGTTTTTCAGGTGAAGTATTTTTTAAATAACATATAGTAACGCTTGTTCTTGAATCCTTTCCAACTATATAATTTTCAAACTTCAAATTTTCATTACGAATTCTTCTTCGAATTAAAGAAACTGCATCAATAAGAACCTCATTGAAACCTTCTTGAGAGCCTTTCAAACTGGCTTCTGTTACTGGCAAAGCAATACTTCTTTTTGAAAATCCCTTGGCATCTACAAATATACTTTCTGTACAATTTTCAATAGTTACAAGAACGTCCCCTGATAAAACATGGGAAATTGCATCTTTATTATCTATTATTGGTCCTGCTGTACATGCACTTAAAATTCTTTCTATTAAATCCTTTGTATCTTTTACATCCACACTTTTAATAATTGGTTGAATAATAAACTCACTAATAAATCTAGAGTCGCTTAAATCATCTATATAAATCAAATTTAATTTTTGATTTTCTATAATCAATTCTCTAAATTTTACATCAAAACTACCTTCTAAGGTTTTTTTGATGGATTCAAATAAATAGTCACTCATACACATCACCTAAACTTATTATTTCTCACTAATAAGGATATTATTCTATAAATAACACATACTACTTATTATAATAATTTCTAAATGAGGTGATTTATTGAAAAAAATAAATTCTGCACATTTTATATTTTTAATTTTTGGTGCTTCTATTGTTTCTTTAAAAACATATCCCAATCTTATAGTTGAATTTGCTGGAAGAGATGCTTGGATTTCTGTATCCTTTGCATCTGTATTATTTGTAGTTTATTTTCTTTATCTAATAAATATTTGTTTAAAATCAAATCAATTTAACTTGGTTCAAATATATACAAAAGCATTAGGCAAAATTTTAGGAACATTTATGATCATATTGCTTGGACTTAGTTTAGTATTTGCTTTAGTTGAATGTGGTTCTGTAGAAGGAAGTTCCGTTAAAAATCATTTGCTTATAAATACTCCTATTTGGTATAGCTTATTTTTCTTCTTTCTTGCTGCTTTTTATAGTTTAAAATTCAATTTGAATACTATAGTTATAGCTTGTATAGTTGGTTTATCCTTTACTTTTATAGCCGGTATCAACTTAGCTTTTTTAACTGTAAAGTATAAAGATTTAAAATATATGTTTCCAATGATGGCTAATGGTTTTGATAAAAATTTCCTAATGTCAATTGTTAAAGCACTAGCTCTCTACAGTACTATCTTCATAGCTTTCCCCTATGTAGATGAGGTAACAGATACAAAAAAACTAAAAAAGAACTCTTTTATTGCTATGCTTATTGTAGCTCAAATGGAGATTGTTGCCATGCATGGGTTAATCACTACTTTTGGTCCTGAGAGATCTTTGACTATTTTATATCCCAAAGTTATTCAAACTCAATTAGTTAGTTTATTTCATTTTTTAGAAAGCGGAGAATTTTTTGTTCTTCTACAGATTGTAGGTGGATGGTATATAAAATATATTGTAACTTCTTTTTCTATTATTTGTTTATTAAAAAATTACAATATAGATAAAAAAGTTCTTTATTTTGCTACCCCTATTATTTATTTTATTACTTATTACATAAGTCATGATAATAACCTGCTTTTTAATTTTATTGGCAATATTATAGTCTGGGTATACTTAATTAATTTTTGTTTAATTCCCTTAATTATTTTTACAATTTACTTTTTAAAATTTAAATATGATAAATTAACTTGAAAAAAATACCTTGGTTAATACGTATTTTTTTCAAGTTTTAACATCATTTAATCATTTCTCTTTATAATAATAATTAGTAACAATTGGTGTGGATTTTTGCTTTTCTTCCTCAGGTAACTGATTATAATTTGGTAAAATAGAATCTAATATTTTATCCAAAATTTTCTTCTTTTTTTTACTCATCTAAAAAAACCTCCTTTTTTTATTAGTATAATTATTATTGGAATTTTGTATTCAAAATATTTTTGTATGTTAATTTACTCATTCAATTGAATATTTCCCTGTATTTTGTCAATAATCTAAATAATAAACATGTAACTTTATATGTTACTAGAACTATAATAAAAAGGATGTGTTATATTTGATTTCATTAAAAATTACTGCAGCACTTTTAATATTACTGCTTATTATTAAATTAACAGATAAATCTCTTTCCTACTTTTGGCATAGTATAGATGAAAACTATGTTATATCAAGGTTAAAGCTTAATGCTGTATCTATTGATTTTCTATCTAGCATTTCAGAAAAATATTTCCACAATTATGTTATATCTTTTATAAAAGAAAAATTTAAAAATAATGAAGTTACCGATTTTTCCCAAAGCAAAGATAGCTCAGTCACTCATGTTCTAAATAGTAAAAGTGGAAATTATACTTACCTAGGAATTAAAAAAATAGTTCTTGAAAACCATGAACTTTCTACTTTTAATGATTCCAATAGTATAAATGAAGATTATATATATAAATTTATAGGTACTATGGCTCATGACAATGTAAAAAGAGGTATTATTATAACTAATGGAAACCTTAATCCCCACGCTAAAAAAATATTAAAATCATTAAGCCCCAAAATGAGAATAGTTTCGATAAACGGGTTGTCATTAACAAAATTGATTTGGAAAGAAGGTTGTAAGTAATGAATTTTTTTGATATATTCCTAGAAAGTTTATTTAAATTTATAAATTATATTCTATTTTTTATATTAGCTATTCTTTGTGTTAAATTAATATTAAAAATATATAAATTAATAAATTATTATCTTCAAAAGAAAAAACAAATATATACTTTTCAAGAATTCAATATGAATCTAAATTTAATCAATGAACTTTCTATTGAAGAATTCAAACTTTGGTGCATATTAACTTTAAATAAAAAAGGTTATTTAAACTTTACCAACGAGGATTCAAGTCCTTACTTAACCTGTAAAAAAAGTAACGATAATTTTTTAGTTCATTGTTCCAATGATAAAAATAAAGTAATTACTGAACACACATTACAATCAATTCTTGGCTTTATGATTAGTAAGAATATTTATAATTGCATTTTAGTATGTAATTCCACAGTTTCTGAATCCGCTATAAATTTTATAAAAACCCTACCTGATGCATATAAATTAGAAACCTTTAATTGCAAAGATTTGATGCCTAAACATTCACCCACAACTATGATTTTACAAAATTCCTAAGAAAATATACAGGTTTCTCTTGTATTTATTATAATTTAAACTTATAATAGTATAGTTGTATAAAATAAATATAACCAAATATGAAACATAGGATGGTAATTTAATGAATTTTAACGAACTAAATATTTCAGAAGAAATACTTTTAGCTATTGGGGAAATGGGGTTTACAGAAGCGACTCCTATTCAAGCGCAAACAATCCCGCTAATATTAGAAGGCAAGGATATTATTGGGCAATCACACACAGGTACTGGAAAAACTGCTGCATTTGCAATTCCTATTCTTGAACAAATTGATGTAAATAACAAGAATATACAGGCATTAATTTTATGCCCTACAAGAGAATTGGCAGTTCAAGTATCAAATGAATTCGATAAACTAGGAAAGCATATGAAAAATTTACGTTGCTTACCAGTTTACGGCGGGGAATCTATAAGAAATCAAATACTTTCCCTAAAAAAAGGGGTTCAAATAGTAATAGGTACACCCGGAAGAGTTATAGACCATATTAACAGAGGTACTATGATATTAAAAGACCTTAAGTACATGGTTCTTGATGAAGCAGACGAAATGTTAAACATGGGATTCAGAGAAGATATTGAATCCATATTAGAAAAAGCAAAAGGTGATAGACAAACTACATTGTTTTCTGCCACTATGCCAAAAAGTATTTTAGATATTACTCACAAATATCAGACTTCTCCTACTCTTGTTAAAGTTACTAAAAAAGAAGTAACTAACTCTGATATTGAACAATGCTATTTTGAAGTTAGAGAAAAATATAAGCTTGAAGCTTTAAACAGACTTATTCAAGTTTACAATCCTTCAAGAGCTTTAATTTTCTGTAATACAAAACTTAGAGTAGATAAAGCAGCACAATATTTGAAGGAAAAAGGATTTGTTTGTGATAAAATCCACGGTGACATTGTACAATCTTCAAGAATGGCTGTTTTAGAAAAATTCAATTCCGGAAAAATTAATATTTTAGTTGCAACTGACGTTGCTGCTCGTGGACTTGACATTAGTGAAGTTGATGTAGTATTTAATCATGACGTTCCTGAAAATGAAGAATACTACGTACACAGAGTTGGAAGAACCGGAAGAGCTGGAAAATCTGGAAAATCTTTCACTTTGGTATCAGAAATTGAAGGCAGACGTATAAGCAATATTATGGCTTATATCAATAAAAAAATCGAGAAAAGAGCTATACCTTCACTTGAGAAAGCTAATTTAATAAAGATAGACTCATATGTTAATGATTTAAAATTAATTTTAGAAAATGAAAATGTATCATTAACTAACCCTATCATAGATAAACTTCTTGAAGAAGGTTACTCTATACATCATGTAGCTGCAGCTTTAATTCACCCTACTCTTGATTTTGAAAATGAAGATGATATTGATTTTTCTTATCTAAAGAGAAATAATAGGGACAGAAATAGCAGAGACAGAAATGATAGAAGTGATAGATCTAGTAGAAGTCCTAGAAGAGATTCTGGAAATAGAGCTCCTGCTGGTGATGTAACTAGGTTCCACATAAATATTGGTAAAGACCAAGATGTAAGACCTGGAGATATTGTAGGCGCTATTGCTGGTGAATGTAATATTCCTGGAAGTGCTATAGGAAATATAGATTTGTATGACAAATTCTCTTTTGTTGAAGTTCCAACAAAATATGAAAATAAAATTTTACAAGTTATGAATAAAGAAACAATAAAAGGTAAAAAAGTTTTCTTCGAAAAAGCTAAAGCACGAAGAGAAAGATAATTTTACTCATAAAAAACCTTATTGATCTTAAAGATTAATAAGGTTTTTTATTTGTTTTTAATTATTTTATCCATAAATCAAACAAAATACCTACAAAAAGTGATTTCAATCACATTTTTATAAAACATAACGCTCTATAATAGCAATATAGTAACAAATAATTATTGTTAAAAAAGGTAACCATAAAATAAGAACTTATTAAATTTATTATAGGAGTGATAAAATTGAAAAAACAATGGAATGATTTTAAAGAAGGTAATTGGCAAGAATCAATAAACGTGAGAGATTTTATTCAAAAAAACTATACACCTTATACAGGAAATGAAGATTTCTTAGTTTCAACTTCAGAAAAAACAAAAAAAATATGGTCTCACATGGAAGAACTTTTGGTTGAAGAATTAAAAAAAGGTGTTTTATCAGTAGAAACAGAAACATTCGCAGGCATAAATAACTTCAAACCAGGATATATAGATAAAGATAATGAAGTTATTGTTGGACTTCAAACAGATGCTCCTTTGAAAAGAATAATTAATCCTTATGGTGGATATAGAATGGTGCAAGCTTCTTTAAAAGCTTACGATTGCGGAATAAATAAAGATATCGACAAATACTTTCAAATGTATAGAAAAACTCATAATCAAGGTGTTTTTGATGCTTATACCGAAGAAACACAAAAAGCAAGAACTGTTGGTTTATTAACTGGACTACCTGATGCTTATGGAAGAGGTAGAATAATCGGTGATTATAGAAGAATTGCTCTTTATGGTATTGATTTGTTAATTGAAGACAAAAAAAATGATCTTAAGAATGTTCTAAAAGGACATGCTTGTGAAGATTTAATTCGTTCAAGAGAAGAAGTTTCAGAACAAATAAGAGCTTTAAATGATATCAAAGCAATGGCTGCTTCTTATGGTATTGATATATCTGTTCCTGCTAAAAATGCTCAAGAAGCCGTTCAATTCTTGTATCTAGGTTATTTAGCTGGAATCAAAGAAAACAATGGCGCTGCAATGTCACTTGGTAGAAACACCACTTTCTTAGATATTTATATTGAAAGAGATTTAAAAAATAATGTTATAAATGAAATAGAAGCTCAAGAATTAATAGACCAATTAGTAATAAAATTGAGAATAGCTAGACACTTAAGAACACCAGAATACAATGAATTATTTGCTGGAGACCCTACTTGGGTAACTGAAGCTATAGGCGGAATGGGAATAAACGGCAAAACTCTTGTTACTAAAACTGCATTTAGATTCCTTCATACTTTAACCAATTTAGATCCAGCACCAGAACCAAATATGACTGTTTTATGGTCTGAAAATCTACCAGAAGCTTTCAAAAAATACTGTGCTGCTATGTCTATAAAAACAGATGCTATTCAATATGAAAATGATGATTTAATGAGACCTGTTTATGGAGATGATTATGCTATCGCTTGTTGCGTATCTGCAATGCAAGTTGGAAAGCAAATGCAATTCTTTGGTGCTAGAGTTAACCTGGCAAAATCTCTTCTATATGCTTTAAATATGGGTATAGATGAAAAGAAAAAAGATAGAGCTGGAAATTTAATTCAAGTTGTCCCAAATATACCTGTTATGAATGATGAAATTTTAGATTATAATAAAGTTAAAGAAAGTTTTGATAAAGTTGTTGAATATGTTGCTGGCCTTTATGTAAATACTATGAATACAATACACTATATGCATGATAAATATGCTTATGAAGCTGGACAAATGGCTTTACATGACACTGATGTTAAAAGAATAATGGCCTTTGGAGTAGCTGGATTGTCTTCAGTTGCAGATTCATTAAGTGCTATAAAATATGCTAAAGTAAAACCAATAAGAAATGAAGAAGGTATAACTGTAGATTTTGAAATCGATGGTGACTTCCCTAAATACGGAAATGACGATGATAGAGTAGATAATATTGCTGTAGAATTAGTTAAGCAATTTACCAATGAATTGAAAAAACACCCTACTTATAGAAATGCTGAGCATACATTATCTGTATTAACAATTACTTCAAATGTAGTTTATGGTAAAAAGACTGGTTCAACTCCTGATGGAAGAAAAGTTGGCGAACCTTTAGCTCCTGGAGCAAATCCAATGCACGGAAGAGATGAAAATGGAGCTCTTGCTTCACTTAACTCTGTAGCAAAAATTCCATATAGAGGTGTTTGCCAAGATGGTATCTCAAATACTTTTTCAATAACACCAACTGCACTTGGTAAAGAATTAAATAATAGAATTGATAATTTAGTATCCATATTTGATGGTTATTTTGGTCAAGGAGCTTTCCATTTAAATGTTAATGTTCTTAATCGTGAAATGTTGATGGATGCTATGGAAAATCCTGAAAAGTACCCTACCCTAACAATCAGAGTTTCTGGATATGCTGTAAACTTTGTTAGATTAAATCGTGAACAACAATTAGATGTTATCAACAGAACATTCCATAAATCAATTTAAACTTCAATGAAATCAGAGGGTGATATTATGATAAAAGGAAGAATTCATTCTATAGAAAGCATGGGCCTAGTTGATGGCCCTGGCATTAGAACTGTTATCTTCTTTCAAGGGTGTAATTTAAGATGTGCTTACTGCCATAATCCCGATACTTGGGCCATGCATGGTGGAAAAGAGTATTCTCCTGAAGAATTAGTTAATAAAATAATTAGATTTAAACCCTATTTTAACAAATCTGGTGGAGGGGTAACTTTTTCTGGCGGAGATCCTTTAATGCAACCTGATTTTTTAATAGAATGTTTGAAACTATGTAAAGCTAATGGTATTCATACAACAATAGATACTTCTGGCTTTGGATTCGGAAAATATAAAGATATTTTAAACTACACTGATTTAGTTATATTGGACATTAAGCATGTTGATGATAATGGATATATTTCTTTAACTGGAAAAAACAGAGACGAATTGATGAAATTTATTGAAGCTTTAAATAATTCTTCAACTCCTGTTTGGATTAGACATGTTGTTGTTCCTAACATAACCGATTCTGAAGAAAAAATACTTCAAATAGCTACATTTGTTAATGAGAATATAAAGAATGTTGAAAAAATAGAATTACTACCTTATCACACACTTGGTGTTCACAAATATGAAATGCTTAATATTCCATATGCTTTAGCTGATGTTAGTTCAATGGATAAAGATAGAACCGAAGAACTCCAAAACATTTTAATTAATGCAACTATTTACAAATATATTTAATATTGACTAAATTAAGGCTTTTAAAAATCATAAAAAAAGTATATAATTAATTCAATAGCAAACCACAAAGTTCGAAATAATACTATTTGTGGTTTGCTTTCTTTCTATTCTTGCAAAAGTAGGTGATTTATATAAAAAAGTGTAAACATACAAATGTTTTATGCAAAAATCAAAACACAGATTTTTGCATGCGTCAAATACCCTTGCTTTCTAATTTGACACCTGAACAATTAGCAAAAATATCTGAAGGCACCATAAAAACTCATTTCAAAAAAGGTGATAAATTATTTTCTCAAGGAGACAAAGCTAGAAAACTTTATATTGTATGTTGTGGAAAAGTTAAAGTTTTTAGATATACCGCTGATGGCAAAGAACAAATTTTATATATACTCTCCCCAACAGATTTTAGCTTTATTGGTGCTTTTAACTTATTAAAAGAAGATAGATTTGATTTTAGTGCCGAAGCATTAGAAGATAGTATTATTTGTTCCCTAGATAAAAAAGATTTTGATAATATTCTAGTAGATAACCCTAGGATAATGCTTCAAATACTTGAAGAAGCATACGACAGAATTGTAAAAGTGGAGAGTTTAGTAGATAGATTGAGTACAAATGACGTTTCAGCTAAAGTTGCTGGATTATTAATAAGTTTAATTACGGATTTTGGTATAGATACTGAAGAAGGCATAATTATAAACACCTCCCTCAATAGAGAAGAGATGGGTAGTTATGCTGGTATAACAAGAGAAACCATAACTCGTAGACTTAAGTCTTTAAGCGATGAAGGCATTATAGAAATGAGAGGAAATAAACAAATTCTTATAAAAGACATGGACAAACTTAAAAGTTTAGTTTAACAAAAGCAACTAACCTCATCGTTAGTTGCTTTTTATTCCTAATAATTTTTACCAGCTGCCTTTACAAATTGAGCATCATAAGCATGGCAAGGAGTCACACCAAAAACCATACCACAGATTGGGCATGAATCTTCATATTTAATCATAGTAAACTCATTTCCACATTCTTCACAATTAATTTGAAGAGAATTTGGCATATTTTGAACAGCATAACCCATCATTCTTATTTTATCTACCACTTGTTTTCCATTTTCAAAACTACCTGAACATCCTTCATGCGAATTTAACATATTCTTGCCTCCATTAATATAATAAATAACTGTTATATTTTAAAATAACAACTCTTTTAAGTCGGTAACATAAGTTACCACATATAAATATTTGCTTTTTACATATCTTTTGGGTAAAGTGTGTGTTTTATTGATTCTATTTCTGTTTTTCCTTCATCAGTCAAATCATATACTCCCCTTTTTACTCTAAAGAACCATTTATAATAATTATCTTGTAGAATATTAGAGGTTTTTTCTTTATTTGCTCCTAATTCTTTTAATTCCCTAATACTCAAAGGTCCTTTTTCATATAATAAAACTCCTATATAAGCTGCTTTTTCTTTATATGCAGTAAGTATTTTTTTTCTTACAGACCCTCCAATATTATAATCCCCGCTTCGCTCGTTAAATTCTTTAAATACTTCTTTTCTTTTTTTATAAGAAACCCTTCCCCCCTTCTCTTTAAACTTAAAACTAGGCATCAACACTTCCTGAACCAGTGATTCTTTTCCATTAATACTGACTAAAAATAAACCTATTCCAAGTCGTCTCAATAAATTAATAATATCATTCGTTCTTTTTCTTTTTACTGTTCTTTCTTTTCTAGGTACAGCTATATAAACCAAGTCACATATTTTCTGTCTTTCTGCTGCTTGTATTATTACATCTAAATTTAATACTTTCTTTAGTTCAACTATAATCATAGTATCATCTTTCAATGCAGTAATATCACAATTTTTGATTTCTGCTTTAACTTCAAAATCTTTATTAATTAAATACTTTTTTACAGGACCGTAAAGCTGCTCTTCATATAATATTTCTTTCACTGAAACCGCTCCTTTTTTCTTAATAAATCATTACTCATCGATTTATTAATTCTTTTAAATACAAAACACCATCCAATAATATAGATGATGTTTATACATATTATAATTTATTTAATGGATTAATAGGTTCGCCATTTTTTCTAATTTCAAAATGAAGATGTGGTCCAGTTGAATTTCCTGTATTCCCTGACAAAGATATTGTTTGACCTTTATACACCCTTTCCCCAGCTTTAACTTTTAAAATACTATTATGTCCATAGTAAGTTGAATATCCGTTTTCGTGGTCTATTATAACCAGGTATCCATATCCACCTTTCCAACCCGCAAAAGTAATCTTTCCTCCATCTGAAGCTTTTATAGGTGTTCCTGTGCTTACACCGAAATCAATACCATTATGATTTCTGCCCCACCTATATCCAAATTTAGATGTTATACTTCCACCTGAAGGCCACCCAAAAGATCCTGTAGCCATAGTTTTAGGTCTTTCTTTTGTACCTTTAACAACAACTTGAGAAACCGGTTCAGTTATAATACTTTCCTCTAAAATAGTTCTTTCTGCTTCTATTCCATTGATTTTAACAATTTCTGCTTTTATTTGATTACTACCGTTTTGTCCTTTTACTGTTACTTTATACTCTCCCTCATACATGTTGTTTGACTCTTCATATTCAACAATAAAAGGCTTTTCTTCAACATATTGATTTTCTTCAACTGTTTTCACACTTATCAAAGGTTTAGGAACTGTTAAGCTAATCTTTTGCCCTATTTTAATTTTATCAATATTTATTTCTGGATTTGCTTTTTCAATATCAGCAACTTTTAACTTATATTCCTCCGCAATACAAGAAATAACATCCCCTTCTTCAATTTCATATTTTTTTATTTCATTTGTTCCTGTTGATATTAAGCTAAAAGCATCCTCAACACTAGTTATCAAATTGGGACTTACATATTCTTGAATGACCTCTACTGTTTCTAAAAATCCTATTTCCTTAAATTGGGGTTCTAATTCTTTATCTATGTATTGAAATTTTAGATTTTCCAAAATTTTATTTGCACATTCCTCATCATCTACAATAGCTATTTTTTCTGAATTACACTTAATAATATAAGCTTCAACTTTAACCTCTATTTCTTTTTCTAATTCTAATTTAAGCTCATCAACTGAAACAATGTTTTTTCCCGTTGCAAATACCTTTTGGAATGATATGTTTTGAGGGATGTTCACTTCTTTTTTAAACTCTTCTTCACATTTTTTTGCTAACTCACTGGTTAATTGAATAACTTGTTCTTTATTTTTTACTATCCCAATTGTTTTTCCATCTATACTAACCAAATAAGCTACACTATTTACATAAATAAGCAGGGAAAGTATAATAAGCAAAATAACACTAGCTATTATATAAATTATTTTTTTATTATTTATTACAAATTTATTCAAAATTAATCCTCCTATATGAATTCTCATCAAAAATTTCACTATTTCTATTTAGAACAATTTCCATTATATCATTTTTCATATTTTTGTAAAAGAATTTATAATAAATTGACAAAAAACCTTCTACAGTATAGAATTATTAAGGATTCTTTTAAAAAAAGATTAACTTAAGGAGACAATAATGAAAGCAAATTTCGAAAATTTAGGAATAAATCCTGCAATTATTGAAGGATTAAATAAAGAGGCTATTACAATCCCTACCGCTATACAAGCTTTAACAATACCGTTGGCACTAGAAAACAAAGATATTATTGCAGAATCAGAGACTGGTAGTGGAAAGACTTTGGCTTACCTCTTACCCTTATTTCAGAAAATAGATATATCAAAAAATGAAACAAGTGTTATTATTTTAGCCCCAACTCACGAATTAGTTGTTCAAATTGATAAGGAAATTAAACTTCTCGCAAATAATTCTGGCATTAACATTACATCTACCACTATTATCGGTGATGTAAATATTAAGCGTCAAGTAGAAAAATTAAAGAAAAAACCTAATATAATTGTAGGTTCATCAGGTAGAATATTAGAATTAATAAAGATGAAGAAAATAAAATCTCATACAGTAAAAACTATTGTAGTTGATGAAGGCGATAGACTTTTGGATAAAAATAATATTTCTTCCATACAAAATGTCATTAAAACTACTTTAAGAGAAAGACAACTTTTAGTTTTTTCTGCAACTATTAAGCCTGAAACAATTAATGAAGCAAAAAAATTGATGAAAGAACCTGAGCTTATTAAGGTTACAAAAGATTCTACGAATTCTGAAAATATATCTCATAGCTGCATAGTTGCTGAGCAAAGAGATAAAATAATTTTCTTAAGAAAATTGATAGCTGCTTTAAACCCTAAAAAAGCAATAGTATTCCAAAATAAAAATGATGAAATTCAAATTACTGTTGATAAATTAAATCATCATAGTATAAAAGCCTGTGGTATATATGGAAACGCCTCAAAGGAAGAACGAAAAAAAGCAATCGATGGTTTTAAAAATGGTACCTATCCAATTCTTATTGCATCAGATATTGCTGCTAGGGGATTAGACATAAAAGATGTTACTCATATTTTTAATTTAGATTTACCTGAGGACTCTAAAGATTATCTACATAGAGTAGGAAGAACCGGTCGAGCTGGAAAAAGCGGTACTGCTGTTACTATAGTTACAGAGAATGAAGTTACACGAATTACTAGGTATGAAAAAGAATTAAAGATTAAAATCCAACATAAAATTATTCAAAATGGCAAATTATTAAATTCTAAATAGCTAAAAATATAGCCATTGAAAAGGAAGCACATCTCCCTTTTCAATGGCTATAAGTTTCACAATGGTATTCCTATATAATAATTTTCTAAACTCTTTTATATATCCAATTTAATATATATTCATATACCTCTTCTTTATTAGTTTCATTTAAAATTTCATGTCTAGCTTCTGGGAATAATTTCAACTCCACTTGAAGTCCCTCACAATAATATTTTTCATATACTTTCCTTACTCCCTTACCATCATTTCCAACTGGATCTTTTTCACCAGATATAAACAATATAGGTAATTCGTTTCTTGTTTTCTTAATATTTTTTTTATTGGAAATCATCTCAATTCCATTTAAAATATCTACATAAGTCCATGCTGAACAAATAAATCCACAATTCTCATCCTTTAAATACATATCAACTTGATTTTCATCTCTTGATAACCAGTCCATATTAGTTCTAACTGGTTTAAATTTATTATTGTATGAACCAAAACTCAAATCATCAAGCAATTTGCTTTTGTACTTCTTACCTTTAATACCAGCTATAGATTTAGCTATAACTTTTCCTACAACACCAAGAGCACCTTGCGAATCACCTGTTCCACTTATTATTGCTCCTACAACCTCCTTATCATAAATTTGAATATACTTTCTAGTAACAAAAGACCCCATACTATGTCCAAGGATAAATATTTTTTTATTCTTTTCATTTTTCTTTATAAATTCTGTTACCATGTGAGTTTCCTCAACAAGTTTCATGAATCCATCATTAGTGTGTAAAAAACCTTGCTCTTCATCTTCTGAAACACTTAATCCATGCCCCCTATGATCATGAGCATAAACTATAAAACCTTCTTGTGTTAAGAATTCAGCAAACTCTCTGTATCTCATACAATGCTCTGCCATACCGTGTACAATCTGGACTACTCCTTTTATTACATTACACTCTGGTTTCCATGAAACTACACAAATAGAATGATTTTCAATGCCTTTGATACGATATTTTTCTTCTCTCATATACACACCCCTTTATTAATATTGGCTTATTCGACCTTTTGTAGCAAGTTCTACAGCTCTATATGCTCCATTATAAATACCTAGTTTATTTGCCTTTATTATATTGTTGTTAAACATAGTAAGAATTTCATCTTCAAATATCATTAAATCAAGCATTTGCAAAGTATTTTCCACAGTATCACACTCTATAGTCCCATCTCCCACTTCTGCTGCACGAATAGCTCCGTAAGCCTCATGGCCCCCTACTCTTTTCATCATAAGTTTAGGTACTGGATAAAAAGCTAACTCGCTAGGTTTTGTAATTAAAATGTCTGATGACCTCATCAACAAATTTGTACCATAAACTGCTGCAAAAATATCTTTATCATAAAAAACATGAATTCCTTCAATTTCTTCATTTAAAGCTTGTTCTGCAAACTCATAAGTTTCTTTCCAATTATTAAAATGTTCATTAGCTAATTGTGATAATTCAGGCAAATCAGCTTTTAGCTCATTCCAAACATTTTCATGATCTCCTACATTTAGATATAATACTACTTTATTTTCTTTTACCAAAGGTATTAACTTTTTAATAATTCCTACAAAGAACTTTTTTTGTGCCCCTGCTCCACCAACGGTTATCAATACTCTCTTGGCTGTTTTATTCTTTATACGCTTTAATCTTGCACCACAATCCAAGTCAATATTAGACACTAATTCATGATCTATATAATGTCCTACTTCATAAATATCTTCTTTAGGCATAGCTTTTAAAACTTTATTACCCTCCATACCTCTCAATGTTTTATACCCTAAAAAAGATGATGGTGTTTGAACTGTATGAATAGCTCCCTCAGACAAGTGAAGTGCCATAGGCCAGTTATCAGGAATAACGTTAACCACTTTTTTCATACCCGCATGAATTGCAGCTTGAGATGGCCATACATGGGTTGCAATAAAAGGAATATCTTTTGAAATTTCTCTATATACTGGAGTCATAAGCTCAGATACTTTCTGATCCATTGCATTATAAGTCAACTTTCTAAATCCCTCAGAATTTAAAGGTTCCCAATAAAGCTTATTAAATAAAGGATATTTTTGAGACCATCTTGACCCCATAGAATACAACGAATTCAAACTGTCTATAACTTTCCCCCCTGTAGTTTCTTTGTAAGAATTCAAATCAAACCAATAAGGAATATAGCCCATTGCGTTTGCCGCTGAGGCTATGGCCATAGATATTCTATAGTGCCCAAAGCCCATTCTTATATTTCCTACAATAACTGCTTTCTCTTTATGGATTTTCTCTCCATCTTCACTTATTACAATGTTTTTTATATTTAAAAAAGGACCTATTACTTTATTATCTTCAGCTGATAATCTATAGTTAATTTTTGAATCATCACCGAATTTTTTCATATGTTTCTTTTTTGTTTTTTCAGCTTTTCTTATAGTTTTTTCACTTATCTGATTTCCAAATATTTCTCTTGATTTTTCCATTTTTTTCACCTCATAAATTTATATATAATTAAAGTAGTAAGAAATCTAACTAATTTAATTATATACCTATCATTTCTTTCAGTCAATACCTCTATGTAATCATTTTCTTTAACTTTTGTTTCTTAAATTTCTTGTTGCATTAGTCAAAAGTATGTGCTATTATATTTCATGTAAGTTAATTAAAAATCAAATATATCTTTCACATGTTACTGGTTGAATAATGCAGGCATGAGTGAACATAACTTGATGATATCATCAAGCTAAGTTGCTCATGCCTTTTTTGTCGTCATTATTACTTAAACATTTTTAATTATTCAATTAATTACCAATGAAAAGATATAATTTCAAGGAGGATTTATTTATGTTTAAAAAAGCTTTTGGTGTATTACAACAAATTGGTAAAGCATTAATGCTACCTGTTGCTCTTTTACCTGCTGCTGGTCTTTTACTAGCTTTCGGTAATATGTTTCAAAACCCACAATTTTTATTATCAGTTCCAGCTTTAAATGCCGCTTGGTTTCAAAAATTAGCTTTAGTTATGGAACAATCTGGTGGTATGATTTTCGGTAATTTAGCTTTGTTATTTGCTGTTGGTGTTGCTGTTGGCCTATCAGATGGTGATGGTGTTGCTGGTCTTGCTGCTATAGTTGGATTCTTAATAATGAATAAAACTATGGGTATCTTAGCAAATGTTACTGTAGAAAATTTATCCGATCCATCTTATACAAGCGTACTTGGTATCCCAACTCTTCAAACTGGAGTTTTTGGTGGTATCATCTGCGGTGTTTTAGCAGCTTATGCTTATAAAAAATACTTTAACATTGAATTACCTTCATACTTAGGATTCTTTGCTGGTAAAAGATTTGTTCCAATAGTTACCGCTGTATTCGCTTTAGTTTTAGGTGTGGTTTTACTGTTTGTATGGCCTCCTATTCAAAACGGCTTGACATTATTCTCACGAAATATGATCGATACAAATTTAACTTTTTCTGCATTTGTTTTTGGAGTTATTGAACGTTCATTAATCCCATTTGGTTTGCACCATATTTTCTATAATCCTTTTTGGTATCAATTTGGAGAATATATTAACTTAGCTGGTGATATTGTAAATGGTGACCAATCTATATTCATGGCTCAATTAAAAGATGGAGTTCCTTTTACAGCTGGTACTTTCATGACTGGAAAATTTCCATTTATGATGTTTGGTTTACCTGCTGCTGCATTAGCAATCTATCACGAAGCAAAACCTGAAAAAAGAGCTTTAGTAGGCGGAATTATGGCTTCTGCAGCTTTAACTTCCTTCTTAACTGGTATAACAGAACCTATTGAGTTTTCTTTCTTATTTGTAGCTCCTGCTTTATTCGGAATACATTGTATTTTTGCTGGTTTATCTTTTATGACAATGCATATTTTAAACGTTAAAATTGGTATGACATTCTCAGGTGGTATCATTGACTACTTATTATTCGGAGTTATGCAAGGTAGAACCGCTTGGTGGTTAGTTATCCCTGTTGGTTTATGTTTCTCTGCACTATATTATTTTGGATTTAGATTTGCTATCAGAAAATGGAATTTAAAAACTCCTGGACGTGAAGATGAAATTGAAAATTCTACTTCAATCAATGTTAAAGGATCAGCTTTAGCTATAGAAGTTTTAAAAGCTCTTGGTGGGAATACTAATATAGATAAATTAGATGCTTGTATTACAAGGTTAAGAGTTATTGTAAAAGATGTATCAAAAGTTGACAAGCAGCAACTTAAAAATCTTGGTGCTGCGGGTGTTTTAGAAGTTGGTAATAATGTTCAAGCAATATTTGGACCAAAATCAGATCAATTAAAAAACGCTATCAAAGATGTGATGTCTGGGAAAACACCAGTAGATATGGATTTAACACCAGTTTCAAATGTAGCTACTGAGTCTACTACTGGAACTTTACTAACTTCTTTCGTTTCTCCATTAGATGGCAAAATAGTAGGACTTGAAGAAGTTCCAGATGATTTATTTTCTCAAAAATTAATGGGTAACGGTTTTGCTATATTACCTTCAAGTGGAGAAATCGTATCCCCAGTAGATGGTGTTGTCACTACAATACTTCCATCGAAACATGCAGTAGGATTAACATCTACAGATGGAACTGAAATATTAGTACACTTCGGTGTAGATACCGTAAAATTAAATGGTGAAGGTTTTGAAGCTTTAGTTAAACAAGACGATAAAGTTAAAGTTGGACAAACATTATTAAAAGTTGACGTTAAGAAAGTAGAAAAAGAAGTTCCTTCTATCATTACACCAATAATTTTCACAAATTTATCTGCTGAAGTAGAGATTACTTTTGAAAATGGTGCCATAGTTAAAAAAGGACAAAAGAACATAATCTCTTTGAAATAATTAAATGCAAAAGAATAAAAAACCAAAGGTGTTAAACCCTTGGTTTTTATTCTTTTATAATAATAGCGGCTATATCACCTTTATTCTTATCTCCATATTTAACATATATTTTTTCATTTTCTTTCAAGTTAGTTATTATTATAGGTGTTTTTATATCACCTTTTTCCATTATTAAATCTTTATCATAGGTCAATAACAAATCTCCTTCTTCAACTTTATCACCCTTAGACACGTTAGTTTCAAAGCCCTGTCCATTTAGTTTTACAGAATCAATTCCAACATGAATCATTATCTCATATCCTTTATCCTCTTTAATAACTATGGCATGTTTTGTGGGAAAAAGAATTATTACTTCTCCTGATACTGGTGAAAAAACTTTATTATCCATGGGTACTATAGCAAACCCTTCTCCCATTATTTTTTCAGAAAATATACCATCATTAACTTTTTCTAAACTTATAATTTTTCCTTTTATAGGGTTTAATATTGTGAGTTGTAAATCTTCATCAATAATATTTTTCTCTGAAAGATTGTCTTTATATACCTCTATACAATGATTTTCTTTATTAGCTATATCAGTGACAACTTGTGCTTTTAATATATTTGAAATGCTATCCTTTAAACTTTCAGCTTCTATTCCAAATATGATTTGGAAAGAACTTGCCGCTTCAAATATACCTGCCGCCCCCAGATTTTTAATCATATCTCTATCTACAAGACTAGGTTCTTTTACGGTAAGTCTAAGACGTGTTACACACGCATCCACGTTTTCTACATTTTTTATTCCTCCTAATGCTTCAACAATCCCCTCCGCTTTAGAAGTATTAATTGATTTTTTTAATAGACTTATTTTATTCTCTTCTAAAAAATTTCTTTCACTCTCTCTTCCTGGGGTTTGTATATCTTTGTATTTAATAAAAAAATAAAATACAAGAAAATACATTACAAAAAATACCGGACCAATTATTAGCAGAAATAATGGTTTGTTTGCATAATTATACCCTAATAAATAATCAATAAAAGAAGCTGAAAAAGTATACCCTAGCCTTAAATCAAAATAACTTGTTATAATACCAGAAATAAAAGCTGCAAAAACATGAAAAAGAAACAAAAATGGTGCTACAAAAATAAAAGAAAATTCAATAGGTTCTGTAATACCTGTAAAAAATGATACAAGCGCTGCTGAACCCATAATTCCTAATATTTTTTTCCTATTTTCTTTCCTTGATGCTAAAATCATTGCTAATGCCGCTGCCGGTAGCCCAAACATCAATATAGGGTACTCTGCTGCCATAAACACTCCTGCAGTGGGGTCTCCATGAAAAAATCTAGGTAAATCCCCATAATATTTTTCCCCATTTGATACAAACTCTCCAAATTGAAATAAAAAAGTAGGATAATATAAATGATGTAACCCTGCTGGGATTAATAATCTTTTACCTGCTGCATAAAATGCTGGTCCAAAAATAGATACACTAGCTTTTAGTGCAAATCTATTTATAATTATTTGAATAGGTACCCATATTTTAATACTTAAAATTGCAAATACAAAAGAAACAAAAGCTGTGATAATAGGTATAAATCTTTTCCCACTAAAAAAACCAAGTATTTTTGGAAGCTCAATTTTATGGAATTTTTTATATAAAACTGCTGTTAAAAGTCCTATAGAAATTCCACCCAATACCCCCATATTAATATTAGTACCAATATTAATTGATTGTTTCTCAAGTATTCCCGTAAGAATCAACTGCCCAATAACGGCGGATAAAGCCGCTACTCCTTCTCCACCTGAAAATCCAATGGCAACCCCCACAGCAAATATCATAGGTAAATTAGAGAAAATAGCATTCCCTGCTGTGGCAAGAAACTCAAATTCCATCCCAAACTTTCCTAATAAATCCGGTTGACCAAGTCTTAATAATATACCTGCCGCTGGCAATACCGACACTGGAAGCATCAATGATGTACCTATCTTTTGAAGTATAGAAAAAGTTTTTTTATTATTCACTTAATTCCCCTCAATATCCTTTAATCTTTTTAAATGAAGTGCAATATACCCAACCTCATCCTCTGGCACTTGAAGTTGAAATAACTTATTAAACATCATTGCAACTTTCAAAGCTATATTAAATTCTTCATAAAGTTCTTTCTTTATACTTTCTAATAATAAATTATTAATAGGTGTATTATTCTTAACCCTCTCATACATAAAATTAATGTGAGAAACTGTTCTAATGTATTCAAAAGAGTTTTTATTTAATTGCTTATTTAATAACTTAGAAATCAACTCCATAATTTTAGAAATATTTTTTAAATAGCTAGATGAGTTATTAAGACCTTCTTCTTTAACAGCAGCCCTAACATGCAGAGAAATAAATCCAATTTCATCTTCTGGAAAAGAAACATTAAATCTACTATTTATCATCTCCAAAGCTTTGCTTGCTAAATCAAATTCTTTAGGAAAAAGGATTTTCAATTCCATAAGAAATGGGTTTTCTATTTTAACCCCACTATTATAACGTTTTAAAGCAAAATTAATATGATCCGGTAGCGAAATATGTATTGAATTGTTCAATTTCTCATCTATTTCTTTTTCCCACAATGATATGATTTCTTCTGATATACCAACAACACTACTATCTATACTACTAAGTACTTTTTGATAGTTGTTTGCTAAGTCTTGTTTTTCTTTTATATATATGGATAAAACTTCCTCCTTTAATACCATATCACCTTTTTTATGTTGAAATCCAATTCCGTTGCCCACAAGTATAAGTTCTTCTCTTTTATTATCAATAGCAACCACAACATTATTATTAAGTATTTTTTTTATTGTATACATTTGCTCACCTCTAAAAACCCTTTCATCGTAAATTATATCATTTTTCCCCGAAAAAACACATAAAAATAATGACTTTTGAACCAGTAAAATATTGATTTTTGTTTTCAATTCCACGTTATTTGTATTATAATTATAAAGAATTTAATTTTAATAAAGGAGAATTTAAATGATTAAATTACTTTGGTATACTTATTTTGCTTTTTTTGTTTTATTTCATACTTGCATCGCTAAGATTAAATCCTTTTTTATTTCTAAAAAATCTATAGAAGCAGCTGATGATTATCTATTTCAAAAGGCCCAACACATGTGTAACTTTCTTTTGAAAAAATCAAAAACCACTACACACGTATCCGGATTAGAAAATATTCCTGAAGGCCCTGTGGTATTCGTATCAAATCATCAAGCAATGTTTGATGGATTCTTAATTATAGGTAATGTAGGAAAACACACCGGCTTTATTGCTAAAAAGGAAATATTGAAAATTCCAGTTCTTCCATTTTGGTTTAAAGCAATCAAAACTGTATTTATTGATAGAAGTAATATTCGTGAAGGTATGAAAGCTATAAATGAAGGTGTAGAAAGATTAAAATCTGGTTATTCTATGCTTATTTTTCCTGAAGGGACAAGGAGTTTAAAATCAGAAATGATTGATTTTAAAAAAGGTAGTATAAAATTGGCTTTGAAAGCTAATGTTCCTATAGTTCCTATTACTGTAGATGGTACCTATCGAGTACTAGAAGTAGGAAAACAGGTAACTGGCCATTCTATTGCTATGATAGTTCATAAACCTATATATATAGATCAATTATCTATAGAAGAAAAAAAGAATTTAACTGAAACTCTTCACCATACAATTGAAACTAGCTTAACCAAGTTAGTAAAAGATAAAATTACACATTAATACTACTAATACACATATTAAATTTTTTAAAATAATATAGTTTAAAGGAGCTCCTTATGAATGTAACTATCAATCCAGGAATTTGTGGTTTTATAACAAATGTATATACTTCTAGTGATGATATGCAAAATGTAACTTTAAAAATCGAAACGGAATGTCCTTCTTTAAAACCTATAGAAAGTGAACTTAAAATTATTGATGGATTTTCAGAATGCTTTGGAACTCTCGGCGATACTGATGTTTATAAAATTTGCAGAAATCATTGTCATCATGCAGCATGTCCAATACCTGCTGGAATTATAAAATCTATAGAAGTAGCTTGTGGATTAGCTCTTCCTTCAGATTGTTCTATAAAATTCGTTTCAAATGAATAAATAACATAAAAGAGTGAGGGGTTAATTAAATACCCTCACTCTTTTCTTATAAAGCTTTTTCTACTTTTTCAAATTCATCAATAATTTCCTTAGAAGGTTCTTTATCTATCAAGCTGAAGATTATTATACATACCATTGAAACTATAAAAGCTGGAACAATTTCATATACATCAAAAATTCCACCTGATAATTGTTTCCATACTATTACAACAATTCCTCCACTTATTAATCCTGCTAAAGCACCATTTCTTGTTGTTCTTTTCCAAAATAATGAAGCTATAACAGTTGGTCCAAAAGTTGCTCCAAATCCAGCCCAAGCATAAGCAACCAGCGATAAAATAGAACTATTTTCATCTCTAGCCAAGAAGAAAGCAATTAAAGCCACTAAAGCTACTGCTATCCTGCTTACCCAAACTAGCTCTTTTTCACTAGCATTTTTTCTAAACATTACTTTATAAAAATCCTCTGTTAAAGAAGAAGCTGTTACTAAAAGTTGAGAATCTGCGGTACTCATTACAGCCGCCAAAACTGCTGCTAATAAAAACCCAGCTACAGCTGGATGAAACATATCATTCACCATAAGCATAAATATTTTTTCTGAATTTGTACCATCAAGAGCTGTTGGTAAATAAACTCTCCCAACTAGTCCAATTACTATAGCCGCCACTAAAGAAACAACAACCCAAACCATAGCTATCTTTCTATCTTTATCTATTTCTTTACCATTACTTATACCCATAAAACGAGCAAGTATATGAGGTTGTCCAAAATATCCCAATCCCCAAGCAAGAAGAGAAATTACTGATATTAAAGAAATAGTTCCTCCATCAAAAGTTTTTAAAGCATTTAAAAAGTTTAAATCAATAGAAGATAAAGCAGCTGTTGTTTCCCCAATTCCGCCCATTTTAAAAATACCAATAACCGGAACTATTAATACTGCTATAAACATCATCATGCCCTGAAAAAAATCAGTCCAACAAACTGCCATAAAACCACCTAGAAAAGTATAAGATACTATTACTAAAGCTCCAATAATAAGAGCTGTAGAATAAGCAATCCCAAAAACTGTACTAAAAAGTTTAGCACCCGAAACAAATCCCGAAGCAGTGTAAAATAAAAAGAATACAAGTATAAATAAAGCCGAGATGATTCTAAGCATATTAGATTTATCTCTAAATCTATTAGCAAAATAATTTGGTAGAGTTAATGAATCTCCTGCAACTTCAGTATACACTCTTAATCTTTTAGCAATCAATTTCCAATTAAAATAAGTTCCCACAGCTAAACCTATCGCAATCCAAATTGATTCCATTCCAGATAGATATGCATATCCTGGCAACCCCATCAATAACCACCCACTCATATCAGAAGCTTGTGCACTTAACGAGCCTACCCAACCATTTAATCCCCTGCCCCCAAGCACGTAATCAGATAGATTCTTTGTCTTAAAATAAAAAATCAATCCAATGGCCATCATCACTAATAAATAAAGTACAAACATAAAAACTATTGTTCCATTAAATTCAACCACAAATAAGTCCCCCTTGTATAAATTTTCATATAAAAGTATAAATCAATAATATTATTATAAAGCAAACTTTCTTATAATGAAAGTTATATTTTAAAAACTGTCATTATTTTTTTATCACTTTATTGTTTTTTATTATACCAATGCTATATACCAATTGATTTGAGATTTTAAATATTTATTATTTTAACTTAGAAAATCCAAATTGAATTATATGATTATTATAATTTCAATTTGGATTTTATCATTCATTTTTTCTTATACATTTATTCATTTTATATAAAACATTTTTTTCATTAGGGTAGTGATATTTACAAGAAATAAAATTACTTTCCTATTACCAATAAATATTTTCTTTAACAATAGCTTTATTAGGCAGGTCAACTCCTCTTAAAGACCATTTTTTGAACTCCTGATATCCTGTTCTATCAACGATATACCCAATATGCTCTTTAGCTATGCTTCTATCGATATACTCATTGATATAATCATAAGTATTGGTGATAATTTTGATTATACTATCTTCATCTACCCATGTAATAAAATCTTGAGCAAGTCTAGGGTTCACTTTTCCTGTTCTTCCCATAATAGCTAATTTATAATATTTTTCACTGCTTCTTGTCCATGCATTAGTTGGACACTTAACAACACACTCTCCACACCCAATACATTTTTCTTCATTTCTAACTACCTTATAGTTGTCCATCTTTAAAGCTCCAACAGAGTGTCTTTTACAGTATTTCACACAAGCTTCACAACCAATACATCTATATACCTCATATTGAGGTTCAGTCATGCCTATTATACCAAAATCATGCATTCTTGCTTTAATACAATCATTAGGACATCCCGTTAAAGCTACTTTTACATGAAAATCATTTGGGAAGATTGCATCCTCAATTCTTTTAGCAAAGCTGGTTGTATCATAATTAGCACTTCTACAAACTCTATTTCCAATACAAGCTGCCACATTTCTAGTTCCTGCTGCAGAGTAACCAGTGTTAGGATTTACTTGATTTATTTCTAATCCTTCAATCATAGGCTGAATAATTTCATTTATCTCATCCACTTTATCCATGGGAATATTCATTATTTCAAATCCCTGACGAGTAGTTATGTGAACATCCCCATCACCATATTCTTCAGCAATTCTTTTTATTACATCAAAATATTTTGCTTCCATATGTCCACCTGGCACTCTGACTCTTAAAGCAGTAATCCCTCTATTTTTTGTTACCCTGTATGCGTTCTTGGTAAGTTTTTTTGTATTAATATCCATGAAATAAATCCTCCTTAATCTATCAAAGTCTTAGCTTTGACATAATTAAATACTGGCCCATCAAGACAAATATAAGTATCATCAATTTTACAATGCCCACACTTACCTGTTCCACAGCACATTTTTCTTTCGTAGGAAACCCAAATATTTTCTTCTTTTATCCCTTTTTTCAAAAATTCAGCTACAGTAAATTTCATCATCATAGGCGGGCCAACAACAATCACCTTGGTTTCTTCAATTATTTCAATATTTAAATCCATTATATACTTTGTGATCAAACCAACATTACCTTTATACTCTTCTTCTGCTTTATCAACTGTTAAGATAATTTCCGATGTTTTGCTCCACTCTTCAAGATTTTCTTTGAATAATATATCTTCTGGAGATTTGAATCCTGATAATAATTTAAAATTCTTTACTTTATCAGTATTTTTTGCAAAATAATCTACCACAGCTTTTACCGGTGCGAGTCCACTTCCACCCGCTGCCACTATCAATTCGCTATTTAAATAATCTGTTATTTCAAATCCATTTCCATAAGGTCCTCTTATAAACAAGAAATCTCCTGGGAAAAAAGTATGAATTATATCAGTAACTTTCCCAACTCTTCTTATGGTAAAATCAATATATCCTTCTCCAATTTCACAAACTGATATAGGAGATTCTCCAAACTTAGGAATTGAAACCTCAAAAAATTGACCTGGTTTAACATCATTATTATTATACTCCATTCTAAAAGTATAATCTGTTTCTGTATGTTTCTTGATACTTAAAATCTTTGATTTAAAAGGCATATACATATTTTCCATTATTTCACCTCATTCATAGCGTCATTAAGTTTGTTTACACAGTTTGAGAAAGAAATGTATTCCGGGCAGATATCATCACATCTTCCACATCCTACACACATATGATATCCAAATCGCTTTTTAAAATCATGTACTTTATGCATAACTTTGAATCTCATTCTCTCACCTTTTTTAGTTCTAAA
This sequence comes from Clostridium grantii DSM 8605, assembly GCF_900129965.1. GTDB lineage: Bacteria > Bacillota > Clostridia > Clostridiales > Clostridiaceae > Clostridium_AF > Clostridium_AF grantii. The sequence goes on along the minus strand of NZ_FQXM01000002.1, from coordinate 193,727 downwards.
TCCATGACCACCAGCCATATCAGAAAATTTATCTACATGACATGAAGCCCAAACTCTTCTTCTCTCACCATTTTTGGGATTATCCTTGTAGAAAATATCCTGCATAGTAAAACAAGTACAAGTAGGACAAACAAAGTTACATCTACCACAGGCAATACATCTATTATTATATTCTTCCCACATTTCACTTCCAAATATGGAGTTATCAATATTTTCTGGTATATTAACTTTAATTTTATTTTCATTTACAAAGGTTGGCTCAACATTTAGATCCTCGCCTTTAAAATATTCATTCAACTCTTCATCTTTTATATTTAAGTAAACTGTATTATTTTTTAATTCAATGGACATTTCATATTCTTCCGTTGAATTTGTTCCCATATCTACACAAAAGCAATTCTCAAAACTCTCCTGACATCCAATAACAGCAAACTTCACCTTTTGTCTCAAAATTTTATAATAAGAATCTTCTCTTCCATTACTTAAATAGATTTCATCTAATCTTTTTATCCCATGTATATCGCAGCTTCTAAGTAATATAATGGCATCTTTTTCATCAACCCTAGGTTGAATATAACTTTCTTCAGTAAAATAAAATAATGTTTGCGTAATAGGAAAAATGATTTCCCTTGCAGAATAGTTTGATTTTTTCTTAAACTCCACTTCTGATAAAGAATTTATTTCTTTATATTTTATAGAATCCGAGTCAGAAAAACTACCTTTTCCTATAAGTGTTACAGGTGCATAAATTTTATATTTTTTCTTTAACTCTTCAAATTGTATATTAAAATCTTGTAAATCTATTTTTATACCCATAAGGTACCACCCTTTCTTTATTAATTAAATATTATTAAAAATAATAAATGAATAGATAATTACTTTTCTTTAGAAATATACCAATATGATACCCCTATACATATAGCTCCACCAATCATATTACCTATTGTTACAGGAATTAAATTATTGGCTAAGCCCATTAAAGATACAGTTTCAGAATGAGGCAAAAATAACCCAACCCCTAATATAGTCATGTTTGCAATGCTATGCTCAAATCCTGCAGTTATAAATGCAAACAAACACCAAAAAATCATGATTAATTTTCCGCTTTCACTTTTTAATTTAAATCCACACCAAATTGCTAAACAAACTAAAATATTACATAAAACACCTTTTAATAATAAATCCATAAATGGAGCATTCATTTTCGCTGCTGAAACTTTAACAAAAAAGTCAGCTACAGATGCATTTGATACTGCTCCTGAGAAAACAACCACTATTGCCAAAAGAATTGAACCAATAAAATTACCAATATAACTAAATATCCAAACATTAATGGTTTCTTTCCATGTTACTTTTTTTTCTAAAGATCCTATGGTCATTATCAAATTGTTTCCTGTAAAAAGTTCTGAACCTGCCATTACAACTAAACTCAACGCGATTCCAAAACTTGCTCCCATAAGGATTTTTGTAAAAGGAGACTCTGCTGCTGACAATGTTCCTCCTACATTAAAAATAAGAATAATTCCAAGTCCTACATATAATCCTGCCAAAATTGATGCCACAAGATATTTTCCTTTACTTTTTTTAAGCAATGTTGATTTTGCAACGGCCGAAGCTGACACATTGTTAATAGTTTCACTAAACATAGTAAATTCCCCCTAAATTTTATATATATATTATTTGCTATATATAAATAATAAACCAAAAAAAAATAGAAGTATGTGATATTAATCACGACTTCTATAAAATTCTGCTAATTTTTCTGGGTCTACTACTATTTTTTTATTATTAAAACTAATCATACCTTCATTTTTCAGTAGATTTATTGCTCTTGAGATAGTTTCTCTAGGACTTCCTAGCATATCAGCTAAATAAGTAATTGTTATATTTAAATCAATCATGGTTCCATTTTCAGTTTTTACACCATAATCTCTAGATAGTTTCCATAATTTAGCCGCAACTTTTTTATCCATTCTTTTAGGAACTGTATTTTTAAGTTGCCTGTATAGCCTTCTTATTTTTTTGCTCATCATATTTAATATAATTTGGGTCAACAAAAAATCTTTTTCCATAAGTTCTAACAATTTATCTTTATCAATACCTAAAAGATTACTATTTTCAAAAGCCTCACAATTAATAGATGCAAATTTAGCATCGAATAATACTTCATTTATTATTTGTCCTTCATCTAAAATATAAACAACTTTCTTTTGACCTGCAGATGAAGACTTAAACATAGTCATTTTTCCCTTTAACACAAAATAAATTTTATTCAGTTCATCTCTTTCCGAAAAAAGTTTTTCCCCTTTTTTAATTTTAATAAGGTTAGAATGACTTTTAATAGCTTCAACAGTTTTTTCATTAGCATTTTCTAAAAAGCACAAATCAGTAGTATGGATTTTATCCATTATTTTTACCTCCTATTTCAAAAGAAAAATAAAGGGTTTGTATTAATATAAACTAATTATACTGTTAAAACTGCATAAAAGCCATTCATTTTACTTATAATTTAACCTATCAAATTTTTAAATGGTATCACTTACTATAAAAGTATTTTAAAGTGATTGAAGTGCTTGTTCTAAATCATTTATTATGTCCTTTTTATTTTCAAGGCCAATAGACACTCTTATCATTTCAGGCTTAACTCCTGCTGATAATTGTTGCTGTTCATTTAATTGAGCATGCGTAGTTGAAGCTGGGTGAATTATTAAAGACTTAGAATCACCTACATTTGCTAAATGTGAAAATAAGTTTAATGAAGAAATCAGTTTTTTAGCACTTTCATATCCACCTTTAACTCCAAAAGTAAATATAGATCCTGCTCCACTTGGTAAATACTCTTTAGCACGTTCATTATATTTATTTTCTTCTAAGGATGGATGATTTACCCACTCAATATTTGGATGATTCAATAAAAAGTTTGCTACTGCTAAAGCATTTTCTACATGTCTTTCCACTCTTAAAGATAAAGTTTCCAGTCCAAGAATTAACTGAAATGCATTAAACGGAGAAATGCATGCTCCAATATCCCTCAATAAAACTACCCTTAATCTTCCAATATAAGCAGCCTCTTTTAATGCCTCATGATATGAAATCCCATTATAAGTTGGATCTGGATTTACTAACTTAGGAAATTTACCATTATTCCAATTAAATTTACCTGAATCAATTACAACGCCACCAATAGAAGTTCCATTCCCACCTATGAACTTTGTAGCTGAATATACTACAATATCCGCTCCAAAATGGAAGGGTTTGCATAAGAAAGCTGTTGCGAAGGTATTATCAACTATAAGCGGAATTCCATTTTCATGAGCAATTTCTGAAATAGCTTTTATATCGCAGATATTTATGCCTGGATTTCCTATCGTTTCAATATATACTGCTTTTGTTTTATCAGTAATTGCACTCTTTAATTCTTCTAAATCATCAGGATTTACAAAATTAACTTTTATACCAAAGTCCTTTAAAGTTGAGGAAAACAAAGTGTACGTTCCTCCATATAAAGTTGATGCAGCTACAATTTCGTCTCCTGATGCTGCAATATTTAATATAGAATAAGTAATAGCAGCCATTCCTGAAGCAGTTGCTACTGCACCTACTCCACCTTCTAACAATGTCATTCTTTTTTCGAAAACATCAGTAGTAGGATTAGTAATTCTCGTATAAATATTTCCCCCTTTTTTTAGTGCAAATAAATCTGCTGCCTCTTCTGCATCTTCAAAAACATAAGATGTTGTTTGGTACAATGGTACAGCCCTTGATTTAGTGTTGCTATCAATTTCATAGCCCCCATGAAGTTGAAGTGTTTCAAATTGTAATCTTTTTGACATTTTAAAGCCCCCTTTTTTATATTAAAAAAGCCTTCTTACAGAATTTAATGTAAGAAAGCAAATTTATCTCTACATAATCCTCATCTTCCAGGCTATTAACCTGCTGGATTTAGCACCTTGAACTATTGTTCAGGTTGCCGGACTTCAAAGTGCCAGTCACTCAGTCTCTCTTGATAAGATTTTTTTATATTGATATGAAGTTTATCAGAATTATATAATGCTGTCAATATCTTTTTGAATTTGTTTTTATCAACGTTGTATCTAATACAAAAATAACATATAATAAAATAATACATATATACTCTAGTATACCGAAAGGATAAAAATGAACCTTAACTTCAGAACAAAAAAATTTTTCATGTTATTTATTTCTTTATCAATACTTTCACTTTTATATTTTATTTTAAAAGATAGTATTGATAATGTTGACACTTTACTAACAACCGGATCTGTTACTGACGTATCTTCTTTAATTAAATCTTGGGGTATTGCAGCACCTTTATTAAGTATTTTGCTTATGATTTTTCAATCACTAGCCTTCCCTATTCCTGCATTCCTAATAACAGGGGCTAACGGAGCTATATTTGGTTTTTTTGGAGGTCTAGTTGTTTCATGGATAGGCGCAATGCTTGGGGCTATTACTTCCTATTATTTAGCTCGTTTTCTAGGTGAATCTTTTGTAAGAAAGCTTGGACATAATAAGGGCCTTTGGGAAAATATTGAGAATATTAGTAGCACACAAGGTTTTAAATTTATATTAATTGGCCGATTACTGCCTTTTATTTCATTTGATATCGTAAGCTATGCTGCGGGACTAAGTAGCATGAAAGTTTTTCCTTTTGCAATAGCTACAGGGATAGGCATGTTGCCTGGCACTATTGTTTATGTATTAATGGGTACTGGATTTACTAGATTTGATTTTGTTTCATCTAAAGGGAAAATAATTTTAATTTTAATTGCAGTAATTGCATTAATAATATTCTTTGTTCTCAAGAAAATAAAAAAAAGAAAGGAGAACAAATTTTCACATGAACACTAATGATGTATTACAAGTAGCCGCCTACGCTGGTAGAATCATTTTAGAAAATGGTGGCGAAACTTATAGAGTAGAAGAAACAATAAAAAGAATCTGTTCATCTTTAGGAGTAAAACATACCGATAGTTTTGTAACCCCAACTGGTATAATGATATCTGTTTCAGATGAAACAAACACAATTTCATGCATAAAAAGAATATATATTAGAACTGTAAATTTAGAAAAAGTATCAATGGTGAACGATTTATCTAGAAAAGTAAGCTCTGAAAGTTTAACTCTTGAGGAAGTAAAAGAATCCCTATATTATATAGACACTTTTACTTCTTATAATAATAGCACAATTCTAATCTTTTCTGGGTTAGCTGCAGCTTTTTTTGCCTTGCTTTTTGGAGGAACTTTAAATGATTTCATTGTTTCTCTTATAACTGGAATCATAGTAAAATTCGTAACTATATATCTAAACAAAATAAAAACCAATGATTTTTTTGTAAATGCTATTGGTGGCGCAATTTCAGCACTTATAGCTGCCTTTAGTATCAGCATAAATTTTGGAAATAACATAGATACTATAATAATTGGTTCAATAATGATACTGGTTCCCGGAATTTCTATCACAAACGCCATTAGAGATACAATCGCTGGTGATTTAGTTTCTGGAATCGCTCGTGCTGTTGAGTCTATATTTATAGCTGTAGCAATAGCCATCGGAACTGGTACTATACTAAAGCTTTGGTCTTTAGCTTTTGGAGGTTTATTTTAATGACTACTTTATCTTTCTATAAAATTATTTCAAATTTCATCTTTGCTTTTGTTTCAACCTTAAGCTTTGGGATACTTTTCAATGTGAAAGGTAATAAAGTAATTGCCGCTTCTATAGGTGGTGGTTTAGGTTGGATAGTTTATATACTTCTGTATGATATGAATATTTCAAAAATAGTATCTATTTTTATTGCAACTATTGTTATTTCTGTTTATTCTGAAATTATAGCACGAGTAATGAAACAACCAGTGACTATGTTTGCCATATCAGCAATAATTCCTTTAGTTCCTGGGTCTGGAATGTATTACACTATGTATGAAGTTATTCAAGGCAATAATGAAAAAGCTTCTTTATTAGGAATGGAAACTTTTGTAATAGCTTGTTCTATTGCTTCGGGAATTACTTTAGTATCGTCAATAACAAAATTAATAAACCCAAAATTGGGTAGAAAAAAAAGAATATAATAATTATATTTTAGAGAGGTGTCCCTTATGAATACTAATAATCATTATTTGAATTTTATTCCAGAAACAATGCCTTCACAAGAAAAAAAAGAAAAGGACCTTTTTTTTGTGTTTTATAACAACAAAATACTTGTATTTTATAAAAAAACCGTAGTAACCATACCAAGTTTTTCTGAATTTGCAAAATTGTCTTTAAATAATTATGAGGAGTATTATCTTGGTAAATTTAAAGATACTCCTTGTTACGCTATTAAATTAAATGAAGACCCAATTCTTTGTGATGAACTAAAATTTGAAGATCTACGTTCTATAGGTTTATCAATCGGGGAAGATTTTTTTACTATAGCTGGCAAAGCATATCAAATACTCAATTGGCAAGAAACTCATAATTTTTGTGGTCGTTGTGGGAGTAGATTAGAAAATAGCCAACATGAACGTTCTAAAATTTGTAATACATGTGGTTTAATATCATATCCAAAAATTTCTCCCGCAATAATTGTTGCTGTGACTAAAGGAGACAAGCTATTGCTAGCTCATAACAATAATTTCCCTGAAAATCTTTATAGTGTCATTGCCGGATTTGTAGAACCTGGTGAGACAGTGGAGCAATGTATTAAAAGAGAAGTTTATGAAGAAACCAATATAAAAATTAAAGATATAAAATATTTTTCCAGTCAACCTTGGTCTTTCCCTGATTCTCTTATGTTAGGTTTCACTGCATCCTACGATTCTGGGGATATAAAAGTAGATGAAGTAGAAATAAATAATGCAGCTTGGTTTACAGTGGATTCTTTGCCTTTAATTCCTTCAAAAATTAGTATCGCAAGAAAACTAATAGATAACTTTATTGAATCACAATGCCATTAAGTATTCACTTAATGAATCTAATAAATACGGTATGTTAATATAGAAATTACAATAGTATAAAAGAGGTTAATTTAAAATTAGTACATGTACATAAGCTTGAAATCCCAAGCTTATGTACACATACTAATTTATTTTACAGTATATTTATTTTTCATTTAAAATTGTATATTCTTAAGCCCATTTATTTCTTCAATATTCTTCAGATCTACCCTAACCTTTGGTCCAATTAAGCCTATCAAAGAATAAACCTTTGTAAGAGGATCATATTTGAAATCTTTTACCAATTGAAAATTTTCGATTTCTTCTGTGTTTTTAACATGGATTCTAGGTCCTGTACAAACGTGATTAAATCCACTTCCAATAGATATATGTTTATCATCTAAGTAACATACATCCATCTTCTCTTCTATATATTTTTTTACACTATCTTCTAATGCTTGAATATCTATTAATGGTTTTTCATTAAATTCTAATACAAATCCATGTTGAACATCGCTATGTTCCTCACATCTAGGTATGCCAAACTCTTTTTCTAGTACCATAGAAGTTAAATCCTCAGCTGTATGAGCCATTTTTCTATACTTCAATGATTTAACAACTATATCCGAAATGTCTTTTGGTTGAGGTCCAAAAATAGAAGGTCTTGTAACTATCACCTCTTCTCCAATACCAATTAAAATTTCTGCATTCATTTCTAAAAAAGGATATATAAGTTCAAAGTGCTCTATAATCACCCTTTTTTCTTCTTTTATTGCTTGTTTCACAGCATCAGCTAATACATGCATTTGTGTGAAAGCTGATTCAAATCTAACATCAATATGATAAGTGTGAGGACTAAAAAATTTATTTTGATTATCTTGGTCTAATAAAGGTAACGGTCTTACATTTACACCTTCATCATCACTTGTAAGTTCAAGTCCTGGAAACATGCCTTTTATTAGCAAAGATTTTCCTGCACCTGCATCCCCAACAAATCCAACAAGTTTATCAAGTGGACTTAAATACCTTTGAGCAATTTGATGCCCAAGTAATAAAAGTCTTTTCTTTCCTCTAGGTGCAAAGTACATAGAATACATTAAAGATTCATGTAATAAAGATATAGCCATATTTCTCCTCCATTTTCTTATAAATCAAACTCCAAACCTAAAAGCGGTGCATGCTGCTGAGCTCCATATACATCTGTTTCTCCTAATTTTCCTGAACTAAAAGGTCTTTTGATAGTTGATTTAATAGCTTTTGCTGGTTTGAACTCAATTACATTTATTACATCTTCAACATTGATTTTATATAAACCCGCTATTAATTCTTTATTTATTACACCAGCTTTACAAATCATATTAAACATTTCCCATTCTTTAAATATTATATCAAATGTCAGTTCATATGGACCTGCATTTTTACTTCTAATGACTTCAGCAATATCTATAAGTTTTATTTTCATAGTTTCCTCCTTTAAACTTCTATTGTTTCAATAGGAAATAATTCACAAGGGTTATCTACTTCAACTAGATGATACAAGCTAAACTCATAGACTTCTCCTGCTTTGAAATCAGATGGAGAATAAGGAAAAGCTAAATTACCAGCAGTAGATATTCTTCCCTTATATCCAAAATGTAGCATTGTAGAGCGCGCAAATGAACATATTGTATTAGCTATTTCTTGTTGATTGGCAACTGATTCAATTATTATACCTATTTCATGACCAGCAATATGTTTACAAGGTTCAAGTGTTCCCATTATAGCATCCTTTCCATATATCTTAAAATCTAAAAAATATTCGAACCCATGACTTTTAAAATTATCTTCAACTCTTTCTTTTACTTCTTCTATTATACTATCTATTTCTGAAATCATGATAGGATCCCTGGTTCCTGCAATAGAAATTGTTCTATATCCTATTTTTTTTGCTCCTTCAAGTTTTATTGTGTATTTTTCAGAAGGAATAAATTTTGACCCTGTAACTTTAACTATATTATCATCAATTTGTTCAAATTTTGTATTAAAAAGATCAATAACTCCTCCCGGACCTGGCAAAATATATGGATTAGTTTTTTCATATAATGTATGAGCCGCTACTGACATTGTTGTACATCTTCTTATTTTATTTAAAGGTTCTAGCTTAAAGTAATCTTCCCCCAAATAGCCAAACATACAATCACTTCCACTTCCTGGTGTTGCTGCTATACTTGCACACTCTAAAATTTTACCCATATGAAGAGCCAATCCAGGGTCATAGCCATTTTTTATTGGTAGAGCTGCAAAAACCGTAGGATCATAAGCTCTTCCTGCAAGAATAACCTGTGCTTTGTTTTCTAAAGCTTTTATAAATGGTTCAATACCCATTTGACCTACTATTCTATTAGTATCATTCAATTCCTTTATTGTTAATTCTGGTGCTGGATGTAAAGGAGTTATTTTATTTTCATTAAATTTCTTAATAATTAATTTCTTATCTATCTCAGCATGTATTATAGCCATTCTAAAATTCAAGGAATTTTCTTTTGCTATCTCTTCTACAATTTCCCTAGTCCATTTTAAATGTGGTTCTCCCCCACTTCCTCCTGATGTACCCACAACAACCGGAACCCCATTTTCTATACCCGCATTTATCATTATTGTCAAATCCCTTTTTACTGCATTTCTATCTGTAAATGAGATTCCTGAACCTAAATAATAAGGACCTGGATCTGTAGATCCAGCATCTACTGCAATTAAATCTGGCTTTCTTTTCATTCCTTCTAGAAAAGATTCCATAGGAAATCCATATCCTAAAATAGCTGTTGGAGATAATACTTTAAATTCCTTCATGCCTATTCCTCCTTTTTGTTAATGCTAATATCCTATTCATTTCATTAAAAACTATCATGTAACCCTCATCAACACCCATACCAGGTTTTGCTAATATTTGATCAGGTTCAACAGCCATAGCAATATGAACGCAAACTTGAGCAGACCTATCTGTCTCATTACAAGTCCCACCTTGATATGCACCAACATTCTTATATTTACAATACATAACAGCCTCAATAATATTATTTATACCACCCAAATCTGGTGTTTTTATTTGAATCATATGTCCTGCTTTGTTATCTGCAAAATATTTAATATCGTCTAAATTATTACACCATTCATCAGCTACAATTTCTATATTAATGTTCTCCTCATCAATTCTTTTAGTAATTTCTTTTAACGCTAACATCTGTGCTTCTCTTTCTTCCATATCCATTGGACCCTCTATTCTCAACGTCAAAGGGAAAGCAGCTTTCTCTAATTTTCTAAAATATTCAATAATTCTATCATAATCATTATCAAAAGCAGCACCAATGGTTCCGTAGACATCTATATGAAGAACAGGATAATAATCTTCCTCATTTCTAACTTGGAAAATTCTATTTCTTAACCAAGCAACATATTCAAGAAGTAACTCTCCATTTTCACCCAACTTTTGTTTTACATTGTTTATTAAAGCATGAGGAAGTACATCAGCACCTTTAATAATCATTTTATCAACATTCTTATATCTATCATCTCCAGATTGCATAAATATAGGAATTGCTTTTTCCGAAATTTTTGTTTTATACTCTTCTGCAATTATTTCAGCCATTAATTTTTTATTACTTTTTGCAACTGCATCTAATATTGCCTGGGTAATACCATACCTTAAAGCGGTATGTAACTTTTTCCCTGTTTCCGGGTTAATGAAATCATCAACCTCTTCTGCTAAACTTTTAAAAGAATCCGCTTCTTTTCCTATCAAAATAGGATAAATAAATTTCTCAATGACAGGAATATAATCCTTAGCTAAAAATAAAGGATCTCTTCCTCCTGTACCAGAATATTGAACTGCAGCACAATCTCCATAAGCAATCTGTCCATCCTCCAAAATAATCATAACTGATATTGACTCTCCAGCTTGTCTAATGGAAGTAAATCCTTTTGTAACTGGCTCACCTTTATAAGTATTTCCGTCATTCACAGCTGTAGTTTTTATAGCTCTTTGATCATCAAAGAAAAATCCTGTCTTTCCATTGGAACAAACTATATCTATAATTTTCATCACTATGCCTCCTTATCTTGGTCTTCCTACCAATTTTCCTTTTCCTATTGCATAAATATCATCTATTACCATTTGAAAACTAATATCCCTACGTTCAAAAGTTGCTCTTTCTCTTATTTTTCTTTTATGGAATTCTTTAATTTCATTTGTAAAAGGAATATTTGCACATTCTAAAAATCTAACTGCTCCATTATTATCTCTAGCTGGAAGTGCTTTTCCTGCATTAAATTTACTAGGTGCAAAGGGTACATCCACAACACCTGCCGCAAATCCTCTAACTATCCCTTTTGCTATATCATTATCACCTAATTCAAATAATTTGTTTATAATACATCTTGTTTCTGCCTTTATTATATTTATTTCCTCTTCTAATTCTCTTGTAAGAGGCATTCTTTGATCTCTTAACATTGTAACTACTTGTTTAGTAGTTTTTAATCCACTTGAATTAGCCTCTTTTGTTGGTATACCCATAGCTTCATGAGGAGTCTTAACTATCACCTTTGTAGCCCCTGCTAAAGCTGCAACTGATGCCCCCCATGATATTACTCCAAATGCTTTAGCTTCATCTTGTGGAAATCCACCCATCCATTGATGCAAAACAGTAGTTACAATAACATCTTCATATCCTAATTTTATCAAATACTCTTCAGTTAATTCTTGCAAACTTTGTATAGCAGCCACATCTTGAATCAAGTTTCCACATTGACCATAACCCACAGTTATGTTTTTAACCCCTTGTTCAGCTGCCAATATACTTTCCACCACCGCAACAGAATGAGAAATACATGGTGGAACTAAGGTTCCTGTCAAAGGACCAAAAGGCTCTCTATTAATACTTACCCCCGCCTCTTCATATAATCCTATTAATCTATCTGTATATTGCCAATCATAAATTGTTTTTTCAAGATTATTATTTTTAGAGTATGGAATATTATAAGAAATTCCTCCCCCTTCGTAAGAAGTAAATCCACCTGCAATTGATATCTCTGTTAATAATCTTGCATCAGGTGTCCCATGCCTTACCTGTACCGGAGAGTTAACTGACTCATTTACTTTTCTGCACAACTCCACTCCATGATTTACAGCCGGAAATCCATTTAATAATGATCTACCTTGTTTTCTACTTTCTAAAATACCTTCCTCTGCTTCTTGATATCTATTATGTCTAGTATAACTATCTATGGTAGTAGGTAATAAATCAGCTTCTCCTTCATCCTCTAAATACTTTAATAATTCTATATGTTCGTCAACTAAAGCAACCCCTGCCCTAGGTTGAATTAATGTTAAGCCTTTTTCTTTTGCTTTAACTAATTTATGACTAAACTTTTTTTCTTTTGGTATATTTTTGTGATACTCAACACTTTCCTCAAAATTTACTTTTTCTCCCGTAACCCACTGATTTAAAACTTCTTTTCTTATTTGTTCAAATTCACTAAAACTTAATTTTTTATTTTTAATCTCCATTTTATATACACTCCTACAATAAATTTGTTATTTCTTTTTTCATTATTTTTAAAGCAATCAATGGATATTTTTCTGCTAACAAACCCATAGCTGCTAGAATATACTTATCATCTAATAAGAATTTGGGTTCTATAGGTTTTAGAATAGTAGGCATATCTTTTTCAAAAGCTACTTCTTTTAATATATTTAAAGGGTCCAAACTATTAATGATAGGTCCTCCAGTTCCAATTACATATTCTATATTGGTTAAATCTTTACCCTCTTGAACATATGCTGCACCAAATGGTGTATATTGAGTTTCTAATCTTCCTACATGCCTATTTATAGCTTCTTTTACAGCTAATTTTGATAATGCTGTTTCTAATTTACTTAACGAATCTCCAGGTATAGAAAATTTTTCTGGATACTTTTCTAGCTCCTTCACTAATTCTTCAATCTTTTCAATAGATAAACATGTTAATTTAACAATATCTTCTATACCTATTGAATCAATCAATGCTCTAGCACTATATCTTAATCCCAAATCACCTTCAACTGTTCTTTTGTCAAAAGGTTCTTTTAATCCTTTAAGACAAACTCCAGTTCTTGATGGTTCCCCTTCTGCTAAAGAATGCACATCTGTTGTAGCTCCTCCAATATCTATAATGATTAATTCCCCTAAACCTTCCTCAGTTTCAAAGCCATTAGCTAATAATGTAGCTGCACTTAAAACTGCTGATGGTGTTGGCATCAAAATTCCTTCTACAACAGTTTTAATTTTTGTAAACCCCTTTGCTTCAATAATTCTTTTTAAAAATAATTCTCTAATGGCATTTCTTGCTGACTCAATATTCAAAAAATTTAATTTAGGCATAACATTTTCTACAATAGTTGCTTCTTTACCATTAGCTTCTAATATTGTTTCAACTTCATTAGCTGCTGTCTTATTTCCTGCAACTATAACCGGAAAATTATACTTAGCCTGTGAAATCATTTTTGCATTATGAATAATTGTGTTAGTATTTCCTCCATCTGTTCCTCCAGTTAATAAAACAATATCCGGTTTAATTTCTTCAATTTCTTGTAATTCAAGTTTATTTAATTCATAAGAAAAAACCTTTATTACTTTTGCTCCCGCACTAAGTGCAGCTCTTTTTGCAGCTTCAGCAGTTAGATCTGGCACCAACCCCACAGCAACCATTTTTAAACCTCCTGCCGCACTACTACATGCAAATTTTTCAATATAATCTATTTTCCCAATTTTTAATTCTAAAATTTTCAATGCATTGCTAAGACCCTCTGCAATATCGGTGTTAATCGTTGTAAATGACTTTGAAGTCCCTAGTATATCTGACGTTTCAATATCCACCGCAGTAATTTTTGTATAAGTACTACCAAAGTCAATTAATAAAATCGGTTTCATTTTCTAATCAACTCCTAAATCCTTTTTAAGATCCGCAATAGTAACTTCTGGAAGTGTTCCTGGTGCATATATTCTATCAAAACCCATTTTTTTATATTTTTCTATAACTTCATTAAAATCAGTCTTCCCTACTACCAAATTTCCTCCTGCATATAAGAGGATATTCTCTATACCTGATTCTACACATTTTTCTCTTAAACCTCTACAATCCAGTTCTCCATGTCCATATAAAGATGATACTATAATAGCATCTGCATCAGTTTCTATTGCTGCTTCAATATACTCTTCTTGTGAAACCATAACCCCTAAATTAGTTACCTCAAAACCAGCTTCAGTAAAAGCATGATTTAAAATCTGATTTCCAACTGCATGAACATCTGCACCAATTACTCCAATAACAATTTTCTTGCCTTTATTTTTCATCTTTAACTCCTCCTATTTTACAAACTATTTTATTAAAATTATCTTCTTAATTCTATATTATGTTTTGTATAGTATACGGTTACAATTGGACTATGCCATAAGTATAGTATCCTATTTTATTATTGTCAATATCACTTCTTTATTGATTATTTCTATAATTAACGCTTTTATTTCTTTAGTTTTTCATCTATGAATTCCTTTATTAATATTCTTGCAAAACAAAGAAAAAGCACTCTTTATTATTTGCTTTTTCCTTTTTATTATGAAAATTTCAAATGCCCATAAACCAAAAAAAATAATTGGACTAGTCCAATTATTTTTTTTATTTAGTCAATCTATTATAATTCATAATCTTTTATTATTCATCATTTCTCTAATACTTTCCTCTATATAAATCAAAGTTCCTCTTTCAATTTGATATTCGAAATTTATTATAATTCCACCTTTTTTTTCATACTGTTCTATAAGCGATTTATACTCTTCTTTGATTTTTAAATCTGAAGGCATAATAATAATATCTTTATTTTTTATAAATTTTTCTAAAGAAAATTCTTTATTTTGTATTTCATATATATGAAATACTTGTTCCATTCCTATATTTAAATCTTTTAATGTTTTCTTTATAATACCATAAAATCTTTTAGAAAAACAAACAACTCCTATTTTTGAATTTTTTGATATCTTAGCTATATTTATTATAGTTTTCTGACTAGGGGATACCGCAGCCTTTATTATTTTAGTAGAAAAATTAGGTATAAGATTTGCCACCTCTTTATAATGATTTAGCGTTGTAATTATAATATCGTATTCCTTTAATAACTGCTCTGGTTCCATAGACCTTTTTAAATCATTTAAAAGAAACCTTGTTATTACCACATTCTTTATGTAGGATAACTGTACTTTAAATATATCAAGAGCTTCAGGATTACAATCAATAGTAGCAATAGAAATATTTTTTATATTCTTTTCTCTTTCAAGTATCATTATGTCCAAAAAAATCTTTATTTCATAATTAGTAAATTCAAGTTCTTCTAATTGGTTCATAGCTTCATTAATTATACTAATAGCTTTTTCTTTTCTATTCATATTCTCCATATGATCTTTATATGTAATAAAACTTCCTCTGCCTTGAATAACCTCTATTAGTTTAAGCTTTTCTAACTCTTGATATGCTTTTGTAATTGTGCCTCTAGAAACATTCAATTCATTAGCCAGTTCTCGTTCAGGTGGTAATTTATCTCCTATTTTCAATATTTCCTTATTTATCATTGATATTATTTGCTCTATAATCTGCTTATATATGGGATTTCCATTTTGTCTTTGAATTTTCAATTTTAACAATATTTTAATCACCAACTTTAAATTTATTAAGTAAATTATATTAATTTTACATATACTTGTCAAATAACTTTTAACCTTAATTAATTTTACAATCCTACTTCACTCTTATATGTAAAAAAGCTCTCGCTAACGCGAAAGCTTTTTTATGTAACTTTATACCAATTTTTATCTTTCTCCTTTAACATAAGGAGTTCCATCAGCCTTTGGAGCTGTAGTCTTACCAACGAATCCAGCCAGTGCAAGCATTGTTAAAACATATGGTAATGCTTGGTATACTTGAGTAGGTAATCCCAACCCAAAACCTTGAGCAAATAATTCTAATGCTTGCGCAAATCCAAAGAATATACAAGCATATAAAGCTCCTTTAGGTTTCCAATTACCAAAAATCATTGCAGCTAAGGCTATAAATCCTCTTCCCGCAACCATTCCATCTCTAAATAATCTTATAGACCCTAGAGATAAATAGGTTCCTCCTAGACCTGCCAAAGCTCCAGATAAAATTACACAAAAATATCTAATTGCATAAACATTTATACCAACAGTATCTGCTGCACTAGGGTGTTCTCCTACAGAACGGATTCTAAGTCCTAGTGAAGTTTTATATAGAACAAAGTTTCCTACAAAAACTAATACTATAGCTAAAATTACAAACCAATCTAACTCTGCCAAAAATCCTCCAACTAAAGGAATTTTAGATATAGCCACAGATGGATAAGGAATTCCTGTAACAACTTGTGTTTGCCCATTAGTTTTATAAAGTTCATATATCAAGAAACTTGCAAGTCCAGCTGCAAATAAGTTTATAGCAACCCCCGAAACAACTTGATCTGCTCTTAAGCTTACACTTAAAACTGCATGTATTACTGCCACTAATGCCCCTGCAATAATCCCTGCTAAAATACCTATCCAAGGGTTTCCCGTTGATATAGTTGCTACTATTGAGAAGAATGCCCCTGCAGTCATCATACCGTCAAGACCTATATTTACAACTCCTGCACGTTCTGAGAATACCCCTCCTAATGCTGCAAATATAAGGGGCGTTGCCATCCTTAATGTGGCTGCAAGCAATGCTACTATAACAGGTAAATTTCCACTATTACTCATTTTTCATAGCCCCCTTTTTTCTCTTTTGTTTTAGCCATTTAAATAAATAGTCAGCCGCAACAAATATAATAATTATTGCTTGAATCAAAGAAACAATTTCTTTTGGAATATCTGCAACTTGTAATGTTAATGCTGAACTATTTAAAGCACCTAACAATAAAGCTGAAAAAATAACCCCAATAGGATGACTTTTAGCTAATAGCGCAACAGTTATCCCATTAAATCCATAATTGGTGAAACTAGCTAATTGATATCCTTGATGCTGAACTCCTGCTAAGTGTGTTGCCCCACCTAATCCTGCCAACATACCTGATATAACCATTGCCAATACAATATTTCTTTTTACATTTATTCCACCATATTCTGCTGCATCAGGGCTTAAACCCACAGCTCTAATTTCATAACCTTGAACGGTCTTCCAAAAGAAAAAATAAACTAATATTGCACACATAATAGCAATGAAAACACTTATGTTTATTCTATATTTATCACCCATGAATCTCCATAATTGAGCCGATTCTTGAATTTTATTTGTTGTAGCAGACCCTGGCTTATTCAAAGGACCCAAAACAAAATAATCTGAAATAGCAACTGCTATAAAGTTCATCATTATGGTATTAACAACCTCATTTGTACCTCTTTTAGCTTTTAATAATCCCGGTATTCCTGCCCATAAACCACCTATTATAATACCTGATAATAGTATAAGTATAATGTGAACAATTGGTGTAATTCCAGGAATCAATCCTATCATTGCAGCAAATAATATACCCATTATAAACTGACCCTCAACACCAATATTAAATAATCCGGTTTTAAATGCTACCGCATTAGCAAGCCCTGTAAATATAAGTGGTGTGGCATTTACTATAGTGGTATAAAGTTTTGTTTTACTACCAAAACTACCCTTCCAAATTGCAGAAAACAATTCTGCAGCCGATGTTAGAAATCCCTCACCCTTTACTACCATAACAATAAATACTGCTAATATCATAGCTAATACTATAGATATTAGCGGGACTAACAAAGCATTTTTAAGAGATGTTATAACAGCTCTTGTTTTATTTTGCTTATTATTTTCACTCATTATTACCCTCCTAACCTCTATTTGTCTAGAGTTCCACCAGCCATTAATATTCCTAATTTTTGTTCAGTAGCATCCTCACTATTCAAAATGCCCACTATTTTACCATCATACATAACCGCAATTCTATCAGATAAAGAAATAATTTCATCTAACTCTAAGGATACTAGTAAAACAGCTCTCCCACTATCTCTTTCTTGCACTAACCTTCTATGAATATATTCAATAGCCCCTACATCTAATCCTCTGGTTGGCTGAGCTACTATAATCATATCAGGATCTTTACTAATTTCTCTAGCTACTACTAATTTCTGTTGATTACCCCCAGACAATGATGCAGCATAAACATTTTCATTTGGAGTTCTAACATCAAATTCCTTAATAAGTTTTTTTGCATATTCTTTCACTTTTACGAAATCTAAAACTATACCTTTAGAAAATGGTTTATTAAAATGATTTCCCAAAACAGCATTTTCAGCTAAAGAATATTTAAGTACTAATCCTCTTTTGTGTCTATCTTCTGGTACATGACCAATACCTTCTGCAGACACTTGTCTAGGTGTAAGCCCTGTTATATCTTTTCCTTTAAAAATAACTTTTCCACTTTTTGATTTTCTAAGTCCAGTTATAACCTCAATAAGCTCCGATTGTCCATTCCCATCTACTCCGGCTATTCCAAGAATTTCACCTTTATGTAATTCTAATTCTACTCCATTCAAAACAGGTAATTCTCTTCCATCCAAAGCCTTCAAGTCATCAATCTTTAAAATAACATCACCAATCTCTGTTTCCTTTTTATCAACCTTTAAATTTACTTTTCTTCCTACCATTAATTCTGCAAGTTCATCTATATTAGTTTTTGAAGTCTCAACAATATCTATTACTCTTCCTCTTCTTACTATGGTAACCCTATTACTCATACTCATAACTTCTTTTAGCTTATGGGTAATCAATATAACGGATTTTCCTTCTTTAGTTAAGTTATGAAGAATATTACCTAGTTCTTCAATTTCTTGAGGCGTTAAAACTGCTGTAGGTTCGTCAAGTATAAGTATATCTGCACCTCTATAAAGCGCCTTTAAAATCTCTACTTTTTGTTGTTGTCCTACAGTAATATTTTCAATTACATCATTAGGATTTATGTTAAAACCATATTTTTTAGCTAAGTTTTCTACATCTTCTTTAGCCTTTTTCATATTGATTTGAAGTCCTTTTTTAGGCTCACTTCCTAAAATAATACTTTCTGCAACAGTGAAATTGTGTACTAACATAAAATGTTGGTGAACCATACCAATTCCAGCTGCTATAGCATCTGAAGGTCCTTTAAATTTCACTTTTTCACCTTTTACAATAAGATCCCCTTTTTCCGCTTGATACAAACCATATAATACGTTCATTAATGTAGTTTTGCCTGCTCCATTTTCTCCAAGAAGTACATGGATTTCTCCTTTTCTTAAATCAAAATTAACATCAGCATTTGCTATTACTCCAGGAAACATTTTGGTGATATTTATCATTTCAACTACTTTTTCCACTTTTTCAACTCCTTTATATTTTTTTTATGCCTTGGCAAGTTACTATTCCTTTTATTAATTTATTTTTCTCAACCTTTTCATTAACTATTGTATATGCCTCTAAAATCATTTTATCTGCTTCCACTTTTTTTGAATTGTCATTAGCATATATCGTTGCAATAGCTTCTCCCTTTAAAACAAAATCTCCAATTTTCTTGTGAATAACTATCCCTACAGATAAATCAATAAGGCTTTCCTTAGTTTCACGACCAGCTCCTAACACTAAAGCTGCTCTCCCAATGTCATCTGCTTTTATTTCTTTTACATATCCTGATTCTGAAATTTTAACTTCTTCAACAATAGCTGGTAATGGCATTAAATCTGGATTAGTTACAAACTCAGGGTTTCCACCTTGTGCTTCTACTAACTCTTTCAATTTTTCTATACCTTTTCCTGAACTAATTATCTCAGTTAATATTTCTCTAGCTTCTTCTGCATTTTTAGCTTTATTACCTAATACAAGCATATGCGCTCCAAGTGTTAAACATAATTCGGTTAAATCTTCGGGACCCTTGCCATTCAAAGTATCAATAGCTTCTTTAACCTCTAAAGCATTTCCCACTGCAAACCCTAATGGCTGATCCATCTCAGTTATAACTGCAATTGTATTTCTACCTACATGAGTTCCTATATCAACCATAGCTTTAGCTAACTCAAATGAACTGTCTTCATCTTTCATAAACGCACCACTACCTGTTTTAACATCTAAAACAATTGCATCTGCACCTGAAGCTATTTTTTTGCTCATTATACTACTTGCAATTAATGATAAATTATCTACTGTTGCAGTAACATCACGTAGCGAATATAATTTTTTATCAGCTGGCGCCAAGTTTGCTGTTTGCCCACCAATAGCAATCTTATATTTATTAACATCCTCAATAAATTTAGCTATGGGCATTTCCACAGAAAAACCATCAAAAGATTCCAGTTTATCTATAGTTCCCCCAGTGTGTCCAAGTCCTCTACCAGACATCTTTGCAACAGGAACTCCTGCAGCTGCAACAATTGGTCCAAGTACTAGGGTTGTAGTATCTCCAACTCCACCAGTACTGTGTTTATCAACCTTTATTCCTTCAATAGCCGATAAATCTACAATTTCACCACTATTAACCATAGCCATAGTTAAATCTGCTGTTTCACGTTCATTCATTTTTCTAAAATATATAGCCATAAGAAAAGCTGAAACTTGATAATCAGGTATTTCACCTTTTGTGTAACCTGAAATGAAAAATTTAATTTCTTCAGAAGATAATTCTTCTCCATTCCTCTTTTTCATAATTATATCGTACATTCTCATACAATCACACCCTTTTTAGTTATAAATGAAATTAATAACCTTTATTATTGTCTTCGCCACCTTCTACAATTGCAATTGAAGAACTTGCCCCTATTCTACTAGCACCAGCAGTAATTACAGCCTCTGCATCTTCTCTAGTTCTAACTCCACCTGAAGCTTTAACTCCAATATTTACTCCAACAGTTTCTCTCATTAATTTAATATCTTCCACTGTTGCTCCACCTGTTGAAAATCCAGTAGAAGTTTTTACGAAATCTGCTCCAGCTTCTTTTGCTATTTCACTTGCTTTTACTTTCTCTTCATCTGTTAACAAACAAGTTTCAAGAATTACTTTTACTATTGCCTTTCCTTTAGCAGCATCAACAACAGCTTTTATATCCTCTCTCACAATATCATATTTTTTATCTTTCAAAGCCCCTACATTTATAACCATGTCAATTTCTTCTGCTCCATCTAAAATAGCTTTTTCAGTTTCAAAAGCCTTAACTTCTTTTATATTTGCACCAAGTGGGAACCCAACAACAACACATGTTTTTACATCGGTATCCTTTAGTCTTTCTCTTACAATTGAAGTATAAAAAGGATTTACGCATACTGAAGCAAATCCGAAAGTCTTAGCTTCGTCACAAATTTTCAAAACTTCTTCTTCAGTAGCTGCTGGTTTCAATATTGTATGATCTATAAATTTTGCTAAATTCATAAAAATCTCTCCCTTAAATTATATTATATTTTTTATATAATGGAATCGCTTCCATATTTATCATTTATTTTGCTTTTTTACATATTTTTCCGAACCTTTTAATACCAATTCTGGTATTAACGTTATTCTATTAAGATGTTTTTTTTCTTTATTTTCTAATCCATCTATTAACATTTCCATACCTATTTTCCCCATTTCTCTTGTAGGACCATTGATATAGCTAATATTCAGCCCTAAAGTATTTAATACATCTACTCTATCAAATCCTACTATGGCAACATCCTCTGGAATACTTAATTTTTCTTCAAAAATAGCTTTCAAACAACCTAAAGTCATCATGTTACTTGAAACAAAAATTGCTGTAGCTGGGTCATCCATTGATAGTATTTCCTTCGTTATTTCATAGGCTTTTTCCATTAAATAATCCCCATTAAAAATATATTTACTTTTTAACGGTAAATCGTACATATTTAATGCTTTTTCATACCCTGCTAACCTATCCTGTGCTGGTTTAGAGTTCATTCTCCCAGTTATTATAGCAATTTTTTTATGACCTGCTTTAATAAAGGCTTCCGTGCCTTCAAAAGCACCTTTAATATTATCTACAAACACTCCATCAAAATTGGTATAGCTCACATGTCCATCAACTAAAACTATAGGTGTCCCTAAATTTTCAATTATACGAAGATATTCACTATTAATTTCATCTTCTGATGAAGTAGGTACAATAATAAGTCCCTGAATTCTTTGCTCTTTTAGTAACTTCAAAGCTTTAATTTCTTTATTTAATTTTTCATCAGTATCAAAAAGAATCATATTCATATTATGCTCATCTACCACATCACTAATTCCCTTTATAACTTCCCCAAAAAAAGGATTATTTATGTCTGGAACTATTACGCCAATAGTATTTGTTTTATTCCTTGACAAGCTTCTTGCAATAGCATTAGGTGTGTAATTCAATTCTTTAATGACCTTTAAAACTTTCTCTTTTGTTTCAGTCTTAACATATCCTGAATCATTCAAAACTCTAGATATTGTTGCTTGTGAAACTCCAGCTACTCTAGCAATGTCACTTATGGTAATTGTCATATCAGTCCTCCTAAATAATCAGTAAGCGCTTCCACATGAGAAATAAAAAAAATAACCTCTGAAAATTATATCATAAGATTAAGCTAAATTACAAGCATGTGTTAGCGATTACATTTTTACTATACATCATTTCTAAAATTTATTCAAGAGTATTTCGGAAATTTAATTATTTACTAATCCTCTGAATTAATAGTTTAACAAGAAGATAGTATATTTCAATTAAAAACTTTTGCTATGTTAAAAGTTTTTAATTGAAATATATTTTCCAGTTTTCAGAATTATTGTTCAAAATTATTAATGTTAATGTTGAAATTCATGCATATTTTTTTTGATTGTCTCAATAAATTTTTTAGTCATTATGGGATCAAATTGAGTTCCACTACATCTTTTCAACTCTTCAATGGCTTCATCGTAAGTTTTTCTTTTGTTATAAGGTCTGTGTGATGTCATAGCATCAAAACTATCTACAATAGTAAGCACTCTTACAAGGAATGGAATGTTATCCCCTTTCATTTGATCTGGATATCCCATACCGTCATATCTCTCATGATGATGAAGAATTAAAGGAGCAATTTCTTGCAAAGAATTTACCGGTTTAATTATTTCTATACCATTTTCAGAATGCTGTTTTAAAATTTCCCATTCATCCTTTGTTAAAGGCATTTTCTTATTTAAAATTTCTTTTGAAATATTTATTTTCCCAATATCATGCATATAAGCGCCATAAACTAGATTTTTTTTATCCTCTTCACTTAAACATAATTCTTCTGCAAATAATCTGCTATAAGCAACAACTCTTTCCACATGTCCATAAGTATATTTATCTTTTGCATTTATCACACTTATTAAAGTTTTTATAGAGGTTATTAAATCAATATGTTCTTCTTCAATATCATTCTTTAATTCATCTAAAATTGAAGAATATATCTCCACTCTATTTTTATTAAAAAATTTAGCTCTATAAAGAGCATCGTCTGCACTCTTAATTAAATCAATATCACTTTTTGCTTTATCTGGATAAACAGAAATTCCTATGGACACTGTTACTTTACCATTTGGCTGATTTTCTTCTCCATGAAAATACGTTTTTTCAATACTTTTTCTTATTCTTTCACCAACTTCTGTTGCCTGTATTTCTGAATTATTAGGTAATAGAATTGCAAACTCTTCTCCACCATACCTAGCTACAATATCTTTTTCTCCAACGCTTTCTTTAAGAATACCTCCTACTGTTTTGAGAACTAAATCTCCCTTTTGATGTCCATTAAGATCATTATAATGTTTAAAATAATCTAAATCTATAAATACCATTGCAAGATATTCATTTTCTTTCTCTGCAATAGCGAACTTTTCTTTCATAGCCTCATAAAAATATCTATGATTATAAACACCGGTTAGTCCATCTTCATTAATTAAATCTTCTAGTCTTTTTATATGTTCCCCTTCGATTTTAACATAATAGCCTAGTGGCCAAGCTGTTAGAATAAATACTCCTGCTAAAACTAAATCATTTTGGAAATATTGATTAATTGTAATAGTTGGTACTAAAATCAAATCCATAGCCAATATTATGCTCGAAGCTGTTATTGCTACTATCATGCCATGTCTCATTCCATATTCAATTGTAGATGCTATTATAATAAATAAAAATAAAAATTTATAGTTACTTTGGTATGAACCTGTTACACATATAACTGCAATAAAAAAAATAACAAACAAACTACTATCGAATATTTTGAGTATATACTCGTACCTAACATCTATTTTATTAGAAGTAGAAAACACCCAAAATAAGTATGCTACCGCTAATAAGCCCATAGTTATAGTTACTAAATATGAAGCCAAAGTAGTAATTGCATATTTATTTGATAATTTTGATTCGAAAAAAAAGGTGAAAAATCCTATTATAGAAAATAATAATGATGTTATCTTAACAACTGAAATTATGTCTTGCACTTGGTTATTTCTTGAATTCTTCAAATTTCTCATAAAAAACCTCTTCCGAAAGTAAGTGTCATTAAAATAAGGGCGGAAATCCGTCCTTATTTTATTAGTCTCTTAATGATTTTGGTTCTTGAGGTTGGTAAGTAAAGAAATAGCACGCTGATGAAGCAGATGATACCGCTAATATTGTAAAAACTGTTGCTAAAAATTTAGGTAATGCTTTTTTGAATTTCATTATTGTTTACCCCCTTAATTTATTTATATTTTAAAGCTATCAAATAACTAAAAAACCTATCCACTTTTCCTACAGCAATGTGTCCAAGATTAGTCAATGTAAACACTTGCCATAGTACTCCTAATATAATACACCACGAATATATTAATAAATTTTTATTTAAAGTAAAATAATAACCTAAATAACTTAAAATGGTCAAAGATAAATATATATTTAATATACTAAAAGAAATTTTCTTTAATCTTTTACGTTTCTCAACTTTTTTTATTGGTTTAGATTGGCTATCTACTGGTGCTAGTTTAAAAATAAAATAATATGCCCATATAAATATTATTATTGATATACATATTATAAATTGCAAAGTTATTTGTGGCATAAGAAAATACTTGATTACCAATGCCTGGCTCATGCAAATTAAAGTTCCAATAAAAGTACATATACCCGGAGAACTAGCATGAACACCCCCTGAATATTTTCTCAACACACTAGTGGTTATTGTCAGAATTATAACTTCCTGAGTCACCTTAAAAGGAATACTAATCAATACAACAATAATTACAGAGAATATTGTTTGAACCAATATAAACGCCCCATATTCAACAATATCTCTATTTTCTTCTGTTAAACTTAATTCATTTGTTAACCTAATAGCTATATTTTTTGATATTCTATCCATTCTAATCATTTTTTTTACCTTTTTCTTTCAATACAATATAGAAAACACCATTAATAGCCATAAAAATCATTAGTGATGGTGCACCATATATTACTTTTGAAACCGGATTACCAAATACTGTATCCAAGTTTTTCCCGATAATATTTTCAACAACAAAAATATTAATCCATTCGCAAAAAAATTCGACTATAATTGTTATAAAAACACTTTTAATAATTTCAATTACTTTAGTATTATTGATTTTCACAACCAATCCAATAGCCACTATCATAGAAATTATTGTATTAACTCCAAAATTTATAGGTAATGTTCTAATAAAATACACCGCAGTAGCATAACTAAAACTAGTTAATACATATTTATTCTTTTCTATTTTGCTGTTTGAAAATAATAGGACAGCAAAAATAAATATAAATCCCTCTGGGATACCTCTAAAAAAAAACTCCACCGGTGACAATTTTAACATCTTATATTACCCCTTCTTCTCATGTTTGAAATATTAAAAACATTTCAATTTTAGTATATGCTTTTTTTCACTAATATTAAACTTTAAACTTGACAATATTTAAAAGTTATAAAGTTTCATTCAATGTTTTTATTGTACTTACTACCACAATAAAAACAAAAAATCTTATAAAAATATCGCCTAAGCTTAAAATCGAATATCCAACATCAAAAATATCAGATAAAAATTTTAGTTTCACACTACTGTCTCCAAAAATATGCAGCCCATCATTATAATTAGTTATTCCTTTTTTCACATAGCCTGTATAATAAGAAAAACTAGGGAACACAGGCATTTTGCCATTATTGGCATATATAACAAGCTTATTTAAAGCAGATCCAATTATTATAAATACTGCCCCAAAAGCACCTTGAAAATATCTTTTATATTTTATTATTAATATTAGATAAGCATAAAGATAAAGCAATTTAAATAATCCTGCATATTTAACAAAACTATAATTCCCCATAAAGGTGGAAATTTCTAAAATAATATAAACGCATTCCATAAATAATATGGGATAAAAAGCCCAAGATTTAAAAAGTGGTTTTAATTTATATCCTTTTATTTTACATACTAAAAGTGCCAACAATAAAGTTTCTGTCATTTAATCGCCCACCTTAAAAATCAATATATTTATAAATTCTACACCTGAAAAGGTTACATAATTAATATAAATATTCATATATTTAATTATACATATTTTGAGTAATTATTTCCATCTTTATTTGCTTAATTTTTGAATATATTTTTGAATATATTTTTGATTATATTTTTGAATATTTTTAAATTACATCTTAAGTTTGTATATATATGTAATTTTACTTTTCATTCAATTTATCTTCTAAAGCTTTAATAACTGTCTTCAATGCTTTTATCCGAGCATAGTACTTATCATTTGACTCAATTATTGTCCAAGGGGCATACTTTGTATTTGTTTTCACTAACATTTCACTTATTGCTTCTTCGTATAAATCATATTTTTCCCTGTTTCTCCAATCCTCATCAGTTATCTTCCATCTTTTTTCAGGATTGTTTTCTCTTTCTCTAAATCTTTCTAATTGTACATCCTTATCAATTTGAAGCCAAAATTTCACTACTACTGCTCCAAAATTCGAAAATTGTTTTTCCATTTCATTTATTTCTTTATATGCTCTTTTCCATTCTTCTTGGCTACATAACGCCTCTATTCTTTCAACCAAAACTCTTCCATACCAAGTTCTATCAAAAATTGTGATATGTCCACCTTTGGGAACTTCTTTCCAAAATCTCCAAAGATAATGATGTGCTAATTCTTCTTTAGAGGGTGCCGCTATAGGAACCACTTCATATCCCCTAGGATCCATTCTTTCTGTTAGTCTTTTTATGTTTCCGCCTTTTCCTGCTGCATCCCATCCTTCATAAGCAATAATTACCGGAATCCTTTTCATGTATATTTCATATTCTAACTCTCTAATCTTTTTTTGACAGATTTTCAATCGTTCTTTATACTCTTCTCTTGATAAGCTTTTAGTTAAATCTATATTAGACAATAAACTCGTTTTTACTTTATCTTTATTTGTTTCTTGTGCATTAAACTCTATATCTTTCTTATTTTTACTTTCTTTGAAATTAATTTTTTCTTCTAACACTTCAATTATTTTTGAAAATACTTTCACTGTTGCAAAATTACTATCAGTTGCCTCCACAGCAGTCCACGGTGCATATTCAAAACTGGTTTCTTCTATCATTTCTTCAATGATAGGAATATATTTTTCATATTCCTTATTGTGTTTCCAATCAGCTTCTGTAACTCGCCATTTGGTTGAATCATTCTTTTCCAAATCCTTAAATCTTTTTTTTTGTTCCTTTTTACTTATATGTAAATAAAATTTCAAAATAATGTTTCCATCATCCGCTAATTGTTTTTCAAAACTTCTTATATCATTAAATACACTATTTAATTCTTCACCCTCAATTCTATTATCCATTCTTTCAACTAAGGCTTTTCTATACCAACTTTTATCAAATATTGATATCATACCATCTTGGGGTGTTTTAGTCCAAAAGGTCCATAAAAAGGGTCTTAACTTTTCTTCTTCATTGAAATTATTTATTGTATAAACCTTAAAGAGTCTAGGATCTAATGGTAAAATAACTTTATTTATCAAAGTACCCTTTCCCGATGCTCCCCATCCTTCAAATACCAATATAACAGGGATTCCTAAATCCTTAACCTTTCTTACAAGAAATTCTAGTTTTTTTTCAAGATCATTCATAATTATTTTATAATTATTCTTTTCTATTTTTCTAGATAAATCAAGTTCATTCAACAAAATACCAACCCCAATTTAAATTTTTCTTTTATTTTTCTTTATTATAGCATAAGCAACATATTTTTCATATGAAGAAAAATATGTTGCTTAAATTATTGCCACTAAAAAATAGATTAAATTTACAATGTTTTTTAAAGAGATAAGTTTAATATTTTTTTTAATTAAATTCAAAAAAACTCTTCACAAACTTTGTTTGTACCTTTATAATATACTTATAATCAAAAATTATATTCTAAAATATAGATTTTATTTAATTGAAAAGGAGTGATACTATGTTAAAATACAGAAAAATATTTTTTACATTCTTTCTTATATTCTTTTTCCAAATATTCTTAAGTTCTTTTGCATATTCTGAGGAATATAACACTAAAAACAATACAACTACTTGGCTATGGGATACTTCACTTATAGTTAATTCTCAAGAATCTATCCTAAAATCTTTAAGTGATAATAATATTTCAGTAGTATATCTTCAAATAAACAAAAGAATTGACCTTAAATATTACAAAAGTTTTATTTCTGCTGCAACAGATTTAAACATTTCCGTATACGCTTTAGATGGTAGTCCTACTTTTATTAATCCAACTAATAAACAATACCAGTTATTTTTTGATTGGATTTCCAATTATCAATCTTCTGCACTTGATAAAGAGGAATTTCAAGGAATCCATTTAGATGTAGAACCTTACTTGCTTAAAAATTGGAGTAAAAACTCAAGATCTATATCATTAAAGTATCAAAACTTCATATTAGATTCAAAATATAAATCTGAACTTTTAGATTTACCTATTGGTTTTGATATTCCATTTTGGTTTGATTCAATTAGTTTTAATAATATTCATGGAAAAGGCAATCTAGCAGAATTTGTAATCAAAAATTCTGACGCCACCACTGTTATGGCTTATAGAAATATAGCTAAAGATATAATTGAAATCTCAAAAAGTGAAGTTGCTTTTGCAAATAAATATAATAAAAAGATAAATATAGCTATTGAAACACTTCCTTCCCAAGAAGGCTCATTTATAAGTTTTTACGGGTCTAGCTATTCATATATGGATGAACAATTAAATCTTGTAACTTCAACTTTTAGTTCTTCAAACTCCTTCAACGGCATGTCCATACATGATATTACTGGATTGATAAATATGAAAAAATAAAAAAAGGATGATTTCTGTTTTTTAAAGAAATCATCCCTTTTTATTTTTATATGTTACTGTATAATTGTATATTGTTTTATCTTTATTTCTTATTTTTTTACTTTACTTGTTTTTTTGTCTTGTTTCTTTTCTATTTTTTTATCTCCATTTTTAACATTCTTCTTGGTTGACCCACTTTTACTTTTCCCTTTATCTGGCATAATAAACCCTCCTCAATTAAGACTTGATTATTTATATGAAAAAGCAAATTTTATTATTACCTTTTTAGTGTTAATTTAAAAATAATTTTACCTTGAAATCAAATTCATTTATAATATAATTATACAACTATCTACTAATAAAACCACCTTATTAAAAATCGATTAAAAGGAGTATACATTATGCTTAAATACAAAAGAATATTTTTCATCTTGATGTTTTTGATTATTTCTCTATTATTTCTAGTTTCCTGCTCATACTCAACTAATAAATCAACTTCTATTAGTCAAAACACTTTATCAACTTGGTTATGGGATACTTCCTTAATTGAAAAGAAACCGGATTTAATTCTTGATTTTTTGAAAGAGGAAAAAATAACAGTATTATATCTTCAGATAGATAAAACCTTAGACAAGGAATATTATAGAAAATTCATCTCATCTGCAAAAGATTTAGATGTTTCTATTTATGCATTAGATGGACGCCCTGAATTTATTTATCCTCAAAAAAGTGAGTATCAATTATTTTTTGATTGGCTTGAAGAATATCAATCATCCGCATCAATTGATGAAATTTTTCAAGGAATTCATCTAGATGTGGAACCCTATTTACTAGAAAAT
This sequence comes from Clostridium grantii DSM 8605, assembly GCF_900129965.1. Lineage (GTDB taxonomy): Bacteria > Bacillota > Clostridia > Clostridiales > Clostridiaceae > Clostridium_AF > Clostridium_AF grantii. The sequence continues at coordinate 163,576 of NZ_FQXM01000002.1, read as the reverse complement.
TGGAAAACCAATATGACTTCAATAGTTCTAAATTATCAAACTTTTGTATTGAACTCTACCGAACAATCTCATTCTTTAAATTTAGATATTGGTTTTGATATGCCCTTTTGGTTTGACTCAATTGAGTATGATAACAAATATGGCCAAGGTAATTTAGCAGAGTTTGTAATAAAAAATTCAGAAGAAACAACACTAATGGCCTATAGAAATGTTTCTGATGAAATAATTGAGATCTCACAAAACGAAATTGAATTTGCAGATAACTACAAAAAAAAGGTGCATATAGGAATTGAAACCCTTCCTTCTGAAGAAGGAGATTTCATAACCTTTAATAAAGAAAGTTATGCTACTATGATTAAACAAATTGAAGAAGTCAAAGAATTTTTTAGCTCTTCAAAATCTTTCAACGGTATTGCTATTCATGAAATTACAGGTTGGATGAATCTCAAAACTAAATAATGCTTTATTTAATGAAAAATACCACATACATAATGTGGTATTTTTTTACTTTCAAATGAAAGTTTCACTTATTATCAATTATATTTTCCATATATTTCTTTCATTATATAATAGGATTGTTTTAATCTTTCATGTGTTATTGGCAATTCCCAATTTTCCCATGTATAAAAATAAGTTTGTTGACTTTTTAGTATATCTTTTTCTGGTTTTGGCAAAGAATCTGCTATATTTATATCTTCATTTCCATTAATAGCATTACTATTTTCATCTGGCTTATAAGTCACAACCGAAATATTAAATCCTTGAACAATTTCACTTCCTTCAATACCGCCATTCCATATATCTCCCATAATTTCTTTTGTACTAGGGTCTTTAAAGTTAAGCAAAGCCCAAGGAATTCGAATTTCAATTGTGTTGTTTTGTTCATCATAACAAAAATCTGACAAAGAATTATACTCTTTGCTTTCTGGATTACCGTTACCAAATAATAATTTTCCAGTTTCATAATCATCAAAAGGAATTATTTTGTTTTGATCTGGTATAAATAATTCTTTGTTAGTAGCTAATCTGATGGGATTGAAAATTCCGCTGTCTTTTACTGAAGCCGACTGATCTTTAGCTATAAACTGAAACTCTTCTGCATAATCATAATAGAAAGTGTCATAATATTTATCAACTAGAATTCTAGAGCTATCCTTTCCATTTAAATGAAGCATAAATTCACTACCTTCTTCTGTTTTAAGTTTCGTATTTAATGGAATGTTGGTATTTCCCTGATTCCCTTTTGTATTAAATAAAACTAAGGTATTCATCTTCGTCCAATCAATCACTCCACCAAAGTCTTTATAATTAATTTTCAAGTAAACATACTTGGCATCACTAGTTACATATAAATTCTTAATAGTTCTTCCATCATCATAACCATCATTAAATTTTTCCACTGGTTCTGTGTTGTCTTCATATGCAGCCTTTATATTTGCTTTTTCCCAATCTTCGCTTTTTCCGTCAATCCCTATAAGCAGCTTTTCTCCAGGGTCAAAACTTAAAAGCCCAAATTGTTGCTCATTTGTTTGATCATTTGACCAAAATGGTCTTCTATCAGGATTATCATAGTCCATAGTATTCCATGTTCTTTTAAACCATTCATCTTGCCATGAGAATACCATTCCACCAGCTAGACCTTCCTCCACAATGTTTTTAAATAACTTACTATCACTTTCTCCCTGTTGTTTTTCTGAATTAAATCCTTGATTTAAGTTATTAACATTTTCATGAGTTAATCCTCTTGATGCTGGCACTCCAAATTCTGCAACCAAAATAGGCATGTTGTGTGCTTTTTTTAAATCATTAATATATCCTGCATAACTACTATTCTCACCATCTTTATCAATATAATTAACATACTTTTCTTCATAATTCAAGAAATCAGGATAGTAAGGATAAATATGATAAGAAGCAAAAACACCTGCATAATTTTTTTCTGTTGAATAAATATGATTTGGATTTACTTCTACCATGTCTTCTTCAACTGAAGGTTCAGATGGATGTTCTAACAAGTCAGTAGTTACCCAATTTGTAAAACTCATAGGCCTTTGCCATTTATAATTTTCGTATTCATATTTCAATGTGAATTCCATATTTTCAGCTAACCATATTTCAAAAGGGGATGCATCTTTAGAATATATGTATTCTCCATTAAAATTTACTTTATCTTGGTTTTTTTCATTAGTGTTCATTACCATTTCCGGATCCCATTCTATTCCTATGATCCACCCTATAACATACTGAGATATATCATACTTATATATGCCACCCGCATGCCCTGTAACTTTTTCTATGTTTGCATTACCATTTATTATATCAATAGTGTCTTTAATGGCTTTCTGAAATTTTTCAGTATTACTTTCATCAAAAGCGTTTTGAGTAGATAAAAGATTTTCTTCCTCTGCCCATACCCCATGAAACAAGTATAATGGATTTTTAGCCTTTTGATTATATTCATAGAAAGCTTCATAGAAGGCTGGAGGGTGAATAGTATATATCCTAATAGAATTTGCATTCATTTCTCCTATATAATTGAACCATCTTAGATATTCTTCTTTTGTTATAGCCGCTTCACCTGGGAAATATCCCGGCTTTGCTATACCCATATTTACGCCTTTAATCAATAAATCATTCCATTGTCCATTCTTCAATATTTGAATTTCAGTTTTTCCTACCATGGCTGAAACTTTAAAATCTTCTATTTTTTTAACTTCTAATTCTTTTGGTTTTATCTTTTCACTTTCATCAAATAGGTCCAATAGAATTTTATCCATCATAGGCACATAGCATTTCCAATAAAAAGCTTCTGTATCTCCTTTAACATCTAAGCTAAATAATCTTTTTATTGATTTGATACCATATATTTTACTTATACCACTCACTTTATTATTATCAGCAAAATCTCCCGCAAAATAATAAGATTTATAAATATATTTATTATTTCTTATAACAGCTGGGAAGGTTATATTTATACCTATATCATTTAAAATTTTCTTTCCTTCATCATTAACATCCAATGTATAATTAGCTAAAACTTCAGCATTTTTTTCTGGTTCTAGTATTTCAAACCAATAATAATAGGGTATTCTATCATCAATACCAAATTCATTTTTATATTCATCATTAAATTCTAAAGTTAAATTTTTTTTACCTATGTGTTTATCTTTTTCCAAAACAACCACTTTATCTTCCTTAGAAATAAAAATAAATCCAGGTCCATTAAAATTCCATTTCAACTTGTACTGATTTTCATAATTCTCTATTATCCAATTGGGGATTTCTATTCCATTGGTCATATCATTATAATATCTTCCAATCCATCCTTTCCAATTAACTCCAAAAATTTCTTCAATCTGTTCTCTTTCTTCATCATTAGTTGGAGATGCCATTGTATTAAATTCACCTATTATAAGATTACCATCCCTCAAACTATTCTTAACTTCATCAAGTTCCTCTTGCTTAAATCCTCCATAAATTATTTGTGACCTTTCCCCTTTTAATTCTTCAGTAGAATAATCATCATAGTACACCCCGTAAGTATCAGCCAGATAAATCATTTTAGGAGTATTTACACCCTTTTCATATTCAACTGTTTCAAAATTATTTTTATCTTCTGGATAAAATCCATAATAATCTTTCTCATAGGAAAAAGGTTTCTTTGTTTTTATATTATCTATTTTATTATGATTTAATAACCAAATTAATCCTTTGTGCTCTCTATAGTCATCGTAAGGAACTGTTTTATCTATAATAACCGCCTCTATAAACTTTTCAGGGACTTTATTCCACCTCCAAAAAGGATAAATAATAATTGTAATTATAGAAAATATAATTAAAACAAAAACCACTCTCAATATAATTAATACTTGTTTGTTATTCAATATTATCACCTACTCACTTTTCAATTTGACCCGAAACCTTTTCTTTCTATTTTACCCCATGTGTTTTTCTTCTTCAAAGAATCTATATAAGCATAAAATCTCCATACGGAAGAAATTTGCCTAAATCCTAAATTTTCAATTATACAATAAAAAGCTAAAATAACAAACTCCTTTAACTTAAAATAACTCAACTCTTTTTCACTAAATATCAAGGAAAACATGGATAAAATTATTCCTTGAAACACTGTCACCGTGAACAATAAAATCAAAATTTGGCTATTCAACAAGCCTAAAAAAGCGGCTAAAAGAATCATAATATAACCTTGAATTTCTATTAACGGCCCCGCCATTTCAAATATAAAAAAATATGGCATGGTTATCATTCCTATCCTACCAAACTTAGGATTGAAAATCATATCTTTATGAAATAGCATAATTTCAATTAAACCTCTATGCCATCTATTTCTTTGGGTTTTTAAACTTTTGTATTGCTCAGGCACTTCCGTCCAACAATTAGCATTGAAACAAAAATCAATCTTATACTTTAATTTTTTCTCCCTCATATATTTAGATAATCTAACCACTAATTCCATATCTTCGCCCACAGTATCCTTGCTATAAATACCATTTTTAGTTAAATATCCTCCAACTTCTATTACTCTATCTTTCTTAAATACTCCAAAAGCTCCAGATATAATAAGTAAGCTATTAATATATGCCCAACCAATTCTCCCTACCATAAAAGCTCTCAAATACTCAATCATTTGAATCCGACCTAATATAGTTTTAGGTAAGTTAATTGAATTAATATGTCCATTATCTACTTCGCATCCATTTATAGGAAATACATTCCCTCCTACTGCTATAACTTCGTCATTACTTTCTGTTAGCATTGAAGCTATTTTAAGTAAGGATCCGTGTTCTAACAATGAATCCGCATCAATACCACAAAAATAATCCATACTTGATATATTTATCCCTACATTTAAAGTATCTGCCTTCCCACCGTTCTTTTTATCTACAACTATTAGTTTTGGAATATCTTTATTTAAGTATATACCAAATACTGGTTTTGTTGATATTTTGGTTTCCACCAGATAATCAACTTTATGGAGTTTAAAATTTTGAATTAATATATTCAGAGTATCATCCTTAGACCCATCATTTACTACTATTAATTCATACTCAGGGTAAGTTAAATTCAATAAAGAGGTTACACTGTCAATAATAGTTGCTTGTTCATTGTAAGCTGGAGCAATTATTGAAATTTTCGGAATAATTTGTTTCTTAAATAAAAATGTTTTCTTTTTCGATTTCCAATTCCGCATTTGTTTTCTTATACCAATATAAGAGAAAATCAATAAAATCATGTAAACTGTATTTATCATAGCCGTATAAAAAATCAAATAATAATTAAAATCAAAAATATATTGCTTTAAATGCTCAATATAACTTTTATCTTTCAAAACATCAAAGTATTTAATAAAAAATACAATTGGGAACATTAACACTGTAAGAATAAGCAGTAAGTATAGTAGCACTTCCTTGTTTTGCTCTTTTATTCCTTGTTTGTTATTTAACATCTCATAATTATAGTTTATTTTGTTTAAAATTCTACTATCTAGATAATAATAATATTCTTTAAAAACTTCTTTATTTTCCAGAAGTGCTTCTTCCAGAATAAAAATAATTTCATTTTCTAACTCTAAATTTATATTTTTATTCATAAAAGCAATAATTGCACTATTATAATTTAATATCATAATATTTTTAATAATTTGGGAAATTTGTTTTTTTTCATAGGATAAAAGTTTTAGCAATAAATATTCAATGTGATTAGCCATTACACTACATATACCATTTTTTACAGCTATATTTTCTTCCTCATAGAATTTTCCTATAAGAAATTTCAAATAACTTTTATCTCCTGTTATCATACTATTAATAGCATTACTTATTCCAGCATCCATATCAGTTCCATTAAATAAATTAATTAATTTTAGTACATTATCTCTAGAGTTTTCTTTTGCCAAAGATTTAAGCAAGTATTTTCTAATAAGTTTATTTTCACTTAAATAGTACTTATCCTCTTCAAATTCTTCGTTGTAAAATTGTAGAACATTACTTAAAGCTTCTTCTAATAAATATTCATTATACCCTTGGTTTTTATCATTAATTAAAATATCGATGTTTTTCAATAAATACTTCTTCAAATCTTCACTATAGTACAAACTTCCAAAATAAAATAATACCTCTTTTATTTCTATTTCTTCTCTATTATAGTATTTATGAATTACATATAAAAACTCATTTCCAAACTCTGATATTAATACTTTAATTTTATTTCTATACCAAATTGGTGCACCAATTACTGATTCGGTCATAATGTAAATAGCTGCCCTATAATTTATTTGACATAAAGAAGAAGCTATGTATAATTTTACTTTATAATCTTTTTCCTTGATAAATGCTCCTTTTAAAATTTTCCCAATCTCATTATCTTCAGTATGCCCTAAGTATATTGCTGCTGAAATCCTTTTATATTTAAAAATAGATTTAAGATTTTTTATTTGTCTTGTATATAATTTATTTGATTTAAAATAGATACTTATTTCTTTCTTTGTTTCAACAGGAAGGTCATAGACTTCTCGTAATTCTGAATAATCTTCAACAAGGTTTTTATTGTAAACTTTTAAATATTTTTCTTTTTGCTGTACAGTAATTTTTTTTTCTACAAAAGTATCTATTAAAAATTCTATATTACTGTTTTTCTTAGTATTTCTTATTAAATTCTTCATCCTGTTAATGGAAAAAGATAACATAAGCAGCACAAAAAGTATTAAGTATGCTATTATTAGTGGTAAAATGAAATCAATGCTACCTATCATTAGACCTAGCTCCTTTAAAAATTTTTTTTACCATTCCAACTATCTCTGCTAATAATAATGGTTTTTCAAAATAATAATCTACTTCCAAACCCATTGCTCTTACTACTAAATTATTATGTTTATTATGAGACATTACCATAAATGGGGTGGATTTAAACTTTGTATTCTTATTTAACTGTTCTTTTAATGTTAAACCATCCAATTTTGGTATCATTATCTCACAAATGATTAAGTCTGGATTATTATCTTCTATAATTTTCAAAGCTTCTTTTCCATCTAAAGCATTTAAAATTTCAAAACCTTCATTGATTAAACTTTTATTAAGAATACTAAGATTTATTGCATCATTATCCGCAATAAGGATTTTACCCTTTGAATCTCTAATAGCTGCTATATTAGATTCACTTACAACTTTATTCATTCCTGATTTCTTTGAAATATTCATTCTAAATTCTACTATTGAAGTAAAAATTTCAATTAAATCTTCTAATTTTTGTTTTTTTTCTACATATATTTCATTAAAAGTTGCAACCCCAATAGAAACCGTAATTTTTTCTATAAAACTCTCTGAACTTTCTACTTTATTGCGAATATTTTCAGCTAGCTCAACTACCTCACCTTTTTCTAAATCAGTTCCATAATAAGCAAATCCTGGTGATTTTCTTTTAAAAATTATATGTTTTTCACTTTTTATTTCTGAAAGAAGATAGGCTAAGTTTTTTATACTTTCATCCCCAATATTGCTACCATGCTTAATATTGATTTTATTTATATCATCAATATCTAAATAAATAAGGAATGCATTTTGATTTTCTTTTGCTATCATCGTTTCTAAATCATAATTTAAATATTTGTAAAACACATTTTCATTAAAAAATCCAGTTATTGGACATCTTATTCTCTTTTCGCTCATACTATCAATACATATTCTAATCTTTTCATCCATGATAATTTTATCTTTATCCTTTTGAATTTTTTCTTTATACTCTTCAATTTCATAAAAGTCTACTAAAATTTTTGGATTTTTTACCCCAAATTCTTTGGTCAATTTCACTATAAGTGGATCTATTAAAGTTATCCACCTAATGCCTTTTTTCCTATATACAGTTTGAAAAAATAATTCCCATAATTGTTCCCCGCTAACATTAAATTCATTAATATTCATAGTTTCATCATCAATATTCATATGAGACTCATTGAATACTTTTAATACTTCATCTTTACCAAAAACCCCTTCATATCTTTTTATAATTTCGTTTAGTAAAGCCACATACCCACCATAATTAGATAAACCTCTTTTTATTGGACTGCTATAAATTCCACATTGTAATCTTTTTAATTCATCAATATAGTAACCAATTTTATCAATGATAATAGAACCATGTTGTGGTGCTATATAATAAATTTCTAATAATGATATTTTTTCCAATGAAAATCTTATAATTTCATTACTAGGTGTATAATGCTCATGATAAGTTTTTATATTGTAAATATAATTTTGGGGAGCATATAAACTCCATTTTTTTGATATTCCCCCGAACATTTCTCCACTAAATAATGTATATGTTTTTGTATCATAGGTTGAAATTGAACCTGCTGAATTTAAATAAGGAGTATGAATAAACTTAAATTTTCTCCCAGATTTCATTTTTAATTCATACTTATTTTCATTTACTATATAATGTTTTAAATTAATTCCATAAAAATCGATTAAAGTAGCGGTTCTCCAGTGAGTGGCGATTTTTGCATTTACCCCCTTTTTTTCAAGTAAAGGAATACTAGCACAAACATCTATTGATTCATGGCTTATCACTATATATTTTATTTTGTCAATAGAAATCAATTCAATAATATTATTATACATATCTTCAAAAAATATTGCTGGACCTGGATCTATCAAAACAGCTTCTTCTTCATCAATAACTAAATATGAATTACAATATAGCCCTTTAACTGTTGATGAACTACCAATCCAATATACCTTTTCTGAAATTTCATGATAAGTTTTTTTTTCTTCCATCAAGACACTCACCTTTTCAAGTCATAAGTTTTTTCAGTAAATTTATCTTACCTAAATACCTTTATCTACTTTGTTTTCTGAAAAAAAGCCTTTTCTTTCCATCTTGCCCCAACCTTTTGGTTTTCTAAGTGAACTTATATAACCAGATAATCTCCACATACTTGCTAATTGTCTAAAACCAAAATTCTCAATAATAGAGTAAGCAATTAAGATAAAAAGTTCTTTTGTACTTATATAATTTATATTTTTTTCTGCAATAAGAATTGATGCAATTGAAATAAAAACTCCCATCAAAACCGTGGATAAAAAAAGTAAGAGAGCTATTTTTATATTTAAAAGCCCTAAAATTGCCGCAAGTATAACCATCACATATCCTTGAATTTCTACTAAAGGGCCCATCATTTCAAAAATAAAGAAATATGGCATCGAAACCATCCCAACTCTTCCGTATTTTGGATTAAACATCATTTTTTTATGAAATGTCAAAATATCTATTAATCCTCTATGCCATCTATCCCTTTGATGATGAAGAACTTTTAAATTTTCTGGAACTTCTGTCCAACAATTTGCATTAAAACTATAATTAATTTTATATTTCAAATTATTTTCTCTCATATACTTTGCTAGTCTCACCACTAGCTCCATATCTTCACCAACAGTATCTTTATTAAATTTACCGCTACTAGTCAAGTATCCTCCAATTTCTATAACTCTATTTTTCTTGAACACTCCAAAAGCACCCGAAATAATAAGTAAGCTATTTACTTCCGCCCACCCTATTCTTCCTGCCATAAAGGCTCTTAAATATTCTATCATTTGGAATTTACCCAGCGCCGAATTTGGCATTTTCACATTAGTTATATGCCCTTTATCCACATTGCATCCATTGATGGGAAATATATTTCCACCTAGCGCAACATTTTCTTTTCCTTCATCAATAACCAAAGAACTTATTTTTAATAAAGCATCCGGTTCTAACAGTGAATCCGCATCTATTCCACAAAAATACTCTTTAACAGATAAATTTATACCTGTATTTAAAGTATCTGCTTTTCCTCCATTTATTTTATCAACTACAGTAAGTTTTGGATAAGACTTATTTTTATAAACTGCCAAAACTGGTTTTGTTTTGATTTTGTAGTCCACAATGTAGTCTTTTTTTTCTAATTTAAAATAATTTATTAATGTGTTAAGAGTTTCGTCTTTTGAACCATCATTTACTACAATCAATTCGTAATCAGGATAAGTCAAGTTTAGCAAAGAATTAACACTTTCTATAATAGTCATTTCTTCATTATAAGCTGGTGCTATAATAGAAATTGTAGGAAGCATGTTTTTCTTAAATAAAAAAACCAATTTCTTAATATTCCAATATTTCATTTGCTTAGATACACCAACAAAAGATAATAATAAGAGAACAAAATAAATTACATTTATTATAATTGAATAATATATTAAATAGTAGTTAAAATCAATTATATATATCTTTAATTGATAAACAATAGAAGTAGAGAAAATAATATCATAATGCCTTATAATATAAATTATAGGAAATATCAATATAGAAATAATTAATAAAAAAGATAGTAATTTAACCTTAGCTTTTTCTGTTTTCTGTGGTTTCCCTTCACCAACACCACAATATTTTTCTTTCTTAAGCTTATTTAGTAGTCTTTCATCTAAATACATGCAATACTCATTGTAAATATTTGAATTTATCTCACCTGCACTTTTAACCAATGCAATAATTTCATTTTCTAATTCCATATTTTTATTTTTATTTAAAAAAGTTATAATACTACTATTCCTATCTTCAATTATAATTTCCTTTATAATTCCTTTAAATATCTTTATATCATTAGATAGAAGTTTTAATAATAAATAATCCACATTATAAGATAAACAAACTGCAATTCCTTTCTTTGTAGATATTTTAGATGTTTCGTTATATAAATTAACTAAAAGATTTATATATCTTCTTTCCGCATTAACCATTTCGTTTATTGCTTCCACTACAGTTTTTTCAACCTGCTTATCATCTAATAACTTAATAAGTTTCATTAAGTTTTCTTCATTCTTTTCCTTAGCTAATGATTTAATTGCTATTTTTCTCACATCTAAATTTTTGCTGTTAAGATATATATCATTATTTAACTCCTTATAATGAAATACACTAAGAGCTTGTACTGCTTGAACTATTAATACTTCATCATTATAATTATCTTCATTTCTTTCAGAGGTTAAAAAGTTAACATTTTCAATTAAAAACAGTTTTAAATCTTCCGCTACATATACTGATGAAAAATAAAATAGCAATTCCTTAATTTCTACTTCTTTTCTTACCTTTAATTCTTCAAAATATTTATAAAACTTTTGTCCAAATTCCGATACCAATACATTAACTCTTTTTTTATACCATTCTGGCGCCCCAATCAAAGAATCAACTATTCTATATATAGATTTTTCATCTTTTAATTTGCAAAGTGAAAATACTATATACAATTTAACTACGTAATCCTTCTCTTTTTTTAATGATTTTTTTAACAACTTGATACTATCTTTATTTTCAATATACCCTAAGTAAACTGCCGCTTGAATTCTTTTAAACTTAAAAAATGAAGATATGTTTTTTTTCAAAAGTATATTAAATCTATTATTATCAATTAGTTTATTAATATCTTCATGAATATTTTTGTTAAAAAGAAAATTCTGCTTTATAGCTAAATATTCTTGTAGAAGTCTTTTATCATTAACTTTAAACTTACTTTTATTATTTTCTTTATTATTTTCTTTATTATTTTCTTTATTATTTTCTTTATTATTTTCTTTATTATTTTCTTTATTATTAAAAAATTTCTTAATATAATTATCTAATAAAAATCTAGTAGTTTTTTTATTATCAATTTCATTTTCGTTGATTTTCACTTTATTTATTAAAATTTCTACTAGCAAAAGTATATTCATTGTCATTATTATAAAAATCAATACCAATACTAAATCAATCGTTATTCCCATTAACTGTCACCCCTTTGATTATTTTCTTTACCACCCCAATCATTTCCGATAACAAAAAAGGTTTTTGAAAATAATAATCAACTTCCAGGGCCATAGCTCTTATTACAGAATCTTCATTTTTTTGATGAGACATAACAATAAAGGGAATGCTTTTTTCTTTTGAATCTTCAATCATTTTTTCTCTTAATATAAAACCCTCCATTTTAGGTAGCATTATCTCCGATATGATTAAGTCCGGAGATTCTTTTTCAATAACTTTCAATGCCTCATACCCATTTTCTGCAGTTAAAACGTGGAAATTTTCATATTTAAAAGCGGTTTTCAATACATCCATATTCGTATAGTCTTTATCAACAATAAGTATCTTTCCTATTGTTTCTTTGTAATTTTTAAAATCAGAGTTTCCTACCACCATATTCATACCTAATCTTTTGGCTGCAATTAATCTATATTGAGTAGCCTTCATAATTTCTTTTAACAATTTTTCCTTATTTTCCTCAAAACCATCATATATCTCATCAAAACTAATCAATCCGATAGAAACTGTAATACTTTCGATAAATATTTCTGACTTTTCAACTTTATTTCTAATAGTCTCAGCCAATTCAATAGCTTCACTCTTACTGATTCCGGTTATAAAATAAGCAAATCCTGGCGCCTTTCGTTTGAAAATTAGATGTGTTTCTTCTTTCATAGAATTTAAAATATATGCTAGATTTTTTATAGTTTCATCACCAATGGCATTACCATAAATATTATTTATTTTATTAATATTATCAATATCAATATATAAAAGTGCTCTCTTACTTTTAAATTTTTCTTGCACTAATATATTCAATTCCTTACTTAAATATCCCGCGAAAAATTCTTCATTATAAAAATTAGTGATAGGACATTTCATAATACTATCACTTGTTTCCTTAATATTTTTATTTAACTGACTTATCCTATCAGTTAATTTTTTATTTTTATCCCTTAATTCTATCAATAAATTCTCTGATTCCATCATTTTTGATCTGAAAATTTCTGGCATCACAGTTTCATACTCAATTATCAAATTTGTGACCATAGGTTGGATAACTGTTATCCACCTAGCTCCTTTTATTGTATAAATAATTTCAAAAAAATTTTCCCAAAGTTCCAACTCTGTACAATAGAAATTGGTAATATTTAATGTGTCTTTGTTTAATTCTATATCTGTGCCCTCAAAACATTTTAGTATATCTTTTTCTTTAAAAGTTGCTTTCAACCTATCCAATATTTTGTTACACAAAAAAGTGTACCCCCCACTTTTCATAAGTTCTTTCTTAATTGGATTTAACAAAACACCACACTGAAGGTCTCTTAATTCCATTATATAATTCTTAACATTTTCTTTAATTATTGACCCATGTTGGGAAGCAATCATTGAAATATCCATTTTTAGAAACACTTCCATAACAGGTCTTAAAATTTGATTACCTGGCATATAGTGTTCATGAAAAGTTTTCATAACTTCCATATAACTCTCATCCGCATATAAACTCCATTTAGTTGATATTGCTCCAAACAAATCAGAGCTAAAAAGAATTTTACTTTCAGCATCATAGGTAACAATAGCTCCTGGAAAATGTAAATATGGAGTTGGTATAAACTTTAATTTCCTGCCTGACTTTAATGTTATTTCATATCTATTTTCATTAACTATATATTTTTTAGATTTTATTCCATAATGATCCGCTATAGTGCCTGTTCTCCAATGAGTAATTATTTTTGCGTTTACTCCCTTTTTTTCAAACAAAGGAGTACTAGAACAAATATCTGGGTCTTGATGGCTTAATACTATATATTTCAATTTTTCTATATCAATCAAACTAGTAACATTTTTATAAACAATTTCAAAATCAATCACAGACCCCGGATCAATTAATATAGCCTCATCCCCATCAATAATTAAATAAGGATTACAGTGAAGTCCATTCAACTTATCATAGGATCCTACCCAATAAATATTTTCATATATTTCTTCACAACCGTATTTTATATCCATACTATCCCCTTCATTACAACTGATGATTCGTTTTTATTTTTACTTTTATACCTAATTATGTGTTTAATTTAACACTAAAAATAAGCATAATTTAAATAAATATTATAATACTTATTCTATCAATTATTTTCATTTAGGGAAAGAAGTTTTTTTAGAATTTAATATTAATTATTCTTAAGCTAAAGAGGAGCCTCTAAAATATTAGGATAAACTTACTTTGAGGCTAAAAATTTTACTGTTCAGGGAATAATCAAATTTCCATTATTACCGGAAGTATTATAGGTCTTCTTTTTGTTTTATCAAACAAATATCTTTCTGTGGATTTTTTAATATTTGACTTTAATACACACCACTCTATGATTTTTTTATCTAAACACCTTTGTAATTCTTCATTAACTATTACTTTCACTTCTCTAATTAGTTCTTCCGATTCTTTCACAAAGATAAATCCCCTAGTTATAATATCAGGGCCCGCAATAATTGAATAAGATTCTCTCTCTATAGTAACTACAATTGTAACCATCCCATCTTGTGCTAAATGTTTTCTATCTCGTAGAACTATGTTTCCTACATCTCCTATTCCCAAACCATCCACAAAAATTGAACCTGATTTTACACTGCCACAAAATTCAGCGTGATTTTCACTTACAGATAAAATTTTTCCAATATCTCCAATAAAGATATTTTCTTTTTTCATGCCTAAATTTTGTGCTAATTGGCTATGATGTACTAAGTGTCTATATTCTCCATGCACTGGCATAAAATACTTAGGATGCACCAATGTATGTATAAGTTTAAGTTCCTCTTTATATGCATGCCCAGAAACATGTACTTCTTCTAGATCTTCATAAATCACATCTATACCCTTTCGAAATAGCTGATTTATCACTCTTGAAATAAGTTTTTCATTTCCTGGTATTGGAGATGCCGAAATAATAAATAAATCATCTGATTCAATTCGTATTTTTCTATGACTTGAAAAAGCAATTCTAGCCAGCGCCGCCATAGGTTCTCCTTGACTTCCCGTAGTTATTATAGTTATTTCATGATTAGAATAAGTTTGCATGTCATCCAAACTTATTAAAAATTCATTTGGTATATGAAGATAGCCTAACTCCATGGCAACTTTGGATACATTTTCCATACTTCTGCCACTAAAAACAACCTTTCTTTTATATTTTATAGATGCATCAACTATTTGTTGCATTCTATGAATATTAGAAGCAAAGGTTGCCACTATTACTCTTCCCACAGCACCAGAAAAAATCCTATTCAATGCTTCACCTATACTTTTTTCTGAAATAGTATGCCCTTCCCTTTCTACATTTGTACTATCCGCCATTAATAAAAGAACTCCATTTTTACCCAAAGTTGAAAAACGTTCTAAATTCATAATTTTCCCGTCTATTGGTGTATAATCAATTTTAAAATCTCCAGTATGTAACAAAACCCCCACTGGAGTATGAATAGCTATTGCACAAGAATCCGCTATACTATGTGTCACTCTAATAAACTCTATTTTCAAATTTTCTAGCTGAACAATTTCTTCAGCTGATATGATATTTAATTTACTACTAGAAAGCATATCATGCTCTCTTAATTTATTTTCAATTAATCCAATTGTCAATTTTGTTCCATAAATTGGAACATTAATTTCTTTTAGTATATAAGGAATACCACCTATATGGTCTTCATGTCCATGAGTAAGATAAATTCCTTTTATTTTTTCTTTATTTCTTTTCAAATAATCAATATCCGAAATAACTAAGTCTACCCCATACATTTCTTCATCTGGAAAAGCTATTCCACAATCAATTACTACAATTTCATTTAAATATTCAATTACCGTAATATTTTTACCTATTTCCCCTAATCCACCTAGTGGTATTATTTTAACAAAATTATTATCCATCCTGTTTCCTCCTCAATCTAAAAAAACACTATTAATATTTTACCTATTATAAGTAAAATTAATACAGATTATTTTAAATTCAGGTTTCTATTTAAATCTATTGCTATGAATTACCATTGAAGTCTATCTAAAAATTATGTACACTTTACAGTAGGGGGTGTATTTTAATGAATAAAATTTTTAATCATATTAAAATAATATCAATATTGTTATTGATTTTGTTTATCTCACCATTGACCATTAAACAAGTAAATAGTTTTTCTATCTTTGAGGAACACAAAAGTATTTCCACACTAAAATCTTGGTCAATTAATTTTGACTCTGAAGTTGATTTCAATTCCATAAATGCCGAATCTGTAAAAGTCACTGACAACAACAACCTAACAGTTCCAGTAAATATTTCTTTAAGCAAAAACAAAAAAACGTTAATTGTAGATCCCCCAATAGATAGTTATAGTCCTTTAAAGGAATACTATGTAACTATCTCTAATAATTTGAAGTCTGTTACTGGTAAAGCATTAGGCAATCCATTGGTAATGAAATTTACAACTAAAGGTAAATACGAAGACAGCTCCAATTTTTCTAGCTTCCCTAATATTAAAACTATTAAATATTCGCAGCAACCAATCATCAAAAACCAGAAAATTGATATACTTATAAATTCAAATTCTGAAGATTATGTTCAATATAGAGTTTTTATCTATAAATACTCTAATGACATCTTTGATGCAACTTATAAATATGGTACACCTAATTATACAGAGATAACAAAAGGCTTTTCTCCTTCAATAAAGGGTACAAGCACTTATGCTATATCTATTAATGAAGGCCTATCAAATGGAAAATATAGAGTATTAGTGTATATAAAAAATTCTAATGACACTGGAAAACATACTAGTGTTCATACTGATTACGATAACTTCACCACAAGCTATTTTAATGTATTAGATAAAGATATAACTGAAAATCCTTCTCTTAATGAAAGTTACACTTTTACAAATTATAATAAAACCTTGGATGAAATAGTCTCAAATGAATACTCAAATGGTGCTCCTGTACAAGACCATGACAAAGGTATCATCTGGCTTAATGCAACTTCAAATATAATCTCATATTATATGAATCCAAAAAACTTTTTGGATGATTACGGGAAATATATGTTTCTTGATTTACGTTATATGGAAGGTGTTTTATCAAGTGATTTAGACAATTTACTTAAAGGAAAAGGTGTTTTAGAAGGCAAAGGCCAAATTTTTCTAACTGCTGCTAAAACAGCAAACATAAACCCGCTTTACTTATTATCTCATAGTTTACTTGAAACAGCCCACGGAAAATCTATCCTAGCCAAAGGAGTCTTAGTTACTTCTGTCAATGGACAAGCCGTTGTTCCTAGAATAGTGTACAATCTTTTTGCTGTGGGGGCTTATGATAGTGATCCTGATAAATTAGGTTCTGAATTTGCTTATCAAAAAGGTTGGTTTTCAGTTGAAGAAGCTTTATTAGGTGGAGCATCTTATATTGGAAGTAGTTATATTAACAGCACAAAATACAAACAAAACACCTTATATAAAATGAGATATAATGTGAATGTGAGTTGGCATCAATATAGCACAGATATTGGATGGGCATATAAACAAATAAAAAATATAAAATATCTATTTGATAACGTAACTGGTGCTAAACCTTCTTTTGAAATACCTGTTTATAATTAGGTTTAACAAAACATTAATTAGCTCACAGAACTTTAGTTTCTGTGAGCTAATTAAATACATTTATTTTTAATAATTTGATTAAAGTTCTTTTCTTCTTTTAACACGTAAAACTTCAATTAAATTTTCAAATTTCTTAGATTCAGCTTTTGGATAGACTTTAAAAAATCTAGAGTAATGAACTGTTCTTTCCAATTCCCCATTGAAACGTCTCAAAAGAACATTTTGAGTTTCTGTTAATTTAACACCACTTTTTCCCTTCAAATAAATAATTTGCTCAATGACTTTTTCTTTATTACTTCCAACACTATCCTTAAAAGCCTCTTTACGACCCTCAAACGCTTCAGAAAATTCTCCTCTTTTTTGTTCTAAAGTCTCTTTAATCTGTTCTTTTCGGATTTCTATTTCTCCTGATAGTGATTCTATACTATAAACAACTTTACCAGATAACTCTTTAGAAATCATATGTAACTTAACCATTGCTTTTCTCAATGAAATAAGCTCTTTAACCGTTAAAAGTATATCAATTATTAAAGCCCCGTAAACTATACCTAAAACTGTTGACCCTATTTCGTAAGGTATAATTTTTATAAGTTTTTCTACCAGAGGGTTGATAAAATACCATATTAAAAAACCACCTATACTCCATCCAAATGAAATTCCTAAAGCTACACGACCATTTAAATTATATCTACGACCACTATAATCCCACCATCTAGTACTAAAAATCATTTCCAATAAATAAGAAACAGTATATTCCCACAAAGTACATACAAAACCTATATAAATAATACACGTTATAATTCTAATCCAATTTATAGTTGGCAACAATGATTGAATAGATTCTACTGACAACAAAATAGTGATTATTGAGCAAGCATAAATAGGTATAATAGGCCCATGTAAAAATCCTCTATTAATAACCTTCTTTTGCTTAAAAGAAACATAAGAAGATTCCCATATCCAACCAACATATCCGTAAATCAAAAATTGAAATAACAAACTATAAATACTCATTTTTTCCTCCTATTGATAGTAAATTAAATAAAAATTATTATATAATTTCATAGATTTTTTATAAATTACCCATTAATTATACCATATTTTTTTATAGTTAACTTATAGCGATAAATTTTTAGTTGTTCAATAATCATTATTCTTTGATAATTATTGTTTACTTTTAATGTTTTATATGTTATTATTACTTTACTACTAATTTAAAGGAGTGATTTTATGAAAAAACTAAATAAATCTAATGATTTTATATATGGACCTAAAGAAAGAAATTATTTAAACGCTTCACCTCAAACTATTTTATCTTGCTCTTTAAATGATTGTATAATTCTACCTGACCCTTTTACTGATCCCATTGTAACAAATGATATATCAACTTCCGAATTTGATTACACATTTAACGGCGGAGATTTAGTTGAGGATAAAGTATTTTAAAACAAAGAAAATGTATAGACCCAATGTAATCTTTGCTTGGTTTCTATACATTTCTTAATTTAAGTTTTATTTAAAATTCTTTATACATTTCTATTCCATTAACACATTCTTCAACCAATTTATCAATATCTAATAAAGCTTCTTCTTTTCTTATATTCTCTAAACGTGGTTTTGTTTTAGGATGTTTTGGCAAGAAAATCGTACAACAATCTTCATAAGGTAAAATAGATGTTTCATAAGTATCAATTTCTCTTGAAATAGCCATAATATCCTCTTTATCCATTGCAATCAGCGGTCTAAATACTGGCCTATCCGCCACATCATTACTTACAATAAGTCCTTCCATTGTTTGACTAGCCACTTGGCCAATACTTTCTCCTGTGGATACAGAATCAATATTATACTTTTTAGCTACGGCACAAGATACCCTCATCATAAATCTTCTCATTAAAATTGTGAGTTCATCTTCTCTGCATTTTTCTTTTATAGAAAGTTGTATATCCGTAAAAGGTGCAACAAAAAGAGTTAATTTTCCTGTATATCCTTTTAAAATTTTTGCTAATTCTTTAACTTTTTCTTTCGCTCTTTCACTTGTATATGGATGACTATGGAAATAAAGACATTTTAACTCTACCCCTCTTCTAGCCATTAAATACCCTGCTACTGGTGAATCTATTCCTCCTGAAAGCATAAGCATTGTACTCCCATTAATGCCATAAGGCAATCCCCCAATAGCTTTTATTCTTTCCGAATAAACATAAGCTTTCTTTCTTATTTCTACATAAACTCTACATTCCGGATTATGTACATCTACCTTTATTTCTGGTAGATTATCTAAAACATAAGCACCAATATCTCTACTTAGTTCCATTGAATTTAATGGGAATGTTTTATTTGCTCTATTTCCTTCTATTTTAAATGTTTTTCCTCCATCTTTTAAAGCTAAATCCACTGCCAACTTTCCTATTTGGTCCATATCAGCCTCAACTTCATATACTATACATAACTGTGACACCCCAAAAACTTTCTTAACTTTTCCAATTAAGCTTTCCACATCTTCTGAATAAATAAACCAACGCCCCATATCTTCTACTATTTCATAATCCATTCCTTTTAAAACTGCTTTTATATTATCTTTCAATTTTTTTTCAAATTTATTTCTATTCAAACCCTTTAAAAATATTTCAGATGCAATTTTTACTAACAATAACTTTCTCATATTATACTCTCCTTAAAAATTCTAAACTTTTTTTCAATATTTCCATGACATAATCCACTTCATCTTTTGTATTTTCACTATTAAAGCTAAATCTTATTGTTCCTTCAATTTCCTTTGAATTCAATCCTATACTCTCCAATACGTGGCTCACAGCTTTATTTTTAGAAGAACAAGCAGAACCAGTAGACACATAAATATTTTCTTCTTCTAATAAATGAATTAAAACTTCACCCCTAACCCCAATAAAAGAAACACTTACTATATAAGGAGAAAATTCCTCACCAATACTACTATTAATCTTAATATGCTCAAAACTAGACAATTTATCTATAAAATATTTTTGAAGTTCACTAATTTTTTTATAATTATTTGATATATCCTGACATATTTTTTCACTAGCAACTGCCAAGCCTACAATTCCTGGAAGGTTTATAGTTCCAGCTCTCAATTTTCTTTCATGGGAACCACCTATCATAAAAGATTTAGGTATCAATCCTTTTCTTACATAAACAAAGCCTACACCTTTAGGTCCATGAATTTTATGTCCACTAACTGAAAGCATATCAATATTAGCTTTTTTTACATCAATATTTAATTTACCATAACTTTGAACAGCATCTACATGAAATTTAGCTTTTTTACTTTTGCTTTTAAGAATCCCACCTATTTCTTCTATGTTTTGAATAGTTCCAATTTCATTATTAACATGCATTATACTCAAAAGCACTGTATCATTACAAATACTTTCTTTTAATTCATTTAAATCAATAAAACCTTTTTCATCCACTTTCAAATAAGTTACCCTGTAACCCTCTTTTTCTAATTGTTGAAATGTTTTAAGCACACTTGGATGTTCTATTTCATCAGTAATTATATGGGCTCCTTCTCTAAGAAATCCTTTTACCGAAAAATTATTTGCTTCAGTCCCTCCAGAGGTAAAAACTATTTCATCTTTCGAACAACTAAGCGTTTTAGCAATCTTTTCTCTACTCTCACTTAATTCTTGTTCAGCTTTCATTCCCAATTTATGAGCAGATGACGTATTTCCATAATTATTCCTCATAGCATCAACTACAGCCTCTATAACAACTTCATATGGTTTTGTTGTTGCACTATTATCAAAATATGCTTCCATTTTATCACTCCTCTTATATATACCATTCACTATATTTAACCAACCTAAATTTTTCACCATAAATATCATCAAATTTTATAATATTCCTTTAAACATTATAAAATGACTTATTTATTATACTCTTGCAGCAAATATAAAATTATTTTAGATGCTTACCTATTGTACCATAAAAATATAAAATAATCTAAATCATATGATAATATTTAAAAAAGAGCAACTTTCCTTTTTAGAAAAGTTGCTCTTTTTTATTTATATCTTCTTGCAGTATAATAATCGCTTCTTGATGATAATAATGAAATTTTAACCACATCACCAGTTTGTGGAGCATGAATAAAAGAATCATTACCTATGTATATACCTACATGATGAACTACTCCATTTGAATAAGCAAAGAACACTAAATCACCCGCTTGTAAATCTGTTTTTGCTACATATGTACCTGCACGTGCTTGATCTCTTGAAACCCTTGGAATATTAATTCCAAAATGCTTATAAACATATTGTGTTAAACCCGAGCAATCAAAATAATTAGGCCCAGTAGCTCCCCAAACATAATCACGCCCCAAAAAATTTGAAGCATATGCCACTATAGCATTAGAAGATATACTTGGTGTAGTTGAAGCAGCTACGGTTTCTTTTTCCACTTCATTTGTTGATCCACTGGAAGTATTTGTTGATGTTTTTTCTGATGTTGATTTCTGCGCTTCCGCAAGTGCCTTAGCTTCCGCAGCCTTTTTTTCTGCTTCAATTCTAGCTGTTTCCTCTGCTTTTTTCTTTTCTTCTTCCTCTTTAGCTTTTGCCTTAGCTAATTCAATTAAATCCATTGTTTCATTTATTTTATCTTTATTCTCACTAAATTCACTTTCATACAAAGAAACTTGCGCTCTTGCCTCCACTATGTAACCTTTCTGTTCTTCTTGGTCAGCTGTCAATTTGCTCATCTTGTTATTTACTTCAATTTTATCTGCTGCTAATTGTTCTTTTTCATTTTGTAGTAATATCTTAGCTTCTTCTATTTCCTTTATTTTTTCCGTTAAGGATGAAATAATTTCTTTGTCCAAATTTGTTAAAGTTATAATAGTTTGTACTTTAGAGTATAAATCATTTAAATTTTCAGCTCCTAATAAAACTCCTAAGTAGCCTGAATTTCCACTAATATACATAGCTACCATTCTATCATTATATAACTTTATTTCTTCATCAATTTCATTTTCTGTTTCCACTATTTTATCTTCTGCATTCTTAATATTTTTTTCTGTTTCTGTTATTTTTGTATTTAAATCCTCAATTTCATACATAGTTGTTTCAATTTGATAATCTAACATTTCTATTTTAGAATTAATTTTATTTACCAAACTTTGGGCGTCACTTAAATTGCTCTGTGTTTCTTTTAAATCTTTGTTTTGTTGCTCTAATTGTTTTTGTAATGTATCAGCAACAACATCTATATAAGAATTTGTAGAAAATAATATACTAATAGTCAAAATAATTGTAAATATCCTTTTTTTCAAGAAAACTCCCCCTTGTACCCATTAATATATTTATTATACCATGAAACTCTATATTATTAAGACTTTTTTAATGATTTTTATTATGATTTATGATATATTTATGATTTTTTTAATATGAAATTAATTCCAATTAAATTCACTATATAATTTTTATATAATTTGCATTATTAAATTAGAATACTTATTAATTCTCAGCTAATACTAATATTTAAAAGTATGATTGAAATATTTTCTCATGATAGTCTATTATGGTAAAATATAAAATAATTTATACTAATGTGAACTTGTTTTCTATGGTAAAATGTACTATAAACATAGTTTATAAAAATAATTTAATTCGGGAGTGTGGTTTTTTTGGTACCAGGTAGTACGGTGCAATTAATAATTTTGATAGTTCTCTTGTTTTTGTCCTCATTTTTCTCCGCATCTGAAACTGCTTTAATGACATTAAGCAAAATTAGAATAAGACATATGGTTGAATCTGGAGTTAAAGATGCAGATAAAGTTAATAACCTTTTACAAAATCCAAGTAAATTATTAGCAACAATTCTAGTAGGAAACAATATTGTGAATATTGGTGCTTCTTCTTTAGCCACTGCCCTTGCAATTAAGTTTTTTGGAGTTAGCGGTGTTGGCTTATCCACTTTAATAATGACAGTTTTGGTTTTAATATTTGGCGAAATCACCCCTAAATCATTAGCTGCACAAAATTCTGAAAAAGTTTCATTAAAAGTTGCAGGTTTCATTGGATTTTTGATAATTATTTTCAAACCCATTGTTTTTATATCAACTTTTATAGCCAATAAAATAATAGTTCTATTAGGCGGAAAAATTAATAGAAATCAACCCTTTATTACAGAAGCAGAGTTAAGAACAATGGTTGATGTAAGTGAAGAAGAAGGTGTCTTAGAGATTGAAGAAAAAGAAATGATTCACAACGTTTTTGACTTCGGAGAATTACAAGTTAAAGATATAATGGTTCAACGTGTTGATATTGCTGCTATGGAAATGAATACTCAATTTCCAGACGTTCTAACTTTCATCAAAAATGAGCAATTTTCAAGAATACCCATTTATAATGACACTGTTGATGATATTATAGGTATATTAAACGTAAAAGATTTAGTTATGCTTTATGGCACTATAGATGATTTTTCTTTAAGTAAATATATCAGAAAACCTTTTTTTACCTTTGAATTTATAAAAATAACAGATTTATTTCGAGAAATGAAAAAAGAAAGAAATCATATTGCTATAGTTTTAGATGAATATGGTGGAACAGTTGGAATTATAACCTTAGAGGACGTTGTTGAAGAAATTGTAGGAGATATTCCAGATGAATATGATAATGATGAAGATGATATTTTTATTGTGAAAGAAGATGAATTCATTGTATCTGGAAGTTTAAAAATCGAAGAAACAAATGATTTATTAGGTACCTCTATAGAATCTTCAGAATATGATACCATCGGCGGTTTTATAATCGGTAATTTAGGTAGACTGCCTGAACTACATGAAGAGATTTTCTATAATAATGTTACTTTAAAAATTGAAAATATTGATAAGAATAGAATAATGAAAGTAAGAATTCTAACATAAAAATCCTCCATAAGGAGGCTTTTTATGTTATTTTACCATCATAAGTTGCTATTGTATTATACAATTCAGGACGTCTATCTCTAAATATACCCCATTCTAACCTTTGTTCTTCTAAAGCATCTAAATCAAACTCAGTTAAAATTATAGTTTCTTCCTCTCTATCCGCTTCTTTTATTATTTTCCCTGTAGGACCTGCAATAAAAGATGACCCATAGAAAGTAATCTTTGACTTATCATCTTCTTCTACTCCCACTCTATTGGATGCAATAACTGGAACTAGGTTGCAAGCTGCATGACCCAACATACAATTTTGCCAATGTTCTTTGGAATCTACAGATGAATCTTCTGGTTCTGACCCAATAGCTGTTGGATAAAAAATCAATTCTGCTCCCATCAGTGCCATACACCTAGCTGCTTCTGGAAACCATTGATCCCAACAAATACCCACTCCAATTTTACCAAACTTAGTATTCCAAACTTTGAATCCAGTATCTCCTGGATTGAAATAAAATTTTTCTTCGTACCCTGGACCATCTGGAATATGACTCTTCCTGTATTTACCAATCACTTCTCCATCTGCATCAATTATCGCTATAGAATTAAATAAAGCTAAATTACTTTTTTCGTAAAAACTGATTGGAAGAACAACCTTAAGTTCTTTTGCAATATTCTTAAAATGATTTATTGCTTTGTTGTTCTCTAACTCAGTAGCAAATCTATAATACTCAGCTTTCTCCTTTTGACAAAAATAAGGAGTTTCAAATAATTCTTGTAGTAATATTATTTGCGCACCTTGGCTTGCTGCTTTTCTCACTAACTTTTCAGCCTTCAATATATTATCATCAATATTTAAAGAGCAACTCATTTGAGTGGCAGCAACCGTAACTTTTCTCATTCTAATCCCCTTTTCTTTAATTTCTATTTTTTTCGAACTAGTTAATTTATAATATAATTGTTAAATCTCACAGTATTCTATCCAATTTTAGGCATTTGCTGTGTTGTACAATGAACATTTCCGCCTTCTTTTATAATAGTCATTCCATTGATTTTTCGGATTTTTCTATCAGGAAAAGTATTTATCAATATTTCTTCTGCTTTTTTATCTGTTTCACTAGCATCTCCACCAAAAACCGGTAATATAATACCCTTGTTTACAAAGTAAAAATTCAAATAACTCAAAGTTAGTCTATTTTCATCATAGTATTTCTTAGGAGGTTGAGGAATTTTAATTATTTCAAATTTTCTTCCTTTAGCATCAAGAGAATTTTCTAGTATAGTTAAATTTTCCTCTGCTATCTTATAATTTTCATCCTCAGTATCTTCACAAACTTGAATTATAATCTTTCCAGGAGCGGCAAAACATGCTATATTGTCTACATGCCCATCCGTTTCATCTCCAAACAAGCCTTTTTTTAACCAGATTACTTTTTCAACATTTAAATATTCTTTTAGATAATCTTCAATTCCATCTTTATTCAAATGAGGATTTCTTGTTTTGTTAAGCAAACACTCTTCTGTAGTAATTACAGTTCCCTCACCATCAACATGTATAGAACCACCTTCCATAACAATAGGAGCATTAAATATATCTATCCCTAAATTTTCAAGAATAGCCGGAGCTACTTTGTTATCTAAATCCCAAGGAGTATATTTTCCTCCCCAAGCATTAAATTCCCAATTTACACCCGCTACTTTTCCTTCACTATCTTTCACAAATGTAGGACCATTATCTCTTAACCAAGCATCATTGTGGTCTATTTCTAAAAAATCAACCTTTTCATTATTTATAATAGATTTTACTTTTGTTTTCTCACCATTATTTACTATCACAGTTACTTTTTCAAATTCACTTATCACTTTTGCAAGTTCTTTATAATAATTCTCACAAACAAATTCATAATCCTCTGGATAACACATTGAATCTTTTACTGGCCAAGACATAAACGTTCTTTCATGTTCTTCCCATTCTGGTGGCATTTTATAATTTAATTTCTTAGGATTCATAATAACCTCACCTTTATTTGTAATATTTTATAGGGCTCACAATGTGAAACTTAATTAATACTTATTGCAAAAACTCTATATTTTAGAATTTTTAAAGCATGTATGAATTAATAGTTGAATTGGGATACCTATATTAATGACTAAAGTATTCTAACATAATTAAACCACCAAAAGTTAGCAAATACTATGCTTAAATCTTTCCGTGGTCTAAAAATAAGATATCACAATAAAAAAAAAATGTCAAAATAAATTTAAACTAATCAAATATAAAATAAAAGAATAAAGCTATTTACCTTAAATAACCTTACTCTTTATCCGTTTAATTTGATTTATCTAATAAAACTCATTAAATTATTTTAATTACCATTTACCTTTTTGTACATGTTTTTCTAATTCTGCTTTTGAAACTTGTTTTATTTGCCATGCTAAATTTTTGGATATCTCAAACGCCCTAACACAAGTAGGGTCCAAATTTTCTTCAATTCCATCTTCGCACAACTCAATTAAACTAGCTGCTAAAGTTATAATATCCATGTGTATGTCGTTAGTCACATCTGAGTTATAAACTTTATCTTTTGCTTCCTGGTCTAATTCCATCATTTTATCTCTAGGTGCTCCACAAACTGGACATTTATCATATATTTCTTCACTTTCGTAAACATAACCACATACTGAACACTTATAT
This sequence comes from Clostridium grantii DSM 8605, assembly GCF_900129965.1. Classification (GTDB taxonomy): domain Bacteria; phylum Bacillota; class Clostridia; order Clostridiales; family Clostridiaceae; genus Clostridium_AF; species Clostridium_AF grantii. The sequence continues at coordinate 136,517 of NZ_FQXM01000002.1, read as the reverse complement.
GTATTCATAATTAAAACCTCCTAGGTATATTTTTAACTATAAGTTAATTATTTTAATTATAGTTACTATTTTATTATACCATTAACAAAATAAAATAACAATTTTTATCTTATGATAATTGTTATTTCCTATAATCCAATTCTATTGCTTTAAAAAACAACCTAATTAAGAATCAATTGGGTTGTTTTTTTATATACTTTTATTATCTTCAATATAAATATTAATTTTTATTTAAATTATTTAAAAATTATTAAACCAATCCAAATATCATATTTATAAAAGTTGCTATAATAGCAACTGGTGCAACCCATCTAATAAAAACTTTAAATGCACTATACCATGCTACTTCTATTTCTCCTGAATTGCTTATTTCATCTTTTACGTCATTATCTTTCATTACAAATCCTACAAATATTGCTATAAAGAAACCACCTATTGGTAACATAAGGTCAGAAATTTCAATCATCCAATCTAACAAAGCAAAGGAATGCCACTTTCCTCCTTTAAATAAAGGAAGATCAAACTTTATAATGCTGTAAGTTAAGGATTCAAAAGAACCTAACAAAGCTATTGTTGATGCAGCAACCAAAGTAGCTTTCTTTCTTGACATTTTCAAGTTCTCATTGAAGTATGCAACAACAACTTCTAAAAGAGATATTGAAGAAGTTAGTGCAGCTACTGCTAATAAAACAAAGAATAAAATTCCGAAAAAGTACCCTGCTGGCATTTTATTAAAAACATTAGGAAGAGTAAGAAATACTAATCCTGGTCCTGAAGTTGGCTCAACCCCAAATGCAAAAACTGCCGGAAAAATAGCCAATCCAGCTAATAAGGCTATTACCGTATCTGCTAAAGTTACTTGTAATGTTGTAATTCCAAGATTTTCTTTTTTGCCAATATATGAGCCATAAGTAACCATTGCTGCCATTCCTAAAGAAAGAGAAAAGAATGCATGCCCTAAAGCTGACATAATTGCAGTAGCATTTAATTTAGAAAAATCTGGTTTAAATAAAAATTCCAATCCTTCTTTAGCACCTGGTAATGTAATGGCTCTAATATCTAAAATTATTATAATTATCAACAATAAAGGCATTAATATTTTAGCATACTTTTCTATGCCATCTTTAACTCCACCTAGAATTACTCCTGCAGTTAAAACCATGAATATTAATTGCCACGCTACTGGTTGCCACGGATTAGTTATTAAAGTTGTAAAAATATTATTTAATTGTTCTGGTGATTGATTTTTAAATCCATTTGTAATAGCAAGAAATACATAATGCAACGTCCATCCAGCGATTACTCCATAAAAAGATAAAATAATATACCCTGTAACTAAGCCAAATGCACCTGTTAAATACCAAGGAGTATTAGGAGATAATTCTTGAAAGGATGCTACTGCATTTTTTCTAGCTCTACGTCCAATTACAAATTCCGCTAACATAACTGGCAAACCTATTAATACTATACAAATTAAATAAACAAGTATAAATGCTGCCCCACCATAAATACCTGTAATATAAGGAAATTTCCATATATTACCCAACCCAATTGCCAACCCTGCTGCCGCAGCTATTACGGCAAACTTTGAGGAAAATACCTCTCTTTGTCCATTGTTCTTTTCCATAATAATCCCCCTAAAATATTGTTTTTAATAAGCAAAACAAATTAAATTGCTTTAACTTATTTGGAAAGATTATAAACTATTTAAAGAACTTTGGCAATGTCAATTAATTGAATCTTCTTGCTGTATAGTAATCTGATCTGCTAGATAAAGTGGATATTTTTACAACATCCCCCGTTTGAGGAGCATGTATATAAGAATTATTGCCCACATAAATACCTACATGATGAACTGCTTTTCCTGCTTTAGCAAAAAATACCAAATCTCCTGGTTGTAAATCAGATTTTTCTACATAAGATCCAGCTTTAGCTTGGTCTCTTGATACTCGTGGTATAGAAATTCCAAAATGAGCCATTACATACTGAGTTAAACCAGAACAATCAAAACTACTTGGTCCAGTGGCTCCCCAAACATATGGTCTTCCAAGAAAATTAGAAGCATAAGCAACTAAAGCATTAGAAGAAATATCTACGCTTCCTCTTGAAGGTGTATACTCTGGAGTTTTTACTCTAGCTGCTTCTATAAGTTGTTCAGTTTCTTCAATAGCTTCTTTATCTTCGTTTACTGCATTTGCATAAGCTGTTGCTTGTTCTTTTGCCTCATTTATATATTGCTGTTGTTCTTCTTGATCTAATTTAAGCTTGTCCATTTTATCTGTATAATTTTTCATAGCTAAAGAAAAATTAGAATTCTCTTTTTCCATAGCTTGTTTACTTTTTTCAATCTCAGCTTTTTTCTCATTTAAGCTTTCAATTATTTCATTGTCTAATTCAGTAATGGTTCTTATTATTTCAATTCTTTTAAATAAATCACTTAAATTTTCAGAACCCATTAAAATTTCTAAATATCCCGTATTTCCGTTAATGTATAATGCAGCCATTCTAGAATCATATAATTCCTTTTCTGCCTCCATTTCATTCTCAGCCTTTTCTATGTCCATTGTTGCATTTTCTATTGATATTTCTATGTCTTTAATTTTTTCTTGAACTTCTGTTATCTCATATAAAGTATTTTCAATCTCATAATCCATCTCTTCAATTTTTGAATTTATTTCTTCTACGATTTTCTGTGCATCACTTAATTGATTTTTAGAAACATTTAATTCTTCATTTTGTTTTTCCAGTAATTCCTGTAAAGTTTCGCCATAAACTACCACTGAAGAAATATTTGATAATAGTATACATGCTGTCAAAACTGTAGCTGCTAATCTTTTTTTCACCAAATCACTCCTTAAAATTAATACAGTATTTATTATATCATTTAATTCAACACTTTTCATCTTTTTTCGACATTGTTATTATTTTGTTTAAATTTGCTTTAATTTTATTCATAAAAATGGTATTAAAGAAATTATTTACTACGCATTTTAGTAAATAATTTCTTTTTATAGAAATCATTCTATGATAAATTAATCTTAGCCAATGATTAATTTGCTAATTTTAACCAAAATTGCATAATTACTTTGACAATTCATTCATTATTATATATATTATTAGTATATTAAAGTTAAAAAAAGGGGGTTTTACTTTTGAAATCAATTAATTTTTACATCGAAAGTGGCGACAAAAAAATTTCTACTAATGAAATAATTCTTGAATTAAAAGAACAGTGGAAAAACACAGGGAAAAGAATCAAAGATATGAAATCCGTAAATATTTATTTTAACACAGATGAAACTTGTGCTTACTGTTTAATAAACGATAGTGAGACTATCAAAATTCAAAAGTAATAAAAATGTGGACAAAGGGCGTCCACATTTTTATTTATTTACTTTTTTATTGCCTTGTTAATATGTAAATTCAAATTTTTCACCCTTAAGAAATCTCTTGCATAACAACTTCCCCTTACAATCGAAACAAAATCGACTAGCTTTATCACTTTCATAAATTATTTTGCTGAGTTTAGATTCATGATTATCCCTAATCCTGTGATTTTTAATAGCATTTTTTATCAACTTTATCTCTTGTTTTGTGAAATTTTCTTTACAAAGTATCTCTTCACATAAATCAGAACTAATCACTGCATGATCCTCACCAGACTCGTACTCTTTCCAACGCCCTATATCATGTAGCAAAGCCGTTGCATAGATTAAGTCTTTGGCTATGTCTAGATTTTCTTCTAAAGACATAATATAAGCAATTCTAGCCACATCTAGCAAGTGATTTAAATCATGGTGGCAAAAAACTCTGTCTTTTTCTGCAATCATATTTTTGTTTATAAACATATTAAATTGTTCATTTCTAAGAATTTTATTTATTCTGTCCATAGTAAAATACTCCTACTTAATTTTTCTAACCTGTTTGTCATTAAGATTATCAACTATATCTTTAATTTTAGCCTGATTTATTATTAAATCTGGGTTTATTTCATATAAAGGAATCATAACAAAAGCTCTTTCAAACATACTTTTATGAGGAACAGTTAATTTTTCGCTTTGAGAAGAAAACTCTTCATATAATAAAATATCTATATCAATTGTTCTTGGCCCCCACCTTATAATTCTCTCCCTTTTCAACTCTTTTTCAACATAATTGCAATAATCTAATAAATCTATAGGCATCAAAGTTGTTTTTATCTCTACTGCAACATTCAAAAACCATTCCTGTTCAGTATATCCTACTGGTTCAGTTTCATAGTAAGAAGATACTTGGGTTACCTGAATTTCTTTGTGTTTATTAAGAAATTCCATTGCCTCAATAATATTTTTTCTTTTATCTCCAACATTTCCACCTAAGCTTAAATATGCTTTACTCATATTTTTTTCTCCTTATATCTACACCAAAATAATCAAATATACCTCTTACAGGAGCTTCAGGTTTTTTTATAACAACTCTTATTTCTTCTACTAAATCAAATTTATCAATAACATTTTGAGCAATACTTTCTCCTAATGCTTCAATCAAGCTAAATCTTTCATTTTCTACAATATTTTTAACTAATTCATAAACCTGTCCGTAGTGAACTGTATCTACAACAGAATCAGATTTTCCCGCCTTTTGTAAGTCAACATATAATTCTATGTCCACAAAGAATTTTTGTCCAAGGACATTTTCTTCCTTCAACGCTCCATGATAACCGAAAAAACCCAAATTTTTCATTAATATTCTATCCACGGCTTTGCTCCTCTCACTATAGTATCCGCCACTTTTACAGCCCTATAATTTTCTTTTACATCATGAACTCTTATAATATCAGCCCCTAGCATAACCCCAATTACTGATGTACTTACAGTTCCTTCAACTCTTTCTGATGCCTCTAAATCTAAAATTTTGCCTATCATAGATTTTCTTGATGTTCCTAAAAGAACTGGAAATCCTAATTCATTCAATTCATTCAACCTACTCATAACCAGAATATTTTGTTCTGGAGTTTTTCCAAAACCTATACCTGGGTCTAAAATTATTTTATCTTTTTCAATTCCTGCAGATAAAGCGATATCTATGGATACTCTAAAAAATTCTTTTATTTCCTCCATAATATCATTTCTATATTCATTACCGTTTTTATTATGCATAATAACTACCGGAACTTTGTACTTAGCAACTACCTTAGCCATTCTTTCATCCTTTTGAAGTCCCCATATATCATTGATAATATGAGCACCTAATTCTAAAACTTTTTCAGCCACTTGCCACTTATAAGTATCCACAGAAATAGGTACAGCTACTTCTTTTAATAATTTTTTCACCGCTGGAACTACTCGATTCAATTCTTCTTCTATAGTAACTTCTTCTGCGCCGGGTCTTGTGGATTCCCCTCCTATGTCGATAATAGAGGCTCCTTCTTCTATCATTTGCTTTCCTTGTTTAAGAATATCTTCTAGCGCTTCATATTTCCCTCCATCAGAAAAAGAATCAGGAGTTACATTTAGAATACCCATAATATGAGTTTTTTCACCTAATTTCAGGGTGAAGTCACCACATTTTAAATTTTTACCTTTATTATCTCTACTTATATATTCCCTCATTTTAATCCTCCAAATTTTTCATCAGCGTTTTGGTGATATAATTAATTTTTAAAGACAATTCTTTATTTTCCAACCTTGAAACTGGCATAATTTCCATCAAAGAATTTGTGATAAAAATTTCGTCTGCTGATAGCAAGTCATTTCCCTCAATTTCTTTAATTATTAATTCTATTCTAAGTTCTCTAGCTAAATTAATAACTTTTTCTCTAATAATCCCTTCTAGTAAACCGCACTCTCTAGATGGAGTATAAATAATACTATTTTTCACAAAAAATATATTTGTGAAAGTTCCCTCACAAACTTTATTATTCACATTTAAAAAAATTCCTTCATCATACCCTTTTGCTTGAATTCTCTTTTTATTAAAAATATTATCTAAATAATTATTAGTTTTTAAATATACAAGTGGAGAGTAAGGATTTTTTTTATAATCACAAAAACACAATTTAAAACCCTTCTCATAACATTCTCTATTGTAAACTATATCTTTCCAGATTATAATTAAATTATTACCCTTAATATTTTTACAGTATATTATTTTTAATGCACCATTAATTACACCATTTCTTTTTATAAGTTCTGAGGCAAAATTCTCAATATCATTATAATTCCACTCAATATCCAAATCCAAAATAATGCATCCTTTTAAAAGTCTTTTTACATGTTCCTTCATAAATATTGTTTTATTATTTTGGATTTTAACAGTTTCAAATAATCCATATCCATACATGAAATCTTCTCCTAATGGAAATATTTTCATATCTTTTTCTTCAATTAATTCACCATTCAAAGATAAGAACATCTTACTCACCACCATTAAGTGTTTTTATTAAAGCTTTGGCTTTATGAAGGCTTTCTTCATACTCTAACTCACTATCAGAATCCCAAACTATACCTCCACCTACTCCAAAACTAGCTTTATTACCTTTACACACTATTGTTCTAATAACAATATTAAGATCTACATCTCCATTAAAACCAATATACCCAATAGACCCCGTGTATATATTTCTAGTATTTGGTTCTATTTCATCTATAATTTCCATAGCTCTTATTTTAGGTGCTCCTGTAATTGATCCTCCTGGAAAAGTTGCTTTTAAACAATCAACCACATCATACTCATCTTTTATTTCTCCTTTAATTGTAGAAACAAGATGATACACTGTTGCGTATTTTTCTAAGTGAAATAGCTCAGTAACTTTTACCGTACCCGTTTTACATATCTTACCTAAATCATTTCTTTCTAAATCAACTATCATTAACAATTCAGCCTTATCTTTTTCACTATTTAATAATATCTCTTTGTTTTTATTATCTTCCTCTTGGGTCTTTCCTCGAGGAATAGTTCCCTTTATTGGTCTAGTTTCTATTACTTTATCTTGTATTTTAATAAATCGTTCAGGAGAACTGCTAACAATTTGCCCTTCTTTAAAATCAAAATAGCTAGCAAATGGGGCAGGATTGATTTTTCTTAATCTTTTATATATGTCAAAAGAGGTTTCATTTATATGGCATTGAAATCTTTGAGTTAAGTTAACTTGATATACATCTCCTTCTTCAATATAATTTTTAACTTTCTTTAAGCACGTGATATAATCTTTTTTATTCAAATTAGATTGTAAATATATTTCTTCAGTTAAGCCTTTATCAATAATACTTTGAGTTTCCTTCATTATTTTATCAGTATTTATATTTATTCGATTATTAATTGTATCTAACACTTTGTCACAATCTTCTTCCATACCTAGTGCTGCAATAAATACTTTATTTTCCAAATGATCCACTATAATGACTCCATCATAAACACCTAATACACAATCTGGAATATTCATATCATCAATAGCTGTGGTATTAATATTTTCTAAATGGTGATACATATCATATCCAAAATAACCAACCACTCCCCCAATAAAAGGAAATGGTGTTTTATATGATAATGTATATTTTTTTAAAATTTCTTTCAATTTTTCAAAAGGATTTTCAAAAAAAATATTTTCCTGATCTTTTTTAGTAATTTTTATTTCATTTCCTTTGCTTTTAAACACCAAAAGAGGATTTGAACTTATAAAAGAGTACCTTCCTAATTTGTCATGATCCATCCCACTATCTAGGAAAAAAACATATTCATCATTCTTAAAAATCTCAAATAATTGAAAACTAGTAAGTTTAGTTTCAATTTCCTTTATCTTTATCTTCATTTTCCATGCCTCTTTTCCATAGCTTGCTTTAAAAAGTTATGTAGAATTTCCATGCCACATTCGGTTAAAATGGCTTCTGGATGGAATTGAACTCCTTCAATAATATATTTTTTATGACTAATACCCATAATTTCTCCATCATTTGTTTCAGCTGTTATCTCAAGACATTTAGGTAAAGTTTCCTTTTCAATAACTAAAGAATGATATCTAGTAACATTTAAAGGATTTTTTAAATCTTTAAAAACACCTATGTTTCTATGTTTAATAGAATGAACTTTACCATGAACTGGTTCTCTAGCTTTTATTATATTAGCTCCAAAAACCTTACCTATGGTTTGATGTCCCAAACATATTCCTAAAATAGGGATTTTCCCTTTAAATTCTTCTATAACTTTTTTACAAATACCTGTTTCTTCTGGAGTACAAGGGCCTGGAGAAATAACAATAATACTAGGATTTAAATTTATTATCTCTTTTAAATCTATTGAATCATTTCTATATACTAAAACTTCTTCCTTCAATTCTTCCAAATACTGAACTAAGTTGAAAGTAAAAGAATCATAATTATCAATCATTAATATCAAAGAAAACTTCCTTTCTATTCTTTAGTAATGTAGCTTTATTATTAAATACATTATACATCATTATTTACTTTATGTTAAAATAAAATATTATGTTTTAGTTCAAAAAACTAAAAACCCTAGAGATAAATCTCTAGGGTTGAAAAGTCTAATTATTAGATAACTGTAATGTTCTCAGCTTGAGGACCTTTAGCGCCTTTAACAACTTCAAAGTTAACTTTTTGTCCTTCTTCTAAAGTTTTGAATCCTTCTTTGTTGATTTGAGAAAAGTGAGCGAAAACGTCATTTCCTTCTTCTGTAGTGATAAATCCAAATCCTTTTTCTGAGTTAAACCATTTAACTGTTCCTGTCATTTTTCGTACCTCCGAAATTTTTATTCCTTTAATTCTTGTGAAAATAAACAATCAATAAAAACTTCGAAATCTATATATTTAAGTAATCTTAATTTTATATAATTCGAAAATAGTTCATATACCAATTTATTTACTTCTGAATCAAGGTTCTACATAATAATACTACCAATAGATAAATAAATCAAGTGTTTTTTATAAATATTTGTTATTTTTTTTAAAATTCCTCAAATTCTATACGTTTACTTTCGAATATAAAGCTTTTTTATTAATAAATCATTTATAAATTTCTTAATTTTTGTTATACTTAATCTGCTTGAGAAAGCAATAAAGAAAAGAGGTAAAATAAATGTTTAATTTTAAAAATCTAGGAATAAACGAAAAACTTGTATCAATATTAGAAAGGGACGGTATTATTATCCCTACTCCTATTCAAGAAAAATCTATCCCATTAATAATTAATAATAATGACATAATAGCTGAAGCACAAACTGGAACTGGAAAAACTCTTGCTTTTCTACTCCCTATGTTTGAAAATATTGATGAAAATTCTTCCGTTACACAAGGATTAATCTTAACTCCTACCAGGGAACTAGCAATCCAAATTACAGAAGAAGCAAAAAAGCTTGCAGAAGGTAAAGCTCTTAATATTTTGGCTGCTTACGGTGGTAAAGATATTGGCTCTCAATTAAAGAAATTAAAAAATGGCGTTCACATAATTGTTGCAACCCCCGGAAGACTGCTAGATCACCTTAAAAGAGGAACAATAAACCTAGAAGCTTTAAACACATTAGTTTTAGACGAAGCTGATCAGATGCTTTTTATGGGTTTCAAAAATGAAGTTGAAGCTATAATAAAATATACAAAGAAAGACAGGCAAACTCTTTGTTTTTCTGCCACTTTAAATTCTGCAGTAAAAAAACTTTCTTATAGATATATGATAAATCCTACTGAAGTTTTAATAGAAAAAGAATCTGAAACCTTAGAAAACATCAAACAATTCTTAATTGAAACAACTGATAGAAAAAAACAAGACGCATTATGTTCAGTTTTAGACAAAGAAAATCCTTTTATGGCTATAATATTCTGTAGAACTAAAAGAAGAGCGGATGATTTAGAAGAAGGTCTTTATAAAAGAGGCTATGATTGCAAAAAAATTCACTCAGATATTCCTCAACCTAAAAGAGAGAGAATAATGAAAGATTTTAAAAATTGCAAGTTTCAATATTTAATTGCCACTGATGTTGCTGCCAGAGGACTAGATATAAGTGCCGTATCTCATATTTATAACTATGACATCCCCGAAAATGCCGAAGCCTATATCCATAGAATAGGTCGTACTGGAAGAGCGGGACAAGAAGGATATACATATCTTTTTGTTGCCCCTAAAGATATGGAGATTTTGAAAAGAATAGAAAGTGAAATAGATTTAGAAATACCTAGAATGGTTTTATAATTGCAAAGCAAAATCATTATTTATTTTTTTAATTCTCCCTTCTCCATTGTCCATTAAGAAAAATTGCGATACGCTAGTACGCAATTTTTCTCTATTCCCTTTTATTATTTCTTATTGCATAAATTTCAGCTCCTATATAAATAATAATAGGTAGTATAACTTGGAATGGGAAAGCATAATAAGGCCATACTTCAATAGCCCAACTACTCATATCCATTATACTTTCATAGATAAAGGTTCCCATAATAAACATAGTAATTCCCATAGGGGTTACTGAAAATTTATAATTCTTTGAATTAAATATTTTTGATACTCCTCTACAAGTGGCAAATAAACATATACTTATTTTTATTATCCCTCCTATCAAAAACATTAAAGATGCAAATATCTCTATCCTTTGAATAAAATTACCTAAGTCAATCCTTCTAACAACTGTATAAGCAGTGAAGTAATACATGCCTGCACCATCCGCTCCTATGACTAACACATCTGTAAGAGAAGTCAAAACTAGCATTGATCCCCCAAGAAGCATTCCAATAATATAAATTCTAGGCTTTTCTTTTTCCCGAAAAGAAGTGAACACCATAGTAAATATAATTATTTCTCCAAATGGAAAAGAAAAAGTAGAAAAAGCGCCTCTCAAAACTGGTTTTATTCCGTCATATAAAATTGGTTGTATATTTTCAATATGCATAGATGGTATCAAAAGTATAACAATCATAGATATAAATATAACTAATAAAATAGCTGCCATTTCTCCCCATCGCCCTACTACACCTATTCCATACTTAACAGACATTATACATAGAAAACTTATAATAATAGCTGGGATAATTATTGGCGTTTCATTTAAACTAATTATATTAATGAAATATATAAAATTATTAATAACCAATGCTCCTAAATGTAATGAAAACCAAATATATACCAGCGAAATTACTCTTCCTAAAATAGGCCCAAAAACAATATCAATAATATCATATAAATCCTTTCCTTTAAAAATATAAAGTAGCCTCTGAAATAAAATTAAAATAGGAGTAATAGCTACCATTGAAATTAGTGTGGCAATCCACACATCTTTTTTTGCAGCTATACCTGGGGTAATAATAGTAGAACTCCCAGAAATAAACAACACTATTAAACTTATTGCTTGTTTATAGGTTAATTTTTCTTCTCCCACTTTTATCTCTCCTCACTTTATAAAAACAAAAACTATTTTTTCGATAAATTTTGCAGGGCTAGCAACCTTTACTCCCAATATAAGCAATGAAGCTAGTATCATAGAAAACCCCATCATTGTTCCATAAATTATTAGTTCCTTCACTTCATTATTCTTTAATAGTATTTTGCCCTCAATAAATCCTACTAACCAATATAAAATTACTACTATAATTACTTTCATTGTCTACTCTCCTAATTTTATAGGCTTTGAAATCAACCCACTATCTCTTATGTTTATATTTACATCCACATCTATTTCTAAACTTTTAAAATACTCTCTCCATTTTGGTTGAATAGTGCTTTTCCATTCCTTAGGCATTTTTCTCATTATAATGCCTGAAAATCCAAAAATATCATTGCAAAACCCCTGCTGTGTTTTCTTTACTACATTCTCAATTTGCTTTTTTAGATAAATTTCTGCTTTTTCTTGCAATATGTCTCGCCCTTTTTTTTCAATAAAATCAAATTCCCCTCCTAATTGATCTATACTTGTTTCCATGTTTACTTGAATCATAAGTTTAATTTTGTTTTCATCAAACAAAGGTAAAATCTTGGTTTTAGATTTTATTATTCCCAATGTATTTACATATGTTTTATTATCTATATTACAATTAACTACAATTAAACCACCCTTTAATTTATCTTGTAGAATAAGTATAGCTTTAGATTCTTCTTCATCAAACCATTGAACATTCTTACCTCCTTGAAAGCTGACACTTCCCGTCAAGTTAAAAGTATTTTCCCCTTTATTAGAAATAAGTTCTATTCCAGGTGCTATAGGCGATACTCCCTGTTCAAAAAGGATTTCTGTAAATTCCCATACATCTACAGCTGCAAAATTAGAAACATTATCTCTGTTTATAATAGCATTATTTATGCTAAATGATGCTATTCCTGATTCCTCTTTATGTACCTTATTTAAAACCTCACCTGCTGTTTTCTCAAGCGAAACAATTAATTTCATATCTCCTCTCATCTCAGTGGACCTGTTGACACTATCAATAATTGATATTAAATCTTCTTCATCAATATCTTTACTTAAAATTAGAATTTTGGAATGAGAATAATATGCTTTCTTACCTGATATCTGAATTATTTCTAAAAAAGCTTCATCTACAGTTTTTCCAGAGGCTTCTACTATTTTTGAAGCCATTCCCGTTGTTTCTTTACTGCTTAAGGGATCTATTAACTCTACAGTTATTTTATACATACCATTTGATTTATCTTTGTCAATGGCAATTCCTGCAACTATAGACATATCATCAATTTCCCTATAATTCCAGCAAGACGAAAGAAACATAGAATTTATAATAAACAAAAGTATTATAACAATATTTTTCATATGCTTCATCTTAATATCATCCTTTTAATCTTATTGATTTTTATCCCCAATAATAAATTTTTTCTTTTTCTTTAGGTTTTCCCATGATGCCCTAACATAAACGTCTTTAAGGTCTTTTAAGCCTATTCTCCCGTAACTATACATATAATCTACTCCAAAAGATTTCATGGAAAATAAATAAAGTGAAATTCCGATTGCTTCAAATATATATCCATATAACCCCAAAAAAGAAGAGGCAAATAAAATCGTAAATCTTATTACTAGTATAGAAGTAACCATTTTAGGAAGAGCAAATCCACTAATTGCTGTGATTGCTACTACAATAACCATAGGGGCACTAACAAAATTTGCATTAACAGCGGCATCTCCCAACACTAGTGCTCCTACTATACTAATTGCCTGCCCTATATTTTTGGGCATTCTCGTTCCTGCCTCTCTTAATAATTCAAAAGCAACCATCATTAATAACGCTTCTACCACAGTTGGAAAAGGAACCCCTTTTTCTGCAGCTGCAACTCCTAAAACTAAAGGTGTTGGTATTAATTCTTGGTGAAATGTTGTTAATGCCACATATAAAGCAGGTACGCTGGTAGCAAATAAAAATGCTAACATTCTCAGCATTCTATTTAAAGTGCCATAAATAAAATTACTATAATAATCTTCGTTAACTTGAAAGTATTCTTCAAATAAAAAAGGTATAGTCATAACAAAAGGGGTTCCATCACACAATATAGCAATTCTGCCTTCTAACAGCTTACCTGCTATTGTATCTGGTCTTTCTGTGGTTCCTACAGTTTCAAAAATAGAATAAGGATGATCTTTTATTGATTCTTCAATATAACTAGATTCCAAAACCCCATCAATCTGAATTTTATCTATCCTACTCTTTAAATCATCTAATATTTCTTGTGATGCTAGCCCTTCAATATAACATAAACTTATTTTTGTTTTAGTAACACTTCCCAATTCACTATAATTGAATTTTAACTTTGGAGATGTTATTTTTCTTCTTATTAAGGTTGTATTAATATTAATAGATTCCGTAAAAGCTTCTTTTGGCCCTCTTACTACAGCTTCTCCTTCAGACTCCTTGACACTTCTTTTACTCCATCCTTTAGTATTTACAAATATTATTCTATTTAAATTTTCAATGAATAATAATGTATCTCCGTATAGTACTTTTGTAACAGCTAAATTAATATCCTGGGTTTCTTGATTTTCATCTGTTCTAAGTACATTTTCCATAATATAATATGCAATATCTTTATTTGTATCAATATTATCCCTTATTATTGGATCAATTATATTTTCATTTATAACAGTAGTTCTACTCATACCATCTATAAATATAAGGCAAAATTTTATTCCACTTGCTTTATTTGTTATATATCTATATATAATTGAATCATCATTATTAAAAATATTACTTTGAAACATTTTTATATTCTCATCAAGAGAATTAGTTAATACATATTCGGTGCTATAGTCTTTTTGTTCAATGGGTTTCTTATATATTTCTTTACTCATAGTTACACCTCCTAAATAAATATTTATAATTTATAACTTTAAATATTTATTCATTAAATATATTATCTACAATAAGCCTTACAAATATTACAATGAAATTAGAATATAACAATAAAAAACCTCGTTAATTATATTAAATTAACGAGGCTTCTTTGGTATTTATCGAATTTGAAATAGCTTTATTTAATTCATTCATTTCTTTCGAAGTTAAATATCTCCATTTTCCTTTTGGTAATCCTTCCAATGTTATATTCATAATTCTAACTCTTTTAAGTTTTACAACTCTATATCCTAAATATTTACACATTCTTCTTATTTGTCTATTTAATCCTTGAGTTAAAATAATTGTAAATGTAAATTGATCTTCTTTTTTAACAAAACATTTCTTTGTTATAGTATCTAATATAGGAACCCCATTTGCCATTTTCTTAATAAATTCTTGAGTTATAGGCTTATCAACTGTTACTATATATTCTTTATCATGATTGTTTCCTGCACGAAGAATTTTGTTCACTATATCCCCATCATTAGTCAAAAATATTAATCCTTGAGAGGCTTTATCCAATCTGCCAATAGGGAATATTCTTTTAGGGTAATTAATATAATCAATTATATTATCTTTAATCTTACTTTCTGTGGTACAAGTTATACCTGTGGGTTTATTAAAAGCAATATAAACACTTTTTTCTTTGTTTTTTAAAGGAACTCCTTCCACTTCTATGCTGTCCCCCTCTGAAACCTTAGTACCCTTTTCTGCTAAACTTCCATTAATCGTTACTTTACCCGTTTCAATAAGTCTATCTGCTTCTCTTCTAGAACATATACCTGTTCCGCTAATAAATTTATTTAATCTTATTCCTTCACTATTTTCTAATACTTCTTCTGTTTCTTTAGATTCTAAAGACATATTTTTATTTACTATTGATTTATTATTGTGACTACTTAAGCCTTGTTTTTTCTCCTTATTAATACTTTTATGTTTTTCTATGGAGATATTTTCTTTTGTACTTAAGTTTTTTTTATTCTTCATTCCTTACCGTCCTTTATTTATTTAATTAAATTTATCTAGTTTTCTTACACGTCATTTTATTATACAACAAAAATAAAGATTTGAAACTAAATTAGTTTCAAATCTTTTAATCAATCTACATGAGTATAAGCCAAATTTCCCATTTTCATCATTTGAAAAATTGCATCAATAGTTGGATAACCCATTTCTTTTATCAATTGATCCACTGTGTTTTTAGAATTTTTTATCCCAGCCAAGGTAGCTAATACAACCAAATGGGCTAGTATTATTCCAAATACCCTGTTTGATTTTTTATTACCTTTAATTAAAGATTGTTTAAACTTTATCTGGAAGAAAAAATCATTATAAATATTTTGTACTTTCTTTCTTGGATAACTTAGATTAATAGTTTGTATCATATCGTATCCTCAAAATATTATTATTACTATATATATTGTTATTTTACTTAATATATGAATTTTTATTTTCCTTTATTCTTAAAGATACTAATTAAGTGGATTTATTGTAAATGAATATTCATAAGTCTGGTTTGCATAGATAGTGAAATCAGCATGGGTTTTAGCTTGCCAACTATCATCTCCTCCAACTCCCATTTGTTTATGATTGATTCTAACTACCACTTTTTCTTTTTTAGGAAGTTTATAAGGATGATCATAACTTTCTAGTTCATGAGGAGTATAAGGTAATACATTAACCTCCATAGTAGGCTCTCCTTTAAATATTAATCCTTTATTATTATCATCTTTCACTTCCATATATCTTACATCTGTTTTATTTCCACATTCTTGGGGTGCTAAATAAGGTACAAATTGATCTTCTACTTTTCCTTGGTAAATGCCAAGTTTTGCACTAGTTTTTTTGTCCCAATAGTTTTCATGAGGGCCTCTTCCATACCACTTTAAGTTTGAATAAGCTTTATCCATAACAAAAATCATCCCTATCTCAGGTATTTCCGGCTGATTCTTACCTGGTGTGAAAGTAAATGAAACTTTTATTGTTCCATTTATTTTTATGTGATATTTAATTGAAATATAAGAATTAGTTTTACTTAAATAATATTGATTTATCACTCTAACTTCTTCTCCACCATCCTCAATTACCATGGACAGAAGTTCTCTATTTTCGCCTTCATTTCTCCAAATACCACATCTTTCTGGTAGCTGATTTCCTTTATCATTATCAATGGATGCTCTCCAGAAATTCACTTTTGAAGGTTCTTTCATTAGCTCTCTACTATCAACAAAATAGCTTTCCAAATTACCAGTACTACTATTAAACTTAATAGTAAAATTTTCTCCACTTACTATTACATTTTCACTTTCTTTTACTACCACCAATAATCTATCTTCTATATTATCTATTTCTTCATTTTGTATTTCAGCAACTGTAGTTTTAGTAGGTATCATAAATTGTTCAAAAGCTACTTCATGACCTTTTTCTGCCCATTTTGTACTTTTTTTAGTATAAGCAGTTATTGTCAAAGCAAACTCTTCACTGAATTTAACATCTTTTATAGCTTCATAAGATATTTCAATTTCTTTACTACTTAAAGGGTCTAATTCAATAAAAAGTTCTTTTTCATCAATTTTAACTCCATTTTTCTCTATAATATATTTGAAATAAAATTCGTTCAAATTAGTAAATAGAAACTTATTAATAACTTGGATTTTTCCATTTTTTATGTCTAAAACTTTAAAATCTATATTTTGATAACACTTTTTGACTTCATAAATTTTCGGCGAAACATTTCTATCTGCAAAAATCAGTCCATTTCCACAAAAATTTCCATCATTAGGGGTATCACCAAAATCTCCACCATAAGCCATATACTCTATGCCATCTTCTGTTTTAGTTTTTATAGATTGATCTATCCAGTCCCAAATAAAACCACCTTGAAGAATAGGATATTTATCAAACTGCTCAGTATATTTGTACAGATTTCCACAAGAATTTCCCATAGCATGAGCATACTCACATAGTATAAAAGGTTTCTTAGGATTATTTAATGCATATTTTTCATTATATTCCGGTGTAGTATACATTGTACTTTCCATATCCGATGCTGCTTCTGACTCTCTATAATGGAATAATCCTTCATAATGAACTAATCTAGAAGTATCTTTTGATTTTATAAAATCGTACATTTTAATAAAATTACTTCCCCCAAAACTTTCATTTCCTAAGGACCATATAACAATAGAAGGGTGATTTTTATCTCTTTCCACCATAGAATTACATCTATCAATCAAAGCAGGTGTCCATTCTTCTTTATCTCCAGGAACAGTTTCACCAATTCCAACTTGCCCATATACCCATGACCCGTGAGTTTCTAAATTATTTTCATCAATTACATATAATCCATATTCATCACATAAATCATACCAAAGAGTATTATTTGGATAATGGGATGTTCTCACAGAATTAATATTGTATTTCTTCATTAATAGTATATCTTCAATCATTTCTTCATAGCCAATAGCTCTTCCTTTTGTGCAAGAAAATTCATGTCTATTAACACCTTTAAATACTATTCGTTTACCATTTATAAGCATCAATCCATCTTTTAATTCAAACTTTCTAAAACCTACTCTAGAGCTTATAGCTTCAATTATTTCGCCCTTTTCTTTTAAAGTAAGAACCAACTTATATAAATTTGGATTCTCAGCACTCCATTTATTAGGATTTTGGATTTCAGCACTTAAGTTAATTGAAGAAGATTTTTTTCCATTTAAATCCAACTCAATTTTTAAAGATGTTTCAAATACTTTTTGATTTTCTTCATCATAAAGTTCTGCTTCAAATATTAAATCTTCATTATTTTTACCAAAATAGTTAGTTACCTCAGCTTTAATATTTAATAATCCATTCTCATAGTTTTCATCCAAATCAGCAAGTACAAAATAATCATATATATGAATTTCTGGTGTGCAGTAAAGATATACATCCCTAAAAATTCCACTCATTCTCCAAAAATCTTGATCTTCAAGCCAACTAGCATCACTCCACCTATAAACTTCAACAGCTAATTTATTTTCGCCTTTTTTTAAATAAGGTGTCAAATCATATTCAGAAGGAGTAAAACTATCTTGACCAAATCCTACTAATTCCCCGTTAATCCATAGATAAAAAGCTGATTCTACTCCCTGAAAACTTATATGAATAGGTTTACCCTCCCAATCACCAGGTACCTCAAAGCTTGTAATATATTGTCCAACAGGATTATATTTTGTAGGAGCAAAAGGTGGTTTTAAATCTTCATGCCCTACCCATGGATAAGTCACATTAGTGTATTGTGGAAAATCATATCCTTCCAACTGCCAATGAGCTGGAACATTTATTTCTTTCCATTCACTACAATCATACTTTTCATCATGAAATTCTTTGTTTCTTTTATCAGCATTTTCTGCAAAATTAAATTTCCATTTTCCATTTAAAGACTTATAGTGCTTAGATTCTTTAGCATTACCTATTAAAGCTTCTTCTACTGAATCAAATGGCATCAATGTAGCATGAGCCTTCATTCTATTTAATTGAAAAATCTCAGGATTATTATTCCATTCCGGATATTTATTTGATGGTGATGTATACTTAAATTTTTCTTTCATATAAAATTCCCCCTGAACCTTATTATTTATTAAATACTATATTTCTTACTTTATATAAACATACCCTTTTGCCTTTAATTTATGCACAAAGTTTGTTTATACATAATAATCAAAATATAATTATATTATAAATATTCTAAAAATAACAGTCTATATAAATATTTTGGGTAAAACATAACTATACTAATCAATTTATTCAATAATTAAGCTTTATTTGGATTAAAGCACAAAAAAACACGCCTGCTACAGCAGGAGTGTTTTTTATGATACGCTTTCTACATTATTTAATTCTAGTTTAAAATTATCTTTTATAACGTCAAGATAAAGCGCTTTTAATTTAAGTTGCTCGCATCTTTCTTCTTCTGATAAAATAGTTTCTTTCCCTTTGTGATATAAAAAATCAATACGCTCCATAACTTTTTTAAATTCCATTACTACATCCCCTTAGTTCTAGATAATATTTTAAAAACCCTTA
Organism: Clostridium grantii DSM 8605; assembly: GCF_900129965.1. Lineage (GTDB taxonomy): Bacteria > Bacillota > Clostridia > Clostridiales > Clostridiaceae > Clostridium_AF > Clostridium_AF grantii. The sequence goes on along the minus strand of NZ_FQXM01000002.1, from coordinate 117,141 downwards.
AAAAGAATTATATCACAAAAGTTCATAATTAGCTAAAAAGTTTTTTTAAAAAGCTGGAACTATACTTCCTTTATAATTTTCTTCAATGAATTTTTTAACTTCATCAGAGTTTAAAGCCTCAACTAAAGCCTTAATTTCTTCGCTTTCTGCATTGTCTGGTCTTACAGTTAAGATATTTGCATAAGGTGAATCAGCATTTTCTATAAATAATGCATCTTTAGTAGGGTTCAAATCTGCTTCTAATGCAAAATTTGTATTAATTATAGCAAAATCTACATCTTGAAGAACTCTAGGTAGTTGAGCAGCTTCTAATTCTTGGAATTTTAAATTTTTTGGATTTTCCACAATGTCTAATGGTGTTTGAGTTAATCCTGTTGCATCTTTCAACTTAATAATTCCTTGTTCTTGAAGAAGTATCAACGCTCTGCCTTCATTTGTAGCATCATTTGGTATAGCAACTGTAGCGCCTTCAACTATTTCTTCTATTGATTTAAGTTTATCAGAATATGCTCCAAGTGGTTCAACGTGAACTTTTGCTACAGACACTAATTCCATATTATTATTAGCTGCAAACTCTTCCATATAAGGTACATGTTGAAAAAAGTTTGCATCTAATTCTTTGTCATTTAAAGCAATGTTAGGTGTAACATAATCAGTAAATTCTTTTATTTCTAACTCATATCCTTTTTCCTGTAAAATAGGCTTAACTACATTTAATATTTCTACATGGGGTACTGGTGTTGCACCTACTACTATTTTTTTAAGTTCATTATTACTTTGTTCTGTTGATGAACTATCAATATTATTTACTGTTGAACATCCTACAAGAACTGATGCTGTTACCATTAATGTTGTTAAAACCAAGCTTAATTTTTTCATTTTTCTTTCCTCCGTTATCTTTTGTCTAATTTTTTTGATATTTTATTTCCTGAAGATTGAATTACTTGTACTATTATTATTAAAACTATAATTGTCCAAATCAACACATCAGTTTGAAATCTTTGATACCCATATCTTATAGCTAAATCTCCTAACCCTCCTCCTCCAATAGCTCCTGCCATTGCAGAATATCCAATTAAATTAATAATTGTAAGGGTAAGGCCCATAATCAATGATGGTAAAGCTTCTGGTATTAAAACTCTAAAGATTATTTCTTTTGTAGTTGCTCCCATAGCTAAAGATGCCTCAACTATTCCCCATGGAACCTCTTTTAAAGATGATTCCACAATTCTAGCAACAAAAGGAGTAGCCGCTATAGATAATGGTACAATGGCTGCAGTTGAACCAATTGCAGTCCCTACTATTATTCTTGATAAAGGAAATATAGCAATTATTAATATAATAAAAGGTAGCGACCTCATAATATTAACTATATAACCTAATACCCCATTAAGCATCTTATGCTCCCATACATGATTCTTCTCACTAATAACTAAAACAACACCCAATGGAAGTCCCAAAATCACAGAAAACAAAGTGGAGAAAAATACCATATATAATGTTTCGAAAAGTGAAGGTTGTAGCAAACTATATAAATGATTGAAATTTTCCACCAATTAAATCACCTCCATAATCAAATCATTTTTGCTTAAATAATCAATTGCATCATTGATTGCGTCTTTTTCACCAGAAATTTTAACAATAAGATGACCTAAATTTGTATTCTGAATATTTTCGATATTACCAGCTAAAATACTAATATCTACATTATAATGCTTAACCATATCTGAAATAATTGGTGATTTTGATTTATCTCCTATAAAGGATATTTTTAAAATTTCTTGATGTATATTATTATCTAAATCTTTCTCAATAATATCCTCCGGAACATAAAAAATATCTTCTTCTAAAAAGCTTTTTAAGGTTTTTGTTTTAGGATAAGAGAATACATCAATTACATTTCCTTCTTCTACCACTTCCCCTTGTTCCATAACAGCTACTTTATTGCACAAACTCTTTATAACCTTCATTTCATGAGTAATTACTACAATTGTTATATTATATTTTCTATTAATATCCTGTAGAAGATTTAAAATAGATTGAGTTGTATTAGGATCTAATGCTGAGGTAGCTTCATCACATAATATTATTTCTGGGTCATTAGCAAGTGCTCTTGCAATACCTACTCTTTGTTTCTGTCCCCCAGATAATTGTGAAGGATACGATTCTTTTTTATCAACCAAATCTACAATTTCCAGTAATTTATCTACTTTTTTATTAATTTGTTCTTTTTTCATACCTGATATTTTTAAAGGGAATGCAATGTTTTCATAAACAGTTGAATTCATAAGTAAGTTAAAGTGCTGAAAAATCATCCCTATTTTTTTTCTCATTTTTCTTAGTTCAGTAGCACTAACTTTGGTAATATCTTTACCCTCTATTAAAATCTCTCCACTAGTAGGTTTCTCTAACATATTAATACATCTTACTAAAGAAGATTTCCCTGCCCCACTCAACCCAATGATTCCAAAAATATCTCCTTTATCTACTTCCAAATTTATATTTTTGAGAGCTTCAAAAGATTGTTTTTCTGAAATATAAGTCTTACATAATTCTTTAATTTCTATCAAAATACTTCCTCCTTTTTCATAAGTTATAATAATAAAGCCCTCTTTCAACGAAGAAAGAAGACCTTATTTAATCATCTTTCAGCTAAGCTGTAGGAATTAGCACCATGCCATATATAGCTGGTTGCTGGGTTTCTCAGGGCCTATCCCTCCACCTCTCTTGATAATTTATCTTTGGTTTTTATTTGAATATATTTTTAAAAATAAAAAACTTCTTTCGCACTAAAAGAAGTTATGTTTTCGTAACATTATCTTTCAGCTAACGCTGTAGGATTTAGCACCATACGTTCATCGTTGGTTGCTGGGTTTCTTAGGGCCTATCCCTCCACCTCTCTTGATAATTAATATTCAATTTGATTTCTTTTAGATTATAAAAGATATTATTCTACTTGTCAACAAAAATATAAAATTAACATAAACAGTTATAACCTTTTTTCTCATACATTTTAGCATCAGCAATTTTAACCAAAGAATTGAAATCCTTACCATCTTTAGGATAAGAAGAAACCCCATAACTAAAACTAAAATTTATACTTTTATTCTCTAGTTCTACATTACTTTTCAAACACAACTCCCATAAATACTCCATCTTTTCTATTACTTTCTCTTCTTCTGAATAAAGCATTAAAGCAATAAATTCATCACCTCCCAATCTAGCTACTATATCCGAAGCCCTTAAGTTATTTTTAAGAAAACCTGAAAAAGCCTTCAGCACCTCATCTCCAACAAGATGTCCATATTTATCATTCACCGCTTTAAATTTATTTAAATCCATCAAAACTAAACTGAACTTTTCTTCATATCTAGAAGATCTTTCTAATTGTTCTTTGAACAAAGTTTCAAAATATCTTCTATTACATATACCTGTTAACTCATCAAACCTTGATAAAGTTATAGTTTTTTCATAAAGTAAATGTTTTTCAATAGCAAGAGCCGCTTGAACCCCTAAATACTCTAAAATTTCTAAATGTTCCTCATCAAATATATTTTTTTCTTCACTATCTATGCTTAGTAATCCATACATTTTGCCATTAATTTTTATTGGAACACTAATATTTGCATTAATACTAGTCTTACCAGCGCTATCGATAACACCTGGAAAAATAACTTCTTGCACTTCATTTATATCGTTTATAATAGTTGCTTTTTCTATTTTTCCATTAGTTTTTTTATATATAAAAGATTGTGATAAGTGTATTTTAAAATTTTCGGCTAATTCCTTTTCAAATCCTCTATATGCAGAAATAGTCAAATAATTATTTTCATCCAAAACTAAAATACTTCCAATAGTACTTTGTTGTATTGATTTCAATGCATTTTCTAGAATCAAATCAAAAAGCGTGTTTAATTCATTAATTTCCATTACTGAATGTAATATTTTTAAAACTGAATCTCTTATTTTTATCTCATCTTTTAATTTTTCATTCATTTCTTTATATTCTTTTAGCTCATTCTCTTGTTTTTGAATTTGTTCTTTATATTCTTTCAAATCAATCTACGCTCCCCTAATCTTTATAGTAAAATTATATCACAAACTATATGCAATATAAAAGTTATGAATTTAACTTATATATATATTGATATTTATATGACATTGTTGCTATAATAAGGTTAGTTTGTAATTCTACTTCCATTATAAATTTATTATGTAAAGGAGATTTTAATTTTCATGCCTCGTATATTATTTATATCATCAGAACTAACTGGTCATGGTCATAAAAGTATCACTGAAGCTATCTGCAATAAAATAGGAGTTATATCACCAGATACTGAAATAAAGATTATAGAAGGTTTCGATTTAGCTGGAAGACTTGGTCAAGTCGCGGGTAAATCATATATTCCTTTAACCATATACGCCAAACCTGTTTGGGGTGTTTTTTATAAGCTAGCTTCATTAAAATATGATAAAATAAATAACTTTACATCAAAAGTTATAAGGAAAAAATTTTTAGATATTATATATTCATTTAAACCTGATATGATAATTTCCGTCCATGCTGCCTTTGTAGGTTCTATTGTTAAAATTATTCAAGAAGAATCTTTAGATATTCCAGTTGTAACCCAAATAGCTGATCTAATTTCCATATCCCCTTTATGGACAGATCCAAATGCAATGTATACAATATGCCCTACTCTTGAAGCTGTAGAAAGAGTTAAATCCTACGGAGTTCCTGAGAATAGAATTATGCTATTTAATCTCCCTGTTAGAGATAACTTCTGCCAATTAAAAAAAGAAAAATACTCTTCTACAAATGAGAAAATAACTTTTTTAATCATGAATGGTTGCGAAGGTAATGGACATGTTAAAAATACTGCCGAAATCCTACTTTCAAATTTTAATTGTAAAGTAATCATTATTACTGGAAGAAATGAGAAATTAAAAAAACTATTAAATTTAACTTTAAAGTCAAATTATAAAGATAATATAGAAATTCTTGGCTATGTTAATAATGTTGAAAAATATATGATTAATTCTGATGTTTTAATCGCACGTGGCAGTCCAAATGTATTAATGGAGGCAATTAATTGTTGTCTACCTATCATTGTTTCAGGTACCTTTCCAGGACAAGAAAAAGAAAACCCTGAATTTATTCTTAATAATAAATTAGGTTTGTATTGTGACAACTTTAAAAACTTACCTTCCACTGTAAACCAATTAATAGATAATAATTGTATTCTATTAAACCAAATAAGACAAAACCAATCAAATTATAGAGATCTTCAGGTTTCCGAAAAAATATCTAAGTTTATAATTGATAACTTAGAAAAGGTCATATAATTTATAACAGTTAGGAGAATATTTATGGAAACAAAAATAAATATCCATGGCGCTCTTCCTTTGAAAGAAAACAAATATACATTGCTTTATTTGTTTTTTATTTCGAATATATTAAAATGTATTTATTTTCAATTTACTACTGGATTAAATAATCTTCCTTTAGTATCCAGAAGTAATTTTAATATGCTTTTAGGAACTCTCAGTTCACTATTCTTTATTTTTTTCTTAATAATACTCATCCCAAAAATAAATATAAATAAAAAAATTATTGTATTTTCTTTTTTAATATCAGTTTTGCTATTGGTGGACACTAATTTTTTTAGGTACTATAGAAAATTAATTAGTATACCTGTTTTTTCTAGCTTCGATTTCAATCTTGTTACTAGTGTTAATAATTCAATTTTAGGATTATTTAAATTCACTGATATTATTTACCTAATAGATCTACCTTTTTTATTTTACATAAGCAAAGAATTCAATAAAACTCATTTATATAGAAAAAGAATAAAATATTCGTTTCAATACTCATTTATTTTTTTGTGTATATCCTTTTTTCTATTTCAAACTAGTTACCACATATCTAACATTCAAAAACATACGGATAATTCTAGATATGTAACTAGGAAAATGGGTCTTTTATATGCTCATTATTATGATATAAAATATTATTTTGAAGACAAAACCAATAATACAATCGTTAGTAAGAGTGACTTGAGCCTCCTTAATAATTATTATGAAACTAAAAATTATAATTCACAAAATAAATATTACGGTATTGCCAAAAAAAAGAACTTAATTGTGGTACAAGTAGAAGCTTTACAAGAATTTATTATAGGTAAAACTATTAACGGCAAAGAAATAACCCCTAATATAAACAAACTTTTAAAAGAAAGCATCTATTTCAACAACTTGTATTATCAAATTGAAGACGGAAGTACTTCAGATGCAGAGTTTTTATGCAATACCTCTCTTTATCCTTTAAAAGAGGGTTCTGTGTACTATAGATACGCAGAAAATAACTATCCTTCCCTAGCTAAGTTAGTTAATGAAAATGGTTATAATTCATATGTATGCCATGGTTTTTCATCAATTTTTTGGAATAGGCGTCAAATGTACGAAACATTAGAATTTGATAAATTTATTGATTCCTCTTACTATAACATGGATGATCTTATGGGTTGGGACAACACTGCTTTAAGCGATATTTCATTTTTCAAACAAACCTTTGATAAGTTTGATACTTCCAAACCTTTTTACAGTTTTTTAATAACCCTTACTACTCATTATCCTTTTGAGGGATTTGAAGAGTACGGTTTTAACGTTGGTGCTTATGAAGGCACTTTCATAGGTGATTATATAAAAGCTGCTCATTACGCTGATCAATCAATAGGCGTATTAATAAACGAATTAAAAAATAGGGATTTATACGAAACCTCCGTCTTAGCAATCTATGGAGATCACTTTGCAGTACCCTTAAATAAAAAAACAGATTTATTGAATTATTTAAACTTGGAGTATTCTGATACGGAATGGATTAAGCTTCAAAAGGTCCCTTTAATTTTACATTACTCAGGTTTAAATGAAGGAAGTGTTAATAATACCACTGGTGGACAGATTGACATAATGCCCACTATGATAAATTTATTAGGTTTGGATTCTAAATACTCACTTGGTAAAGACTTATTAAACTGTACTTACGGTTATGCTGTTCTTCGTAATGGTTCCATAGTTACTGATGATTATTATTATTTCAGTGACAAAAAAATAGTTTATAATATTGAATCAGAAAAAGAATTAAATATATCTAATTACAAAAATATAATTGATAAATATCAACAAGAACTTAAAATTTCTGATATCATAATTTCAAAAAATCTTTTGGACAGGTTAAATTAAAATTTTCATTTCTGTAACAAATGTGACATTGTTTTTTTTATTTTTTATGTTATACTATATACATAATCCTCAGTTAAGCACTGGGAATTAAATAAAAAAGAAAAATACTAGGAGGTATTTCAATATGAAAATAGTAAAAGAAAATACAATTGGCGACGTAGTAAGAAATTATCCAGAAACAGTTCAAACTTTAATGAGTTTTGGTATGGGTTGTGTTGGATGTCCATCAGCTCAAGCTGAAACATTAGAAGAAGCTGCTGCAGTACACGGTTTAGACGCTGACAAATTAATAGAAGCTTTAAACAACGCTATAGCTTAATAATTACTAAACATACAAAGGCTTCCCTAAATATGGAAGCCTTTTTTATTTATTTAGTTCATATTCCCAAGTGTTTATCCCACCAAAATCATATACATTTCTATATCCTAAGTCTATAAGTTTTTTACTAGCAGTTTTACTTCTGTTGCCACTTCTACAATATACCAAGATTGTAGAATCTTTATTTGGTATTACTTTATCTACTTCTAGTTCTATATTGTCTACTGGTAGCAATACTGAATTTTTAATATTTCCCTCATTATACTCATCAATAGTTCTAACATCCAGTACAATTACATCTTGAGTATCCATCAACTTTTTAGCCAAAGCTTGATCTATTTTTATATAAGTTACATCTTCATTATCAATTATTTTATATAAATTTACTTTTAAAGGCCAACTCTCCATAACTTCTGCATCCGCTTCAAACTTAACCAAATTACCTACTTTAAAATCACTAGAAATATTATCCATAACTTCAATTTCATCAGTAATATTTAAAGAAATCAAATCTCCATTATTCAAATCCCTAACAATAAAATTGTATCCATCCGTTTTTTCTACTATCTTTCCTTGAAAAACCAACCCTTTTTTATTACTTTTTTCATTCCCAATATTATAGCTCTTGCATCCTACTACAAGGAAAGTTGAAATTATTAAAGTAAGCATAATTATTTTTTTCATAATCTCCCTCTTTTCTTTATATACTTAAATACAGGTTTTCTTTAAGAGTATTATACATTGTAGTTTTGTATTGTCAACTAAAATCCAATACACACTAAAACTCTATAATAAATTAAATATATATTAATTCAAATAATAAATTTAGTGAAATTTTCTTAAAAAAACTAATAATAGTATTTGACACTTTGAGAAAAAGGATTTATAATTAAGATAGTGCAAACGATTGCGCAACAAATTTAAAATATAATCTTTATTTTATGGAGGGGTATTATGAAAAAAACAAAAAGACTTTTAGCTTTAGTAAGTGCGTTAGTTTTATCTGTTGGGGTTTTAGCTGGATGTGGTAGTAATAATAGCAATAACTCAAACACAAAAAATGAAGGAGCTGAAACTGAAGCACCTGCTGAAAAAGTGGAATTTGATATTTTTCAGTTCAAAGTTGAATCTAAAGATGCTCTAGAAGCTGCCGTTGATACTTATGTTTCTGAAAACCCAAATGTTACAATTAATGTACAAACTGTTGGTGGTGGAGATGATTATGGTGCTGCTTTAAAATCTAAATTTGCTTCTGGTGAAGAACCTACTATTTATAACATTGGTGGAACACAAGATGCTTTGGATTGGGCTGAAAAACTTGAAGATTTATCATCAGAACCATGGATCTCCCAAGCTTTTGACGGTTCATTAGATGCTGTTTCTCTTGATGGAAAAGTAGTTGGAATGCCTTTTAATCAAGAAGGTTATGGATTTATTTACAATAAAGGAATATTTGAAAAAGCTGGAATAGATGCAGCTTCTATAAAAACTTTTGCTGATTTGCAAAAAGCTGTTGAAACATTAGATTCTAAAAAGGCAGATTTAGGACTTGATGCTGTTTTTGCTTTACCTGGTAAAGAAACTTGGGTAACAGGTTTGCATTTATCTAATGTAGCTTTCGCTAATGAATTTGATACCGTTGTTGATGCTTTTAATGCTAAAGAAATTGGATTTACTCAAAACGAAGGTTTACAAAAACTTTTAGATTTACAAATCAAATATGCATTTAAACCTGATGGTAAAAACGGTTCTATAAATAGCGTTGATTACTCAACTCAAGTAGAACAAAAATTCTCTTTAGGTACAGTTGCTATTATTCAACAAGGAAACTGGGCATTCGGTTCAGTTGATGGAATTGACTCAGAACTTGCTCAAAATATAGGAATTTTACCAATGCCTATCGATGGTGTAAAAGAAGGTTCTATTCCAGTTGGTATCCCAATGTATTGGGCTATAAATAGCACTAAAGATGATGCTCAAAAAGCTGCCGCTAAAGATTTCTTGAATTGGTTATATACCTCAGATGCTGGTAAAGATATGATTATCAATGATTTTAAATTTATACCTGCTTTTAAAGGTTACGAAGCTGATAATTTACAACCAAGTGATCCATTAGCTAAAGAAGTATTAAGATACTCTAACGAAGGAAATACAATGCCTTGGGTATTCATGGGATACCCTACTGGATGGGGTATGGATAAATTAGGTGCTGATATCCAACTTTATATCGCTGGCGATTTAACTTGGGACAAATTAGTAGAAAATGCTAAAGCAACTTGGGCTGAAGCAAGAAAATAATAAGAAAAGAATCAATTAACTAAAAGAAAATAATCCTGGATAAGTTTAATAAAGCTCCTCCAGGATTTTTCTAATAACAATAAATTAATTTTAAGTTAGGAGTGAGTGCATATGAGAAATAATAAGATCTCATTTTGGATATTCGTTGCACCTGTATTAATTGCTTTTACAGTAGTTCAACTTATACCACTACTTTCAGGCATATACTATTCTTTTACGGATTGGAATGGAATTAGTTCTTCTATTCATTGGATAGGCTTTGAAAATTATATAGTTGCTTTTAAAGATGCGACTTTTGGTAAATCTTTTTGGTTTACTACTAAATTTACAATAGCATCTGTTATAGTTTTAAATATTTTAGGATTTGGCTTGGCTTTATTGGTTACTAGAGAATCAAAATTTAGTAATGGCTTAAGAACAATATTTTTTATGCCAAATCTTATTGGTGGACTTATACTAGGATTTATATGGCAATTTATTTTTACTCAAGTATTTGCAACTCTTGGAAAAGCAACAGGTCAGAGTTGGTTATTGGGTTGGTTATCTAACGAAACTACGGGCTTTTATGGACTTATTATATTAATGTCTTGGCAAATGGCAGGATATTTGATGGTTATTTATATTGCTGCTTTACAAAATATTCCACAAGAATTAATAGAGGCTTCTCAAATTGATGGTGCTACATTACTTCAACGAACTAAGCATATAGTAATGCCTTTAGTTAGACCAGCTTTTACAGTAAGTTTATTCTTAACTTTATCAAACTCCTTTAAACTTTATGATCAAAACTTATCTTTAACAGGCGGTGGTCCAGCTAATCAAACTCAAATGTTGGCAATGAATATATATAACACTGCATTCAAATTTAACTTAATGGGAGTAGCTCAAGCTAAGGCTGTAATCTTCTTCTTTATAGTTGGATTAATAACAATTACTCAAGTATATATGTCAAAGAAAAATGAGGTGGAAGTATAATGAAAGAAAAAAAACAATTTAAAATAAAAAATTTACCAATAATACTTTTAAGCCTGATGTTAGCTTTATTATATCTATCCCCTTTCTATATAATTATATTAAATGCCTTTAAAACTAAGAAAGAGCTTTTTCAAAGTACTTTAGCTCTACCTTTAGCTTGGAATTTTGATAATTTTGTTGAAGCCTTTGATAGACTAGATTATTTAAAAGCATTAAGGAATTCTTTATTTGTTGTAATAACAAGCGTTATCGTCATAATATTATTCACTTCAATGGCAGCTTGGATGCTTGAAAGAACAAAATCAAAAGCAAGTTCTTTCATATTCTACTTGTTTATTTCATCAATGCTAATTCCCTTTCAAGCAGTTATGTTACCCCTTGTTAGAGTAATGGGTAAATTGAATTTATTAAATATGGGTGGTATAGTATTTATGTACTTAGGTTTTGGTACTTCATTATCCGTATTCCTTTACCATGGTTTTCTTAAAGGTATACCTAAAGAGTTAGATGAAGCTGCAATGATTGATGGCTGCAACAAATTTCAAACCTTTTGGAAAATTATATTTCCATTATTAAAACCTATTTCTGTTACAGTTGCAATTTTAAATACAGTTTGGATATGGAATGATTTCTTGTTACCTTCATTAGTAATAAACAAACCCGACACACAAACAATACCACTTAGAACCTTCTTCTTTTTTGGAGAATACACTAAGCAATGGCATTTAGCTTTAGCTGGATTAATACTAGCTATAATACCTGTTATTATTTTCTATGCTGTAGCACAAAAACATATAATAAAATCTATAACAGCCGGGAGCATAAAATAAGAGTTTTGTTTATCAAAACTCTTATTTTTTTACTGATTTTTAACTAAATTAATATTAATTAATTTTAAATTTATCTAAAATTCAAATATTTCTATTCTATTCTTAAATGAATCTTAATAAATATAATATGAAACATAATTTAGAAGGGCTTAAGTATCACTTTTATTTTCAGTTTTCTAGTATTGTTTTTTCATTTTACTTACTTTCTTACATAAGCATTAATCTTCTAATGTAACCCGATCTTACATCTATCAGAAAGGAGTGTTAATTTGAATTTTTCATTAGTAAAATTAGAAAAATCAAATATTTATCAAAAATCTAAACCCATAAAATATATTATTATATCCTTTATTTCAATCTTTTTTTTGCTATTTTTAATTATAGGATATCAATTATTAAATTATTATGAAGCATCAAAAATTTTGTCCAATATAGATTATTTAATTGAAACTAACAACTTCAATGATGCTTTTAACAAGTTACAACATTTTAATAATACTTATACATATAATACCCTTAATAATAAAGCCAATGATAAAATAAATAAACTTCAATCCATATCACAAACTGAGTTTATTAAAGGCATTAATTATATCAACATGACCTCTTCTTACGATTTAAATGAACTTGAATTGTTTTTAAAAAATTTTCAAGAAACCTACTCATTTTCGAATAATATAAGTGATATCAATGAATTATCCTCTCTTGTAATTGATTATAATTATAACAAAACCAAATTAGAGGAAAAGGAGCTTATAATAGAAAATTTAAATAAAAACGGTAATCTTGTAGACCTTATTGAAGAGTATATTACCGAGTCCGAAAAACTCTATTGTTTATCATCGGAATATTTAGAATCAAATAGCAAATCTTCCATACTTGAAATAATTAAATCCTTGGAAGAAAATTATTATTATTACGAAGATATGGAAATAAAAGTTGATGCAATTAAAACTTCTGATACATCAAACATATTTTTTACTAAGGAAGAATATGATTTAGTAAAGAGTTTAATTCACAGTTGTGTTTCACCTACTTTTGCTATATACGAAAATATATCACTGCTAGAAACTCCAAAACAATTGAATAAATCCATTAAAAATGATTTGAACCAGTACCACATTCTTAAACCTAAAGTAAATTCAGCTCTCAGTGATACAAAATCTTTTCTGGATAATATATATAAAGAAAGAGATCTATATCTTTTAAAAAAAGATTCTTCGTATAATAAGATCAAAAACTACAATTTCCAAAATTTAGTTAATTAATTTTGTATTTTGTCAAAATAAGTTTATTTTTTTTGTAACACTCATAAATAATCAGTAAATTCTGATATAAACATTGACATTTTTCTTTGCCCGTAGTAAGATATACAACAATAAACAAAATATTGTAAGTTTATACACTTCAATCAAAAGCCATGATAGGGATAAGTAAACATTTGATACTTTACAGAGAGTGGGGTTGCTGAGAGCCCATGAGTTATTTTTTGTTGAACCTCACCCTGGAGCTGCAAGCTGAAATTAATAGTAAGCTGTGCCGGCCTAGCCGTTATTCAAATAAGTTATAAATATGGGTGGTACCGCGATAGACTTCTCGCCCCAGAGACAGTCTGTCTTTTTTGCGTTCAATATAATTTTTATAAACACCTTTTATTTTATATTTTTTATTGATTAAGCAGTATAAATATAAACAATATCTATTTTCGGACTATTAAGAACAAGTTTATTAAAGGGGGATTATTATGAAAAGAAATAAAATCAAATGGAGGACATTAATATGATCGGTTCTGAAGCAATTGTAAAATGTTTAGAGAAAGAGAATGTTACTAAAGTATTCGGATATCCAGGTGTACCTGTGGTTCCACTTTACGAAGCTCTAAGAACGTCTAGTATAGACCATATTTTAGTAAGACATGAACAAGCTGCCGGTCATAGTGCTTCCGGATATGCTAGATCCACCCGAAGCATAGGGGTATGTATAGGGACTTCTGGACCAGGCGCAACAAATCTAATAACAGCTATAGCAACTGCTTATATGGATTCTATTCCATTGGTGGTTATTACAGGTCAAATTGAATCAAATCTTATAGGAAAAGATATTTTTCAAGAAGCAGATACAATTGGGGCAACCGCATCTTTTACAAAACATAATTACTTAATTAAAGATGTAAATGATATTCCAAGAATTTTTAAAGAGGCTTTCTACATTGCAGGAAGTGGTAGAAAAGGCCCTGTTTTAATAGATATTCCTCTAGACATTCAAAAAATGGAAATTAATTTTGAATATCCTGAAGAAGCCAACATTAGAGGTTATAAACCTACTACAGAAGGTCACAAATTACAAATACAACGAGCAATTCATCGTATAGAAAAAAGCAAAAAACCTCTTGTTTGTATTGGTGGTGGTATAATTTCTGCAAATGCTGAGGATGAGTTAAAAGAATTTATAAACAAATCCCATATTCCTGTAGTTCATACTTTAATGGCTAAGGATGGAATAAACTCTAACTCTAACTATTATATAGGTTTAATTGGCACTCACGGAAAAGCTCATGCTAACAAAGCAGTAAAAGAAGCAGATTTAATCATCTTGATAGGTACTAGAGTTGCTGATAGAGCCACTGGTGGCTCAACTTTCGCTAAAAATGCAGATCTTATACACATTGATATTGATCCTGCTGAAATAGGAAAAAATTTAGGAACTTCTATTCCTTTAGTCGGTGATTCAAAATATATTTTACAAGAAATAAATAAAGATATAAAAGTTATTGATACCGAGGATTGGATAAAAGAAATAAATTTAAACAAAAGAGAATCTCCAAATTTTGGAATGAATGATTATGTATGTCCTAAATTTGCTTTAAATCTTATATCAGATATGATTGAAGATGATGCAATAATAACTACAGATGTTGGACAAAATCAAATATGGACTGCTCATCATTTTCATATTTATGGCGAAAGAAGATTTCTAACTTCCGGTGGCTTAGGGACAATGGGCTATTCCATTCCTTCAGCTGTAGGCGCTAAAATTGGAAATCCTGACAAAAGAGTTGTAGCAATTTGTGGTGATGGTGGTTTTCAAATGTGTATGTTTGAATTAGGAACTATTCTTGCAAATAATTTAGATATCATCATATTACTCTTTGAAAATGGTGTGCTAGGCATGGTAAATGAATTTCAAAATAAAGTCTACAAAGCAACAAATGGAATTGATTTAATCAAAAATCCTGATTTTATAAAATTAGCTGAAGCTTACAATATAAAAGGACGAAAAGTATATGAAAATAGTCAATTAAAGGATGTAATCCATGAAGCTATGAATACTGAAGGCTCTTTTTTAATTAATTGCTTGGTATCAAAAGATCAAAAAACTCTTTAAGGAGGAAAATATGAATACTTACGTTTTATCTGTATTAGTAGAAAATCAACCTAGCGTTTTAACTAAGATCTCTGGCCTTTTCAGTAGAAGAGGATATAATATTTATTCATTAACTGTTGGTCCCACCGAGGACCCCTCCCTTTCTAGGATGACTATAGTTGTCATTGGTGATGAATACATGCTTGAGCAAATTAATAAGCAACTAAATAAATTAATAGACGTAATAAAAGTTGTTGTTTTAGAAAGTGATAAATCTGTTTATAGAGAGCTTGCATTAATAAAGGTTTCTGCATCTGATGCTGCTGCAAAATCCTCTATTAATGAGGCTGTAAATATATTTAGATGTAAGATAATAGATATGGATACAAAAAGCATGACTATTGAGGTTACTGGTGACCAAAACAAAGTAGAAGCATTCATAAATCTAGTTAGACCTTATGGTATAAAAAAGATTGCAAGAACAGGATTAACCGCCCTTGAAAGAGGAACTGCTTGCTCAAAATAACCTTTGACAAGATGTTTTACTTATGATAATCTTAATCAGTAAGTAAATTACAAATAAAATTTTTGGAGGCTTTACAATGAAAAACGGAATAGTAAAATGGTTTAACAACGAAAAAGGATTTGGATTTATATCAGTAGACGGAGAAGAAGATGTATTCGTACATTTCTCAGCACTTCAAGGAGATGGATTCAAATCTTTAGAAGAAGGTCAAGAAGTTCAATTCGAATTGACAAATGGCGCTAAAGGTCCACAAGCTGCTAACGTAGTTAAACTTTAATTATCATATAAATAATTAACACATTTATATATAAAAAGAGAAGGTAATGAAAATACCCTTCTCTTTTTATTATTTATTTATACTTTACTAAAACATAACCTTCTAAATAATCAATTAAAGTAACCTCTTCACTTTTTTTATTTCCACTAACATTAGTTATTATTACTTTAATTTCTATATCATTATTTTCATCCTTTATCATTAAATCTTCCTTTGGTATTAACTCATCTTCCCTATTAAATCCATACTTTTTATTTAGCTCATCTACAACTTGTGACAAGTTCAATGTGAAAATTTCACTACTACTACTACTACTACTAACTATCAGCTTATTATCCTCATCAATATTAAAACTTAAACCCTCTTTATTATTTGAAGATAATCCATTGTTATATTTATCAAATTTATATATTTCTGAAAATCCCTTTGTGTCTATTGGATAAACATCTGCTCTATAGTAATAGAAATTACCAATATTATCATTACTTCCATAATACTCTTCAAACCCAAATACCTTCTTCATATCACTCCTATTATAGTCATCTGGTAGATATTCTAACTTATCTAGGCTATGTGAACTATCAAAGTAACTAATTATCCCTGTGATTTCCTTTTGGTCTTTTTCTGATACCTTAGAATTTTGATGCATAACTTTTCCTTCATTTAACATATCATATTTAGAAACTATTTTATAAAATCTATTATTTTGACTTTTTATAGATATATTAAAAGCACTTAATGGTCCAACAACTGCTATGATGCATATTAACGCCAAACTAATAAACAAAACAATATTATTTTTTCCTTTATTAAAAGCTATAAAAATCATGGCAAAGGTTGCCCAAAGCCCTATAATTAAAATGAAATATCTATTTTCAGTTACTCCAAATTCGCTTATACGTATACTTATAGATACAAACATCATTGCTAGTAAAGGTAGAATTATTTTAGTTACTCCCTCTGTAAATATCCTTACCCATCTACTAAAATTCCTTAAAGGCCAAATCAAGAAAACTGTAACTATACTAATGGCTGCATAAAAAACAACTAAATAAGATACTATTCCACTAGGCCACACTCCTGTAATAATAATCTTAGCAAAATACAAATATAAAACCACAGTGTAAGCCGTAATTAACGGTAGTACTATATAAGATAATAGAATCTTTAAAACCATATTATAATCCTGGTCATCAAATTTATCTTCTATCTTAGGGTATCCATATAAAAAATAAATTGGTGCAAATATGTTCCATGCTATTATCCACGAATAAATATAAAGATTTTCACTCATTCCTTCATATAGTAAAGATTT
Source organism: Clostridium grantii DSM 8605 (assembly GCF_900129965.1). Classification (GTDB taxonomy): domain Bacteria; phylum Bacillota; class Clostridia; order Clostridiales; family Clostridiaceae; genus Clostridium_AF; species Clostridium_AF grantii. The sequence goes on along the minus strand of NZ_FQXM01000002.1, from coordinate 99,996 downwards.
AACTGCAAATAAAATTGCCATTAATCCCAAGCCTAATACAATTGTATAAAATATACTTATAAGTAACCTTGAAATAACTTTTGTTATATAGATCTCAAAGTTATTTTTACTATAGTAATAAGGCATGAGTAAAAAAACTAAACCAAATGCTACTGAAAGCAACAATAACCTTACCATCGGTTGCATTTCTATGTCTTTTAAAAGAAAAGAATAATAAAGATAAACAAATAAAATTTCACTAATCCATATTAAAGGAAAAATCCATTTAAATAATCTATTATAAAACCTTTCTATAATATTGCTAATTCCTAAGGTAAATGGAACTGATAAAAATAAAACAGCTGTTACCCTATCTAGTTTTTCAGAAATATCTTGAATCTTATCATAGGGGGTCTCTATGCGAAAAATAAAAATTGCTGCTAGTATTAAAAATATTATTATTGTACTAGGGAATCTATAAAACGTACTATAAACTGCTTTTGCTGATTTCATTATCCATTGCTTCATATTTAATCTGTTTTTTTTCATCTTTCTCACTCCTCGTGTGTTAAATATATAGTTATTGAAGTAACTGCTTTTATTCTGAATTTTCTTTTAATTCACCTTAATTATACCATATTGTTTTTAGACAATAAATAAAAGAGGAACAAAGTTCCTCTTTTATTTATACTTCAACATACTATTCCATATTTCACAAGCTTAATCCAGAAATAATCTACCTCATCAGGTAACATTTCTTTAACTGGTGATAATCTGTCTTCTTCACATTTTTTTATTGCTTCTTCTATTAACCCAATATATTCTTTAGGTACTATATTTTCAATTCTTTTTATATCTATTTTCATACCCTCTTTTAAAGATTTCACCACATGATCTTCTGCTGTTCGAATTTTCAAATCTCTTTCTTCTATAATCTCATCCATGGTTTTGCCCTCTGCAAACATTTCGTAAGTAATTATGTGCGTAGGTGTTTTATTACTTTTATAACCCTCTCTTACCTTATCGGAAGCGAAAGAATCTTCATAAATTCTTTTTCTAAAAGAACCAACATCTAAATCATTTTCGTTAATATAGGACTCTATTTCTTCAATGAATTTTTCTCCATATTTTTCATACTTAACTTCTCCAACACCTTTGACATTCAAAAACTCAGGTTTATTCAAAGGCATATATGTTGACATTTCTTTTAAGACAGCATCAGAAAACACAATATAAGGTGGTATAGACTCTTCTATTGAAATTTCTTTTCTTAAATTTCTTAAAATTTGGAATAAATCATTATCTTGTTCCAATTTTGCTTGAACCTTATTCATTTTCATAAAGACAGTTTCCTGATCTTTTAATACCCCTACTGCTTTATTCGTTAACTTTAAAACCGGGTAAGCATCGTTGGTTAAGTTTAGATAGCTATCTGCGGTTAAAACATTAATCATATCAACAATGTCTTTTTTTATAAACTCTTCCATTATACCGTAAGTAGATAAAGTATTTAATCTACTCTCAGTTATTTTTTTAGCCTTTGATCCTTTTAGAACATCGGCCACCATATTACTTCCAAATCTTTGTTGCATTCTATATATACAAGAAAATATTTTTTTAGCTTCTAATGTTATGTCAACCAATTCTCTTTCATCATTACAATTGCTGCAATTATCACAACTACTATTCAATGAAAAATCTCCAAAATACTCTAATATATATTTTCTTAAACAAGTAGACGTATGGCAATAATCCACCATTAATCTTAATTTTTCATACTCATTAGCTTTTCTTTCAGGAGATAAACCGCCCTCTTCTATAAAATATGATTGAAGTTGAATATCCCTAGGTGAAAATAGAAGTATACACTCAGAATTTTCCCCATCTCTTCCAGCACGACCTGCTTCTTGATAATAAGCTTCCATATTCTTAGGCAGATTATTGTGAATAACAAATCTAACATTGGATTTATCTATACCCATACCAAAAGCATTAGTTGCTACAATAACATCAATATCATCATAAGCAAATTTATTTTGCATATCATTTCTTTCCTCATCACTAAGTCCAGCATGATAAACTCCTGCTTTAATACTATTTTTTATCAACGAATTATAAATACTTTCTGCTGTTTTTCTAGTAGAAGTATATATAATACCCGTAGTTTTTTTGTTTTTGCTCAAATAATCCAATATAAAACTTTCATTATTTACACCTTTTAATACAGAAAATTTAAGATTTTCTCTATCGAAACCTGTAATATAAACTTCTGGATTTCTTAGTTCTAATAAAGATGCTATATCTTCTTTAACCTTTTCTGTAGCTGTAGCAGTAAACGCACCTACTACTGGTCTAGGGTTTATTTGTTTTATAAAATAGGAGATTTTTCTATAACTTGTTCTAAAGTCATGACCCCACTGTGAAATACAATGAGCTTCATCAACAGCAACAAAAGATATATCCATATTACACAAAGTATCAACAAAAACCCTTGATTCAAGCCTTTCCGGTGCTAAATAAACTAGCTTATAATCACCTGAAAGCATCTTAAATATTCTATTATTAACCTCTGTTGCACTCAAAGAACTATTTATATAAGTAGCTTTTATACCCACTTCCTTTAAACTATCCACTTGATCTTTCATCAGGGATATCAAAGGGGAAATAACTACCGTAATTCCAGGAAATAAAAGAGCCGGAACTTGAAAACAAATAGACTTACCTGCCCCCGTAGGCATTACGGCAACTACATCTTTATGGTTTAAAACATCTTCAATAACCTGTTCTTGTCCTTTTCTGAAGCTGTCATATCCAAAATGTTTTTTTAGTTTTTCTCTTGCATTTTCTATCACATTAATAACCTCTTTTTTATGGCAACACTTCTATGTTGCTGTATTTATTATTCATCAAATATCAACAAATAAATTAAAACAAAAATTCTACCTCAAAATTCTCGCACTTACTGTTTTCCCTTTAATCTTCGTAGTGGCAAATTGTTTTGCCACAATACTTCCTTTATTATTCAATATATCTACATGACTCATAGTATCTTGAACATCTATAATACCTATATCTTCTGGCAAAATTCCTTGCATATTAGATATAGCACCTAATATGTCTCCTGGTCTAATTTTCTTCTTTTTACCTGAGTTAATTCTGATTTTAGATATTCCTTTGTTTACTTGGCTATTTTTATTCTTCTTTAACTTAGGTTTAGCCATAATTTCTTGCTCATTTAATTCTTTAGCTTTTAAAAATTCATCTTCACTTGGTTCTTCTATTTTCTCTATAGGTACATTTACATAATCAATTAACTCGTTGAAGAATTTGTATTCATGGGGAGTAACAAAGGTTATTGCTTTTCCATTCTCCCCTGCCCTACCAGTTCTACCTATTCTATGAACATAACTTTCTTTTTCATATGGAACCTCATAGTTTATAACATGAGTTAATTCATCGATATGGATACCACGTGCTGCAACATCTGTAGCCACTAGATATTTAAATTCACCTCTTTTGAATTTTTCCATAATTTCAAGTCTATCTCTTTGTTCCATTCCTCCATGTAAAACATCAGATGAAAATCCTTTTCTTCTCATACTTCTGCCTACATAATCAACTTCTTCTCTGGTATTGCAAAATATAATAGAGCTAAAAATTCCTTCTGTATAAATAATTCTATTTAAAAGCGAGAATTTATTTTCTTTTTCAATTTCATAATAAACTTGAGTTATTTTTTCTACAGTTAAAGTGTTACTTTCAATTTCTATAGTTTTCGGTTCTTTCATATACTTAGTACATATTCTTTGAATCTTTTCTGGCATTGTCGCTGAAAAAAGCATAGTCACTCTATCTTTTGGCAATTTTTTTATTATACTCTCTACCTCATCAATAAATCCCATACTTAACATTTTATCCGCTTCATCAATAACTAAATACTTTATCTTATCTAAAACTATGTTTTTTTTCATAATATGATCAAAAGTTCTTCCTGGGGTCCCTGCTATAATGTGAATTCTTTGTTTTAGATTTCTTTCTTGAATGTGTATAGGCTGTTTTCCATACACTGCTGTAACTCTTATTTTTTTCAATCTTCCAATATTTGAGATGTCATCTTTCACTTGAATAGCTAGTTCTCTAGTAGGTGTAAGCACTAACACTTGAGGACTTTTTTCTTCAATTTCAATTTTATCACAAAGAGGAATTCCAAAAGCTGCTGTTTTGCCACTACCTGTTTGAGCTTTCACAATAAGATCTTTATTGTCTTTAAAATTTGAAAGTACTTTATTCTGAACTTCCGTTGGGTTTTTATATCCCAAATTCTTAATGGCTTTTAAAACTTCATCACTTAATCCGTAATTTTCGAAACTTAATTTATCCAATACAATTCAACCCCATTTTTCTTCATTTAAATATAATAACATGAACAAATGTTTGTTTACTCTTATTCAGTATTATTTACCATATTTTTTATATTTATACATATTGTTTTTAATAAAAATCAACAAATTTCATTATAACATAAACCGTTGAAAATTCCTTTATAATATTTTTTTGACTTAAGTAATGAAAATAAAAAATGCAACACCAAAGTGTCGCATTTTTTCAGTCTTAGTTTTCTTCCATCAAAGATTCAAAGCCTAAACCTTCACCCCAAACCGTTAAAATTGGAGTTAAGTATACAAAAGATTGTACATCTGTTTTTGATATGAATGTTTTAATCATAGTAGCTTCTCGTGGAGTACATATACAAGTTATTTTAACTTTACTTTTCCTTGTATAACCACCTTTAATTTCATAGGTGCTTATTCCACGACGTACTTCATTAATAATAAATTTAGAAATAACTTCACTTTCCTTACTGATTATTTCTATTTTTACTTTCCTAGAACCAAAACCAAATAAAATTACATCAATAGTTTTTGCAATTACTACTTGAGTTAATATTCCATAAAGTGCAGTTCTTAAATCAAATATTAAAGTGGATAGAAGTATTATAGAAATATCCGCACTTAAAATTATTTGACTTATTCCTACAAAGGGCAAATATTTTTTATGAATAATCTTAGCTATTGAATCAGTTCCACCTTGAGAATATCCAGTTTTTAATGTGATTCCTGCTCCAATTCCAATTAATATTCCAAAGTAAATACAAGAAAGAAAAATATCATTTTCAACAAACTTTAAATTCATCTTATCAAATACAACAATAGTAGATGGTAAAAGTATAGAATATATAGCTATCTTTTCTGCTTGTTTTTTTCCTAAGGTAAAATAAGTACTTATCAATACAATAATTGAAAGAAAGTAAAAAATATAAGTATAGTTGATATTTACTACTTTTTCTAACAATATTGATGCTCCCGTAACTCCCCCTGATATCAAATTATTAGGCTTCAAAATAGCAGTTATAGCAAACGCTATTATACTACAAGATGCTAATATTGAAATATACTCTATTACCGTCTTCTTTAAATTTTTCATCTTGGTAACACTTCCTATTCGTTTGCTTATTTATAACTATTTAAAATCCTAAAATATCAAGAATTTTATCTCCAAGCTTTCTATTTTTACCTTTATACGGATAACAATGAATATGAATTGCCGGGTTAAAATTCAACTCTATAATGCCATAGTTTTCTTCTTTATAACCTTCATTCAAATTCTTAATCATCATATCAACCCCACAAATTGTAGCTCCTACTGCTCTAGCAGCAGCTATAGCTACTTTCTTGTATCCATCTGGGATATCATCTGTATAATCTATACTATCTCCCCCAGTACTCACATTAGAATTTTCCCTCAAATATACTATTTGATTATCACCAGGAATATAATCAAAGTTAAATCCTTGCGCTTCTAAGAAAATTTCTTCTGCCTCACCAAGGTTTATTTTTTCTAAGGGGGTTTTATAACCTTTGCCTCTAAGGGGATCTAGATTCTTTTCGTAAACTAACTCTTTTATGGTTTTCTTTCCATCACCACAAATATTAGCTGGAACCCTATGTAAAATTCCTACAACTTGATCTCCTATTACAAATATTCTATATTCCTTACCTTCTATAAATTCTTCAATAATAACAGAAGAATCATGACTAAATGCAATATCTATTGCTCTATTATATAGATTTTGAGAAAACTCTTCTTTGAAAATAGTAATCCCTAATCCAAAATTAGTTGACTTAGGTTTTATTACAATAGCTTTTCCTTTGAACAATGAATAATCATCTTTTGCAAGTATAATTTCATCATAATTTTTTCCTTCTGGAACTCTAATATTGTTTTTTTCCAATACCATTTTTGTTACAGATTTATTTTCCATAATCAAAACAGTGCTATAGGAGTCCAAAGATGTTTTTGTAGCTTGTTTTATATACTCGACTTTATCATCTTTAGAAAGCATAATAAAGTTTTCATTTCTATCAATTACTTCTACTTTTGTTCCTCTTTTTATTGCATCTTTTAAAAGTATTTGAGTGGATAACTCTAAATCTTCATATCCTAATAAATTAAATTGATTTATTTGATTTAAAGCTGCATATTCAATGGCCTTACCCATATGATAATCTATATAGTTTTTTTCTTTTATACCTTCGTAAATAATTGATGAATTACTTTTATGTTTGTGTTTGATTTTATCTTCAGCATTTTTTATTATTAAAGAAAAATATTCATCATTAACCCCTATTTCTTTAACCATGTTTTTCATCTCATTAATAATATTTTTTGCCCAATCATCAAAAGATACTTCTTCATCTTTACTTATCTTAATTTGCATATCTTCCTGTCTTCCAAAAGAAGCTACTAAATCACTATTCTCAAGATGGAATAGTTCTATTTTTTTATTCTTTTCTTTTTTCAATAAAGAATAAATGATAAACAAATGTATAAATTGTAAAGTTTCCAAGTCAATTCCTATTTTACTTAAAGGATTTAAGTCTAAAAACCTCAATTCTACATAATCGATTCCTTTTTCTAGTAAATATTTTAGAATATTTTTATCCTTTTTTGTTTTTAATCTAATTGGACTATAATATTCTTTTGGACTTTGAATTAATTCTGCTTCCACTAAAGCAGTTATATCTCTAGCATAAGCTTCCACACTTTCATAAGATACTATAAATTTTTCTAAGTTTCTATATCCTTTATCACTATTTCTCATTGAAGTAGCCTTAGGAACAGCATAACTATCTTCGCTAATCTTGTCTAAATTTTCTAGCTCTCTTGAGTCAAAGCTACTATGCACAGATGGACTAGCTCCGAAAAGGTAAATCAATATAGGACTATATCTATAAAAGTTTCTACATATTTTAAGATAAACATCATCCTTAAAATTCTTGAAAGAGTCTTTTTCACCCAACCCCTTATACAATGTTTCTAAAAATTTATCTGCAAAAGAAAAATTATAATGTATCCCTGATATCAATAATTTCTTTTTACCATAAACTGCTGCAATATGGTCTCTATATAATCTTTGGTAATTCCCATCAGCATTATCTTCATAATTTGCTACTGGAATATATTCTTCTTCTGGCAAATTTGGTGGCATACTTTGTGGCCATAGGTATTCATCCTTCAACTCATTTAATACAATTCGGTGAATATTTTCTAAAAATTCATAGCATTCTTCTAATTTTGTAAAAGTAGGAGTTATCATCTCTATTTGACTTTCGGAAAAATCCGTTATTATATATGGATTAGTTAATTTACTTCCAAAAGCATTAGGATGAGGACTCAATGCTAAATAACCATTTTTATCTACACGAACATTTTCTTTTTCTATACCAAAATTCCCTTGAATTAAATCCTTTTCTATCCCTAACTTCTTTATACTTTTTAATAATTCAAATTTATCTTCACTCATATTATTTACTCCTTCATACAATTTCAATCACCTTTAATCATCATTAATTATTCATATATAACTGCAAAATTATATTTATTTTACTTTAAATAACTTTGTTTTCTTCAAATACTTCAAAAGTAAGTTTGTTGTTAATCCTACTATTATACCTGTGGCAACACCACTGACCATAAGAAAAGGTAGGTATAGTAGAATATTAAGGTTTTTTATGATAAAAGCTGCCATCAACAATTGACCCAAATTATGTGCTATTGCCCCTGCTACGCTTATACCTATAGTACTTATCTTATCCTTTAAAATAAAATACATAATAAACATAACTGCAAAACTAAGCACGGCCCCAGAAAAACTATATAAGAATGTTGAAAAAGACCCTAATACAAAAGCTGTCATTATAGTTTTTAATAACACCACTGAAAAAGCTTCCTTGAAAGGAAATAAATAAATAGCTGTTAAAGTAATAATATTAGCTAATCCTAGTTTCGCACCTGGTATTGTAGTAGGTAGTGGTATAAGTCTTTCAATAGCGCTCAGTACTATTGCTTGCGCTACAAGCAAAGCAATCAAAACAATATCTCTAACGGAATTTTTAGTCTTATATTTATTTTCTTCTTTAAGTTTATTCATAATACTCTCCTATAATTCTAAGTGTCCTCTTAAAAAATCTAAAAGGACACTTTTTATTAATACTAAGGTATTTGCAGAAATTATTTTTTTTCTTTTTCTTCCTTACTTAAAACCTTTTTACTAGAAATCAATTCATTACAACTATTGCAAAAATAACTTACCGACCCGCAACCCTTAATAATTTCAATTTCTTTTAAACATTTTGGACAATATTTTTTGTCTTCCATTTTATCACCTCTATAATCTATTTCTTCAATAATCTTAACATATTTCCACTTTATATTCTATAAATTCTTAATCTTTCATCTTTAATTATATCACAATGAATATTAATTCAATATGTTGATAATTTATTAATAAATTTTTATGTTTTTTTTAATAAATTCTTGATAAATGTTAATATCTTTAGTAATATAGTATCAATATATTAATTAAAACTTAGTGATGGTGATTAAATGACAAAAGGTCAAGTTGAATCAAAAATAAGTGAAGCTGTTAGCAAGTTCGAAATAGAGTATATGGGAAGAGGACCCAAACAAATAAACACAATGATTATACAGGATTTAATCATTATACGTTTAATTGGTTTCTTAAATCCCTCTGAAAAAAAACTTTCTGAAACTATTGCTGGAGTAGAATTAATAAAAAAAGTAAGAACTACATTATTCGAAAGTGCTAGGGAATATCTTGAAGATTTATTAAAGGAAATAATTGATGTAGATATTATTAGTACCCACTCAGATATTAGTACTAAAACTGGAGAAAAAATTATAATTATAACAGTCAGTGAAAATCTACAAGAGCTTTTAACAAAATAATACTTTTGGAAGACCATTAGAAGGGTTTAAACCAGTCTTAGCGTAAGCCAACACCTATCTTTTATTTTTACGGGACAGGTGTTGGCTTTTTTATTATATATGCTTCGAGAAAAACATATACATTGATTTTTTATAAAATTATAAACAAAGGAGAATTATATGATTAATTTCACACTAAATCCACCTGCAAATATAGGTATAATAGGTGGTGGACAGCTAGGTAAAATGCTTAGTATCAAGGCAAAAAGTTTGGGTTATACTGTTACTATACTTGATCCAAATCCCTTCGCTCCCGCCATGAGCGTTGCAGATCACAAAATAATTGCGAACTTTTCTGATGTGGAATCTATAAAAAAACTTGCTAATCTTTGTGAAGTAATAACCTATGAGTTTGAGCATATAGATGCTGATATTTTAATAGATTTAGAGAATACTGGGCATATTGTTATTCCCTCTGGTAAGACTTTAAAACTTATACAAGATAAATATGAGCAAAAATCCTTTTTAAAATCTATTAATATTACTGTGCCCGAATTTTATAAAGTAACAAATAAAGAAGATTTAATAAATTGTAGCAAAAAACTAGGCTTTCCCTTTATTTTAAAAAGTTCTAAAGGTGGCTATGATGGCAAGGGTAATTGTGTTATAAAGAGTCCTACAGACTTAGATTGGGGTTTTGAACAACTTAATAGTACAAATCTGTTAGCTGAAAAATATATAAATTATTCAAAAGAACTATCTATATTAATAGCAATTGGCAAAAATAAAGAGTGCAATCATTACCCTGTGGTAGAGAATATTCATGAGGATAGCATATTACGACTTACAAAAGCACCTGCAAAAATTAGCCCAAGTATAGAAAATAAAATCCATGAAATTTCAATGAAAATTGTAGAGTCTTTAGATGATATAGGTTTGTTCTGTATAGAGTTTTTTCTAACAGCAAATGGGGAGGTTTATATTAATGAAATCGCTCCTAGACCACATAACTCTGGACACTACACCTTAGAAGCTTGTGAAACTTCTCAGTTTGAACAATTGTTAAGAATAGTCACTGGCTTACCTCTAGGCTCCACAGACTTAATTTATCCTGCAGCCATGGTTAACGTCTTAGGAAATGAATATGTAAATGGAGCTTATCAATATGCAGGTTTAAGTAAAATACTCAAAGATGATAAAATTTATGTTCACTTATATGGCAAGAAAAATACTCATTATTTAAAAAAACTTGGTCATATTACTGTATGTGATTCTTCGTTATCCCTAGCTGTAGAAAAATCTTTAAATGCTTTGAAAAATTTAGAAATTAAATCAAATGATTAAGAAAGGAAGTATATTATGAGTTTAAAAGTAAGTATAATCATGGGAAGTAAATCTGATTTAAATGTAATGTCTGAAGCTGCTGAAACTCTTAAATTATTAAATATTGATTATGAAATAATGGTAGTTTCCGCTCATAGAACACCTAACTATATGTATGAGTATGCTAATTCTTGCGTAGAAAGAGGCATATCTGTTATAATCGCAGGTGCTGGTGGAGCAGCTCATTTACCAGGCATGGTGGCTTCATTAACTAATGTTCCTGTAATTGGTGTTCCAATAAAATCTAGTAACTTAAGTGGCATGGATTCACTTTTATCAATAGCTCAAATGCCTCCAGGTGTTCCTGTTGCTACTATGGCTATAAACGGTAGTAAAAATGCCGCTTTAATGGCCGCTAAAATTCTAGCCATTCACGATAATTCCATAACTATGGCTTTAAATAATTACAAAAATAACATGGAACAAGATGTTTTACAAAATTCAATTATAGATAACTAAATTTAATTGTATATGCAACAAAAATAAGAGAGGCTAAGGCATCTCTTATTTTTGTTTAAACTTGCATCACCAATTATCAACTTTTATTCTTAATCTGTATGAATTCTTAGCAACTTCATTAAGCTTCTTTATAAGGTTATAATTAGCATATCCCCCTACTACCGCTCCTATAACTGGAACTATTTGAAGCATTTTAGCTAAATCTATATAATCTCTGTACTCTTGTTGAAAACTTCTCCAGTCAAAGCTTTCAATGTCTAATGGCAGTGTTTTTGAATATTCTTCCCAATGTAAAATTTTATCATATACTTCAAGTCTTTTCTTGCCACTAGAAAATGCTAATTGAAAGATATAAAGAATATAAAGTCTTTCTCTATAGTCTCTCACGTCAAATCCATAAATACTAGCAACTTCATAAAGAAATTTTACCTTTAAGCTAAGAAGTATTGGAAAATCAGCTAATCCTAACAGTAATCCACCTGCTCCCGTACCAACTCCGGTGAGAGTCGCTGCCTTTTGATAAAAGTTAAACTTTTCTTCTACTATTTCTTCTCTTTTTTCTAGATTTAAATCCTCTAAAGGCAATCTAGAAGTATATTTAGATCCTAAAATCACTACCTTAACCATATTTTTAATAGTAGCCGTAATTATCTCATGCGCTTTTTCTGGTATTAAGCTATTCATCTTTTTTTGAGTATTTAAGGTGATATTATTTATTAAAGATGGTTTTTTACTTATTTTAATCTGCCAAATTTTCAATTCATTTTTAACTCGGTAATTGTATTCATTCATATATATCTCTCCAAATTCAATTTCTTTTAAATTATTTTTAAATACGAATAATACTTTTTTTACACAAATAAATCAATTAAATCTTCTTCATCCATTTTGGCTATAAAATTTTGCTCACTTGCTTCATCCATTACATTATTAAAAATTTCTTTTTTCTTTTCTTGAAGTTCAAATATTTTTTCTTCAATAGTTCCTTTTGTAATTAATTTTATTACCTCTACATTTTTCTTTTGTCCTATTCTGTGTGCTCTATCACTTGCTTGATCTTCTACCGCTGGATTCCACCACGGGTCATAGTGAATTACCGTATCTGCCCCAGTAAGATTTAACCCTGTTCCACCAGCTTTTAAAGATATTAAAAATATGCTGCCATAACCTTCATTAAATTCCTGAACTAAATTTATTCTATCCTGGCTTTTAGTTTTTCCATCCAAGTATAAGTATTTAATTTTTCTTTTCTTAATATTATCTTCTATAACCTTTAAAGCACTTGTAAATTGAGAAAATATTAGTATTCTGTGATTCTCTTCTATACTAGTTTCTATAAGTTCCATTAAAGCTTCCATCTTTGCGCTAGTTCCTTCAAAGTTTTCAATAAAAATAGATGGCTCACAACAAATCTGTCTTAATCTAGTTAAAGCAGATAATATTTTAATTCTACTTTTACCAAACCCATTTTTCCTTATTTCTTCATTTATTTCTTCTTTGTAGGCCGCTACATATGATGCATATAGTTTCTTTTGTTCTTCACTTAAATCAACTATTATTTTATGTTCTATTTTTGGTGGCAATTCTAAAGCTACATCTTTTTTTAATCTTCTTAATACAAATGGTTTTACATGCCTATTAAGTTCTAATAAAGCTTTATTATCACCATTTTTAACTATAGGTGTTTCATAAATTTTTGAGAACTTACTATGACTTAGCAAGTACCCTGGCATAATAAAATCAAATATTGACCATAGTTCTGTTAAAGAATTTTCAAGGGGTGTTCCCGTTATAGCAAAATTCACTTTTGAATTTATAGTTTTAACTGCTTTTGCACTTTGAGAATTAGGATTCTTTATGTTTTGTGCCTCATCAATAAATACTGCCGAAAAACAAATATCTTTATATAGTTCAATATCATTTCTAATAAGTGGATAAGAAGTAATTATAACATCCTCATCTTTAATGTCCTTTATAATTTTTTCTCTTAAATCCTTTGAGCCTGAAACCAAAGTAGTCTTCAAATCTGGTGTGAATTTTTTAAATTCACTTTCCCAATTGTACACTAAAGAAGTTGGGCAAATAACCATAAATATATTCTTGCTATTTTCTTCAATCTTTGAATTAATAAAAGAAGCTGCTTGTAGAGTTTTCCCTAAACCCATTTCATCAGCTAGTATTCCTCCAAATTTAAATTCATCTAAACTTCTCAACCATTTAAAACCTATCTTTTGATAGTCACGAAGGGTTTTTTCTAAGTTTTTTGGTACCTTAAAGTCATTTTCATATATTTCTTTGAAATTATTTATGGTTTCTCTGAAATTTTTATTTCTTTCCACAATTATTTCATTATTGTTTTTTAATTTTTCATTTAAATATAACGCATTATACTTTGGAAGAGTAACACTAGCATTCAATAAATCACTAGATTTTATATTTAAGTATTCTATAGTTTCAGATAAATCATTAATCCCTAAAGAATTCAACAGAATAAAACCACCATTTTTTAATCGACAATAGTTCTTTTTTATCTTAATTGCATCAAAAACATCTTTTAATTCGTTATTTTCCACTCCCTCAATATTAAAATCAAATTCCAATAAATCTTTATCATTTATACGAAGAGATGTTTTAACATTTGAGGATGAGTAAATTTTTATATTCTTAAAAGAATTTGAATAAAAAATTTCACATAGCTTTTCTAATTCTTCAATTCCTACACTTATAAATTCTAATAATTGTTCTTCCTCTTCTAAAAAATATTCTTTAGAATTTTTTTGAAAAGAATAATGTTTTAATAAATCAATTATTTTATTTTCATTGGTTAAATCCCTTATAGCCACTTTTTCAGTTTTTTCATTAGATTCATTTAACGGATTTATCTTTATATCTCCATAATTAAATATAAGTTCACAAGTTATAACATCATCAATTTTGTCAAAATAAATTTCAGCTTTTAAAGCTTCATCAATCAAACCTTCTTTTACATTGTTATCCATTGATACTTCTGTAGAAATATTTTTTATAGCAGGTATAATAAATTTTGCAACTTCTTCTATATAATCTTTATTGATAGAAATTTGACTTTCTTTTCTTAAAGAATTAAATAACCCTCTATACAATTCAATTTGGGTGTTACTAGGCTTATAAATAACTTCATTATAAAAAAAATACTTTCCATCTTTTGTAAAAGGAATGGGTAATTTATTTGTTTGATTAATAACAATATTATTTTTTTCATTCTTAATATTAAATTTTAAAGGAAGTTCTTCATTTACTATTTTACAACTAGGATAATCCTCATTATGAAATTTTAAATTAAAATTTTTGTTTTCTAAAATTTCCAAAACCCTTTTTAGATGATTTTCTGGCAAATATACTTTTTTACCTTTAAATAAAAAACCTTGACTACTACCATAGTAAGATTCATTTATAGCATTAAATTCATATATATCTTTTATTATCTCTATTAGCTTTAAATCTTTTTCATTAAAATAATGTTGCTTATGATTTAAAATAAAGTTTTTTCCAAACTCAAGTTCTTCTTTTTCATTAATACTATTAATAAACTTCTTCATGTTTTTAACAATATATTGCTGTTTTTCCCCAACTTTTAATTCCAATGAATAATTTTGTTTATTATAATCCTTCTCAACACAAAGTATCACATCCATATTAAGTTCTATTTCAGGAATACTTAAGTTCCCACTGCCATGTTTGATATTAGCTATTAATTTATCTATGCTTCTTCTATTTAGTTCAATATACATTCCCTTTGAATTGAAATGTAGCTTTATTAATAATGATATTATATGCTTGCAGTGCCCTTTATACCCATAGTTATTTTCGCAAGAACAATAAGACTGTAATATATTATTCTTTGAGACTATAACAGTTGTATAAAAATCATCTTCATCTAAATACCCTTCTACATTTGCTTTTAATTTATATAGTTCTTCGCCTAAACCCTCTATAATTTCAAAATCAAAGTCTTTAATTCGATTTTCTTCATAAGTTTGCATGGCCCTTTTATAAACTATATCATTTGTAAATGACTTAATTTTATCAATACTTAAGTTAATCATAGTTACACCTCGATATTTTATTATAACTATTATACATTATTGACTAGTTTTTTGACAAATAAACAACCACAACATTCCTCCATAATTATAATGGTTAACATTGTGGTTTACTTTTTATATTTAATTCTTAAGTAGTGTGTTTTTTAAAGTGTTTTTCCACATCTATTGCAAAATCTTGATCCTTTTATTACTCTATTGCCGCACTTGTGACATACTATAAACTGTTCTATATACTCTTGTTTAAATTCTTCATTATTCACTCTTTCAGGTTCAGCATACTTTGTTTCTTCTCTTTTCTGTTCTTTGAGTTTATCCTGAGGTTGATTATTTTCTTCCTCTTGTCTTTGTATTTCTTTTATTGGATTTTCAGTTCTTTGTGTACTATCACTACTATCCACTGATAATGATTCATTGGTAGCTTCCTCTACATCTGCTCCACATACAATACAAAATGAAGCCCCTGCTCTAAGTTTACTTCCACAGTTTCCACAATTCATTAATTTCATCCTTTCCTAATTAAAATCTAACACTAACTGATTCTCTCTCTCTTCCACTATTAACTTCAAAATACCCTAGGAATGTAAATCCGAAAATTCCTGCTAAAATATTAGTAGGGAAAGTTTGAATTTTAGTATTATATTTCATAACTATATCATTATAAAATTGTCTAGCAAAAGCAATCTTAGTTTCAAGATCTGATAATTCCTTTTGAAGTGCCATAAAATTTTCATTAGCTTTCAACTGTGGATAATTCTCTGCTATTGCAAATAAATGTGTCAACGCTTCTGTAAGCCCACCTTCTCCTGCTGTTCTTTGGTCCATATTTCCCGCGTTAGATATGGTTGCTCTTGCTTGTGCTATATTTGTGAATACTTCATTTTCATGAGAAGCGTATGCTTTAACAGATTCAACTAAATTTGGAATCAAATCAAATCTTCTCTTCAACTGTACATCTATTTGTGACCAACTATTGTGCACCATATTTTTTATACGAACTAGCTTGTTGTATACAGAGATTACCCATATTAATAAAAAAGTTATAACCAAAAAGATTGCTCCTGGTATTAAAAATTTCACTATAATTCCCCCTTGTTATTCATATTAGTTGTACTATATTCTTAAGCCGACCCTTTAATCTGCTCCAAAGCTGGATCCACCGCCGCCGCCTCCACCGCCACCTGAAAATCCGCCTCCTCCACCATCACTACTGGAAGAAGAACTAGCTTTATAAGAGTTTGAAATACTATGAATAGACTCTCCCAATGTAGCTATAGCTGTTGTAATACTGGCAACAGATTCTATATTAGCTAAATTATTATCATTATATGAAGTATTATTATACATCCCATACCAACCTGTTGGGTTTGTAGTTTGAGAATTGTTAATTTCTGGATAAGCATATGGTAATTGTTTTAATACCTGCTTTGCAACCCCTAAAGCTGTAGCATAAACCAAGTAATGTTCCCACAAAATCAACTGTGGTAGTTCTGCTTTATCTAAATTAGAAAAATCTTTTAAAAATGTTTTAAAAGCTTTCCACATCATAAGTTCCTCTTCTCCATAAGCTGTTCTTCTTGGGAAAGGTGTAGAAAATATCCAAAGCATTGATGCCCCAATTGGCACCCCAAATTTAAATTCTGTCATTTCAAATTTTATCACAACCACAACCCAGGCAACTATATAAATAACCCCTATAAATCTCAATAAAAACCTTGTTTTAAATGATTTTTCATCTTTAAAACTTTTCACTTTTTCTGTATTTTTAACTTTTTCACTCCATGTTACCCAAAAATAATTTGCTTTAGATTTATTTTTCTTGGAAAATACTTTTATTTCATTTATGGAAACAGTTTCTTTATTTTTTGAAACCGTACTAAATAAAAAGTTGAAAATATATTTTTCATGTTGTATTAAAGTTCCATTAATATTTTTAAGTTTATGAAAAATTACATCACTTTTCTTCCCTTGCCCTTGAATTTCCATTGAAATAAAACCCTTTCTAGCTAAATCCATTATAGTTGCTGATAAAGCTGGTGATGTAACTTTACCAAATGTCATCAACACAACCATTTCCGCAGGTGAATATTTCCCAGGTAATTCTCTGTAATAATCATATTTTACTTTTGGCTTTAATTTTTTTCCATTTTTCATATAAAGTACTATTATAATAACTAAAGTAACCACAACTAACACTAAATTTACTAACCCTAGCATCTTATGTTTTGCTCTTTCAGCATCTGCTTCATCCGCCCATACTTTTTCTTCTTCCATAATTTCATCATAGGCATTTTTATCTTCTTTATTTTGTGAATTAGGTACTATTTCTATTGGGAATAAAATTCTTGTTTCTAAAAATCTATTCTTTGGAAGATTTGTAGTCTTCCACATTGCTTCAGTTTCATTAATAATTGAGACCTGCCCCTGTAATGGTCCATGCCCAAAGACTTTTATGGCATCTTTATTTGCTCCCTGTGGCAAATGAACAATAACCTCTACTTCTTTAGCATCTACCGCATTTTCATCTCCAACAAAGTTCCAATATAACTCTGCTGTATCATTATAAACTTTTACAGCATCCACAACTAAATAATCAACATTAAAAACTTTTGTACCCTCCACTACGTTATAGTACCACTCGATATGATATTTATCATAGGTTTCTGATACATTGAAAAATCCATCAGGCCTATTAGTTATATCCTCAGTGTACTCATATATCTTGTCACCCTCTGAAATCGAAATATTTCTTAATTCATTACTTCCTTTCTTAGGTATATCAATAAATGCTCTAGTAAAAGGTCCATTTTTAAATGTTAAGGTTCTAGTTTCTCTTACTTGCATATTACCATCTTCCTGAACTGTAGCTTCTATATTCAAAAAATCTACTGAGAAACTTTTAGTATCTTTAATGCTATTGTATGCCAAGAATCCTATATAACAAACTGCTGCAAATATTATTAAATTTCTTATTACTCTAATAAATTTTCTCAAATTATCCCCCCTATTTTAATTTCCTAAAATATTTCCCACTTAACTAGTAACTAAGAATACTAAAACTATTCCTAGAATTATAACTAGCGAAGTTGTTATTAAGATTTTTAAAGATTCTCTACTCATATAACCAACTCCATCTTAAGCATTATATTATTACTTTAATTTTAGTTTATTTTCAAAAAAAATAAATCACCCTACGGGGTGATTTATGGTGTATTAGCTTTTTCTTTACTACTTAATGTTAATTGAAATAATTCTTTTCTATTTTTAACCTGTAATTTCTTATAAATATTCCTATTATGTACCTTCAATGTATTTTCACTTATAAATAATTCTTCTGTTATAGTTTTATTAGTATATCCTTTAAGCAAAAGTACTATTACTTCCATTTCTCTTGGAGTTAGTAATTTCACATTTGGTATTTCACCCAAATTAATTCCATATACAATATCTTTTTCTTTAAGCTGACATGATTTTTCTTCAACAAATTCAGTTCCACCAGATTTCTTTTTTGATATATTTTCTTCCTTTATATCTTTATGTAGCCTTTCATTTATCCAAGGTATTATATTGATGACCAAAAATAATATTATTAAAGAAAATACTCCCGTTAAAACCTTATAACTGCTGTCTATAGAAATTAATTTAGCACCTAATATACTACCCGCAAAAATCGAAATAACATTTGATGCAAGTATAATACCAAAAACATGAAATTCCCTTCCATAAATAGAAGCAACATCACCTAATAATGTCCAAAGAAATACATTCACAAAAGCGTATGCGAATTGTATAAATAATTCTATTAGTATATATCCTTGTATGGTACTTTCAAATATCATAAATGATAGAAAAGCTGCAAATATAAATACCACACACAAAACCAAGGGCAAAATTCTTTGTACCTTATCTCCAATAAAGTACATTATCATAAGTGCAATGATATATAAAATAGTTTCAAGGTATAAATGCAAATTCCAAAATTGTTCATAATGAGGATAAATCACCATACTCATAAATCCACAATTAATAAATATTCCAAAAGTTAAATTGCACATCATTAAAATAAATATATGAGGAATTGGTTTATTTATACTAATATTAATTTTAAAATACTCTTTATCCTTTGAAAATTTTATTCCAATCAAAACTATATTTATCAATAAAGGTGTTGTTGTGAATATAACGAGAGAATCAGTTCTCAAATATAAACTCAAAACACTTACTATGTAATAAAAAATGTTCCCAATAACAATTGTCATAGATATATACTTTATTCTATCCACAAATGAGGTTACCTTTGTATAATAATATCCAAATTTGATAACAATATCAGCAGATATAAAAGCCATTAATCCTAATGCTATATACCAAAATTTTATGTCAATCCATATTAAAGTAAAATTTAACAGTGAAAGCATAAGCATTTCTAAAAACAATAATTGTGCAGCTTTTAACTTTTCACTATTTATAAAAGGAATTATTAGTAAAGATAAAGCATGCACACAAATAAAAAATAAAGATAAATTCCCTAAATCCACCTTTTTATAAAGGCTATATGCCACTAGAACTGGTCCGTTCATAGGCAGAGACAGTAGCCATCCAAAAATCAATGCTAAAATCATCATAGGAAATTTATCAATATTTTTCATATATTACACCACTTTTCATAGTATTATGTTTTTTCAATTGTTTTATTTTCTAAATTATATCATAGATGTCATTAATATTCCAAAATACTTTTTCCCATTACTATTTTTTTTATTTATTTCTTGCTATTTATTTTTTAAAATACTCCAATACTAAATTTGCATCCATTTCCTTACCTCTCGGTACTGGTACATTTACACTATATGTTTGTCTTACATATTGGATAGGTACTGAGTAAGTAAACTGAATAATATTCTTCTCTTTTCCAGCATACCTAGCCTTTTTAAATCTTGCTCCAAAGCCCTCCCATACATGTAATTCACCATTTATAAAAACTCCACTAGAAGAAATATAAACTTCTCCAACTTTTTTCTTGTTTTTATTGTAAGTTAGCTTTGGAACTAAAAAAGCAACAAATGCTAGCACCATAACTAATAAAATCATAACTCCAAATACTGCTGGTCCAGCATCATCTGGATTGACTATTAAAAATACTAGTCCCACAAACAAAGCAATTACTCCTATCAATATTAACAAAGCTTTATTTCTTTCTTTCATCATTAAATAATTTTCTTCATTATATTTTTCCCAATTTTCTTCATCATAATACCAATGCACTAACAACTTTTCTTCTGTAAACATACCTTCTAATACTCTAGCTCTTTTATTAAATAAAGCCGCCACAACTAATCCTGAAATACATACAAATATTCCCAAAATTATAAGGGCTCCTCCACCATCCATCATATCTATTTCAAATAGGTTTACAGATAGCATCATAAACATTCCAATAGCTGAAATTATCAAAGAGATATAAACATTTTTCTTCTGCGGATTTTTGAACTTCTTCATGAAACCACACTTTCTAGCCATTGCTTTTTAACTTGTAAAAATTGTTCTTTGGTTAATTCTTTACTATTTATACACATCTCACCTTTTTTATTAGGGTAAAGATATAATAAATAGTTTGATTTAACCGTTGGTACTATACATTGTCTTGATATTGTACTGATATTATCTTCTTCAAAACTGTACAAATTTACTCCTATAAATCCTTGCCATATTTTCATAAATTCTTTTGCTGCTTTTATAGCTTTAGGCTCAAAGGATACAATTTCTTTTTCCACACCATCTTTTTTCCAAACTTTTATCCATTTATTTTCCTCTAAAAAATTAACTAATGCCCTTGTATTCTTATTCAAAAAATCCCCTTCATCAGGTAACATTTCTATTAACAATGACAGTGTCCATCTAATATCTCCACTATTTTTTGATAAATTGAAAGTTTCATTATATGACTCTAAAAAAAGAGCTGTATACTGTTTTGTACTGTAATTAAGCATACTTTCTAAATACATTCTTTTATAAGTATCCATTAGGTGTATTAGTGCAAATAATTCATTTGTGTTATTAACAGAGGAAAAAATATTCCCCTGTTTATTATCTTGAACACTTTCCTCATTACTATCATTTTCAACACAATAAATATTTGTCCACCATTCTGCATAATCGTTTTTATCTTGAAAGGATAATATAACATACTCTTCTTTTCTATTGGGCATTAAAACAACAACCTGATCATTATTTTCTATAAATAATGTGTGAAATTCATCAACTAAACCTTCTTTATTTCCTGTTTTATAACGAATTTTATATTTAGGGAAAAACAAAAATTCTAATATTTCATATCCCTCTTCACTATTAAAATAATCTTCTGCGCTTTGATCTAATTTTTGTTTTTTTCCTTTAAATTTGTTGTAGAAAGGGGACAATTCAATAGGATTGAGCCCCATGTTATATGCTAATGCTTCTATTAAGGATAAATCTACTTGTATTAAGTCAGGTGCTACCATTTTATCCAACTCCTTATTTTCTTATTTTATTTGAATTTTAAAGTTTTTAGAAATTCTAATCTTATAGATAACTTATCAGCAAAATCTACTGGTCCATCGAATCCTAATTTTCTAAGTTCAAAATCTCTTCTTGTAGGGGATAAATTATTATTTTTTATGATTTTTAAGCCTTCATTCATTTCTTTAGACATTGGCTTAATACTATATCTGCTATCTATTTTGCCCGTTCTAATCATGTCATTGTATTTACCTTCTATGCTCTTTGATAAATCTGACATCTTTTCTAGCTGAATTAAAGCTTCTTTCTGAGAAACCACATCCCCTTTATCCCAATAATGGGTAACTTTGTACTGCTCCATTTTACCTAATCCTTCAGCATCTACTAAAGTACCAGTTTCATTATTAATTTTCAAAATGGATTCTTCACTAACATCTGTTCCACGCAAAATCCCTTTATTTTGTTTGCTGAAGTCCACTGCTGCCTCTGGATCAAATACGTCTGTAGGTGTTTCTCCATGTATTTCTGCCCATTTTTTTAGTTTTGCTGCATCATCCATGCTATCCCAATCCACATTTTTGTATTTACCTTTAGCCATTTCCACATCGAATTTACCATCCTTTAATACATTAGTATTCTTTCCATATGCCTCAAAGTAATCATTTTTCCACTTATCTGCAGGTACTTCCTCCCATTTAAGTTTACCATCTGGTCCCATTACTTTTTTCATTAATACAATATCATTATCTGTATTTAAATCTGCTAAAGTATATTTTTTACCAGGGGTTCTAACTGACTGAACTTTATAGTCTTTAAGATTTCCTCCAAGTTTCTGTACAGCCTTTTCTCTTACTTCATCATAGGATGGTTTATATATTTTTTCATTCATAGCTTTATTTATCTCTTTTCTAACTTCCTCAGGTGTTGTCTTCACATCTCTCATGGTACCAGGATCTGATTTGATTTCTAGAATATCCTCTTTAGTTATATCCTTATTTTGAGCTTTATCAATTATCTTGTTCTTCCTAGCCTCAATGTCCTCTAGATATTTTTTATACTCAGCATCAGTTTCATCTATAGTTTTGGTATCAAAATCTTTCTTCTCATGCTGTTTATAAAAGTCTTCCTTTTTCTTATTTATTTCAGGTTCTTCAGTACTACTAGTTTGTTTATTATTCTTCACCTCCAACTCATCAACATTTGAACCAGCCTTTGTAGATTTTTTCACTTCAATGTCTGAATCCATTGTTGTTTTTTGTTTTGGGTTAACAGTGCTATTATCAACATCAATATTATTTTTACCTTTAGATTTCAAAACATTTTCAGCAATATCATCCCCATTACTTCCTATTACTTTAGTTGAAGTTTTAGTTGAAGCTTTTGCTCCTTGTTCTCCTAATTCAGATAATTGTTTTTCAATCTGTTTTACTGCCGCTTTAGCTGCTTTTTCGTCTATTAATCCTAATTTACCACTGAATTTTATATTACCCTTTTTAGCTGTAAGTATTATTTTTTCAGCAATTTCTCCTGCACTCTTTGTAAGTCCCGGACAGAATTCTTTTGCAATAAAACCTGCACTTTCTCCAACTATGCCTGCTCCTTTTACTACAACTCCTAGTCCACCTTCTACTATTCTTCCAGCACCTTCATCTACAACTACTTTAATTACAACATCAGTCATAATTTCTGTATAAGATTTATCTTTTTCTACTCCATCTTTTACAATTTCCATTCCTTCCGCAACAGTTAAAACATATTCTGATTGCCCTGAAGTTCCCACAGCAATAAGAATTCTAGCCCCCATCCCTAATACTGACATACTTCCATCTTCTTTTGTTCCTGTAACAACTTCTTTATAGGTTTTATTCAAACTATCTTTCATAGTAGAAGTATCTTTCCACCAATCTTCTTCTTCAAAAGGAACATAATCATCTTTGCCTATTGTTTTTCCATTAATACGATTCTTTATAATTTTTTTAATCTGATTTACTTTATCTTCATCGTATCCTTTTCCTTCAGTAATATCGTTTAAAATTTTACCAAGTTCCCCTGCTACATCACCTCTTCCATCTTCATCTCCAGTAAGCCCATTTCTTTCAGCTGCTTTCTTAGCTTGCTCAAGTTGTAATATGAATTTCATTCTTTCTGATTCAGCATCTTCTCTATTTTGCATTTTTTCAATATCTTCTGCCACTCTTCTTTTATCCTCTGCTAAATCTTCCTGCCATTTTTCAAATTTATCAGGGTCAAATGGGTTTCCTGATTCAGTATTTATCCATTCCCCTGTTTTTCTATCATATTTAAGATTGTATTCCCTTCCATCTGTAGCCCCAATTAAAGTTTTTTCTTCTCCGTCTTTTGGGAATCCATCATATTCTTCTGGAACTTCTAATTCTGAATCATCAGCAGTCTCTAGTTTATCAGTATCTTGTTTCTCCTGTTGTTCTTCTGATTCATCTGGTTCATTTGGTAAATCTGATTCATTTGGTTCTTCAGTTTCTTCTGGATACTCAGGTTCCTCTTGTTCTTCTGGATACTCAGGTTCTCCTTGTTCTTCTTGCTCTTCCGGATACTCCATTTCTTCGGAATCTTCTGAGTTTTCTGGCATTTCTTGTTCTTCTGGTAGCTCTGAGTCTTCTATTTCATCAGGCATTTCTTGTTCTTCTGGTATTTCAGGAGTCTCTGGTTTTTCTTCACCTTCAGGAAGTTTAGGTTTCTTATCCTGCAACTCTTTTAAGGCATCCATTCTTTCCTTTTTTAATCCTTTTAATTCATTAATTTCCTTTTGAAGCTTGTTGATTTCATCATTATAATTAGGGGCCTCATCTGTAAAATCAAAAGGATTGGTACTTCCTTCTTTTATATTTGCTATAGGTCCATTAAGTTCTGTTCCATGCACATCAATATCCTTTTCAGTTGGGGTATATGTGCAACTAGAATTAGTATCTACATCAAAAGGACTACCTTCCCCATTTACGTTATCATCTTGCTTCATGAACCCTTTTAGCTTATTGATTCTAGCCTGTTTATCATTGATTGCTTTATCTAATGCAGAAATTTGATCTTGAATTTCTTTAACTTGTTTATTCCAGTCGGCTAAAGATATTTCATGCTTCTTTTTATAATCTTTATGAACACCAAATTTGTCATAACCGCTTCTATTATACCCATCCTTATCATATCCATCTCTTCCATAACCCTCTTTATCAAAGCCTTCTCTATCGAAACCTTCTGAGTCATATCCTTCTGAATTAAAGCCTTCTCTGTCGAAACCATTTTTATCAAAACCTTCCGCATTAAATCCTTCTCTATCATAGCCTTCATTATTAAATCCTTTTTCATTAAAGCCTTCTTTGTCGTAGCCATTTTTATCAAAACCATGTCTATCATAGCCTTCCTTATTTAACCCATTGATATCAAATCCTTCTTTATCAAAACCATCTTTATTAAGTCCTTGAATATCATATCCTTGACTATCATAGCCATCTTTGTTAAAGCCTTGAGAATCATATCCTTCTCTGTTATAACCTTCATTATCAAATCCTTCTTTATTATAACCCTCTTTATCTATACCCTGTTTATCAAAACCAAACTTGTCATAACCCTCACTATTGTATCCTTGCCTATCATATCCATTAGAATTATACCCTTCTCTATTAAACCCATTATTGTCATATCCCTGTTGATTAAAGCCCTCTCGATCATATCCTCTACCATTAAAGCCATTTCTATTAAATCCTTCTTTGTCATAACCTAAAGTATTAAACCCATCTCTGTAATAACCCTCTCTATCCATAGCTCTTGAATTATAACCATCTGCCATATACCCATCTTTGTCAAATCCCTGTTTGTTAAAGCCTTCTTTATCGTAGCCCCTGCTATCATATCCTTCTCTGTCATAACCATCCTTATCCAGGCCTCTACTATTATAGCCCTGTCTATCTACTCCATTTTTATCGAATCCTTTTTTGTTATATCCAGCTAGATCATACCCTTCTCTGTCGAATGAATCTTTATCTCTTCCTTCAATGTTAAAACCATCTTTGTCATAGCCATTTTCATCAAACCCTCTAGAATCAAATCCGTCTTTATCATACCCATTTTCATTAAATCCATCTATACCATATTCATTTTCCATTTCATTATTATTCTCAACACTAGATTTTGGTTCTAAATCTGAAGTATCAATCCCAACATTATTCTTGTTTTTTCGGAAGTCGTATACAGATGCTTGACTTATATTACTTACATCGCCTACCTCGCTTACATTATTTACATCATCCTTAAGCGTGTTACCATTTTTCTCAATATCTTGATCCTTAAAATCTGAATTGTTTTTGTCAGGATTATAGATATTTCCAGTTTTATTATCTAACTCATTTGAATTACTCCCAGAATTTCCTTTTGAATTTCCTGATGTAGGTGTAGGATTATTGGAAATTGGGTTGGACATTCCGCCTCCACCAACTGGAGGTATTCCACTGGCTATCCCTGCCACAACAGAAATGGCAACTCCAACTACTCCTGGCACCACAACACCAACAACACTTTCTGTAGTATTTTCTGGTCCAGGTATAATACCTATACTTGCCACTCCACCTTGTGATTGATTATTAATAGGGGCCTCTTCCCTTAAATCATCAATATAAATATCATCATTCTTTTTTTGTTCATTAGTATCTTCCCCAATAGTATTAAAATTTGGAGTAGACATAACTGTTGACATTCCTCTACCTCCTGATTCACTATTTTGCGACCAAGTAGAAGGATCTGAATCAATAATTGTATAGGTTTCAGCTGGTAAAATAATATTAGGTGACACTTCCCAATAAAGCTCTCCATAAATCGTTACTTCCCAGGGTCCATAAGTATTCCCACTGCTATCAATTAACCCTATAGTCCCAGCGGGTGCTCCTTGTCCATAATTATAATGGTAATTTTTAATGTATGTTAATAAATGTGATTCATTTATAGTAAAAGTTGTTGGATTAGTTGGTCCATTTTGTACTGCAGCAATATTAACTGTATTGCACACTTCTATAGGCTCGTCTAATGGTTCTCCCTGAATAAGTGCTCCATCAATTGTTTTATCTGATTCCTGGGAAACATTTTCCTCCTCAATACCCGCTGCTGTATCTTCATCTGGTATTATAATAGTTCCTTTATCCTGTACTATCCCTACATTCACCATTTCACTTATCATAGTTTTATATATACTCTCCACTTCACTTCTTGCACTATTAAGATCTGACCCTAATACCGCTACTAAAGAGTAGTTTTCTGGAAAATCTAATGACCATGCTATAATATATCCGTATTCATAATCTTCAATTTCATAAACCGAGACTTCATATTCATTAATATTTTGCTTGAATTTCTTTAACACTTCTACTTCTCCATCTTGTACTGCTTCACTTACAATTCCATCAAGTAAAGCACTCTTAACCTTCTTTTTTTCATCTTCATTGATTTTAGTGCTTAATTCAATTACTACATTACTAGTAGCACCACCATAAACTTTACCTGAAATACCAAATTCAGATCCGTCAATTTCCTCAACATCAAAACCTGAAACTTGTGCACCTACTTTAGAAAGAACTTGTCTTTCCGCATCTTCTGCAAATGCCACACTTGATAAGCAAAATATAATATTAGTTATAAAGAAAAACATAAAAAATAATCCTGTTCTTCTCATAATTTTAGATCTACGATTTTTTATTCTTTTCATATCTTTTTCACCTCCTACATCCCTAAATTTGTCATAAAAGTCACTATAAACATCCATATAGTAGTAAAAACTGTTCCTATCAAAGTAGGAATAATCATAACTTTCCACCCTTTTATCCCTACTTTTGTTACTTCTGCTGATGCAGTTGTTATAATAGCTATTAGTCCTGTAGATGCAAAAGGCATTATAGTATTCCATTTTAAAAAAAATTGTGCTAAGAATGCAATTACAATGAATGGAACCATATTGATAACACTTTTGTTCAATATTTTATTAGAAATTATTCTGCAAGCTTCTACTCCATTCTTTGCCATCTGTCCACAATAAAAACTTTTTAAAGTTTTAATTAACAATACTCCTATTACTACCGAAATTATCACACTTAAAGTAGTTTTCAAAGATATTAAACTTGCTAAGTAACCTGGTTGCCATCCAAGCATTATACCAAAAGGAAGGAATATCAGTATATCCCTTAAAGTATTGCTAGTTTCATTCATAGTCTTGGCCGGGTATTTTTTAGAATTATTTTGTTTAACTTGATTCATATTACTCTCCCCCTAAACCCCTAGTTGACTTAATAAAGCCCAACCAAATAATAAAATTGTGCCACAAATAGTGGACAAAATCACACCAATAGTTGCATTCCCATTAGTCATATGACGAATAGTTGCCATCATAGGTCTTAATGCCCACAAAACCCCTGTTACCCCAAAAGCAACTGCGGTGTTCCAACCCAATAAAGAAGAAAAAATTAGTCCTGTTACTGCATATACTAATGTGCCACTATACCCCATTGCAAAAGTAGATATTGCCCACTTCATATCTTTAGTGGTTCCCATAGATTTAGTTATAAAAAAACAGATTATCGATAATCCCGTAACTCCGATAGTACCGTAAATTACACCAAGTAAACCCATTAACACTACCCTAATTAATCCTATTGATCCATTTCTAAATAAATCAATTCCTGTTTGTAGAAAAAATAATGAAAATGCACTTCCTGGAATAATAAGTGCTACTTGCCATGATACGCCTTGCATCTTTTTCTTTAAAATAGCTGCTGGATTTGTAATCATTATAATAGAATCCTTTAAACTACTCATAAAAGAATCATTTGCTTTAGCTTTTTGATTTACCATTCATTTACCCCCTACATAGTAGTTTTATTTGCTTTTGAATATAAAAACCCTTATTCTAATTATAATTTAAGGGTAGGATTAGAAAAATAACCCCTTAGGGTGATTTTTCTAATGAATTTCTTTTTATTAATAATAATTAATTCATTTCCTATTTTTGTATTGACAAATGATTCCTATAATGGTAGTGTGTATATATGATATATACGATGTGTTAACCTTAAAAGAGGTGAATAAATGAATATTTTTATGGACCACACTAGTGATTTACCTATGTATGAACAAATAAAACTCAGCATAAAAGAAAGCATTCTATCTGGTAATTTAAAATACAATGATTCTCTGCCCTCAGTTCGTCAGCTTGCTAAGGAATTAAATGTAAGTACCATTACCACCAAAAGAGCTTACCTGGAGCTAGAACGTGAAAATCTTATTTACTCTATTTCTGGACGAGGAACCTTTGTAAATAATGCAAATATCAACAGCTTAATAAAAGAAAAAAACCTTAAATTAATAGAAGAGTATAAAATAAGTACACTGGAACTAATGAAATCTGGATTAGAAAAAAAAGATATTATAGATATAATCGAAAAAATTTATAAGGGGGATTTATAAATGGAAAATATGTTAGAGATAATAAATTTAAGCAAAAATTTTGGTGATTTCAAATTAGATAATATCAATATAACTCTTGAAAAAGGATCAATAATGGGTTTTATCGGAGAGAATGGAGCAGGTAAAACTTCAACTATAAAACTTATTTTAAATGCAATAGCAAAAAACTCAGGCGAAATAAATATTTTAGGCAAAGATAATATCAAAGACGAAGAACTTGTTAAAAGCTGTATAGGATATGTACCCGATGAAGATTATTTTATTTTAAATTCAACTCTTAAAAATCACGCAAAAGCCCTCAAAATTTTTTATGATAATTGGGATAATCACACATTTCTTACTTTTGTGAAGAAATGGGAACTTCCTTTAAATAAAAAAATTAGCGAATTTTCTAAAGGAATGAAAACTAAAGCCATGCTGAGCCTAGCTTTTGCTCATAATCCCAAGCTGCTTATTTTAGATGAACCTACCGCAGGACTTGACCCTATGGCAAGAATAGAGGTATTAGACCTATTAAGAGATTTTGTATCTGATGGAGAAAAATCAGTGTTTTTTTCTACCCATATCACCTCTGATTTAGACAAAGTAGCTGATTTTGTAACCTTAATTAACAATGGGAAAATACTGGATAGTCTTTCAATTGATAAACTAGAAGAAAAATACCTAATATTAAATGGTGGTTTAGATGTTTTAAATGGCTTAGAAAAGGAATTTGTAGGCATCAAGAAAGGTGAGTTCTCCTTTGAGGGTTTAATTTCAAGAGATAAAGCCAATCTATATTTCAAGGATTTAAAAGGAAGTAAACCTAATATTGAGAATTTCCTAACTTTTAGTATATGGGGTGAAAAAAATGAAAAAGTTATTTAAAATCTTAAAATCTTATTGGATTATAAATTGTAGTGGTTCTAATGAGCTTTTCTTTGTATTCAATATAATTTTTATATTTATATCAATAGCAAATTGCTATATTCTAAAATTATCTATAAACGATTATATCAATAGTAATAATATTATATTTAATGGTTCCCTATGTTTTTTACTTATAGCTATTGTATTACCTTTTTCTTTAAGCCAAAATCTTTATAGAGATTATTCACACAAAAACAAGACACATAGAAGAAATTTCTCTAATGTTCTTATACAAGTCCCTATAAAAAAAATAGATATTTTGAATACTAATTTTTTTATACTTTTGGTTTCATCTTTATGTGGTTTAATAATCACTTTATTCCTTTTAATAATTAACATTTTCGTAGCGCCAACAGATATGATATCTGCTTATGCTGGTTTTTTTGTTTTAATCTTTATTTCTGCTTTTTTATTATTTTCTTTATCAACTGGATTAGACTCTATAGCTTCTGAAAAATATAAATTCATTAAATTTTTACCTGCATTCTTTCCTATACTTGTAATGTATCTCGGTATTTATAATTTAACTATGCATTTCCCTCAACCCAACACTAAGGTTACCCCGGAAAATATGTACAATGCTCTTGGCCCTTTATTCTCTCCATTTTTTAAAGCTTGCAGATATTTTGGAGGAGTACAGGGTTTACTGCTAATAATATTATCAGTTTTTACTGGATATTATTTATGTTGCAAACTTCCTTTAAAAATTTCTGAAAAGGTGGGATAAAATATGAAAACTTTATTAGATAATTACAAAAAACTTTTGAGATTTAATGGTTTTTATCAAACATTAGTTTTTATTATATTTATAATATTCCCCGCATTCTTACCTAAGTATGACTTTTTAAATATTATGGTAGCAACCTGTTGTTGTATAATTTTTCCTACTATTCTAGATAAATTATGCAGTGAAAATTATACTATTTTATCCATGGCACCTTTTAAAACAAAAGATATAATAAAGCTTTTATATTTACATACATATATTATTTTTGGTACAAGTTTTATTATTATCTTAATTATAAATCTAGTTAAGCCTTCAGAAACTTCAATATTCTACTTAGTTTATATTTCATGTTTCTTTATTTTTTCAAATATATTCTATCCTAACTTTACTTCAACAGAACTAAAATTAAGGTTAAATCAAGACAATAGAACAACAGCTTTGATTTTGGGTAATTATTTTTTCACATTTATTACTTGGATTATAATGCGCAGCATTCTTAGAGATGTGAATGCTATAAATGTTTTTTATTTTGAAATTTCTTTAATAATGTTAAATATCATCATTGCAATTTTTACACTAAAAAAATCTTATATATATACTTTGAAAAAAGTAATGAATTATAAGGCTTAATTTTGTGTATTGCTTATTATAAATCAAGTGGTAGAATAATAACTATAAGAAAATTTAGGAGTGTGATTTAATGATACATACATTTCAAGTTAAAACAAACAAAAGTACAGAGATGATAGATATAAGTAGTGAAGTGAAGAAAATCGTTAAAGAATCTGGTGTGAAAAATGGAATATGTATGGTATTTATTCCTCACACCACCGCTGCAGTTACTATTAATGAAAATGCTGATCCAGATGTAGTTAAAGATTTTGTTAAGGAAATGGATAAAATCGTTCCCCTTAATGATAATTATCTACATTATGAAGGAAACTCTGCTGCTCATATAAAATCTAGTATGATGGGTTTCAGTGAACATATTATAATTGATAATGGGCAATTAATTCTTGGCACATGGCAAGGAATTTATTTTCTAGAATATGACGGCCCAAGAACTAGAAAAGTTAATATTAAAATTATGGAAGGTTAAATAATATAGGTGGTTTAAATGCAAATATTAGAAAATAGTTGGCAACTTTTATTAGAAGATGAATTTAAAAAAGATTATTACCTGAAACTTAGAAAGTTCTTGATAAAGGAATATAAAACTCAAACAGTATATCCAGATATGTACCATATCTTTAACTCATTGAAGTTTACTGATTATAAAGATGTTAAAGTTGTTATTTTGGGTCAAGACCCCTATCATGGGGCTAATCAAGCACATGGCTTAAGTTTCTCTGTAAAACCAGATGTGGCTATTCCTCCTTCACTACTAAATATTTATAAAGAGCTTCAAAGTGATTTAAATTGTTTTATACCTAATAATGGGTACTTAGAAAAATGGGCTCGCCAAGGTGTATTACTTCTTAATGCTGTATTAACAGTTAAAGCTGGCGAAGCAAACTCCCACCAAAATATAGGTTGGGAGCATTTTACCAATAAAATAATTAGTTTATTAAACGAAAGGGAAAAGCCCATAGTTTTCATACTATGGGGAAAAAATGCTCAATCAAAACTAAAAATAATAACCAATCCAGCACATTATATAATACAGTCTGTTCACCCAAGCCCTTTATCTGCTTATAGAGGATTTTTGGGAAGTAAACCTTTTTCTGAAACAAATAATTTTCTTATGTCCATAGGTGAAAATCCTATTGACTGGCAAATAGAAAATATTAATTAATACTTTTGTTTTCTACCTTAAGTACCATATATGCATTCACTAAAGCAAGTATAGTCCCTAGGATAGCCATTATTTTGAAAGCAAAATTCAAAGAAACGCTATCCCCTATTTTACCTATTATAGGAAATACACATATCATAAGTAAGCTAAACACCATACTTTGAAAAGATAATATTGTAGCCCTATTTTCACTAGGTATTAACTTATTTATATAATCACTTGTTGCTACAAAAACAATGGATTCCGTAACACCTATTAAAATATAAAAAATTGGTGCACAGTTAGTTAAAGCAATTCCCCACATAGCTAAAACAATTATAAAAGGCATGTAAGCAATAATGCCTTTTTCTTTTATCACCTCTTCTAATTTATAAACCTTTGTAGCCATAAAACCCGCTAATAAAGAAGATATAGATAAAAATATAGCTATCTGAAATTCAGAATATCCCCCTACCTTCCAATAATTCTGAAGATAATAAAATAAACTTGTAACACTTAAAGCAATAATATTTATAAAAACAATTAAGAAACCAACCTTCTTGTTATTCCTTATTACACTCAAACTATCTTTAATTTGAGAAAAGAATATATTTTGATTTTTGTTTTCTTTATTTTCTATTGCAATGCTAGGTTCAACAAATAAAAATGCTTGTCCCATAGTTATTGCTGCTAAAATAGCACTAAACCCAAAAGCATATAAATAATTCTTAGATGCTAAGTATCCTCCTAAAAGTAAGGCAACAACTGAAGCGATTTGCATAAACATTTCATTTTTACCATTTACTTTTATATAATCATCTTCTAAATCTATTTCTTTCAAAGAATCATAAATCAGTGCCTCTCCAGCTCCTGATTCTAAATTAAAAGATATTGCCAAAATAGCAAAAGCTACCGCAAACATAAAGAAAGAATTGGAAAACATTAATACTATCATACTTACCATAGCAAAACCTCTTCCCATTATTCTACTTACTCTTCTTCCCCACAAATCAGCAACAACACCTGTAGGGACTTCCATGGTAAAGGAAACTAAATGAAAGATTCCTTCTAATAATCCAAGCTGCGTCAAAGTCATTCCCTTTACTGCAAGATATATCATCCATATTCCTTGGGTCAAATCTAATCTACTTAAGAATATAAAAATATAATTTTTTAAAATATTTCCTTTTAATTTGTGTTTATAATTGTCCATTAAGTATGTCTCCAATAAATTAATTTTTAAAAGTATACTGTGCCATAAAGTAGGCACAGTATACTTTTATTTAATAACTCCACAGAAGATTATAGCATAACCAAATATTGGTTTCAATTTATTTGAAACTCTTTACTTATATTAATGAAAAAAGGATGTCTCACTTTCGTAGGCATCCTTCTATAGTTATGATTAATTATTTACTTCCATTATATTTTTAGCTTTACCAGTTTTCCTATAAATGATCTCTTACATGCTATCTAACTAACCAGCCACCATCTATAGCAAGTATATGCCCATTCATATAATCTGATCCTTTTGATGCTAGAAAAACAACCACTGCCATTAAATCCGATGGTTCTCCCCATCTATTAGCAGGAATTCTTCCTAATATTTCAGCATTTCTTTTTTCATCAGCTCTTAATGGTGCAGTATTTGCTGTTGCAATATATCCAGGCGCAATAGCGTTTATTTGAATGTTTTCACAAGCAAGTTCATTAGCAAAGGCCTTGGTAATCCCTGCAATTCCATGTTTACTAGCTGTATAAGCAGGAACAAATTTTCCCCCTTGGAAAGAAAGCATAGAAGCGATATTAATTATTTTACCCCCACCTTGCTTAACCATAATTTTTGCAACATCTTGACTTAAGTAGTATGCCGCATTTAAGTTAAGATCAATAACTGCTTTCCAATCTTCATCTTTATATTCTAAAATTGGTGATCTTCTAATAGTCCCCGCATTATTTACTAAAACATCTATTCTTCCGTATTTTTTCATGCATTCTTCCACTAAAGCTGTAACACTTTCTCTTTTAGTTAAATCTGCTTGGAAAAATTCTATTCTTCTGCCTTCCTTTTCTACTAATTCTTTTGTTTCACTCCAATTAGTCCCATGAGTTGGTACAAACAAATCTGCTCCTGCCTTAGCAAGTGCAACTACAGCCCCTTGACCCAATCCAGTGTTTCCGCCTGTAACTATAGCTACCTTTCCTTTTAGCGAAAAATAATCCATAGAAAAGCTATCTAGTGACATTTCCATATTTTTATCTCCTCGTATAGTAAGTTTAATTGTAATCTTACAATTGTTTTATAAATTTACACTTTATTACCTTCGCTTTAAATTACAGTATTAAAAATATTACCTATAGTATCCCCTTCAAATAATTTTTCATTATTTACTTTAAGATATGTTCCCTGATAAACTGCAAACTTAATAAGTTTTTCCTTATCTTTAATAATTGAAATCCATCTTCCATCAGATTCTATACCATTATAATCTATAGTATTTTTTTCTGAGTATATAAATTGTTCAATATAGCTCTCTTTCTTGATTTCAACACCAATAAACCCTTGACCTTTAATTGATTTAACCTCTATTGATTCGTCTAAGAAAGTAGAATGAGGATATAATACATTTAAGAAATTCATATTCATTTCTTTGTTTTTATTCTCAATACAAAGAGTTTTCAATTTAATTTCTCTAACATCATCCGGTCTTTGTGGAGTCATTATCTCGCGAATTATAGTTTCCTCTACCTTACAATTTAATTCTTCTGGCCATACAGGATGTATATCTAGTGTTCCTTTACCATTTTTGATTTGAAATACATTTGTATCTGCCTTCTTCTCTGCAAATTGTTCTCCATGTAATCTCCAAGTATAAGCATGCTCACTTGAACTTTTAAGTTCATCTAAAATAATAAAATAACCCATTTCACTATAGATAATATTTCTTGCATTTCGATTTAAATTCATCTCTGGATAATATAGCTTGCTAGATTCTCCCACACAATAGGTATATCCGCCCTCACTTATATATTCTTCTACTTTAGCTATAGCTTCTTTTTTTACATCTCTCCAAACATTATAAATACCCTTACAGTTCAAATCAAATAATTCAGGATCTTCTAGTGTACCTTCATCCCATATTTTTTCTCCCACACAACCTGTATTATCTACAGTTATCATGTTGTGCACTTTAGCTCTAGATGTTCTATGAAAACCTTCATCAATAGCAAGAGGACTATTATTAGCCATTAAAATAAAACTGTTAAAATCCACATGATAGTGTGTCAAACTTCTAGTTCTCCATCCATTTTGAGTATCTAATTCCCAGGATTTTTCCCATTGAATATTACCACCTGGAGCACTTGATTTAAAAGAAAAATGTATTGCATCTTCATCCCAAGATGAGCGTATTACTACCAAACCTAAATCTGGAAAATATCTTGTTAATGGAAGATTATTTGGCTCTTCTTCACTAATACCTTTGTCATACCATATATATTCCAAGAAAGCTTCTGGCATAATGCCCGGGAAAATCTTGCTTTCATAAGCTTCTCTAAATAAGAACTTATTTTTAACTAAATTTCCAAGCCACTGTGCATGACCATTGTTATATTCACTAGCCATTTTATAGTATGCTGAGATAGAGTGAGAACTTTTTCTATCATGAACATCTGAAAAGTTAACATTTTCTTCCCAATTTGTAGCTGACTGATATAACCTATAATAAAATGTATTTTCCATAAATGAAGATTTAAAATGATCTATACCTTCATTCTCTTTTATTAAATCAGCTGCAGTTAATAAAAAGTTTATAGCGTATCTCCAATAACCTGTCCCTTCATAATTACTACCATCTTCTGGCATCCATTTAAATACCTTTTCAAAATTATCTTTGATAACATTTATCCATGTATTGGCTTCTTCATATTCAGGAGCAATAGCATAAGCTGTTGTTAATAATCCGGTATAATTAATCCAATTATGATTCTGCCAATAATCAGTTGACCAACAATTTCCTTCATTTTCTTCACCATAATCAAACATTTTATGCCCTTGTAAAATCAATTTATCAAGCATTGTTTTCTTTTCAGTAGGACTTAAATATTCACTAATCCAATTGTAAGATAAACCAAATCCATATAATAACCAAGAAGCACTTAAATCCACATCAACTAAAAATCCATATCCCCAACACTCATAATTACATGCAGAAAACATCCATCTCTTAGCTTCTTGTAAATAACTATCTTGTTTTGTTAATAAATAAGCTAAACTCAAATTTGCAGCTGCCATGCCCATATATGTAATACTTGTAGGTGGATGTTCATTTGAAATCTTTTGATTTTCATACATCTTGCATTGTTCTAATAACCTTGTAAAGTGAGTTTTTCTAAATGTTAATTTTTCCTCATTCAATTGTTCCATATTGCTATTTATCAATAAATATTTTTTCATAAAAAATTCTCCTTTTCATGGTATATTTTTCTTCAATGCTATGTAACGTTTTCATGAATGTAAAAAATTCTACACTCCTTAAGTTTATACACGAATAAAACTTTGATAAAACGTTTTATTAAATTTATATTATCCTTATTTAATCTTTATGTCAATAACTTATTGGTTTTTTTACTGCATAACTCTTGAATTCAACCTTATATATTTACATTTTTCTATATACTCAAAATATTATTTCAAAAATAAAAAAAAGGTTGAAATGAATAAATTCACTACAGCCTTTCTAAATATTATTTTTTTATTTTATTTATCTAAGGATTTACAAGATTCCCTAATCTTTAATTCACATGAAACAATTACTTTATTGTTTTCTCTTTCTTTTTTATGATTTATTTTCCATAATACCAATTCAGCTGCTTTTTGTCCTATCTCATAAGGTTTTTGATCTACAACTGTAATGGGAGTTTTGAAAAGATTAGCTAAAGGTAGTTCATCAAAACCAATTATTGATAAATCTTCTGGTACATTTATTTTATTCATATTACAATAATTAAGTAACTCTGCCGTTACAGAGGAATGCATTGAAAATATTGCTGTAGGCGAATTTTCACTTTTTAAGGCTTCATCAAAAGTCTTATTTAAATCTGAAAATCTATCCCAAATATTAATAAAATTTAAATTTAAAGCTATTCCATTTTTAATCATTGCTTCTTCATAGCCCAAAATTCTGTCCTGTCTTGAAGGTATATGTTCATATTCTTGTGTTATTAATGCAATTTTTTTATGGCCTAATTTTATCAAATACTCCGTTGCATTAAATGTACTTCCTTTATAATCTGATAAAACAGTACTTATATCCAAATCATCATATTCCATAAACACTTGAACAATACACGTTCCATTTTTATTTTCTTCATCCAATAGTTTATTATTTTTACCTGATGAAGCTATTATAATTCCATCTACTCTAAGCATTTTTAACATATTAATAGATTTCTTTTCAATTTCTGCATCATAGTCTGTATTATATATAATTACATTATAATTACTTTTTTTACAATAATCATCAATTCCACGTAGAACACTGCTTGTGAAATATCCTGCCATATCAAAAACAATTACTCCTATAGTTTTTGTTACATCTGTTTTTAAACTTCTAGCGATTGAATTAGGAATATAATTTAATTCTTCAATTGTAAGCCTTATTCTTTCCTTTGTATCCTTTGACATATACTTATATCTACCGCTCAAATACTGTGAAACAGTACTTATTGATACACCTGCTTTATCCGCAACGTCGATTAATTTTGCATGTTTCATCAGATTTCTCCTAAGTCTTTAATTTACTCATATTTTGTGTATATATTCAATCCATGTATTGACCTCGCCAATATTATACAATATGAAACCTCATATTGCAAAATCTTTTAAGATATTATCCACTACTTTTGTATTAATAATGTATATTTTTAGCATAGTTAATACGATTTTTGATAATCATGAAGATTTATTTTCTTGTTAAATGATAAAAAAATGATATAATTGTTAGAGTGGATTGCATTGTTTTAAGTTTAAACTGTGCAATTTTATTTTTCATAATATTACAAAAGCTTTAATAGAAATAAAAATAGGAGTGGACTAAATTGAAAAAAAGAACTGTATATGAACTTAACATAGAAGGCACTGAATTTCCTGGATATGGTGTTGCTTTTAAAGACAATAAAAAAATATTAATAAAAGGAACTTTACCAGGTCAAAAGGTTAAAGCTTTTGTAAAGAAATTCAAAAGTGGTAATGCTATTGCAAATTTAAACGAAATTATAGAAGATGTATATTATAAAATTGAACCTAAATGTCCTGTATTTAATATTTGTGGGGGTTGTACACACCAATTTATCTCCTACGAAAAACAATTAGAGTTTAAAAAAGATCAATTGTTGCAATTGTTCGATAATGCTGAAATAAAAGATTTTGAATTTCTTGGGGTTGAAGGTAGCCCTGAAATTTATGAATATAGAAACAAAATGGAATTCACTTTTGGCGACATGGAAAAAGGTGGAGAACTTTGTCTTGGAATGCATATGAAAGGTAGAAGCTTTTCAATTGTCACTGCTGATGAATGTAAAATCATAGATGAGGATTTCAACTTATTACTTAAAACAGTTTTAGATTATTTTAGAAAAAAAGATTTTAAACATTATAAAATCATGGCTAGAGAAGGTTATTTAAGAAATTTAGTTATTAGAAAAGGAAAAAACACTGGCGAATTGATGGTTGCTATTGTTACCACCTCTCAAGAAGACTTTAGTATGGATGAGCTAACAGAAATCCTAAAAGGTTTAAACTATAAAGGAAAACTAAGAAGTCTTTTACATATTATTAATGATTCTCTTTCTGATACAGTTCAAGCAGATGAGATTAAGGTTTTATATGGTGAAGACTTTATAACAGAAGAAGTTTTAGGCTTAAAATTTAAAATCACTCCATTCTCATTTTTTCAAACAAATACGCTGGGTGCAGAAAAACTTTACAGCTTAGTTAGAGATTTTATGGGTAATTCTGAAAATAAAACTGTGTTTGATTTGTATTGTGGAACCGGAACAATTGGTCAAATAGTAGCACAAAAAGCTAAAAAAGTAATAGGTGTAGAATTAATAGAAGAAGCAGTGGAATCAGCAAAAGAAAATGCAAAGTTAAATAATTTAAATAATTGCCAGTTTATCGCTGGTGACGTTAAAAATGTAATTCAAAACCTCAAAGAGAACCCAGATATAATTATATTAGATCCTCCAAGGCCTGGTGTTCATCCAGTGGCTTTAGATTATGTGTTGAAATTTAATGCAAAAGAAATAATTTATGTTTCTTGTAATCCTAAGACCTTGGTTAATGACTTAAAAGTGCTTCTGGGGAGCAAATACAAAATAACTCAAGTAATAGGCATGGATTTATTTCCCAGCACACCTCACTTAGAAAGTATTGTTAAGCTTGTAAAAATATAGACTTTTGCAAAACGGTATATTCTCACTTTTGTTAAATAACTCATATGGCAACCATATGAGTTATTAGTTTCTTTTTCATTTTGTTTTTTTCAGTGGAATATCAAAAACCTTTCAAAAGATCCTCCAACTCATCTCTTTTCCGTATAATCACCACTGAACCATCTTCTTTGATAAGAATTTCTGCTGGTCTAAGTCTATTATTATAATTAGAACTCATCACATATCCATAAGCTCCACTATCTAAAACCCCTATAATATCCCCCTCAAATATTTCTGGCAATGTTCTATCTTTAGCAATTATATCTCCGCTTTCACATATGTTTCCTACTATATTTACCTTTTCCATTTTCTTAGAAGGCATTGAATTCTCTCTCATAACTTCTATATCATGATGAGAATCATAAATTACTGGCCTTGATAAAACATTAAAACCCAAATCTGTTCCTATATATTTTATATCATAATTTTCTTTTACAGCAAAAACTGTTCCCAACAAAACTGCACTTTCTGCAACCACATATCTACCTGGTTCAACTTTAATAGTTACTTCTTTACCATAATTCTTCACCCATTGTTTAATAATCTCATCTAGCTTTCTTCCTAAAGAAGCTAAATCTAAATTAGTTTCTTTATTCTGTTTTCTATAAGGAATTCCAAATCCGCCTCCAATATCTACAAACTCTAAATCTTCAAATTTTTCTGCTATAGATAGAATAGCTTTTACACCTTCAATATAAGGTGTTTTCTCCATAAATAAAGAACCTATATGTTGATTTATCCCTACTAATTTAAGCTCATATTTTTGGATTATTTTTTTTACTTCTTCAATAAAATTCTCATCCACGCCAAATTTTGTATTTTTACCACCTGTAACAACTTTTTCACTATGTCCTGCACCTATTCCAGAATTAAATCTAATTGCCACTTTTCCACCTTTATTGATAGATCCGAAAAGTTCTAACTGTGATAATGAATCCACACTCACTAAAACATTTTTTTCAATAGCATACATCATCTCTTCTTTAGAAACATTATTACATATATAAAAAATTTGTTCGGGTTTAAAACCAGCTTCTAATTGTACAAATATTTCACCTGGAGACATGGCATCCACATTTAATCCTTCATCCTTAATAATTTTTAATAAATGTAAATTACTATTGGCTTTTGCTGAGTAATTAACTGAAAAATTGGGGTAATTTATTAATGCTTTTATAGCTCTGCATTTTTCTTTAATTATTCTCTCATCATAAACATATAAAGGACTTCCATACTCTTTAATTAGTTCTATAGCATTATTTCCCCTGTAAAAATCTATTTTATCTGTAATTTCCGTAAAAATATTATTCATACTCATTCCCCTTTTCTTTAATTTTGTTATAATTATTATAGGAATTAATTGATACCATTGTAAGTTACAGTTTTAGAGTTTTTTCAAGGGACAGATGAACATTATATATAAACTACTTCGAAAGGATAAATTATGATTAATCTTATACCAAACTTAGATACAACTTCATCAAAACCATTTTATATGCAAATTTATGAACATGTAAAAAAAGAAATTCTTTCCGGAAATCTAGCAGCAAATTCCAAATTGCCTTCTATAAGAGATTTTTCTTCAAATACGAACCTGAGCAAAAATACTATAGACGCAGCTTATCAGCAACTTATTGCTGAGGGATATATACGAAGTAAGTCTAAATCAGGATTTTTCGTTGAAAATATAGAACAGATACCTGAAAATCTTTCTTCAATGGACTACAACTCTTCATTAAAACAAAGTAAAATAAAAGAAGAGTTTTGTCTTTATGATTTTACTAATGGACAAATAGACCTAGATTCTTTTCCTTTATCTACCTTAAGAAAAATCATTAATGAAAGTTTATTAACTACTGAAAAGGATTTGCTTTTTTACGGTGAACATGTTGGAGACAAAGGGCTTAGATTTGAAATTTCAAAGTATATTTATCAATCAAGAGGAGTATTAAGCTCTCCTGAACAAATTATAATAGGGTCCGGTACTCAACAATCATTAAGTTTACTTAGTTTAGTTCTTCAAAAATTCGATAAAAATCTTGCTTTTGAAGATCCAGGCTATATTGGTGCTAGAAATGTTTTTGAGCACTATGGATTTGATATTGCTTCTATTCCTGTTGATGAAAATGGTATTTGTATAAATAAGTTAAAAGAATCCAAAAGTAAAATTGTCTACATCACTCCTTCTCATCAATTCCCCCTTGGTAGAGTTATGCCTATTAAAAGAAGAGTTGAATTATTAAATTGGGCATTAAAAGAGAATTCGTATATTATAGAAGACGATTATGATGGAGAATTTAGATATAAAGGAAAACCTATTCCTTCCCTACAAAGTCTTGTTTCAAATAATCGGGTTATATATTTAGGAACCTTTTCTAAGTCCTTGATGCCTTCTATCCGAATTAGCTATATGGTTTTACCCAAAGAATTAATGGAAATATATAAAAATAATTTTACAATCTACGAGCAGCCTGTGCCTAGAATAATTCAAAAATCCTTAGAAATATTTATTAAAGAAGGTCATTGGTACAAACACTTAAAGAAATGTAGAAATGTTTATAAAAAAAAGCATGATTTATTAATAAGCTCTATATATAAATACTTTGGACCAAAAGCAGAAGTAATTGGAGCAGATTCAGGTCTCCATATACTTTTGAAAGTTAATAATGGCATGGATGAAACAAATTTAATATCGGCAGCTAAAGGTTTAGGCGTAAAAGTAAGCCCTACATCAATTTATTACTCATTCCCTAAAAAATCAAATCCTCAACTAATATTTTTAGGCTTCGCAGGCATCAAATTGGAAAACATCCCGAAAGGCATTGAGTTGTTAAGTACTGCCTGGCTATAGTTTACTTACAACCACATTTTTTATACTGCCTATATGTAGACAAGCTTTCATTAATCCTATAAAATAGTTAGGACAACCAAACTAAATATTTAAACAAAATAATAGTTATTCATTTGATTTAACTATTATAAAAGGAAGGATTATTTTATGACAAAAATTCTAATATTATGTATCGTAGGCTTCATCGCATCTTTTGTAGATTCCATTGCTGGTGGAGGGGGTATAATTACAATTCCCGCCTACTTAGCATCTGGAATTTCCCCACACTTGGCTTTAGGAACAAATAAATTTGCTGCTTCATTTGGGTCTGTAACTTCTTCTATCAAATTCGCTAAATCAGGTAAGGTTAATTTTAAATTACTTAAATTTCTTATTCCTTTTACTTTTTTAGGCTCTATTTTGGGAGTTAAAACTGTGCTATCTATCAGTCAAAACTTTTTATCTACTTTTATACTGGTTATGATATTAATAATTGCTGTATATAGCATATTTAACAAATCCCTAGGTATAGAAAACAATTATACCTCACCTACCAAATTAACATTACTATTTGGTATAATTATGGCTTTTTCACTAGGATTTTATGACGGTTTCTTTGGCCCAGGAACAGGTTCTTTTTTAATGTTTTTATTAATTAAAATTTTTAAATTCGATTTTGTTAATGCTTCTGGTAATGCCAAAATATTAAATTTTGTTAGTAACATAACTTCATTGTTTATATTTGCATTAAATAAACAAATCATCTATACTATTGGATTACCTGTAGGTATTTGTATGATTTTTGGTGCAAGATTAGGTAGTCACCTGGCTATAAAAGATGGTGCCAAATTAATTAAACCTATATTTATTATTATGTCTGTAGCTGTAGCAGGTAAACTAATTGTTTCATTCTTCTAAATTTATTCAAAAAAGAAAAAAAGCAAGTCAATTGCTTTAAGTCAACTGCTTGCTTTATTCATATAATACCCAAGTTATAATTTCTAATTTCGTCAATTGCCATAAGGTCAACTGCTTTTTATGATGTATTTTTAATGGTAATACATTTAAAAGCAATATAATCAAATAACCACCATAACATTTATTACAAAATGTTTCATTTATGATATCTGTCATGTTTTATATTAATTTCATTTGCTTTTTAAAGGTATTTACATGTTTTTCCAAACCATCACTAAAACACTATACAACTTTTTTTTAGGCTTGTCAATATTTTACCTCAATTAATAGTAATATATCAACTAAAACACACTTTATTCACCTAAAACCATAACATTCTCATAAGTTATAATACTTTTAATATTATAAATTTTCACACAATTGTACTAATAATATCTTTTACCCTATATTCTGTTCAAAACTATTTCACTCATGATTTTGTTTTCTACATTTTTTTTTGCAGAAACCCTGTTTTTTAGAACATCTTATTTCTTCTGATTTACAATTAGGACATTCAACTTCATCTCTTTCATAATTCATATCAAAAACATGATCACAATCTAAGCATTTCATGCTACATATATTATAAGTGAAGTTTCCTCCATCTATTTTTATGCCCTTTCCTTCAACTAAAGCTATTGTAACTTTTTTTCTTGCACTTTCTATTATATTTTGAAAGGTTTGCCTTGAGACCATCATTTTCTCCGCACATTGTTCTTGATTTAATTTTTCAATATCTTTAAGTCTCATAGCTTCAAGTTCTTCAATTTTCAAGGTCACATTCTCTAACAAGCAATTTTTTTTATCTACTGGAATAAAATAAGTACTCTTAGGTTTGACTTGAACCCTTCTCCACTTAATTGGTCTTGGCATGATTATCCTCCTTACATAAATTGCAGACACCATCAATAACAATATTAGTGTCCATTATATCTATACCATATAATTTTTCTAATTTAATACTTAAATCTAAGTAATTATCCATCAATTCTGCATCTTTAATATCAATTATCTTACCACATTTTTTACATTTTACATGAACGTGAATACACTTATTAATGCATAGCTTAAGTTCATAAT
This sequence comes from Clostridium grantii DSM 8605, assembly GCF_900129965.1. Taxonomy (GTDB): domain Bacteria; phylum Bacillota; class Clostridia; order Clostridiales; family Clostridiaceae; genus Clostridium_AF; species Clostridium_AF grantii. The sequence continues at coordinate 55,057 of NZ_FQXM01000002.1, read as the reverse complement.
AATTTATATCATCGATATTTATCTCTTGAATAATGTTCAAATCTGTAAAAATTTTTAAAGTTCTATATACCGTTGCTAATCCAATATTTTTATTTTTAACTTTATAATATAATTGTTCTGCTTTCATATGCTTTGATGTTAAATAAAATTCATTTAAGATTATTCTTCTTTGATAGGTCATTTTAAATCCACTATTAATTATAATTTGCTCAACATTATCTACTCTACTATCCATACTTACTTCTCCTTTTTACGATTGCTTATATAATAACAGATATTCCTTGAAAAAAAAAGAAAGTTGAAAATATTTTCTCTATTGTTTATACTTTTTAAAAGAACATATATAATATATTATAAAATTTGTTTTATAGATGGGAGTTACTAACTATGCATTATGAAAAAATCAACGGGTCCACTTATATAATTAAAGGTAACACCAACGTTGGTGTTTATGTTTTTAAAAATAAATTTGTTTTATTAATTGACTCTGGAATAGGTGATAGTCACGCAAAAAAAATAGATTTAATTTTAAAAGAAAATAATCTACACCCTAAATATATAGTAAATACTCATAGTCATGAAGATCATTGTGGTGGAAACCCATATTTTAAGAAAAATTACCCTGGTACTTTGGTATATACTTCTGAAAAAGAAAAGCTTTATATGGAGAATAAAGAATTAAGAGCTTTCATTATTTGCAATTCTTCCCCTCTAAAGAAATTTAATAAAGATAAAAATCCTCATGTAGTAGATTTTATTTTAGATTATGGTTTAAATAAAATCAATGATGAGAAATTCCAAATAATATCCTTAAAAGGTCATAGTCATGAACAAATAGGAGTTATAACTGATGACAAAGTTTGTTTTTTAGGAGATTCTATTTTTAGCCAGAAAATTTTAGATAAATATTCTTTTCCTTACCTTTTCAATATTGAAGAAAGTATTGAAACTTTAGAATCTTTAAAAACTATTGATGCTGATTACTTTGTTATTGCCCACGCTGATGAAGTATTAAATAAAGATGAGCTACTTGTATTAATAGATAAGAATTTAGAAAATATAAATACCTATGCAACCCAAATCTATGAGCTTTTAGATCAACCTTTAACAAAAGAAGATTTACTTCAAAATATTATTATTTTAAATGATTTAAATCTCTCAAAATTCGATTATTTTTTAAATCTAACCTCTGCCTCTGCTTTTCTATCTTACTTATATAATAACGACAAAATAGATATTTCTTTAGAAGATGGAAAAATGTATTATTATAAAATATAAATTCAAGTTTTTATAAATGAAAGCTCCTTAGATTAAATGATAGTATTGAAAGTCAAAATATGGGACGGCATGTAAACCGTCCCTACAAAATACAAAATACTTATTCCTCTTCCCATGCCATTTGTGCAAGTGGAAATGGTTTAAGGGCTCTATCCAAAATACCATGCACGTAAGCAATTAAAACCCCATAATTAACTATTGGTACTTGCATTTCTTCTGCTTGATCAATTCGGTGCATCATTCCTGTTCTATTTAACATGCATCCTGCACAGTGAACTATCAAAGCATATTTTTTCACATCTTCTGGGAAACTCATCCCACTTGTATATTCAAACTCTATTTGTTTACCTGTTATTTGTCTTATCCATCTTGGAATTTTTACAGTTCCAATGTCATCAGATTGTCTATGATGAGTACATCCTTCTGATATAAGAATTTTATCACCATCTTTTAATTTTTCAATAGCTTTAGCTCCTCTAACTAGTTCTGACAAGTCTCCTTTTGTTCTAGCTAGCAAAATTGAGAAAGATGTCATTAAAATATCCTGTGGTGTATCTGCTGACACTTTTAAAAATGCTTGTGAATCTGTAATTACCATCTTTGGTTTTTTACCTAGATTTTCCAAGGTTTCTCTTAACTCATATTCTTTAGTAACAATTGCAATAGCATCACTTTCTAAAATATCTCTTATAGTTTGTTGTTGAGGAAGGATAAGTCTTCCTTTTGGTGCTGCTTTATCAATAGGCGTAACTAGCACCACAAAATCTCCTGGCGAAATCAAATCTCCTACTATTTTGAATTTGTCCTCTTCTTCTGGAACTGATTTTGCTAATGCTTCTTTTAATTCATTAATACCTTTTTTAGAATTTGCACTTGTAGCAATAACCTTGCATTTAAATTTCTTTTGTAGCTCATTTATTTTTTCTTTGGGAAATTCACTTAAATCAGTTTTATTAATAACCGCAATCACTGGTATTTTTTTAGCTTTAATTTGTTCTAAAATATCTTCATCATAGTCAGTAACCCCCATGGTTCCATCCATTATAAGTAATGCTATATCTGTTTTATTTAATACCTCTATAGTTTTTTTTCTTCTAAGCTCCCCAAGTTCACTTACATCATCAAGCCCTGCTGTATCTATTAAAACTACTGGTCCTAATGGTAATAGTTCCATAGCTTTATATACTGGGTCTGTAGTTGTACCCTTCACATGTGAAACTAAGGCTAAATCTTGTCCTGTTACTGCATTTATAATACTTGATTTACCTGCATTAGTTTTCCCAAATAAAGCTATATGTACTCTATCTGCACGAGGTGTTTGATTTAATCCACTCATTTATTTTCCTCCTTCTCCTGGTGTTCCAGGACTAGTTATTCCAAAAGGATTAAGAATTTTATTTAATTCTTCCTTTGTAAATAGCTTTTCTTCTTTTAAAATTTCTTTTATAGTTTTTCCTTCATTTATTGCTTTTTTAGATATTTCAGCTGCTTTATCATATCCAATATAATTAACTACAGCTGTTACAAGTGCAAGAGAATTCTCAAGATTTTCCTTACATTTAGCCTCATTAACTTTTATTTCTTTAATACACTTATCTTTGAATTTATTAACAACACTATCCATCAGCTCCAAAGATTCTAATAAACAATGAGCGATTAATGGAGCAAAAGCATTTAATTCTAATTGTCCACTATATGCAGCAGTTGTTATAGCGCTATCATTAGCAATTACTTTCATAGAAACTTGAGCAACCATTTCTGGTATTACTGGGTTTATTTTATTAGGCATAATAGATGAACCTGCTTGCATAGAAGGTAAAATTAATTCTCCCAATCCTCCGTAAGGACCTGAATTTAATAATCTAAAATCATTAGAAATCTTCATTAAATTTACTGCTGCTGATTTCAATAAACCTGATACTTCTACAAATACATCCATATTTTGAGTAGTATCAATAGGGTAATCACTTCTTGCCATACCAAAACCAGTTAATGCCTGAATATAATCTGTTACTATATAAATATATTTTTGAGAAGCATTTAATCCCGTTCCTATTGCTGTGCCCCCCATATTCATTTCCCTAAGTCTTTCTTCTACTTTATAAATTCTCCACCTATCTCTAGCAATAGCTCTTGCGTAAGCCCCAAATTCCTGTCCCACCATTATAGGTACAGCATCCATAAGTTGAGTTCTTCCTAGCTTTATAATATCCGCAAATTCATTTTCTTTTTCTTGAAGTGTTTCTTGAAGAGCTGCAAAACTTTTACTTAACTTTCTTATTAATTTTATAGATGCTATTCGAAGAGCTGTAGGATATACATCATTGGTGGATTGTGCAAAATTAACATGCTCAATAGGATGAATTATATCATATCTTCCCTTCTCCTCATTTATTATTTCAAGAGCTACATTTGCAATTACTTCATTAACATTCATATTAGTAGAAGTTCCTGCTCCTCCTTGATATGGATTCACCAAAAATTCACCTTGAAATTTTCCTTCTAATATTTTATCACAAGCTTGAATTATAGCATCACAAACTTTTATATCTATTTCTTTTAACCTTTTATGAGCCATAGCTGCTGCTTTTTTTACTGTAACCACAGCATTAATCAAATTTATATTTACCGTACTTTTATCTATATTAAAATTATTCAAAGCTCTAGCTGTATGAATACCATAGTAAGCATCCCTAGGAATCTTCAACTCACCAAGAGAATCTTTTTCAATTCTATAATTAACTCCATCTTTATTCATCATTTTTCCTCCAGAAATTCACTTTAACATTCTGACTCATTTCTAATTCTAACAAATTAATAACATATCTTCAATGATAATAATTGTATTTTACATAAAATAAAAGCAAGCTGAAAGCTTGCTTTATTATAAAATTGGTGATAGTAATCTTGATATAGATTCTTTTATTTGAATAATCCTCGATCTATTTTTATACAACTCTTCAGTAATTTCCTCGCAGCACTTCATATCCTCAATAAATATTTTCTGTAATTCTCCCGCCACATCATGGTCGTAAATAAAAGCATTAACTTCGAAATTTAACTTAAAGCTTCTAATATCCATATTAGCTGTTCCCACTGTAGCTATTTCTCCATCAACCACAATAGTCTTTGAATGTAGAAATCCATTGTTATATTTATAACTTTTAACTCCTGCTTTTAATAACTCCCCTACATAAGAGTAAGTAGCCCAATAAACAAAAGGATGGTCCGGCATATGCGGAATCATTATTCTAACATCCACTCCCGACAATGAAGCTATTCTTAATGATTCAATAATACTATCATCCGGAACAAAATAAGGTGATTGAATATAAATAGATTTTTGAGCCTTTTGAATCATTTTTAAAAATCCATTTTTAATTTCCTGCTCCACAGAATCTGGTCCACTAGATACTATTTGAATTCCCGTTGTACCACATTGATCTTTTAATTTAAAATATTTTTGTTCAAAATGAATTTTTTCATCAGAAGCATATCTCCAGTCAAGTAAAAATCTTTTCTGTAACCCGTCAACAACATCGCCGCATAATCTTAAATGAGTATCTCTCCAATTACCAAATTTTTTACTTCTTCCTAAATATTCATCACCAATATTAAAACCACCAACATAAGAAATTTTACTATCAATAACTGCTATTTTTCTGTGGTTTCTATAGTTAACTCTTATATTAAAATGAGGTATTTTTGATGGAAAGAATATTGCTACCTGGCCTCCTGCATCTTTCAATCCGTCAAAAAAATGTTTACCTATAGTTCTTCCTCCCATGGCATCATATAAAAGTCTAACCTTAACCCCTTTTTTAGCTTTCTTAATTAATGCTTCTAAAATTTCATTTCCAATTTTATCTTGCTTGTATATATAATATCCAATATGAATATGGTGAGTTGCATTATTTATATCCTCAAGCAAAAAATTAAATTTTTCATTTCCATCAATGAATATTTTTACAGAATTATTTTGGGTATATAATGAATTACTGTATGTATAATTCATTCTTATCATATCTAAATATCTTTGTGTTTTTGAATCGTTAGGTACTAGCTTTGATTCAATCAACTCTTCATTTTGTAAAAGTAACTTTTTATGAAGTGTGTCTTCTTCAGTTTTTAACTCAAACATCTTTTGTCTATGAAAATTCTGTCCCAAAAACAAATACAATACAAACCCTATGCCTGGTAAAATCAAAAGAATTACAAGCCAAGCCCAAGTAGATGTAGGGTTTCTTCTTTCAATAAATATTAGCAATAAAGCTAGTAACATATTTAAAACAAACAATATTACTACTATAAAATTAAAAATATCCAAATACTCACCTCAACTTAATTATAATTTAATTATAATTTAGGATATCACTATTACTTTCCTTCAACAAAACTATCAATTACTTCTTTATGCACATCTAACCTTTTTAACTCTTCTATCAATGCTGAATTATCATGTTTAAGCTCTATTATTTCTGCACTTATTTCATAATCTATATTTATTAATGCATAAGTTATATTATGAGTTGCATTTTTAGGTTTTCCAACACTTCCATCATTAATCATCATCTTATCACCAAAGTATTTTACAAAAGGTAGATGGGTATGAGCACAAACTAAAACATCTCCTTGGAATTTCTCCATAATTTCTTTTGTATCTTCAGCATCTTCAAAAAGATATTGATTAACCTTTAAAGGACTTCCATGAACTACCTTTATAACCTTACCATTAATAGCAAGAGTAATACTCTCCGGAAGTTTTTTAAGCCAATTTTTATTTTCCTCTGAAACAGTATTTACACTCCATGGCAAAGCAAAATTTTTATTAAAAGGTGTATCTTTTATAAAGTTAACGTCATTATTAGCTACTGCTGCGTCATAATTACCATATATCAATAAAATATTTTTGCTATTAATATATTCAATAACTTCATTTTGGTAAGGACCATATCCCACTAAATCTCCTGCACAAACTATAGTATTCACTTTTCTTTTTTCAATGTCTTGGACTGCTTTCTTTAATGCCTCTAAATTACCATGAATATCTGATATAACTGCTATTTTCATTCTATTATTCCTCCCAATGTTATAATGCTTTTATTTTTATCTTGCCCATTTAATAATACTAATATATCACTGACTGAAAAATATGGCAATTATTTATACGACTCTTTATTATACAGGCTAAATTAAGTTTCACAGTGTGTTCACTATATAATAATTTTACTAGCAACTATCATACATTAAATGTTATTATATACTTATAAATTGTTTGAGTTTAGTATAAAGATATAATGATTTTACTATATTACGGAGGTATTTTTAGTGGAGGAAAAAAATTTAGTTACCCTAAGAAGGGAATTCAAAGCAGAAATTGAAAAACTAGAGCGTAATCATTTGAGGTTCAAAAGAATGATTTGTGTGATTTTTAACTTAATAATTCCAGGTCTAGGATTTTTAATATTTGGAAAAGATTTTCTAAAAGGATTGATATCTTTTATACTTTTTTTTGGATTTATTTATTTACACATTAAATATATTCTTCCTAATACAGACTTTAGTATTGCTGTTATCTACTTTATTCCTGCTCTTATTATTTGGATTATAAGTGCTTTAGTTGTCTCTAATTTAGAAGATTAATTTTATATTTTTTAGTATGTTAGCTCAAAATAAATACTATTAACGTAATTTAGTAGTTATCGATTCAAGCATTTATAAATATAAATATTATTTTACATCGGAAAGGATTAATTATGAATTTATTATCAATTGAAAATATATGCAAAAGTTACAGTGAAAAAATATTACTAAATGAAGTATCTCTTGGTATTGAAGAGGGTGACAAAATAGGGGTTATTGGGGTAAATGGTACAGGTAAATCCACCTTTTTGAAAATTATTGCTGGTGTGGAAGAAGAAGATGCGGGTAGAATCCTTAAAGGGAACAATGTGCGTATTGAGTATCTTTCCCAAAATCCATATATGGATTCTAATGCCACTGTATTAGAACAGATTTTTAAAGGTAATTCTTCATTAATGACCTTATTAAGAGAATATGAATCTTTATTAGATGAGTTAAACTTTAATTCAAATAATGCTTCCTTACAAAATAAATTAATTTCTTTAAACTCAAGAATGGATGCTCAAAATGCTTGGACCGTTGAAAGTGAAGCAAAAACCATTCTTACTCAATTAGGTATTTCAGATTTCCATGCAAAAGTAAGTACATTGTCTGGTGGACAAAAGAAAAGAATAGCATTAGCTTCTACCTTAATATCCCCAGCTGATTTATTGATTTTAGATGAGCCTACTAACCATTTGGATAATCAAACCATAGAATGGCTAGAAAATTTTCTAAATAGTCGCAAAGGCTCTTTACTTATGATTACTCATGATAGGTATTTTCTTGATAGAATAACCAATAAAATCATAGAACTAGATAAAGGAAATTTATATGCTTACAAAGGTAACTATAGCGAATTCTTAGAAAAAAAATCTGAACGATTAGATTTAGAAGCTGCAAGTGAAAATAAAAGAGCTAATCTTTTTCGCAGAGAACTAGCATGGATTAGAAGAGGTGCAAAAGCTAGAACCACAAAACAGAAAGCAAGAATTGACCGTTTTGAAGATATAAAAGCGGCTAAAATAGATATTAATACTGAGAAAATCGAAATTTCCTCTTTAAGTTCTCGACTAGGCAAAAAAATTATTGAAATTGAAAATTTGAGTAAAAGTTACGGTGATAAAAAACTTTTAGAAAATTTCAGCTATATTCTTTTAAGGGATGATAGAATAGGTGTTTTAGGCCCTAACGGAAGTGGAAAATCAACTTTAATGAATATAATTTCCGGTAAAGTTCCTTCTGATAGTGGGCTAGTTGATATAGGTGATACAGTTAAGATAGGCTATTATTCTCAAGAAAATACTCATATGGATGAAAATTTACGTGTTATTGAGTATGTTAAAGAAGGTGCTGAATTCATAACCGTAGCTGATGGAAGTAAAATTAGCGCCTCTCAAATGTTAGAAAGATTCTTATTTCCTCCAACACAGCAATGGACTTATGTAGGGAGTTTATCTGGTGGGGAAAAACGAAGACTTTATTTGTTAAGAGTTTTAATGGAAGCCCCTAATGTACTTTTCTTAGATGAACCTACAAATGACTTAGATATAGAAACTTTGACCATATTAGAAGATTATTTAGATAGTTTTAATGGTCCAGTTATAGCCGTTTCACATGATAGATACTTTCTTGATAGAATGGCTAAAAAAATATTTCAATATGATGGCTCTAGTAATATTAATATATTTATTGGTAACTACTCTGATTACAGTGAAAGAATTCAAATATTAGAAACAGAAAAAGAAATCTCTAAACCTTTATCAGAAAATAAATCTGATACAAATAACTCAAGAGACAAAAAAACAAAACCTTTAAAATTCTCTTATAATGAAAAAAGAGAATTCGAAGAAATAGATTCAATTATTGAAAATCTTGAACTTGCTATAGAAGAAATTAATGTTAAAATCGGAAAAGCATCCTCTGATTATACCAAACTTCAATTATTAATGGAAGAAAAAGGTATTCTTGAAGATAATTTAAATGAAAAAATGGATAGATGGGCTTATTTAAATGAGCTGGCAGAAAAAATCGAAAATGGTATTAATGAATAATTTATTAAAATTAGCCCACCTAAACCGGTGGGCTATATTCAAATTAAATGAATTTTCTATTTTTCATAGATTTAACTAAAAATCCACCTTTAAACTTTCTAGGTTCATAAGAAACAATAAAAGCATTAGGGTCATATTGATCTATATACTTTAAAAGTTCTGTTTCTCTACTTCTCTTTGTTAAGATCTCTAATTTAAATCTTATGCTATCTCTACCTTCCCCTTCATAAACTGTAACCCCAAAACCTTTTTGTCTAAGAAAATCAATCAATTCATCATTCTTATTAAAAAGATTTGCTTGTATTGAAGTGTATCCGATGGCCATTTTGTTTTCAACATACCCTCCAACAAAAAGCCCTAGTCCAAAACCCACTGCATAAACTACCATAGAAATAATATTTTGGTCCCCATTAAAAACTAGTGCTAATCCAAATACATATATTAAGCTTTCTAAAAAACCAAATAAAGAAGCTAGAAAACTCATATTTTTAACCATAAAAATAGTTCTTAAAGTTAACATAGGTACATACATTAATTGCAACAATAAAATTAGTATAATATTTCTCAAATCTCTCTCCTCTCTTATGTTATTTTGTTAAAAAACTCTTGTTTGAATTTTTCAATCTATAGATAATTAAAAAGCAACTTTCAAAATCAAAAGTTGCTTTTTGTTTTATTTATAATGTTTTACATTTTCTAAATATTCATCATAAGTCATTTGCTTATCAATAACACCGTCATTTGTAATTTCAATAATTCTATTAGCTATTGTTTGAACAAATTGATGGTCATGAGAAGCAAATAAAACTACACTTTTGTAATCTGCTAATCCATTATTAACTGCTGTAATAGATTCTAAGTCTAAATGGTTTGTTGGTTGATCCAGCATTATAACATTTGCAGTACTTAACATCATTTTTGATAGCATGCAACGAACTTTTTCTCCCCCGGATAAAACATTAACTTGCTTTAAAGCTTCTTCTCCTGAGAATAACATTCTACCAAGGAAACCTCTTAAGTAACTTTCTGTTTTATCCTCAGAAAATTCACGTAACCACTCAACTAAGCTAAGATTTACATTATCAAAGTATTCATTGTTATCTTTTGGGAAATATGCTTTAGTAATTGTTATTCCCCAAGTGATTTCTCCACTATCTGGCTCCATTTCACCATTTAATATTTTAAATAAAGTTGTAACTGCATTAGGATTTTCACTTACAAAAGCAATTTTATCATCTTTATTTACTGTAAATCTAACATTATCTAAAACTTTTTCTCCATCTATTGTTTTGCTTAAACCATCAACTTGAAGAATTATATTTCCTACTTCTCTTTCTGGTTTGAAACCAACAAAAGGATATTTTCTTGTAGAAGGTTGAATATCATCTAAAGAAATTTTATCTAATAATTTTTTACGAGATGTTGCTTGCTTAGACTTAGAAGCGTTAGCACTAAATCTAGCGATAAAGTTTTGTAAATCTTTTATTTTTTCTTCCTTTTTCTTGTTTTGATCTTTTGTTAATTTAAGCATTAATTGACTTGACTCATACCAAAAATCATAGTTACCTACATAAAGTTTGATTTTTCCAAAGTCTACATCCGCCATATGAGTACATACTTTATTCAAGAAGTGTCTATCATGGGATACAACTATAACAGTGCCTTCAAAATTTATTAAAAATTCTTCAAGCCAGTTAATAGATTGAATATCCAAATGGTTTGTAGGTTCATCTAGAATCAAGACGCCAGGTTTTCCAAATAAAGCTTGCGCTAACAATACTTTTATTTTTTCTGAATCTGAAACATCCATCATTTGCTTATAGTGCAAGTCTGTTCCTATTCCTAGTCCTTGCAATAATGATGCAGCATCTGATTCTGCTTCCCATCCATTTAACTCTGCAAATTCTCCTTCAAGTTCTGAAGCCTTCATTCCATCTTCATCTGTAAAATCTGCTTTTGCATAAAGTTCATCTTTTTCCTTCATAATGGCATACAATCTTGCATTACCCATAATTACTGTATCAAGAACACTATAGCTATCATATTTAAAATGATCCTGTTGTAAAACAGACATACGAACACCACTACCAATTGAAACATCACCTGTATTAGGCTCAATTTCACCAGATAAAATCTTTAAAAAGGTACTTTTACCTGCTCCATTTGCTCCAATTACTCCATAACAATTACCCGGTGTAAATTTAATATTTACATCTTCAAAAAGTTTTCTTGCCCCGAATCTTAGGCTTACATTTGTAACATTAATCACAGCACTACCATCCTTCACTCGTTTTTTAACATTCCAGTAAATTATAACATAGTTTAAAAGCTTTCGCCATAGCGAAAGCTTTCCATTAAAAGTTTATAACCCATAAATTCTTAATTTTCTACTTTTCTTCCTCTAATTCCACAACACTTTCTTTCATAGTAGTTTCCAATTTTTTCCCTTGTAATATTTCTGGCAATTCAAGTCCAGCAGTCTTAAATACGTCATCAAAAGGAGGAATTGATTTTAACATTCCTGATAAAAAATTTGCTGTAGTAGGTGTTCCTTGCCCATTTCCACCCATTGTATCCCAAACTGTAACTTTATCAATTTTAATATTTTTAATTGCTTCCACTTGTAACTTAACAAGTTCTGGTAATTTATCAGCAATCATAAGCATAACTGCATCTTTTGTATCGTTACCTGCTGCTTCAACCAACTTATTGAAACCTTCTGCTTGCTTACTTAAAATCTCCATATTACCTTGTGCTTGAGCCTTCATCTTGAATAAAATAGCGTCTGCTTCCCCTTTTGCTTGTCTTCTTATCTTTTCAGCTTGAGCTTCTGCATCTAATTCAACTTTTTCCTTATCAATTTGAGCTTTTACGATGATATCCGCAACACTTGTTGCTCTATCTCTTTCAGCACGGGCTTTTTCTGATTCTTGTTCTGCTGCATAAGCTTCTTGTAATGCTTTAGCTGTTTGAACTTTTTCAGCAGCTATAGCAATTTTTTCTGCTTCTGCTTCTTTTTCTCTTCTTTCAGCGTCAGATTGAGCAACTGTTATTTTAGCATTATTCTCTCCTTTTATTGCTTGAGAGTTAGCTTCAGATACACTTATTCTTTCTGCTCTTTTTGCTTGAGATTCACCAATAGCACCATCTCTATTTTTCTCAGCTACGCTAACCTTTGCATCATTAATAGCTTTAGCCGCTGCTTCTTTACCTAGTGCCTCTATGTATCCAGATTCATCTTTTATATCTGTAACATTAACATTGATAAGTTTCAAACCTATTTTCTTTAACTCTTGCTCCACATTGGTAGATACATTAGCAAGAAACTTATCTCTATCAGAGTTTATTTCTTCTATATCCATAGTTGCAATAACTAATCTTAATTGTCCAAATATAATATCCTTAGCTAAATCTTGAATATTTTGTCTGCTTAAACCCAAAAGTCTTTCTGCTGCATTATTCATTATTTCTGCATCAGTGGAAATACCAACTGTAAAAGTAGAAGGTACATCAACCCTAATATTTTGCTTACTTAAAGCCTTTGTAAGATTAACATCAATAGATATTGGTGTTAATTCCATAAACTCATAACTTTGAATAACAGGCCAAATAAAAGCGGCTCCCCCATGAATACATTTAGCAGAACGATCTGTTCCATCTGTATCCCTACCAGTTTTACCGTAAACAACTAAAACCTTATCAGAAGGACATCTTTTGTACCTTGCAAATAAAGCCACTATAACAATAAAAATAGTTAAAACAATTGCTGCAATCAAAATCATACCTGGAAAACTTAACTCATTCATTTCTTTTACCCCTTTCAAAATAAATATATTATTTAAGACTTTCAAAGAAAATCTCATAATCTAACAATTATTAACTATGCTCTAAGTATTCTTTAACTAATAACATTCCATTCTTAATTCCTACAACTTTTATTGAAGACCCAGTTTTAATCTTTTCTCCTAGTGTTATTGCCTCAACTACTTGATATCTCCCTTGAAAAGTAATTTCTATCTTGCCGCTACCTTTTTCTTCTTCTGGTATGGTTAAGTAAACCTTTCCTTCCTTATTGATAGCATTTTCGATATTAATATTACCCTTTTCTTGAAGTATTATTAAAAGAGCAAATATAGTTGTTATGATACCAATTACTGTGGTGGCTATTATAGTTGAAATAACAATAGTGAAGAATAAATTCTTACCTTTCTCTAAAAATGTTATTCCTGACCAAGAAAAAATAGTTGAAAATATAATAACGTTTCTTATAGTTATTAATTTAAGTGGTACACTTGATGATTTTACATCCGAAAAAGAAAACTCTCCTTCATGATTCAAATCAAAATCATTTACTTCCACTGAGCCAGTATGCATATCATGAAAATCAAAATCCCCATCTCCATCAACATCTAAACCCAAAACTAAAAGTATCATCTGAAAAATAAACAAAACTGTTGACGGAATAGCTATAATCCAAAATATTTTTTCTACACCAACCAACGCATTCCACCAATTTGTCATATTATTCCCCCTTGAAACTTATATCATATAAAATATTATAACATATATTTCCTTGGATAAATTACAAATGTATTACAAAAGTCATGGTTTATTCACCATGACTTTACTATTATTTTAACTTTATTTTAGATTTTTATGTTCTTTTTTTAAACTCATGCTTACAGGTTTTACATGTAACAACTAAGTTTCCTTTATTTTTAGGTAGTCGTAGTTTTTGTTTGCATTGAGGGCATTTGACTATTTTATAATTTTTATTGTGAGCTGCTTTTCTTAAAGCCTTGTTATAACTGCTTTTTATTCTATCAAATATTCCCCAGTTTAACTTTTTTGATATCTTATAGCTTAATCCACTCAATCTATATTTTAAAGTTCCTACAAAATTTTTATAACCCATTTCTTCTCTTTGTCTTTTCTGAAAATCCTTAGACAAAATTCTAAAGATACCATACCCTGCAAATACAACTGCTGCTGGATATGATTTTATTAAAACTAATACAGCACTTGCTATTAATAAAAACTTTGAAAAACTATCTAATCCGTATCTTCCATTGATGTAATTTTTTTTCATGTGTCCACCCCTAATATTATTTGTTTTTATTTTATAATGATATTTTTATCTATCATTAATTAATAATAATCTGCTTAATGAATAATTACAATAGATTTAAGTGTTTATTAATAGTTTCTTTATAATATCTTATATGTATATGAATAAATAAAAAATAATATATGATTTTAAAAATTATATTTGTGAAAAGAAGCTATAGGGTTTTCAGTTCAAATATTAATTTTGCAAATATATGTATATTGTTGAATTTATCTATTGTTAAATTTTATAGAAATAAAGGTAAAATTAATAATTAGTAGAATATAAATATAGTAATAAATCCTATATCAAATAAAAATTATTTGCTGAAAAGGGGGTAAACAACAGTAGCAAAAACTTTATAAAACATTATAAAACATTAGAAAACTATACACTTTATTTACAATATATGTTATAATAGCTTTAAGAGGTGGTTCTTTTGAAATATTATTCAATAGGAGAGTTTGCAAAAGCTATTGGGAAAACAACGAAGACTTTAAGAAATTGGGATAAAGTAGGTACATTAAAACCTGTTAGAGTTGAATCTACAGGATACAGATATTATTCACAAGAACAACTTAATCATTTTTTAGGAATTAAAGGTATTAAAGCTAAAACTAAAAAAGTAATTGGATACTGTAGAGTTAGTTCACACAAGCAAAAAGATGATTTAGCAAGACAGATAGAAAATGTTAAAACATACATGATTGCTAAAGGCTATCAATTTGATGTTATTACTGACATAGGTAGTGGAATTAATTATAATAAAGAAGGATTAAATCAACTAATAGACATGATAACTAATTCAGAGGTTGAAAAAGTAGTAATTCTATATAAAGATAGATTATTAAGATTTGGGTTTGAAATCATAGAAAATCTATGTAATAAGTATGGAACTGTTATTGAAATTATAGACAATACTGAAAAGACAGAAGAACAGGAATTGGTTGAGGATTTAATTCAAATAGTTACAGTTTTTAGTTGTAGGTTACAAGGTAAGAGAGCAAACAAGGCAAAGAAAATGATTAAGGAGTTGTTGGAGAATGATACTGGGGAATAAAATTAGATTATATCCAACTAGAGAACAGGAACAAAAATTATGGCAATCAGTTGGTACTGCAAGATTTATTTATAATTGGACTTTAGCAAGACAAGAAGAAAATTATAAAAATGGTGGCAAATTTATTTCAGATAATGATTTAAGAAAAGAATTGACTATCTTAAAGAAAACAGAACTTAATTGGCTAAATGAAGTATCTAATAATGTAGCTAAACAAGCTGTTAAAGATTGTTGTGAAGCTTATAAAACCTTTTTTAAAGGAGTAGCGGATAAGCCAAGATTTAAAAGTAGAAGGAAGTCTAAACCAGCATTTTATAATGATACTTCAAAACTTAAAGTTAAAGAAAATTCAGTTCTAGTTGAAAAAATTGGTTGGGTAAAAATTAAGAAAAAATCTGTACCTATGAATTGTAAATATACTAATCCAAGGATAAGTTTTGATGGAAAGTATTGGTTTATATCGGTAGGAATAGAAAAAAAACAACCACAAATTAAACTAACTAATGAGAGTATAGGTGTTGATGTTGGTATCAAAGATTTAGCTATATGCTCAAATAAAATGACTTTTGAAAATATTAATAAAACAAAGAAAGTAAAAAAACTTAAAAAGACTTTGAAAAGAAAACAAAGAAAAGTTAGTCGAAAATATGATATGAATAAAATTGAAAGCGAGGTGAAAAACCGTTGTCAATTCAAAAAGACTAACAACATTATAAAACTTGAAAAGCAAGTTAGATTACTCCATAGAAAATTAGCGAATATAAGGACTAATCACTTACACCAAGCTACTAACGAGATAGTGAAAACCAAGCCATCGAGAGTTGTTATGGAAACACTTAATATAAAAGGTATGATGAAAAACAAATATTTGTCAAAAGCTATTACAGCGCAATGTTTATACGACTTCAAAGTTAAACTTAAATACAAATGTGAGTTTAATGGAATTGAATTTGTAGAAGCTGATAAGTGGTATCCATCATCAAAAACTTGTAGTGAGTGTGGTCATATAAAGCCGAAACTGTCACTATCTGAGAGAACTTATATCTGTGAAGAATGTGGTTGTATTATAGATAGAGATTATAATGCAAGTATAAATCTTAGTAGATATTCAGCATAATTACTTAAACAATTATGGCTGAGGTGTACCATTCGTTGTATGGGAAGTTAAGCCCTTGGACTATTATATCAAACCAAAGTAGCTTTTAGCAAAATGGGATAGGTTGAATGGGGAATTAAACAAGCTTTATAAAGTTTTATAAGGTTTTGGCAAC
Source organism: Clostridium grantii DSM 8605 (assembly GCF_900129965.1). GTDB lineage: Bacteria > Bacillota > Clostridia > Clostridiales > Clostridiaceae > Clostridium_AF > Clostridium_AF grantii. The sequence goes on along the minus strand of NZ_FQXM01000002.1, from coordinate 38,665 downwards.
GGTAATTGCTATGTACAAGCACCACGAAGAAACAATAAATACTTTATTAAAGAAACTAAAAGTAGATGAAGAGATAGAAGGCATCTTATTATCTGGTTCTATAGCTCATGGATTTGAAAGCAAAAGATCCGATGTAGACATAATGATTATTGTATCTGAAGAAAACTTTGAAAAAAGATGCAAAAGTGGCAAGTTGACCTATTGGAATAATGAGCTTTGTTCATATGATGGCGGTTATGTGGATGGTAAATATATAAGTGTTAGTTTTATGGAGAAAGTAGCCGATTATGGTAGTGAACCTTCTAAATTCGCTTTTCAAGGAGCTAAAGTATTATATTCAAAGCTTAATGAACTTGAATCATTACTGTCAAAAACCATAAAATATCCAATAAATAATAAAGAAACTAATATAAATAGATTTTATGCCCAATTTCAAGCTTGGAAATGGTATTGTTACGAAGCAATAAAGCACAACAATTTATATTTATTAGATCATTCAATATCTAATTATATCTTATTTGGGGGAAGGCTCATATTAGCCTACAATGAAATACTTTATCCATATCATAAGTGGTTTCTTAAAGTTTTAAATGCAGCTAATGAAAAACCCAAAGACCTTGAGAGTATTATTAATAATTTGCTATCCAATAAAAATAAAGAGAATATTGAAAATTTTTATGATGCCATTATTAATTTTACAAATTGGAATGTGGGAGAAAGCAACTGGCCTAATCAATTTGCAATGGATAGTGAGCTAACTTGGATGTATGGTAATATTCCGGTATCAGATATATAAAACCTGATTTGATGATAAACTTATAAAACCATGATTAATCAATCTTTGATTAATCATGGTTTTATTTATTATGTTTACTAGCTTATAACTAGGTAATTAGGCTAAAACTATTTCTTTCAATTTTCCACTTGACATAAAGGAATTATATGTATAATATATAAAGTGTACTACTTGTAGTAATACACTTAGTTCACGCCACGCACTATTTTTATTTAACCCATTAATGAAAGGAGGTTATTCCTTGTTAAAAATTGATAGCAGAAGCAGTCGCCCTATATACGAACAAATAATTGAGGGAATGAAAGTAAATATTCTTAAAGGCATAATATTACCTGGAGAAAAATTACCCTCAGTAAGAGAATTATCCTCAATGATCACTGCAAATCCAAACACTGTAAGTAAAGCCTACAGGGAGCTTGAACGACAAAAAGTTATTGAAACTATAAGAGGAAGAGGAACTTATGTATCTTCAGATTATAAACCGAAACTGGAGGAGGATAGAATGAAAGTGTTAAAAGAAGATATAAAAAAAATCATTATAGAAGCTCATTATATGGGTATAGAGAAAAAAGATTTATTAGAAATCATGAATAATTTTTACGAAGAAGTAAATGTAAATTTTAAATCCAAAGGAAGTGAAAAAAATGATAAAAGTTTCCAAAGTTTATAAAAGCATTGAAGATAATAACATCCTTAAAAATATTGATTTTTCCTTAGAAAAAGGTAGTATCTTTGGATTAATTGGACCAAACGGTGCTGGTAAAACTACTTTGATAAAATGTTTAACTGGTATTTATGAAGCTGATAAAGGAAGTATCACTATTATGGATGAACCTATTTATAATAATAAATATTTAAAAGAAAAAATTGCTTACGTGCCAGATTCATGTACTTTCTTTGAATTTAATAAAATTAAAGACGTAATTAAATTCTATAAGCTTACTTACAAGAATTTCGATATGAATAAATTTAATAGAATAAATAAAGTTTTTAATATTCCTTTAAATTCTTCAGTAAAAAAATTATCAAAAGGGATGAATATGAGATTCTCCATTCTACTTGCTTTATGCATTAATCCAGAAGTAGTAATCTTAGATGAACCTTTATCAGGAATTGACCCTATTGTTAAAAGTCAAATTTTAAAATTATTAATAGAGGAAGTAAGCGAAAGAGAAACAACTGTAATTATTTCATCTCATAATTTAAGCCAGCTTGAAAAAATATGTGATACTATTGCCGTTATGAATAATGGTGAGATTAAACACTTCAGTTCTTTAGATGAAATGAAAGAGAACTTTAGAAAATTACAATTAGTTTTTAAAGATTCTTCCCTTGTAAAAATTGAAAACTTACCTGGAATTGTTTCCTTTAATAATATTGGAAGGGTACATACCTTTGTAACCTCCAAGTATGACGACTTCAAAAAAGCCCTTACAGGTATTGAATTAGTTCTTTGTGAAGAAATTGATTTAAGTTTAGAAGACATATTTATACATTCACTAGGAGGTGATGGCATTGAAGAAATTTTATAATAAAGCTTTATTGTATAAGGAATTAAAATCCTCTATTGCTTTTATTGGTATAGTATGGATTGCTTTATTTATGGAATTTAGTTATGGTTTTATGAATACTACAAAAAATTTGATTTGGCAAAAAGATTCTTTAGTTAAAAATGGTGAGTACTCTTCCCTCTCCATGACAGATCAGATTAATTGGAGTCTTTCAAACTTAACCAATAGCAGTTATATATTTTTCTCTATACTGTCCATAATATTGATAAGTTCCTGGATTATTGGCAAAGAAAGACAAAATAAAAAAAGTGAAATGCTTTCAACTATGCCCTTTTCCATATTGGAGATTGTTTCCTCTAAATGGATTATAGTAATTTCAAGTATTTTAGTTGGGATGGTCATTAATTTATCTTTAGTATTACTAAATTGTTATAACAGCAGTGAAATATATATTTATTACCCTAAAATATTTAATTTCATTTATTTTTGGATTTTATCAAAAACTTTATTGTATATTTTTATAGCAACTTTTATTATGTTTGTATCTTCTTTATGTGGAAGACTATTTACTGGAGGAATTCTTGGAGGAATTTTCTTACTTGTTCCTTTCTATATACTTGGAATAGTTCCTGCATTTTTAAGGTGCTTTGAAACAATAAATGGTACAACAATTATATCTAAATCTTTTATATCAAATTTAGAGAAAACTATTTATAATATATCAAATTTAGGCATTGACTATGACTCATTTAATTTTATAGCTAAATTCACAATAATCATATATTTATCAATAATATTCATAATTGTTTTCATGATTTTACTAATCCTAATCTATAAAAATAATAAAATCGAGAAAATCGGTGAAATTTCAATGTTTAAATTCTTTGAACATATTTTAAAAATTGGAGTTAGTATATGTTTTGCCTTACTTATTCCAGTACTCTTAGTTGAAAGTATGGTAAATTATAACGACCCTAATCACATATAACAAGCTTACTTAGCTTTTCCAGCAACCTTAGTAACATTTGTTGTTGCTTACTATGTAACCCATAAGATTATAAAACACTTTAAATAAGAGATAGAATAAGTGCACAGTAATGGTAGGGGCGGGTTTCCATGCCCGCCCGTTTGTACTGAACCAACTCAATTACAATTAAACAATAATAGAAAAACAAATATTGTAATATACTTTGATTTACAATATTTATTACACTACATTGGGATTGTGGGGCGGCATGGAAACCGCCCCCTACAAAAATAAGGAGGATACACATGTTTGTATTAGAAGTTAAAAACGTTAATAAGCATTTAGGCAAAAGAGAAATTATAAAAGATCTTAGTTTTTCAGTAAAAAAAGGAGAGATTTTTGGCTTTTTAGGCCCTAATGGGGCTGGTAAAACTACCACTATTAGAATGTTAGTGGGCCTTATTGCCCCCAATTCAGGTTCAATATGTATTATGGGACATAACATCAAAACAGAAAGAGAGCTTGCTTTAAGTAAGGTGGGAGCTGTGGTAGAAAACCCTGAATTATATACTTATCTTTCTGGGAAAGAAAATTTAATGCAAGTTGCAAGAATTAGAAAAATATCAAAAGAAAAAGTAGATGAAGTTATTGAATTAGTTCAATTGACAGATCGTATAAATGATAAAGTTAAAAAGTATTCCCTAGGTATGAAACAAAGATTAGGTCTAGCCTTATCTTTATTATCAGAACCTGCTTTATTAATATTAGACGAGCCTACTAATGGTCTTGACCCTTCTGGTATTTTAGATTTTAGAGAAATTGTACAAAAGGCTGCAAAAGAAACTGGTACCGCAGTTTTTGTTTCTTCTCATATTTTATCAGAGGTACAGCAATTATGTGATACTGTGGCCTTTATCAATAAAGGTGTTATTCAATCAGTTGAAAGCATTAAAAACAATAATGAAGTTAAAAGCGCTTCTGTTACTTTAATTACAAGAGAAATAGAAGAAACAATGGAACTATTAAAAACTTTATCTGTTGTAGAAGATTTTTCTTCAAAAGACAATATATTTTCCTTGAAAATCAAAGAAAAATCTGTTTCTGAGCTAATTTTTGAGTTAGCTAAAAACCATATACATATAGAAGAAATCTTTAAAAACCATAAAGAACTTGAAGAAAGATATATGCAACTTGTAGAAGGAGGAATAAGATAATGTTAACCTTGATTAAAAATGAAACTATTAAACTTTTAAAGAGACCCAAAACTTTAGTTACTTTTATAGCTTTTTTACTTTTAATATCTTTAATAGCTTTTTCTAGTTATAAAGAAGCAGAAAATAGAAAACAATGGAATACTCCTGATTATAAGATAAGTAATGCTGAATATAATTTGGAGTGGATGAAAGAAGAACTTAAAAACCCTAATACTGATGAAATGTATAAAACTCAACTTAAAGAATCCATTAAACAAGAAGAAGAAAATATTATTCAATATAAGAAAGAAAAAGAATCTGGAATTGCTGATTGGAGAATATCAGTAAAAGCATCCATTGAAGAGAACAACTCCCTGCTACAGCAGCCTGAATTAGACGAAGGTAGTAAATCATATTATGAAAGCCAAATAGCCTATAACCAATATCTTTTAGATAATGATATTGATCCAACTAAAGGCATAGAATTCAATTCTTTTAATGCTATTCAAACCATATTTTTAATTTTAGGCATGGTGTTTTTAGCTGTGGGACTTTGTATTTTTGCTGCTGATATGGTTTCAGGCGAATATACCCCTGCCACAATGAAGGTTTTACTTATTCAACCTGTATCAAGAGGAAAAGTATTATTTTCAAAGTTTATTTCTGTTATTATAACCTGTATTCTTTTAATAACATCTGTTGAAGGCATAGCTTTTTTACTAATAGGCTTATTCTTTGGTTTTGGAAATGCTCATTTCCCTATAAGTCAAGGCAGTAAATTTGCTTTTGACAAAATAACCACTAGTGATATGGCTAAGCAAGTACATGAAATTATGGGAAGTTCAACTATGACTCCTATTTGGAAGGTAACTTTGAATTCACTATTATTACAAATACTATTCATAATAGCAGTAGTATCCTTTGTATTTCTAATATCTACAGTGTTAAAAAGTAGCATGCTTTCTACTAGTTTAAGTACTGTTTTAATAGTTGCATTATTTATTATCCCTAATTTATCAGCTTCCATAAGAAAAATAATGCCTTATTGTTTCTTAACTTACGGAAGTCCCTCTGATTTACTTTCTGGATATATAAATATGAATTACAACACCACCTTTATAACTCCAACCTTTGCAATAATAGTTATGCTCATATGGAGCACAGTTTGTTATTTAGTTGCACATTTTGTTTTTGTTAAAAAGGATATACTTATATAAAACTTGTAGGGGCGGGTTTCCATGCCCGCCCTTTGTATTGCACCAACCCAATTACAATTATAAAGTAAATTAAAGAATCACTATACTCTATCCTTTAATTCACTTTATTTCTTTAGTCATCACACTAAAGTGGGGCGGCGTGGAAACCGCCCCCTACAATTAAAACATTCCACCAAATAACCTACTAATAATGGCCCATATTGAAAAATCATTTCCTCCAAAAGCTTGATTAAAACCTGCCACTGTGTTGAATAGTGAAGGCATAGCAAAATTAACTAGTAAAATTAAAACAACTCCACTAATTGCACTTGATACTATTGCAGCTTTTCTTCCACCATAAGCATTAGCAAAAATTGCCCCTGGCGCCACATCAAAAAAGCAAGCCACTGTTAAAGGTATAATAGAGTAATTTATATTACCTGTCCATGCTAAAACTACAATGGTAAGTATACTAGAAATCATACTAATCAAAAATCCTAGAGTTAAAGCATTAGGTGCATAGGAAAAAACCATTGGTATATCCAAAGCTGGAATAGCGTTTGGTATAAATTTATCAGATATACCTTTAAAGGCTGGTATTATTTCTGATAGCATTAATCTAACTCCTGCTAATAAAATTGTGAGTCCTGCTCCAAAAGTTAGCCCTGCCATTAAGCTAAATGAAAATAAATCATATTGCATGCCACCTATAATTGAAATAGAATTTAAAGCTGTTCCAAAAACTTCTACCCTAGCTTCTGACCCTATAATTAACCCTACCACTAAAAAAGTAATAGTTAATATTAATGAAGATGCAATAGTAGTATCTTTTATAAAACCCAGGTAAGAAGGAACTTTTACATCTTCAGTAGATTTATTACTTTCTCCCATTAGCTTTCCAATCCCTGCACCAATAAAACAGAATATAGAAGTAGTATGTCCAATAGTAAATTCATCACTACCAGTTACTTTTTTTACTAAAGGTTTCATTAAAAATGGTACCACAATAATATATATGGATAAAAATATGGTAGCAAATATAATAAGCTTAGTGCCTATTAATCCACTTTCAACTCCAGTTGCCACAAAAATATATGACATCCAAAATAATATATGACCTGTAAGAAAAATATTTTTAACTTTTGTAAATCTAGCTATTAGAATATTAACAATAAATGCCAATACAATTACTACCCCTATTTCACTACCATATGTTCCAATAAAATCAATCCACCCATTAGGATTAAATTCATTGTTTTTTGGAATCTTGTATAAAGTAGAAAAAGCACTTGATAAAGGTGATAAGGCCACAGAAATTATACTTACCCCTTTAAACAAAACTATAACTCCAATTATAGTTTTAAAAGTTCCTTTTATTACATCACTAATGCTCTTACCTTGAATAATTAAACCTATCATAGCTATAAGTCCTAATAAAATTGGTGGTTGTTTAAAAATATTGTTTGTCAAATAACTTATAATACTCACAAAATACCTCCTAGTTTAATCAAATAAAATTTCTTTAATAATAGGCATAGCTTTTTCTTCTATTTCTTTATTACTTAAAAAATTATTAATCCTAATCAAAGGTACAGAAACTTTATCCTTTAATTCATCATAAAACTCACTAGATGTAAAAATCATATCACAATGCATTGCCACAGCTGAAGTAATATCTATATTTTCAACCTCTGCTTCTATGCTATTATTTTTAAGTACTGTTTCTATGTTCATTTTTAACATAAGACTAGTACCTATACCAAAGCCACATACAGCAAGTACTTTTAATTTTTCACTCATAAATTCATCCTCCCTTAATTTCAACATTATAAAAATATTTAATAAATTTCATTATAACAGATATGATCTTATATTATTATATCTATTTTGAAGTTTAATATATTAAGATTTGCACATAATAAATAAGATATTAATTATCCCATAAAATGAAAGGAGATTTGTTATGCAATCTAAAAAAGAAAGAGAATGGACAAAAGAAAATTACAATAAGAATGGAACGAAGTCTCAAGGACAATGGGCTAAGAATAAGTTGAGTACCACCACTGAAGAGCCTGGAATAAATGAAAGCGGAAAAGAAGCAAAGAAAAATGGATGGAGTTAATTGGTACACAATCCACAGTGGTTAAAGATTTTCTCCAAAAACCCTTAATTTCACTATAAATTAAAGACTTAAAAACCTTTTTGAAAAAAGTTTTTAAGTCTTCTGTATATGTTTTTTTATTTTACTTAAAATACTCAACTCCAGAAACAAATATCTGTTGGTCTTTTTCTCCTAGAATATTTTTATATACATTATGTCCTATTCTCTCTGAGTGTCCCATTTTACCAAAAACTCTACCATCAGGACTTGTTATTCCTTCTATTGCAAAACTTGACCCATTTGGATTGAAATCTATATCGTAAGATGGATTACCCTGAAAATCTACATATTGAGTAGCTACTTGGCCATTTTGGAATAATGTTTTTGCTACTTCATCATTACAAACAAATCTTCCTTCACCATGAGAAATCGCAATAGAATGAGTATCCCCTTGTTGTACTTTATTTAACCATGGAGAAAGAGTTGATGTGATTTTTGTTGTAACTATTTTAGACATATGTTTACCTATTTTGTTATAAGTTAAAGTAGGACAATTCTCATCCATTTCTCTTATTTCTCCATAAGGTACTAATCCTAATTTAATAAGCACTTGGAAGCCATTACAAATACCAAGCATTAATCCATCTCTATTTTTCAAAAGATCCATTACTGCATCTGAAATCCTAGGATTTCTAAATACTGCTGCAATAAATTTACCTGAACCTTCTGGTTCATCTCCAGCACTAAATCCACCTGGTAACATGATAATTTGAGATTTTTTAATTTCTTCCACCATCAATTCTATAGATTCATCAATATGAGCTGGTGTTAAATTTTTAAATACTTTTATTTCTGTTTCAGCTCCTGCTTTTACAAAAGCATTTTGTACGTCATACTCACAATTAGTTCCTGGGAATACTGGTATAAATACCTTTGGTTTAGAAACTTTAATTATTGGTGATTTACTTTTAAATATTTCTTTGCTTTCATAAACTATTTCATCTTTTATTTTATAAGGATCTATTTTAAATACTTTTGAAAGTGGTTTCTGCCAGACATCTATCAAATCCTCTAAAGGCATCTCTATATCTTTTATTTTAATTTCTTTCTTTCCTCTAGTAAATCCTAAGAGTTTGTATTGAATACCTTCTAAATCTTCTTTTAATTCAATACTCTCTGCTAATTCTAAGATTATAGAACCATAATCTTGAGTAAACAAATTCTCAGTTTTTAAATTATTGGAAAAATTCATTCCTATTTTATTTCCAAAACACATCTTAGATATAGCAGCTGCTATACCGCCGTATGTAACTGCATTAGAAGACAATACTTTCCCCTCTTTTATAAGTTGAGAAACTTTTTCAAAATTAGTTTTTAATACTTCAAAATCTATTATTCCATCTTCTTTAATAGGGCTTTGTATTAATGCTACCTTACTTCCTTTATGCTTAAATTCTGAACTTATTACATTATCAGTATTTACCACATCTACTGCAAAAGAAACTAGTGTTGGTGGTACGTTTAAATCTTTAAAAGTACCTGACATTGAGTCTTTTCCGCCAATAGCCGCAATTTCTAATTTATTTTGAGCATAAAAAGCTCCTAGTAGCGCACTAAATGGTTTACCCCATTTTTCTGGATTTTTACCTAATCTTTCGAAATATTCTTGGAAGGTAAGTTTTACATTTTTGTAATCTCCCCCAGCTGCAACTATTTTAGTAACAGAATCAACCACTGCATATAATGCTCCATGGAATGGGCTCCATTTAGCAAGTTTTGAATCATATCCATAAGACATAAGCGTTCCTGTTTTTGTTTCTCCTTTAATCAAAGGAATTTTAGCACACATTACTTCTGATGGGGTTAATTGATATTTTCCTCCAAAAGGCATAAGAACTGTCCCAGCACCAATGGAGCTATCAAATTTTTCTGTCAATCCTCTTTGAGATGCAACATTTAAATCCTTAAGATTATTTTTCCACATTTCTTCAATATCATCAACCTGTGGCTCTTCAAAATATGTTTTATCTTCTGGCTTTTCAACCTTAACATCTACCTTTTGTCTTACTCCATTTGTATCTAAGAAGTCTCTGCTAAGAGACACAATAGTTTTATTTCTCCAAACCATTTTTAATCTTCTATCGTCAGTAACCTCAGATACTACTACCGCTTCTAAATTTTCTTCTTCTGAATACTTTATAAACTCATCTACCATTTCTTTTTCTACTACTACAGCAATTCTTTCTTGTGATTCAGAAATAGCAAGCTCTGTTCCGTCTAATCCATCATATTTTTTAGGAACTGCATCTAGATTTATTTCTAATCCATCGCTTAATTCTCCTATTGCTACTGCTACCCCGCCTGCACCGAAGTCATTACATTTTTTTATCATGGCACTTACTTTTTCATTTCTAAATAATCTTTGTAGTTTTCTTTCTGTAGGAGCATTTCCCTTTTGAACTTCCGCTCCACAATTAAAGATTGATGTTTCATCATGTTCTTTTGAAGACCCAGTAGCTCCACCACAACCGTCTCTACCAGTTCTTCCCCCTACCAATATAATTATATCTCCTTTTTTTGGAGTTTCTCTTCTAACATTTTTCTTTGGTGCAGCTGCAATAACAGCCCCTATTTCCATTCTTTTAGCTACGAATCCTTCATCATATATTTCTCTAACTAGCCCTGTTGCTAATCCAATTTGATTACCATATGAGCTATATCCATCTGATGCTCCCAAAGTGATTTGTCTTTGAGGAAGTTTACCTGAAAGAGTTTCATCCATAGATTTTGTAGGGTCTCCACTACCTGTAATTCTCATAGCTTGGTATACATAAGATCTCCCTGACAATGGATCTCTTATAGCACCACCAAGACAAGTTGCCGCTCCACCAAAAGGTTCGATTTCTGTAGGATGATTATGAGTTTCATTTTTAAACATAATTAAATACTTTTCTATTTGTTTATCTATTTCTACATCTGCTTCAATAGAACAAGCATTAATCTCTTCTGAAACCTCTAAATCATCTAATTTGCCTTCTTTTCTAAGCTTTTTCATACCCATTACTGCAATGTCCATAAGAGTCATTTCTTTAACTCTGTCTTTATAAACAAATTCTCTTGAATCTTTGTACATATCAAAAGACTCTTTGATAGCAGCAGTATATTTAGAATCTTCTATTTCGATATTTTCTAATTTTGTTTCAAAAGTTGTGTGTCTACAATGATCTGACCAATAAGTATCAATTACTTTTATCTCTGTTATTGTAGGATTTCTTTTTTCTTCATCTCTAAAATACTCTTGACAAAATTTTAAATCCTCAAGACTCATAGCAAAACCATGCTCATCCATGAAATCACTCAGTTCTTCATCATTCATATCAATAAGCCCATTAAGAATAGCCACATCTTCTGGAGAATTCATTTCTAAATCTAGTTTTTCCGGTTTTTCTAAAGAAGCTTCCCTAGAATCTACATTATTAATATAATATTTTTTGATTTTTTCGAAAGACTCATCACTTATATTTCCTTCAATAACCACTACCTTTGCACAAGCAATTTTAGGTGAATCTCCGTGAGATATTAATTGAATACATTGAGCTGCTGAATCTGCTCTTTGATCATATTGGCCTGGTAAATATTCAACTCCAAAAATTCTCATTTTTGAATCTACTAGATACTCCTCATCAAAAACATCATCCACAGTAGGCTCAGAAAAAATAGTATTTCTAGCCATTTCATATATTTCTTTCGAAACTCCTTCTATATCATATCTATTAACAACTCTTAGCTTTTCTATGCCCTCTATACCAAGATTTTCAGTTAAATCACTATATAAAGCTGATGCTTCTACATCAAATCCTGCTTTTTTTTGCACATAAATTCTTTTGACATTGTTATTCATGAGTTAACTCCTTTATATTAAAATTCTTTTTTTATTCCTATATCTTTTCTATAATGCATACCTTCAAAATTAATATTACTCAAATCCTCATATGCATTTGCTCTTGCTTCTTCTAAATTATCCCCTAAAGCAACAACAGATAAAACTCTACCACCAGTTGTTTTTAATTTACCCTCTTGTAATTCTGCTCCGCATATAAAAACTTTGCTTTTACTTTTTTCTATCCCATTTATTTCGTGACCTTTTTTGTAGTTTCCTGGATACCCTTCGGAAACACCATTTACACAACAAGCATGTTTTTCTTTCCATTTAACACTACATTCATTTAATCTACCTTCTACCGCTTTTATCATTAAATCTAAATAATCACTTTCCATTAATGAAAGTACAGCTTGAGTTTCAGGATCTCCCATTCTCACATTATATTCAAGAAGGTAAACTCCCTTTTTTGTAATCATGAGTCCAAAGAAAATAGTTCCCACAAAATCCATTTTTTCTTCTTTAATACCTTTTAATGTTGGATTCATTAAATTTTCTTCAAACTCTTTTAAAATCTCATCACTACAATAAAAATTTGGAGCAATTACTCCCATTCCTCCTGTATTAGGCCCTTTATCATTGTCAAAAATTTGTTTATGATCTTTACTTGATATAAACGGTATAATAGTTTTTCCATCTGTAATAGAAAGAATTGAAGCTTCTACTCCTTCTAAAAATTCTTCAATAATTATTTTTAAACCTGCTCCATGGAAAACATCTAAAACCATTAAAGTATTTACTGCTTCAATAGCTTCCTCTTCATTTTCACAAATAATAACTCCTTTTCCTGCAGCTAATCCATCCGCTTTAATAACTAAAGGAAAATTAGATCTTTGAATATATTGAATTGCTTTTTTTCTATCAGTGAATTCTTTATACTTAGCACTTTTAATTCCATATTTTTCTGCAAATTCTTTTGCAAATACTTTACTGCCTTCTAATTGTGCAGCATATTTTGAAGGTCCAAAAATTTTCAAGTTTTTTTCTTTGAAAGTATCAACTATTCCATCTACTAAAGGAACTTCTGGTCCCACAATAGTCAAATCTATACAATTATCTTCAGCAAAAGCTACTAATTCATTTATATCCGTTATATTAATATTTTCGCATTTTTCTTCAACTTGTGTTCCTCCATTTCCTGGAGCCACATAAATTTTTTCTACATAATCATTTTCAGCAATTTTCCAAGCTATGGCATGTTCTCTGCCACCAGAACCCACTATTAATATCTTCAAAATTTCCATCTCCCTAAAGCTTATTTCTAATCAAGCTAATGACAATTTGAGCCATTAGCTTGATTTTATATCTATACTTCAAAAATTTTACTTTTTTTTAATGTTTAAAGTGTCTTATCCCAGTCATCACCATAGATATTCCATTATTATTACATGCTTCTATAGAGTCATTATCTCTCATAGAACCACCTGGTTGAATTATTGCTTTAATACCGTATTTTGCTGCTTCTTCTACAACGTCATTAAATGGGAAAAAAGCATCTGATGCCATAACTGTAGCATTACCTTTTGCTCTTTCTAAAGCTTCTTGCGCTGCCCATATTCTATTAACTTGACCTGCTCCAACCCCTGTTGCCATACCATCCTTAGCAACTACAATAGCATTAGATTTCACGTATTTACAAACCTTCATAGCAAATATCATATCATCCATTTCTTGCTGAGATGGTTTTGCTTCTGTTACCACTTCATATTTTGATGCAAATTCATTATCTTCACTCATAACCAGCATTCCACCATCTACCCTTGCTAAATTGTGAGTGTCTTCTGGTTTTACTTCACACTTGATAACTCTAAGATTTTTCTTTGTACAAAGTACTTCTAAAGCTTCCTCATCAAAATCTGGAGCTATTACAATTTCCAAGAAAATCTTGATCATTTCTTCAGCCGCTGCTTTATTTACTTTTGTATTACAAGCAACCACTCCTCCAAAAATTGAAACCGGGTCGCAAGAATAAGCCTTGCTGTAAGCTTCATCAACAGTTTTCCCTAAAGCTACACCACAAGGAGTATTGTGTTTTAAACCACAAACAGCTATTTCATCAAATTCCCAAACTGTTTTCCAAGCTATATCCATATCTTTTATATTATTATAAGATAATTGTTTTCCATTTAATTGTTCAAAATTATTCATTGCACCTATCCCACTAGTAGCGGTGTAGTAAGCTGCTGTTTGATGAGAATTTTCCCCATATCTTAAATCTTCTACTTTTTCATAAGATAAAGATAAGTATTTAGGATATTCTTCTTCTAACATGAAATTACTAATAGCTGCATCATAAGCTGATGTTAAATTAAATACTTTTCCTGCCAATTTTTTCTTAGTAGAATAATCTACATCCCCTGATTCGTTCATTTGATTCATAATATCTTCATAGTCCATTGGATCTGTTAAAACTACTACATCTTGAAAATTCTTAGCAGCTGATCTAAGCATAGTAGGTCCACCTATATCTATAAACTCAACTGTTTCTTGAAATTCTAAATCTTCTTTTACTTTTTCGAAAAAAGGATATAAATTTACTATAACCATATCAATAGGTTTTATGTTAAGTTCTTCAATTTTTTTCATATGTTCTTCTTCAGCTCTAATAGCTAATAATCCACCATGTATAAATGGATGAAGAGTTTTAACTCTACCGTCTAATATTTCTGGAAATCCAGTTACCTCATTTACTTCAGTAACCTTTATCCCATTCTCTTTTAAATGCTTATATGTACCACCAGTAGAAATAATTTCAACATTTTTTTCTTCTAAAAATTTCGCAAATTCAGCTATACCTTCTTTTTCAAAAACGCTTATCAATGCTCTTTTTATCAAAAATAACACCCCTTTATCCAGTGAAAAGTAGACAGTAACAATTATTCACTGTCCACTAACTGATTTTCTAATATAACTTTATTATATCAAAATCAACAAATAAATTAAATTTAACCCTAATTTATTATTCTTGCTTTTCTTCCTTCAATGAGAATTCTATTTTCAGAAATTAATTTTATAGCTTCTGGAAGAGCTATATGTTCTTGAACTAAAACCCTTTGTTGCAGTTCTTCTGCATTATCTGAATCTTTTACTTCCACAGCCTTCTGAAGAATAATTATTCCCGTATCAGTACCTTCATCTACAAAATGAACTGTACATCCCGCAATTTTAACTCCATACTCTATTGCCTTTTGGTGAACTTTGATACCATACATTCCTGCCCCACAGAAGGAAGGTATCAAAGCTGGATGAATATTAATAATTTTATTCTTGAATTTATTTAAAAGTTCCCCTTTTAATATTGAAAGATAACCCGCTAAAACAATTAAATCAACTTTGCCATCGATAATTTTTAATATCTCATCAGATAAATTAGCCCCCAACTCTTTTTTATCTAAAGCCATATTTTTTATATTGTGCTTTTCTGCACGTTCTAAAGCATATATCCCTTTTTTATCCGAAATCACATATTCAACACAACAATTTAAGTATCCATTTTCTATACTATCAATAATGGATTGAAGATTACTTCCTCCACCGGATACCAAAACTGCTATTTTAAACATACTTTTTTGCCCCCTACTTCAACATGCCCAATTTCAAAAGCTTTATCCCCTAGCTTTTGAAGAAGTTCTATTATCCCGTTAGAATCTTCTTTATTCACACAAAGTACAAAACCAATTCCCATATTAAAAGTATTGTACATATGATCTTCTTCAACTCCCAGTTCCATTAAATACTTGAAAATTTCTGGTTTATCGAAAGACTCTTTTTCAATAACTGCTGTAAAATCATCTTTGAACATTCTAGGAATGTTTTCATAAAAACCGCCCCCAGTTATATGAGCCATTCCTTTAATATCAAATTGTTTCATTACTTCTAAAACATTTCTTACATATATTTTAGTAGGTATAAGTAAAACTTCCCCGATAGTTTTACCATTAAACTCTTGGTTTAAATCCGTAATTAATTTTCTAACTAAAGAAAATCCATTACTATGTACTCCTGAAGATTCAATGCCTATAAGCACATCTCCTTCTTTTATACTACTACCATCTATAATTTCTTCTTTTTCTACAGCACCTACACAAAATCCCGCAATATCATATTCTCCACTTTTATAAAAACCTGGCATTTCAGCCGTTTCTCCTCCAGTAAGAGCACAGTTTGATTGTAAACATCCTTCACTTATTCCCTTAACAATATCCGTAGCCGCATCTGCATCTAATTTTCCACAAGCCATGTAATCTAAGAAAAATAATGGTTGTGCTCCATGACATAAAATATCATTAACACACATAGCTACACAATCAATTCCTACAGTATCATATACTTTCATTTCAAAAGCAATTTTAAGTTTTGTTCCTACCCCATCAGTTCCTGAAACTAAAACTGGATTTTTATAATTTTTTAAATGGTATAATCCTGCAAATGAGCCAAGATTATTTAAAACACAATCATTATGAGTTTTTTCTACATGGTTCTTCATTTGAGAAACAGCTTTGTAACCTTCCTCAATATTAACTCCCGCCTCTTTGTAAGTAGCCATTATTCTTCCTACCTTTCCAACAATTCTTTTGAACCTTCAATAGGTGCTGACTCAGGGTAAACCCCTGAAAAACATCCTTTGCATAACCCTTTATTATTAGGAAGTGTTTCCGCTAAGCCCTCTCTACTTAAGTAAGCTAAACTATCTACTCCTAAATATTCTCTTATTTCTTCTGTAGTTTTTTCTGCTGCAATTAATTCTTTTCTATAAGATATATCAATTCCAAAATAACAAGGATATTTAACTTTAGGAGAAGAAACTCTGAAATGAATTTCCTTAGCTCCTGCTTTTTTTAAAATTTCAACTAACCTCTTACTTGTAGTTCCTCTTACTATTGAGTCATCAATTATTACCACTCTTTTACCCTCTATGTCAGGTTTTAATGCATTTAATTTTACTGAAACAGCTTTTTCTCTTAATTCTTGGGTCGGTGCAATAAACGTTCTTGCAACATATTTATTTTTTATAAGCCCTATCCCACAGGGAATACCAGATGCTTTAGAGTACCCTATTGCTGCAGATAATCCTGAATCAGGAACCCCAACTACAATATCTGCTTCTATTGGAGCCTCTTCAAATAGTATCTCCCCTGCTTTAACTCTTGATTCATAAACGGAATATCCGTCCATTACACTATCCGGTCTAGCAAAATAAATATATTCAAACGAGCAAGTTGCATGTTTAGTTTTTTCAGCATATTTTATAGACTTTATTCCATTTTCATCAATGATTACTATTTCACCTGGTTGAACATCTCTGACCAAATCAGCACCAACTGCATCCAATGCACAACTTTCAGAAGCTATAACATAATCATCATCAACTTTTCCAATGCAAAGTGGTCTTATTCCATACGGATCTCTGACTCCAATTAATTTGTTTTCTGTTAAAATCACTATAGCATAAGATCCCTTTATTGCACGAATAGCACTAACAACTGCTTCTTCTATGCCCTTACTTACTTTTCTTGCAATTAAATTAAGAATAACTTCTGAATCATTTGATGTATGAAAAATTACTCCTCCATCTTCAAGTAAGTCTTTAATTACATCTGCATTTACCAAATTTCCATTATGAGCGATAGAAATAGCTCCTAATTTATATTTACTTAACAAAGGTTGAGCATTCTTCACATTACTTGATCCTGTAGTTGAATATCTAACATGCCCAATACCCATATGACCTCTAAGACTTGTAATAGTTTCTGGCTCCAAAGCTTCATGAACCAAGCCCATATCTTTAATACATTTTAATTTTTCTCCATCTGATACAGTTATACCGGCACTTTCCTGTCCTCTATGTTGAAGTGCGTAAAGACCATAATAAACAGAAGAAGCTACATTTATTTCTTTTTTAGAGTATATCCCGAACACTCCACATTCATCCTTGAACTTGTCATCCTTTAATGAGATTGCAGTCATATTATTTTTCCTTCCCAGTTAATCTTTTTAAAATCTCCTCGTAAGCTTCTTTAACATTTCCCATATCTCTTCTAAATCTATCTTTATCTAATTTCTCATTAGTTGTAGCATCCCAAAATCTACAAGTATCAGGAGAAATTTCATCTGCTAATAATATTTCGCCATTATATCTTCCAAATTCAATTTTAAAGTCAATTAATTTAATATTTTGTTTTAAAAAGAATTCTTTTAATATTTCATTTATTTTATCAGTAATTGAGTATATTATTTTTAATTCTTCAAAAGTTGCTGCTCCTAGAGCTACAGCATGATAATCATTTATTAATGGATCCCCTAATTCGTCATCTTTGTAACAGATTTCAAAAATAGTTGTTGAAAGTTCTGTACCTTCTTCCATTCTTAATCTTTTAGCCATGCTACCTGCTGCTACATTTCTAACTATAACTTCAAGAGGTACTATTTCAACTTTCTTGCAAAGTTGCTCTCTATCACTTAATTTTTTAATAAAATGACTTTCAACTCCGTTTTCTTTCAATAAATCAAAGATCATAGTAGTAATACTATTATTTAAAATTCCTTTACTGTCAATTTGTGATTTCTTTTCACCATTAAAAGCTGTAGCATCATCTTTGTAGTAAATAATTACTTCGTCATCTTTCTCCGTTGCAAATACTTGCTTAGCTTTTCCCTCATATAACATTGTTCTTTCCATTTTATAATTCCACCCCTTCAGTATTCTCTTCAATAAATTTTATTTTCATATCTTCACGATATTGAATTAGTTTTTGTTTTAATTCCGGGTATTTCACAGATAGAATTTGAACTGCGAGCATTGCAGCATTAGATGAATTGTTTATGCCTACTGTAGCAACTGGAATTGGTTTTGGCATTTGAACTATTGATAAAAGAGCATCTATTCCTTGCATACCTGCATCGATAGGAACGCCAATAACTGGCAGAATTGTTTTTGAAGCTATAACTCCTGGGAGATGTGCAGCCAAACCTGCTGCTGCTATAATACATTCGTAACCATCTTCTTCTAAATCATTAAGTACTTCTGTTAATTTTTCAGGAACTCTATGTGCTGATAAAATAAAAGCTTTATACTCCACTGAAAATTCTTTTAAAATGCTGGCTGCGCCTCTCATTTTTTCAATGTCTGATCTACTACCAAAAATAATCGCAACTTTCATTATTAACCTCCATAATTATAGATAAACATCTACATTTATTGCTCATCTTAATATATAAATTTTCCTAAAATGAATATTCATTGAAAAGCCCACCATTAAAAAATTAATGGTGGATGGTGCTTTAAAATATATTTTAGGGGAAATATATTTACGTACTAATTATATTAATATTTGTTATTATACTACCACTTGATTTTTTAAAAGTCAATACAATATTCTTTATTTTTTTGATATAATTCGCTATATATGAACTATAGCATCACTTATTGTGCTTTATAATTCGTAACGTATCGAACATATATTTTCCTGCACATATTATCCATTTTTGCTATTAGCAAATTATATAGTTTATTTTCTAAAATAATATTCAAAAAAAGAACGCTTCTAAGCGTTCTCATAAAATTTTATTAAATTTCATTTTCTCTAATATTATCAAAGTATAGTTTTGTTTCTGCTATAATAACTCCACTTAATCCTAATAGAGCTATTAAATTTGGTATTGCCATTAATCCATTTACTATATCAGCAATAACCCAAATCATTTCTAATTTTATAAATGCACCAGCTGCTACTAAAGCAATATAAATATATCTATAAGGCTTTATTCCTTTAACCCCAACTAGATACTCCATACATCTTTCACCATAATAACTCCACCCAAGTATAGTTGTAAATGCAAAGAAAATTAATCCTATTGTTACTATCAACTGCCCTATATTAATAAATGGCAAAGCACTTGAAAATGCTGCATTTGTCATAGCTGCTCCACTGAATTCTGAAGTCCACGCACCGGACATAATTAATACTAAACCTGTCATAGTACATATAATAATAGTATCTATAAATGTTCCTGTCATAGATATTAATCCTTGTCTTACACAAGATTTTGTTTTAGCTGCCGCTGCTGCTATTGGCGCTGAACCTAATCCTGATTCATTAGAGAATACCCCTCTTGCCACCCCACTTTGAATAGCAATCATGATAGTAGCTCCTGCAAAGCCACCAGTCATAGCTGTACTAGTAAAAGCACTTTTCACTACCAAAGCTATGGTGCCTGGAAGTAATTTTATATTTAAAATAATTATTAACAATGACCCAACAATATAGAATACAGCCATAAAAGGAACTGTTTTTTCTGCTACTGCTGCAATATTTTTAATTCCACCAATAATAACTAATGCCACTAAAACAGTAATTACTATTGCTGTTAATATTTTTGGAAGTTTGAATGTGATTTCTGTTGCTTCCACAATAGCATTTACCTGTGGAAATGTTCCTATACCAAACCAAGCAACACCAACACCAAAAACAGCAAAGATTTTTGCTAAAAATTTATTTCCTAATCCTTTTTCTATATAATACATTGGTCCACCAGACATTTGACCATTTTCGTCAACTTCTCTATATTTTACTGCCAGTAGTCCCTCTGCATATTTTGTGGCCATTCCAAAGAAAGCTGCCATCCACATCCAGAATAAAGCACCTGGTCCACCCATTTTGATTGCTGTTGCAACCCCAACAATATTTCCTGTACCAATTGTAGCTGAAAGTGCTGTACATAATGCTGCAAAAGATGATACATCCCCTTCACCAAGATCATCATCACTTTTTTTAGAAAATAAATACTTAAATGCTAATGGAAGTTTACTAACCTGAAGAACTCCAAGTCGTATAGTAAGATAAATACCTGTTCCAACCAATAAGATTAGAAGTGGTGGACCCCACACAAGTTTGTCCAGTTTGCTAAGAATGTTCATAAAATTTGACATGAAAATTTTCCCCCTTAATTTTTTGTTTTCTTAAGAGGAGACTAAATAATAACTTAATCCCCTGTCCTTTTACCTGAGAGATTCAATAGCAATAGCTATTTTGCTCCTTCGGTGACTGTTTACCAGTACTCTCCAAGGGCTCGTCCAATAACGGTCTTGCCTTATATATGTATCCTAGTTCAACTAGTAATTATACATGTCCCAAACTCGCAAAAACGGAGCTTTTGGAACAAGTATAAATTAAGTTTCTCAATAGAATTCCTATAAAATAAGGCACCTGAAAGCTTTACATCTTCGGTAGATGGTTTCCCATCATTCTCCCGCTATCTTCATCCGAACACAATATTTGATTTATCATGATTATACTAAGGTTTTTCTGTTTAATCAATAGCAAATATAATTAACAGAATTTTAAGATTATTTATATATATTTTTTTTTACCAAAGCGTGAAACTATGAATACAATAAATAATATTGGTACATAGTATTTTAAAATGACACTATTGGAATCAATTAAATTTATCATAGCAAATAAAATTATTAAAATTCCTATAGAATAAGCAAAATTCTGTTCCCATTTTATCAAGCTATTGATATTCTTGATATTTCTTTTCGCATATGTAACTTTTGTTATCTTATCCATATAAAAACCCATAATCAATTCTAAAACACCTAATAAAAACATAGTTATTATAAATGCATTATTCATAAGTTCTTCCCTCTTTCTATGACATCTTTTTTGTGAAAATAAATATAAAGCTTTTCAAAAATGAAAAGCTTCTTAAAATATACTTTTTATAAAATTTCGTAAACCTTATCATATTCCAATGTACAATTGCCTGTAGTTTCCATATCCGCACATAAATCACTTTCAATATATAAAAAATGACCTTGCTTTTCAATTATTTTTCTTATAACAGTATCTTCTTCACTTGTTGGAAAAGTATAAACTACTTTGTAATCCGCGTATATCGGTTTCTCTATTTCCTGAGAATTAACAGTTTCGCTGATTAAGTTTAACTTATCTCCACCTTCTTCAATAATTTTGATAATATGTTCAATATTCATGCTTATACACCTCTTTATTTCTATATAGTATTTATTCTTAATTTATTATACACTAGTATTAATTTAAAATCAAAAACAAATATATAGATATAAAAACTCTTTTAATTGCTAAGAAACTGCACTTAAATTATTAATTAAATTCATTGCTATGTTTTTTAATTCCGTTTCTTCCTCAATATTACCTTGAAATAAATCTGGTAATGTTTCTTTTGAACACAATCTTTCAATTATTTTAAGATTATTTTTAAATTCTTCTCTTAGAACAACATTTTTACTATTCAATTCTTTTATAAACTTTGAATTTTCTTCATAATCTTTTGTATATTTTCCCACCAATCTAGCCCCTTCTAGCTCACATGTTAACTCGATAAATTTACCTGCAGAAACTATTAGCTCTTCTACTACATCAATGTATTCTTTTTCCTCTGATGACATCAATATGTTTATAAATTCCTTAATACAATACAAATCCATTTTTTACCTCCTGGCTGATGAGTGATTAAACTTCCTTATTAAAGCTTATGCTATTTAACCAAAAAAATACTGTATATTTTATTTTTGTTTATATTGGAAATTTTATGCTATTATCATGTTACCATTTTTTTGGAATTTTATCAATCATAAAAACAAATCAATTTATGAATTATTTGTCATCTATCTTAAGATTTATTTGCTATAAGTTTAAACTATGTTGCTGAGTATTATAAAAATAAATATTTTCTACCATTACACATGTACTAATTGTGTAAGTTATTATATAATGTTCAAATATAGATTATTAAACGAGTCTTGATTTATAAGGGGGTTTTTTATTTGGAATACTTATGTGGCAATGATCAAAAATGTATTCTTTCATACAACGATATTGAAACAGCAACTAAAAATTTAAATGGAATATCAAAAAAAACTGAGCTTATTTATAGTACTATTTTCAGCAATGAATACAGCAACAATGTTTATATTAAACCTGAAAATTTACAAATAACCGGTTCTTTCAAAGTTAGAGGAGCCTATAATAAAATATGTAAGTTAAGTGAAGAAGAAAAGAAAAATGGTATAATAGCTTCATCCGCTGGAAATCATTCTCAAGGAGTTGCTTATGCAGCTAAATTATTAGGAGTTAATGCAACCATCGTAATGCCAAAAACTACTCCTTTGATAAAAGTATCTTCCACTAAATCTTATGGTGCAAATGTAATACTTCATGGTTCTTGTTATGATGAAGCATATGCAAAAGCACTAGAATTACAAGAAGAACATAATTATAGTTTTGTACATCCTTTTGATGATAAAGATGTAATTGCAGGTCAAGGAACAATTAGTGTTGAAATATTAAACGAACTTAGTGACGCTGATTATATTTTGATTCCCATTGGTGGTGGTGGTTTAATAGCCGGAATGGCTTATGCTGCTAAATCTATAAATCCTAACATTAAAATTATAGGTGTAGAGCCTGAAGGCGCTAATGCTATGAAAGAGTCTATTAAAAATAATAAGGTCACTAGCCTAAGTATGGTTACTACCATAGCAGAAGGTGTTGCTGTTAAAAAGCCTGGCTATATTACTTTTGAAATAATCAAGGATTATGTAGATGATATAATCACAGTTTCTGATTTAGACATAATGGAAGCATTCCTAATGGTTATAGAGAAACATAAACTTGTTGCTGAAACATCTGGTGTAGTGTCAATTGCAGCATTAAAAAAATTAAATGTAAAAGATAAAAAGGTTGTTTGCGTTTTAAGTGGTGGAAATATAGATGTTGTAACTATCTCTTCAATGATCAACTCCGGTCTTGTTTCAAGAGGCAGAATGTTCTGTTTCTCTGTAGAACTACCAGATAAACCAGGAGAACTTCTAGAAATTTCCAGAATACTTGCTGAACTAAACGCAAATGTAATTCAATTAGATCACAATCAATTTAAAGCTTTTGATAGATTGAAAAATGTTGTTCTCGAAATAACTTGTGAAACAAATGGTCACGAACACATTAATGACATTGTCACTTCATTAAATGCTCGTGGTTATAAAGTTAATAAAGTTTATTAAACCATATTCTTATATAATTACAAAGTCACACCATTTAATTTGTGTGGCTTTGTTTAGTTTTATTAACCTTATAATTTTTCAGCATACTAATTATCAATAAACTTGAAGGAATAGCAATTTGCAGAGGAATATTAATATATTTAGCAGTTATCTCTGGCCCCACCCATTTTTGAACCAAAATGTTGGGCATTGTATAGAATGAAACGTATAATGTTACTAATCCTACAGGAATAAGTATCCTCCTATAATCCTTTAATTTAAACAAAGTGCTAAAACATGATACTCCCGCATAAAAAAATATTGTAAACTTAAAAAAACCTCCAATAAGCATATTTAAGATAGCTATTGCATCAAAATTCCTTAATATTCCTAAAATATTAATTTGTTTAACCACATCTAATAATGGTATTAAAGAATTTGATGCTATTGTCACCCCCAGAACAGATACAATTATAATTAATGAAAAACATAATAATATAGAAGATGTCAATAAAGCCATATACGAAACTTTCCTTATTTTATCCTTTGGTTCTACAAAACACCAAAACATAAGAAAATATGTAATTAATAAAAAAAACATCAATATTTTGATCATCATTTTCCCTGTGTTCACAAATGCCTCTATCCCTAAATAAAGAGCAAAAATTGAAACAGATATGAATATAAGAAAAATAATTATCCTTGGAGTCTTATCAAGCAATGTAATTGATACTATATTACTAAATTCATTTAAATTGTGGGTAGAGATGTGTAAAAAATACAAAGCATTAACTATAACAAAAGGTGTTCCTATTGTTGTTCCTAATACTTCTATAATTATTTCTGCGTAGTTTTTGTCTGGAAAAAAAACCTGTAGCTTAATATAAATCCACAACAATAATATTCCTATTAAAGCTGCTATTATAATAGCAATCCAAGCATCTTGATTAGAATCTATTCCCAATGCAAATAACGTTGTACTCCCAATTTCTAGTAATAATATCAATGTGAATAATCCATGTTCATCAATACGTACTTTCATATTCTCATCCTACTTCGTTTTTTTCTTTCATTTCCTTTGGTTTCCTGTTACTCTAATCTTATTATTATCAATTTTGTTTAAAATTAATCAAACAAAGTATACCTATTATTTTGCTACAATAAAAATAAAACACTCACAATAAAGTGAATGTTTTATTTGGTACGAGCAAGTCGTAAGCCGAGTTCTGTATTTTAAAACGATCATCTATCTAGGCCCATTGTTACCAATAGGCTCAAGCGATCTTACCCGAAGACAGGACGAGCAGCCCCATGTGTCTTCCTATTTGATCTTGCTCCAGATGGGGTTTACATAGCCGCAAAGTCGCCAGTGCGCTGGTGAGCTCTTACCTCGCCTTTCCATCCTTACCATGTTTCCATGGCGGTCTATTTCTGTTGCACTTTCCTTGGAGTTACCTCCACTGGGTGTTACCCAGCACCCTGCTCTAAGGAGCTCGGACTTTCCTCTCCTACTTTTCAGTAGCAGCGATCGTTTAGCTTACTCGCAAGATAAATAATAACACATATTAATATAAAAATCAATTCTATTTATCTAGAAATATTATCCTGCCACAATTATCACATAATATTATCTTATTACCTTTTTTACATTCATCTAATGTAACTGCTGAAATACCAAGTTTACAGCCTAAACAAGTATGTTCTCTAAGTTTAGCAATTGGTTCTTTTCTTTTCTTTCTTGTCTCAAAATATATTTCTAATATTTCTTCTGGTATTTTATCTTGCAACAAAGATATTCGTTTTGTGGAACCTTCAATATTTTTATTGGCTATTTGAACTTTTTCATTTAATTTCTTTTTCAAATCAAAAAACTTTTCTTTTAACTTTGTTAATTCTTTTGAAATTATTTTTATTTCTTGTTTATAATTATTTTCTTCATTTAGATTAGTATCTAATTCTTTGTTTATTAAATTTACTTTTTCTTTTAATGTACCAATAATATTTTCTGTGTTTTTAATTTTATGAATGTCACTACCACAATGATTTAATAAAATATCTTCCTTTTCATTTAATTCTTCTTCAACACCTTCTATTTCCTTGGAAATATTTTCACAAAGTTCAGAGGTTTCTTTTAGTTGTTTAACTAACAAATTATATTCCTCTTTATTTTTTTCATAGCTTTTCTTAACCTCTTTTAAAATTTCATACACAGTTTTATCTTCTAATATTTTTAAGTTTTCCTTAAGTATTTTTTTATTTTCATCAAATTCTACTAATAATTCAAATTCTTTTTTCATTGTATATACCTCCTTAAAATTGAGCACAAAAAAATAGAAAGCTAAATTTACTTTCTATTTAAACCTATAAGGGTCCTTGTTGGTATCAGATATAATAAGTTCTACCTGGAACCCCTTATTAATTATTAACTTTTGAATAGTTTTGGCTATATGTTTCATGGCAGGCCATTCAGTATTAAAATGTCCCGCATCTATTATACACATATCTTCTTCGTAAAAATCACTTACATAGTGATATGTAGTATCCCCTGTAATTATACATTCTGCTCCCATTTTTTTAGCCAATGAAAAATAATCTTGACCACTTCCGTTAATAACAGCAATTTTATTAATCAATTTTTCTTCATTTCCAACAACTCTTACCATAGATAAATTCAAAGAATTTTTCACTAAAGAAATGATATTATTGAACATCCTTGGCTCACTTAATGTAGCTAATCTTCCTATACCAGTTTTAGTATCACCATCACTAGCGGCAGATGATAAATCTAATGTAATAAAATTATCAAAACCTAAAATATTCATAATCTCATGATTTACCCCATTAATAACAGCGTCTAAATTTGTATGACTTGAATAAAGATTAATATCATTTTTAACCAAAGAAATTATTTTTTTTCCTAACAATGTATCTTTAGTTATAGTAGAAGGCTTTTTAAACAACAAAGGATGGTGTGAGATGATTAAATTGCATCCTTTAGCTTTAGCCTCTTCAATGACCTCTAATGTACAATCTAATGCTATAAGTATAGATTTTAACTCTGCATTTCTATCACCAACCATTAAACCTATATTATCAAAATCTTCTTTGAATTTTAAAGGCGCAAAATTTTCTAAAATATTAATAATATCATTTACAATTAAAGACATTTAAGCATCTCCTTTAAACCCTCAATATAATAAAGTAATTGTTTTTTTCTTTGAATAGAAGTTTCCCCTGTATCTTGTATAAAATCCAATATATTTTTGTACTTATTAATTCTAAAACCAATATATTCTTTTACTAAAGGATGTTTTTTTTGTATAAGTTTTTCTCCTATCAAATAGAAAACTTCCTGATTAAATTCTATTATCTTGCTTTCATTATATCTAACTTTAATGATTTCGTAGTACTTACCTTCATCATAACACAGTTCTTCATCTAAAACCTCATATTTATTTTCATAAATATATTTTCTTAAAACTTCTGGGTTTTGAACTGGTTGAAAAATTAGATATTCCATTTTTTTTACCAAATCAATACTTTCTTCTAAAATATCTTTAATTAAATTTCCGCCCATTCCAGCTATTACTACGGCATCTACTTCATTAGTTTTTATGGTAGTAAGTCCACCACCCAATCTACATTCAATTTTATCTTGTAGATTTTCTTTATTAATATTATATTTAGCTTTTTCTACTGGACCTTTATTAATATCAGAAGCTATTACTTTATTTGTAATATCTTTACTAATTAAATATATGGGCAAATATCCATGATCTGTTCCTACATCAATTATTGATTCAACTGAATCTACCATTTTCGCTATAGATTCAAGCCTATGACTTATTATCATTATCTTCTCCTAAATATATTGAAATATAATTCTTACCTGCATAAAAAAGAAAACTGCTGCTATTATAAATGAAACATATATATATATGTATGCTGTTTTTTCATCATATTTAATATGGCTGAAAGCTGCAAAAAACATACACAATAATATTCCCATATTTATAATACCATATATAAGTTGCTTTGAGACAAACTGTTTGCTTGTACCCATTATCAATGGCATAAACTTAGAGTTTAATGTTAAAGGCATCTCTTTAGGCAATAAATTTGCTTGATATAATATTAATGGCGTTATGGTGAAGATAAAAATCAAAGCACTAATTACAATTATAAAAATAACAAACTTCTTTTTATTATGTAACTTAGAATTATTTTCATAATCATACTCCCATTTTCCACTCTTAATACTATGTTTATCCATAATACCTGCTATAAAATCAAGATTTTCAGGGGATATAGCATAATTTACTTCATCTGTTTTTAAATAAATAAGATTATGACAAGTTGCAAACATCCTAGTTGTACCAATTTTATTTACAACAAATCTCCCAATAGCAAATTTTTTAGTTGAAAAGCCATATAACTTTACAGATGAAATATGTTCCCTACTGATAAAATAAGAAGTTATGTCTTTAATAGGAATAATAACTCTTTTAACATTTCCAATGCCGCTTATTATTATTTTTTCATCATCAATGCTATATTTCATGGTTAAAATGAAAATAATGTTAAACCCCAAATAAATATCAGTTATTATTAAAAACACTTTTATCAAGGTAACGATTTCATATACATCTATTAGTCCCATAAGTAAGATTATGCTTATGTTCCACATTAAAGCAATTAATAATATATGTATGTGCCCTACTCCTTTTTTACATTCATAAGTTGACATTCCCTCACCTCACAAAAGTATTATACCACAAAAAAAGAGTAAAGTTAATCTTTACTCTTTTTACTGATTTAATTTAAATAATCTTTTAATTTTTTACTTCTACTTGGATGACGAAGTTTTCTTAGTGCTTTTGCTTCTATTTGTCTAATTCTTTCTCTAGTAACATTAAATTCTTTTCCAACTTCCTCTAGCGTTCTAGCTCTTCCATCATCAAGTCCAAATCTCAACCTTAAGACTTTTTCTTCTCTTGGAGTTAAAGTATCTAATACATTAATTAGTTGTTCTTTTAACATTGTAAATGCAGCCGCTTCTGCTGGTGCTGGAGAATCATCATCTGGTATAAAGTCTCCCAAATGGCTATCTTCTTCTTCTCCAATTGGAGTTTCTAAAGAAACAGGTTCTTGAGCAATTTTCATAATTTCTCTTACTTTTTCCACTGTCATTTCCATTTCTTTTGCTATTTCTTCTGGAAGAGGTTCTCTACCTAATTCTTGTAATAATTGTCTTGAAACCCTTATTAATTTATTTATAGTTTCTACCATATGAACCGGTATTCTTATTGTTCTTGCTTGGTCGGCAATGGCACGAGTTATCGCCTGTCTAATCCACCAAGTAGCATATGTGGAGAATTTATAACCTTTTCTGTAATCAAATTTTTCCACTGCTTTTATAAGTCCTAAATTCCCTTCTTGAATCAAGTCCAAAAAAAGCATTCCTCTTCCTACATATCTCTTTGCTATACTAACAACTAATCTTAAATTGGCCTCTGCTAATTTCTTCCTAGCATATAAGTCTCCATCTTCGATTCTTTGTGCTAAATCCACTTCTTCTTCTGAGCTTAAAAGCGGTACTTTACCTATTTCTTTCAAATACATTCTAACAGGGTCATCTATTGAAATCCCCTCTGGAACAGATAAATCTAATTTTTCTTCTTCTTCTTCCTCTTTTATATCCCCTACAACTTCAATGTTCATAGACTCCAAAACATCATAGATTGCTTCAATTTGTTGAGGAGAAAGCTCTATTTCTGCAAGTTCCTCCATTATCTCTTTATAGGTCAAACTGCCTGTTTTCTTTGCTTTATCCATTAAGCTCTTAATAATTTTCATTTTAGTTTCTTTATCAAATTCTGCAGGTTTCTTTAGAGAGCTTTTTTGATCTTGCTGTTGCTTTTTTATTACTTCAGCCATTTAATTGCCTCCTTTCAACCTATTAAAATCCGTTAATTTATTTTGCATTTCATTTAAATCTTTTACAAGTCCTAAAACCTCTTTATAAGCACCTTTTTTCTCTAGTATTTTAATCTCCCTCATAATTGTTCTTTTCGACTCCTCTAGCTTATATTTTTTAACTTCCTTTATAAACCCTTGTATAACTTCAACATCATCCAAGGAAATATTGATATTTTCTTCAAATTCCATTTGCTGGATATTGGCCCATTCTTTAGCAAGCTCTATATTAGTGCATCTTAAATCAATATAATTATTTAAATTTTTATGATTGTGTTCACTTTCAAGTATAATTTGAAATAATTGTTTATGCTCTTCAAGTGTAAAATCTTCAATTTCAATTTTATTCTTTATATATGAGTAAATATCATTGTTTTCTATGGAAAGTTTTATTAAATTCCTAGCTGCTTTTAAATGAGCTGGTTCTAAGTATAATTTTTGTCCAAAACCCTGTTGATTATGCATGTTTTGCGAATCCACTTTGTAATCTTTATTGTCTTGTTTAATTAAATCATAAATTGATTGTTCTTTTATGCCTGTTTCTTCTGCAATTTTTTTTGTATAAATATTTTTTTCAACGGGATTCAAATTTTGAATAATCTCAGAAATTTTCGAAATATATTGAATTACTTTTCTATTATCTTTGTAATCTATTCCTTCCCCCGCTTTTTTTATTCTGTATTCTATCATAGGTAAAGAATTATCAATCAATTGTTTAAAAGCTAATTTCCCATTGTTTCTTATAAACTCATCTGGATCTTTACCTTCTGGAACCTCCAAAATTCTCAAATCAAAACCTTCTTTTGCAAGTACTTCTAAACCTCTTTGTGTAGCATTTTTACCTGCCAAATCTGCATCATAAGATATAACAACTTTTTCAAAATGTTTTCTCAGTAATTTTGCTTGTTTTTCTGTTAATGCCGTCCCTAAAGATGCTACTACATTATTAAATCCAAATTGATGCAAAGCTATGCAATCCATATAACCTTCAACAATAATAATAGTTTTTTCATTACCCTTATCTTTAAGTACAAAATTTAATCCATATAAATTTGTACCTTTCTTAAATAATTTTGTTTCAGGTGAATTTAGATATTTAGGCTTGCTATCATTAAGAACTCTACCTCCAAAACCTATCACTTTTCCCGAGTAATCAAAAATGGGGAAAATTATTCTCTCTCTAAATCTATCATAAATGGAATCATTTTTACCTTTAACTATTAATCCAATATTTAAAAGGTCCAATTCTGAATGACCTTTAGATTTCATGTAATTTAAAGTATTTTTCCACCCATCTGGAGCATAACCAAGACCAAATTTTCTCATAGTATTGGATGATATCCCTCTGTTTTGAAAGTATTCTAATGCTTCCTTGTTTTTATACAGATTATTAAAATAAAATCTAGCTGCATCAACATTTATTTTGTAAAGTTTATCGTTAGTTCTTTCAAATGATTTCGTATTGTTATTTGGTAAAATATCAATATTTGCTCTATCCGCCAAGAAATTCACTGCTTCTACAAAAGAATAATTATGATACTTCATTACAAATGAAAACACGTTTCCTGCTTCACCACATCCAAAGCATTTAAATATTTGTTTTTCTCTAGAAACACTAAAAGACGGAGTTTTTTCATTGTGAAATGGACATAATCCTGTATAATTACTTCCCGAATTTTTTAAACTTACATTATCAGAAATAACATCAATTATATCATTTTCATCTTTTATTCTTTGAATTATTTCTTCACTGAATTTAATATTATTTTTCACCTACTTCGTTAAATTTAGTCAACTCTAAAGTATATTCGACAAATTATTTGAATTTCCTTTTAAATTATATATTTTTTTTAAACTAACTTAAGCAGTTTAAATCTAAATAAGTTTATTTATTCTTAATTTATATAATTCTTTGCGAAAAGCAAAATCCCTTTATTTTTTTGTAATTAATCACTTTCATTTTTATCTTTCCTATTTTTTGAAATAATATGTAAGATTTTGCTTAATATATAACAAATTTAGGTACATATATTTCATTAAAAACCCACAGACAATAATCATCGCTCATTCCTGCTATATAATCTGTTACTCCTACCTGCAAACCTTCTTTTTCCACAATCTTTTGATAGAATTCCGGCATTTTATTAGGATTTTTGTTAAAATAGTTAATAACTTGCTCCAATACAAATTTAGCCTTATTTCTCTCTATTGCTAATATTTCCCCTTTATAAACCTTCCTAAACATAAAACTTCTTAAATCCCCTAAAGTTTCTTCCACATTTTCACTTAAAGTAACTTCTTTTCTTCCTATAGATAAATTATTTAAAGTAGTATAAATACAATCTTTTACTAAAGTATCAACTCTTTTTCCATGTGTGTACCCTAATGAATCTATAAGATTTTTAGGTATCTGATCCATATTTAATATTTTTGCTCTTATAGAATCATCTATATCATGATTGACATAAGCAATTTTATCACTATATTTTACAATCTGACCTTCTAACGTAAAAGATTTTCCATCACTCTTAGAAAAACCACTATGATATAATATTCCATTCAAAACCTCTTTCGTCAGATTTAATCCTTCTCCATTTTTTTCTATTTTAGTTAGCACTCTAATACTATTTTCATTATGTTTAAATCCATTAATATTTAATTTATTCAATACCTCTTCCCCATTGTGTGCAAATGGTACATGCCCAATATCATGTCCTAGTGCTATAGCCTCTATTAAATCTTCATTTAACCCAATCCCTTTTCCAATTGTCTTTGCTATTTGTGCCACTTCAAGAGTATGTGTTAATCTTGTTCTATAATGATCCCCCCATGTTTTAATATACACTTGGGTTTTATGTTTTAATCTTCTAAAAGCTTTGCTATGAATTATCCTATCCCTATCTACCATATAAACTGTTCTTATATCATCTTTTTTTTCCACAATTTCTCTTCCTAGAGAATTGGCAGACAATGATGCATCTCTATTTAATATAGCAAGTTCATTTTTTTCAATTTTTTCTCTAATGGAATCCATAACATAACCTCCTATACAAAATACTATATATTTATTATTTCTATATAATAAGAAAAAATCCTTTATTTCATATACAAAAACATATACATTTAATTCAAATTAAATGTATATTATCCTCAATCATTTAATATGATTATATTGAGTACTTTTTAAGGGGGATTTTATGTCACAAGTAGCGAATACATACAATATAGATATTTTTTCTGAAGAGAACATAAGAAAACAAGTGCTTCCCAAATATGATTTAACGGATGCACGTATTGTAAATATAAAATTTAAAGACACTGATAAACAAAGAGCCGTTTATAAAGTAGATAAAAATAATAATAGTTTCTGCTTGAAAAAGGTTTATTTTAATGAAAATGAGCTTTTATTTGTATATTCCTCTATTGAATGGTTATATAGAAATGATATTCACGTTCCAAGGATTCTTCCCAATAATTCCAAAGGAAGATTTGTAAATTATAATGATATGCTTTTTATACTAACCCCATGGATTGAGGGAGATAAATGTGATTATGATAATAAAATTCACTTAAAAAAGGTTTGTGAGACACTAGCTATAATTCATAATAAATGCAATAACTTTGTTCCAATAAAAAATAGCGCAAATAGAATTGGATATAAAGACTTATATGCTGAAGTAAGCAAGCATTTTGATAATATTCTTGTCACATCAAATCTTGCTTTTAAACATAAAGATAGATTTTCTAAAATTTATTTAGATAATTTCGATTTCGCAGTAGATTTAGCAACTAGTTCTTGTAAGATGCTTACTACGTTAAATTTAGATAATTTAAGTATTTCCCTTTGCCATAATGATTATGTGAATAAAAATATTATTATTGATAAACAAAATGAGGTTTGGTTAATAGACTTCGATAAATGTAGAATGGATTTTTCAATTCATGATTTTGCTTATTTTCTTAGAAGATTGATGAAACGTGAAGAAACTAATTGGGATTTTAAAATAGCCGTTCAATGCTTTAATTACTATAATTCTTATAGAAAAATCAATTTAGAAGATTACAAATTCTTATATGGTTATTTAATTTTTCCTCAAAGATATTGGAAAATCTCTAGAGATTATTATCGAAATATTTATAAATGTAATAAAAGTGCTTTTATTGGAATTCTAGAAAAGTCCACAAGACATTTCAAGGAACAAATAGAATTTTCTATTCTTTTTAAGAACTATATAGAAAACACTTTCAAAACAAACTTAGACTTATAAAGCGCACCCTAGGGGTGCGCTTATATTTTATAAACTATCTTTTATTAGTTACTTGTGCTTGTGCTGCAGCAAGTCTAGCAATCGGAACTCTAAATGGTGAACAAGATACATAGTTTAATCCAACATTATGGCAGAATTCAACTGAAGATGGGTCTCCACCATGTTCTCCACATATACCTAATTTTAAATCTGGTCTAGTTTCTCTACCAAGTTTTGAAGCTATTTTTACTAATTGACCAACACCTGTTTGATCAATCTTTTGGAATGGATCAAACTCATAAACTTTCTTATCATAGTAGTCAGCCAGGAATTTTCCTGCATCATCTCTTGAAAAACCAAATGTCATTTGTGTTAAGTCATTTGTTCCAAATGAGAAGAATTCTGCTTCTTTAGCTATTTCATCAGCTGTCAACGCTGCTCTTGGTATTTCAATCATAGTTCCTACCATGTATTTTAGATCAACACCTGACTCTTTTATTAAAGCATCAGCAGTTGATACAACTATATCTTTAACATATTTTAATTCTTTTACTTCTCCAACAAGCGGAATCATTATTTCTGGTACTATATTAAATCCTTTTTCCTTATTTACTTGAATAGCTGCTTCTATAACTGCTCTTGTTTGCATTTCTGCTATTTCTGGGTAGGAGATAGCTAAACGGCAACCTCTATGACCCATCATTGGGTTAAACTCATGTAATGAATCAATTGTTGCTTTTAATTCATCATAAGTAATACTCATTTGTTCTGCCAAGTCTTTTATATCTTCATCAATACTTGGTAAAAATTCGTGAAGAGGTGGATCTAAGAATCTTATAGTAACCGGTCTATATTCCATTGCTTCATAAATTCCAATAAAATCTTGTCTTTGCATTGGAAGAATTTTTTCTAAAGCTACTTTTCTTTGTTCTAAAGTCTTTGAAACAATCATTTCTCTAACTGCTGCTATTCTATCTTCTTCAAAAAACATGTGTTCAGTTCTGCATAAGCCAATACCTTCTGCACCAAACTCCACTGCTTGAGCTGCATCTTTAGGAGTATCTGCATTTGCTCTTACTTTTAGTGATCTTATTTCATCTGCCCAAGACATAAAAGTTCCAAAGTATCCACTGATTTCCGGAGATACTGTTTTAATAGCTGCACCATATACTTTACCAGTACTTCCATCAATAGAAATGTAATCTCCTTCGTTATATGTTACTCCACCAACAGTAAATGTTTTATTTTTTTCACTAACAGCAATTTCGCCACACCCTGCAACGCAACATGTGCCCATGCCTCTAGCTACAACTGCCGCATGTGAAGTCATTCCACCTCTTACAGTAAGAATCCCCACTGCTGCCGCCATACCTTCAATATCTTCTGGTGATGTTTCAAGTCTGACTAAAACCACTTTTTCTCCTGAATCTGAATGAGCTTTTGCATCAAGAGCTGTGAAGTATATCTTTCCACATGCTGCTCCTGGTGATGCTGCTAGACCCTTTGCAATAGGAGTTGCTTCTTTTAATCCTTGAGGATCAAACGTTGGATGAAGAAGAGTATCTAATTTCTTAGGCTCAACTTTCATTATTGCTTCTTCTTTAGAAAGAATTCCTTCTTCCACAAGTTCTACAGCAATTTTTAACGCAGCTTGTGCTGTTCTTTTACCATTTCTTGTTTGTAAGAAATAAAGCTTTCCTTGCTGAATTGTGAACTCCATATCTTGCATATCTCTATAGTGACTTTCTAGCTTATTAGCTATTTCCATAAATTCTTTATAAACTTCTGGCATATCTTCTTCTAACTTTGCTATAGGAAGTGGTGTTCTTATTCCTGCAACAACATCTTCTCCTTGTGCATTTATTAGATATTCACCAAAAATTTTATTTTCTCCTGTAGCAGGATCTCTTGTAAATGCAACACCAGTACCACAATCATTCCCCATATTGCCAAATACCATTGCTTGAACGTTTACAGCTGTACCCCAATTACCTGGAATATCATTTAATCTTCTATAAACATTTGCTCTTGGATTATCCCAAGAATCAAATACAGCTCTTACAGCATTTATCAACTGTTCCTTCGGAGATTGAGGGAACTCCTTACCCATTTCTTTTCTAAATAATTCTTTATATTTTGCAACAACTTCCTTTAAGTCCTCTGCTGTTAATTCAGTATCTAATTTAACATTTCTACTTTCTTTTATATCATCTAATATATCTTCAAAATCTCTTTTTTCAAGACCTAAAGCAACATCTGAAAACATTTGTATAAATCTTCTATAAGAATCATATGCAAATCTTTCATTGTTTGTAAGCTTAGCTAAGCCTAAAACTGCTTCATCATTTAATCCAAGATTCAATATAGTATCCATCATACCTGGCATGGAAACTCTTGCTCCTGATCTTACTGATACTAATAACGGGTTTTCGATGTCACCAAATTTTTTACCTGTAATTTCTTCTGTTCTTTGCATAGCTAAATCAATTTCTTCTATAACGCTATCTGAAATCGTTTTACCATCAACATAAAATTTAGTACAAGCTTCTGTTGAGATTGTAAATCCTTGAGGTATAGGTAATCCTAATTTAGTCATTTCACCTAAGTTAGCGCCTTTACCTCCAACAAGATTTCTCATTGTGGCATCGATTTCATTGAAAAGGTATACATATTTTTTACTTTCCATTGTAAACATCCCCTTATAATATATTATGCAATATTTTTCAAAGGTAAAATGACTATAGCCATTTTACCTTAATGACCTAATAAATTTTATTGATTATAAATTTTGCCCTAACCTCACTAATAATTTAGTGATATTAGTTTTGGAACACTTCCCTACAACCTTTATTTTTTCTTCATCATTTTCGTAGTTTCTTTCAACTACAGGTAAACTATCAACCTCATGATCAATTATTTTTTGTGCTGCATCATAAGCTAAATCATCCATATCTACACAAACTACATTGGGCATTCTGGTCATAATTATACCAACTGGAACTTTATTTAAATCAGTCCCGCCCATAGCTACCTTTAGAAAGTCTTTCCTAGATACTGCACCAACCAAATTACCATTATTCTCAATCCATAAAGTTCCAACATCGTTCAAGAAAAGTGTAACTATAGCATCATAAATAGTACTTTGCTCATCTATAGTAACCGCTTTAGTCATAATTTCATTAACCTTAATTTTTTTTATGTAATCATGCACTAAACTTACAGAAGATTTTTCTGAACAAACATAGCCTACTTTAGGTTTAGCATCTAAAATTCCTATCATAGTCAAGATAGCCAAATCCGGTCTTAATGCCGCCCTTGTAACTCCAACCTTTGCTGCTAATTTTTCACTAGTAATAGGCTGTTCTTGCTTTACTAGCTTAATTATTTCCTTTTGTCTCGGCGATAAATTAATATTGATCACCCTCCCCTCAGTCATCTCGACTACACTTGTATATTATAACAGAAAACACTATTTTATTATACATGATAATTAGAAATTATGAGCAATTATTCCTGATTAGCATTAATTTGTTCTTGTTATCTTGTAATTACTCATTATTTTATATATTTTGAATTTTTGTAATATTCCATAAAATTCACTCAATTTCGATTATTTTTTTTGGATATTACCCAAATTTTGTATTAAAAATAATAATTTTTCCTTTACTATACTAACTATATTATCCAATTATATTTTTTTTATCCATATAAAAAGTGATACAAAAATGTATCACTTTTTATATTTTTTTATTTTTCTTCTTCTTCTTTTTCTTCTTCTTTTTTCTCTTTTGTAGCTTCTTCTACATCTTCAAAAGTTACAGTATACTGATATACATTTTCATCATCGTTTTCTACTTTTTTATTGGAATTATCCAACTTATCCTTTACATCTTTAGATAAGTCGCCCATTTTTTCTTTAACCTCTGATGCTAAATCATTCATCTTATTCTTAACATCATCCGCTTTATTTTTAATTATTGAGTTTACTACTTCCACACTACCATCGGCTTTAGTTATTTCCACAGTTATTTTAGTAACAAGAGCTGTAACTACCCCTAGAACAAGTAATTCACGGAAAAATAAAGAAACTAAACTTACAGCTACACCTGCAGTAACCGGAATATCCATAATGACTTTACTACCCTTTTTCACTTTAATTCTATTTATGTTACCTTTTTCTAAAATTTCTTTTATCCATTGTTTAAAATCTTCAAAAGACGAAAACACCGTTTCCGTAACTCCACTTTGGTTGTTCTCAATGTAAATTAAAGCTTCTAAAACATCCCCATCTGTTGCTAAAAGAGCTTCTTTTGCTTCCTTGTAGGAAACCCCACTTCTTTCTTTAATAATGTCAATCTTTTCTAAAGTAACTTCACTCATTTATAATCACTTCCTCTCTATACTTTAATTTTCTCTTGATATCTCTCCCATTCTTACAATATCATCATGACTAAAAAGAACTCCTTGGATATACATTGAAGCAATTCAAATATATGGACATATATTGACCACCTAAATAAAGCTATCCACGTTTTGTTAAAATATGGTTACTATAGGTGTCCGCAATAACTCTGGTAACTTACCCTTCCATGTCTCACAGGATCTGTGTCCTAAATTCCTTCGTTCAGTCTATCCAAGAGGCGGATGTCAGCATATGCTCCTCGACCGGGTCTCTATGCCCTTATGGAAAATTTTCAAACCTGACTAATCCCA
>NZ_FQXM01000003.1 GCF_900129965.1 Clostridium grantii DSM 8605 | reverse complement strand
AGTTTTGATAAGATTCATGAGAAACATATTTAGGTTTCATTTGTAACACCCCAATCACAGTTAGTAAAGGAAATAATCCCTTCAATGCGATTATTGGGTTGATTTTCAAAAGTCAAGTGTTTTTTTGAGTTTTAATAATATTTTTTAGAAGTGAAATTTCCAATTTCACTTTAAGAAAATAAAAAACTTCCTACTAAAAGTAGGAGGATTACAACTAAAGTGTTTTGAGGAAACCCTTAAAACATAACACTCGGTTAATTCCGAGAGTCTATTAAAATATGAGGAGGAAATGATTTTGGATATTAAAATTTCTGAAAAAGTTATTAAGTATCTAGAAAAGAAAAATTCTAATGTTATAACAGTAAAATTATTAGAAAGTGGTATTTGCTGAGGAAGTGCAGCTATGCCTGACATAGCTATTACTGAGCCGGTGGCTCAGGAAAAATTTATGTATAATTATTACTTAGTTGATGGAATCCACATATATATTAGAAAAATATTCTCTTTAAAGGAAACTATATCATTTTCATTATCATCTCTAGTATTTTTAAAAGAAATAACGGTTCATGGAATCAAAATACTTTAAAAAGCTGTTTTTTGAAAATTCCATTATCATAAAATACTTTATTTATGGTATAATAAAACTTATGAAAAATAAGGATTTAGTAGCAAAATTAGATGTAATACATACATTGTATAGTTTATTATAATCTATCAATAGTAATGGGTAGGAGGAATAATTATGAAAATAAATGATAATATCATAGAAGAAGTTAAGTCATCCAATTTCGTAGAAAATATTATTGAAGAATATTTAGAAGCAAATCCAGGTGAAAAAGTACATACTCGTTTTCCACCTGAACCAAACGGATATTTACACATAGGCCACGCAAAATCTATTTGTTTGAATTTTGGGGCTGCAGAAAAATATAAAGGCATGTGTAATTTAAGATTCGATGATACCAATCCTACTAAAGAAGATGTGGAATATGTAGATTCTATAAAAACAGATGTTAAATGGTTGGGGTTTGACTGGGAAGATAGAATGTACTATGCATCAAATTATTTTGAAAAAATATATGATAGTGCAGTTCAACTTATAAAAAAAGGCAAGGCTTATATTTGTGACTTGACAGCAGAAGAAATAAGAGAATATAGAGGAACATTGACTATACCAGGTAAAGAAAGTCCTTTTAGAAATAGAAGTATAGAAGAAAATTTAGAACTATTTCAAAAAATGAGAAATGGTGAATTTGAAGATGGTTCAAAAGTACTTAGAGCTAAAATCGATATGGCTTCTCCAAATATGAATATGAGAGATCCAGTATTATATAGAATCGCTCATGCTCATCATCATAAAACAGGAGATGAATGGTGTATTTATCCAATGTACGATTTTGCACATCCTTTATCAGATGCATTTGAAGGGATAACTCACTCTGTTTGTACCTTAGAATTTGAAGATCATAGACCATTATATGATTGGGCCTTGGAAGAGCTTGGATTTGAAAATCCACCTCATCAATATGAGTTTGCAAGATTAAATCTTACTAATACTATAATGAGTAAAAGACATTTAAAAAAATTGGTGGATGATGGCATTGTAACAGGTTGGGATGATGCAAGAATGCCAACTATATCAGGCTTAAGAAGAAGAGGCTTTACACCAGAATCTATTAGAGATTTCTGTGAAAGAATTGGAGTGGCAAAAGCAAATAGTTTAGTAGATGTTGCTTTGCTAGAACATTGTATAAGAGAGGATTTAAAAGAAAAAGTTCCTAGAGTTATGGCTGTTCTTCGTCCTATAAAAGTTATTATAACAAATTATCCAGAAGGAAAAGAAGAATTATTAACAATAGAAAATAATTCTGAGAATCTAGATATGGGGTATAGAGAAGTGCCTTTTTCAAGAGAACTTTATATTGAAGAAGAGGATTTCATGGAAAATCCACCTAAAAAATACTTTAGATTGACTCCGGGTAAAGAAGTGAGATTAAAAGGTGCTTACTTTATTCAATGTAATGATGTCATAAAAGACGAAAATGGTAAAATAGTTGAAATTCACTGTACTTATGACCCAGAAACTAAAAGTGGAACAGGATTTACAGGGCGTAAAGTAAAAGGAACTATTCACTGGGTATCAGCAGCAAATGCAATGAATGCCGAAGTTAGACTTTATGATCATTTAATGATTGAAGATGAAAATCAAGAAGGTGAAATGATTTTAAATCCTAATACTATAGAAGTTTTACCAAATGTAAAAATCGAGCCAATTAAAGATGAGCTTTTAGTAGGAACAAAATTTCAATTTTTAAGAACTGGATTCTTTTCAGTAGATGATGATTCTACTTTAGATAAAC
The DNA here is from genome assembly GCF_900129965.1 of Clostridium grantii DSM 8605. Lineage (GTDB taxonomy): Bacteria > Bacillota > Clostridia > Clostridiales > Clostridiaceae > Clostridium_AF > Clostridium_AF grantii. Next base: position 332,766 of record NZ_FQXM01000003.1, on the reverse strand, counting down.
CTGTTATTAATAGAATTGTGTCTCTTAGAAGTTCCTTTAAAATCAAGTAAAAAATAAAATGTTGAATATAAAAGCTGCTACTATTTTTAGATAGCAGTTTTTGTTTTTTTAGGGAATTTTAAAAATAAATTAAATAAATATCTAAAAAAAATTGAATTGTACCACCTTAATTTGGTATAATATAAGTACAATATAAAAATAAATATTATAAGATAATAAGTATAGATTACTTCACTTAATACTAAAAAACATTTATAGTTTCAATATAATTTAAATGATGATTTCTAAATATGGAATAGTTATCAATTAATATTAATATGAATATCAATATATAATAAAGTTAGTTTTATTAATTTTGCATTTAATGCTTTAAACATAAAGTAATATGAAATTAATATAAATAGGAGCTGATACTATGTATGTAAAGAATGAAATGACTAAAGATGTTTTAACAGTAACAACGGACACTCCAATACTAAAAACTCTTGAGCTATTTAAAAAAGCTGGATATTCACAAATACCAGTTATCGATGGTGAAAATAAAGTTGTTGGATTAATTACAGAGAGAATTCTTAGAGATGTAACTCCTTCTAAAGCTACAAGCTTGAGCATATTTGAGATAAACTACCTTCTTCAAAAAACTTTGTCTGGGGATGTTATGCAGAAACATGTAGTAACAGCTAGAGAAAATATTTTATTGGAAGAAGCTGCAAAAGTATTAAGGGATAATGATATTGGATCTTTGCCAATTGTAGATGAAGAAAACAAATTAGTAGGTATGATAACAAGAACAGATATTACCAATGCTTTTATTAGATTAATGGGATTTGATAAATCAGGTACAAGGATTTCTGTAGAAGCAGAAGATCACCCAGGTGCACTTCATGATATTACAGGTATTATTAAAGACTTAGGGTTAGATATCAATAGTATTAGTACCTATGAAATTGATAATACAAAATATGAAGTTATATTTAGAATAAAGAGTTATGAAATAGAAGGGCTTGTAGAAAAATTAGATAAAATGGGATATAAAGTTTTAGATGTGATGAAACATTAATAAAAGCAGCCTATGGCTGCTTTTAAATTTTCTTCTCATTTATTTTATTAGTTTGATCACATTTTAAAGCATTCTCAATATAGGTTCCAATTTGATGACCTTTTATATAAGAGTTTAACTGTTTATCAGGAATACTAGCTTTGTTCTCCTCGGAATTTAGTAAACAGTCTATTATACCTTTTTTAGCAGAAGGTACATCACCTACATGAATTTCTTTTAAATTCTCAAATTTAAAGTTAAAATTGTTTTTATCCATAAAAAAACCTCCTTTTTAATCTAGTATTATTTTGTCCAAAATGTATTTTTCAATTCAGATTTAGATTTTTGAACAAAAATAATACCAGTCGGGAAACTGGTATTATTTAAAACTAGTAAGGAGTTTAAAAAATATTAAAGTTCGGGGAACATGAGTTAAAAACTCATTAAAGTGGATTTATAAATATTATGCTAAGGGCTTAGTTAATAATTGTTTACGTTTACTTAACTATATTTATATTATAATAGAAAAATAATACAATGTAAAGGTTTTTTTGGAAAAAAATTAGAGAAATTTTTATAAGCTTAAAGAAAATAAAAATGAATTCTTTTGGGTTTCTAAAACATATTTCAAGTGCTTTTTCTCTTCATTTATTATTAATTCAATTTCTTCTTTAGGAATATCAGGTAGTAATTTTTGAATTTGAGTATAAAAAAGGATACTATCTTTTTCAATTTTTTCTGCTACATTTAAAGCATCACTTTTCTTATATCTATCTCTAACTAGTTCATTAACAAATATATTAGAACTTAATAATAAATCAGTATATTCCGCTTCTTCGTATGGAATTTCAACAAAAGTGTTTTCAGATAAAGAATTAAGAATAGAAGAATACATATCTTTATGTCTAATTTCATCTTGAGACATTTTGAGAAAAAGGTTTTTGGCAGCAGGATCTTTTACTTGCTGAGCGAATATACTATACATTTCAGATACATGTTGCTCAGTTTTGATAACTGCTTTTAATACTTTTGAACAATCATAACTTATCATAGAAAAACCTCCCAATAATTAGTATAAAATTATTATAACATAAAGTAATTTCATAATAAATATTATTATTTAATTTTGATTCACCACTAAAGTATTTAACTCAGAGCTATTATAGATCATGTTAAAGCAATAATTTATAATGTCACTTCTTGTAATGATACCAATAAAGATTTGGTTATCATCAACAACAGGAACAAAGTTTTGAGACTTTGCCAGGTCTATTAAACCCTCTATATCTGAATTGATCTTAACAGGTTCGATTTTTGTGCTTAAAGGTATATCTTTTACAAGTATTTTTTCTACATTCCTAAAACTAAAATCTTCGGAATTTTTAACTTTCCATAACAAGTCTCCTTCAGTAAGAGTGCCCACATAATGTCCTTTGGAATCAATTAAAGGTATAGCTGTATAGCTATGATATTCCATTCTCTCAAGAGCCTGTCTCATTGTAGCAGTATGTTTTTCGTAAATTACCTCACTTTTTGGAGTTAAAAAAAATGCTATATTCATTTATTCACCCATCCTTATTATTTTTCAATAGTTGAACAATTGTATTCATTTAATTATAACATTTTTTTGCTGAAATATCTTTAGTAAAAATAAACAATGTATTAAATATTGTTAAAATTTTAGTAAATTCTAAATTATTTAATTATTATAGTAATTTCTATATACAAATGATAAAATATAAAAAGGTGAAATAAGATAAACTAAAGATTTTAAATGTGAAAAGGAGATTAAAAATGGAGTATAAATTAAAAAAAGAACTTTTTTCAATAGAATCCCTGTATGAGGTAAATAGTGAGGATAATACAAAATATACAGTAAAGGCTATTAATGATGAAAACATAAAAGAAATTCGTATTTCTAGTGTTGAATCTGGGGAAGTAGCTAGAATAAATGAACTTGATGGATTATTTAAAATTTATCTTTATGGAAGAATGGTTTTGAAAATCAATGTTGAGATTAGTGAAGAAAAAAGAATAAACTTAAGAAGTATTTATGGTGAGGAATATGAAGTTGTTGCGCATAAAGGAACTATTGAAAATAGTAGTTTTATTATAAGAAAAAATGGATTAAGAATAGCAAAAGCTTTTAGAAATAGTTTAGAACCTATGAAAGATTATCATATAGATATAATAGATGCAGAGAACCAAGTATTTGTTTTAGCAATTGCAATGGTAGTATCTGAGTGTTATAAATAAAAAGTATTCAACTGAATACTTTTTTGTTATATTTCTTACTATAAAATATAAAAAAATATAGATTTATGTCGATAATCATCAAGAGAGAGATATATCATCAAATAAGCAGTTTAAATAATAGCATAATAAAAAAAATAAAAGTGGTGATAAAATGGACTATAATTTTCTGGAAATATTAGAAACAGAAACGATTAAAAGATTATTGGCAAGCTTGAAAACTTATACAAATATACCTTTAACAATTATAGATGCTAGAGGGAATTTTATATTTGAAACAGGTTGTAGTAAAATTTGCGAAAAATTTTATAAGAATAATGAAGTAACTAGTAATATGTGTATTGAGAGTTATAGTGATTGTTTAAGAAATAGTAATGACAAAAACTATCTAATAACTAAATGTAGAAACGGGCTTAATCAAATAATTATTCCCATTGTTGAAAACAATAAACGTGTAGGTACGGTAATACTTGAACAATTTTTAATTGATGAAAATCAATCAAGTGATATTTTAATAAAAGCAGATGAACATGGATTTTTAATAAAGGAATTTAAAGATGCTTTGAAGGAAGTTCCTTTGTATAAAGAAGAAGAAATTTTTAGTTTGGTTGAACTTATAATAGACATAAAAAATGTTTTAATTGATTTTATCAAAGAAAAACAAAACTCAGAAAATTCATATAAGGAATTAAAATTAAAAAATTATTTGCTTGATAGAGTTGAAAAAACACAAAAACTGCTTTTAGATACTTCGCATGCGGGATTATATGACTTAAATATAGTTACTGGAGAATTGTTTTTATCCTCTACTTGGAAAGAAATATTAGGATATAATAAAGAGTATCACCTCAATCATATAGATGATTGGTTAGAGATGATTCATCCTAATAAAAGACAAGTCATAAAAACAACCATAGATAATAATTTTAAAAGTTGTAAAGAAAATTATTATTCAGAATATATGATAAAAAATAGTAGAGAACAGTTTATTTGGATTAAAGATAAAGGCATTATAGTTAGAGACGACAATGAATTTGCAATTAGAGCCGTGGGTTCTATTATGGATATAACTGAAAATAAAATGTTTGAAAAAGCCTTATATGATGCATCATTTTTCGATTATTTAACTGCACTTCCCAACATAAGTTATTTTAAAAGAACATTAGAACAAAGTTTTGAAAAATTAATAAGCGGGGTTGTATATTATATTGATTTAGATGATTTTAAAAAGGTAAATGATTTAGTAGGACATAAGCTAGGTGACGAATTATTAATATTAGTTAGTGAAAAACTAAAAAGTATTTTTAATAGTTATGATTTTATATGCAGATTTGGGGGAGATGAATTCCTTGTACTACAAGAAAATGTAACAGATAAAAATATGGTGGAAAAAACAGCAGATAAAATTAAAAAAGCATTCAAAGAAAGTATTGAATTAAATGGATTAAAATTTCATGTAACAGCAAGTATAGGGATAACTTTTTTTCCGGAGCAATCATTGGATGTGAATGAGGTTTTAAAAAATGCAGATACAGCGGTTAATAAAGCAAAAAGAAAAGGTAAAAATAATTATGAATTTTATGAAAGTGAAATGTTTAGTGAAATTTTAAACAGAAGCGAAATAGAAAAATATTTAAGAGAAGCATTACATAGAAATGAATTTAATTTAAATTATCAACCTATAGTGGATGTTAAAACTGGTGAAATTAGAAGTTTTGAAGCTTTAATAAGATGGACAAATCCAAAGTTAGGATTTGTTTCTCCTAGTGAATTTATACCTATTGCGGAAGAAACAGGATTAATTATTGATATTGGAAATTGGGTTATGGAAAAAGTATGTTACCAAATAAAAGAATGGGAAAAACAAGGATACGAATTTGAATATGTATCAATTAATGTATCAGAACTTCAATTTCAGCAAGATGATTTTGTTAATATAGTAAGAAAAACTATTGAAAATAATTCAATAGATGCTAAACATTTAGCCCTGGAAATAACAGAAAGTATGATGATTAAGTCTATGGAAAAAAATATTGAGTTATTAAAAGAACTTAATTTTTGGGGAATTAGAACAATGTTAGATGATTTTGGTACAGGTTATTCCTCTTTGAATTATTTGATGAAAATACCTATTAATACTTTGAAAATAGATAAATCATTTATAGACAACATATGTGGCAATTTAAAGCAAGAAGCTATTACAGAAGGAATAATACTATTAGCTCATAAAATAGATCTTGAAGTTATAGCAGAAGGTGTTGAGGAAGAAGACCAAAAAAATATTTTGTTGCAGAAGAAATGCGATAAAATTCAAGGATATTTATATAGTAAACCTGTTTCTGGAGAAGTAGCAGATAATATGTTAAAAGCTAAAAGAGTTATTTGAAAATTAGTTCCCAATTAAGGGAACTTTTTTTCTTATAAACTTGAAAAATATTGAAATATATAATAAGCTTAAGTAGGACAACAATATTGTGTGGAGGGATAATTTTGGATAATTTGAAAGAAAGAAGAGAAAAAAGATTAAAAGAAAAGAAGAAAAAAAGAAAATATTTTTTTGGTATTCTTTTTATTATTGTTGCTTCTATTATGCTATTTAGTATGAAACACTGGTTTTATGGAAATAAAACTGAAGTACCAGTTGTAGCAGAAGTAGAGGCAGAAGTGAAAGAAAACAATTCAGATATTAATGGAACCTCTACACCTAAGCCAGATTCAGAACCAGAAGTAAAGCCAGAACCAATTAAAATAGCTATTACAATTTCTGCAGCAGGAGATTGTACCCTTGGATCAGATATAGATTATATTAGTGGTGGAAGTTTCATGAATGAATTTAAAAAACAAAATAATTATGCTTACTTTTTTGAAAATGTAAAATATATATTTGAAAAGGATGATTTGACTATTGTAAACCTAGAAACTACTCTTACAGAGGCTACTGCAAGAGCAGATAAAAAGTACAAGTTTAAAGGAAGTCCAGAATTTACAAATATATTAACTGAAGGAAGTGTGGAGGCAGTAAATATAGCCAATAATCATTCACATGATTATCTTCAAAAAGGATATGAAGATACTATTAGTAATTTAGAAAAAGCTAATTTGACTTACTTTGGCTATGATAACAAAAGTATACAGGATGTAAATGGAATTATGGTAGGGATGCTTGGCTATGAGGGGTGGAGTGATACTCAAGCTTTAAGAGATGAAATATTTAATAGTATAAATGAATTAAAAGATAATGGAGCTCAACTTGTAATAGTTAGTTTTCATTGGGGCATAGAAAGAGATAATTATCCTAATTCTACTCAAAAAAGTTTAGCACATTATGCAGTTGATGCAGGTGCAGATTTGATACTTGGACATCATCCTCATGTTGTACAAGGTATAGAAGAGTATAATGGTAAAAATATAGTATATAGTTTAAGTAATTTCTGTTTTGGTGGTAATAAAAATCCATCTGACAAAGATACATTTATTTTTCAACAGACATTTAATTTTACAGATGGTGTAAAAATAGAAGATAACCAAAAGAACATAATACCTTGCAGTATATCTTCTGTAACGCATAGAAATGACTATAAACCTACTGTTAGTGAAGGCTCAGAGAAAGAAAGAATTTTAAATAGAATAAATAAATACTCAATTTTTTAATATATTTTTATTGAATTATTATAGATTTTATGTTATTTTATAATAGCTGTATGAATAAACTTTAATAAAATCAAATAAGACAGTTCGTAAGCCTCCTGTCCCAAAACAAAACTAAGGCATCAAAACTTAATCACATTATGAATTTTTATGTGGCTGCTTTTGTTGCAGCCGCATTTTTTGCGTCCAAAAATATTTATAAGATTATTTAAAAGAAAGGAGCGAGAGTTTGGAATTAGAAAGATATAGCATTATAAACAATAAAAATAGTAGAGAAATAGTACTACTTAAAGCTTTTCCCTGTGAATGGGGGAGATGTAGCTTTTGTGATTATATAGAGGATAATTCTACTAAGGAAAAAGAAATGGTGGATTTAAATAAAAAAGTTTTGAGCCAAGTTACTGGAAAGTACAAAGTTTTGGAAGTTATTAATTCAGGAAGTTGCTTTGAATTGCCAAAAGAAACGTTAAGGGATATAAAGCAAGTAATTAAAGAAAAAGCTATAGATAAGCTGTATTTTGAAAGTCATTGGATGTATAGAAATAGATTAAAAGAAATGGAAGAATATTTTGGTATACCAATAATATTTAAATGTGGAATCGAAACCTTTGATAATAATTTTAGAAATAAGATTCTGAAAAAAGGTATAATATTTCAAAATCCGGAAGACGTAGCAAGATATTTTAAATCAATTTGTTTAATGGTGGGAATATATGGACAAACAAAGGAAAGTATAGATAAGGATATTGAATATTTATTGAAATACTTTGAAAAAGGCTGTATCAATATGTATATTGAAAATTCTACATCTTTAAAAAGAGATGAAAACCTAATTAAATGGTTTTGTGAAAAGTATGCTTATCTTGAGAGCAATGACAATATAGAAATTCTATGGAATAACACTGATTTCGGTGTGGGAGGAGAAGCAAATGTTTAGTAATATAGATGCAGTAACGGCTATAGTGTGCATAATTTTAGCAATAATAGTTTTTGGAATTTCATTAATATGGGTAGGTAAAAAGACAGACAGCAAAAATCCTAGAATAAAGACAAGAAAAATAGCTTATATAGGAATGGTGGCAGCACTATATGCTGTAATGACTTGGGCTATTGCACCTATGAGCTATGGACCAATTCAATTGAGACTTTCAGAAATACTTGTTTTATTAGCATTTATAGATGATACTTATGTCCCAGGATTATTTTTAGGATGCATTGTAGCTAATATCGCAAGTCCCTATGGAGTTGTAGATGTAATAGTTGGAAGTTCTGCAACTTTGTTAAGTGTTTACTTGATTAATAAATCTAAAAATTTATTTGTGGCATCTTTATGGCCTACAATAAATTGTGTGTTTATAGGAGCAGAAATTTTCTTTTTATACCATGCTCCATTTTGGGCAACCTCAGCAACTATAGCTTTAGGAGAATTAATAGTTGTAACAGGTATTGGTTATCCATTATTTAAGTATGTTATATTTAAGAATGAAAGATTGGTTGAACTATTAAAGATTAGTGAATAAAATAAAAGAATATTTTAAAATATATGAAAAAAAGCGGTACTATGCCGCTTTTTTTGCTTTTGTAATCAATTCTGCTGCATAACCCATGGGGCAAACCTGACACCAACTTCTTGGTTTAAATATTACACCCATTATAATTCCTAAAGCGAAAGAAGCAGTCATAAATCTAAATAAAGCAAAACCAATTCTGTATATATTAGGGCCAGCATGGTACATTGAAAAACTAAATAATATGATCATTATAGTTATTAATACCTTTTTACCATGTTTTCTAAAGGGAGTGGGTAAAGTATTATTAAAGCTAATTTCTTTTAAGAATTTTTGTAGTATAGAGCCTCTAGGACAATAATGAGAGCAATGAATTTTTCCTCTTCCTTTTATAGCATGATACATTGGCATAGTCATGCATATGAATCCTAATATTCCAAATCTAATATCCAATATTGAAAGTAAAATAAATAAAACCATAAAAATCCATGACCAACTTTGATGTGATTTTCTTTTTTTCATAAATACCTCCTAGGTGTATAATTAATTCTTTATCATTATACCTATAGGGGGTATGGTTGTCAATACAGAATTGAGAAAAATTGCGAACTAACTGGTAGGGGGCGGTTTCCACGCCGCCCCGCTATGCCTATAAATTACATATATAATATTGATAAAAAATACAAAATACAGAAAGTAGTATAATATTTTCATTACGATTTTACTGTAATTGTAATTTTATTAGGAAACAGCAGGCGGGCATGGAAACCCGCCCCTACAAATACTTACTTCGCCTTCTAACCTTATGGTGTTAATAATATATTTATGTGGTATAATTTTGAAAGAAGTAAAATAGCATAGAAAATGAGGATTTTAAATGGATAGTAAAAAGTTTTTAACTAAAAAATCAAATGTAATAATTTTAGCAATTTTTTGTTCGATTTTATGGGGAAGCGCTTTTCCTACTTTAAAAGTAAGTTATATCGAATTGAGTATGAATAGTGCAGATATGATTGGAAAAATAGTTTTAGCAGGAATGAGATTTTTTATTGCTGCAATAATGATTTTTTTATTTTTAATATTTGTATTAAAGAAATCTATAAAAATAAGTAAAAGTGATATTATTAAACTTTTAATTTTAGGACTTATTCAAACTACTTTTCAATATTTTTTCTTTTATACTGGAGTTTCTAATACAACGGGTTCTAAATCTTCTATATTAACATCAGTGGGATCTTTTATAGTTGTTATAATTGCACATTTTTATTACAAAGATGATAGAATCAATAAAGAAAAATCTATAGGATTAATATTGGGCTTTATAGGTATAGTAATTATAAATTTAGGAAATGGTTTTAATGTGGACTTTAATTTTTATGGAGAAGGATTTATCATTATTTCTACTACATTAGGATCTGTAGGAACAATAATGGCTAAAGAGTTATCAAAAACAATTAATCCTTTTGTAATAACAGCTTGGCAAATGCTATTAGGGGCAACTATACTTTTAATATTTGGACTTCCTCAATTGTCGCCAGAGGCTATAACTTTTACTTTAAAAGGATGGATTTTATTAATTTATGCTGCTATTTTATCAGCTACTGCTTTTTCTTTATGGTACTCCCTTTTAAAATACAATAAAGCGGGAGAGATAAGTATATATAAATTTGTTATACCAGTTTCAGGATCTATTTTGTCTATTATGTTTTTAGAAGGAGAAGTTTTTACAATAAATACTTTTATTGCTTTGATTCTTGTTTCATTAGGTATAATGGCAATTAACTATAAAAAAAGTTAAAAAAGAGGCGAGAGTAAGTGTGTTTTTTAAATGTTAAACAAAAAATATATGTTGGAATATTAATGGTAATCTATATAATATTTTTATTAGGTGATTTTTGGAATATTTTTAATACAAATAACTTTAAATTTATAAGTATAATATTATGTTTTTTTATGACTTTTAATTATAAAGAATATATAAGTAAAAAAGATATTCTTTTATTGAGAGTAGCAAAATTTCTTACAATTATTACAGATTATTTACTTTTATTCACTAATTATTTTTTCTATGGAGTATGTATATTCTCTATTATACAAATTATATATATTTACAGGCATAATGGTACAAAAAATAAAAGTAAAGGTGATTATATATTAAAGTCTTTATTAGTAGTAATAATTAGTATATCTATTTTAAATTTCTTGGGATTTTTCAAGAACGAAAATATGTTGATTATCACAAGTATATATTCAATTTTAATAATTGGTGGAACAATTATTGCATATTTAGCACCAGCTTATTATAAAGAAAATTATATAAATAGAAAATTGGTTTTTTATGGTATGTTTTTGTTTTTATTATGTGACATAAACGTTGGAGTAAGTAATTTATCAAATTTTGGATTGTTTAGTGAAATATCAAATAATATAAAAAATTATTCCTTTGATTTGATTTGGTTATTTTATCTTCCTTCACAAATAATACTATCTATGAGTGGAAGAAAATATTAGTATGATTTTATAATAAAATAATTTATAAATTTCAGTAGTTATATTTAATGATACAAAGAACTAATCTTTATGATAAAATAGATAACTATAAGGGGGTTTTAAATATGATAGAGATGCTTAAATTAATGAGCAGTATATTAAATGAAATCCATGATATTTTGATAAGAATTTTTAAACAATTAGGGTTTAGTTTTAATGATAAAGAGCTACATTTCATTATTATAGGAATTATTGGAATGGTATTATATTTAATTGTAAACGCAGCTTTTAAAAAAATAGTTAAATTAAGTGTAGAAGTAATATCCTTTATTTACACAGCAACAGTATTACTGGTTTTAGTTTTTGCAATAGAAATTGCTCAAAAGATAACTGGTGGCGGAGTTATGGAATTTGAAGATGTTGTGGCAGGGGTATGGGGTTTTATTTATATTTTTGCAGTGTATTTAGCTATTCGAATGGGAAAATATTTAACTATAAAAGGATACAAATATTTAATTAGAAAAAAAGATGTTAAAGTTAATAATGAAAACAAATAGTTTAAAGACACCTGGAGGGAAAAATGAAATTCAAAGGCGAAAAACATGAGAATTTTTATGGGAAATTACTATTAATAGCAGTACCGATAGTTATTCAAAATTTTATTTCTTCATCATTGAATATGGTGGATACTGTTATGATTGGTAAACTAGGGGATGAAAGCATTGCAGCAGTTGGTTTAGGAAACAAGATTTTCTTTCTATTTATAGTAATTTTATTTGGAGTATACAGTGGAGCATCTATATTTACAGCTCAATACTGGGGAAAAAATGATATTAAGAATGTAAGAAGAGTTTTAGGGGTTAGTTTGGTTTCGGGTATTTTAATTGCTTTTGTTTTTACTTTGGCAATAATAATTTTCCCAAAAGGGATTTTAAAGATTTTTTCAAAGGATGTAAAAGTTATTGAGCTAGGTGCTCAGTATATTTCAATAGTAGGAATAAGTTATGTTTTCACAGCTGTTAGTTTTGCTTATGGTTTTTCGGCTAGAACAATTGGACAAGGGAAAATACCTATGGCTGTAAGTGCTATATCACTTGGAATAAATACTTTATTCAACTATATGCTTATATTTGGAAAGTTTGGAGCTATGCCATTGGGGGTTAAAGGTGCAGCTTATGCTACATTAATCGCTAGAATAATAGAATTTATATTAATTCTATTTATAGTGTACAATAGTAACATAGCTATTGCTGCAAAGTTATCAGAACTTATGGATTTTTCTAGAAATTTTGTGGTGAAAATATTTAAAACAGCACTTCCAGTAATATTAAATGAGTTTTTTTGGTCTTTAGGAATGACTACTTATGCAGTTTTTTATGCAAGAATGAGTACTGAGGCTATAGCATCTATACAAATTGGGGATACTATAGTGGGATTATTTTTTATCTTATCTATTGGTTTAGGTAATTCCTGTGCAGTTATGTTAGGAAATGAAATTGGAGCTAATAATTACGAAAAAGCCATTAAATATTCTAAGAAATTTTTCCAAGTTGGAATTGTTTTCTCAGTTATATTAACTTTTGTTTTGTTTGTATCAGCACCAGTGATAGTGTCATTTTTCAACGTAAGTGATGGGGTGGCAAATAATACTATATTAATATTAAAAATCATTTCATTGTTTTTAATTGTAAAAACTTGCAATATGATTATAATTGTAGGAATATTGCGAAGTGGTGGAGATACAAAATATGCAATGGTAATAGAAATGGGCTCAGTATGGCTTATTGGAGTGCCATTGGTATGGCTTGGAACTACATATTGGCATTTACCTATATATATAATTGTTTTTCTTGCAAATATAGAGGAAGTAATAAAATTAGCAGTTGGTATTCCAAGGGTTTTATCAAAGAAATGGGTAAAAAATTTAGTTAATCATAGTTAAATTGAAGGGAGATACAATAATGGAAACAAATAAAGAAATAGAGTTAGCAAAAGACCTCATAAATTTTATAGAAGAAAGTCCTACTGCTTTTCATGCAGTAAGTGAGGCAAAAAAACTATTAGAGGCTAATGGTTTTAAAGAATTAAAAGAGGAAGAACAATGGGTAATAAAAGAAAATTCTAAATACTTTACTATAAAAAATAATTCAGCTATGATCGCTTTTGAAATAGGAAATGGCAAAATCAGAAAAAAAGGATTTAAAATAGTAGGTGCGCATACAGATACTCCTTGTTTTAGAATAAAGCCAAATGCAGAAATCATTAAGGAAAATAGCTATTTGAAATTAAACACAGAAGTATATGGTGGGCCTATTCTTAACACTTGGTTTGATAGAACATTATCTTTAGCAGGAAGAGTTATCTTAAAAGGTGAAAATATTATGGAGCCAAAGATAAGTTTTATAAATATAAAAAGACCTCTTATGGTAATACCTAATTTAGCTATTCATATGAATAGAGAAGTTAATAAAGGAATAGAAATTAATCCTCAAAACGATACTTTGCCTTTATTAACAATGGTGAATGAAGAACTAGAAAAAGAAAATGTTCTTTTAAGACTTATAGCACACGAATTAAAGGTAGATTATAAAGAAATTTTAGATTTTGATATATTCTTATATGAATATGAAAAAGGAAGTATAATAGGATTGCAAAATGAATTTATTTCTTCATCAAGACTAGATGATTTGGAGGCAGTTCATGCAGGTTTGAAAGCTTTACTAGAATCGGGAGTTAATGAAGGTGTTAATGTATTAGCACTTTTTGATAATGAAGAAATAGGAAGTGCTACAAAGCAAGGTGCAGACTCAAATTTATTATCAAATACTCTTGAAAGAATTGTATATTCATTAGGTGGAAATAGAGCAGAATTTTTTAGAGCTTTAGCAAATTCTTTTATGATATCAGCGGATGGAGCTCATGCGGTTCATCCTAATAATGTGGATAAAAGTGATCCAACCAGTAGGCCTATTATAAACAAAGGACCAGCTTTAAAAGTAAGCGCAAATCAAAAATATACTTCAGATAGTTATTCATCATCAATATTAATACAGATTTGTGAGAAAGCTGAAATTCCTATGCAAAAATTTGTGAATAGATCAGATGAAAGAGGGGGCTCAACAATTGGACCAATAAGCTCAACACATTTAAACTTAAATGCAGTTGATATAGGAATACCAATGTTAGCCATGCACTCTATAAGAGAAATGGTTGGAGTTAAAGATCATTATTATATGTATAATTTATTGAAAGAATTTTATAGTTTATAATTCAAAAATAAAAAAGGTATGTCATCTATTGATGACATACCTTTTTTATTGATTAATAAGGTACGACCTTACAACAAAATACATATTATAACAGTAGGTATTAAAAATCTATAAACTATACTATAAAAAAATGGGTGTGATAATTTTGAAAGTAGTTATTTTATGTGGAGGAAAAGGGCTTAGAATGAGGTCAGGATATGAGGATTTACCAAAACCTATGGCAATAGTTAATGGAAAACCTTTAATATGGCATGTTATGAAGATATACAGTGAATACGGATTTAATGAATTTATTTTGCCATTAGGATATGGTGGCGAAAAAATTAAAGAATATTTTATGGATTATAAATGGAAAAACTCAAATTTAACTAAAAGTTTCGATAAAAACGAAATAGAGTACTTGGATGAAATTGACATTAGTAAATTTAAAATTACTTTTATAGATACTGGAATAAATACAATGACTGGTGGAAGGATTAAAAAAATTGAACCTTATATTGAAGGTGATACTTTTATGATGACTTATGCTGATGGGTTATCAGATGTAAATATAGCTAAGGTATTAGATTTTCATATGAAAAAAAATACTATAGCAACTTTAACAGCAGTTGATAGAAAAAGTCAGTTTGGAATTTTACAGATAGAAAATGGAATGGCAAAATCTTTTGGAGAAAAATCAACTTTAGATGGTTTGATTAACGGAGGTTTTTTTGTTTTAAATAAGAAAATATTTCATTATCTAAGTGATGATACTTGTATTTTTGAAGAAGAACCATTAAGGAATTTAGTAAAAGAACAACAATTATCTGTTTATGTTCATAATGGATATTGGAAGGCTATTGACACACAAAAGGATTTGAAAGACGTAAATGAACAATGGAAAAATTAGCGGTGGTAAATCAGTTACAAAATATTGAGAAAGGAGAAAAAATCAAGTGAATGAAATGATTTTTTTTATTGAAACTTTAATTAAAGCAGCTGAAAGTGGAAATTTGAGTAATTTTCTTAAGTTGATATTTTTACTAAGTGATTTAGATGAAAATGAAAGGAACGTTTTTTTAGAAAAATTTTATGAAAACATTGAAGAAAGAGAAGAAATAGATAGTGACTTAGATGAAAGTAGGGGTTATTATTCTATAAAAACAGAGGGAAAAGGTCTTTACAATACCCCCGAAAATAACAGGATTAATCCAAAGTATAAAAATGATTTTTATACTACAAGACGATACGAAAATAACAAATATAATGAAAAAAAAGAATTTACGTCTTCATTAGAGAAGAAAAATAGGGTTTGCAAATTTTGTACTCTTGCAGGTAAGGAATATTTGATCAAAGTTTTAACTTTTTATAGATCTGTAATTAGCAGTAATAAAAATGCTAAAGTTTGGATTTGTTGTATGGACGATGAAGTATATAAAGCTTTTAGAAGAATGGATTTAAGAAATTTGATAGCTTTTAGATTGCAAGATTTTGAAACAGAAGAATTAAGAAATGTTAGAAATGGAAGAACGGATAGTGAATATTGTTGGACATTAAAGGGATCTTTGATTGAGTATATAATGGACGAGTATAAGGTGGATTCGATTTTATACTGTGATTCGGATTTGTTCTTTTTTTCAGATCCAATAGTCATTTTTGATGAATGGGGAGATGATTCCATCTTTTTATGTCCTCAAAGAGACCTTCCTAGAATAGAAAAAGATTATGGATCATATCAAGCGGGCATGATAGGATTTAAAAATAATGAAAATGGAAGGCAAGCTTTAACCTGGTGGAAAAGAAAATGTATAGAATGGTGTTTTTATAAAGTAGAAGAAGCCGAAGAACGCTGGGCAGATCAAAAATATTTAGACAAAGTGCCTAAATTATTTAAGGGAGTTAAAATTTCTAAAAATTTAGGGGTAAATGCAGCACCTTGGAATATTATTTATAATAATGATTATAAAGTACAACCTACAGATAAAGGTATTTATATAGAAAAAGATAAATTAGTGGCCTTTCACTTTGCTTTATTTACAATTTTCAACAAAGATGAGTATGATATTTGGAATATAAGCAATTTAGAAATGAACTCTATATTTAAAAAATATTTTTATGCTAGATATGTGGATGAAATAAGAGAATCTATTGATATTTTAAGGGAAAATATTAATGGAGTTGACAATTATATTTTTTCAAAAACTAGTAAAGAAAAGGTGAAAAATTATTATGTTTACAATGATATAAGAAAAATAATGAATGAGCACGATAAATTTTATACTTTTTGCTCAATTGCCTCTAAAGATTATGTTGTAAAAGTTCTTACTTTATATAAATCTTTGCATAGAAGAATTGAGAATTTTAGATTATTTATTTGCTGCACTGATGATATTTCTTATAAGGTTTTGAAAAAGGTGTCTTCAAAAAATATAACTTTGATACCTGTTTATGAAGTAGAAAGAGAAACTCCATTGTTGATCAATGTTAAAAAAGATAGAAATATGAAAGAATATTGTTGGACACTTAAATCTCCAGTTATTAAATATGTAATGGACCACTTTGGAATACAATCTGTTATGTATTTAGATGCTGACCTTTATTTCTTTGATAAGCCAGATAAAATTTTTGATGAATGGAAGGATTATTCTATACTTATGTGTACTCAAAGAGGGTCTTATGAGTTAGAAAGTAATCATGGATGTTATCAAGCAGGCTTATTAGGGTTTAGAAGAGATGGGTACGGAATACCTTGCTTAAATTGG
Organism: Clostridium grantii DSM 8605; assembly: GCF_900129965.1. GTDB lineage: Bacteria > Bacillota > Clostridia > Clostridiales > Clostridiaceae > Clostridium_AF > Clostridium_AF grantii. The sequence goes on along the minus strand of NZ_FQXM01000003.1, from coordinate 315,818 downwards.
TGGAAAGATAAATGTTTAGATTGGTGTTTCGATGAAATTGATAAAAATAATAATAGGTGGGGCGACCAAAAATATTTAGAAAGATGGCCATATGAATTTAATGCAATAAAAGTAGTAAAAGATTTAGGTATTGATGCTGCACCTTGGAATACGGCTTTCTATAATAATTTTAAAATAGAAAAAACAAATAATGATGTGTATGTAGATAAAAGTAAATTAATATTATATCACTTTGGTAGTTTAGATATTTTTGATAATAATGAATTTGATTTGTGGAGACTCCACCCTGTTGCTTTTGATAGAGAGCTTATAAAAAATGTATATAATCCTTACCTTGAGGATTTAATCCAAACTATTGTGGCATTAAGAAGAAAAGAAATTAATACTAATGAATTAGTTTTCCCTAAAATATCACCACAAAATTTATATAGATTGAGTTATGGAAAGAAGTAAAAGGAGTTTAAATATGGGATGTTTAAAAAATGAAAAAGTTCTTGTGACAGGTGCGGCAGGTTTTATAGGATCACATCTTTTAACAAGATTAATAGTGGAAGAAGCAGATGTAGCTATCATTATTAGAAAAAGTACTGATTTATGGAAAATAAAAGATTTACTCAATAATCTAAAGGTATATTATTGTGATATAAATGATAAAGAACAGATTGAAAAGATAGAATTAAATTGTAAACCAGATTATTTATTTCATTTAGCAGCTTATGGAGTGGATTCAAAAGATAAAGATTATTATAAAGCTATCAATATAAATTTTCTAGGAGGAGTAAATGTTATAAATCCTCTTACTAAAATAGGATGCAAGAAAATAATTAATATTGGTAGTAGTTCAGAGTATGGTAAATCTAAATTTGAGGAAAATGGATGTCTTGAACCATTAAATATATATGGAAGTACAAAAGCGGCATCTACAATAGTAATGCATCAAATCGCTAGAGAAAATAACTTGGATATAATAACTTTAAGACCTTTTGGATTGTTTGGTGAAAGAGAAGAAAAGCATAAAATATTCTCATATATAATTACAGAAGCTTTAAAAAATAAAGATGTAATGCTAACATCTTGTGAACAATTAAGAGAGTATTTATATGTGGAAAACTTAATTGATGCAATTATTCTAGCTACAAAAAGCGATTTAAGAAATGAAATTTTCAATATTGGAACAGGTAATGCAAGAAAACTTAAATACTATGTAGAAAAGATATTTGAAAAAATCAATACAAAAGCCAGTCCAAGATATAATTATTATTCTCAAAGAACAGGAGATATGTGGGGTCCTTGTGCTAATGTGGAAAAGATAAAAGATTATCTACATTGGAAGGAAAGAATTAATTTTGAGGATGGTTTAGAAAAAACTATAAAATGGTTTGAGTCAAATTTAAAATATTATCCATAGTATATTATGAGGTGATAAAATGGATTTTGATTTACTGAAAAGTTATAAAAATAAAAATGTATTGGTAACAGGGCATACAGGATTCAAAGGATCATGGCTAACTATTTGGCTATTAAGTTTAGGTGCAAATGTAATAGGATATTCATTAGATCCAAAAAGAAATGAAGATAATTTTGTAAAAGCTAATATAAAGGATAAAATAGTTGATATTAGAGGAGATATTAGGAATGTAGATAAGTTGAAAAAAGTATTTGAAATATACAAACCAGAAATTGTGTTTCATTTAGCGGCACAACCATTGGTAAGGTATTCTTATGCTAATCCTAAATATACCTATGATGTTAATATATTAGGAACAGTTAATATTTTGGAGTGTATTAGAGAATGTGAAGAAACAAAAATTGGAATAATTATAACTAGTGATAAATGTTATAAAAATAACGAATGGGTTTGGGGATACCGTGAGAATGATAGAATGGGAGGATATGACCCCTATAGTTCTAGTAAAAGTTGTGCAGAACTTATAGTTTCCTCTTATCAAAACTCATTCTTTAATCCGGAAAAATTCGATAAACATGGAAAAGTTATTGCCTCTGTAAGAGCAGGTAATGTTATCGGTGGAGGAGATTGGTCAGAAGATAGATTGATTCCAGATTGCATAAAAGCTCTTCAAAAGGGGAAAAAAATAACTATAAGAAGTCCTTATTCTATAAGACCATGGCAACATGTTTTAGAACCTTTAAGTGGATATTTATTGGTGGGAGCAAAGTTAGCAAGTGATGGTATTCAGTATGCAGATGCATGGAATTTTGGACCAGAGTATAGAAATATGATAAATGTTTTAGAAATAGTAGAAAAGGTTGTAAATGGATGGGGAAGCGGAAGTTATTCAATAGAGAATATTAAAAATAATTTTCATGAAGCAAAATTGTTAAGTTTAGATATAAATAAAGCTAAATACTATTTACAATGGTATCCTAGATGGGGTATCGATAAAACTATTGAAAAAATAATTGAATGGTATAAAAATTATGAAAATGTTGATGTTTATGATATGTGTATCAAACAAATTGAAGAATATTGTGAAAAGAATTAAGGTGTTTGTAAATGTCGACTTAAACAGTGTCGACATTTACAAAATTCTCTATTAGCTCATATATGGTCTTGGAAGTGGTATCTTCAATAGAGTATCCTAAATACTCTACAATTTCTAATAATTCATCTTCCTGTGAAGTTTCTATTTCTATATAAGGAAAAGGGCAAAAGTTTTTATCATTAATATCTATCTCAACTAAGCTATTTTTATATTTATAGCTTTCTCTATATTTTTTTATTGACTCAATACATATAAGACCTAAAGATTCAAATATTTTCTGGCCTTCATCAGCATTAGCTATAAGAGTTTCATTTTCTTCCATAATTTTATATTTTTCTTGACTAATCATTTTTTTTGTAGTCATATAATATTGGGTTTTATTATTTATTAAATCCTCAACAATTCTAATTCGAGCATATCCTTTGTCAGAAAGTAATCTTTTATCAGGAAAGTCGAAAATATTATTTATTTGATTTTCACATTTGACTTTCTGAGCATTTAATTCCTTCATTTTAGTTCTAATAAAATCTACATCGATATTTATGATTCTTGTTTCCATTTCTTTCATTGTAGTAATCTCCTTTTATAAAATAGTAAATAAACTAATTTTTGTGATTTGTTACATTAATGTTTTATTAATTTCAATTATATATTTATCTGTGTTATAATATTTATTGAAGATATAAAACTATTTTTAATAGTTTTATATATATCTTATTGGTAAATGAAATATTTTGCAACAGGAGGAGTATAAAATGGATCAATTTTACGAACAATTAATAGTAGGGAAAAAAACTGGGGTTTATAATTTAGCGAATTTTGGTGTGTACATATTAGGAATACTAGGGTTTTTATTTATTTCTGTAAATCCTATAATAGGATTGATACTTGTCATTGCAGCAGCTGGAAGTTTTTTTTATAAAAAGAATTTATATGTTGAGTATGAATATGATTTTACTAATGGAGAAATAGATATAGATAGAATATTAGAAATGAAAAAAAGAAAAAGAATAATTACTTTTAGCATAAAAGATGTAGAACTTTTGGCTGAGGAAAACAGTACAATTGTAAAAGATTTTGCTAATAAGCCTAAAGATGTAGTAACTTTTCTGCCAAGTGGATATGATGGAAAGATTTTTGTGGCTATGTTAACAAATGGAGCTGAAAGAAAAATGATAAGATTTGCACCTAATGATAAATTTTTAGATTTATGTTTTAAATTAAATCCTAGAGCAGTTAAAAAATTTATGTAGTTTAAAAATCCAATTACTTGTAATTGGATTTGTTTTTTCACAAAAATCATGTAAATTGAAGATTTAAATAAGGAGATAATGGTAAATGGAATATATAACAGAGATAAGTATAAACGAAGCGGTATTGCATATTTTAGATAATAACTCAGATGAACCTATATTAAATGAATTTAAATTAGATATAAATGAGGAATTATACAATTATTTAGATAAGCATATTAACAAATGTTTAAGGGATGAAGAATTAAGATATGCACAATTTAACAAAGAAAGAAATATTGTAAAAGATCTTTCGCAAGAATATTTAAATGGTGTTAATGATATTATGGAAGTTTCTAAAGAACTAGCAAGACAAATGTTTATTATAATGAGGTCAAAAGGGAATATACCTTCTTGTGATTTAATGGTGGTTTCTATAGTTACAGAATTTGGACCTATGTTATGTATATTAAAAATGGATTATATAAAGAATTATATGCATACTGTGGATTTTGTGGATGATAAAATTGGAATTAATATAGTTACTCAATTTACAGGATTACCAGCATCAGGTCAAAGATTACAAAAATGTGCTTTTATTAAGGTTATGAAGGAAGAAAATAAATTTGATTTAATGGTTATAGACAAGGTTAATAAAAAAGATAAGAATCAAGAATACGGTTCAAATTACTTTATCGGGAATTTCTTGGGATGCACTATTGTTGACAATGAAAGAGATTTAACTAAAAGCTTTATAAATGCAGCAGAAAAATGGACTAGAGCAAGTTTTGATGAAAATGCTGATGAACAAGAGAAAATTAGAAGAAAATTAAAAGAACATATAAAAGAATCAGATACTTTGGATATAAAAGAAGTGTCTCAAAGTTTGTTTGAAGAAAACGAAGAAGCACAAAAAAGTTTTGTGGATTATGTAAAAGAACAAGGAGTTACAGAAAATATTGGAATAGATAAACAATGGATTGAAAAAAAATTAAAAAGAGTTCGATTAAAAATTGATAAAGACATTGATATTTATATAAATGAAGAAGCTTATAATGATATATCACGTTTTGAAGTAAAAAGAAATGGTGATGGAACTATAAACATGGTAATCAAACATATTAGCAATTACATGGAAAAATAAATAAAAACAATAAAAATACCACTTTTGGTGGTATTTTTAGTTGGTGAATTTGATATTTTTTTAAAATATATTTTTAACAGTTATTTTTTGAATATAAAGGGCTATTTCTATGTACAGTTTGCTTTCGTTACAAGAAAATAAAGCGGCCTCTTTATTTTCTTGTTTCAAATAGAATAAAGTATTTTCTAAGGAATTCATAATAGTTTCAACCAATTCATTAGTAACAATAAAAGAAACAAAGACTGAGTTTTCTTGGAAATCTGATAAAATATTATTACATATTTCTCGGGAAGTTTCCCAATTATTAATTTGTATAGAGTTTTCAAGAATTCTAAAAGATTCCAAATAGGAATTAAATTTTTTGTTTAATAGATACCTAGAAGTAAAACATAAAAATACAAGTATAATAAAAATAGTTATTGAAACTAAAGTATTCTTCATACAACATCACCCTTTTTATTTTGTTTTAATTGAAAAAAGAATCTATTTTTAGTATCTAATACTCCAATAAAAACATTATTTATATCCATAATTTTATTTTCTTTAAGCTGGTTTTTTAACCATTCATCATCTTTATGTATAATTTCTAAATTTGATTTATTTATTTTGCCATCTAAAATCAAAGTTATGGGCAGGAAATCCTGAGCAATATGAATATTTAAATCTCGTCTAGTTACAGGAATTAATTCAGTTTTTGGAATTATAGATAACTGACCACTAGTTTCAAATATAGCAAATTCAATATCATTAATATTATAAATTCCCTTTAATCTAAGTTCCTCCATCAAATCATCAAAGGTTAATTTTTGTTTTTTTAACTCACAAATATCTAATTTACCGTGTCTAATAATCAAACTAGGAGAACCACTAACAATTTTTCTGAAAGATTCACTTTTTAGTTGAAGAATTGTTATAATTGTTTGAAGAAATAGCAAAGTTAATATAGGTATAATACCATAGAGTATAGGGACTTTTAGATCCTGCATAGGCACGGAAGCTAAATCTGATATCATTATAGCTATAACCAATTCAAAGGGCTGTAATTGACCTATCTGTCTTTTACCCATTAATCTCATTGTGAAAACAACAACAAAATACAATATAATTGTTCTAAACAATACAGTAAACATAAAAACACAACCTCTTTTATAGTATTTGCTCTTATTTAGTATAGTTTTTTCAAAAAACAAAAAAATATAAGTATAGTACACAATTTTTTTTCTATATCGTATAATAGGAGGTGAATAAAAATATTAGTTCATATTACAAAAATATGAACTAAATAAGCTCGGAGGAAACCAATGGAAAAAATCAAGATAACATTAGAAAATAAAAAAGAAATATTAGTGGATAAAGGAATTGAAATAAGTGAGATTATAAAAGAAAATCATAATAAAGACGTTCCAATAACTATGGCAAAATTTAATGGCAAAATAGTTGAATTGTATAAACTAATATTTGAAGATGGAAAATTAGAATTTATAGATATAAGGAATTCTATTGGTATGACAGCTTATATCAGAACGGTACAATTTATTTTTATAAATGCTACCTTAGACCTTTTCCCAAAAGCAAGAATTTCTATAGAACATTCACTAGGTGGAGGACTTTATGGAGAAATATATAAAGAGGAAGATTTAACAGAAAATGATTTGATAAAAATTGAAAAAAGAATGAGAGAGATAATAAATGGGAATCATAGAATAAAAAAAGTGAATGTAACAAAAGAAGAGGCAATAGAGATATTTAGAAATTATGGCATGGAAGATAAATTAACTCTTTTAAAATATTCTAAAAATAAATTTCTCAAGCTATATTATTTATGTGGAAGATATGATTATTTTTATGGACAGATGGCTTATTCAACTGGTATAATTGGTAAGTTTGAAATTATGTATTATAAGCCAGGGTTTATTCTTAGATATCCAACTATTCATGAACCTAGTATAATACCAAAATTTAAGGAACAAAAGAAATTAGCTAAAATCTTCCGTGAAACAGAAGTTTGGGGAAATATTCTTAATGTGGCAAATGTAGGGTCTTTAAATGATATTGTAGTAAGTGGTGAAATAAATGAAATGGTAATGATATCAGAGGCTTTTCAGGAAAAAAAAATCGCTAATATAGCTGATTTGATTTTTGCGGATGAAAAAATTAAAATAGTTTTAATAGCAGGACCATCTTCTTCTGGTAAAACAACTTTTACTAAAAGATTAGGGATTCAATTAAGAGTTAATGGATTGATACCTATTCAAATTTCTCTTGATGATTATTTTGTGAATAGAGATCGTACTCCAAAAGATGAAAATGGGGATTATGATTTTGAGTCTATTTATGCATTAGATTTAGAATTATTTAATGCTAATTTAACTGAGTTGTTAGAAGGAAAAAAAGTTAAATTACCAAGGTACGATTTCTTGACAGGAGAAAGAGTGTGGGGAGATAAAGAAATATATATACCAGAAAATGGAGTGCTATTAATTGAAGGCATTCATGGATTAAATGAAATTCTTACTTCATCTATAAATAAAGAAAATAAATTTAAGATTTATATAAGTGCATTAACTCAATTAAATTTAGACAATCACAATAGAATAGCAACCACAGATGTTAGAATAATTAGAAGAATAGTTAGAGATTATTTGTCTAGAGGCTATAAAGCTGAAGATACTTTGAAAATGTGGCATTCTATAAAAAAAGGGGAAGAAAAGAATATATTTCCTTTCCAAGAAGAAGCAGATGTTATGTTTAATTCTACTTTAGTTTATGAGTTATGTGTTTTAAAGAAATATGCTTTGCCAGAATTAAAAAAAATTAATGAAGAAAGTACCGTATATTATGAAGCAAAAAGATTGATAAGTTTTCTTAACTTCTTTAAAACAGTTGATGCTGAATTAGTTCCGGGAAATTCGATTTTAAAAGAATTTACTGGAGGAAGTGTTTTTTATAAATATTAATCAATATGATTATTTTAGGATGGTGAAAAATTGAAAAGTTATAGTTTGTTTGATATAGTGGGTCCTATTATGATAGGACCCTCTAGTTCACATACTGCAGGTGCTGCAAGACTTGGAAAAATAGCTAGTATTATTGCAGGTGAAGGCATTGAGAAAGTAGATTTTTATTTACATGGATCTTTTGGGAAAACCTATAAAGGTCATGGTACAGATAAAGCTTTAGTGGCAGGGATTCTTGGAATGGAGCCTTGGGATGATGATTTAAAAGAATCATTTAATTTAGCTAACAAAAAAGGTTTAATTTATAATTTTATAGAAGAGGATTTAGGAGATGTTCATCCCAATACTGTGAAATTTAATATTTTAAAAAAAGATGGAAAAATTTTTGAAGTAATAGGATCTTCTGTTGGCGGAGGAAATATTAAAATCATCTCAGTAGATGGATTAAATGTTGATATAACAGGAGATTATCCAACTATAATTATTAATCATATAGATAATCCAGGAGTAATTTCTAAAGTTACTGCTTTGTTATATAATGACCATATTAATATAGCTTTTCTAAAAGTATTTAGAGCGGGTAGGGGATCAAAAGCTACTATGATAATTGAAACAGATTCTAATGTTTCACAACAATTAATAGAGAATATTCAAAACACTAAGGATATATTAAGTGTAAAATATATAAATCCAGTGGGAGAGGGAGAATAATGGCTTTTGTAAATAGTGGTAGTGAATTGATAGACATTTGTAATGAAAAAAAAATAACCATTGCTGAGTATGCAATATTATGCGAAATTGATGAAACAGGACATTCACGTGATGAAATATTTGAGAGAATGAGAAAAAATCTTTTAGTTATGAAAGATTCCGCTGAATTTGGATTACATAATGAAACTAAATCTATAAGTGGATTGATAGGTGGAGATTCTTTAAGAATAAATAATTATGTAGATAAAGGAAATACTTTATGCGGTGATTTCATGGGAAAAGCTATGGCAAGAGCTATATCTTGTTCCGAAGTTAATGCAGCTATGGGTAAGATTGTTGCAGCACCAACAGCGGGGTCCTGTGGAATTCTTCCAGCAACGATAATAAGTGCTGGTGAAAAATTAAACAAAAGTGAAGATGAAATGGTAGAGGCATTAATTACTGCTTCAGGAGTAGGAATAATAATTGCTCAAAATGCTACTTTATCTGGTGCAGAGGGTGGTTGTCAAGCAGAATGTGGTTCTGCTGCTGCAATGGCTTCAGCAGCAGTTGTAGAAATGATGGGCGGAACTGTAGAAATGGCACTTAATGCAGGGGCTATAGTTATAAAAAATATTTTGGGGTTAGTATGTGACCCTATAGCTGGTCTAGTTGAAATTCCTTGTGCAAAGAGAAATGTAGCTGGTACTGTAAGTGCTTTAACAACTGCAGATTTAGCTATGAGTGGAGTTAAAAGTAAAATACCCTTTGATGATTGTGTTGAAGCAATGTATAGAGTGGGTAAAAGCATGCCTTGTGAGCTTAGAGAAACAGCTATGGGAGGACTTGCAACTACAAAAACAGGAAAAGCTCTTAATGCTATGATTTATAAATAAAATATTTATGGCATTAATTATAGCCGAATAGATTAAGGTTACTTAGGTATGTCTATATCTTTGGTAACTTATTAATAAAATAGGCATAGACTATTAGAGAACAAATAGTGTAAATGAGGATGTTATGAAAAAATACTTATTATATATTATATCTATACTAGTAGTCTTGTTTTTTAGCTGTAACAATTATTTAATAAGCGTTATAGTATTTTCAATTTTTATTATACCTATTGCTGCAGTTCTAGGCAGAGGAACTTCAGAAATTGCTGAATATATAGGTGAAAAACTTAGTGGATTGTTAGCTTCTACCACTGGTAATATGCCAGAACTAATGATGGGAATATGGGCAATAAAATTTGGTATGTTGGATTTAGTAAAATCATCAATGATAGGGTCTATTATTTGCAATCTGCTTTTAGTTTTAGGCATAGCTATTTTCGGCGGAGGAATTAAATTTAAAGAGCAAAGCTTTAACAAATTAATTGCCAGAACAAATTTTAATATGTTATTTTTAGCTATTGTGGCTTTTATAGTCATGGCTTATATGAATAACTACAGTTCACTTGATTATCAAAATTTATGCGCTTTAAGTTTAAAAATATCTGTAGTGCTAATAGTAATATATGTTATGGGTTTGATTTTTTCATTGTATACCCATAGAAACTTATTTGGAGTTAGTGAAAATAATGAAGAAATTGCGACAAAACTTTTAGGAAAAAAAGAATTAAAAAAAAGAAATATAATTATCTTTAACATTATAGTATGTTCATTAATACTTTTTTTTATCAGTGAAAAATTAACCTACAATATAAAGCAATTAATTCAAGTATATAATTTGTCAGAAGAATTTATTGGTATTATATTAATTCCTATTTTAGGTAATGTAGGAGAAAATTTTTCGGCTATTATGTGCGCTTATCAAAATAAAATTAATTTGAGTATTGAAATTGCAATTGGATCATCTATTCAAATTGCTTTATTTGTAACCCCTTTATTAATAATATTTGCTTTTTTTACAGGAACAAATATGAGTTTGGTTTTTAATAATTTTCAAATAATTATGAGTTTAATAGCCCTTGCAATTTCTTATTATGTTTTTCAAGATGGTAAAACCTATTGGCTTGAGGGAGCAATTTTATTATCTGTTTATATTATATTAACCATGGCCTATTATTATTTGGCATGAAATCAATATAAACTAATATAATTAACAGAAGAGTATTTTTGAGGTGATAAAGTGGGTAATAGACTTGTAGTTCAAACCTATTATGGAGATATGAATAATCTTGTTACTTATTTAAATCAACTAGTGAATGCTTATAGGCTTTTGATAGGATCAGCAGGAGATTTAAATGGCATAGCATTGGCAAAAAAAAGTGAAGTAAAAGATGCTTTAAAAAGAGCTGAAAAACTTGGAAATATTATTGATGAAGTTATAGAAACTATTGATAAAACTGGTTATTGTTACAGTGATTATTGCAAAACCAAATCTGATATATTAAAAGAGAAAATAGAGTCAGGATTTATAGTTACAGAAATTGAACAGCAGCTTTTTTTTAAGGATTAAAATAAGCTATAAATAAAATATTTAAATATGGATAAAATAAATACGGAGGTGTTTTTATGTTAGTTAAAGAAATAATGACTAAATCCGTAGTTTCAATAGCACCTGATGATACTATTGAAAAAGCAGCAAAATTAATGAAAGAATATGATGTAGGCTCAATTCCAGTTTGTCGAGGAAATGAAATAGTAGGAATTATTACTGATAGAGATATTATAGTAAGGTCCACTGCAAATGGATTAAAATGCAATGAAAAATTAGTTAAGGATATTATGAGCAGTAATCCTGTTCTTGGAAATCCAGATATGGATACAAATGATGCAACGAGAATTATGAGTGAAAGACAAATTAGAAGGTTACCTATTGCAGAAAATAATAATTTAATTGGAATGATTTCCTTAGGAGATTTGGCAGTTGAAGCTAATTTAACAAATGAAGTAGGAAGTACATTAAGTGATATATCAGAACCATGTAGCCCAAAAGTTCATTAAAATTAAAACAATAAAATACTAAACTCTTTATTAAATCTCACTAAATCTTTCAAGTGGGATTTTTTTTAAAGTATAAAAGTAGTAAAATATGTAGTAAAATATAAATTATAGATTATAGATTATACTAAAAAAATGGGGGACTATTTATGAAAAAAGTAAAATTTATATACAATCCTTATTCAGGAGAAAATACAATTTTATCGCAATTAGATACAGTTATAAGAGTGCATCAAAAATATAATTTTGAAATAGTACCATTTAGGATTTCCAGAAATTCTTTATTAGAAAAAGCTTTTGATGATATAGATGATAGTTATGAGTACATACTAGTTGCAGGTGGAGATGGAACAGTAGATAGTGTTGTAAATATAGTGAAAAACATGGGGATAACTCTTCCTTTAGGTATTTTACCAACAGGAACAGCAAATGATTTTGGTAAATTTATTGGAATGCCTCATGATATAGAAAAAGCTATTGAGCAAATTCTTAATTCGGAAGTGCAACAAGTAGATATTGGTAAAGTTAATGATAAATATTTTATTAATGTTGCTAGTGCGGGGTTATTTACTGATATATCTCAAAAAACAGATGATAATTTAAAAAATGCCATAGGAAAATTAGCTTATTATGTAAAAGGAATTGAGCAAATACCTAACTTTAGAAAATTAAAAGTTAAGGTAGAATCAGCAGAAGAAAGCTTTGAAGGACATATGTATTTAATGCTTGTTTTTAATGGAGCTACAGCAGGAAATTTAGATTTAGCATATAAATCTAATATAAGTGATGGTATGTTAGATGTTATTATAATTAAAGCGGATGTTATAAAAGATATAATTCCTTTTTTTATTAAAATGATTAAAAAAGAGCATCTTGAATACGATAAAGGAGTTGTCTATTTCAAAACTGATAAATTATATATTGATTGCCACGAAAATATTGTTACAGATATTGACGGAGAAAAGGGACCAGATTTTCCTTTGATAATTGAATGCGATAAAAAAGGATTGAATTTACTTGGAGTTAAAAATGTGGAAGTAAACAAGCATATTTAGCAAAAAATAAGAGTAAGTATTAGTAAAGCAATTTTAAAGGAAGAGAGAGTTGGCCAACATATATTTAACTTTAATTATTTTTATTTCAATCATGATTTACGAAGGAATTAAAATATGCAACAAAAGAGCTCCCCATAAAATCAAAATTTATTGCAACATAGTATTTACTTTGTTTTTTATGAGATATTGCATTCTAAATATAATGTTTCTTGTAAACGGAATAAAATATTTATATTTAGTAATTCCTTTGATTTTCACTAATTATTTTTGTGTTATTACATCAGCTATAGTTATTATTTATATTCTACAAAGAAATGATAAAAAGAAGTTTACTTACGCTTTGTTTTTGCTTTTGCTATTTCTATTAGCTTATATTCTATTGGTTTTTAAATTTAAAGCAATTATAGGAATAGATAAACTTTACGGTTACATCACTTATTTAAATAATTATAAAATTATAAATTATGTTTACTTTATAATTATTTCTATAATAATGGTATACAGTATTGTTAAATATGAAAAATTTAAAGATAAAATCAGCTTTAATATTTTAATAGGAACAGAATTGGTCTCTTTGATTGAAATAGGTCTTTTTATAGTTAACATAAAGATATTTCCCCAATTAATTTTAACTGATTTATGTTGGATTTTATCTCTTAATTATATATTAAACAAATTCAAAAGGTAGCGTAAGCTACTTTTTTGCTTAAGGGGATAGTTATATGAATAGTGTCCCCAAAGATTGTATTTAGCATAATATAACTATTAGAGAATGATATTTATTTAAACATAGTAATAAAAAGTATTGTAATTTTATTGGGGAGATTTTATAATTAAATAAAGAGTAGTTTCTAATGGTTCCTAAATAGTGCTTAATTCATACGGTTGCCTATTTAGGATTTTTGTTTGTAAAATTAATGGTTATTAAAAAAAATGAGAGGTGAAATAAATGGACGCTGGACCTAATAGTCCGAGTAGTAAGGAAATAAAATTAAATAGTTTCAAAGGAAGACTTTAATTGAATAGTTTATTGAATATATTGTTTAATATTTTGAATAAACCATTCAATTAAAGGGAATTCCTTTGTATAAGGAGGAATATCTATGAATAAAATTAATAGTTTTTATTTAAGTAAACTGCTTCATAGAGATATATATGATGAGTATGGAGATTGCATTGGTAGAGTGTGGGATATATATGCAACTGATAGAAGTGGATACCCTAAAGCCATCGGATATCAAGTGAAAAAAGATGGTGAAATTTTTAATTATGAATTTAGACACGCAGAATTTTTTGAGGATAAAGGTAAGTTAACTGTTAGAATAAGAGGGGCTAAGGATATTATACCAAGAAGGTTTTCTTTTCTTTTGTCTAGAAATTTATTGGACAAACAAATAGTAGATGTGAATGGTAAAAAAGTTGTAAGAGTTAATGATCTTAGATTAGCAGATTTTAATGGAGAACTTCGTGCAATCGCAGTAGAAACTGGTATTCTAGCATTAAGTAGAAGATATAAATTAAATATTTTTCTTGAGACTTTTTATAGAATTATAAGAAAAAAAATCACAGATACAGTTGTCATGTGGGATGATGTTGAATCTCTTGAGGTTTACGGAGATAATTTGAAAATTTCTATTCCTTATAAAAAAATATCAAAATTACATCCAGCAGATATTGCGGATATAATTGAAGGTGTAGATTTGAAATATAGAAATAAAATTTTTGAAAGCTTAGATGAAACTACTGCTGCAGATACATTAGAAGAAATTGAACCAGAATTTCAAGCAAGAATTATTGAATCTTTAAGCGATTCTAAGATTAAGGACGTTGTTGTAAACATGTCTAATGATGAAATAGCAGATTTAATGGAAGAGGTAGATAAAAATACTCAAGAAAAAATATTGTTAAGCTTAGAATCAGAGGATGAAGAAATTGTACGTGGACTTATGAAGTATGAAGATGAAACTGTAGGAAGTATAATGAATACGGATCATATTTCATTCAGTTTAAATATAAAAATTGGAGAAGTAGTAGAAATACTTAGAGAATCAAGGCCAGAAGAAAAAGCACTACACTATATTTATATAATAGATGAGGAAGAAAAAATTCAAGGGGTTATTTCTATAAGAGAGTTGTTGCTATCAGATCCAGAAAAATGGATAAAAGAAGTAATGGATAAAGATGTTATCACCGCTGTAGACCATGAGAAAATTGACAATGCATTGAAAAAATGTATTAAATACGATCTTACTGCAATACCAGTAGTTAATGATGATAAAAAGTTGCAAGGAATAGTTATAATTAATGACATAATAGATGAATTTTATTTTGAAAAAGGTAAAAAGATTTTAAAAAAAGCTATTTAATATATTGATAGTTATTTTATTTATCACAAAAGCATGTGTATTTTAAAGTTATTGTATCCAATTGAAACTTTGTTGGTGGGAACTTTATAATTATATATGCTTTTGTTTTTTTATGAGTAATTTTTGTTTATTTGCATAAAATACTTTTATGAAACCTTGGAAAAATAAATAAGAAACTTAAGAGTAATTTGGAGGTTTTTTTATGATTAAAAGTATTGATAAGAAAAGGAAAATCATTTTAGTTTTAGCATTAATATTTTGCTATAGTGGAACTGAACTTTTAATGATTCCTTACCAAAGGGCTTTAGAAACAGTTGTATATAAATATGGTTCTAGAGGTGATGAGGTAAAACAAATTCAAACTAAATTAAAAAATTGGGGGTATTATTTTGATGGAATAGATGGAATTTATGGATATAAAACTTATACTGCTGTGAAGTATTTTCAAAGCAAAAATGGACTTACTTCAGATGGAATTGCAGGAAATCAAACTTTAGCAGCTATGGGTATTAGTACAGAAACAAGTAATTCAACTGCATCTTCATCAGGAGGTGAAAATAAGTCATCTACATCAAATCAGAATGCGGAATTATTAGCTAGATTAATAAATGGTGAAGCTAGAGGCGAACCTTATGAGGGGCAAGTAGCGGTGGGTGCAGTAGTTTTAAATAGAGTAGGAGATTCAAGGTTTCCATCTACCATTGCAGGAGTAATTTATCAACCAGGAGCTTTTACCGCAATAGCTGATGGGCAGATTAATGCAAAAGTAGTTCAAAGTTCTATCAATGCTGCAGAAGATGCTTTAAATGGATGGGATCCATCCGGCGGGGCGGTATACTATTTTAATCCAGATACGGCAACCAGTGCTTGGATTTGGTCAAGACCATTGATCAAAGTTATTGGAAAACATAGATTTTGTAATTAATAAAGTTGACAATTGAAGTTTATAATAATATAATAAATATAAATCACAGTATTTTACTGTGATTTATATTTATTAAATAAAATTATAGGTATACTTTGTTTCTAAAAGTCAAGAAACAAGGTTTTTTGTTTTTATAAATTGAGGTAAAAATTTTAAGTAAAGATAAGATATTGATTAAACAAATGAATGTGGGGGTTAATAATTGAAATTTAATGTTGAAATTCGTAATTTTTGTGAATCATTAGGATTGGATTTGGTAGGGTTTTCAGAGTGCAGAGAGTTTAGTGAATTGAATAGTTATTTTGAACAAAGAAAAAATAATAATTTGATTAATGAATTTGAAGAAAAGGATACACTTTTAAAAATAAATCCATTTCAAATCATGAAAGATGGTAAAACTATAATTTCTATAGCCTTCCCTTATAAATTCCCCATAGATACAGATAATGATGCTATAAAAGACAAATCTATTTATTTTTCTAGATATACATTAGGACAAGATTATCATAAAGTGGTAAAAAAATATTTAGAAAAAATAGCTTTTTTTATTAACGAAAGATTTGGTGGAAAAACTGAAATTCTTGTGGACAGTAATGCTCTTCCAGAAAGATATATTGCTTACTTAGGGGGAATAGGTTTTATTGGCAAGAATAAGATGTTTATAACTGAAAAATATGGGTCTTATGTGTTTTTAGGTGAAATAATAACTGATTTAAAAATGGAATGGGATAATCCGTTAAAAAATAAATGTGAAGAATGTTTTTTATGTTTAAATGCATGCCCAAGTAAAGCTTTGATTAGTGAAGATTTTAATAAATGCTTATCTTATATAACTCAAAAAAAACAGATAGAAAATAAATGGTTTAGCAAATTGGATAAAAGAATTTTTGGGTGTGATACATGTCAAGAGATTTGTCCTTATAACAAAAATGTTACTTTCTCTAATTTGATAGAATTTAAGCCTTTGGAATTTATGGAGAAATTAGATAAAGATGATTTATTAAACTTAACTGAAAGCTCTTTTAAAGAAAAATACAAAAAATCCTCTTGCGGATGGAGAGGCAAAAATATAATTAAAAGGAATGTTCTTATTAATTTATATAAACAAGGATATATAAATAAAGAGAATTATAAATCAGATTCACCTTATTTGATGGATTATTACAATAGACTTTTAAAAGAAACCAATTTATAATATACTAGAAAGAGTGTTTTGTATAATCGAATATTTGGAAGGGTGGAAATTTTATGATATCTCCATGGATGACAAAAATTATTGGAAAATTACCAGAGGGTTTATTGAAGTATATTTCAAATAAAGTAATGTATGGATACATAAATAAATATGCTGATTTAACTGTTAAAGGTGACGAAAATTTAGATAATATAAAAAAACCAGTAATTTACATATGTAATCATCTTAGCAATGCCGATGGATTAGTTTTAAATAGTATTTTAAGAGAAAAAGATGATGTTACATTTGTAGCTGGAGTTAAACTTAACAACAATTCTCTTACTAATTTAGGGATGCATGTTGTTAAAACTACCCCTGTAAAACCCAATACTCCTGATAAAGATGGTTTGAAAAAAATCATTAATATTGTAAAAGAGGGAGGGAGTATTTTGATTTTCCCGGAAGGTACTAGAAGCAGACAAGGAAAGTTAATAGAAGCTAAAAAAGGAATAACTTTAATAGCCAAATTGACAAAGGTTAATATTGTACCTATTGCTATAACTGGTACAGAAAATCTTCTGCCTATAAGTCAATCAGGAAGGATGGAACGAGAAAAATTCCAACATGCAAAAGTAACTGTAACAGTGGGAAAAGAGTTTGTGTTGCCAAAGATTGAAAAAGATGAGGACAAGAAAGATTTTGAAGAAAGATGTTTAAATACATTTATGTATAAGATTGCAGAAATGCTTCCTGATGAGTACAAAGGAGTTTATAATAAATCAAACTTGGGCTAAAGCTTGGAGGTGAGGACATTTAATAAGAAAACCTTAAACAACATAATAAATATTCTAAGTGAAACATATGAGGGTGCACAATGCGGTTTGGTTTTTAATTCTTCTTTTGAATTATTGGTAGCTACTATGTTATCAGCTCAATGTACAGATGAAAGGGTTAATATAATTACTAAACCTTTGTTCGAAAAATATAACACGCCTCAATCAATGATTCAGTTATCACAATTAGAATTAGGAGAGATTATTAAGAGTTGTGGTTTATATAAAAATAAAAGTAAAAATATAATTTCTACATCTAAAAGCATAATAGAAGAATATAATGGTGAAGTACCAAATACTTTTGAAGAATTAATAAAGCTTTCGGGAGTAGGAAGAAAAACAGCTAATGTTGTTTTAGCCAATGCATTTAATGTACCTACCATTGCTGTTGATACTCATGTTTTTAGATTAGCTAATAGAATTGGTTTATCTAAAGGAAATACTCCAGATAAAGTTGAGCAAGATTTGATGAAAAGTATACCCAAAGAAAAATGGATACAAATGCATCACTATTTGATTTGGCATGGAAGAAAGATTTGTAAAGCTAGAAAACCCCAATGCGAAACTTGTCCAATAGCTTTATATTGCGAATATTTTTAGCTACATGGGAATAAAAAATGCTTAATGATACTATTTTGTAATAACCTCTTTGGAATTTTATGATAAAATATTATTGAAATATAAAAGGCAACTAGGAAATTTGTTTCAAAATAAATAAAATAAAGATGGCTTTTGATTTAGTTAAAAGAATAAATGGAATTTCACTTAAGATTACTTGATAATACAGCATATAGAAAGAGGGGGAGTAGCATGGAAAGCAATACGGAAAAAAGAGGTAGAAGATCAAGCAAAAAAAGTAAGAAAAATAAAAGAAAGAGAATAATTGCAGTAGCTGTTTTAGCTATCGTAGCTATAGCAGCAGGTATATCTGGATATGAGTATTCACAAGTTAAAAAATGGGATACTTTGATGATGCCTAAAGTTATTATACAAGGAGTAGATTATACAGGTAAAACTAAGGAACAGGTATTAGATGATTTAACTGCCGCTTATGGTGATGAAGTGGGTAAAAAGCAGGTTGAAATTAAGGCAGGGGATAAAACCTATACAATTGGTTATTCAGAATTAGATGCTAAGTATAATATAGTTGAAACTTTAGATGAAGCTTTTTCTTATGGGAGAGACTTAGACTTTATGGAAAAGTATAAACTAATCAAAAATCCTGAAGAAAAAGAATTTAATCTAAATTTTACTTACAATGAAGAGCCGATTAAAGATGTAATAGCAACTATAGAATCAGAAATTAACAAGGAATCTGCAGAAGCATCAATTAAATACCTAGGTAATGGTAAATTTGAAGTACAGGACGATATTGAAGGTGCCAAATTAGATTCTGAAAAACTTTCTATGGATATAAATGAAAAAATTCAAAGCGAAACTGACGAGTTAGTTGTTGAAGCTCCAATTGAAGTGTTAACAGCTAAAAAAACAGGGGAAATGCTAAGGTCTATTGATTCAAATGTGGGGTCTTACAGCACAAGCTATACAACTTCTAGTTATGAAAGATCTACTAATATTGCTTTAGCAACTAAAGCAATTGATGGCACTTTATTAATGCCAGGAGAAGAATTTAGTTTCAATGATGTAGTTGGACAAAGGACGGCTGCAAAAGGATACCAAGTAGCTCATGTTATATTAAATGGAGAGTACGTGGATGGTATAGGCGGAGGAATCTGTCAAGTTTCTACAACGCTTTATAATGCAGTTTTAATAGGGGGATTAGAAATTACAACAAGAAGACATCATACTTATCCTTCAACATATGTTCCTGTTGGACGAGATGCTACTGTTGATTATGGAAACTTAGATTTTGAATTTAAAAATAACAAAGAGTATCCTATTTATATTAATGCTTATACAAGTAATAAAAAGGTTTATTTTACAGTATACTCAAATAGTGAACTAACTAAAACAAAATATGAAGTTACTACAGATGTTTATAAAACTTACACAGCAAGTTATAAAATAATAGAAGATCCAACTTTAGAAGTTGGAAAAGAAGTAGTAGATAAAGCGCCACACACTGGATATAAAGTGAACGTATATAGAACCTCATATGTTGATGGTAAAAAAGTTGATTCTGAAACGGTGTCGTCTGATTACTATGTTCCTGTGGATGGAGAAAAAAGAGTTGGCACAAAAGTAGAAGCTCCAGTTGTAGAAGAAACAACAGAACAAGCACCAGCAACACAATCTGTAACCCCGGAAACAACAACAACAGCTCCAGCAGCAACATCAGAACAATAAAAGAACATGCCATAGGGCGTGTTTTTTTTCATTGGAAAATATCAATGGAATATTTTTGATATAATTTATATAATTGTTATGAAATAAATTTTAGTATATAATAATTATAGGATGAATTTTTAAATAGAAAAATTAATTAATCAAACATTATTATAAACGAAGGAGTAAAGAAAAATGAAATATAAATTAATTTGTATAGATATGGATGGAACTTTACTTAATGATGATAAAGTTATAAGTGAAGAAAATAAATTGGTTTTAAAAGAGGCACATGATAAAGGAGTTCATATATCGGTTTGTACAGGAAGATTATTTACTTCAGCAAGAAATTTTTCGGAAATGATAGGGGTTAAAACACCTATAATAGCTTCTAATGGCGCTTATATTAGAGAAAAAGACGAAGAAAAAGTTATTTATAAAAAAATATTACCAAAAGAAACTTGTCGTAAAATATATGAGATTATGAGAAACTTTGATGTATATAAATTTTTTAATACCTTTGATATTGTGGCTTCAGAAGGTGATTTTCCAGATTGGTATACTTACACTAGATTTAACGAAGGTTTATCAGAAGAACAAAAGGTTAAATTGGAAGTTTATTCTGATTTTGATGATTTTATAGAATCACAAGATGAAATGTTAAAATTTGTTGCAGTATCCAAAGATATAGAAGAATTAAATAAAGCAAGAAAAGCATTAAGCGTATTAGATGATATTGAAATAGTTAGTTCAGCACCTTTGAATTTTGAAATAAATGCAAAAGGAGTTTCAAAAGGAGATGCAGCTGAACAATTAGCCAAGATTTATGGCTTAGATAGAAATGAAGTTATATGTATTGGAGATAGTGGTAATGATTTGTCTATGATTAAATATGCTGGACTTGGTATTGCTATGGGCAATGCAGAAGATGGAATTAAATTAAATGCAGATTATATCACAGATACAAATAACAATGATGGAGTAGCAAAAGCCATTAGAAAATTTGTTCTGTTGGATGAATAATAATAGCATTTGTTAAATAAGTTCTTTACCCCAAGAAGTATTTGATGTATTATATTAGTACCATTAAAAGAAAAAATATAAAATTAGGGAGAAAATAAAATGAATGAACCAAATTTAAATATTGTATTATTTCAGCCAGAAATACCTCAAAATACAGGTAATATTGGAAGAACTTGTGTTTTGGTAAATGCAAATTTGCATTTAATAAAACCCTTAGGTTTTAACATAGAAGAAAAAAAAGTTAGAAGAGCTGGGTTGGACTATTGGCCGTATTTAAATTATGAAATTCATGAGTCTTTTGAAGATTTTCTTAGTAAATACCCTAAGGCGAGAATATTTTTGGCCACAACAAAAGGAAGCAAATACTATAGCGAGGCTAAATATGAAAAAGGTGATTTTATTGTGTTTGGAAGAGAATCATCAGGATTACCTAAAGAAATAATGGAGAAATATAAAGAAACAGCTATAAAAATTCCAATGATAGATACAACTACAAGGTCATTAAATTTATCCAATACAGTATCTATATTTGCATATGAAGCTTTAAGGCAAATGAATTTTCCTAATATGAAATAATAAAAGTTTGTTTGAATAATTTGTAAAACATACTTAATATGAGGATAAAGGTATTGATTTTTGGATAAAATTATCGTATATTCAGTTTGTAGTTAAAGATTTAGAATAAAGCTTATCTTAATTAGTAAATTGAATAATTATATAGGAGTTTATTAATAATAACTATATAATTATTTAATTAATAGATTTTAGGGGGTAATATTTTATGAAAAAAAGATTAGTAGCGATTGTTGCTTCAGTAGCTGTAGTTGCTACATTATTAGCTGGTTGTGCAGGTAACAATAATGCAGAAACAGAAAATAATGCAGCTAAAAACAATACTGCAACAGAAGAAAAAGACGAAAGAACAGCAACAGACATTACAGTAGGTTTATCAACTGATGCTGGTGGTAGAGGAGATAAATCATTTAATGATTCTGCTATTGCTGGATTGGATAAAATTGAAACTGAGTATACTGTAAAACCTGTTATTTTAGAATCTCAAAGCCAAGATGATTATGTTCCTTACTTAACTCAACTTGCAGAAGATAATAACTTAGTATTTGGTGTTGGTTTCTTGATGCAATCTTCAGTAGAAGAAGTTGCTACAGCGGCTCCTGATACAAATTTTGGTATAATTGACTCTGTAGTAGAATTACCAAACGTTGTTTCTATTGGATTTAAAGAGCAAGAAGGTTCATTTTTAATGGGCGTTATCGCTGGTAAAATGACAAAAACTAATCAAGTTGGATTTATTGGTGGTATAGATATGCCTTTAATTCAAAGATTTGAAGCTGGATTTATTGCTGGTGTTATGTCTGTAAACCCAGAAGCAGCTGTTAAATTAATGGATAGATCTAATGTTGCTTATACAGGAGCTTTTGATAACCCACAAGCTGGTCAAGAAGCTGCTAAAAAATTATATAGTGCTGGAGCTGATGTAATTTTCCATGCATCAGGTGCATGCGGACTAGGTTTATTACAAGAAGCACATGAGCAAAGAGCTAATGGAAAAGATGTATGGGCAATTGGTGTTGATTCAGACCAAGCAGCTATAGTTCCAGAATATGCAGACGCTATATTATCTTCAATGATGAAAAGAGTAGACACTGCAACTTATGATGTATCAAAAGCTTTAATTGAAGGAAACTTTAAAGGTGGAGAAGTTGTTGTTTACGGTTTAGCAGAAGAAGGTGTTGGTTTAGCGCCAACAACTGATAAAAACACTCCTGCTGATGTAGTAGCTTTATGCGAATCATACAAAGCATCTATAGTTAAAGGCGATATAGTTGTTCCAGAAGATTTAGATGCAGCAAAAGCTTTTGTACCAGTTGAAGTAAAATAATAAATAACAAAAAAAGAGTTAGGTGCATTTGCATCTAGCTCTTTTTTTAGGGGAATAATAATGTAAAAGTCGAAACAAGATGGCTGAGAGTTTTTTTCAAAAATGAACTACTAAGTTTCTTAATTTAATACAAAATCAAAAGATAAAGAGTTACAGTATCAACAATGTTTTTAAATTATGATATAATGTAAGAGGTACGTAAGCGCTAGAAGAAATTATTGAGTGGTGATAATATATGAAGATGGAATTTGATTTACGGATGACTCAAGAACAAAAATTAATAATGACACAACAGATGCAGATGTCTGTGAAAATTCTTCAAATGACTAATATGGAAATGCAATCTTATATAACTAAAGAGATTGAAGAAAATCCTATATTAGAAACCGAAAAAAAATCAAAAGAGAAGAAAGATGATATAGACTATAAAGAACTTATAAAATATTTAGATGATGATTTTAATTATTCCAATAAAAATTATTATGTAAATAATGAAGAAGAAGTATCGCCTTTTACTTTTATAAGTGCTAAGAAATCATTGAAAGAATATTTAATAGAACAAGTAATCGATTTAAATTTAAGTGAATCTTTAAAATATCTATGCATGTATATAGTGGAAGATATTGACTCTAGGGGATATCTTTATACAAATAAAAATATTTTAGCTGAAGAATTAAATGTAGAAATAAGTACAGTTGAGGAAGCTTTAAAGGTAATACATTCTTTGGATCCACCGGGAATAGGTGGGGTTAATTTAATAGAGTGTTTAAAAATACAATTGAACAAAAAGCAAATAACGGATAAGGAAATTTATCTAATTGTAGAAAATTATCTACAATCAATGGCTGATAACAAATATGCAGTAATAGCAAAAGAACTTAATATTTCAATTCAAGAAGCGCAAAGATATGGAGATATAATTAAAACTTTAGAACCAAAACCTTCAAGAGGTTTTTATACAGGGGAAGAGACTAATTATATTTCACCAGAGGCTCACATAAAAAAAATTAATGATGAGTATTTTGTTATTATGAATAATGATGAAATACCTAAATTAAATATTAATAAAACTTATAAAAATATAATTTATAATGATGAAGACGAAAAAACGGTTAAGTATGTTAAAGATAAGATAAATAGTGCTTTGTTTTTAATTAAAAGTATTAATCAAAGAGAAAGCACCATATTTAGAATTCTAACTAAACTTGTGGAAGTTCAAAGAGATTATTTTGATATGGGAGAGAAATATTTAAAACCTTTAACTTTAAAAGAATTAGCGGAAATGCTACAAATTCATGAATCTACAGTTAGTAGAGCTATAAGAGATAAGTATGTATACACTGATAAAGGAACAATAAAAATTAAAGATTTATTTATTACAGGAATAGCTCAAAATAATTATGATGACAATGTTTCTACACTAATTATAAAAAAAGAAATAAAGAATATTGTAGAAAGTGAAGATAGTAAGAAACCTTACTCAGATCAAAAAATCTGTGATTTGTTAAAAGAAAAGAATTTCAATATATCAAGAAGGACTGTAGCTAAATATAGAGAGGAATTAGAAATAAAATCTTCTAGTAAAAGAAAGAGATATTAACAAAAAGAATTCTTTTTGTTAATTTTTTTTTTTTTTTTCAAAAAACTATTTAAAAATTTCTCTTTATAGCTTATAATAATATTCATGGGACATAAATGTATATCCCGGGACAAAAAAAAGCCAGGGAGTGTTTGAAGTGTATGAAATCTTAAGTTTACAGCAAAAAATTATGCCGGAACTTTTAGAAGTTCTTCAAAAAAGATATTCTATACTTAGAACTATTTATTATAATGCTCCTGTAGGAAGAAGAATGTTATCAAATTTATTAGGAATGAGTGAAAGAATAGTTCGTACCGAAATAAATTTTTTGAAAAAACAGAATTTAATAGATATTACTTCAGAAGGTATGAAAGTTACTGAAGAAGGTGAAGAAGTAGTAGATAAATTAAAAGAACTTATACATGACCTTAGAGGATTACATGAAATTGAAGAATTTTTAGAAAAAAATTTAAATGTAAAAAAGGTATTTATAGTTCCAGGAAATGCAGATGATAATGAGATAGTTTTAAATGAAATAGGAAAAACTGCAGCAAGTTACATAAAAGAAAGATTAAAAGATAATAATATAATTGCATTGACAGGAGGGTCATCAGTAAAAAAAATTATTGATAATATACCCCATATTAGGTCAAAAAATGATATAATGGTAGTGCCGGCTAGAGGTGGTATAGGTGGAAATGTTGATGTTCAATCTAATACTATAGCTGCAAAATTAGCTAATAAGCTAGATGCAAGATACAAAATGCTACATGTTCCAGATAATCTAAGTGATTCTGCTTTAAAAACAATACAAAAAGAAAAAAGTATTATGGAAGTATTAGATTTAATTAATAATGCAGATATACTTATATATGGTATTGGAAGAGCTACAAAAATGGCAGAAAAAAGAGGATTAGGTAAGGAAATAGTTGAAAAATTAGAACAATTAGGAGCAGTAGGAGAAGCATTTGGCTGTTACTTTAATATAGAAGGTGAGATAATTTTTTCTACACCAACTATAGGTATCAAAAATGAACAAATGACAAACGTGGAGACTTCCATTGCTATAGCTGGTGGTAAGAGAAAAGCAAAAGCCATAATTGCCACAGAAATGTATAGTAAGAATAGCATATTATTCACCGATGAAGGTGCAGCTATGGAAATTATGAAAATTTTAAGTGAAAGAGAAACATCAAACTAAGTTATGTATAAACATTAACATAAATTTATTAAACAAATATTAGGAGGTAATTGTAAATGGTAAATGTAGCGATTAATGGTTTTGGAAGAATAGGAAGATTGGCATTAAGATTAATGATTAACAACCCTGAGTTTAATGTTGTTGCAATCAATGACTTAACAGATGCTAAAACTTTAGCACACTTATTTAAATATGATTCAGCACAAGGAAGATTTGATGGAGAAATAGAAGTTAAAGAAGGATCTTTCGTAGTTAACGGAAAAGAAATCAAAGTTGTTGCAGATAGAAACCCTGCAAACTTACCATGGGCAGAATTAAAAGTAGACGTAGTTTTAGAGTGTACTGGATTCTTCACATCTCAAGAAAAAGCTGGTCTTCATTTAGAAGCTGGCGCTAAGAAAGTTGTTATTTCAGCTCCTGCAACTGGAGATTTAAAAACAGTTGTATTTAATGTAAACAATGATGTATTAGATGGAACAGAAACTGTTATTTCTGGTGCTTCTTGTACTACAAACTGTTTAGCTCCAATGGCTAAAGTTTTAAATGATCAGTTCGGAATTCAAAAAGGATTTATGACTACTATCCATGCTTACACTAATGACCAAAACACTTTAGATGCTCCTCACGCAAAAAATGATTTAAGAAGAGCTAGAGCAGCTGCTGCATCAATAGTTCCAAACACAACTGGTGCTGCTAAAGCAATAGGATTAGTTATTCCAGAATTAAAAGGAAAATTAGATGGTGGTGCTCAAAGAGTTCCAGTTATAACTGGTTCATTAACTGAATTAGTTGTTACTTTAGATAAAAAAGTAACTGCTGAAGAAATCAATGAAGCTATGAAAGCTGCTAGTAACGAATCATTTGGATATACTGAAGAAGAATTAGTATCTACTGATATAATCGGAATTAGCTTTGGATCATTATTTGATGGAACGCAAACAAGAGTTATGGAAGCAGGCGGAGAGCAATTAGTTAAAGTTGCTGCTTGGTACGACAATGAAATGTCATATACTAACCAATTAATCAGAACTTTAAAATATTTCGTAACAAGATAGTTAAATAAAAGTAATTAATACTTAGTATAGACAATTTTATAGGTCTGGTTTTGTAGTTAAGGCTATAAGGCTAGACCTTTTAAATTTTAATAATGAGGAGTGTATTCTAATGAGTTTTAATAAAAAGACTATTGAAGATGTTCAAGTTAATGGTAAAAAAGTTTTAGTAAGATGTGATTTTAACGTACCATTAAAAGATGGTGTTATAACTGACGAAAATAGATTAGTTGGAGCTATGCCAACAATTAAATATTTAATAGATAATAAAGCAAAAGTTATACTTTGTTCACACTTAGGAAAAGATGCTTCTAAGACTTTAGCACCAGTTGGCGTAAGATTAAGCGAAATGCTTGACCAACAAGTTGTTTTTGCAAGAGATGAAGAAGTAGTTGGAGAAAATGCTAGAAAAGCTGTTGCAGAAATGAAAGACGGAGACGTTGTACTATTAGAAAACACTAGATGTAGAAAAGAAGAAAGTAAAAATGGAGAAGATTTATCTAAAGAATTAGCAAGTCTTTGCGATATTTATGTAAATGATGCTTTTGGAACTGCTCACAGAGCTCATTCATCAACTGAAGGAGTTACTAAATTTGTAGATACTGCTGTATGTGGATATTTAATTCAAAAGGAATTGAAATTTTTAGGAGAAGCAGTAAATACTCCAGTTAGACCTTTTGTTACTATATTAGGTGGAGCTAAGGTTTCAGATAAGATTGCTGTTATAAACAATCTATTAGACAAAGCCGACACTATAATCATAGGTGGAGGAATGGCATATACATTCTTAAAAGCACAAGGATATGAAATAGGAACTTCTTTAGTTGAAGCAGATAGATTAGATTATGCTAAAGAAATGATTGAAAAAGCTGAAGCTAAAGGTGTTAAATTCTTACTACCAGTGGATCATAGAGTTGCTTCTTCATTTTCAGATGTTGAGGCTGTAGTTACTGATAATGAAAATATTGAAGCTGGATTTATGGGATTAGATATTGGTCCTAAGACAGAAGTTTTATATGCTGATGCTATCAAAGATGCTAAAACTGTTATTTGGAATGGTCCTATGGGAGTATTTGAATTTGAAAACTTCAATAAAGGAACAATTGCAGTTGCACAGGCTATGGCTAATGCAGATGCAACAACAGTTATTGGTGGTGGAGATTCAGCTGCTGCAGTTAATATATTAGGATTTGGTGATAAAATGTCTCACATCTCTACTGGTGGTGGAGCTTCACTAGAATTCTTAGAAGGTAAAGACTTACCAGGAATTACAGCTTTAACAGATAAATAATACTAATATTTAGGAGGGTTTAAAATGAGAACACCTATAATTGCAGGAAACTGGAAAATGAATAACACAGTTTCTCAAGGATTAGAATTAATAGAAGCTTTAAAACCATTAGTTAAAGATGCAAATTGTGAAGTAGTAGTTTGTCCTACTGCTGTTAGTTTGGATGCTGTAGTGAAAGCTACTGCTGATTCAAATATAGCTGTTGGAGCTCAAAATATGCATTTTGAAGAAAATGGTGCTTTCACAGGAGAAATTGCTCCATCAATGTTAGCA
The DNA here is from genome assembly GCF_900129965.1 of Clostridium grantii DSM 8605. Taxonomy (GTDB): domain Bacteria; phylum Bacillota; class Clostridia; order Clostridiales; family Clostridiaceae; genus Clostridium_AF; species Clostridium_AF grantii. The sequence goes on along the minus strand of NZ_FQXM01000003.1, from coordinate 287,385 downwards.
GAGCTTGGAGTTAAATATGTAGTTTTAGGACATAGTGAAAGAAGAACTTACTTTGGAGAAACAGATGAAGCTTTAAACAAAAAACTTAAAAAAGCTTTTGAACATAAATTAATTCCTATTTTATGTATTGGAGAAACTCTTGAAGAAAGAGAAGGAAACATTACAGAAGAAGTTTTGGGAAAACAAATTAAAATTGATTTAGCAGGTCTAGAAGAAGCACAAGTAGCTGAAATGGTTATTGCATATGAACCAATTTGGGCTATTGGAACAGGAAAAACAGCTACATCTGAGCAAGCTAATGAAACTATTGCTTTTTGTAGAAAAACTGTTGAATCTATGTTTGGTGGAGAAGTTGCTGAAAAAATTAGAATTCAATACGGTGGTTCTGTAAAACCAGATACAATAAAAGAACAAATGACTCAACCACATATAGACGGTGGATTAATTGGTGGAGCTTCTTTAAATGCAAAAGATTTTGCAGCAATAGTTAATTTTGATAAATAAACTGTTAAATTTAGCAGAAAAACGCCAAAAATCTTAAATATATGTTATTATATAAATGAAATAAAACAAAAGAACATGGGGGTGGGAAAATGACTAAAAAGCCAGTAATGCTTATGATATTAGATGGTTACGGATGCTCTAATGAAGAAGAAGGCAATGCAATCAAATTAGCTAACACAAGTAATTTTGATAAACTTTGGAATGAGTATCCTCATACAAGTATCGGAGCTAGTGGACTTTCTGTAGGATTGCCAGATGGTCAAATGGGTAACTCAGAAGTTGGTCACTTAAATATCGGGGCAGGTAGAGTTATATATCAAGCACTTACAAAAGTTACTAAGTCCATAAAAGATGGAGACTTTTTTGAAAACGAAGCTTTATTAAAAGCGGTAAATAATGCAAAAGAAAATAATTCTTCACTACATCTTTTAGGATTACTTTCAGATGGTGGAGTGCATTCACATCTTGAGCATGTTAAAGCACTGCTTAAACTTGCAAAAATCAATAACTTAGAAAAAGTATATCTTCATGCTTTTTTAGATGGAAGAGACACACCACCTTCTTCAGCAGCAGGATTTATTGAAGAAATAGAAGCTTACATGAAGGAAATAGGTGTGGGTAAAGTTGCTACTTTGAGTGGTAGATACTATGCTATGGATAGAGATAATAGATGGGAAAGAGTTGAACTTGCTTATAACGCATTGGTTAATGGAGAAGGAGAGTTCTCAGAAAGTGCAGTAAAAGCAATAAAAGATTCTTATCATGATAATAAAGAAGATGAATTTGTATTGCCTACAGTTATTGTTGAAGATGGTAAGCCACTTGATACAATAAAAGACAAAGATTCTGTTATTTTCTTTAATTTCAGACCAGATAGAGCTAGAGAAATAACTAGAGCAATAAATGATAAAGTTTTTGAAGGCTTTGAAAGAAAAACTTTAGACTTAACTTATGTAACATTAACTCAATATGATAAAACTATGGAAAATGTTTATGTAGCGTATAAACCTGATGATTATACAAATACTTTAGGTGAGTATGTAAGTAAATTAGGATTAAACCAATTAAGAATAGCTGAAACTGAAAAATATGCTCATGTAACTTTCTTCTTCAATGGTGGAGTTGAGGCTCCAAATGCCAATGAAGATAGAGCATTAATAGCTTCTCCAAAAGTTGCAACTTATGACTTGAAGCCTGAAATGAGCGCATATCAAGTAACAGATGAGTTATTAAAGAGAATAGATTCAGACAAATATGACTTAATAATTCTTAATTATGCAAATCCAGATATGGTTGGTCATACTGGAGTAATAGAAGCTGCAGCTAAAGCTATTAGCGTTGTAGATGAGTGTCTTGGAAAAGTAGTTAATAAAATTCTTGAGAAAGATGGAACAGTATTTATTACGGCTGACCATGGTAACTCAGAACAAATGATTGATTATTCTAATGGAAAACCAATGACTGCTCATACAACAAATCCTGTACCATTCATTTATGTATCTAATGATGCAAAAAAGGAAACTTTAAGAGAAGGTGGTATCTTAGCTGATATCGCACCAACATTGCTTCAAGCAATGAAACAAGAAGTACCAGCAGAAATGACTGGAAAATCTTTAATAGCTGAGTAATAAAAAATTAATATAAAAATTAGGAGGAACAAAAATGAAATTACATTTAGAAATTATGGACGTTTATGCTAGACAAATCTTAGACTCAAGAGGGAACCCAACAGTTGAGGTTGAAGTTACTTTAGAAGATAACACAGTAGGAAGAGCAGCAGTTCCATCAGGAGCATCTACTGGTATATTTGAAGCAGTAGAATTAAGAGATGAAGATGATTCTGTATACGTAGGAAAAGGTGTTTTAAAAGCTGTTGAAAATGTAAATACTTTAATTGCTGATGAAATCATCGGAATGAACGTTATGGATCAAGTTGCTATCGATAAAGCTATGATCGCTTTAGATGGTACTCCAAACAAAGCTAAATTAGGTGCTAATGCTATGTTAGGTGTTTCTTTAGCATGTGCTAGAGCAGCAGCTGAATCTTTAGGAATGAGCCTTTACCAATACATAGGTGGAGTAAATGCTAAAGTATTACCAGTTCCAATGATGAACATCATGAATGGTGGATCTCATGCTGATAACAACGTGGATTTACAAGAATTCATGGTTATGCCTGTAGGAGCTGCTTCATTCTCAGAAGCTTTAAGAATGTCTGCAGAAGTTTACCACGCATTAAAATCATTATTAAAGAAAAAAGGATTATCTACAGGAGTAGGCGACGAAGGTGGATTCGCTCCAGACTTAGAAAGCAACGAAGCAGCTATAGCTATAATCATTGAAGCTATCGAAAAAGCTGGATATACTCCAGGAAAAGATATCTATATAGCTCTTGACCCAGCATCTTCTGAGTTCTTCAACACTGAAACTCAAATGTATGAATTAAAAGGAGAAGGTAAAACTTTAACTCCAGAGCAAATGGCTGATTTCTATGTTGATTTAGTAAACAAATATCCAATTATCTCTATTGAAGATGGTATGGCTGAAGAAGATTGGGCTGGCTGGAAGTTCATAACTGAAAAATTAGGTGGAAAAATCCAATTAGTAGGAGACGATTTATTCGTTACTAACACTGAAAGACTTGCAATGGGTATTGAAAGAGAAACAGCTAACTCTATCTTAATCAAATTAAACCAAATCGGTACTTTAACTGAAACTTTAAATTCTATCGAAATGGCTTCTAGAGCTGGATATACTTCAGTAGTATCTCACAGATCTGGTGAAACAGAAGATTCTACAATAGCTGATTTAGTTGTAGCAACAAATGCTGGTCAAATCAAAACTGGTGCTCCATGCAGATCTGAAAGAGTAGCTAAATACAACCAATTACTAAGAATTGAAGAAGAATTAGGCGTTATGGGTGAATATAGAGGAATGGATGCATTCTTCAGCATAAAAAAATAATTTACAATTAATATGAAAGCTAAAGGAAATCACCTTTGATTTTCTTTAGCTTTTTAAACAATAAAAAGTATGATTTTTGATATGTTTTGATATATACGTTGATAAATTAAACAAAGGTATTTATAAGAAAATTGCAATGAAATAAATACATTGTAATTTATTTTTTCGTGTGATAAAATAAAGTTTGATAAATATTAATGTGAGTATAATACTTACTATTTTGCAATTAATTGAGGAGGTGTATATCAATGCATACATTTTTAGTTGTTTTATTAGTAATCGTTTCAGTGCTTTTAATAATTTCAGTGATGCTTCAACCATCTAAAACAGACGGATTTAATTTAGTATCATCAGGTGCAGAAACTTTTCTATCTAAAAATAAAACAAAAACAAAAGAATCAATGTTAGCAAAAGCAACAGTTGTCTTAGCGGTACTATTTATTATTTTAACTAGTCTTATAAGTATAGTAAAATAAAGGTATATAGTAAAAATAATAAGGTTATGTAGTGAATGTAATAAGGTTATAAAATAAGGTTATATATAAGGAGGAATTAGGGTGAATTATTTATTACCATTTGTGTCAGCAATTTGTGCTTTAATTTTTGCTGTTGTATTAAGCAACGGTATTACTAAAGAAAGTGCTGGAAATGAAAGAATGCAAGAAATCGCGGGTTACATACATGAGGGTGCAATGGCTTTCTTAAAAAGAGAGTACAAATACTTAGCGATTTTTGTAGCAGTAGTAGCAATTATTTTAGCTATTTTTATTAATTTAACAACAGCTATATGTTTTATTTTTGGTGCTTTATTCTCAATAGCAGCAGGATACTTCGGTATGCAAGTTGCTACAAAAGCTAATGTAAGAACTGCTGAAGCAGCTAGAAGCGGACAAAGCAAAGCTTTAGAAATTGCTTTTTCTGGTGGTGCTGTAATGGGTATGGCAGTTGTTGGTCTTGGAGTTCTAGGATTAACAGTATTTTATATGTTATTTGGAACAAAAGATATTTCAGTTATAACAGGTTTTGGCTTAGGAGCTAGTTCAATTGCATTATTTGCTCGTGTTGGTGGTGGGATTTATACAAAAGCTGCTGACGTTGGAGCTGACTTAGTTGGTAAGGTTGAAGCTGGAATTCCAGAAGATGACCCAAGAAACCCTGCAGTTATAGCAGATAACGTTGGAGACAATGTTGGAGACGTTGCTGGTATGGGTGCAGACTTATTTGAATCATATGTTGGTTCATTAATATCAGCATTAACTTTAGGATTCTTTTTATTTGAAGGAGATTCAAACAAAATATTATTCCCACTTGTTTTGGCTTCACTTGGAATATTTGCTTCTATAATAGGTATATTTATAGCTAGAAAAAGCAAAAGTGAAAATCCTCAAAAAGCATTAAACTCTGGTACATATATTGGTGGAGTTCTTGTTATAATTGCTGCAGCTGTTTTAAGTATGACTACTTTTAATAGTATGAGAGCTTTTGGTGCTATAGTTGCAGGACTTGCAGTGGGTATGTTAATTGGTAAAGTTACAGAAATGTACACTTCTGACCAATATAAATATGTACAAAAAATTGGAAAACAAACAGAAACAGGAGCTGCCACTACAATAATCTCTGGATTAGGAATAGGTATGTATTCTACAATGTTACCTATCATATTTATTGCTGTAGGAGTTTTAGTTGCTTTCTATATTATGGGTGGCGGAACTGATGCTTCAATGGGTTTATATGGTATAGCTTTAGCGGCTATTGGTATGTTATCAACAACTGGTTTAACAGTTGCGGTTGATGCATATGGTCCGATCGCTGATAATGCTGGTGGTATTGCTGAAATGGCTGAGTTACCTCACTCTGTAAGAGAAGTAACAGACAAACTTGACTCAGTTGGTAACACAACAGCAGCCATTGGTAAAGGATTTGCTATTGGTTCAGCAGCTTTAACAGCATTAGCATTATTTGCTTCTTATGCTCAAGCTACTAAATTAGATAAAATTGATTTATTAACTCCAGTTACTTTAGTTGGATTGTTAATAGGAGCTATGCTTCCATTTTTATTTGGTGCTTTAACTATGGAATCTGTTGGTAAAGCAGCATTTGAAATGATTGAAGAAGTTAGATATCAATTTAAAAACATTCCTGGTTTAATGGAAGGTACTGCAACTCCAGATTACAAGAAATGTGTTGATATTTCAACTACAGCCGCTCTTAAAGAAATGATGTTACCAGGAGTACTTGCAATAGTAGTTCCTATAGCGGTTGGTTTCTTATTAGGAGTTGAAGCACTAGGTGGTTTAATAGCTGGGGCAGTAGCTTCAGGTGTTTTAATGGCTATAATGATGGCTAATGCTGGTGGAGCATGGGACAACGCTAAAAAATACATCGAGGGCGGAGCTCACGGTGGTAAAGGAAGCGATGCTCATAAAGCAGCAGTTGTTGGAGATACAGTAGGTGACCCATTTAAAGATACATCAGGTCCTGCTATGAATATATTAATAAAACTTATGACTATAGTTTCTTTAGTATTCGCACCAGTATTATATCAATACGGCGGAATATTAATAAAATTATTCACTAAATAAGCAGAAGCAGCCCGAAAGGGTTGCTTTTTTAATGTGAAAAAAGACAAAGTGAATAGTGTACTGTGAATGGTGCACTATCTTTTATTGTGGCCGTTTACTAAAAAATGGTGTATACTATAGATATATTTAAAGAAAAATTTGTATATTTATTTTAAATAGGTTAAAAATAAAGAGAGTATGTAAAATAGGAGGAAATATTATGGATATGAAAAAAATCATTTTAGCTTTCATGGAAGAACAGGCTTATAAACCTATGAATCTAAAAGAATTAGCATATATATTTGGTATTAAAAAAGGTGAAATAGAAGATTTTAAATCAACTTTAAGAGAAATGATAGAAGAAGGATTGGTAATAAAAAATAGGAAAAAATTATTTGGATTACCTGAAAAAATGGGCTTAGTTGTTGGAAAACTACAAGGGCATCAAAAGGGTTTTGGATTTGTAATTCCTCAAGATGAAAGTCCGGATGTATTTATAACATCATCATTTATGAATGGTGCTATGAATGGTGATAAAGTAATAGCTAAAGTAACAAGAGAACAAAATAATGGTAAAAAACGCGAAGGTGAGATTGTTAGAGTAATTGAAAGAGCAAATACAAGAATTATTGGAACTTTTGAAGAAAGTCAAAATTTTGGATTTGTAGTGCCAGAAGAAAAAAGAATTTTTCAAGATATTTTTGTGGCTAAAAGTGATACAAAAGGAGCTTCTCATAAGGATATAGTAATTGTTGAGATAACAAGTTGGCCCGATAATAGAAGAAACCCTGAAGGAAAAATTGTTGATATTCTAGGTAAAAAAGGAGAACAAGGTATAGATATACTTACAATAATTAAAAAGTATAGTTTGCCAGAATATTTTCCGGAAAAAGTTCAAAGATTTGCAGAAGAAATACCATCTGAAATACCAGAAAAAGAATATAAAAGAAGAGAAGATTTAAGAGAAGTAAGAATGATAACAATAGATGGGTCAGATGCAAAAGATTTAGATGATGCAGTATCCATCGAAAAATTAAAAAATGGAAATTACTTATTAGGAGTTCATATTGCAGATGTATCTTTTTATGTAAGAGAGAAAAATCCTTTAGATAAGGAAGCTTTAAAAAGAGGAACTTCAGTGTATTTAATAGATAGAGTTATTCCTATGTTACCAAAGGAATTATCAAATGGGATATGTAGTTTAAATCCAAAAGTAGATAGATTGGCACTGACTTGTTTTATGCAGATTAATAATGAAGGTAAAGTAGTTGATTCCAGAATAGCAGAAACAATTATTAGAACTGATGAGAGAATGACTTATTCTGATGTAACAAGCATTTTAAGAGATAAAGATGAAGAACTTATAAAGAAGTACGATTACTTAATAGAAGATTTCAAAACTATGGAAGAATTATGTAAGATTCTTAATGGTAAAAGATTAAAAAGAGGAGCCATTGATTTCGATTTTGAAGAATGTAAAATCATTTTAAATGAAATGGGAAAACCAATTGATATTAAGCCATATGAAAGAGCTATTGCTAACAGAATTATAGAAGAGTTTATGTTAGTATGTAATGAAACTATAGCTGAATATATGTATTGGTCCAATACTCCATTTGTTTATAGAATTCACGAAGAACCTAACGAGGAAAAACTACAAAAATTTAATGAATTCGCATATAACTTAGGCTATTCGGTAAAGTTTAAAAACGAAATTCATCCAAAAGTACTTCAAAGTGTTGTAGAAAAAGTTAGAGGGCAGAAGGAAGAAACTGTTGTAAACACATTATTGCTTAGATCTATGATGAAAGCCAAGTATTCACCACAATCAGTAGGTCACTTTGGTCTTGCAGCAAAGTATTATTGTCACTTTACATCTCCTATTAGAAGATATCCAGATTTAATTATTCATAGAATAATTAAAGAATTTATTAATGGAAGTATAGATGAGAAAAGAACAATAAGTTTGAAGAGTGCAGTGGAATATGCTTCAGTACAATCTTCCGATATGGAGCGTATAGCACAAGAAGCAGAAAGAGAAGTTGATGATTTAAAGAAAGCTGAATATATGAGTGAAAGAGTAAATAATACTTATGAAGGTATAATTTCCTCAGTTACTAATTTTGGTATGTTTGTAGAACTACCTAATACCGTAGAAGGTTTAATTCATATAAGTAGTTTGGAAGATGATTATTATATTTTTGATGAACAACATTTATGTTTAATGGGTGAAAGAACTAAGAACGTCTACAAACTTGGTGATCCAGTTAAAATTATAGTTACAAGAGTAGACTTAGATAATCATGATATTTATTTTGATCTTGTTAAAGAAAAAGATGATTTGATGGATATTATGGAGGATGAAGAATTAGATTTGGAAGAATAATCATAAATATGTTGAAATTATATAATATATGTAATAGTATATATAGTAATAATTTATATTTTTAATTTAGCAGGGGTTATAATTAATAAAAAATGGAGGGGATATTTTATGGCAAAAGAAGTGAATATTGATTGGAGTAATTTGGGGTTTAGTTATATTAAAACTGATTTTCGTTATATTTCAAGATGGAAAGATGGAGAATGGGATGAAGGTCAATTAGTAGAAGATAATAAATTCTATATAGAAGAAGGTGCTACAGCCCTTCATTATGGGCAACAATGTTTTGAAGGTTTAAAAGCCTATAGAACAAAAGAAGGAAAAATTCAACTTTTTAGACCAGATCAAAATGCTAAAAGATTAAATAATTCCTGTGAAAGAGTAATGATGCCAGGAATGTCAGAGGAAAAGTTTATTGACGCTGTAAAACAAGTAGTTAAAGCTAACGAAGCTTATGTACCTCCTTATGGTTCCGGTGCTACATTATATTTAAGACCATTTGTAGTAGGAGTGGGAAACACTATAGGGGTTAGTCCTGCACCAGAATATATATTCTATATATTCTGTATACCAGTTGGACCTTACTTTAAAGGTGGATTAAGCCCAGTTAATTTCACAACAAATGATTATGATAGAGCTGCGCCACATGGTACTGGAGCTGCTAAAGTTGGGGGTAATTATGCTGCTAGTATGATGCCGCATAAAATAGCAGTAGATAAAGGTTTTGCAGATTGTATATACTTAGATCCTAAAACTCATACAAAAATAGAAGAAGTAGGAGCAGCAAATTTCTTTGGAATAACTAAAGATAATAAGTTTATAACTCCAGATTCGCCTTCAATTCTTCCAAGTATAACAAAATATTCTTTATTGTATCTTGCAAAAGAATATTTAGGAATGGAAGTTGAAGAAAGAGATGTACTTATTGATAACTTAGATGAATTTAAAGAAGCAGGGGCATGTGGTACTGCGGCAGTTATTACTCCTATTGGAGGAATAAATCATAATGATAATCTTCATGTATTCCATAGTGAAACAGAAGTTGGCCCTGTAACTAAAAAATTGTATGATACACTTTATGGAATTCAATTTGGGGATGTAGAAGCTCCTGAAGGTTGGATTGTTGAAGTAGAGTAGGGAGAAATAAGTTGACAGTTGAGAGTGTACAATTGACAATAAAGGCGGATTTTCTTCAAAAATCTTCAAATTTATAAAAGATTAAAAGAATATTATTTTTATATTGTATTGAGGATTTGTAGGGGCGGGTTTCCATGCCCGCCCACTATTAATTTATCAATAATATTTACAATATTTTATTTTGTTAGAAATTAAAGTTATAAATATTGACAGTTAAATACTAGAAGTGTATAATTTAATACTGCATACTAAAAGAGAAGTAGGTGATATGATGGATAAGAAAAGTAGTGAAGGAAAAAGGCTAGCTCAAAATAAAAAGGCTTGGCATGATTATTTTATTGAAGAAACTTATGAAGCAGGATTAGTTCTTGTAGGTACGGAAGTAAAATCAATAAGAGCTGGAAAAGTTAATTTAAAAGAAAGTTATGCACAAATTAAAAATGGTGAGCTATTTATATGTGGAATGCATGTTAGTCCATATGAGCAAGGAAACATATTTAATAAAGATCCATTAAGAGAAAGAAAACTTCTTCTTCATAAATCACAAATTGATATGTTGGCAGGATTTACTTCTCGTGATGGATATACTTTGGTGCCTTTGTCTTTATATTTAAAAAAGGGTAAAGTAAAACTAGCGCTTGGAGTAGCTAAAGGTAAGAAAAATTATGATAAGCGTCAAGCTATTGCAGAAAAAGATGCAAAGAGAAATATTGACAGAGAAATGAAAAGTAGGATGCAGTAACATAAAATTACAGTAGACAAAATCATTCTTATGTAGTAAACTAGGTCTTGCAGTAAACTTTTTAAAATTTAATAAAGATTTTTGTTTACAAAAACTCTATTAAACCTAACATGGGGGCGTATATGGCTTTCGACGGGGATTTGTGGAGCTTTGGAAGCGAGCTGAGGGACCTGGTCCCGCATCAAAAAACTAGGAACAATTATAAACGGAAACGATAATTTAGCGTTAGCAGCTTAGCATAGCTGCTCGTCCTACCCGGGAGGCCCACGGCTTGGGATTAGGGCGTCATGAAGTGGGGAACCGAGCCTAAGAAAGCTTTGACTTAGGAACGGAATTCATGAAGCTACTGAAATCTGAATCCTGTCAGTAGGAGTCAGATAGAGGGAATGTCAAATTACTGACTGCGCTCGGAGATGCCAAAGTGGCACTGTTTTCGGACAGGGGTTCGATTCATAAGAGTCGCCTTATGGAGTGATTCATAAGTGAAAATCTGGCTTTATTGGTGAAACCGTAACGTTAAGACGACGGCAATACCAAGTGGTATGTGAGGAAACTCAACAGCTACTTATCGACTTATAGACTTCTAAGTTATCCTTTAAGATAGTAGGGAGTACTAGGATGGAAGTTCAAAACTATAATATAACTTCTATAAGATGCCAGAGCAGTTTCTTTAATTAGAAAGTGAAAGATATAGTCAGCACTATTGGAAACAATAGAATATGTGTCCCCTCGCCTCCACCATAAAAGAACGATAATATTGATACAATGCAAAACCCTTGATTTCAGGGGTTTTCAGTGTTTTTTGGAGAATTTGTAGTAGGAATTTTTAGGATTTTAAGCTTGGATTTTAGGGATTTTATAATTTGGATGCACACCCTTATGGATTTTGAAATAGGGGTGTGCATTTTTATGGTGGGGTGTGCACTTTTTAGCAGAATTATAAAAGCTTTATTTGATACGGATTTACTTTTTAGGATAATAGATAAGATGACAGTTAATGATGGAGGTAGATTTATCGTTAATCTACTTGACTAGGTAGAGGGAGAGGTTTTAATTGAAAAGAGAATTTATAGAGCTAGTTGGAGTGATGGGGAATCACTTTGACTAGCTTTTTTAGATTAAGAAAATAAAATTGTTGTCGTGATATAAAGCTTCGTGTAATTTTTATCTTAAAAAAAGCGTCCAATATAATTTGCTCAGAAAGTCCTATTATATGGAGATAAAATTAAAATACCATGAAATATATTGATATATGTGTAATTATTGGTAATAAGCATTTACCTATATATTATTCTACAATATTTTTATAGAATTCATATATAAAACAAAGGGGGAATTAAATTGAAAAACATCAAGAACAATTTGGCTATAATCCTTCTCAGTATTTTCTTGTGCAATATTTTACCTGTTACAGTATTGGCACAAAATCTGAATAAAGATTATGTTGAGCCGCAATTTAGTAGCGCTGAAACTAATGCAAGTAAAAAAGATGCTAAAATTATTAAGGAGGTTACTGAAAAGCGAGAAAGAAATGTAAAGCACTTTTTTATGGAAAATAATACATATCAAGCTGTGATTTACCCATATTCGGTTCATTATGATAATAATGGTAAATGGGAAGAAGTTGATAATTCATTAGTTGAGACTACTGATGAGGATAATAATAGTGTGCTTCAAAATAAAAGTAACAGCTATAAAGTAAAATTTGGTAAGACAATTGATTCTAATAAATTAGTTAGTATAAAGAAAGATAAGTACGAAGTATATTGGAATTTAATAAATGATTCTAATGAATCTGAAGCAAATAGCCAAAATGAAATAAATACCAGTGAAACTTCTTCTGATGTAGAGAGTATTACCGAAAATAGTGAAGAAACTACTACAGAAAGTACTACAGAAAGTACTACAGAGAATATTACTGAAAATAATGAAGAAATTAATACTGAGAACACTCCAACTGTTGACCAACAGGTTAGTGAAATAAATGAAACTAGCCAACCTAATACAAATGAGCAGGAAGTATTAAATGAAAGTATTGAACCAAATGCAAATGAAGAGCAACAGACAGAGGATATGACAGAAGGGACTACAGAACCTGAAAATAATTCTGGGATAGAAGAAAATTCAGAGATAGAAGATAATAATTTAGTACAGGAAGAAAAAACTAATAAAGCATCTGATAAAAAAGAAAATCCTAAATTTTATGATAACTTAAATAAAAACAGCCAGATAGAAATTGTTGCAAAAGATTTGGGCAAGCTAAATAATCTAAGTGAAAACGAAAAGAAGAGAGCAGTAACTAAAGCTGAGTCTAATGTTATATTCAAAAATATTTATAATAATATTGATTTAACATACAATGTTGAGCCTGATAAATTTAAAGAAACAATAGTTATTAATGAGAAAACAAGTAATCCTGAATTCAGATTTAATTTATATGCAAAGAACTTAATTGCACAAATCAATGAAGACAAAAGTATATCTTTTTATGATAGTAAAGATAAACAGAATATTATATTCGTGATTGATGCACCATTTATGTATGACTCAAATGGAGAAGAAAGCAAGGATATAGATATCAAATTAGAAGAAAATGAGAAGGGCTATGAGCTAATAATAACTCCAAGCAATGAATGGGTAAACAGTGAAGATAGAGTTTATCCAATATATGTAGACCCTACATTAACAACATCTCTTGATGTTAATGATATATATGATGCGCATGTATCTCAAAATTATGCCGGCACGAATTATCAAACTAGTGCAATTTTAAAGACAGGATATGGATCTACTTCTGGAATAAATAGAAGTTATATGTCCTTTCAACTGCCAACGGAACTAACAACTGCTGATTTAATTACAGATGCAGAGCTGGTATTATGGTTAAATAATGATGCGTCTACTACAAGGCAAGTAGATTTGCATAGAGTAACAGGAAGCTGGAGTTCATCCACAATAACATGGAATAATAAAGCAGCTTATGATTCAAAAATTGAAGATTATCAACTTGTAAATGGAACTGCAGGACAATATTTTTCCTGGGATGTTACAGCCATGGTTAAAGAATGGCATTCAACTGGAACCAATTATGGTTATATGCTAAAAAACCATGACGAATCAACAGGTTATACTGAATATAGATCCTCAGATACTACAATACCAGAAGCAAGACCGCAAATTGTAATAAGTTATGTAAACAATTCAGGACTTGAAGATTATTGGACATACCATTCCCAAACTGTAGGGAGAGCAGGTACAGGATTTGTAAATGATTATAATGGTAATTTAATATTTACTCATAATGATTTATCCATGAATGGAAATTTAATGCCTGTAGCTATAAACCATGTATTTAACAGCAACGATAGGGACACAGATATAAAATATGGTCTTGGGTGGAGATTAAATTTAAGTCAAACCATAAAATGGGAAATGATAGAAGGGGTAGAATATTACGTTTATACGGATGAAGATGGCACTAAACATTATTTAAAACGTAATGAAGCAGAGAATAATTATGAAGATGAATCCGGATTAAATATATCACTGACTTATCATTCAGAAAGTACCAATGAGAGATATAGAATAAAAGACAAAGGTGATAATGAAATCACTTTTACAAGTGCTGCACAACTTTATAGAATATATGATAATAATGGAAACTACATTCAACTCAATTACACTAGTGGAGCCTTAACATCAGTAGTAGATGGTGCAGGTAGAACAACCACTTTAACAAGAAATGGGGATGGCTCCCTTAAAGAAATAGTAGATCCAAGTAATAGAAAGACAACCTTCGGTTATACAAGCTCTAAATTGACATCAATAACTTATCCAGACACTAAAGTTACTAATTTCTACTATGACTCAAATAATAATTTAACAGAAACTAAAAATTATGATGGGTACAGAATGACCTACTCATATTATACAGTAAAGCCATATCGTGTAAAAAAAATAGCCGAAAGCAATATAGATGGGACTCTTGGCCAAGAATTAAACATTGATTATGGATATAATACTACAGTGTTTACTGACTATACTGGAGAAAAAAATATTTATCAATTTAATGATGCAGGTAATACTATTTCTATTAGGGATGATGCAGGAAATGCTCAATACTACAAATATGATAATACTGGGTTTAATAACAACAAATTAAGCAATCAATCAAAATTACAAAGATCAGTAATGAATTATGTAAAGAACCATAATGTTGAAGCAGCCGGGGATTGGACTGTGGGTTATTGGACAGGATCTACTGGTTCAGGAGCAATTAGTACTACCCATAGTTATTCAGGAAAACAATCTTTAATGATAAATAAGACGAATACATCTAGTAGACATTTTTATCAGCAAATAATGTACCCTGACAAAGGGAAAACTTATACTCTATCTGCTTATGTGGAAACTGAGAACATCTCCAGTGGAAAAGGTGCTGCTTTATTTGTAAATTATCAAGATAGCACAGGAGCATGGAAAACCATAGAATCTAACTATATAAGTGGAACAAATGACTGGCAAAGGCTTCAAGTTACATTTGACTTACCAGCAGATGCTCTTACTGGTGCAGTATATGCAAGATTAGGGGTAATAGAAGAAACAGGTATAGCTTATTTTGATGCTATACAATTAGAAGAAGGTACTGTTGCAAATAGATATAATCTGCTAGAAAACCCAAATTTAATATATGGTACAACAACTCCAACTTTCTGGAACAAAAATGCGGCTACTGATAGTGGAGATACGCTAGTAACTTCTAGTGATTCCACATATCCAACAAAGCTAGATTCTCAAAAGAAAGTTTTTAAAATCAACGGTAACTCAGGATTAAGCAAAAATGTTTATCAAACCTTAAATATGTCAGGTAAAGCAGGTGATGTATTTGTAGTAGCAGGTTGGGCAAAAGGAGATTCTGTAAAACTTAGCGCTGGTAGATACTTTGCTATGGATGTAGGGATTGAAAAAAATGATGGTACATGGCAATGGGAAGTAGTTACATTTAATCAGGATTCAAATGATTGGCAGTATGTAGCAGATAGAATAGTTGCAGATGCAGATTATAAAAGCATAAAATTCTATTGCTTATACTACAAAAATGAAAATACAGCTTATTTTGATGGATTGCAACTATATAAAGAAGAATTTGGACAAAGCTATGTATATGACGCTGATGGAAATTTAACTTCAGTAAGTGATTTAGCTAAAGAAAATAGTACATTTGAATATAATACAAATAATGATTTAGTAAAAGCTACAAATGCATCAGGAAATAATTTTAATTATAATTATGATGATAATCATAATATTTTAGATGCAACATCAGCAGAAAATATAGTTTATTCCTTTACTTATGATAGTAATGGTAACCCGCTTACTTCAAAAATAGGGAATGACACATTATTTATAAAATCTACTGCAACCTATACTGCAAATAAAAACTATATAGACACATTAACTGATTCATCAGGAAACACTGTAGACTATAATTACAATGAAACAAAAGGCACTTTGGATAATGTTGTAGATGCTAAAGGAAATACAACTTCCTATGGTTATGATCCTAACCTAGACCGCCTTGATTCAGTTTCAAAAACAGTGGATGGGCAAGTTATAACAAACAGTTATGGATATAAAAATGATGAACTTGAAACAATAACCCATAACGGATTCAATTATAAATTTGAATATGATTCTCTTGGGAACAACACTTATGTAAAAGTAGGAACTCAGAATCTAATCCAAAATATATATGAAGCTAGAACAAGTAAATTTCTAAAATCAATCTATGGTAACGGGGATTATAAAGAACCTGTTTATGATGATGAAGACAGAGTAATTGGAGAAAAATACAATGGCGTAGAAGAATTCAAATACCAATACTACGCAGACGGAAATCTTGGGTATCATGAAGATTTAGTCAATGGAATTAATTATAAATACATCTATGACTTATCAGGAAGGCTTGGAAAAGTAGTTGAATCTGATGGAAATAGTGTGAAATATGATTATGACATTGAGGACAATATTAGTAATATAGCAGAAAATATTAATGGAGCTTCATATTCAACAACATATCTTTATGATAAAGATAGTAAATTAAAGAATATCGCTTATGCAGGAAATAACCTTGGCTTTAACTATGATATACTTGGAAGGCTTACCTCAAAAACAATCAATACAGGAACAGCGATCTTTGTTACAGGTTATGCATATGAAGCAGGAACAGTGGCAAACTCAACGACTACAAGAGTGAGTACTATAACAAACAATGGTAATGGAATCACTTATACGTATGATGCCAATGGCAATATTGAAACCATTACCGAAAATAGTAAGGAAATTAAATATACTTACAATGAACTAAATGAATTAAAAAGAGAAGATAATCAAGTTCTCAATAAAACAATAGTTTACACTTATGACGTAGGTGGAAATCTAACAAGCAAAAAAGAATATCCTTATACAACAGGAACACCAGGAACGGCAACTAAAACCTACAGCTATACCTATGGTGAGGCTAACTGGAAAGATAAACTAACAAACTTTGATGGAAATGCTATAACTTATGATGCAATAGGAAATCCATTAACTTATGATAACTGGGTATTTGATTGGGAGCATGGAAGACAACTAAAATCCATGAATGGGAATGGTTATACAATTTCTTATAAATATAATAATGAAGGTATCAGAACAGAAAAAACAATTAATGGAGTTACAACAAAATATCATCTTCAAGGAGATAAAGTAACTTTTGAGTCAAATGGAACGGATTCAATTTATTACACCTACGATTCTGGAGATAACCTTGTATCAATGAATCTTAATGGTGTAGAATATTACTATATTAGAAATACTCAAAGAGATATCATTGGACTATTTGATAAGAACGGAGCAACTGTAGTACAATATACTTACGATTCCTGGGGAAAATTAGTTTCCACTACTGGAAGTTTGGCGAGTACTGTTGGAGCTAAGAATCCTTATAGGTATAGAGGATATCGTTATGATACAGAGACTGCTTTGTATTATTTACAGTCAAGGTACTATAATCCTTCTTGGGGTAGGTTTATTAATGCGGATGCGATAGCTGGAAATATAGGTATATTATTGTCGCATAATGTTTTTGCATATTGCGTTAATGCTCCAGTTAATCAGTCTGATGAAGGCGGATTTATAGCTCCTGCTATAGTATACGCAGCATATATATATGCAACGGCTGTTGCAGCATCACCAGATACACAACTAGATTTACAGCTTGTATCTATGGATTTAGCAAAAGGAGACTATATATCAGCTGCACTAGACTTAATAGGAATTCTTATACCTGGAGGAACTGGATTTGGACAATTGTCAAAACCAGGACAAAAATTAATTGGAAAGCTACTAAGGGGAGTATTTAAGCCTTTACAAATGCACCATTTTGCTACAAATAAAAATAAATTATTCACACCACAGTTTAAAAAAATTGTAGGTAAGTATGGCTTAAATTTAAATGGAGATTGGAATAAAGCATTGATGCCTCATCAGGGAAGACATACTAATGCGTATCATAATTATATTCTCAAAGAAATTAAAAGAATTCATTCAATTGCAAAAGGAGATAAAACTAAATTTTTAAAATTATTTAATAGGTTAAAACAGGATGTTATAAATGATCCAAATATTTTATATAAAAAGTAAGAAATTGGAGGGAAATAATTTATGAAATATTACGAGATACTTTTTGACTATGAAAATCATGAGGATATCATTATTTGTAGTTCTAATGAATTATATGGTTTTGAGCAGTATGATGTTGAAAGTGGAATTCGTATTGAAAAATGGGATGATAGAATTACTTTTACATATGATCCTAATGAAGGGAACAGAGCAACTGATTTTCTATGCAATGATTTAGATTGGTTTCTTGTTTCGAATAGATTTCGGAATATTATGGAGAGTAATAATATTGAGGGAATTCAATATTTGAATATTACTGTAGAAAATCAATTAAATCAAAAGAAATTAAAAGGGTATTCTGTTTTAAATATATGTAACTTATTAGATGCATTGGATTTGGAACATTCCATATATGATGAGTTTGAGATTGATGAGAATGAAAAAGTTATTTTCGTAAAACAACGTACTTTAAAATCAGAGGTAATTAAAGGTAATGACATATTTAAGTTAAAAGGAGATAATTTTGTTAATTTTGTTTCTGAAAAAGTAAAGAATCTTATAGAGAATAATGGATTAACAGGGTTCGATTTTTCAGAAGTTAAGATAATTTAAGATTAACTTTGGTTATTAAATGAATTAAAAACTACTTGAATTATATATTTGAAATTAGTAATAAATAGGAGGTCGAAAATGATTATTACCAAGGAACATGCAAATGATTTTAAAATATTTTCTGATTGGTTAAATAGCATTTTAGGACAGAAATTAGCCAGCGGAATCATTGCTTTTAATTTTAATTTGTATGAAGGAGAAGAAGAAACTTACGATATTCAGTTAATTGGTTCTGATGATTTTGATGAAAACGATGCTGATTGGGCTTGTACAGATTATTTTACAACTGGTGAAGATATCTGTTATATCAAAAGGACTAAAGATATTGAGTCTTGGGAAAAGGGATTGGAGTATATCACTAGTATGGTAATAAGATATCTTAATGAAGGCAAATATGCAAATATCCTTAAAGAGGTATTTGCAATTGGAATTGGATTTGTTGATGGAGGTATTGATATTATTTATCATACATGATGAATAAGTATTAATGGCATAATTAAATAGTACTAAAATGACATTTTGATACTTCTAAGTTGTGCGATACTTTCCGAAATATGTAATGATTTGAGAGGTTGGACTCAGTTAAAAAACAAGAGTTGCAAATAGATTAAAACCTAATTTATTTGCAGTCTTTTTTATATCTTTATAATGGATGGACATTTGATTGGGAGCATGGAAGACAATTAAAATCCATGAATGGAAATGGTTATACAATTTCTTATAAATATAATAATGAAGGCATCAGAACAGAAAAAACAGTTAATGGAGTTACAACAAAATATTATCTTGAAGGAGATAAAGTAACTTTTGAGACAAATGGAACAGATTCAATTCACTATACTTATGATAGTAATGGTAGATTAGTGAGCATGGACCTCAATGGAACAGAATACTATTACATCAGAAATGCTCAAGGAGATATTATTGGGTTATTTGATAAGAATGGGACAACTGTAGTACAATATACTTATGATAGTTGGGGTAAATTAATTTCAACTACTGGAAGTTTGGCTAGTACTGTTGGAGCTAAGAATCCTTATAGGTATAGAGGATATCGTTATGATTCTGAGACAGGTTTATACTATCTTCAATCTAGGTATTATAATCCAGAGTTTTGTCGCATGTTGAATGCGGATGCATTAGCAGGAAATGTTGGAGATTTATTATCTCATAATATATTTATGTATTCTAAAAATAATCCCGTTAATATGAGTGATCCTTCGGGGTTTAGAGAAATGATTAGTGCTACAGTTGCTGAAGAGACCCAAGAAATGAGAGAAGTTTCTTGTGAATTAATGAATCCTGCTATAGCAAGAAATAAAGAGCAGAAAGCATTGAAGAAAAATGTTAAAGTAAATACTGCAGTAGGTACTGGGAATGTAATTGCGGGTTTAGTAAAGGAGTTAAAATATCATAAAATAGAAACATTACCATCAGTGAAATATTATTTAAATAATAAAATGCCGATTAAGGAAGTTTTTAGAAAGTGGGGCAGCAGAGCAGGTTATATTGGTATCGGTTATGGAATATATGATGTGGGTGAAGATCTTGTACAAGGAAAGATAGTGGGGGCATTAATTGATGCTGCTTCTTTTGGAGCATCTGCAGCGGCTGGTTATTATATAGGAGGAATTGGAGCATCTGTTGTTATTGCAACAGGAGCAGTTGGAATAGCAGCAATAGGAATTTCAGGATTAGCTGTTGTGGGTGGTATTGTAGTAGGTGTTGGCATAAGTTATGTTGCTGAAGAAACAAAAAAATGGTGGTATAGGAGGAAAAATACTTGAAGAATTTGAAAAATATAGGCATATTATCAACTATTGTAGGAATGATATTATATAATGTAATGGGTAATTATTTTGGCGTCAGTGGTCAAAAATTAGTAATGTATGTAGGGATGTCAATATGTTTATTGATTCTGCTAGGTTTAGTCTTAATGAAAGAATTTGTAGCAGCATTTTTTAGTTTAATAATTATTTTACCAGTAGTTGTGATGGCTACGGGGATGTACCTTGATAATGCATTGGTAGTTGGTGTTGGAATAATTTTATTATTCATACTGATAGCGGTAGGATATAAAATTTTGCCTAACTTTTCAAATGGTAAAAGATAGAATATAAACAATATATTTATATGAAATGTAAGCCTAGCAGAAACTTGTTTTTTCTACTGGGCTTACTAATATACAAAACAGTCAAGTATATTTTCAAAACATAAAAAATCAGATACTTTTATAGAAGTAAAAATAAATTTAATAGATTGGAGTTACTAATGTGGTTTATAATAATGGAATGAGTTACCATTATTATAAACCATACCTTACATAAAATATGCGACAAGTTGCACCGTACTATAATCCGGAGTGGGGTAGGTTTGTTAATTCTGATGGATTGATTGGTAATACAGGTGAGTTGTTATCACATAATGTTTACGCATATTGTGTGAATAATGCAATAAATAATATTGACTCTGATGGCGAGATGACAATGGCTTTGGCCAGTGCTTATGCTATTGGCGGTTCAAATGCATGGAATCCAATGGGTGTCTTGATACTTGGCGTTGCTACTGTCGCTACTATAGCAGTTCTTGTCCCGTGGGATAAAGTCGGCCGTAGTATATCAGGTGGATGGTCTTGGATAGCTAAGCAAGCAAGAACCGTGGCAAAAAGAGTATCGGATAGCTTCGCAAGGGCTGTACCAAGAAAATATCGTTCGCCAAAGGAGGTACATCATTTAGTTGCTCAGGGAAGAACTAACTAAAGGGCAAGGCAGGCGCAAATTATTTTAGATCGTGTAGGGATTAAATTAAATAGTTTGGCGAATTTGGTTGCGATTAAGACTAGCCTACACAGAAGATTGCATACAAGTGACTACTATGGTTATGCAAATAGCATGGTTATAAGTGCATTTAATAGAGGGAAAACAGTAGTAGAAAGAAGAACCAATGTTTATGCTGCTCTTGCATTATTAAGAGCTTTTGTTAAGACCTTAGATGCTGCTGCCCCATGGTAAAAATTAAGGAGGATTTATGGAGAGTTTTAACTATATAAAAAAGTTCAAAAAATCAAATTATCTTCAATTTTCACCACATGAGGAATTTATCGTAAGTGTATCAGGTAATCAAATCGTTGTTGTAGATGTGAAAGAACTAAGTGAAGTTCATAGTTTTAAAGAAATCAAGCAACCAGGTAAGATAGCTTTTGCATTTAATAATGAGAAATTATTTGCATCAGAAAGTACTATTAAAAAACTTGGAGTTTTTAACATAGAAAGTGAATTTTCATCTATAATTCATAAAGTTACAAATTCTAGTGATTATCAAAACTATAATATCTATTTTACACCTGATAATAGAAAAATTGTTTTGGGAATATACAATTGTTACAATAATACGATATCAACTCTTGATTTAGAAACTTCCGAAGTAAAAGATTTAAAGCTATTAAAAAATAGTTTCGTAAATAAAATTGAATATTGCAATAGCGACAATTCTTACTTATTTTCTATTTTTGAGAGGGACATGCAGGTAATAAATGGAAACAAATACTCTACATCATATATTCTTAAGTGGAAATATCCATTTGAATTGAATGAGCCAATGGAAATAAGGACTGAAATATTATTGGAGTGGTGGGATATAAGCTATAATGCTGTCTCAAAAAAGTATGCTTTATATGATTTGGATAACCAGCACTTAATATTGACAAATGAAAATATGAGTAAAGAGATATCAAGGTACATCTTAGATGATAAAAGGTCGGGATATTTTAGTAATTTCAATTGGTCACATGACGGAGAATATATAGTTATAACTTACTTGAACTCAGTTAAAATAATTAGAGTTAGGGATGCAAAGTGTATTAAAGAATTCAAAGTAGCTAGTGGATTATATTCTGAGTTTTCAAAAGATAGTAAATTATTACTTATAGGAACTGCTAAAAATGGTTATATAGTTGATATTAGTACGTTTTTAATGTAGTTAGCAAGTCAGAACTTGTCCGCTCCACAAGCAAGCTCGTCAGCAAAGATTTCTCACTATAAGAACCGGTCCTGGTAAATAAAATGCTAATTTTAATCTTTTAGTGAATAAATATCTAATAATGGATTTTTACTTGGTGATTTGACTTTATAAATTTTATACCTAGTTATATCAAGAAGAAGTAATATTTATTAAAAGCCTAAGACTGTAAATAGATTTGAAAATCGAATTTATTTGCAGTCTTTTTTATATCTAATAATAAAGAATTATCTGTAAGCGTCAAAAATTAAGTACCTAGATATAATGTGCTCTCATTGATAAAATCATCTCATAAGATTATTGATGGGAGGATAAACTATGGCTAGAAAATTAGATAATGCAACCTGGGAGGAATATATAAATAAATTTGATTCCCTTCAAGGCTCAAAAACAGTAAAAGATTTTTGTATTGAAAATGAGCTTACAAAAAGTCAGTTTTACTATCATAAAAATTTTATAATTTAAATAGAAAATGAAGGAGTTGGAAAGTTGTGAAGTATATAAAACCTAAAATAGCAAAGAAAAAAGTTACTTGGAATATATCAGAAAAAACAATGACTATACTTACATACTATTCTAAATATTCTAAATATAAGGAAGAAGAAGTTGTAGATATGTTCTTAGAAAATTTATTGACTGATCATGGTTTTGTTTACTGGATTAATAAACAAAGGAATAAGAAAAAGATTGAGGCAATTCTTCGAGATTGTGAATTAGTAAATGGATTAGAAGGTTTAAACCAAAATGCTGAGACTTAAGAACATATATTTTATCCATTGAGCTGTAATTTGGTGTTTTTGAGCTCTCCCCAAAATCTCTGAAGAATGAATATTTTACTCGGCTCAATGTAAAGTTTTTACTGCAAAGTATATAGATAAATGATAAGATATAAATAAATTTATATGAGTAATTGGTTTCCGATGTTAAAGAATTTCTTGGTGGGATTTTACTAATATAAAAATATTTCATGAGCAAGTGGAGGACATTATGGGAGAAATTATAATAGAAAAAATTAATGCTAATGATGTAGCAATAGATTATAAAGAAGAATATAGGGGTCAATTTCATTATTCACCTTTAAAAAATTGGATGAATGATCCTAATGGATTAATTTATTATTTAGGTGAATATCATATGTTTTATCAATACTATCCACATGATACGGTTTGGGGTCCTATGCATTGGGGGCATGCGGTTAGTAAAGATTTAATTCGTTGGGAAGAATTACCTATAGCACTTGCCCCAGATAAAAATGGAATGATATTTTCAGGAAGTGCCGTTTGGGATAAAGATAATACATCAGGACTATTTGATGATGTTGGAGAAGGGATTGTTGCAATTTTTACACATGCAGACAATAAAGTTGTTCCAGGTATGGATCAAGCTCAAAGTATTGCTTATAGTAAAGATAAGGGTAGAACATGGACAATGTATGAAAATAACCCAGTTTTACTTCCAACCAATACAACGGATTTTAGAGATCCAAAAGTTTTCTGGCATGAAGAAACATGCAAATGGATTATGCCCTTAGCAGTTCAAGATAGAGTTGAGATTTATACATCACCAAACTTAATAAATTGGACATTTGCAAGTTCTTTTGGAGCTGAAGAAAAGTATATACACAGAGGTGTATTTGAATGTCCAGATTTAGTTCAAGTACCAGTTAAAGGTTATGAAGAAAAGAAAAAATGGGTATTAATGTTGAGTGTTGGAGATAACAATGGAGTAAATAAAAAAGATTACGAAACGCCTGCTGGTGGTTCAGGTATGTTATATTTTATTGGAGATTTTGATGGTATAACTTTTACAAAGGATGATAAAGCAATGAATAAAGAAGAGATTCTTTGGGTTGATTATGGTGCGGATTTTTATGCCGCGGTTACTTGGAGTAATGTTAAAGTTGAAGAAAAACCTATCTGGATTGCTTGGATGAGTAACTGGAGATATGCTAGAGAAACTCCTACTACTAATTGGAAAAGTTCCATGAGCATACCTAGAACTATAGAACTCATTAATACGAAAAAAGGATTAAGGTTATCACAACAGCCTATACAGCAATTAAGCACTTTAAAAGAATCTATCTTTAAGGGTGAGGATATTGAAATTGAAGCAGGTACAGATATTCTAACAGGGATTCAAGGAGAATCATTGGAAATTGTTGCAAGATTTGAAGTGAAAGATGCAATAGAGTTTGGGTTTAAGGTTTTAAAAACAAAAGAAAGTGAAACTGTGATTGGATATAAATCAAGGGAAAATAAATTATTTTTGGATAGAAGAAATTCAGGAAATACTAGTTTTGATCCAGCTTTCCCAGCAGTTCATGAAGTAGAGTTAATGGAAGAATATAATGAAATTGAATTGAAAATATTTGTAGATGCATCTTTGATTGAAGTATTTGGAAATGACGGTATGTATGTTATTTCAGATCAAGTATTCCCCAATTGGGGTAAAGAAAAGAGTGTAGAAGTATTCAGCAAAAACGGAAGTGTAAAATTAAGATCCTTAGAAATCTTTAGAATGAATTCCAGTTGGAACCAATAAAGAGTTGTAAGCCAAGTAATTGATAAAATTTAATTTTAAGTAATAAAACAAATCATGTTTGGAGGTAGTATTATGTTATTTGCAGCAATTGAAGCAGGGGGCACAAAATTTGTTTGTGCTATTGGAAATGAAAAAGGAGAAGTACTTGAAAAGGAATCTTATCCTACAACTACACCAGAAGAAACTATGGCAAAGGTAATAGAGTTTTTTAAAGATAAGGAATTTGTTGCAATGGGAGTAGGGTCCTTTGGACCAATAGATCCAGATAAAAAAAGTCAAACTTATGGTTCTATCACTTCTACACCAAAAGTAGGTTGGTCCAATTATAATATAATTAAAGAGTTGAACAAACATTTTAATGTTCCAAAGGCATTTGATACGGATGTAAATGGAGCGGCATTAGGCGAACTTACTTGGGGAACGGCTAAAGGACTTCAATCGTGCTTATACATAACAGTTGGGACAGGTATAGGTGCAGGAGCGGTGGTAGAAAATAATCTGGTTCACGGATTGCTTCACCCAGAAATGGGACATATATTTGTAAGAAGACATAAAGAGGATACCTATGAAGGAAAATGCCCATTCCACAAAGATTGTTTAGAAGGGTTAGCAGCAGGACCAGCTATTGAAGCTAGATGGGGTGTAAAGGGACATGAAATACCAAGTGATCACCAAGGATGGGATTTTGAAGCTTATTATTTAGCTCAAGCTTTAGTTAATTATATTTTGATCTTATCACCACAAAAAATAATTATGGGTGGAGGAGTTATGCAACAAAAGCATATATTCCCTAAAATAAGAGAGTATGTTGTAGAGCTTTTAAATGGATATGTTCAAAAGAATGAAATATTGAAAAATATTGATGAATATATTGTATATCCAGAACTTGGTCAGTCAGCTGGTACATGTGGTGCTATTGCTCTTGCAATGAAGGCTCTTCAATAGAAAAATACTTTGTTTTTTCTGTAATTCCTTTAATAGTTTGATTTATTCTATAAAATAATATAAAATTATATTAAATTCACCTAAAGGTTGCCTATATTGAAGGTGATATTTAAGAAGTGGTTAAGCATATTAATAACTTGAGAGTTTTATAGAACTAAAATATTAAAGTGAGGTGGAAAGGAGTATGGATTTAATCGGAATTGTACTTACTCTTATTTTTGCGACAATTGTAGTATGTATGCTTATAGACTTTGAAGTTAAACACAAGAAAGACCTTTATTTTATGGGCTTGTTCGTGATTTTAATGATTGTCATTGATTCTTATGTTTGGATAAATTTTGGATATGAAACTTTTATGAAGCTATATACCTTTCTAGCACAGATTCCACTATATATAGCCTTTATTTTTGTATCAAAGTACAAAGGAATAAAGTTAGCATTTGTACATTTGACGGTGATTGCTTTAGTTTCATCAATAGTTTTAATAGCGATTTTGATTTCCAGTTTTTTTGGTTTGAGTTTGGAAATCATGTACGTTATTTCCTTAATACTATATATACCTACTGGTTTTATTACCTACAGGTATTTTAGACCATATATTCTTTATATGTTGCGTAACACAGATAAAGGTTGGTTAGGTTTTTGCGTTCTACCACTAACTTACTCAATACTTACTTATTCCTCTGGTAAGTATAATTTGGGCGATGTGATATCACAAAACACTTTAGTGCCAAGCATACGAGGACTTATATTTACAATTGTATCTTATATTTTGATTTTATGGCTTTTTAAACAAACAAGAGAACAGCTAACTCTACAAAATGAACAAAACTTGCTGCAAATGCAAATAACTGCATCAAAGCAAAACTTGGAAGCATTAAAAGAATCTCAGGAAAAAACTATCATTTACCGACATGATATGAGGCACCATCTTAATCTTATAAATGCTTATCTTGCTGACAACAACAAAGAAGCCGCACAAAAATACATTACAGAGGTTGAAAAAAGTATTGATAGTATTACAGTTGAAACTTATTGCAGTAATTATTCACTTAATTTGATTATGCATTTCTATGTTACAAAAGCAAAGAAAGAGCACATAGAAGTTGAAACTCATATTGAACTTCCAAAGCAATTAGCTATATCAGATATGGATCTTTGCCTTGTGTTTTCAAACGCCATTGAAAATGCTATAAATGCTTTAGTTAATATTGAGAGTACAAATGATAAAATCTTAAAAATTATCTGCAAAACTAAAAAGGATAAGTTATTTATAAAAATAACTAATAGCTTTGAAGGAACAGTCATGTTTGTTGATAAAATACCAATAAATGAGTCCGAAAATCATGGCATTGGTACAAAAAGTATTGCAGCTATAGCAGAAAAATACAATGGGGTATGCTCCTTTACATCAGAAAATGGAATCTTTAAAACAAACATCATCTTATAAATTATTAAGTTTTAACAAATAAAAATAAGCCTCAGCTCTGCTGAGTCTTATTTTTATTTGAAATATACTTTTGATTTTGCTAATAATTTACTTATGTACATTGACCTTATTAATCTTCTTGCTGAAAGGAATAATTTATATATGCCTGCTTTGCCTCTTTAAAAGCATTTCTTGAAATAGGTATAAGATGGTTGTTTGTCATAGTAAAGCCATTCTGTGATAAATTCTTGATATAGTCTAAATTAACAATATATGAACGATGAGGCTTTATAAAACGTTTATCTTTTAATAAAACTACTTCAGCTTTAGAAAGAGTAGCAATGCTTTCTATTACAACTCCGTTTGTTTGATGAAAAAATGTAGTTCTTTTTATAATATCAATATATATTAGCTCATGCATAAATATTTTAAACAAACCCATTTGTGTTTTGACAATGATATATTTTTTTGTTTCGCTATAAATATCATTGATAGCTTTTCCTAAAACAAAAGAGAGTTTGTTCTTTTTAATAGGCTTTAATATATAGTCAAAAGCACTGACAGAATAAGATTCTACTGCAAATTCCGGACTTGAAGTTAAGAATATTATTTTTCTAATGGAATCTTGATTTATTATATCGGCAGCAAGCTCAATGCTGGTTATACCGGGCATGACTACATCCAAAAGAAAAATATCAAAACAATTAAATAAGAATGGAAGTACTTACGAATTTCGTATGGTAGTAAAGAAAGGGCTAGATCAAGACCAAGATACAATAGATTTAATGAAAGAAATTGGGTTAGATTTATCACAAAACGTATTTAATGGCGAAACTGTAGACGTTCATCTTTGTGACGATGCCCTTGAAACATTGAGAGTTGTGGTTTATTAAGATAGAACGATAATAATAAAATAAGGGAAGAAAAAAATTGTATAAATACAAATTTTTCTCCCTTATTATTTATATGTTTAGAAAAGAAAACTTAAAACAAAAACAACCTAAATTTATCTTATAAAGAGAAGATAAATTTAGGTTGTTTAATTTTTAACTAATTTAACTGCTTTTATAATCTAAAAGCTAATTGAATTATGCTTGGTTAGTTGAACCAAATAAATCCATTTTAATTTTAACCATATCTTTTATTGCTTCAAAACCAGGAGCTAATACTTTACGAGGGTCAAATCCTTTTCCTTGTAAGTCTTTTCCAGCTTCGATGTATTTACGAGTAGCTTCTGCAAATACTAATTGTAATTCAGTGTTAACATTTATTTTAGCAACTCCTAAAGAGATAGCTTCTTTGATCATTTCATCTGGAATTCCTGTACCACCGTGTAAAACTAGTGGAGAATTTCCAGTAGCATCTTTGATAGCAGCTAAAGCAGTAAAATCAAGTCCTGCCCAGTTTTCAGGGTATTTTCCGTGAATATTTCCGATACCAGCAGCAAGCATTGTAACGCCTAAATCAGCTATTAATTTACATTCAGCTGCATCAGCGATTTCGCCAGCACCAACAACTCCATCTTCTTCTCCACCAATTGAACCAACTTCTGCTTCTAATGAAATACCTTTAGAAGCTGTTAAAGCTACGAACTCTTTTGTTTTTTCTATATTTTCTTCGATTGAATAGTGAGAACCATCAAACATTACTGAAGAAAATCCAGCTTCGATTGTTTGGAAAACACCTTCATAACTACCATGATCTAAATGTAATGATACTGGAACTGTAATGTTTAATCCTTTAAGTAATCCATTAACCATTCCAACTACAGCATCATATCCACCCATATACTTGCCTGCGCCTTCAGACACACCAAGGATAACTGGTGAATTGTTTTCTTGAGCAGTTAATAAAATTGCCTTAGTCCATTCTAAATTGTTGATATTGAATTGACCCACCGCATACTTACCATCTCTAGCTTTGTTTAACATTTCTTTTGCTGAAACTAACATAAGTAACCTCCATAACCTTAAATTTCAATCAAATCCTGTTGGAAAATAATTGATAAATTTTTTTTACTCCATGCTTATTATAAGCTATAATCATAAAAAAATAAATGGAAATTTTGAATTAGTCAAGTATTTCAAGCTAATTTCTTGTATTTTAAATATAAATACCAAATACTAATAGAATAAGATATAATTATTAATATAAAAAATATATTTACAAAAGAAAAATAGGAGGAATGAAGGTGATACTTACTCTATCAATTAACTTACTTGAAAGACTTGGGCTAATAATAATGTTTGCTTTTTTTATATCTAGAACAAAGTTTTTTAAGAATTATGTGTTAAAAA
Organism: Clostridium grantii DSM 8605; assembly: GCF_900129965.1. Classification (GTDB taxonomy): domain Bacteria; phylum Bacillota; class Clostridia; order Clostridiales; family Clostridiaceae; genus Clostridium_AF; species Clostridium_AF grantii. The sequence goes on along the minus strand of NZ_FQXM01000003.1, from coordinate 257,588 downwards.
TAAAATATACATTTAAGGAAAATATAATTTTCGCTATACTGTGGGGCTTCATGGGTATATTAATGACAATGCTTGGAACACCAGTCTCAGGAGGGATAGCAAACTCAAGAACAATACCAATTGTGGTATCAGGCTTATTGGGTGGGCCAGTTGTAGGAGCAGTTTCTGGCTTGATTGCGGGGATTCATAGAGCCTTCTTTGCTACAGGAGGGGACCTTACATCAATTTCATGCGGAATTTCTACTTTGCTTGGGGGGATTATAGCAGGGTATGCAAAGGAATATATAGAAAGCAAAGATAAGAAGTGGATTTATGGTATTTTTGTAGGTTTAGTTGTTGAAATATTACAAATGATTATTATATTGATTATTGCAAAACCATATTATGAAGCTTTAAAATTAGTTAAGATAATATTTATTCCAATGACTTTTTTAAATGCATTAGGGATTGGCTTATTTTTTCTTTTTATACAACAAATAATTATGGAAAATGAGAATGCAGCAGCTCTTAAAGCGCAAGTTTCTCTAGAAATAGCCAATCTTACCTTGCCATATTTTAGAACAGGGCTTAATGAACTCACTGCTGAAAAAGCAGCTAATATAATAAAGAATATAACTAAGTATGCAGCAGTATCCATTACAGATACGGAGAAGGTCCTGGCTCACATTGGATTGGGGGCAGATCATCACAAAGCTGGGGGAGACATTTGGACGAATATTACAAGAAAATGTATAGAAACGGGAGAAATAAAATTTGCAGTGAGAAAAAACCAAATTGGATGTGAGAATACTGAATGTTCTTTAAAATCTGTTATTGTTGCTCCGCTTAAAATGAATGATTCAGTAATAGGTGTTTTAAAAATATATAAAAACAAAGAGAATGCTATTTTAAAATCAGATATTGAATTGCTTAAAGGCTTAGGAAATTTATTTTCTACTCAAATTGAATTGGGAAATATAGAAACTCAAAAACAACTTAGAGAACAAGCAGAATTGAAGGCTTTAAGAGCTCAAATAAAACCCCATTTTTTATTCAATTCTTTAAATGCAATAATGTCTATAACTAGAACCAATCCAGAAGAAGCAAGAAGATTATTGCAAGAGTTAAGTATATTTTTGAGAACTAGTTTTAAAAATAGTGATCCCTTTATTCCTATAGAGGAGGAAATTCGTTATATAGAAGCATATCTAAGTATTGAAAAAGCAAGGTTTCCTGATAAATTGTTTATTGAATATGATATTGATCATAATATTAATATGATGATTCCTCCGCTGATTTTCCAACCCTTAGTAGAGAATGCGGTGAAACATGGAATTAGAAATAAAAATGGTAAGGGGTTAGTTAAAATATGTATAAATAAACAGGAAAATCTAATGAAATTTAAGGTTGAAGATGATGGTATAGGTATGGAAAATATAGAAATAATGAATAATAATAGTGCGGATAGAGGAGTAGGACTTATAAATGTAATTTCAAGACTTAAATCAATATATAATGAAGAATTAAAAATCACTACTAATAAAAATGTAGGAACCACAATCACTTTTGAAATTCCAATGAACGGAGGTAGGTTATGATAACAGTAATTTTAGTTGACGATGAAAAGCCATCCCTTGATGAATTAGAATATATAATCTCAAAGTTTGACTATGTGGAGATACTAGGAAAGTATTTAGATTCCCAAGAGGCTTTAGAAAAAATAAAAATTCAGGAGCCGGATTTAGTTTTCTTAGATATAAACATGCCTGTTTTAAGTGGACTAGAGATTGCAGATAAAATCAATAAGCTTAATTTGACTACCTCAGTAATTTTTTCTACAGCTTATGATCAACATGCCCTTAGTGCTTTTGAAAAGAATGCTGTGGATTACATATTGAAGCCTTATGATTGTGACAGAGTACTTCAAGCAATAAGGAAATTCAAAAGAAGATTAGGTGATAAAAATGAAAGAATATCCAATTTAGAAAAAAATCTTAATACAATAAAAAAAATGCCCATATGGAAGGGTGACAAAATAGTATTCGTTAATATTGAAGACATATTATTTTGTAAAGTTGATGAGGGAGAAGTATTTATCAATACTTATACAGATACTTATACTATTAATGAAAGTTTATGTAGTTTAGAGGGCAAGCTACCTAAGGAGGTCTTTTTTAAGACTCATAGAAGCTATATAGTTAATATAAGTAAAATTGAGGAAGTTACCCCATACTTTAACCATACTTTAATGATTAAAGTAACTGGCGCAAAGGAATTGATACCTGTGAGTAGAAGTAATGTAAAAGCCTTTAAAGATTTTCTTAAAATAAGCTGAAAAAAATATATTCAGAATTAAATAGTTATGAAATGCATTTCAAGTTTTAAATAGGGTATTTTAAATTGCAATTTTGGCATTTAAAAGAGAAAACAAACTACTTTTTATTTAAGATGGTACAATTAAATTAATCTTAAATCAGGAGGTAATTTTTATGATAACGTTTTTATTATCAATTCTAGCACTAATTTTAGGTTATATGTTTTATGGTAAGTTTGTTGAAAAAGTATTTGGGGCTGATGAAAATAGACAAACCCCAGCTAAAGAAAAAAGTGATGGTGTAGACTTTGTAGAAATGGATTGGAAAAGAGTATTTTTGATTCAATTTCTTAACATTGCAGGATTAGGACCAATATTCGGTGCCATAGCAGGAGCGCTTTGGGGACCAATAGCATTTTTATGGATTGTTTTAGGGTCAATATTTGCAGGTGCAGTTCATGATTATTTTTCCGGTATGTTATCAGTAAGACATGGTGGAGCAACTGTTGCTGAAATTGTTGGTAAATACTTAGGTATAGGCGCACAAAATGTAATGAGAGTATTCTCAGTAGTCTTATTAGTACTTGTAGGTGTAGTATTTATTAGTGGACCAGCTGGTTTACTTGAAAACATGACTGGGATCAACAAATATATCTTCTTAGCAATTATTATCGTATATTATCTATCAGCTACAGTGCTTCCAGTGGACAAGCTTATCGGTAAAATCTACCCTGTATTTGGAGCAGCTTTACTAATAATGGGTATAGGTATCATGGTTGGTTTATTTACAAAAGGTTATGCAATACCTGAAATGACTCTTACAAATTTACATCCGGCAGGAAAATCAATTTTTCCATTCTTATTTATTACCATAGCTTGTGGTGCAATTAGTGGTTTCCATGCTACTCAATCACCAATTATGGCAAGATGTATGAAGAGTGAAAAAGAAGGTAGAAGAATATTCTATGGAGCGATGATAGCAGAAGGAATATTAGCTTTAATATGGGCAGCAGCAGCAATGAGTTTTTATGGTGGAACAGCGGGACTTGCGGGAGCAGGAGCACCAGCAGTAGTAGTAAATCAAATTTCTTCAACTTTAATGGGTCCTATTGGTGGAATACTTGCAGTTTTAGGAGTTGTAGCAGCACCAATAACTTCAGGAGATACAGCTTTTAGAAGTGCAAGACTTGCAATAGCGGATGCTTTTAATATAAAACAAGAAAAGATAGCAACTAGATTTTTAATAGCAGTTCCATTATTTGCAATAGGAATAGCTTTATGTTTCATAGATTTCACAATTATTTGGAGATACTTCGCTTGGTCTAATCAAACGTTAGCAACTATTATGTTATGGACTTCAGCTGTATATCTTTATAAGAATAAGAGAAATCACTGGATTGCAACTATTCCAGCAACTTTTATGACTTCAGTTATTACTTCTTATATATTAGTAGCAGGAGAAGGTTTTGGACTAGCAGAAAGTATAGGTATCCCAGTAGGAATACTTTGTGCGGTAGTAGCTTTCATAGCTTTCATGAATAAAACAAGAAAAATAAGTCAAGTATAAAAAATTAGAGAAATTAAAGAATAAAAAAAAGGCTTATGTTAATAATTGTTAACATAAGCCTTTTTTTAGTGTAGAAATTTATAATTATTTCTTAGTTTCATCAAGATAATAAATTAAGAACTGAAGATAATATCTATTTATATTATAAGTTGACAATAAAAGATGTGTTAAGTAAACTTTATTATATGAAATAGGTAACATTAAGGGGGGTCTCTTATGCATAAGGATTTTATTTTAAATTCTCATAAAAGGTGTTCAGAATGTGGGGTTAATGGAAATATAGCATATAGTAATAAAATTTTAATAGGTAATGAGTTGAAAAATAAATTGGAAGAGAATAGACAGTTTATTCTAACTGCATATCCTTTTATGGAACATATATATAATTTCGTTAAAGGTTCTCATTTTTTTGCTATCCTTACTGAACATGAAGGATGTATTTTGAATGTATTTGGAGATGAAAAGATAATTGAGGAAGCTTATAATCTAAAAATGATTCCTGGCGCTTATATGGATGAAAAATCTATAGGCACAAATGCTATGAGTTTGGTATTAACAGAAAAAAAACCAATACAAATATCTGGGGAGGAGCATTATATTAATGCATACCACAAATGGACATGTTCAGCCGCACCTATTAAAGATAGCACTGGCAAAATTATTGGTATATTAAATCTAACAGGGTATTGTAAAAATGTACATTTACATACACTGGGTATGGTAGTAGCAGCTTCTTACGCCATTGAGGCAATGCTACAATCTACTAAGGATAATAATAGCCTCACAAAAGCTAAAAAACATATAGAACAAGTATTTGATTCTATTTCAGCAGGTATTATTACAACAGATTTAAAAGGGGATATTCTAAATGTTAATAAAACAGGTTTAGATATGTTTGGCTATGATGAGAAAACCATGAAAAAATTTAAGATATGGCAACTGCTTAATGGGTATCATAGTATTATTGAAGCTATAGAGAAAGGTAAAAAATTTACAGATGAAGATGTAAACGTTAAAACGAAGAAAAATAAACTTCAATATAATTTAAGTGTTTATCCTGTACGTTTAACTAGTGACATTATAAGTGAGTATACCTTTGTATTTGTGGATGTGAAAAGAAGAAGAAAATTAGCAGGAAAAATTTTGAGTAATGGTGCTATTTATACCTTTGATAAGGTAATAGGAAATAATGATAAATTCTTAAAAACTATAGATTATTCTAAAAAAATTGCTGATAGTAGTTCCACAATTTTAATATCAGGAGAAAGCGGTACAGGTAAAGAAGTTTTTGCTCAATCAATACATAATTATAGTAATAGAAAAGAAATGCCTTTTATTGCGGTTAATTGTGGTGCTATACCAAGAACGTTAATAGAATCAGAGTTATTTGGGTATGAAGAGGGTGCTTTTACAGGTGCAAAAAAAGGAGGGAATCTAGGTAAATTTGAATTAGCTGATGGAGGAACCATATTTTTAGATGAAATTGGAGAAATGCCAAGTGATATGCAAATTAAATTGTTAAGAGTAATAGAAGAAGGTATTATTACAAAAATAGGAGGTAGGTCATCTCTACCAGTAGATATAAGAATAATAGCAGCAACTAATAAGAACTTAAAATCAGAGGTAGATAAAGGAAATTTTAGGAAAGATTTATTCTATAGATTGAATGTATTACCTTTGCTTTTGCCACCTTTAAGAGAACGAAAAGATGATATAGCTAACCTTATAGAATACTTTATGAAAAAAACATGTAAAAGATTAAATAAAAGAGAAGTAAAGATTACTGAGGAATATATGAATGCTTTAAGAAATTATCAATGGCCAGGTAATATAAGAGAACTTGAGAACTTAGTAGAACTTATTGTAAATACTGAATGTTTATCTGGAATAGATTTAAGTAAGCAAAGTGATTTAGCAGATATAAAGCTAGTTTCTTTAGATCTTAATGTTGGAGATGAGGAATTATCATTGAAAGAAGCAGAAAAAAAACATATCACCAAGGTACTAAATAAATATGAAGGAAACGTAGCTTTAAGTGCTAAAGCGTTAAAAATAGGAAGAAATACTCTTTATAGAAAGGTGAAGGAGTATAATATAAGATTCTAAATAAAATTGTTCCATTATGGAATTTTGTTCTATAATGGAACAATTTTATTCATTATATGTTCCTTAATGGAACAAATCACTACATAGATATAAATGAATTTTTATTAATTTATGATTTTTATTATAGGTATTCTAGATACATAATATTTTCACTAAACACATAATGTTTTGGCATGATAATTGCTTAATTAATATAGTATAAAGCAACTATAAGGATATATTTAGTTGTAATAAATATATAAATGGAGGGTTATCTATGTACGGATATAATGGTAAAGTTTTAAGAATTAATCTTACAGATAGAACAATAAAAAGAGAAAGTCTAGATTTAAACATGGCAAAAAAATTCATCGGTAGTAGAGGAATAGGTGTAAAAACTATGTTAGACGAAGTTGACCCAATGATAGATGCATTAAGTGAAGAAAATAAGATAATTATTGCAACAGGTCCTTTAACAGCGGCACCGGTACCTACCTCAGGAAGATATATGGTTATAACTAAATCACCTTTAACGGGCACTATTGCAATATCTAATTCGGGTGGTAAATGGGGAGCAGAGTTCAAAAACACAGGTTATGATATGCTTATTTTAGAAGGTAAATCAGAAAAACCAGTTTACATTAGTATTGAAGATGACAAGATAGAATTAAAGGATGCTACTCATGTATGGGGAAAAGTTGTAACAGAAACTGAATCATTATTAAAAGCAGAGAATAATCCTAAATCTAAGGTACTAAGTATAGGCCCAGCAGGTGAGAAACTGTCATTGATTGCTGCCATAATGAATGACCATGATAGAGCGGCAGGAAGAGGTGGAGTTGGAGCTGTAATGGGTTCTAAAAATCTAAAAGCTATAGTTGTTAAAGGTAGTGGAAAAGTAAAGATTAAAGATGCGGAATTAGTTAAAAAAATATCTACAGAAAAAACAACTATTCTTAGAAATGACCCAGTAGCTGGAGGAGGATTACCTTCTTATGGAACAGCTGTTTTAGTTAATATAATAAATGAAAATGGAGTACATCCAGTTAAAAATTTCCAAGAATCCTACACCGATAAAGCAGATTTAATTAGTGGAGAATCTTTGGCAGAACAAATGTTAATTAAGAATACTGCTTGTTATAGGTGCCCAATAGCATGTGCTAGATATGTAAAATTAGATGATGGCACAGAATGTGGTGGACCGGAGTATGAAACTCTTTGGTCTTTTGGATCTGATTGTGATATTTATGATCTTAATGCCATAAATAGAGCTAATATGTTATGTAATGAATATGGCTTAGATACTATATCAGCTGGAGCTACTATTGCAGCTGCTATGGAATTGAAACAAAGAGGAATTATTAAAGACCAAGATATATCAGCAGATGGAGTATCATTAGATTGGGGAGATAGTAAGGCTATAGTTGAATGGACAAAAAAAATGGCACTAAGAGAAGGTTTTGGTGATAAATTAGCAGATGGTTCATACAGGCTATGTGAAAGCTATGGAGCAACTGAATACTCTATGACTGTAAAAAAACAAGAAATACCAGCATATGATCCAAGAGGAATACAAGGCCACGGTATTACTTATGCAGTAAACAACAGAGGAGGATGTCATATAAAAGGATATATGATAAATCCAGAAATATTAGGTTATCCAGAAAAGTTGGATAGACTTGCGTTGGAAGGAAAGCCGGCTTATGCTAAAGTATTCCACGATTTAACTGCTGTAATAGATGCTATGGGTCTTTGTATATTTACTACCTTTGGATTAGGAGGGCAAGATTATGTGGATATGTTTAACTCAGTTGTAGGAGAAGAAGTTTATAATGTAGAAACATTATTAGAAGCAGGAGATAGAATTTGGAATCTTGAAAAAATATTTAATTTAAGGGCTGGAATTGATAGTTCTCAAGATACTTTACCAAAAAGACTTTTAAAGGATGTTATTGTAGATGGCCCATCCAAAGGACATGTTCATAGATTAGACGTTCTTCTTCCAGAGTATTACGAAGTAAGAGGGTGGAGCAAAGAGGGTATACCTACCAAGGAAACTTTAACTAAATTAGGATTAGAAGAGTATATATGCGATTAGAGGTAAGGCTATTTGCTTATTTTAGAGAAGGAAGAGGAAAAAAAATTTTTATTGATGATGATAATATCAGCACAATAAAAGAAGTCTTAGAATTTATAAACCTTGGAGAAGAAGAAATTTCTTTATTATTATTAAATGGCTTTGATGGAACTGTGCATAGACAATTAAAGGATGGAGATGTTTTATCATTATTTCCACCAGTTGGTGGGGGGTGATATTTTATGGAGAGATATAGCCGAAATCTTAACTCTATATCTTTAAATGATAATAAAATACTAAAGAAAAGTAAGGTATGCGTAGTAGGCTGCGGAGGCTTGGGTGGATATATTGTTGAGCATTTAGCAAGAATTGGAGTTGGAAATATAACTGTTGTGGATGGGGATATTTTTCAATGTTCAAACTTAAATAGACAATTATTTAGTGATGAAAAATCTTTAGGTAAAAATAAAGTTTTAAAAGCAAAAGAAAGAATAACTTTAGTTAATTCAGATGTAAAACTTACTCCTATAGCACAAATGTTAAATAAAGAAAATGGGTTAAGTATAATAAAAGATCATCATGTGGTAATAGATGCTTTAGATAATATCAGTACAAGGTTGTTACTTGAGGGGTTGTGTGAACTGCAGGGAATCCCCTTGGTTCATGGAAGTGTTGCAGGATGGTATGGTCAAGTTACTACTATTTTTCCGGGAGAGAAAACCTTAAGTAAAATATACAAAAAAGAAGTAGACAAAGGTGTGGAAAAACAATTAGGAAACTTATCTTTTGTAGTAGCAAATATTGCATCTATTCAAAGTAGTGAAGTAATCAAAATACTGTTATCAAAGGAAAATCCTTTAAGAAACAAAATACTTGTTGTGGATATGATTGCTATGGATTATGAAATTATGGAGATTAAATAAAAAAACAAAAAACAAGTTAGGATATTATCAATAATCTAGCTTGTTTTTTGCTTTTATAAAGAAAACTCAAGTGAAATTTAAGATAAATCTACAAAAAAATAGAAAAATATAGAAAAATAATTTATTTTGCAATATAATAGTATTATATGTGAAAAAAAGTGGGTGTTAATTCTTGAGTAATAATTTAAGCGTATCAAATACGGATAAGGAACAAATGAAAGAATTTATGGTAAATATAAAAGATGATTGTGAAATAGATAAAGTAAAAATGGATTTTTTTGCTAATATATCCCATGAATTTAAAACACCTTTAAACATTTTACTAGGATCTATGCAACTATTAGAGCTTTATTCAAATAATGGTACCATAATAGATCCACAACTAAAATTAGAGAAATATCTAAAAAGCATGAAAAATAACACACTTAAATTAGTGAGGCTTGTTAATAATATAATTGACTTATCTAAAATAGATTCTAACTATTTTTATTTAGAAAAACACAATTATAATATTGTTGAAATGGTAGAAAGTGTTTTAAAATCAATAACAACATATTCAGAAATGAAAAAAATTAGTATAGTACTTGATAAAAAAATTCATAGAAAAATAATAGCTTTTGATATAGGTAAGATAGAAAGAGCTTTATTAAACTTATTATCAAATGCTTTGAAATTTACGGATGAAAGTGGATGTATTCAAGTTAGCGTAGACGCAGATGAAAAATGGGTATATATATCAGTTAAAGACGATGGTATAGGAATGCATGAAGAAAAGATGCATATAATATTTAACAGATTTTCTCAAGCTGAAAAATCTTTTATAAGAAATAATGAGGGAAGCGGTATAGGCTTATCTTTGGTTAAATCAATTGTAAAAATGCATGGAGGGAATATAAAGGTTTATAGTGAATATGGAAAAGGAAGTGAATTTATTATAGAACTTCCTATAAACATAGTGGAAAATGATGAGGGTAACCAATATTATTCACAGTATGAAGATAGTAGAGTGGAGAGATTAAGAGCGGAACTTTCAGATCTTTAAAAATATGAATAATTAATACAAATGATTTTATATTGAAAAGGGAGCATACAATTAAAAAAATTGTATAAATAGATATGAATAAAGATTATATGATAGATAGGTATATAAAAGAAGCGGATGCTATGGAAAAAAGAAATCAAATTAATTTAGCCATAGAAACGCTTGAAAAGGCAATAGATGTTTATAATAATGAAAAAATGGATGAAAGACTTTTTAATATAAATATGAAGTTAGGAGAATTGAATGGAATTATTGGACAAACTGATTATAGCTTACAGTTTTATAATAAAGCCTATGAAAATTCCATTATTTTAGAAAATAAATTGTATATGGTGGATGCTTTGGTTAAAATATCTCAGATATATTTTCATATGAGAATGATAGATAAAAGTATTGAAATTACAGAAAAAGCTGAAAATATTTTAGAAGATATAGATTATATTCAGGGTAAGTTAGAAGTTTACTTGCAATGGATTAGTGTTTATTATGTAAAAAATGAATACTTTAAAGCTAGAGAAATAGGAAATATAGCTTTAAAGCTTTGTGGAGAAGATTCTCTGATTTATAAAGGAAGAATACTAAATTATTTAGCAAGATTATATTCTGATATAAGTAGTTTAGATGAGCATTTGAATTTGTTAAATCAAGCTTTAGAATGTTTTGAAAAGCTAGGTTTAGAAATGGGTATTTTAGGGATAATAAATAATTTAGGAACTGTGTATTCTGAAAAAGTACAAGATAATGATAAAGCACTTGAATACTTTTATAGTTTAAAAGAAAAAAGTGAAAATACTAATTATAAAGTTTTAAATATATATGCTTATAATAACAGTGCTGAAATTTATCTAAGAACTTTTAAATATGAAAAATCCATTTTATATGGTAGTGTAGGTAGAGAGAGAGCAGAAAAATCTAATGCAACTTATGCTGAAATTTATGCTTATGCTCTTTTAGTAAATGCAAATATAAAGATTTTTGATTACGAGAAAGCGTATTTTAATTTACAACAAGTAGATGAAAAGGTAAAAAAGTATCCTAATCAAGCAACAGAGATAGCTTGGTATTTTAAATCTTTGGCTATATTTTATAGTAAAATGGGACAATTAGAAAAAGCAAGAAAATTTATTGCAGAAGCATTAAAAATGCTTGAACAAGAAAAGTCTATTATTAAATGGGATTGTATTCTAATATCAGAAATTATAAATATAAAAAAAGCTAATAAAAAAATAGATATTTTAAATTCTATTGAAGGAATCAAAAGTAATCTTTTAAATTATAAAAGCAAAGATATAATATTAAATAATGTTTATGAGGTAGTCATAAAGTTAATTAATAAAGGATACAAGGAAATAGCTTTTGATTTTCTAAAAGAATATAATATATACTCACCTGAAAATAAAAGAGTTGAAATAAAACAAAGGTATTTAAAAGCTCTTCAATGTGATAAAAGTGAAGAAAAAATAAATATTTTAATGAATACCTTAAAGGAAGCAAAAGAAACTAATGATTTAAAGATATATTGGATTACTTTACAAGCTATAGCAGAACATTATAAAGAAAAGAATGATAAAGAAAAATTTACTAAGTATAATGAGGAAACAATTAAAGCAGCAGAAGATTTGCTTTCAAGAGTTCCAAAAGAATTCAGGCAATCTTTTATTTCTTATAATAATATGTATAACTAAAAAAATGCGTAAGAACAAAAAACAAGAGATAGAACCTAATAGAATCTAGAAGGTTCTATTTTTGTTTTTTGTAGCTAAATAATTTGAAGAAACGTATTATATAACAGGATATTATATAACAGGATAGTATATAACATGGTTATATTTTGTTCATAGTAACGTAGGAAATCTTATTTATAAAAAGAGGTGAACAATTATGGCGAAAAATTGCAAGTGTAATGGCTCAAATTTAGGTTGGTGTATGGCATGGCTTTGTGATGAAGATGTTCCTCCTGAAACAACTTGTGATGTGGGGTATTTCTTTAGTTATGAAGAAGGAAAGCAAGATCCAGCAACAGCTTTTGATTTTCCAGAAACGGCTATTACTAGAGGTGGGATAACTCAAGGAGCTAATACTACTGAAGTTAATATAGCAAATACTGGAGTGTATGAGGTGACCTATATAGTTACAACAAATAATGCTAGTGCTGTAAGATATGGTGTGCAATTAAATGCAGATCCAATTATGATGCAAACAATTTATGCTGGAGGACAATCAAAGTATAGAGGAGGGCAAGCTTTTATTGAAGTTACCACTGCTCCTTCTATATTAAAACTTATTTCTATTGATGATATAACCTTAGATTCTGATGGTGGGCAATATATAAGTATTTCATTAATAATTAAAAAAGTATGTGAATTATAAATTTAAATTATTTTATAAGTATCAGTGTAACAAGTTATGACTAACTTCAATATTATATAAATAGATGTGGATTGTTAATACACTTTAATGGATACATCTACAGCATTAAAAAATTTATACAATTTGAAACGGAGGTAAATTAGATATGCCAATAGTAACATTAGCAGAACTAGATTCATTTGAAAGTATAGATGCTATAGCAGAAGCAAAAGCTGGGATAATTCAATGTTTAAGTAATTTGTTTTATTCTGCAGAAGTAGATTATGTACCAGCGGAAGGAACAATTTTGTCAAATATAGAAATAGTAACTCCAGCAGAATTAACTGATAAAGTTGAATTCATGAAAAACACTTTATGTGCATATGCATGCGAAGAACTTTCTGCAGCTAAGTTAATTGAAGCACTTGCTTGTAAACTTGCAGTAGAAAAAGGTTTAGTTGGTGGAGCAAGTAGTGGTTGCAGCGATTGTTGTTGCTTAAAAAAGTAGAATAGGAGGAAAAAAATATGGCAGTTTTACCAGTACTCACAGATCCAGAATCAATGGATGTTATAATGGAAGCAGAAGCAAATGTAGTTCAAGGGATGGCGCAATTTTTGTGTTCAACTTTTGTACCAAGTTTACAAGAAATAGTTGTTATACCTGCAGAACCAACAGTAAACCAAGTTACTGCACAAGTTACAGCTATTAAAACATTGCTTTGTGGTTACGTAGCTAAAGAATGTGCTATGGCTGATTTAGTTAAAGCTATTGCTAAGAAAACAGCAGTTGATAACGGTGTAGACCCAACAGTTGTTTGTGCTTGTAGTTGTAATGGTGCAGAGTAATAGTAAATTATTTTTAGAATTAATATGATAGCTCCTTAAATAAAAGAGTTATGTTTATATAAATAAAAGAGCGAATTCTTCGCTCTTTTGTTATTTAAAGTAATTGTTAAGGTGGGTAATAATGAAAACAAGTATTATAATTTTAACTTATAATAAGCTAGGTTATACTAAACTTTGCGTAGAAAGTATAAGGAAATATACTGAAAAAGATAGCTATGAAATAATTATTGTAGACAATAATTCAACTGATGGAACGATTCAATGGATTGAAGAGCAAAATGATATAAAAGCAATTTATAATAAAGAAAATAAGGGTTTTCCTAGGGGCTGTAATCAAGGTATTAAAATATCTACAGGAGATAATATTTTATTATTAAATAATGATACCATAGTAACTTATAACTGGCTTAGCAATTTAACTAATTGTTTATATAGCAGTGATGATATAGCAGCGGTGGGACCAGTTACAAACAATTGTTCTTATTTTCAAACAATAGCTGTAGAATACAAATCCACAAAGGAAATGTTAAAATTTGTAGAAAAAAATAATGTGCTTAATGCTAACATGTGGGAAGAAAGATTAAAATTAATTGGTTTTTGTATTTTAATTAAAAGAAAAGTAATAGATGAAATTGGATTTATTGATGAAATATTTACTCCTGGAAATTTTGAGGATGATGATTATTGTTGCAGAATAAGAAAATCTGGTTATAGGCTGATTTTATGCAAAGATTCTTTTATTCATCATTTTGGAAGTGTTACATTTAAAGATAACAAATCACAATTTGGCAATCTGCTATATGAGAACAAGAAAAAATTTATTGATAAATGGGGTTTTGATATAGAATATTCTTCAAATATTAGATTTGATTTAATAAATTTCATGTATAAACCTATTAAAGATGAGATAAATGTATTAGATATAGGCTGCGCTTGTGGAGGAACACTACTACAAATAAAGAATATATATAAGAAAGCAAATTTATATGGCATTGAAATAAATGAGAATGCCGCTTTTATGGCTAATAATTTTGCAGATATAAAAATTGCTAATATTGAGAATTTAGAATTAAATTATGAAGAAGGTTTTTTTGATTATATTATTATGGGGGATATAATTGAATTGCTACATTATCCCAATATAGTTCTTTCAAAGATAAAAAAATATCTAAAAGATGAAGGACAGCTAATAGCTAGCATAAGTAATTCAATGAACTATAGTGTTATATACAAATTAAATAATGGGGATAAAAAGTTATTTGATAATATAGGAACAAAAGAAAATCATTTCCCATATTTAAGCTTAAGTAATATTAAAGAATTATTTAATGATCAAGGCTATATGATTGAAGATATAGATAGAAGCTATAATGCTTATAGTATAGAGTGTGATAGAATAATAAATTCATTAAACAATCTGACAGATAAAGATTTACGCAATGAATATAAAACTAATAAATTTATTTTAAAAGCTATAAAAGAAGAAGAATTTTATAAAAAACAAAATATAAGTTTTGATAAAAATAAAGTTGAATTGCTTATTAAAAGAATTGACCAGGATTCTTTTGTAGAAGAAAGTTCAGAAGAATTAGTTAAGATGCTTTTAAATGCAGAAGTAAGTATTAATATTCTCAATAAATTGATAGAAAATAAATGCAATAATAAGGAAAAAATCATTCGTTTATTAATAAATAAAATAGAAAACAACCAAATAGAGATAATAAAAACAAAAGAAACTTTAGAAGAGAATAAACCTTTAGTTAGTATTCTAATACCGGCTTATAATAGAGTTGAATATTTAGAATTAGCTTTAAATACCGCTTTAAATCAAACTTATAAAAATATTGAAGTGGTTATTTGTGATGATAGCAGTGAAGATACTGTAGAAAAAATGATAACTGAAAAATTTATTGGTAAGTATAAAAATTTAAGATACTATAGAAATAAAGAAAATCTAGGACAATTTGAAAATGATTTAAAACTTTTTGGGTTAGCTAAAGGTGATTATATAAATTACTTAATGGATGATGATGTATTTGAGTTAACTAAAATAGAAAAAATGATGAAGTATTTTATTAGCGATGTGAATGAAGAAATAAAACTAATAACATCTCATAGACAGATGATAAATGAACATGGAGAAAAACTTTCTTGTGTAGGAGTTACTGAAAAATTATTTGATGAAGATACTTTATTAGATGGGATAATTTTTGGTAATTTTGTATTAATAAATAATTATAATTGTATTGGAGAACCAACTACAGTTCTTTTTAGAAAAAAAGATTTAAAAGAACCTTTTGGAACTTTTAATAAAAGGAAATATGGATGTAATGTAGATATGGCCACTTGGTTAAATTTATTAGCAAAAGGGAAGATGGTGTATATTGCAGAAACATTGAGTTATTTTAGAATTCATCCTAATCAACAATTAAATAGTGATAAAATGATTCTTCTAGGTAATCAAGATTATGCTCATGAAATTCTTACAGCTAGAGAAAAGGGATTTTTACAAGATAAGAATGATTATATGAAAGCAATAAGCAATTGTGAAAGATATTGTTCCTTTATACTTGATAAATTTATAAAATCAGGTTTATATAATGAGGAAAGTCTTGAAGAGTTAAAAAATTATCATGAAGAATTAAAAAGTAGGTTTAGATTAGTATGATAAAATTTAAAATACTTGGAGCCGTTGATAGATTTAATTATGGAGATTTATTATTTCCTATAATACTTCAACAGTATATTGAAAAATATATAATAGATAAAATAAATAATTATGAGATAAAAGTTTATTCATTAGAAAATAGCGATTTATCCAATATAGGAGCTTTAAAAACAAAAGCTATGAAAGAGTTTTATAGAGATTGTAATGAAGATAAATATAATTATATAATTCTGGGGGGAGGAGATCTACTTCCGGTTAGAATTATTTACTCATATATGGATACTTTAAAAGAAAGTAAAGATGTTATTGCATTGAATAAATTAATAAGTAGTGGATTTGCAGCAGATGTGGAACTTTTTTTGATTGACCATTATGATTTGAAATCTAAATTCCCATGGATACCTGATAAAAATTCAATTCCAATAAACTCAAAGATTGTTTATAATGCCGTTGGAGGCTCAACATTAAATGAATTAGGCAATAAAGAAATTGAAGTTGTAAGAGAATTATTGGATAAAGCAGATTATTTGTCTGTTAGAGATAGCAAAACCAAGGAGAATTTAAATAATTTATCTATTCCTTGTGAATTATATCCAGATAGCGGGGCTATTATATCAGATATATTTACAAAAGAAAAGTTAGAAACTTTAGCAAATGAAAAATTAAAAGAAAATTTAAAAGCTTATAAGGGATATATATGTTTTCAGATTAATTTAAGATCTACATGGAAAAAAGAAGAAATCCTTATAAATGAATTAAATAAAATTTATGATACCTATGGATGCCCCATAGTATTATTACCCATAGGTTTAGCTGAAAATCATAATGATTTAAAAGCTCTAAAGATAATTTATTCTAAATTAAAAATTCCGAAATTATTATTACTGGAAGAAGTGAATTTATTTGATATAATATTTACAATTGCAAATTCAGAATTTTTTATAGGAAGCAGCTTACATGGAAATATTACAGCATTAAGTTATGGGGTTAAGCATCTAGGAATTAATAAAAGCATAAAGAAATTAAAAAGTTATTTAGAAACTTGGGATTCGAAAGAAAATGATATGTGTATAGATGTAGAAGAAATCTATGAGCAATTTGTAAAAGTAGAAGCTATTGATAAATCAAAAATTGTAGAAATAGGGAATAATATTAAAAATCTTGCTTACAAGAATTTAGAAGAATTATTTCAAGGTTTATTTCAAGACTTCCTAAAGTAATTTTAAAACACAAAACCACATTTCACACATAATATAATTAGTATGGATATTGTTTATTTAATTATTATTATGAGGTGAAAATGTGGTTACAATAAGTTTATGTATGATTGTAAAAAATGAGGAAGAAGTGCTGGATAGATGTTTAAATCCAATAAAAGATGTTATAGATGAAATCATAATAGTAGATACAGGCTCTGATGATAAAACAAAGGAAATTGCAGCAAAATATACAAATAAGATTTTTGACTTTACATGGATTGATGATTTTTCAGCAGCAAGAAATGTTTCTTTTGATAAAACTACTATGGAATATATAATGTGGCTTGATGCTGATGATGTATTTCTAGAAGAGGATATAAACAAGCTAAAAAAGCTTAAAGAAAATCTTGATACAAGCATCAATTATGCAACCATGATTTATAATTTGGATTTTGACGAATTAGGTAATGTTAAATTAAGTAATAGAAGAGTTCGTTTGGTTAAGAAAGAGAATAATTATAAATGGTGTGGAGTGGTACATGAATATATAGATATAAGAAAAGATAAGAATTCAATTAATAGTGATGTTTGTGTTACACATAAAAAATTAAAGCCTTCTGGTGAACGAAATATAGAGATATATAGAAAAAAGATGAAAGAAGGAGAAGAATTTTCACCTAGAGATTATCATTGTTATGCTAATGAATTAGCTTATCGTAAATATTATAAAGAAGCAATAGAAGGTTATGAAAAATTCTTAGATCTGGAGTGGTCACTTAGAGATAAAATAACTGCTTGTAGCAGTTTGGCAGATTGTTATTTTGCTATTAAGGATATTGAAAAAGCAAAAATGACTAGTTTAAGATCTTTCCTTTATGGTACTCCACGAGCAGAACAATGTTGTAAACTAGGGTTCTATTTTTTTACAGAAAATAATCTAGATTCTTCAGTTTATTGGTATAAAGCAGCCTTAGAGTTAGAAAAACCAGATGAATCCTGGGAATTAATTAACGATGCATGTTGGAGTTGGTTGCCTCATTTGCAATTAAGTTTATGTTATATGAAATCAGGAGATTACGAACTAGCAAAACAACATAATGAAAAAGTAAAAGAAATTAGACCTAATGACAAAACTGTTGCTTTAAATGAGGGATTAATTGAAAAACTAATTAAATTAAGAAAAGATAAAGAATAAGAAACTGTATAGAAAAAAATAAGCTACTAAAGTGCAGTAGTTTATTTTTTTGTGGTAAAGTATCTTAGTGGTTAATAACAACAATTATTAACTTTATAATTGCAAATAAAGATTACAGCAATTAATCCTAATAGTAATAAATTTTCTGTAGATACATTACAGTTTTCTTTATGTGGTTTACAAGGAGGTTTTATACTATAACCATAATTCAAGGCATTTATTAAATCTGCCATGGATTTTTCTTTGCATGCATATGCACAAACTAAACTATGTGTTAAATTTACTCGCTTATCTAAAGGTTCAATTTTCTTTAGATCATCAACAAAACCTTCACAGAATAATTCTTGCAAGCAGCGTGCAATTTTTGCTTCAGACGAAAGTATATCTTTAATGTATCTTTCATAGGATGCATGAATAACTCTTTTTTTCTCCATAATTGCTACACCTCTTAATTAGTTTAGAGAAATATTGTAATATAATTAAATTATTTTTTATTTGCTAAGATAGTTAAAAAAATGAATATTGCTTTATTATCATAATATGATAATGATATTTAATATGTTCGTTATAAGAATTAACAAGTAAAAAAAAGCTTTGTAACATTTGTTACGGCTATACTGAAAGGATTCTTGTAAAATATGATTTGTAAAGAAACGGATTTCCAATAGATTATTATAAAATAAAAAATACAAAAGAAAAATTTGGAGGTAAAAATATGAGTATGTATTGTTATCAGTGTCAAGAAGCAGCAGGCGGTAAAGGTTGTACAGTTAAAGGGGTTTGTGGTAAGGATGAAAAATTAGCAAAATCTCAGGATTTATTAATATATGTATTAAAAGGTTTATCAGTTTATAGTGTAAAAGGAAGAGAAGTGGGGGTAATAAACAAAGAAGTTGATAAATTTATCATGGAAGGTTTATTTTCTACAATAACAAATGCAAACTTTGACAGAAATGTTTTTATAGCAAGAATAAAAAAAGGCTTGGAATTAAGAGAAGAATTAAAGAAAAGCTT
The DNA here is from genome assembly GCF_900129965.1 of Clostridium grantii DSM 8605. Taxonomy (GTDB): domain Bacteria; phylum Bacillota; class Clostridia; order Clostridiales; family Clostridiaceae; genus Clostridium_AF; species Clostridium_AF grantii. The sequence continues at coordinate 238,330 of NZ_FQXM01000003.1, read as the reverse complement.
AATTGTAGCAGGTGTTAAATTAGGAAACTCAAAATCAAACGAGACATGGGTAAAGAAAATACTTTCTTTTCTTGGGGTTAAAACTGAAGAAGAAGTTAAATTACCAGAGGCAGCTACTTGGTTTGCGGATAATGTAGAAGCTTTTGATTCAAAAGCGGGTAGTGTTGGAGTTTTAAGTACAAAAGATGAAGATATAAGATCATTAAGAGAACTTATAATTTATGGAGTAAAAGGATTATCAGCTTATATGGAGCATGCAAGTGCTTTAGGGTATAATGATGTAGCAGTTCATGGTTTTATGCATAAAGCATTAGCAGCTACTTTAGATGATACTTTAACTGTAAATGATTATGTAGCTTTAACTTTAGAAACAGGTAAATTTGGGGTAGATGGAATGGCTTTATTAGACAAAGCTAATACAGAAAGTTATGGTAATCCAGAAATCACAAAAGTTAATATAGGAGTTAGAAATAATCCGGGAATATTAATAAGTGGACATGATTTAAAAGATTTAGAGAAATTGTTAAAACAAACAGAAGGTACTGGCGTTGATGTTTATACTCATAGCGAAATGTTACCTGCTCACTATTATCCAGCTTTCAAGCAATATTCTCATTTTGCAGGAAACTACGGAAATGCTTGGTGGAAACAAACTGAAGAATTTGAAAAGTTTAATGGACCAATATTAATGACAACAAATTGTTTAGCACCACCAAAAGCTTCTTATAAAGATAGAGTATTTACAACAGGTGTAGTTGGATTTGAAGGATTAAAACATATAGAAGCAAATGCAGAAGGTGAAAAAGATTTTTCAGCAATTATAAACTTAGCTAAAAAGACTGCAGCACCTACAGAAATAGAAACAGGTGAAATAGTTGGTGGATTTGCACATAACCAAGTAATAGCATTAGCTGATAAAGTAGTAGAAGCAGTTAAATCAGGAGCTATCAAGCAATTTTTCGTAATGGCTGGTTGTGATGGAAGAGCTAAAAGTAGAGATTACTATACAAATTTTGCAAAAGAAATTCCAAATGACACAATAATTTTAACAGCTGGTTGCGCAAAATATAAATATAATAAATTAGAGTTAGGGGATATAGGTGGAATTCCAAGAGTATTAGATGCAGGCCAATGTAACGATTCTTATTCATTAGCTGTAATTGCAATGAAATTACAAGAAGTATTTGGTTTAGAAGATATTAATGAATTGCCTATTTCATACAATATAGCATGGTATGAGCAAAAGGCAGTTATAGTATTGCTTGCATTACTTCACTTAGGAGTGAAAAATATTCACTTAGGACCAACATTACCAGCATTCTTATCTCCAAATGTAACAAATGTTTTAGTAGAAAACTTTGGTATAGGTGGAATTACAAATGTACAAGATGATATAAAAATGTTTTTACAATAATAGAGTAAACAAAAGAAGTTCACAGTTTAAAATAAATTGTTGACTTCTTTTGTTTACTATTTTTTTCAAGAAAAGTTTTCACCTAGCTTTTATTGGTTTATGCTATAATCAAAACTATAGAGTTATTTTTTAGCAACTAGGAGGAAATTATGGAATTAAGATTATTTAGTTTTATAGAAGAAGTTACAGAACATTTAGAAAAGATGCAAGGGCAATTAGAAATAGCAGTGACAGATTTGGAATTATTTTTTCATGAAATATTGTTATCAAAGAAAATTCAATATTCTAATATAAATTCTAGAGTTAAATCTTGTGATAGTTTAAAAGAAAAAATAATAAGAAATACATATTATAAAAAATATGGCTGTGCCAATGAATTGTTTTCGAATTTATCAGATCTAATAGGGATAAGAATAGAATGTAGATTTGGAGAAGATGAAGGTAAAATATATAAAGCATTAAAAGAATATTTTGATATTGTGGATGATAGTGGATATTGCTATAACCAAATTGATGATTCTATAAAACTAGAATTAAGTAGCCCACAACCTCAGAATCAAAAGAATGGTTTTAAAATATATAGAATTGATGGGTATTATTTATATGCAGGAAATAAAATAAATTTTGAAGTTCAAATAAAATCCTTAGTTAATAGCTTTTGGGGAGAGATTGAGCATAAAGTAGTATATAAAAATAATAATTATATAGTAGATGATACATTTATAAAAAACATTTTAGGATCAATAAAGAAAAACTTGGCTATGATAGATAATCAATTACTTATGATAGACAATCAATATAACAAAATGAATTCAGCAAATCCAGATGTGAGAATGATTGAACTAGAATCGGTTTTATCTAAAATGATTTATGATATATTCTCAACAAGGATGAAAAATAATCTAGGTTTTATAGTGGAATTTAGAAATTCTTGCGATACAATTATGAAATATATTTTCAGAACAAATAAAGCAGAGAATTTAGATGATTATAATAAAACCTTGATAAAAACCTTAACTAGATTAAATGACATTTCTAAAAATACTATGGATTTTGATAGTGAAATAAAATTTGAAAGAAAAGTAAAATTTAAAGATGAGTTTTCTAGTATTTTAGGAAATGAAATCTTGAAATCTATCAACACTGATTTTGAATGGAATTTATTTTTTAGGATATTATTTGAAATTGAATTAGGTAATAATGCAGAAGATTTTGAGAAATTTATATCTTTTATAAAAAATAGATATTATAGTAATAAAAATTTACAAAAGTTAAAAGACAAATTCGACGAAAATCAAGCTCAATATATAATTGATGAGTTAATTATAGAAATTGCAAAAACATTAAAAAAGGTTGATTCAGTTAAATATATTTATGACAATAACGTTGAAAAAACAAATGGAATACTAAATTCTTTAATAGAAATTATATGTAAAGACATAAAAGATTTTAATAAATGGCAAGAAACTAAAAAAGTTTATATTGAATTTTTAAATTTAGAAATAGTAAATGAATTTGAAATTAATAAAATGTATATAGAATATGAAAAATTTATTGAAGAAATAAGAAAAATATATAATGAAACAAAAGAATATGGAAATATCCTGAAATTAGCTGAGAAAAAACAAAGGTAAGAATTTGAATTTTGTGAAAATTTACAAAATTACAAAAATAACATTTACAATAAGTGAATTTACAGTTATTATTATAATAGTATAGGAAAAATTTTATAATACTAAATAATATAGGCTAGCTGGAGGGGATTTTTATGATGAAAAATGGTGTTAAAAAAATTGCTTTGTTAACAGGTGGAGGAGACTGCCCAGGTTTAAATGCAGTTATTCGAGCCGTCACAAGAACAGCTATTTTGAAATATGATGTTGAAGTAATAGGTTATAAATTTGGTTATAAAGGGTTATACAATAATGATTTTATGCCGCTAACACTTAAAACAGTTTCAGGAATCCAACATATGGGAGGCACCATATTATACAGTTCTAATAAAGATAATTTATTTGACTATACAGTAGAAGAAGATGGAGTAGAAGTAAAAAAAGATGTTTCAGATGTTGCAGTAGAGAATATGAAAAAAGAGAATATAGATGTATTGGTTGTAATAGGTGGGGATGGAACTTTAACAAGTGCAAGAGATTTTGCTAGAAAAGGAGTTAAAGTTATCGGAGTACCTAAAACTATAGATAATGATTTGGCATCAACTGATGTTACCTTTGGATTTAATTCAGCATTAAATGTAGCTGTAGATGCGTTGGATAGACTACATACAACAGCAGCATCACACCATAGAATAATGTTGTTAGAAGTTATGGGAAGAAATGCAGGTTGGATTGGTTTGGAATCAGGAATAGCTGGATCAGCAGATGTTATTTTGATTCCAGAGATACCTTATGATATAAATAAAATTGTAGACAAGGTAAGAGAAAGAGAAGAAGAAGGTAAATTATTTAGCATAATTGTTGTGGCAGAGGGAGCAAAACCTTTAGGTGGAAATGTGGTTGTAAATAAAGTTGTTAAAGATAGTCCAGATCCGATAAGACTTGGAGGAATTGGTAATAAATTAGCTTATGACTTAGAACAACTTATAAAAAATCATGAAATTAGATGCACTGTTTTGGGTCATATACAAAGAGGTGGAATGACTTCAACCTTTGATAGAATTTTATCTACAAGATATGGTGTAGAAGCTGTAGAAATGATTAATAATAATAAATTTGGAAATATGGTTTGCTTGACAGGAAGAAAAATGAGTTATGAGCATTTGGAAAATGTTATAGGTGCTACTAAAGTAGTTAATCCTAATGGAGAAATAGTGGAAGCAGCTAAAGCTATAGGAATTTGTTTTGGAGACTAAAAAATAATAAATTAAAATAATAAAAAAACCATGAAAAGTTAATTTTTCATGGTTTTTTTATCAGGAAAGCTTTAATTTTTGAATTAAATTTTTGAAAAAGTTGCTATAAAAAGCTTTGAAATGAAGTAAAGTAACAATAAATTTGAAAACCAAGCATAGATTTACCACTAAGTATTTATTTATAGATTTATTGCTAAAAAGTAGGCATAATAACTCATTGTTATATAGCTATTCACGTGCTAAAATCATTACAAATAAGAAGTTGGGGCGAATTTCTTAAAAAAATAAAAAGGGGACTTTTAAATGAATGATAAATATAACGAAACAATGAGATTTAGTATAAGCGAAGAAAGAAATTGCGAAATTAATTCGGAAGCAAGTTATTTTGATTATATTAGAGAACTTAAATCTAATAGAGACGAAATTAACGAATGTGAAGATGAATATAATATTGCTTTTATGACATTATAAAGTAATGATGTATGTTGTAGAAATAAAAGAAGATTATTAAAATGGGTATATAAAGTTAAGATTTAACTTAAATATAGCCATTTTTTAATTTTTTGGTAACATAATATTTAAAATTAATTGTTAAATGATATTATAAATTGTATAATATATATTAATGACAAATGTAAATATATATATGTTTTTATAAATTAAAAGAATATGTAAAAAAATAAAGATATATATTGGAATGAAATATATAAATTTGTAAAAAAAAGCATATATTCAATAAAATACTTATATTTTAATTGTTTGCTAATGATGAATGTGATATAATTTGCATATACGTTTTACACTAATTTGGTTGTAACTACATAATTGTAAAGGGGTAGACAAACTATGATAGCTGAATATGAAGGAATTATTAAAAAAATTGACGGAGTTTTAAATGTTAAAATAATACATGATGAAAGTGAAATTAAAGAGGTACATATTTTAGCTAATAGAATGAGGGCGCCTAAACAAATTGTTAGAGATATTGAATCCTGTTTAATTGCAGTATATGATTTTAGAATAGATAGAAAAGTTATAAGTATAGCTCAAATTCAAACTGATGAATCCTTACAATTTAGAAGAATAAAATTAGATGGTATATCTATGAAGATTGAAGATAACGTGGTAGAGTGTACAGTTAATCTTGGCTATGAAGGAAATACATATGGAGCTACAGAGTTAGGGGTAAAAACCTTAAATAATAGACATAAATTAATAGCAGAATGTACCATTAAAGCAGTAGAAAAAATTATTGGACATACTATAATGTTTCATATACAGGATGTAGTAGTGAGTAAAAATAGAGATGTATCTTATGCCACTGTATTTGTAAATATGTTTACAAAAGAAAATGAAAAGGTATTGATAGGAGCATCTATTGACTCAAATGACATTAATGTTGCTATATGTAAAGCAACTTTAGATGCCATAAATAGAAAAATAGAAAAAAGCAACACCATGTAAATGCAATAAAGACCGATTATAATTTAATTATCATATCTAAGTTAAATTTATACTTATTTGATTTTCCTTTTACCTAAGCGGAGTGAACTATGGCAAGTTATAGCGAAGCCTTGTTAATACGCGACAAGGGAGGGATTTACAATGAAAATAAGAAAATATTTACCAGCTATAATGGCATTATTAGCATTAGCTGCTGCTGGTGGTTCTGCTACTTACCTAGGTTGGTAATTGTAATAATATTAGCATTGCCTAATAATTCAACTACTTGGAATTGTTGATAAATTAAGTTGTATTGGTCTTTATATATAGGAGGTTAATATGAAGAAAATACCCATCAAAGTTAAAAAATTCTTAATAATTCTATATTTGATAACATTTTTTTTGCTGGGAATATTTATCAAAAGTGATTACTTAATAGTAAAAATAATTGATTTTAAGCCATTCTTATTTTTTGTTTTTTTGGTTTTCTTAACAGAATCTTTAACAGTAGTATATAAAGATATTTCCATTAGTACAAGTTTTGCTATAATGGTTGCTACATATGTTTTATTTGGAGGCTTTAATGCAATTATAATTATAACAATAGGATTTGTTTTTCGTGTTGTAAAAAAAGGTGAGAAAGAATTCACACATGCTCTAAACACGCCTTTATATGGAACTATAGCAAATTGTTGTATGCTAATAAATCCAATAATGCTAGGTAACTGGGTGTACATCTTAATGGGTGAGATAATTAGTAATTCGAGTATAATTTGGGAAACATATAGAATTTTATTATTTGGAATAATATTTTTCTTAGCTAATACTGTATTAATGGCTATATTAGTTTCTTCATATTCAGGTAAGAAATTTATTTATATATTTTTAAATAATCTAAAAATAATGTTATTAAATACTATTGCGTTGATTCCTTTTGGTATATTGATAGCAGTTATTTTTGAAACATTTGGTTATTTAGGAGTACTTTTAATGCTTTGTCCAACTATCTTTGCCAGATACACATATTCTTTATTTATACAAACAAAAGATCAATCTATTCAATTGGTTAATACTTTATCAAAATCTCTTGAAGCAAAGGATGAATATACAGAAGGACATTCCCAAAGAGTAGCAGAAATAGCGACAGAAATTGCAAGAGAATTAAAATATTCTGAATGGAAAATTGAAGAAATAAGATTGGCAGCTTTATTACACGATATAGGAAAAATTGGGATTACGGATAATATATTATTAAAACCAGGTAGATTAGAAGATGAGGAATTCGATTTGATAAAAACTCACCCTGAAATTGGATATAACATTCTAAAAGATGTTAAAATTACAAAAGGTATAATTGATATAGTAAGATTTCATCATGAAAGGTATGATGGTGAGGGATATCCTTTAAAAAAATCTCATAAAGAACTTAGTTTTGAAGTGTTTATAGTTCAATTAGCAGATGCTATAGATGCTATGGCTACTGATAGGCCTTATAGAAAAGCTTTATCTGAAGAAAAAATCATAAAAGAAATCACATTCAATTCAGGAAAACAATTTCATCCAGAAGTAGTTAAGGCTTACATAAGTGTTATGGATAAAAGATCAAATATAAGTACAATGATTGGTAATGAGTTAGAGAGGTGTTAATATGAATTCTATAGCTATTATTTTAGCATTGATTATCGGTGTTTTGTCAAAGGGGAAAATTAGTAATTTGTGTAATATCCAATTGAAAAAAATTCATCTGATTTTTATAGCAATATCTTTAGAAATTGTTATTAAGATTTTACTTAGAAATGAAATTATTTATATAAACAATTTTACATTTGCTATTGATATAATTATGTATTTTATAATTTTCTTATTTATTTTTATTAATAGAGAAAATAAATTTATTCTTTTAATGGGGCTTGGATTTCTATTAAATGCTATAGTGATTTTCTCAAATGGTGGTGTAATGCCAGTAAGTAAAGTGGCAATGGAATCATTAGGAGCTAACTATGATGTTACTAAAACAGGATTATATGTTATAGCTAGTAGAACTACTAAATTTTATTATTTGAGTGATATTATTCCAGGTGGGGTCATGATAATGAGTATAGGCGATATTATTTCGGCGCTAGCTATGATGGGATTTATTATTAAAACTATGAAAAATGAATCACTTATAGGGATCCCACTGTGAAACTTGATTTATACTTGTACAAAATCTCCATGTTTCTAGGAGTTTTGGACACGTATAAATTAATAGTTGAACTGGGATACCTATAAAAATATTAAAATTTAAAAGGTTATTTTGGATTTGTATATTTAAATAAATTGAAGAATGGGAGCATAAAATTACTAATTGTGAATAGTGAATCCTTTAAAACGAAAATTATGCTTATATTTTTAGCATAATAACAGGTTGACATTATTTGTTCATTCTTATATAATCTTTAAAAGATAGTTTTTAAAAATTTATATTTATGCTATGAAAAGAAGTAGTAAATAGTAAGATGTTTTACAGAAAAGGGATAAAGCTGAGACCCCTAAATAATCAACTATTGAACTTGTCTTTGAGCAATGGGAAGAAAAATCCCGTCGGCCTAGCCGTTATGAAATTAAGAGAAATTTTGGATGGTACCGCGCAAACAGCGCTCCAATGGAGTAAGAGCTGTTTTTTTTGTACCTTTAATTCTAAAAAAACTATTAATAAATCGGCTATTTTTAAGAAAATAACATTCAATTTAAAAGTATAGTTATCATGTTGTTGGGAAAAGATGTTGACTTTTTACAAAAGATACTGTATTATACAAATTAATTCATTTATATGCACTGTTGTGTATAAATACAAAATTATATATGGTGTAAGTTAAGTACTAGAAAGTTGGATACTTAACAAAACCTGAAAATGCGTTGATAAGAAGTAGTAAATAGTGATATGTTTTAAAGAAAAGGGATAAAGCTGAGACCCCTAAATAATAAACTATTGAACTTGTCTTTGAGCAATGGGAAAAGAAATCCCATCGGCTTAGCCGTTATGAAATTAAGAGAAATTTTGGATGGTACCGCGCACAGACAGCGCTCCAATGGAGCAATGTCTGTTTTTTTGTACACTTAAAGACACTAAGATCAATTTTTAAACATTTAAATATTAAAATAAATGTATAAATTTTCGAAGAAAATTATCTATAACTGTGAACTGTACACTGTCAACTGTTCACTGACTAAAAGGGGGACATTTAAATGAGAAAAATTATAATTTTTGATACTACACTTAGAGATGGAGAACAAACACCAGGGGTAAGTTTAAACAAAGAAGAAAAAGTTGAAATTGCAAAACAATTAGAAGCAGCTGGAGTAGATGTTATTGAAGCCGGTTTTCCTATAACATCAAATGGAGATTTTGAAGCAGTTTCTGCTATCGCAAAAGAAATAAAAAATTGTACAGTAGCAGCTTTAGCTAGAGCAAATAAGAAAGATATTGATAGAGCTTGGGAAGCAATACAATGGGCTAATAAACCTAGAATTCATACTTTTATAGCTACATCTGATATTCATATGGAATTTAAATTAAAAATGCAGCCAGAAGAAGTTCTAAAGAAAGCTAAAGAAATGGTTGCTTATGCTAAAAGCCTTTGTGATGATATAGAATTTTCACCGGAAGATGGAAGTAGAACAAGACCAGAGTTTTTATATGAAGTTCTTGAAACAGTAATTGATGCAGGAGCTACAGTTTTAAATATTCCAGATACAGTTGGGTATTCTACACCAGGAGAATTTGGAGCTTTTATTAAAGGAATAAAAGAAAATGTTAAAAATATTGATAAAGCAAAGATAAGTGTGCATTGTCATAATGACTTAGGACTTGCAGTAGCAAATTCTTTAGCGGCTATGGAAAATGGAGCAGATCAAATCGAATGTGCAGTAAATGGTTTAGGGGAAAGAGCAGGAAATGCTGCTTTAGAAGAACTAGTCATGGCTATTAATACAAGAAAAGATTACTTCAATTGTGAAACAGGGGTTAATACAGAAAGAATTCATAGACTTTCTTCTTTAACTAGTAGAACAACAGGGGTAATGATTCAGCCGAATAAAGCAATAGTAGGAGCAAATGCTTTTGCTCATGAATCAGGAATTCATCAACATGGGGTATTGAGTAATAGAATGACTTATGAAATTATGACACCAGAATCTATTGGACTTAAAGATAATGTAATGGTACTTGGAAAACATTCAGGAAGACATGCATTTGAAGATAGAATAATAGAATTAGGTTATTCCTTGGATAAAGAAAAAATCAATGAAGCTTTTATTAAATTCAAAGAATTAGCAGATAGAAAGAAACAAATATTAGATGAAGATATTGAAGCATTAATTCATGAAGAAGTTATTGAAATTAATGAAAAATATATATTAAAAGATTTCCATACAACTACAGGAAATCAAATAAGATCTACATCCACAGTGAAAGTAGTTTCGGAGGATGAAATCTTTGAAGAAGCAGCCATTGGGGATGGACCAATAAACTCAATATTTAGAGCTATAGAAAGATCTTTAGGAGAAGAAATGGAATTATTAGATTTCTCAATAAAATCAATAACAGCAGGAAGAGATGCCTTGGGTGATGTAAGAGTTCTAGTAGCTAAAAATGGTAAGAAATTTGTTGGAAAAGGAATTAGTACTAATATTATAGAAGCAAGTGCTAGGGCTTATTTAAATGCTATTAATAAATATAAGAACAGCATTGAATAATTGACAGTAAACACTAATTATTAATCCTTTTAAGTTAACTACTAAAAAAATAATTATGCAAATAATATTTCAAATAAGATAAAAAAAAGACGGGGGTATTAAAAATGGGGATGACAATGACTCAAAAAATCCTTGCAGCTCATGCAGGATTGGAACAAGTTAAAGCGGGCCAACTTATTAAGGGAAAATTGGATTTGGTATTAGGAAATGATATAACAACTCCGGTAGCTATTAAAGAATTTAAAAAAATGGGAGTTAATAAAGTTTTTCATAAAGATAAAATTGCTATAGTACCAGATCATTTTACTCCTAACAAAGATATTAAATCAGCAGAGCAATGTGTTGAATGTAGAGATTTTGTTAAAGAAATGGATATAACAAATTATTTTGAAGTTGGCAGAATGGGTATTGAACATGCATTAATACCTGAAAAAGGCTTGGTTGTAGCAGGAGATGTAGTTATAGGAGCAGATTCACATACTTGTACTTATGGAGCTCTTGGAGCTTTCTCTACGGGAATAGGGAGTACGGATATGGCGGCAGGTATGGCAACAGGAGATGCTTGGTTTAAAGTTCCAGATGCTATTAAGTTTAATATTACTGGAGAACTTAGTGAATGGGTTAGTGGTAAAGATGTTATCTTGCACATTATTGGTATGATTGGAGTAGATGGTGCTAGATATATGTCTATGGAATTTTCAGGAGAAGGATTAAAAAATTTAAATATAGATGACAGATTTACTATGGCAAATATGGCTATAGAAGCAGGAGCTAAAAATGGTATTTTTGAAGTTGATGATATAACTATTGATTATATAAATGAACATTCTACTAAAGAATATACAATTTATAAAGCAGATGAAGATGCTGAATATGCTAGAGTTATTGATATTGATTTAAGCAAATTAGAACCTACAGTAGCTTTTCCACATTTACCTGAGAATACAAAAACTTTTGATGAAATAGGAGATATAGATATTCATCAAGTAGTTATAGGGTCTTGTACAAATGGAAGAATTGAAGATTTGAGAGTTGCAGCTAAGGTACTAGAAGGAAGACAAGTAGCTTCTAATGTAAGAGCTATAATTATTCCAGGAACTCAAAAGATTTATCTTCAAGCTATTAAAGAAGGATTAGTAGAAATTTTTATAAATAGTGGGGCTGTATTCTCTACACCAACCTGTGGACCTTGCTTAGGAGGACATATGGGAATCCTTGCAAAGGGAGAAAGAGCAGTTTCAACAACTAATAGAAATTTTGTAGGTAGAATGGGAAGTACAGAAAGCGAAGTTTATCTTGCAAGTCCTGCAGTGGCAGCAGCTTCAGCAGTTACAGGAAAAATTTCTTCACCTAAGGAGGTATGCAAATAATGAAAAGTACAGTGATAAAATACGGAGATAATGTAGATACAGATGTAATAATTCCAGCTAGATATTTAAATACTAGTGATCATAAAGAGCTAGCTTCTCATTGTATGGAGGATATCGATAAAGAGTTTCCTTTAAAAGCTGAAAAAAGCAAAATCATTATTGCAGGAACTAACTTTGGATGTGGTTCTTCAAGAGAACATGCACCTATTGCTATAAAAGCTTCAGGTATAGAGTGTGTAATTGCAGAATCTTTTGCCAGAATTTTTTATAGAAACTCTATTAATATAGGCTTACCTATAATTGAGTGTGAAGAAGCTGCAAAGGATATTGAAGATGGTAATGAAATAACAATTGACTTAAAAGCAGGTACTATTGAAAATATAACTAAAAATAAAACTTATCAAGCAGAGCCTTTTCCTGAATTTATTCAAGAAATAATTGATGCAAATGGACTTGTGAACATGATTAAAGAAAGGATGGCAGAATAATGAATATAACTATACTAAAAGGTGATGGAATAGGTCCAGAAGTAATGGATCAAGGAATCAAAGTTTTAGAAAAAATATCTGAGTTATACGCTTTTCCTTTAAATTTTAATTATGGGTTTATTGGCGGAGATTCAATAGATAGATTTGGAGTACCTTTAACAGACGATACAATAGAAATGTGTAGAAAATCTGATTCAGTTTTACTTGGAGCAGTTGGAGGAGAAAAGTGGAATCAACTTCCTAAAGAAATACGTCCAGAAGCAGGGCTTTTAAAAATAAGAAAAGAACTTAATTTATTTGCAAATTTAAGACCAGCAATTTTATTTAATCAACTTAAAGATGCATCTCCATTAAAAAATAGTCTTTTAGAAGATGGACTAGATATTATGATAGTAAGAGAATTAACTGGAGGAATTTATTTCGGAGAACAATTTCATGATGTAATAGATGGAGTTGAAACAGCTTGGGATACAATGAAGTATATGGATTATGAAATTGAAAGAATAGCAAGAGTTGCTTTTGAAATTGCACAAAAGCGTAATAAAAAATTAACTCTTGTAGATAAAGCTAATGTACTAGAGAATTCAAGGTTGTGGAGAAAAATTGTGGAAAAAGTATCAAATGATTACAAAAATGTGGAATTAAATTATCTTTATGTGGATAACGCATCAATGCAATTAGTATGCAATCCAAAACAATTTGACGTTATTGTAACAGGAAATATGTTTGGAGATATTATAAGTGATGAAGCTTCAGTAATTACTGGGTCTATAGGAATGCTTCCATCTGCTTCATTATCTGATGATAAATTTGGATTATATGAGCCTATTCATGGCTCAGCACCAGATATCGCAGGACAAAATATAGCCAACCCACTTGCTACAATAATGAGTGTAGCAATGATGCTTAAATACTCATTTGATATGAATGAAGCCTTTGACAGAATAAATGCAGCAGTAGAAAAAGTTCTAGAAAATGGATACAGAACAAAAGATATTTACGAAGAAGGAAAAACTTTATTATCCACAACTGAAATGGGCGAAAAAGTTATTCAATACTTATAAAATTATACCTGTAGGGGTCGGTTTCCATGCCGACCCGATTTTTTAATGCATTGTTAACCAATTAATTTTTATAAAAATAATCCAATGTTCTTCATTGACATTATATTTATATAATGCTACTATGACAGTATAAAATAAATTTATTTAAAAGATTACACGACTGGCGGAGATATGTGGAATTAACCACTATGGGAGTGTAATTAAATAGACAAACAACTTCAACTATAAATTTATTCAAGTCCATAACTCGCAAAAACATGAGATTTTGGACATGAGTAAATTAAGTTTATGTAAGATTTGTCTATAAATGCCGACCGCCTGGGCAACTTGTCCAGGCGGTCGTTTATTTTTTGCTTGGATTAGTAAAAACTAAGGAGGCATAAAATGAATTTAGAACAGTGGAAAGATTTTAAAAAAGGTAAATGGAACGAGGAAGTTAATGTTAGAGATTTTATTCAGAATAACTACCAGCCTTATTTAGGAGATGAAAATTTTTTAGTTAGCATAAGTGAGGCTACAAAAACTCTTTGGTCACAATGTGAAGAATTACTAGCAGAAGAACTAAAAAAAGGTGTTTTAGATATTGATTTAAATACCATATCAGGTATTGATAATTTTGAGCCAGGTTATATTGATAAGAATAATGAAAAGATAGTTGGACTTCAAACAGATGCACCATTAAAAAGAATGATAAACCCATATGGTGGAATAAGAATGGCGGAAAGAGCTTTAAAAGAATATGGATATGAAGTTAGCGAAAAAATGGATGAAATTTTTTCGAATTACAGAAAAACTCATAATCAAGGCGTATTCGATATATATTCAGAAGAAACTAAATTAGCGAGAAAAACAGGGTTATTAACTGGGCTGCCTGATGCTTACGGTAGAGGAAGAATAATTGGAGATTATAGAAGAATTCCTTTATATGGTATTGATAGATTGATAGCTGATAAGAAAAAAGATTTTAGTTTAATAAATATGGCTATGAATGAAGAAGTTATGAGACTTAAGGAAGAAGTTAGCGAACAAATAAAAGCTTTAGAAAAAATGAAAAACATGGCTAAATCTTATGGATTTGATATTAGTGTTCCAGCAAAAAATGCTATAGAGGCAGTTCAATTTCTTTATTTTGGTTATTTAGCAGCTATAAAAGAGAATAATGGAGCAGCAATGTCTCTTGGGAGAACCAGCACCTTTTTAGATATTTATATTCAAAGAGACATTGTTAAAGGCTTAATTTCTGAAATAGAAGCACAAGAATTAATTGATCAATTTATAATAAAATTAAGGTTGGTTAGACATTTAAGAACACCAGATTATAATGATTTATTTGCAGGAGATCCCAATTGGGTAACAGAGTCAATTGGGGGGATGGGCTTAGATGGCAGAACGCTTGTTACTAAAACTTCTTTTAGATATTTACACACTTTAATTAATTTAGGATCTTCTCCAGAACCTAATCTTACCATATTATGGGACAATAATTTGCCGGAAAAATTTAAAGAGTATTGTGGCAAAATATCCATTGAGACAGATTCTATTCAATATGAAAATGACTCTCTTATGAGAGAAATATATGGGGATGATTATGCTATTGCTTGTTGTGTTTCGGCTATGAAGCTTGGATATGAAACGCAATTTTTCGGAGCTAGATGTAACCTTCCTAAAGCATTGTTATATGCTATAAATGGGGGAAAAGATGAAAAGATAAATATAAAGGTAATTCCTAATATTGAACTAGTTAAAGAAGATGTATTAAATTACGAAGACATAAAAGAGAAATATTATAAAGTATTAGAGAATGTAGCTGAACTATATGCAAATACTATGAATGTAATTCATTATATGCATGATAAGTATGCTTATGAAGCAGGTCAATTAGCTCTTCATAATACTGATGTAGAAAGAATAATGGCTTTTGGAGTTGCAGGATTATCAGTGGTTACAGATTCTCTAAGTGCCATTAAATATGCTAAAGTTAAACCGATATATAAAGATGGAATAGCTGTAGATTTTGAAATTGAGGGTGACTTTCCAAAGTATGGCAACGATGACGATAGAGTGGATTCAATTGCAGTAGAACTAGTAGAAAAATTTATATCAGAACTAAAAAAGCATAAACTTTATAGAAATGCTAAACACACTTTATCCGTATTAACTATAACGTCTAATGTTGTATATGGAAAGAAAACTGGTTCAACTCCAGACGGAAGAAAAGCAGGAGAACCCTTTGCCCCAGGCGCTAACCCAATGCATGGTAGGGAAAATAGTGGCGCTCTGGCAGCATTAAACTCAGTAGCAAAAATACCATATAAAGATGTGTGTGAAGATGGGGTTTCAAATACTTTTTCTATAGTACCAGAAGCTTTAGGGAAAATAGAAGAATATAGACCTAAGCAATTAGTAAATATATTAGAAGGATATTTTTCTCAAAAAGCCCATCACTTGAATGTAAATGTACTTAACCCAGAAATGCTTATAGATGCAATGAATCATCCGGAAAAGTATCCATCGTTAACTATCAGGGTATCAGGATATGCAGTACACTTCAATAGATTAACAAAAGAACAAAAAATGGAAGTAATAAGTAGAACTTATCATAAAACAAATTAAAAACTGAAATGTTTAGCTAAAACAGTGGACAGTCAAATTGGGTTATCTTTTAATCCTAAACTGTCCACTGATATTAAAACTGTTAATTATTTTTTAAAGCTCCAGGCTCTTTAATTAACCCATTTCTATAAGCAATTAAAAGCATTTCGATTTCTTTGATGCTTTTTTGTAGTTCTTTTCCTTTATCTGTATCCATAACTCTTTTTCTCATAGGAGTTCTCTCTAATATGATAGCAGAAGAAATTATGTCTTTATCTTCATGGATTGCTTTTTGAATGGAGTCAAAAGGTTCATGAGAAATTAATAAAAGACCATAAGAATTATGAACTAAAGTATAGCCAGCAATTCCGGTTTCAGGTTGATAGGCTTTGCAAAAACCTCCATCTATGGCTAATAATCTTCCACCAGCTTTAATTGCGCTTTCACCATCAATAGATTTAACGGGCACATGACCATTAATTATATGAGATTTATCAGGGTTTAAGTTAAACTCGGACAAAAGTCTTTTGGCAAAACTTTCTTCATTTCTATAAGTATAATAAAGCCCTAGCTTTTCGTGATGGGTTTTTGTATCAGCGATAAAATAGCGCTCAAAAGTGGTCATTTTATCTTTTCCAAATTGAGGCGAATCTGTCCCACACCACAAATACCAAATCAAGTCCATAGCTTTATGTTGAGATACAATATCATCTTTAAAGAAATAAGCTTCTCGAGCAATTGAATCATATTTTTCAAGTAAGTCTTTACCTTTATAATAATCACCGTCAATAATAACCTTTTTAAAACTGCCATCCTCATTTAAAGGGATACAGCCATGAAAAAGTAAATTTGAATTATGAATTAAGTACATGCTACCTTTGCTATAAAGAAATCTAATATGTCTTTGAAGTTTTTCGCTATTAAGAAATGAATGTTTTAATTTTTTTATTAAAAGTTCTTCTTCAATAGTTAACTCATAAGGATTATCTTTATTTAATGTAGGAAGAAAATTATCTTTTATTGGGTATTCCATATTATTCAACAAAACTGTTGATTTTTCTAAATCAATTTTATCCAATAACAATCTATCATCCATATTGAATTCAGGATGATTCTTTATAATTTGACCTTCTAACTTAAATTGGATAATGGTTATGGCTTTATGCATTTTAGAAAGAAGTTTTTTTTCTTTTTTAGTGAATTTCTTGGTTGGATTATGAGGTATGTAATTTGTACAAGAATCTTCATCATAAATTTCCATGGCAAAAGTAGCTAGTGGAAGTAGATTAATACCATAACCATCTTCCAAAGTTCTTAAATTTCCATATCTTAAAGAATTTCTAAGTACATTTGCAATACAACTAAGATTTCCAGCAGCAGCGGCCATCCATAATAAATCATGATTTCCCCACTGTATATCTACAGAATGATGATTCATAAGCTCTTCAACTATGATTTCCGCACCAGGTCCTCTGTCATAAATATCTCCAACTATATGAAGACGTTCAACTACTAAGCGTTTAATAACAGAGGCTATAGCTATAATAAATTCATCCGCTCTATCAATATCGATAATGGTATCAATTATTCCATTATAATATTTCTGCTTATCCATTTTTTCATCTCTTTCATGAAGTAATTCTTCAATGATATAAGCAAAATCAGTGGGAAGTGCTTTTCTAACTTTTGATCTAGTATACTTAGAAGAAACTATTCTACAAATATCGATTAACCTATGAAGAGTGATTTTATACCAATCTGATATTTCATTTTCATTTTCTTTTATAAGACTCAATTTTTCTTCAGGATAATATATAAGTGTTATAAGGGTCTTTTTTTCGCTTTCTCTTAATGAATTTCCAAAAACTTCATTTATTTTTCTTTTGATAACTCCAGAAGCATTTTTTAGCATATGTGTAAATGATTCGTACTCACCATGAATATCGCTGATAAAATGTTCAGTACTTTGAGGTAAGTTTAATATTGCTTGAAGATTAATTATTTCAGTTGAAGCAGCTGAAATACTGGGATACTTGGATGATAATAGTTCTAAGTATCTTAAATCTGAAATGATTGCTTCAAGGTTCTTTTCGTCGAAATAAGTCATGGAATCCCCCTTAGATAAAAATATATATTCGTCAATTAATGACAAATATGATAAACAATTAAAATATATGCTATACAAATAAAGTATAGTATAAAAAAAAAAATAAGTATACACTTTTTAATAAAAAGTCATAATTAAATTTCAGGGATATTACAAGCTAGATATTTGGTAAAAGAAAAAAGAAAGTATTAACAAAAAATGAACAAATTATATTGTTATTGTATTTCTAATAATGTATAATGTAAATGTAGTTTGGTGAAATTTTATATGAATAATTAATCATAAATTTAGTGAAAATTAAATTCATAATATAAATTTACCGACATATTAATAAAATATGATAAATTAAAATGATAACATTTACAAAATGTGGGGGTATAGTATCTATGAATTCATTAGAATATAAGTCTAAATTAAAAGATAGCCTGGAAGCTTATTTTGATGTTTCTTTGGACAAGGAGTTAATAAACAATAAATTTGATATTTATGCAAATTTTAATTCCAGGAATGCAAAGTATATGCTATCAAAAAAAGCTGAAATTTATGCATATAAAAGCAATGAATATGTATTTTATAAAAACATAAACCAATCTATACATAAAGGATTTTCCAGGGAAATAAAAGAATATATATTAAATAATACAAATGAATTATTGCAATTAGATAAAGAACATATGAGTAGCATAATTAATGTTATTTTTACTATATCGGGAGGGTTAACTGAAGAAATAATAAAAGAAACAAAGAGTTTTAAGTTGTTCAAGAATTTTAATTTTGGTTTTAATGGATGGATGAATACCAGACTTATTGTAATTGATTTAAATACCAATGAAATTTATACAAATAAGTTTGGGAAAAAAGACGGAAAAAAATTTTTATTTAACAACTAGATAACAATTTAGATTTTACTGAATCTAAATTTTTATAAAAAAATTCAAGGAGGTTTATTATGAATTCTTTAGTACTTATTTTTGTTTCTATTGTATGTTTTGTTATAGCATATGCTACTTATGGTAGTTGGCTATGCAAGAAGTGGGGAATTGACGATAAAAGACCTACACCAGCTCACACTAGAACTGACGGTGTAGATTATGTTCCAGCAAAAGCTCCAGTTTTACTTGGACACCATTTTTCATCAATAGCTGGTGCGGGTCCTATTGTTGGTCCAATTGGGGCAGCAGTTTTTGGATGGCTACCTGTTATGTTATGGATAATCATAGGAAGTATTTTCTTTGGTGGAGTTCATGATATGGGTTCTCTTTTTGCATCAGTAAGACATGATGGGAAATCAGTTGGAGAAGTTATAGGTGTAAGTATGGGTAGAAAAGGTAAAAATCTTTTCTCATTGTTTGCTTGGCTTACATTATTACTTGTAATTGCAGCATTTACATCTATATGTGCTAGTACATTTACAGCAGTACCTTCAGCAGCTACATCTTCATTATTATTTATGGCTTTAGCGGTTGCTTTTGGATTTTTAGTTTATAGAAAAGGCGCTGGACTTTTATTAAGTTCCGTTATTGGAGTAGTTTTATTATTTGTATGTATTTGGTTAGGAATAATGTTCCCATTATCATTATCTTATAACGTATGGGTAATTATTTTATTAGTTTATATCGCAATAGCATCTATTGCGCCAGTTTGGATATTATTACAACCAAGAGATTATTTGAACTCATTTTTATTATATGCAATGTTATTAGGGGGAGCAATAGGTGTTGTTCTTATGCACCCAACAATAGAATTACCAGCTGTAACATCTTTTAATTTAGGAAAAGGTAATTTGTTATTCCCAATGCTTTTTGTAACTGTTGCTTGTGGTGCCATTTCAGGATTCCACTCATTAGTTGGATCAGGAACAACATCTAAACAAATAGATAGCGAAAAAGATATAAAGATTATTGGTTTTGGTTCTATGCTGATAGAAGGTGTACTAGCTACTTTAGCAATTATCACTGCTGCATATATTGGTGGAGATAAATTAAAAGAGCTATTAAGTGCTGGCGGAGCTGTTAATGTATTCTCATCAGGTCTTGGTGATTTTATGACAAGTTTTGGATTGCCATTTGAAACAGGTAAAAGTTTCACAGCTTTAGCTATTTCAGCTTTTGCATTAACATCTCTAGATACTGCAACAAGACTTGGAAGATTTATTTTCCAAGAAATGTTGGATAATGGTAGTGGAAAAGAATCTCCATTTACAAATAAATATGTTGCAACAATCATTACTGTTGTATTAGGTGGAGCTTTAACATTTAAAGGATGGGCAGCGGTATGGCCTATATTTGGATCAGCAAATCAATTGTTAGCTGCATTAGCTTTACTTTCACTTGCTGTTTTCTTGAAAAAGAGTGGAAAAGAGTATAGAATGGCAACAATTCCTACTGTATTCATGTTTGCGGTAACAATAGTTGCTTTAGTTATACTAATATATACTAAAATAACTGCAGGTTTTGCAGCAAATATTGTGCTTATAATTATAGCAGTGGCATTATTGGGATTATCTTTTGTATTAATAGCAGAAGGTATTAAAGCACTAAAAGACGAATAGTTTTGGTTTAAGTATATAAAAAATGCAAATAATAAAGCTAACGTAATTTTGCGTTAGCTTTATTATTTAATAAGGAAAGGGAGTTTTTTTATTGTCAGAAGAAAAATATACTTTCAAGAAATTTTTCGTGGATTTAAAGTTGTTTTTAGGAGCAGCCTCTGATTTTAATAGAAAGTCAAGTGCTATATTAGAAAAAGAAGCTCACAATGAAATGGATAATTTTGTTTTACTTTGCTATGGAGATTTACTAGGTTTGCCTATCCCAACTTCATATTATACCCTTGAAATTCTACCTTATATTGCAGATGATTTGGAACATTGGCAAAAAAGGATGTTAGATAGAAAATCAGTATGGGGTGAGCGTTGGGGAGATTATGATTTAGACGCATAAGATTATATTGGAAGGAGAAAATTCATGAACAAAATAGTATTCTTCGGAGGAAAAGGTGGAGTAGGAAAAACTACATGCTCAGCAGCTTTTGCAGTAGCTAGCGCTAACAGGGGTAAAAAAACACTTCTTGTATCTACAGACCCAGCACATTCTACAACACACATATTTGAAAGAAATATCGGTAAAGAAATTATAAATCTTCAAAATAATTTAGATGCTTTGGAAGTAGATGGGGAATATGAAAGTAAAAAATATATGGAAGGAGTAAGAGCTAATTTAAAAACAGTGGTAAGTCCTATTATAGTAAAAGAAATAAAAAAGCAGATTGATGCCGCAGCCGTTTCACCAGGAACAGAAGAGGCAGCTCTTTTTGATAAAATGATTGAAATCATTAATGAAAAATATGAAGAATATGATCAAATCATATTTGATACTGCACCAACTGGACATACAATAAGACTTATTTCCCTTCCAGAATTGTTAGGAGCTTGGCTTGAAACTCTTATTGGTAAAAGAAGAAAAGCTTTAGGGTTAATGCAAATGGCTAAAAATGCAGGAAAGAAAAATAAAAAAGATATAGAAGAGGATGCAGTTGTAACTATTTTAAAGAAAAGATTAGATAATGTGAATAAAGCAAAAAAAATATTGATAGATGATAAAAAAATGAGTTTTATTTTTGTTTTAAATGCAGAAAAATTGCCTATTGAAGAAACGAAAAAAGCAGTAGACACATTAGAAAAATATAAGATTCATGTGGATACTTTAGTAATAAATAGAATTCTACCAGAAGATATAAGTGATGAATTTTTTAAAAATAAAAAAAATCAAGAAGAAGGGTATTTGAAAGAAATTAGTGAATCTTTCAAAGGAAAAAATTTAGTTAAACTACCTATGTTAAATTCAGATATGAGAGCAACAAATATAAAGGAAATAGCGGAATTTTTTTAAAAAATAAAAGAACTTAAAAAGTTTAAATCAACTTTTATAAGTTCTTTTAAAAATTATTATTTTATTATTTTAATTTAAGTGTTAAAGTTTTAATTTCTCCATCTCTTGATACTTTTATTTCAATATCATCACCTATGGCGTGACTTTGTTTGATTTTATTTAATTCATCTAAAGTTTTGATATCTTTTCCGTCAAAACCAACTATAACATCACCATTTTTAAGTCCTGCAACTTCTGCAGCGCTAAATTCAGAAACCTCATGAACATAAATACCAACAGGGTAATTATATTTTTTAGACATTTCTTCAGTGATTTCTCTAACTGATATTCCAAGAGTTATTATAGGTTTTAATAAATCTTCAAGTAAAGGTTCTATATCGTTTATAGGTATTGCAAAGCCTAAACCTTCTACATTGGTACCACCTATTTTTGCACTATTTATTCCTATAACTTGGCCATAAATATTAACTAAAGCGCCACCACTATTTCCAGCATTTATTGCAGCATCTGTTTGAATATATTTTTGAGTTTTGCTATTCTCATCAGTAACTTCTCTGTCTAAAGCACTTACAATACCAGAGGTTATTGTGCCAAGAAATTCTTCACCTAAAGGATTTCCAATTGCAACTACAGGATCTCCTACTAATAGATTACTAGAATCACCGAATTGTGCAACGGCAGGTACAGTTACATTATCCTCAAGTTTAATAACTGCCACATCTAGCTCTTCATTATAATTAACAATTTTAGCAGCATGTTGAGTTTTCTCATTATCACTATCGCTTGTGGTGTTAAAAATAACGTTTATTTCTTTAGCACCAGCTACAACATGATAGTTAGTAAGGATATATCCTTCTTCACTAAAAATTATACCAGAACCAAATCCACCTTGATTAGGAAACCCAAATCCATCAAAAGCTGAAGAAGAAGTGGTAGAAACACCTACTACAGCAGGTCCAACTTGTTGAGCTATATTGGAAACGGATAAAGGTATATAGTTTGTTGAGGTTGCAGATGATGTTGTAGATTTTGGAGTAGTATTGTTAATTGAGTTATTTGAAACAACATTAGGGTTAAGTTGAGGGTAAAAATACATAGTAGCACCAGCTGAAACTACTCCGCCTAACATAGAACATATTAAACCAAAAACTATGTAATGGACAAAGCCACTTTTTTTAGTTTTTGTTTTATTGTGTTTAGTCGCTGAAATAGTATTTTCTTCAGTTTGAGTACTAAGAGATAAAGTAGTTTCATTTACCATTTCACTAGAGTTTTCGTTGTAATTTTCATTGTAATTTTCGTTCATAATTAATGCCTCCTATTTGATACATTATATAAGTTTATTATGACATAAAAAGTAAAACATTTCAAAAGTATACTTTATATATCCTTATGTTATATTAATATATTAAGTTCTTTGTGTGACAATTTGTTGACAGAAATATTATGAATATGAAAACTATTTTTGAACGAAGTAAAAATTGATTCATCTATCAAGCTAAAACACTGTGAACTGATAAAGGAATATGGTAAAATTAAAAAAAGACTGTGATAAAAGTGGGTGTTATAAATTGAATAAAACTATATTATTAGTTGAGGATGAAGAAAGAATTAGAAAGCTGATAAAAGCATATTTAACCAAAGAAGGGTATCAATGCATCGAAGCAGAAAATGGTGTAGAAGCTTTAAAGAAATTTAAAGAGTTCAGCGTAGACTTAATAGTACTAGATATAATGATGCCTTACATGGATGGATGGACAGTGTGTACAACTATAAGAAAAGAATCAGAAGTACCTATAGTAATACTTACTGCAAAAGCAGAAGAGGATGATAAATTACTAGGCTATGAGCTAGGGGCAGATGACTATGCTACCAAGCCTTTTAGTCCAAAAGTGCTAGTGGCCAAAATAAAAGCACTGTTAAAAAGAACAACTATAAATGAAATCAATATAGATGAAATAATAAAATATGATAAATTGGAAATTAATAATTTATCTCATGAAGTAAGTGTGGATAATGAAATAATAAATTTATCCCCTAAAGAATATGATTTATTAATATTCTTTACAAAGAATATTGGTATTGCTTTATCTAGAGACACAATACTTGATAAAGTTTGGGGCTTTGATTATTTTGGAGGGCTTCGAACTGTAGATACTAACGTTAAAAGATTAAGAGAAAAGTTGGGAGATATGTCTGAACATATTGTAACAATAAGGGGTAGTGGCTATAGATTCGAGGTGAAATAAATGAGAAAAAATATAAGCTTTAAGCTATTTATGGTTACTGTATTTTTCTTTCTTTTATTTATAGTAACTCAATTAATACTTCAATCTTTATTTTTCGAAAGATATTTTATTTGGAGAAAAACCACAGAGTTTGAAACAAAACTTAAAAAATTTGAATTTCAATATTATAATTATGTGGACGATTGGAGTAAAGCTATTGGTTTAATCAATGAATTCGAAAAGAATGAGGATTCAAAGATTGTAGTATTAGAAAATGATGGTACCATGAGCTATATAACAAAATATTATGATGAAAAAAATGATATAACAAAAATAAATGATGTTAAAGAAATAATAACTAAATGGAGAAATGATTCAAATAATGCATATAATTTAAAAACTGCTACTGATATTATAACTTATACAGTAAATAATAAAAATTATGATTTTAAACATTTAGTTTGTGTTTCTTCCATAAAAAAGAATGGAATTCAAGTGAAAACAATATTTGCAATCACTCCTTTAAATGAAGTTAGTGATACAATTGAAACTCTTTCAGATTTTTATATGTATTTTTATATAGTTGCTTTTGTAATTAGTTTAATATTATCAATAATTTATTCAAGAATGGTTTCAAGACCTTTGAGAAAAGTAACAAAAACTGCAAA
This sequence comes from Clostridium grantii DSM 8605, assembly GCF_900129965.1. GTDB lineage: Bacteria > Bacillota > Clostridia > Clostridiales > Clostridiaceae > Clostridium_AF > Clostridium_AF grantii. The sequence continues at coordinate 213,460 of NZ_FQXM01000003.1, read as the reverse complement.
GAAAATGTCACGATTAGACTTTTCAGAAAAATGTGAAGTTACAAGCCAAGATGAAATTGGAAGATTGGCAGAAACTTTGAATTTTTTATCAGCAAATTTAGAATTAGCATTAAATTCCTTGAAAAAATCCAATAAAAAATTAAAAATTGATATTGAAAAAGAAAAGAAAATAGAAAAAATGCGAAGAGAATTTATTGCTTCAATTTCTCATGAGTTAAAAACGCCAATAACTCTTATTGAGGGGTATGCAGAAGGATTTAAAGATGGAATATTTGAAGATGAGGAAAAAGACTATTATATAGATGTAATACTAGATGAAGCAAGAAAAATGGAAGTAATGGTGGCGGATATGCTTCAACTATCCAAATATGAATCTGGAAATATAGAATTACATATAGAGGAATTTGATATTATTCCTTTAATAAACAAAATAATTAAAAAAATGAGTACTTCTCAAGTAAATGATAAAAAATTAAATTTAATAACTGATTTTTATGAAAAAGAGATTTTAGTAAAAGCTGATATTCAAAGGATAGAAGGGGTTATAAATAATTTTTTTACAAATGCTATAAGACATACACAACAAGATGGAAATATATATGTAAATATTAAAGATGATAAAAGTCGGATATTTATTGAAGTGGAGAATGAAGGAAGCTTTATACCAGAAGAAGAAAAAAATAAAATATGGAACAAATTTTACAAAATAGATAAATCGGGTAATAAAAAATTTGGAGGTACAGGTTTAGGACTCGCTATAGTTAAAAATATACTAGAACTACACAAAAGCACTTTTGGGGTGGAAAATACAGAAAAAGGGGTTAAATTTTATTTTTCCTTAGACAAATAAAAATTATTTTTTATTTAGAATGGAATTTATTTCTCCCCCTATTAAAATCACTAAAGAACTCATATACAGCCAGATCATTAAAATAATAACAGTGGCTATACTACCATAAATCATAGAATAATTGCCAAAGTTATCTACATAGTATGCAAACCCAAGTGAGGATAATAACCAACCAATGGTAGCAAAAATTGCACCAGGAAAAACATCTTCAAAGGTGAGTTTTACAGTAGGTGTTACTTTGTATACAACTGCAAAAATAAAAATCATCAATATTAAAGCGAGAATATATCGCATTAAATTCCAAAATAAATTGAAGTTTATATTAAATCCTAGCCAAATAGTAAGTCTTAAACCTATAATATTACCAACTACAAGTAAAAAGAAAGCTATGATAATCATAAAAGTTAAGCCTAAAGTTCCAATGATGCCGGAAAGTTTTAAAACAATAAAGGATCTAGTTTCTTTGCTTTTATAGGCTCTATTCAAACCCTTAATAACTGCACTTAAGCCAGTAGAAGAAGCCCAAATAGTAACAATTAAAGAGAAAGAAAGCAAATTTCCTTTTTTAGAATCAAAAAGTTCTACAACAGTGGAATAAATTAATTCATAAACATTTAAAGGTAAAATAGCCTTAAGGCTTACTAATACTTCTGAACTGTCCAAAGGAAGATAACCAAAGATAGTAAAAAGAAATATTAAAAATGGGAATAAACTCAAAAGTAATCCGTAAGCAAGTTGAGAACTTAAAGCAAAAATATCATCATCATCTAATTTCTTAACTAATATTTTTATAAAATTTATGTAGGTCAAAGTTTTTCTCCTTTTTAGTGTTTTCATAAATATCCTTTAATCTAGTATAAATTAAAACAACAAAAATTAGTACAAAAATTAGTACAAAAATCTAAAGTATAAATAAAAATTATCAATAAAGTTTTACTACAAATAAATAAATGGGGGTACAACTAATGAAATATTTAAGATTTAATTATGAAGGAAATGAAGATTTGGGGATTCTTATTAATGAAGAAACAGTAATACCTTTTAAAAAAATTTTTAAAGAAAATTGTCCAAAAAATTTCACCGAATTTATTGAGAATTTTCACAATAAATATGAAAGCATCATTACAGAATTAAAAGATGAGGTTAAGGGAATTCCTTTAAAAAATGTTGATTTAAAAGCTCCTTTAAAAGAAATTCCACGTGGCGTGATTTGTTTAGGTAAAAATTATAAAGAACATGTAAAAGAAGTTCCATCAACTATGGATTTAAAGAATGGTATACCGGAATTCCCTATTTATTTCTTTAAATTAGTTAATGAGCCAGTGGGACCAAATGAGGTCATTAGTCTTCACCAAGAATTAACTTCACAATTAGATTATGAAGTGGAATTAGGAATTATAATAGGCAAGGAAGGAAAGGATATTCCACCAGAGAAAGCGGAAGAATATATTTTTGGATACACAATAATAAATGATGTATCCGCAAGAAATCTTCAAACAAAGCATGTGCAATGGTTTAGAGGAAAGGGGTTAAATAATACTTGCCCAATAGGTCCTTATCTAGTGGATAAAAGTGATATAAAATTCCCAGTACAATTAAATATTCAAAGTTACGTTAATGGTGAACTAAGACAAAATTCAAATACAAAAGAGTTAATCTTTGATATAAATTATATAATAAGTGATTTATCAAAAGGAACAACTTTAAAACCGGGAGATATTATAGCCACAGGAACTCCTTCAGGAGTGGGTATGGGATTTAAACCTAACAAATTCTTAAAAGCTGGAGATGTGGTTAAATGTGTCATTGAAGGAATTGGAGAAATGAGCAATATGGTTAAATAAAGTGAAATGTTAAAAGTTAAAACATAGTGCCGAAAGTACTGTGCACTATGTTTTATTCTTTTGGGGGTGTTGTAATGAAAAAAAATATTCATTTAATTGGAGCTGTTTTTGCAACTACATTATTTTGGGTTGTTTTAAATGAAAAAATTGAACTCTTAAATATAATTATAGGAATTGGTATAAGTTTAGTAGCATTAATTATTACCCGTAAATTTATATTAAAGAAACCATTTAGTGAAACTTATAGGTTTAACTTTCTATTTTTAGTGAAATTTTATTTGTATTTAATATATAAGATTTTTTCTTCTGGATTTCAGATACTACCTATTATTATTAAGGGAGAAGAAAATAATACTATTATAGATATAAAAACGGAATTAGATAATGAACTTTATATAGCACTATTAGCCAATGCAATAACTTTAACACCCGGCACAATAACTGTGGGAAATACAGGCAAAAACTTAAAGGTTTTGTGGATAAATCCTACCACTGATGATAGTGAAAAAGCAGGGGAAATTATAAAGGGAGATTTCGAAAGATTGTTAATAAAAGCTAGTAAAAAAAGTTTTTAATATAAAAAATGGGGTGGATAAATGTTTGAAATTATAGTTATGATGATAATAACCTTGCTGGGAATTGGAAGTTTAATAAGAATAATTTATGGACCCTCAATATGGGATAGAATACTTGGATTAAATTTATTTTCTTCAAAAATAATCATGTTAGTAGTTATATTTGCTTTTTATGAAAGAAAATCTTTTCTTTTAGATATAGCTATTGTATTTGCTCTTTTAGGCTTTATTTCAATAACGTTTATTTCAAGATTTATAATGAAAAAAGGTAAAATATAGAACAATTCTAAGGAGTGACTTTATGATAGATATTTTAGGAAATGCAGTTATTATAATTGGATTAATATTTATGTTTTTTGGAGTTTTTGGGCTGTTTAGATTCAAAAAATTTTATCCTAGGGCTTTATCAGCTTCCACAATAGATACTGTAGGATTTATATGTATATTAACAGGAATTATTCTTAAAGAAGGAATGAACTTTTTTTCTATTAAAATAGTATTAATATTAATAATTGCAATGATAATAAATCCAGTAGCAACCCATTCTATAGTTAAATCCGCTTATAAAAGTGGATATAAAGAAAAGTAATTATAAAGAAAATAAGAAAGGAAGAAAAGAGTTATGCTTAAAATATTTTTGATTTTATCTATAATTTTTGCATTTAAAGCGATTAACACAGAAAAACTCAGGGTGGCTATAATTAATATGGGCATATTCTCATTAATAAGTTCATTTTGTTATTTGATTTATAGCGCGCCAGATGTTGCAATTGCAGAGGCAGTAATGGGATGTACCTTAAGTACTATTCTATATTTAGTTGCTTTCCAAAAGTATAGAGTATTTTCTATTTACTATATTGCTATCAATGGATATGAAAAAGAATCTGGAGAAAGATTAAAAAAAAGAGAAAATCTTTTCAAAGTTATAGGCAGTTTTTGCAAAGAAAAAGAACTGGAATCTCATGTTATTTATACTAATGAAGATATTGAACATATTAAAGCAGAGCACGATTATGATTTGATAGTGCATGAGCATAATAATGAAATAACCATTTATGGCACTAATGACAATTATTTATTAGAAGGATTAGAAAAATTTATTTGTTTTAATTGTGATGAAAACCTTAATTACGAAATTGAAGAAATGCAAGAAAGTGAAGTTTCTCAGGAGGAGGTATTATGAAAAATAATAAATCTAAAAATAGAAGAATCTTTCTTGGAACATATCTATTAATAATAGCTTTATTTGTTTTATTTCTTTACTATAAAAACTCAGAAATAATACCTAACGAAATTATAACTTATTACACCAATTCAGCTTTAATAGATACAGGAGCTGAAAATGTGGTCACCGGAATTTATCTTAATTATAGATTATATGATACTTTCTTTGAAGCCCTTATGTTGCTGGTTAGTGTTATTGGAATAATTCATTTTTCCAGACATGATGGCAATGATCACCTTGAAGATGAAGATGTGAATAAAGTATGGGAAGAAAATTTGGAGCAATCTCAATTAATGACCTCAATGGGAGGATTTTTATATCCCTTCATACTAATATTTGGAGCCTATATAATTTTTAATGGTCACAAATCTCCAGGAGGAGGTTTCCAAGGAGGAGCAGTACTAGCTTCTGTTTTTATAATAAAATATTTAGTAATGCCAACAAACGATATTCATGCTGAATTTTTATATAAAACTGAGAAAATACTTTTCTTTTTAATAATTTCAACTGGAATAATATTTTCCTTTGGGGGTTTATTAACCCGATATAATTTCTTAAATGTTCCATTCTTGATTTTTATGAATACTTTAATTGGGATAAAAGTATTCTGCGGTTTATCAATAGTTTTTTATAGATTTGTTTTCTTTGAAAGTAGGTGATGTGATGAAATTTTTAGAATATATTAATGGAGAAACAGTGAGTATTATTTTATTCTTTATTGGATTTTATGGATTAATGGCTAGAAGAAATATAATAAGAACCATTATATCTTTTGGTATTATTCAATCTGCAATAATTTTATTCTTTGTAACAATCAATTTTAATATAGGGGATATTGCACCTATAGGAAAAAATCTTGGAAATAATGTTGCAGACCCCTTGCCACAAGCTTTGATGATAACAGCAATAGTTATTGGAGTGGCAGTTACAGCAGTTTCATTAACAATGTTTATTACTTTATATCATAAATATGGAACAACCAATTGGCAAAAAGTTAAAAAGAAAAGGGTGGGGAGATGATGATAGATTTATATATTTTTATTCTAGAACCTATTTTGATAGCTACACTTTTTTACTTATTTCCAAGAGGAAATACAAAGCTTGCTTTTATAGGATTTCAAGGAATTTTATTGGCTTTGTCCATTAAAAATTTTATTTATGTTAGAAATAATGGCACAATAATTCAAAACTTAGGCAGTTGGAATGCTAATATAGGAATTGCACTGAGAGCAGATTTGCTGTCCACAATTTTAGTTACTTTAACTTTATTTCTTTTTCTAGCTATGCTTATTTTTAGTTATGATAAACATTACATAAATAGCTTATTCCTATTTTTATTTTTAATTCTCCAGTCCTTAATAATTGGAATATTATTTAGTGAGGATTTGTTTAATCTTTATGTTTTATTAGAAGTATCCACCATGGTAGTTAGTGTTTTAATAATGTTCAAAAAAGATAAAAGATCAATCTATGATGGAATGCTTTATTTATTAGTAAATATAGCAGCTATGACTTTCTTTTTGTTTGGAATAGGATATTTATATAAAATGTTTGGAGTATTAAATATATATAGTATCAATGAAAAAATGTATTTAATTGAAAATAAAAAATCACTTATATTACCTTATGCTCTTATGATAACAGCTGTAGGATTAAAATCAGCACTTATGCCTTTGTTTAGTTGGTTACCTAAAGCCCATGGAACGCCTAGTGCACCTTCTATAGTTTCGGCAATTTTATCAGGATTATATGTAAAAACAGGAATTTACCTTTTTATAAGAGTTCAATTTATGTTTTCACCAGTGCTGGACACCTCACAACTTTTTTTGATAATGGGTTTGCTTACAGGAATTGCGGGATTTTTCCTAGCTATTTGCCAAAGTGATATTAAATTAATATTAGCTTATTCTACAGTATCTCAAATTGGGTTGATTATGATTGGATTAACATTGGGTGAAGGATACGTTTACTGGGGTGCCATTTATCATATGATCAATCATGCCATATTTAAGTCAACTTTATTTTTGACTGCGGGATTAATAATAGAAGAGTACAATACTAGAGATATTTATAAAATTAAAGGAGTATTTAAAAGAATGCCCTTTGTTTCAATAGCCGCTATACTTGCAATTTTAGGGATAACAGGAGCGCCACTTTTTAATGGGAGTATTTCTAAATATTTAATTCAAAGTGCAACAAAAGGAACTTATATGGAGTATGCAATATTATTAGTAAACTTTGGAACAATAGCTTACTTTATAAAATACTCATCCATATTCTATAGCAAAAAAGAAGAAACTAATTTTCCAATAAAGTTTAGAAGAAATAAAAATATAAACTTAAATAGAACTATTGTGGTGCTTTTTCTTGGAATGGTATGTTTCTTAGGTGGAGTATTTGGAGAAAAAATAATTTACATATTATTTAATCAAAAGATACATATAACCTTACAATCATATCTTCACAAAGCAGAAGTATATTTACTAACTTTAATAGCAGGTTTCTTTTTCTATAAATTTGTAATTTTGAAATGGAAGTTTTTGCATAAGGTTAGAGAAATAGAATTAAGTTTCAATGGTATTTGTATTTCTGTAATCAGTTTCTTTTTCTTTATGCTCACAATACTAACTTTTGCATAGAGTTCAGTTTCTATGAGACCCTCTATTGTACTAATAAAGTGAAAAATAAATAAGAGAAAAATCCAATGATAGCATAAAGCTAAATATATACAAATTACATTTTACATTATAATTGAAAGAATACGTGAAAAGGGTAGACAAAAATGTCTACCCTTTATATAGTGTTAAACAGAAGGAGTTGATTAAAGTGTTACATGTAAGCTGATTATTTTAACTAAAAACTTACAACAAGCTACTTTATTCTAAAGTATCGCCGATTTCCAATAGAGACACCTCCAGTAAAATTAAATCATAGACTTAGTTTCATACTTTCATTGCTATCTCTGAAATCTATCTTTAATCAATTCCCTCTGACATTTATTATGATACCCCGATACTCAGATAATATACACACTATTAATATTTTTTTGAGAAAATAAAGAAGAAAAAAACAGGTTGCCTCTTGAAGAATGCTGTGCTATAATGAACAAGAAAATAGAAATCTTTAAAATAGTCCTGTGAGGCTGGTAAGATAATTATATTGAACAAAGACTTTATGAGTCTTATTCTGCGCGAATATAACTTCTTATCAGTAGGTAAGAAGTTTTTTTATTTTCAAAAAATATAAATTTTTAATTCAGTCCAGTGAGACTGGAAAGAGGAGGCTTTTTTTATGACAGAAAACGTAGTAGGAAAATCAAAAGAAGTATCAAAGGGTTTTGAGAGTTCTAAGAAAGTTGTTTTAGCACTTCAACACTTAATCGCAATGTTTGGTGCAACAGTATTAGTTCCGATTCTTACTGGATTTGATCCAGCAGTTGCTTTAATTTGCGCAGGGTGCGGAACCTTAATATTTCACTTCTGTACAAAGAAAAAAGTACCAGTATTTTTGGGTTCTTCCTTCGCATTTATAGGCTCTATCATAATGGTAAAAGAACAATTTGGTAGTTTAGCTTATGCACAAGGTGGTTTGATAGTAGCGGGACTTATTTATGTTTTATTATCTTTAGTTATAAATAAAATAGGCGTTGATCGTTTGAATAAAATTTTACCGTCACATGTTATTGGCCCAATGATTATTGTAATTGGACTTAGCTTATTACCAGTAGCAATAGATATGACAGGGTTAAGTATTTCAAGTTCAGCAATAGCTATTAGTACTCCAGAGATTTACTTAGCAATTATAACTTTTTCATCAGCAGTGTTAATAAATAAATTTGCAAAAGGTTTTGCAAGACAATTATCAATTCTAATAGCAGTTATTATAGGATATACAGTAGCATCATTAATGGGACTAGTTGATATGTCAGCAATGACAAGCGCACCATTAGTTGCTATACCAGCTTTTGCTGCACCTAAATTTGATATAGGAGCTATATTAATAATAGCACCAGTTGTATTAGCAGTATTCATGGAACATATTGGAGATATTACTACTAATGGTTCAGTAGTAGGTAAAAACTTTATCGAAGATCCAGGCTTAAACAGAACTTTATTAGGAGATGGACTTGCTACTATGTTTGCAGGATTCATAGGGGGACCAGCAAATACAACTTATGGAGAAAACACAGGGGTTCTTGCAATTACAAAAAATTATGATCCTTCAATACTAAGATTAGCAGCTATTTTCGCAATAGTTTTAGGTTTTGTAGCTAAAATAGGAGGATTATTAAGAACAATTCCAGTGCCAGTAATGGGTGGAATCAGCTTTATGTTGTTTGGGATGATAGCTTTTATAGGGGTTAGAATATTAAAAGATAATAATGTTGAATATACTACTAAAAATGTTATTGTAATGGCTACGATAATAGTAGTTGGATTAGGAACAACTTATTTAGCTAAATATTTTGGAATATCTATTGGAATTCCATTATCAAGTAGTAATCCTGATTTAATTCTAACAGGTTTAAGTTTAGCAGCTTTAAGTGGAGTTATATTAAATGCAATATTAGGACTTGTATATAAAATTGAAAAGGCTTAGTTAAAATAACAATTTTATAATAAAATAAAAACGCTCTTTTCTGTATTACTAGGAAAAGAGCGTTTTGTTTTGAATAAAATCCAGTTAGCAGTGAATATTTATACTTACTTTTGAAAAACCCCTTGTAATTAGCATCATTAAATAATATAATTTATTAAATATGTAAATAGGGGGTACTATAGATGAAGTGTTCTAATAGAATTAATGGGGTGGGGACGTCACCTGTTAGAAAATTAATACCTTATGCTAATGGGGCTATTAGCAAGGGTAAAAAGGTTTATCCTTTAAATATTGGGCAACCAGATATCAAGACACCAGATTTGTTTTTTGAAGCAATTAGGAATTATAAAACAGAGGTATTAAAATATGTACCATCAAATGGTATGCCAGAGCTTATAAATGCTATAAAAGATTATTATAGCGGATATGGTATGGAGTATGCATTTGAGGAAATATTAATCACTTGCGGGGGTAGTGAGGCTTTATTACTTACATTATTAGCTTTAGCAGATGTAGGGGATCAAGTGCTTGTTGTGGAACCGTATTATGCAAATTATAATACTATTTTTAAGGCTTTAGAAATAGATGTAGTAGCTGTTTCCACTAAAGCAGAAGATGGATTTCATTTACCAGCTAAAGAAGAAATTGAAAAAGTAATTAAAAATAATCCTAAAATAAAAGCTATTTTACTTCCTAATCCAGGAAATCCTACAGGAACAGTATATACAAAGGAAGAAGTTCAACTTATATCAGATATTGCTAAAGAAAATGATATTTATATTATAGCTGATGAGGTTTATAGAGAGTTTGTATATGAAGGTAGTGAATGTGTAAGTTTTGGAACTATGGAAGGTATTGAAGAAAATTTAATTATTATAGATAGTATTTCAAAGCGTTATTCAGCTTGTGGCGCAAGAATAGGATGTATAATATCTAAAAACAAAGATGTAATAGCTCAAATCTATAAATTATGTCAATCTAGGCTCTCAGTACCAGAACTTGAACAAGTAGGTGCAGCTGCTTTATATGAAACACCTGATGAGTATTTTAAAGAAGTTAACGAAGAATATACTAAAAGAAGAGATACATTATATGCAGAAATGAGTACAATGGAAGGCGTTGTTTGCAGCAGACCAGAAGGAGCTTTTTATTCTATGGTTAAACTTCCAGTAGACGATGCAGAAAAATTTGTGATTTGGTTATTAAGTGAATTTGATATAAATGGAGAAACAGTTATGATGGCGCCAGGAGAAGGTTTCTACGCAACTCCAGGAGCAGGAATTAATGAAGTGAGAATAGCTTATGTATTAAATGTAGAAGATATTAAAAAAGCAATGAACATTATCAGAGAAGGGTTGAAACAATACCCAGGAAGAACGGTATAAGTAATGAAGAATTGAGAATGGAGAGTGGAGAAGGTTGCTTAATTCTCAATTTTCAAATTTTAATTGAATAAAAGGGGTGTAAATTTTGGAAAAACTAGTAGTGGCAAAATTCGGGGGAAGTTCTTTAGCTAATGCAGAACAATTTAATAAAGTTAAAAATATTGTACTTGAGGACAAAAGTAGAAAGTATGTTGTACCATCTGCGCCGGGGAAAAGATGTAGTGAGGATTATAAAATAACAGATTTGTTTTATCTTTGTCATGCTCACGTGCAGCAAAAAATTCCCTTCAATGATGTTTATAGATTAATTGAAGAAAGATATTTGGGAATAGTTAAAGATTTAGAGTTAGAACTAGATATAGAAAAATACTTAAAAGAAGTAAAAGAAAATATTACTAATGGTGCTAGCGCAGATTATACTGCTAGTAGAGGGGAATATTTGAATGGATTAATACTTGCAGATTTTCTTGGTTTTGATTTTGTAGATGCTTGTGAGTTAATAAAATTTGATGAATCAGGCTATTATGATTCAGAAACTACAGATAAAGCTATATATCAAGTGCTTGTAAAAGAGAGTAGAGAAAAAGGTGTAGTTATCCCTGGTTTCTACGGCGCAATGCCAGATGATGAGATTAAAACTTTCACAAGAAGTGGTTCTGATGTATCAGGTTCAATTATTGCACATGGGGTAAAAGCAGATTTATATGAAAACTGGACTGATGTTTCAGGATTTCTTATGACAGATCCTAGAATAGTAGAGAATCCTAAACCAATTGCTAAAATCACTTATAAAGAACTAAGAGAGTTATCTTATATGGGAGCTAGCGTACTTCATGAAGATGCAGTATTCCCAGTATTAGAAGATGGAATACCTATCAATATTAGAAATACTAATAAACCAGAAGACGATGGTACATTGATAGTTGGTGAAAATAAAAGTGATTCTATAGGAGCTATTACAGGTATAGCAGGTAGAAAGAACTTTACAGTACTTGCTATTGAAAAAACTCTCATGAATAGCGAAATAGGTTTTGGAAGAAGAGTTTTATCTGTTTTAGAAAGCCATGGAGTTTCTTATGAAAATACTCCTTCTGGTATTGATACTATGTCTGTTATTGTAGACGATGTTCAAATAAAAGGTAAATTAGATAAAATTATAAAAGAAATTAAAAGGACTTGTAATCCAGATTCTCTTCAAGCTATTCCTAATATGGCATTAATCGCAACAGTTGGTAGAGGAATGGCTCAAACAGTTGGTGTGGCTGCAAGGATTTTTGGTGCACTTGCTAAAGAAAGTGTTAACATTAGAATGATAGATCAAGGATCTAGTGAAATGAATATTATAGTTGGTGTTGAGAATCATGAGTTTGAGAAAGCTATAAGAGCTATTTATAGGGAGTTTGAATAAAAAACAATATATATATAGTGTAAAGGGATAATTTAAATATATTATCCCTTTATTTATTTAATAAAAAAATCATAAAAAGGTTTAAAATGTATTTTTTTCAGGCCAATTATGAATAATTTATAACATAGGAGCATTTGCTATATGATAAAAATATAAAATAATGTATAATAGGAGATAAGATTTATAAACTTATTTAGATATAGACATAAAAGATATATATAAATATAATAATAAATTCATATAAAATTAAATTTTAAATAAAACTAAAGTATGTTATAATCACATAGTGATTTTAACACATCTAAGAGATGGGTATCTTAAGATGAATTTAGTAAAGTAATATAATGGGTAGCTACAAAGATTCAATTAATTGGGGGTATTAAAATGAATGAAGTAAATAATTTAACTTTTAAATTTAATAGTGATAGTCAAGTATTAAAAAAGAACATAGTATATTTATTCTTAAAAAGAACTATTGATATTTTAGGGTCAATTGCAGGGTTGATATTATTTTCGCCTATATTTATTATTATTGCAATAGCAATAAAATTAGAAGATAAAGGACCAGCGATTTTTTCACATAAAAGATTAGGTATGAATGGAAAGTATATAAAAATTTACAAATTTCGTTCTATGTTTTGTGATGCAGAAAAAATGTTGGAAAGTTTATCACCTGAACAAAAAAAAGAGTTTCAAGAGAACTTTAAATTGGAAAATGATCCTAGAATTACAAAACTAGGTAAAAAATTAAGGAAAACAAGTTTAGATGAACTACCGCAGTTTTTGAATGTATTAAAGGGAGAATTGACTTTAGTTGGTCCAAGACCAATAATTGAGATTGAACTAGAAAAATACGGTGAATTTGCGGCAAAATTTTTAAGTGTAAAACCAGGCTTGACCGGCTTATGGCAAGTAAGTGGTAGAAGTGATACAACCTACGAGGAAAGAGTAAAAATGGATATGGATTACATCGACAATAGAACTATTATTGGAGATGTTATTATTATTCTAAAAACTGTTACTACTGTAATAAGTAAAGAAGGGGCTAAATAAGAAAGGACGGCATAATGTATAAAATATCAATAATAATGCCTGTTTATAATGGCGAAAAATATTTAAATAAACTTATTTCGGAAATTAAATTGCAACATATAGACATTCCAATAGAAATTATAGCTGCAGTAAGCAAATCCAAGGATAATAGCTTAAATATATGCAAAGAATTATGCGATATAGTCTATGAAGTTGATAATTTCCAACATGGACTAACAAGACATGAAGCAGCTTTAAAAGCTACTGGTAATATTTTAGTTTTTATTACTCAAGATATTATGCCGGAAAATGTAAATTGGTTAAATAATTTAGTTAAACCTCTTATTGAAGAAAATAATATAATTGCAACATATTCTAGACAAATAGCTTATCCAGAAGCTTCTGAAACTGAAAAGTTAATTAGAAACTTCAATTATCCAGATTATAATAGGATAGCTAATAAAGATACCAAAGGAAAATGGGGAAGAAAAACAATTTTTTATTCAGATTCTTCATCAGCTACCCTAAGAAAAGATTTTTTAGAATTGGGTGGCTATAATTTTGATCTTGGTACAAATGAAGATGTTATTTATGCTATTAATGTAGTAGATAGTGGTAAAAGTATACTATATAATTCGCAAAGCATTATATATCATAGTCATGATTTTAAAATCAAAGCTGCATTTAATAGATATAAGCTTATAGGTGAGTTCGAGAAAAAATATGAAACGAAGATCAAAGCATATGATTCAGCTTCAGAAGGTAAAAAATTATTGATTTATTTGTTGAGGAATTTATTGAAAAAATTTAAAATTATAGAGATTGTATACTTAGGTGTAGATTTATTTACAAGATATCTAGGGTTTAAAGTTGGATATTTGAAAAAATAGATGCAATAAAATAATATTAAAGGTGGTGGATACTTTGTTTAACAGAAAATTAAAATCTATGCTTATTATTATACTAATACTTTGTATTAGTCTTGTTTCTTCGCCAAATTTAGTACAAGCAGCAGGAACAAATGGGTGGAAAGCTAGTGGGAGTAATTGGTATTATTATGTGAATGGGAAAATGAAAACTAATTCATGGGTACAAGGTTCCTCAAAACTCTGGTATTACATGGGGTCTAACGGAGTTATGAAGACTAATTCATGGGTACAGGATTCAACATCTAAAACTTGGTATTACTTAGGTTCTACTGGAGCTATGAAAACAGGGTGGGTTTATTTGGGTAATAAGTGGTATTACTTATATTCAAATGGAGCTATGGCTGCTAGTAAGTGGATTCTTTATGGTGGGAAATATTATTATTTAAATGCAAGTGGTGATATGGCAGTCAATACTAAGACTCCAGATAATTACTATGTTGGTTCCACTGGAGCGTGGGATGGTAAAGCAGCTACAACAAGTAATACAGCCAGTAGTACAACTAATACTACAACAACCAATACTAGTTCAACAACAAAAGTGTTCCAGGTTATATCCATAAATTAAACAATTAAGTGCTTATCATCTAAAAATGATAAGTACTTTTTATTGTTTTGATTTCCGGAAAAGTTTTTTAGTTTTTAATATACAAAAAAATATGTTATAATGCATTTGTGTAATATTATTTATATGAAACAAATAAAGAAAGGAAGGAAGACGGATGTTAAGTAATGAATTTGAAATATCTTATGCTCCAAAAGATGAAAATAGAATTTCTAATTTAGAAAAAGAAATTGATAAAGAAGATTTGAATTCTATTTCAGATATAGAGGAAAGCTCAGTTTCTTTTAAAACTATATACATATATGAATCAGAAGAAAACATAGAAGTAAAAGTGTTTATAATAAATTCAACAAAGCAAAATGTGAATTTTGATTATTTACCTTTGATTATTGTAAATAAAGATAAAGAAGTAGTGGTATCAGAATATTTAAAGTTAGTAGAAGTTGGAGAAATACCTACTATGAACATTAGACCTTATAGCATATTTTTTAGCAAGAATAGTTTGGTACATTATAAAACTATAGATGAAGATTGTACGTTACAGATACAATCTGATAAAATAGCCGCAAAAGTGTCTAATAAAACATTTTTGGATTATATTGATGAAAAAATATCTTTATATGATAGAAGGATAATTGAAAAATATATTGAAAATATGGCTCCAGTAATGAATGATAGTTTTAAGGTTAATCCATACAAAAGCAGCATTGATGAAGAAGGCAACAAATATTCTTTGTTGATATTATCAAATGGAACTGAAAAAGATGTGCAGCTAACTGATATGAATTTAATTTATAAAAATAAAAATGATGAAATACAAGCATCTAAGAAAATAGAAAGCCTACCTTTGATAAAAGGTAATTCCACAGCAGTTATAAAAGTTATCATCGAAAAAGAAGATGTGATTGAAGAAAATTTTGATCCAGAAGAATGTAAATTAACTTTCGCATAATTATAATAGTGAGGAGAAAGTATGAAAATTTTAGATAAGGTACTAAAAGACTACAGCAAAAAAGAAATAAAAAAACTTATAGCTACAGCAGAAAAAATAGAAGCCTTAGACACTGAAATGCAATTATTAAGTGATGAAGAATTGAAGAATAAAACTCTAGAATTTAAAGAAAACCTTAAAAATGGGAAAACTTTGGATGATATATTAGTAGAAGCTTTTGCAGTGGCTAGAGAAGCATCTTATAGAGTGTTAGGTTTAAAACATTACCAAGTTCAATTAATTGGAGGTATAGTATTACACCAAGGCAGAATAGCAGAAATGAAAACTGGAGAAGGTAAAACCTTAGTTGCCACACTTCCAGCATATCTTAATGCTTTAACTGGAAAAGGTGTACATATAATTACAGTTAATGACTATTTGGCACAAAGAGATAAAAACCAGATGGGAGCAATTTATGAGTTTTTAGGACTTACTACAGGAGTTGTTATTCATGATCAAGCTCCAGAATTAAGAAGTGCTCAATATTATTGTGATATTACCTATGGGACAAACAGTGAGATTGGCTTTGATTATCTAAAAGATCATTTAGTGGGAAATAGAGCGCAAAAAGTACTTAGACCTTTAAATTTCACTATAGTAGATGAAGTAGATTCTATTTTTATAGATGAAGCGAGAACTCCTTTAATAATATCAGGAGAAGGATCGAAATCTAAAGAAATTTATAAAGTTGCGGATTTGTTTGCAAAATCCCTAGTAAAAGATGTGGACTTTTCTATTGAAGAAAAAACTAAATCAGTTTTATTTACTGAAGAAGGTATAGAAAAAGCTGAGAAGTTTTATAATGTAGAAAATTATGCCAATCTTGAAAATCTAACAATTCAACATCACACCTTTCAAGCTTTAGCGGCTAATTATGTTATGAAAAATACCGTTGATTATATGATAGTAAATGATGAGGTTATGATAGTTGACACATATACAGGAAGAGCTATGGAAGGTAGACGTTTTAGTCATGGATTACATCAAGCAATAGAAGCAAAAGAAGGAGTGAAAATCCAAGATGAAAACACTACTATGGCAACTATTACTTATCAAAATTTCTTTAGATTATACAAAAAACTTTCAGGTATGACAGGAACAGCTGTTACAGAAGAAAAAGAACTTAAAGAAATTTATAACACAGATGTAGTAGTTATTCCCACAAATAAACCTATAGCTAGAGTTGATAGAGAAGACTTGATTTATAAAACAGAGCTTGGAAAATTTAAAGCAATAGTTCAAGACATCATTGAAACTCATAAAACTGGACAACCTTTATTGGTAGGAACAGTATCTATAGAAAAATCAGAATTGCTATCTACTATGCTTAAAAGGAAAAGAATAACTCATCAAGTATTGAATGCTAAATACCATAAAAAAGAAGCTGAAATAGTTGCACAAGCAGGGGAAGTAGGTATGATAACTATTGCTACTAATATGGCGGGTAGAGGGACTGATATAAAATTAGGAGAAGAAGCTTTAAAACTTGGGGGCCTTAAAATTATAGGAACAGAAAGACATGCCTCTAGAAGAATAGATAATCAATTAAGAGGTCGCTCGGGTCGTCAAGGAGATGTGGGAGAATCTGTATTCTATGTTTCTCTGGAAGATGAGATAATAACCAGATTTGTAGGAGAAAGAGCAGAAGCTCTTGATAAAAAATTAAAACTTTTAGAAGAAGAAGCCTTAGATCATAAAAAAGTAAGAGAGTTAGTAGAAGATGCTCAAAGAAATGTAGAAGGAGAACACTTTTTTCAAAGAAAAAATTTAATTAAGTATGATGATGTAATAAATGAACAACGAAAAGTAATTTATGAGCAAAGAAATGTAGTAGTAGATAGCGATTCATTAAAAGATCATACTTTATCCATGTTTGAAGAAATAATTGATACAGAAGTAGAACAAAGAATTGTAAGTGAAGACTATATAGAAACAGAAGTTGAAGATTGTGTTAAATTTTTCAAAGATTTTTTTGGAGATATAAAAGAATTTACTAAAGATGAATTTATGAAATTGAGAAAATCAGAAATAAAAGAAAAATTATATGATATAGCTACAAAGATTTATAAGGAAAAAGAAGAAGCTTTTGGAGAACAATGGATTGCCATTGAAAAGAATTTCACATTAAAATTTGTTGACAATAGATGGATAGATCATATGGAAGAAATGGATGATTTGAAACAATATATTGGATATCAATCCATGCTACAAAAAGACCCTGTGCAAATGTACAAATTGCAAGGAAGTCAGCTTTATATGGAAATGTTATATAATATAAAAAAAGATATAACTAGATATATCTCC
Source organism: Clostridium grantii DSM 8605 (assembly GCF_900129965.1). GTDB lineage: Bacteria > Bacillota > Clostridia > Clostridiales > Clostridiaceae > Clostridium_AF > Clostridium_AF grantii. Next base: position 195,756 of record NZ_FQXM01000003.1, on the reverse strand, counting down.
TATATAAAACCATTTAATGCAAAATAATTAAAATAAAAAAAGGAATTTTTTTGTTTTTATAGAATATAACTAGGTGTATAAGAAAAAAGCAACAATAAATATATATATTGATTATGAAAGAAGAATTTATATTAAATAGATATATTTAATATAAAAGGGTTGTAAAATGTACATAAAAGTATTATAATAACCTATAACTTGTACAATTTTTTTTACCTAAGCTTAAAAAAAGTCTTGCATACTAGGACAAGTTCTATTACAATAATATTGTAGTAAAATAACCTTGTATTGTATGAGTTTTCCAAACCTATGACAATCGTTATAGCCTTTATGTTGTAGATTAAATCTAACAACATAAAACAATATAAAACCAAAATAAAAATAAGTTTAATAAGAGATGTACATATTTTTTATTAACTTAAAAAACTAGGAGGAAAGATATTAATGAAAAAATCAAACAAATCATTAATTAGTGCAGTAACGGCTTTTAGTACAGTAGCTGCTATGGTAGCACCAGCTACAACAGCTATGGCTGCAGTAACAGGCGAATGGTCAAAAGCAAGTGGATCATGGATGCTTTATAACAATGGTCAAGTAGTTAAAAATGCTTGGAGCATGGATGCAGGAAAATGGTATTATTTAGGTGCAGATGGAGTAATGGCAGCAAGCAAATGGGTTAAATCTGGTTCAGCTTGGTACTATTTAGGTGCTAACGGAGCTATGGTTGAAAAATCATGGGTTAAACATACTGATGGAAAATGGTATTACTTAGGATCAGGCGGAGCAATGGTTGAAAACAAATGGGTTGGAAACTATTACTTAGGTGCTGGCGGAGCTATGGCTGTAGATACAGTAACACCAGATGGATATAAAGTTCTTGCAAGTGGTGCTTGGGATGGAAAAGATAAAGTTACAGCAGCTATAAAAGTTGAGTCAGCTAAAGCAATTAATGCAACTCAATTATTAGTAACTTTTAATAAAGAAGTTGATAAAACAGATGCAGAAACTACAACTAACTATTCAGTTGGTAAGTATACTGTTGCAACAGCAAAATTACAAGATGACAAAAAATCAGTTTTAATTACAACAACAGCAGCAATGAGTGGAACAAGTCTTTATATTGTACAACCAATTAAATCAGCAATAGATGCTACAGCTAAAACAGCAATATTCACAAATGTAGAAACATATACAGATACTGTTGCACCTACAGTGTTAAAAGTAGAATATCCAACATATGATACAGCAAAGGTAACATTCTCAGAGCCAATGTCAGCTTTAGGAAACGTTACAGTAACACAAGATGGATCAGTTTTAAACGTAGCACCAAGTTTCACAGCAGGTACAAATGTTGCTACATTTGATCTTTCAAGCGTAACTGCTAATAAAGTTGTTTCAGTAGTTATTGTTGGAGCAAGAGATACTGGTAGCAATTTAATAGCTCAAAATCCTACTATGCTAAGCTTAACTAAAACAAAAAGTGACACTACTGCGCCAACAGTAAGTTCAATTGATGTTTTATCTGATACAAGAGTTTCAGTTACTTTTAGTGAAAAATTAAAAGCAGCTCCAGCAGTTACTGTTGGTGAGAAAACAGTAACTTTTACAACAAGTGAAGATGGAATGACTTGGGTAGGTACATTTGATACTATAACAGGTGTTCAACAAGTAAAAGTATCAGAATTCAAAGATATGAGTTCAAATGCTGGTACTACTGTTACAATGCTTAAGCAAGTATCTAAAGATACAACTAAACCAGTATTAGTTAGTTCAGAAGTAAAAGTATTTAATAGTAAATCTTACTTAGTTCTTAATTTTTCTGAAGAAGTAACAGCTGATCAAGGAATAATAAAAGGAACAAGAGTGAAAGATTATGTTAGTAACACATTCACTACAACTACAGCAGTTACACCAGTAGCATATACCAAAGCTAACGGTGCAGATGTAGATAATACAAAAGCTGTAATGTTGGATTTATCAAATGATACAACATTCCCAGTAGGAGCTTATACAGTTTCAATACCAGCAGGGTTTGTAAAAGATAAAGCTTCAACTCCATTAGTTAATGATGCAAAATCTGTAACATTTACAAAAGGAACATTATCAGTAAATGATACTACAGCACCAACAGTTAATGGTGTACCTACTATTTCAGCTGATAATAAAACTGTAACAGTTAAATTCTCAGAATCAATGGATTATGCTACAGCTTTAAATGTAGCTAACTATACAGTAAGTGGGCAAACAATATTTACAAATGCTATTTTCTCAGGCGATAACAAAACTGTTACATTAACAGTGGCACCTGGAACAATAACTTACTCAGGCGATAGATTAATTCAAGTATCAGGAACAAGAGATTTAGCAGGAAATCTTAATACAACATATAGTCATGTAGTAGATTTCAATGAAAATGTTGCACCATATGTTGCATCAGCAAAATTGACAGCTGCTGATACTATATCAGTAACATTTAGTGAAAATGTAAAAGCTACAACTGCAACAGATTTTGAAGTTTATATTGCAGGAGTTAAAGTAACTACAGGCGCTGTTACTTCAGTATCAGATGTTGCAACTAAAACAGCTACTATTAAATTAACAAGCCCAGTAACAGATTTAAGTAAAGCAATACAAGTTAAACTTGTAAATACTAGTACTGTTGATGAAAAAGGTAATGCTGCTGTAACTGGTCAATTAGTTTCAGTTCAATAGTTATCGGATTAAAACTTTAAGTAAAATAAGTAATAAAATATTAAAGAATCGTCATTTATATGGCGGTTCTTTTTTTATGATCTTAATTCACAATCAATTCAAATCAATAAACTATCTAAAGCCACTTTTAAGCCATTGACGTATCAAACAATATTCAGTTTTCAATGTACAAAAATATATATAAAAAGATCATTTAATATTCTTAATTTCTTACTTAATTATATTGTATTTAATTAAATAAGTCAAGCAAATAAGGGTTTATTCTATGGGAAAAGTTGAAATTATTTGTCGAATAATAAGATGAATGTCGAATGATAGAATAATGTCGAATGAAGTCGAAGAGCTTCAAGGGAACTGAAATAAAATATTAAATATTTCATAGACTATCATTTCCTATTCGTTTAAGTTAAACACTTTGTAAAATTTTATACATTGATACAAAGTTAAATGAAAACTCATGATTGTTAGGATGAAATACCATTAATTATGGTAAATTTATAGATTACATAATTTTTCTAATATAAAAAACAAGAAATATTTGACGGAATCATCCCTTTAATGTATAATTATTACATTAAGTGAAAATGGAGGGTTCAAATGAAAAATTTTAAAAAAAGTGTCAGTTTAGTGGTTACAATTTTGATGAGCATAGCATTATTTGCAGGATGTTCATCAGATGGGATTGCATTTTATAATGCAATGAAAAAGAGTAATAAAATAACTACTGCTGAAACAAAGAGTACAATCTCTATTAATGTTTCCGCAACTAATTTATCTCCACAAGAAGAGCAATACATGCCCCTTGTTTTGCCTATGATAAATGGGTCAAAAATTTATGTGACAAGTAAGGTGAAATCAAATGAGGCTCAAACTATTGCTAAAATGGAAGGTAATATCTCAATTCAAACAGCAGATACAAATGTACCTTCTATGGATGCTGGAATGTGGGTTGATGTTAACATGGAAGGGGACAAGCCTCTAATAAAAGAAGTAATAAAAATTCCGCAAGAATATAATATGTTTACTAATGGAAAAGAATATATCGTAATGGATCTTCAAGAGCTTTCAGAAGAAACTACTGATGTAGAAGTTGATTATTCAAGTGTTGTGGATATGAGTAAAGAATTTCAAGAAAAAATGTTAGATTTTATGGATAAGTATGCTTATAAATTTAATCCAGATGTAAAAATAGCTAAGAATGGAAATGAATACATAGAACAAAATGGAAAAAATCAATATGTTACAAATTATGAATTAAAATTAAATGATAAGCAATTAAAAGATTTGATACGTTACTCTTCTAATAATTTACTTCAAGATGAAGAAGTATTAGGTTTTGTTTTAGATTACATGAAAATGATATTAGAAGTAAGTGGATTACCGGAAGAAGAAATGCAAGCAAGTTTAAAAGAGATGGAAACAGAATTGGCTAATTATAAAACAGAACTTCCTACAATGATGGAAAACATTAATAAACAATTAGATAAGTTAAATGATGTTAGAATGTTGGGTGATAAAGGGATTAACTTAAAATATTCCGTAAACTCAGAGGGATATATAATAAAGGAATCAGGAACAGTGCAATTTGTTATAGATTTACCAAGCATTACGGCTATGAATAAAGAATTAGTAAATGAAGAAATGATGGCATCTATGCCAACAGGAATTTACACAATAGATTTAAATTTTAATTCAGAAATTAATAATATCAATTTACCTTTAGAATTTAATTTTCCAAGTTTGAATAATGATAATTCTATTGGGTATTTAGAATTAATTCAATCAATGATTCCGGAAGTTGAAGAATTGAACGGTTGGGTTCAATATGATGATGTCTGGGTATATTTTGATAAGGGTGAATTAAAAATAAATGAATGGATTAAAGGTTCAGATCAAAAATGGTATCATATAGGTGAAGATGGAACAATGGAAACAAATGCATGGATTTATCATTCGGATAAACAATGGTATTATCTAGGTGAAAATGGAGCTATGAAAGAAAATTCTTGGTTAAAATATTCTGATGGAAAATGGTATTATTTAGGGCGAAATGGTGCTATGGCAAAAGGTTGGATTCAAACAAGTGGTAAATGGTATTATTTATATAACAATGGAGCTATGGCACAAAACACAAGAACTCCAGATGGTTATACAGTATTAAGTGATGGGTCATGGAACGGTAAATAAAAAAAGAGAGAGGGTATAGTTTAGACTATACCTTCTCTTTTGTATTTATGTAGTTGGATAATGATTCTAGTATGTAAAGTTCTGTCTTCTAAATTATGGTTTATATCAATGTAATCATTTTTGTGTGGGTTTTTATGTTGGAAAATAGAAAACAAATGTTAAAAACAAGAATAAAGAACGAAAAAAAGGTTAATTAAGAAAATAGTCCTTTAATATACTATAAAAAACATGGTTTTGATGTTATAATTTATGAAGTAATGGTTAAATTATGTAGCTATTAAATGATATATTTATACTTTAAATTTAATTATGGAATGTAGCCATGGGGAAGGAATGAGAATATTGTTAATTAATAAGAAAGCTATAGGAGTTGTATTATGGAGTATACTTATATTTTCAAATTTGAGTATTTTAGTAGCTAAAGCTGATGGAATAAGTGGGTGGAATAAAGAGGGACAAGCTTGGAAATATTATATTAATGGAGAAATGAAAATAAATTATTGGATACAAGATTCTGTTAAGCAATGGTACTATATAGGTTCAGATGGTGTTATGAAAACAAACGCATGGATAAAGGATTCAGCAGAAAGATGGTATTACTTAGGGAATAATGGAATTATGCAGAAGGGTTGGAAATATGAAGGTGGTAAGTGGTATTATTTGAACGCAGAAGGGGCCATGTTATCAAATCAATGGCTAAAATTAAATGGTAGCTCCTTCTATTTTAATAAAAATGGAGAGATGGAGATTGAGTCAATAGATGCAAAAACTCCACCTAAAATAGCTTTGGATTTTCCAAAAAACAACAGTTCAATAAAGGATAGTTTTAATATTAGTGGTTGGACTTTAAACAATTCAGGAGTGAAAGAAGTTAAGATTTATATAGATGATATATATATAGGTAATGCCACAACAGGTATTTCAAGAGAAGATGTCAATAAAGCATTTCCCGGATATATGAATGGAGATAAAAGTGGGTATAGCTATAATGTTGATATAAATACAATAACAGCTGGAACTCATAATATTAAGATTCAATCAATTGGAAATAATGGGACAAGCATTGATAATATTATAAAAATAAATATTGTAAAATTGCCGTATAGAATTGCAGTGGATTTTCCAAAAGAAAACACTAATATAGAAACAAGTTTTTCGGTTAGTGGATGGGCTTTGAATCCTTCTTCAGTAAAATCTGTAGAGGTATATGTAGATGATGTATATAAAGGTGACGCTTATGTGGGAATATCTAGATTAGATATTAAACAAGCATTTCCGGATTATAAAGGTGGAGAAAAGAGTGGGTATAATTTTCCTATTGATATAGATACAATAAAAGTTGGTGTTAGAAATATCAAAGTGAAAGTTAAAGGATATGACGGATCTATTACTGAGAGTTCAAGAAATGTTAATATTGTTAAAATACCATCCAAAATGGCATTGGATTTTCCAAAAGCTAATACAGAAATTAAATCAAATTTTAAGATTAGTGGATGGGTATTAAATGCATCGGGCATTAATGGGGTAAATATTTATGTGGATGATATTTTTATGGGAAAAGCAGAAATTGGACTAACAAGAGAAGATGTGAATAAAGTATATCCAGGTTATAGGAGTGGGGATAAAGGTGGATATTGCTATGATTTGAGTGTGTACAATGTTTCATTAGGAAAACATATTGTTAAAATTGAAGCTATAGGAGTGGATGGTGAATTAATTAATTCTTATGTTTCTGTAAATGTGCTGGATAATACAAAACGATTTGTTTCTTCTGAAAAAACTGTACAACAAATGATTGACTTAGAATATGCAAAAAGTCCTAAATACGGTACTGGGAGAGAAGCTACCAAAGAAGAGGTGGCTCATTATGTGAACCCAAATAATTTTATTAATGATGAGTTTGGTAAATACATGTTTATGAAATTAAGTTATATGGAGGGGGTTGACGTAAATGATTTGAATCTTATGTTAAAGGGTAAAGGTGTATTAGCTGAAAAAGGACAAGTGTTTAAGGATGCAGGTAAAGCTAATGGTATAAATCCAATTTATTTAATTGCACATGCATTGTTGGAAACAGGTGATGGAACTTCAAAATTATGTGATGGCTCGTTGAGTTATAATGCAACTAAGGTGTATAACGCTTATGGAGTTGGAGCTATTGATTCAAATCCTAATTATTATGGATCTAAATATGCTTATGAGCATGGATGGACTTCAATAGATGCGGCTATTAATGGTGGAGCAGAATTCATATCTACTAATTATATAAAAAGTAATAAGTATAATAGCAAATATCAAGATACCTTGTATAAGATGAGGTGGAATGATGAACAAATGTGGCATCAGTATGCTACAGATATTACATGGGCATATCAACAAATAACGGATATAAAAAAATTGATAGATATGTGCACTAATAGTACGAACTACTTTGAAATACCAATCTATAAATAATCAAATAACTTTCGAATTAAAGACTTAAAAATACTGGATTTGGTATTTTTAAGTCTTTTTTATAATTTAATTGTATTAAAAAATAGATCTTGTGTATGTTACATAAGACCTGTTTGTAATTAATAACTTACACTACAATTTGGTAAAGCTTTTATTAAATTCTTAGCAGCTATAGTAGCTATTTGATTATTCTTTATATCAAGGGTATCAAGTTTTAGTAAAAAAGATAAAGTGTCTATATCATTAAGTTATTTAAAGAATTTAATTGTTCTATAGTTGAAATTTTGTTGTTGTATAAATCTAGTATTTCTAAATTTTTTAATGAATTTAAATGTTCCATTCCATTTAAAGTTCTAATATCATAAGAAGTAGCATCTAATTCTGTAATTTTATCTATTTGATGCGTTAAGTAAGGTGCTTTCTTGGTTGGCCAAATCTCCAACAGTAATAATAGGTAGATTGCCAAAGGATTTGGCGTAGTTTAATAATTTAAAGCCTTCAGGTATTCTTGAATCTATATTAGAAGCATGTATATCCGGAGCGTATAGTACTCATTTGTTTCTATACATAGATAATAGTATCCATCTGTTAATTTTCTTAAAAATAATTGATTTAATTTGAATTGTTTGGTATTGTGAGTTAATACCAGCTTTGAAAATTGGCTGAGTCATTTTTGCTATCGGAATATAATTATCAGGAAAATCAATATATGGCTGTAGTTTTAGTTTACCATATAGTTGTATACTGCCAATATCAGATATTTCTAAGTTTAAAGGAATATCTTTTTTTGCTTTGAAGTTATCTAATATATTTAGCTTGATTGCTATACTATTTTTAGAATCAAAGGCATTTGTATGAGTAAGAAAATTTGAGGATTTGTATTTTTGCATTAATCGTGGATCTGATTTAATTGAAGTTGAATTTGTTGAACTTACACTAAGGTATACTTTTTTTTGATTGATTTCTTGGTAATAGAAAATACTTTTTTCTTCAATATTTTTCTTAGATAAGCAACATATGCCGAATAAAAAAAGATTTTCATATATTAAATAAAGGCTTAAGAATAATTAGCTTAGAATTTTTGAGTATTTTTTTTAATTATTTTTATTATAATTTTAAAAATAGAAATGAAAAACATAATTAAACTAGAAATAAACAAAACTTGATGGTATAATAAATTTAACCAATCACAATAAGTTGAATAAAAATTTAAATTAAATTATAAAATATATATAAAACACCATTTATTCAAATAGAAAAATTGAGGAGATGAAGTGGATTATGAAAAATAATAATAGGCTAAGAAAAACGTTTATAGTGTTAGGTTTATTGATAAGTTTGAGTTTTTCAATAGCAAATGCTTATGTAATGAATGGATGGGTTAAAGAAAATCAAGCTTGGAAATATTATAATAATGGGGTAATGAAAACAAATTTATGGGTGCAAGATTCAGTAAAAAATTGGTATTATATAGGAAGTAATGGAGTTATGAAGTCTAATGAATGGTTGCTGGATTCAGGAAAGAATTGGTACTACTTAAGCTCTAGTGGAATAATGAAAACAGGATGGCTTTATACTGGTGGCAAATGGTATTATTTAAATACTTCTGGAGCAATGGCATCAAGTAAATGGGTGGCCTCAGGAGGAAAATACTATTATTTAAACAAATCCGGAGATATGGCGGTTAATATAATTACGCCAGATGGATATAAAGTAGGGGTAGATGGAGCGTGGGATAATAAGCCAGCTACAAAAACTAGTGAAACCACAGTATTAAATTCTGGTAATACTATAATTACAAATAAAGAAGAGTTTAAAAATTTGATAAAAAATAGCTTAAAAAATTATGAAACAGTAGTAGAATTCCAAGGACTTTATTCAAGTAAAAACCAAATAACGGATTTAAGTGTAATAAATGATGTTATTTATACCGACCCAACATTAGGTGGAGGGTGGTACAAAGGCGCAAAGATTTCATACTCTACTAAATATATAAATGGAACTATTTCCAGCACGATTAATTGTGTACTTACAATAACTTATGCTAAAACTAAGGAAGAAATGGTTGCAATAGAAACACAAGTAAAAAACAAAGCAAATGAAATACTTAAAAATATAATCACTGAAGGAATGAGCGACTATGAAAAAGAAATTGCTATCCATGATTATATAGTATCAAATACATGTTATGATTATCAAAATTATGTAAATAACACATTGTCATATGATGCACACACTGATTATGGAGTACTAATAAAGGGACAAGCTGTATGCGATGGTTATGCAATAGCAGCTTATAGATTATTGAATTTAGCTGGTATAGAATGTAGTTATGTTGTAGGATATGCGGGTGGAGTACCACATGCATGGAATAAAGTTAAAATCGATGGTAAATATTATTATTTAGATATAACATGGGATGATCCTGTAACATCTAATGGAACTAATATATTAACATACAATTATTTTAATTTAAGTGAAAGTGAAATTTTAAAAGATCATGTAATAATTTATGGAAGATAAAAACAACAATAAAAAACAGTTTACCTAATTGTAAAATAAGGTATTAACGAAAAACCCTGTAGCTAAATTCTATAGGGTTTTTCATTTTATAAAAACAGTGGATTTTGCAAAAAAAAGAAATAATTCAATAAAAAATTTTAAGTTAATTGTAAAAAGTTGTATTTGCATGGTATAATTGAAATGCTATTATTTTGAATAATAGCATTTTTGCAAATTATATAACTTAGGTCATTTAAAGCAAGGGAGATAACTATGAAATTTAAAAATAAGTTTAATATTTTTATTAGTGTATTAACTTTGGTGTGTTTACTTAATACCACAATAATAAATGCTGTAACATATGAAAATTTATCAAGTGAAAATAATATATTAGCGGCAGAGGAAGTAGTGAGTAATAAGCCAGATGAGGTTTTAGAAGAAGTTAAAACTTTAGTAAAAAAATATTTTGTGCATGAATATTCAGAAGAAGATTTTAAAGTTTCTACTGTTGATGAATTAATAAAAAATTTAAATGACCCTTACACTTCATATTTTACAAAACAAGAGTATGATGAATTTATAAATAGCTTAGATAATAAATTTTGTGGTGTGGGAATAAATGTTGAGATGGCAGATGAAGGAGTATTAGTTATTTCTGTTATTGAAGGCTCTTCAGCAGAAGAAATTGGAATTGAATCAGGGGATATAATTATAAAAGCAGATGATTTTGAGTTATCTAATATTGCTATTGAAGAAGCTATTACAAAAATTCGAGGAGAAGAAGGAACAAGCGTACATCTATATGTAAAAAGAGGAAGTGAGATTTTTGAGTTTGATGCTATAAGAAAAGTTTTAAGAAACTCTACTGTAACTTCAAAAATATTCAATGATAATATTGGATATATTGGAATAACAACCTTTGGTGACGAAACAGAAAAAGATTTTATAAGTTCCATGAATAATTTACAGGATAATAATATTGAAAAACTTATTGTTGATTTGAGATATAATCCTGGTGGATGGATGGATTCTGCTACAGATATTGCAGGATATTTTGTAGGATATAAAAATGTTTTAAATATAGAGGATAAAGATAAACAAGTGTACAAAATTTATAGTAAAAAATATGATAAAATTTTTGATAAACCAGTAATATTTTTAATTAATGAATACTCAGCTAGTTCATCTGAAATTCTTTCTGCTGCAGTTAAAGATTATGGTAAAGCTTTCTTTATAGGAAAAACAACTTATGGTAAAGGAGTAGCACAAAGTTTATTCTCATTATCCAATGGTGGTTTTTTAAAGCTTACCACATTGAAATTTTATTCTCCAATGGGTAATATAATTCAAGATATTGGAGTTAAAGAAAATTTTACAGTTGATAATAAAATAGATTCTTTATATGTGGCTATACTTTTAAATGAAGAATCCAAAGAAAACTTGACAGATAAAAGCGGGTATGTAAAGATTAAGATTGATGGAAAATTGTTTTACATAAACTTAAATGAAGCAAGAAAAAAAGAGAATTGGGAAGCTTATAAGTATATAATCGAAAAAACTAATAGGGATGATATTTATATAGGTAAAAAAGATTTATGGGTGAAAAGTGATGAAAATTTCAAATTGGATGCAATTTGTTTTTATCCAGAGGCAGTTCAATTGAAAACTATTGAAAAGGCTACCGAAGACAAAGAATTCACTATTAATTTTAGTAAAAAAGTTAAAGTAAGCACAGCTAATAAAGAAACCATAAAATTATTAGATATTTCTACAGGGCAAGAAGTTAAGTATGATTTCATCAGCACAAATAATCAGGATTCTATAAAATTAAGACTTCAAGAAGAATTAAAGAAAGGAAAATCTTATTACTTGATTGTTGATAAGGAAATACAAAGTAGTGATGCGGAAAATTTGGATGAAACATCTTTGACAAAGCTCACTGTAAAGTAGTACAAAGAAAATTTTACAAAAAATTAATGTTTTTTACTAATTTTAATTTTAGCTAAAACATGATATAATTTTAATGATATTTTTTAGGGTATTAAAGTAGAATGTGTTGAATAACATAGGTTTATGAAAATTAAAAACAAATGGGTTGATAGGAGATGGATTTATGAAGGGTATAATTTTAGCAGGAGGGTCAGGAACAAGGCTTTATCCTATAACAAAATCGGTATCAAAGCAGATATTGCCTATATATGATAAACCAATGGTTTATTATCCTATGTCTGTATTAATGTTAGCGGGAATTAAAGAAATACTAATTATATCTACACCAAGAGATATAAACTTTTTCAAAGATTTGTTTAATGATGGAAGTAATTTGGGATTAAGTATAGAGTATGCTATTCAAGAACAGCCTAGAGGATTAGCAGATGCTTTTATAGTTGGAGAAAAATTTATTGGTAATGATAAAGTAGCTTTAGTACTTGGAGATAATATATTCCATGGATATGGATTTACAGAAAGACTTGAAAGAGCTGTGTCAAGAGAAGAAGGGGCTACAATTTTCGGATATCATGTAAGTGATCCAACTTCTTTTGGAGTAGTAGAATTTGATGATAAATACAATGTTCTGTCTATTGAAGAAAAACCACAGATACCAAAATCAAATTACGCAGTACCAGGATTATATTTTTATGATAATGATGTAGTAGAAATAGCTAAAAATGTAAAACCTTCAGCAAGAGGCGAAATAGAAATTACAGCTGTAAATAACGAATATTTAAAAAGAGGGGATTTAAAAGTAGAACTCTTTGGAAGAGGTATGGCTTGGTTAGATACAGGTACACACAAAGGCCTATTAGAAGCAGCAAATTTTGTTGAAGCAATTCAAACAAGACAAGGGCTTTATGTTGCTTGCTTAGAAGAAATTGCTTATAGAAAAGGGTATATTAATAAAGATAACTTAATTGAACTTGCGCAGCCATTATTGAAAACTGAATATGGTGAATATTTAATGAATATTGCAGAGGATAAAAAACTTGCAAAGAAAATTGCAGGAAAATAAAGGGGTTAGATTATGAAAATAGTTATAACAGGCGCTAAAGGACAATTAGGGACTCAGTTAATTAATATAATAAAAGCTGGAAAATCAGAAATTGGTAGTATTGATGAAAGATACAAAGATTCAGAAATTGTTGGTATAGATATAGAAGATTTGGATATTTCAAATTTAGACGATGTTGTGGATTTTATTAATAAAGAGAAACCAGATATAATAATAAACCCTGCAGCTTATACAAATGTTGATGCTTGTGAGAGCAATGAAGATTTAGCTTATAAGGTTAACTCTTTAGGAGCTAGAAATTTAGCTATTGCTGCTGAAAATTTAGGAATAAAGTTAGTTCATGTATCTACAGATTATGTTTTTGAAGGAAATGGGGTAAAACCTTATAAAGAATATGATATGCCAGGACCAGTAGGGGTTTATGGAAAAACAAAATATTTAGGTGAATCATTTATAAGAGAGTTTTGTTCAAAACATTTTATTGTTAGAACAGCTTGGTTATATGGATATTATGGTAATAACTTTGTTAAAACCATAATGAAAGCAGCTAAGGAAAGACAAGAACTTCAAGTAGTTGATGACCAAAGAGGAAACCCAACTAATGCAGAAGATCTTGCTCATCATATTTTAAAAATTGCCTTAACCCAAGAATATGGAGTTTACCATTGCACTGGTGAAGGAGAATGTAGTTGGTATGATTTTGCTTCCAAGATTGTGGAGCTTTCAAATATAGAATGTATAGTATCACCTTGTGATTCAGAACAATACAAAAGAGCAGCTAAAAGACCAGCTTATTCTTCATTAGATAATATGATGTTAAGATGTACTGTTGGTAATGAAATGAGAGAGTGGGAAGAAGCTTTAAAAGAATTTATACAAAAGGTTAAACTATAGGAGGATAAAGATGAAAACATACTTAGTAACAGGTGGAGCAGGTTTTATAGGGTCTAATTTTGTTTTGTATATGCTTAAGAAATATGATGATATAAAAATAATAAATGTTGATAAATTAACTTATGCAGGTAACTTAGAAAATTTAAAAGAAATAGAAAATGATGAAAGATATGAATTTGTTCAAGCTGATATTTGCGACAAAGAGAATATACAAAGTATTTTCAATAAAAATGAAGTTGATTATGTTGTTCATTTTGCAGCAGAATCACATGTGGATAGAAGTATTAAAGAACCAGAAATTTTTGTTAAAACAAATGTACTGGGAACGGTTAATCTTTTAAATATTGCTAAAGAAGCTTGGGAAAATGAAGATGGATTTAAGGAAGGTAAAAAATTCTTACATGTATCTACGGATGAAGTATATGGTTCTTTGGGAGAAACAGGTTTCTTCATGGAAACTACACCAATTGATGCCCATAGTCCTTATTCTGCAAGTAAAGCAGGTTCTGATTTAATGGTAAAAGCTTATGCAGATACATATAAAATGCCAGTGAATATAACTAGATGCTCAAATAATTATGGCCCATATCAATTTCCAGAAAAATTGATACCATTGATAATTAATAATTGTTTGAAACATAACGATTTACCTATTTATGGGGATGGATTAAATATTAGAGATTGGTTATATGTAGAGGATCATTGCAAAGCTATTGATATGGTTATTTCAAATGGAAGACTTGGTGAAGTATACAATGTTGGTGGACATAATGAAAGAACAAATATTCATATTGTAAAAACTATAATTGAATATATAAATGAAAATGTGGATAATGAAGTTTCAGAAACATTGATGAAGTTTGTAGAAGATAGAAAAGGTCATGATAAAAGATATGGAATTGACCCTACAAAGATAAAAGAAGAGTTAGGTTGGTATCCTGAAACTCCATATGAGGAAGGTATTAAACTAACTATCAAATGGTATTTAGAAAATAAAGAATGGCTTGAAAATGTGACTAGCGGAGATTATAAAAATTATTATTCAAAAATGTATAATAAATAGATAAATAAATATAAAAAGTTTATAGATAGAGAGGAAGATTAATTTGGGTAATTTTAAATTTATTGAAAGTCCTATAAAAGGAGTTTTTGTTATAGAACCATCTTTGTTTGGAGACAGCAGAGGCTATTTTATGGAAACTTACAATTATAATGACTTTAAAGCGGCAGGACTAGATATGGTTTTTGTTCAAGATAATCAATCTATGTCCACTAAAGGAGTTCTTAGAGGACTTCATTTTCAAAAGAATCATCCTCAAGGTAAATTAGTTAGAGTTATTAAAGGAGAAGTATTTGACGTTGCTGTTGATATTAGAAAAGGATCTGAGACTTATGGGAAATGGTATGGGGTTCTTTTAAGTGATGAAAATAAGAAACAGTTTTATATTCCAGAAGGATTTGCACATGGATTTTTAGTTTTATCAGAGGAAGCAGAATTTTGTTACAAATGTACTGATTTTTATCAACCGGGAGATGAAGGTGGATTATTATGGAATGACCCCAATATAGGGATTCAATGGCCACTTGAAGGTATAGGTGAAATATTATTATCAGAAAAAGATAAAAAATGGGATTTGCTAAGTAAATAAAAACACTGGAATTTGGAAGGTATTGATAAGATGAATGATTTTGTTTCTATAGCGATTGTTAATTACAATAATAAGGATTATCTTCAAAGGTGTATCAATTCAATATTAAATCAAAGTTATAAAAACTTTGAAATTATATTTATAGATAATTGTTCTGTAGATGGTTCTTTTGAGTATGTTTCAAATTTATTTAAGCAAGAAAATATTAAGGTTATAAAACCAGATACTAATTTAGGATATGCAGGAGGGGCTAATCTAGGAATAGATTTGTCCTCAGGCAACTATGTAATGATAATGAATCCTGATGTGATTTTAGATAAAGATTTTGTAAAAGAATGTTGCAATTTAATGGAATCAGACTCAGAAATTGCAGCTATAAATGGTAAGTTATTAAAATATGATTTTGAAAAAGATGTTAAATTAAATATCTTTGATAGTACAGGAATATGTGTAGAAAGAAGCCGAAGAGCTTATGATAGAGGTCAAAATCAAGAAGATGTGGGTCAGTATGAAAAAACTGAATTGATTTTTGGAGTATGTGGGGCAGCAGCTTTTTATAGAAAAAGTGCTTTAGAAGATATAAAAATTGAAAAAGAATATTTTGATGAAGATTTTTTTGCATACAAAGAAGATATAGACCTTTCTTGGAGATTAAATTTATATGGATATAAAAATATATACTATCCTAAAGCACTTGCTTATCATGGCAGAGCATTAGGGGGATCCAGGGGTGGAATAAAAAATTATTTAAACAATAGAAAATCTCAATCAAAGTTTTTAAGAGGCATTTCTTTTAGAAATCATTATTTAATGCTATTAAAGAATGAAACTCACAAGAGCTTTGGTACCGATAAGTTTAAAATCTTAAAAAGATTTTTTGTGTTTTTAGGATATTCACTGATTTTTGAAAGATTTAATTTTAAATATTTAGTGGAAATTTATAAACTTAAAGGGAAAATACTACACAAAAAATCATTATTCATGAATAATGAGAAAATTAAAGAAATAAATATTGATGTTTTTAATTAAAGTTAACTTTTATTGAGATATAAATAAACAATAGTTATTTTATAAAAAGCAATCAAAGAGTGGAGGTAAGTTTTATTTTTATATTATTAATTTCATTAATCATAATCTACATTTTACTTTGGATAAGAGAAATAGTTGTAAAAAAGAATTTTTTGGGTATCGGGACCATTATTTTTGGCGGGTTAATTTTAAATATAATTTTATATTTGTTTAAATGGTCAGATTTTTTAATAAATGAAGATATAGATTCTAGTACATATCTAATATTTATTTATATAAATATTGCCTTTATAATCTGTATGCTTTTTTCAGAAAAATTCAAGAATTTAAATATAAGAAAGATTATTATGAGAGAAAGATATCTTAAAATTTTCAAAAAGAAAATAAATATTTGCCATATTATTAACGGAGTTTATATACTTTTATTGTTAGTTGAAAATTACATTGGTAGTAAAAATATTTTTCCTTATATATTTGGAATAGACATTCATGCTTATTCAGCACCTATTATATCTTTTTTTACTAGAAGTTTATTTGTTATTTTCGTATATAACTATTTAGGATATGATAACTTTAAGAAAAAAATATTTATAATATACCCATTAATAGATGTAATGATTTTAATGGTTGGCCGTGGAGCAAGGATGGAAGTATTCATTGCATATTTTGAAATTTTGATTTTCTTTTTCATGTATAATGCCAATAAAATTAAAGAAGATTATTTTATAATAGCAAAAGCCATTTCTATAAGTTTAGTAATTCTTTTTATTGGTGTATCAATGGGTAATTTTAGAGTTCATAATCAAACAAAAGGAATGGTATTAATTGAAGAAACATCCAGTGAGGATGATGAAGAAGTAGAACAGGACTATAGCGTTGGTTATAAAGACATGATTCAATACTCTGGTCCATTGAAGGAATCAAGTATTTTGCCATGGTATTATGGATATTTCCCTATGAGTTTTGCTAATTTAAACTTATCAATAAAAGATATAAAAGAAAATAATGTTCAAACTTATGGAATATATACTGCACGACCAATTTTGGTAGGGTTATTTGAACTTGATAATTTAGTTCATAACTATAAAGATATGGAATATGCTCAGCAATTTAAGAAATACTATACACCAGCGGCAACAGTTACTACAGGATTCACAGAATTTTATTTAGATTTTGGGAATTTTGCCTTTATAAGTATAATGGTATATGCTTTTGTTTTGCTGTATTTCTATAACGGGTTAAGAAAAAATCCATATTTTCTAGTGTTTTATTCATTCTTTGTTGGTCAATGGTTTTTTATGTCTTTCCAAAACACTATGATAAAAGTAATAACTATTTATGGATTGATATTTTTGTTTATTATTTATAAATTTTTAACAGTGCACGAAAATTATAATAATAGAATAGACAAAGCTTAAATTTTAATGAAGAAATTAGGAGTTAATTATGGGAAATGATTCAAAAAATTCGCTACGGTTTTTACTTAAGAATACATCCTTGGTTTTTGTAATGAAAATCTTTGGTATGGGATTAGCCTTTGTTTTTCAAATGCTTATGGGAAGACTACTTGGTCCAAATTACTATGGTGAATATACTATATATATCACCATAGTAAACATTTTTTGCTTATTTACTGTTTTGGGTACAGACAATAGTTTGATTAGAACTATTCCGCGTATAAGCAGTGATGATAGGTTGAAATTCACATTACTAAAAAAAATACTCAGTATGGTTTTTGTCAATTCCATTTTTATATCAATATTGATGATGATTTTTAAGAAAGAATTATGCAGTTTCTTTAATGTATCAGATGAAAGATATATTATAGTAACTTTTCTAATTCTAATACTTGTATCATTATCAAAAGTAATAGATGGATTTTTGCAAGGAGAGAAGAAAACTATTATTTCAACTTTCTTTAACACTGCGCTAATTAACTTATTTAGAATAATTTTCTTTTTTGCTTTTTATATGCTTAATGGAAAGAATATAATAAGTGCATTATTAGCATATTTGGTAACAGAATTTATACTTTTAGTACTTAGAATTTTGTATATTCGAAAGTATAAACTTAATCAGAATTTCACAAAAGAAACTATTTATGATAAACAGGAATATTTTCATTTTATAAAATATTCTATATCATTATTTATTATTATGGGTATAGATATTGTTATGAGAAGTATCGATAAAATAATGATTAAAGCATACATTGGATATGAGCAAGTTGGTATTTATAAAGCGGCAGAAAATTATTTAGGACTTGTTGCAGTGTTTATAACACCATTTGTTGTTTTTTGGCCAATGATATCAGATATGTATAAGGAAAAGCAAATAAAGAAAATAAATGAAATGTTCAGTATTATAATAAAAATTGTATCTTTATTATCCTTGCCGGTAATAATATTTATGATTGTTTTTTCAAAAGACTTACTAGGCTTTTTTGGAGAAGCTTACGTTTACGGATATCCAGTTTTGTTTTTATTATTAATAGGAAATGTTTTTGATGCTTTGGCAGGGCCAGTGGGAGCATTACTAAATATGACAGAGTATGCAAAATACAATTTGATAAATATGGTTTTGTTATTAGTAATGAATGTAATATTAAATTTCTTACTAATACCTAAATATGGAGTTAATGGAGCAGCAATAGCAACTAGTATTTCACTGGTTACAATAAATAGTGTTAATATTATTCAGAATAAAATTTTGTTAAATGTTTTCCCATATAAAAAAGACACTTTCTTTTTTCTAGCATTTAGTGTTATAATATATTTTGTGGACAAGAAGCTATATAATACAATTGATGTAAATATTTTCATTAAAATGATTATTTTTATAATAATTAATTATGTTATTATGATCACATTATATGTAGGTATACTAAGACCAAATCTGAGAGAAATGTATAATACTGTGAAACGAAAAAAATAAATCTACTCATATCAAATTATTATAAAAGATATAAAATTTGGGACAAACTGATATAAAAGTTAGGGGTAATATTTATGAAGTATAAAGAAATAAGAAAAAATTATCAGAATTATAGTTATATTGACACTGCCTTAGTGGATCCGTACGTTGCATCTATATCACCACTTTTTACAAAATTATTTATTAAATATAATATAATACCTAATTATGTTACAGTTTTGATGATTATCTCTGGAATTTTAGGGGCTATATTATTTTCATTTCCTAGTAACATATTAAAAGGATTAGGAATTATGTTTATTCATTTGTGGTATATACTTGATTGCTCTGATGGAGAAGTAGCAAGAATAACGAAAAAGTTTTCAAAATTTGGGAAAGAAATTGATCATATGGCTCATATTATAAACCATCCTTTATATAATCTATCTTTTGCTTATTCAATGATATGCATAAATAGGTTTAATTCAGTAATGATTTTATTCCTTTTTATGGGAGTTATAAGTATTGAAATGATTAATAGATATCTTGAAAGTTTTTATATAATATATACTTTACGTTTAGGAAATGATGTAGATAAGTCAAAAAAAGATAGCTTGAAAAAAAGAATATGTTTATATATTGCTAATATCTTTGTGCTATATCCTAATTTTGCTTTGATTTTTCCTATAATATATTTAATTGATGCTAATTTAAATACAAATGTATCAATTTACTACTTAGTGATTCAGGTATTTGTAGCAGGAGTAGTTGTTTTACGAAATTTTGTTAAGCGTTTATTTATTATTGTAAACTTATAAAAATACTATAAGTTTAATTTAAAAGAGGGTGAAGATGTGGATTGTGATAAATTCAAAATAGTTACAGAGCCAAACAATAAGAATAATTTAGTTGAAATGCAACACAATGAAATTAAAGAACATACTGTTGATAATGCTATAATTATGGCAGCAGGCTTTGGATCACGTTTTGTACCTTTATCTTATGAAAAACCAAAAGGATTGGTAGAGGTTTTAGGAGAAAGTATGGTAGAACGCCAAATTAAACAGTTATTAGAGGTCTCCATAACGGATATAACAATTGTGGTTGGATACTTGAAGGAAAAATTTGAATATTTAGTGGAGAAATATGGAGTTAAACTTATTTGTAATCCAGAATATGATACTAAAAATAATTTATCCACAATTTATCATGTAAGGCATTTGCTTAGAAATACATATATTTTATCCAGTGATAATTATATAACTAAGAATCTTTTTAGTACTGTTGAACACAGGAGTTGGTACAGTGCAATAAAAGCTGAAGGACATACAGAAGAATGGTGTCTTTTTACAGATGAGAAAGATAGAATTAAGAAGATAGAAGTGGGAGGATATAATCAGTGGCACATGTACGGGCCAGTATATTTTTCAAAAGAGTTCTCTAGTAGTATAGTACCTCTTGTTGAGAGTACTTATGAAAAAGTTGGATCAGAAGATTTTTATTGGGAAGATGTATTAAAAGATAATATTGATAAGCTAGAAATATTTATAAACCCACAGCTGCAAGATGTTATCTATGAGTTTGAGAATCTTGAAGAATTGAGGGAATTTGATTGCCTATACAAGAAAGAATCAAATAGCAAAATAATGAAAATTATAGCTAAGGTATTTAATGTGAAGGAAGGAAGTATTACTAAAATCAAGCCACTTAAATCAAAGGATGATAAAAATTCTTTTACATTTGAAATTAAAGATAAGAATTATAGATGTATTATATCAGAAGAAACTATGAAAAACATTATTAGGAATGATAAAGAATTTAATAAATTTGAAGGTTATAGTAGTTCGAAAATAAATAACAAAATAGTTTATAAAGATTCTTATAGTGGAATTGAAATCTTAGAATTATAATTTTTAAAAATCAATTAAATATAGGCTTATAAAAAGCCTATATTAATATGTACTGAGGCTATTGACAAATATAATTTGTCAATAGTCTTTTTTATTGCACTCATATACTAAAAAAAACAAATAAGTATTTTCTTTAAAAAAAAGTAAATATATGGTATGATATAATATGTAAAAATTAGTAAGGTGGTAAGGCGCAAAAAGAGAGGGGTAATATGTTTGATCAATAAGAAATGTGTATCAATGTTTTTAATAACTTTGATATTAGTTGGAAGCACAAATTTTTTAACAACAAATGCAGAAGGTTTAAACGGTTGGAATGAAAGTCAGGGAGACTGGTACTACTATAGTGAAGGAGTAATGAAAACCCAAGCATGGGTTGAAGACTCAGAACAAAGATGGTATTATGTAGATAATCAAGGCATAATGAAAAGTAATAGTTGGGTTCAAGATTCTTTAGGCAAATGGTATTATTTAGATGGACAAGGAGTTATGAAAGCAAATAGTTGGTTTCAATACTCTTCAGGTAAGTGGTGTTATTTGGGTAAAGACGGAGTTATGGAAACAAACACTTGGGTTCAAGATTCTTCAGGCATATGGTACTATTTGGATGGAAATGGTGAAATAAAGGCAAATGGATGGGCTCAAGATTCAGGTGGTAAGTGGTATTATTTAAATAAAGATGGTTTAATTAAAACTAATGAATGGATACAAGATTCAAATAATAGAAGGTATTACTTAGATTCTGCAGGAATAATGAAAACAGGATGGTTTACCTATGAAAATAAGCAGTATTATTTTAATTCAAAGGGAGTTATGACGAATGGATGGATTGATTACCAAGGAAAATGGTATTATTTAAATTCAAATGGGTCATTAGCTACTGGATGGATAGAAAGTGCTAGTGTATGGTACTATATAGCAGAAAATGGAGAACTATTAACAAATGAAAGTTTTGAGAGAATAATAAATACAAAAGATTTATCAAGTAGCACAAGTTATTTAATTACAATTGATGAAGAAAAACAAATGGTTAATATATTTGAAGGTTTCACCAATAATTGGAAAATAATTAAATCCATACGTTGTGCTACAGGAAAAAAATCAACTCCAACTGTAAAAGGATTTTATATAATAGAAAGTAAGGGAGCTATGTTTAGGGTATCTAGTAATACTATATGTAAGTATTATACAGGGTTTTATGGTAACTATTTATTTCATACAGTGTTGTTAGACAATGCTGGAAATGTACAAGTTGGAACATTAGGACAAGCAGTATCCCATGGATGTGTTAGACTTTCAATAGAAGATGCAAAATACATATATGATAATATTCCTTATTATACTAAGGTTTGGTCGTATTAATATATCAAATTAAGTTCAACTATTATGTAAGTTTCATAGTCAGGTCCCCATATAGACAAATCACTTCAAGTGCTTTGTCTATAATATTTCATTTAAAAAACCATTAACACATAATACACTTAAAATGTAAGTGAATATAGTATAAATAGGTAGTTTTTGAGATTAAGGAGACTAAAATCAATGAAAATATTTAGCAAAATATCCTAATAAAAAGAATGTAGCCAAACATCGTTGAGCTACATTCTTTTTATTTTATTCCAAAAATATTTCAATACAAACTAATCAATATTTTTTTCGCTTTCAGTA
Source organism: Clostridium grantii DSM 8605 (assembly GCF_900129965.1). Lineage (GTDB taxonomy): Bacteria > Bacillota > Clostridia > Clostridiales > Clostridiaceae > Clostridium_AF > Clostridium_AF grantii. Next base: position 172,828 of record NZ_FQXM01000003.1, on the reverse strand, counting down.
GCTACAACTTCTTTTAATATCAGAGGAGTGTTTTGTATATTTTGGGTTTCCTTTTCAAGCGATTTGAAATCCAAGGAAATATCCTTTAAAAAGCTATATATAATTAATCCCATGATCAGTGCTAAAGGAAAGGCAGCAACTATAGAAAAAGTTTGTAACATGTATAGTGTACTTTCATTAAATATAAGTGCTATAGGTAAAATAATGAAGATTAAAGCCCAGAAAACTCTTAACATCTTAGGGGGTTCTTCCACATTCTGTAGATTTTTTACTGAATACTCAGAAACAACAAGAGTTATAGCATCGAATGTACTAGCATAAAAAGCAATCATTGCTAAAGCAAGTAAAATCATAGCAAAGTTACTAAAAGGTATTTGATTTATAATGGTTACTATTACTTCAGAAGGATTAGTTCCATTAGCAACCATAGCAGCAGCATCAATTTTACCAGTTACTTGTTGGAAAAGTCCGAAATTACCAAAAACCATAAAAGAAGTATAAGTTCCTAGTAATCCACAAGTTAAACCACCAAGTATAGTTTGTTTAATAGTACGGCCTTCGGATATTTTACCAATAAAGAATGGCGTTGCAACAAACCATGCTATCCAATATGCCCAATAAAATATTGTCCAATCTTGAGGAAAACCAGAACCGTTTTCTCCTGAAATTCTTAAAGGGTCCATCCAAGTTGCCATTCCAAAAAAGTCTTGAACCATTTTACCTAAGCCAGTTACACTACTTTCTATAATGTACTTTGTTGGCCCTAGAAAAATAAACATACAAACTAAAGCTGCAAATAATAATACGCATAAATTAGCTAATTTTGAAATTCCTTTAATTCCTATGGTAACAGCAGTAGTATAAACTATAGCAATAAATAGAAGTATGCCTATAGAAAGTGAAATACTTTGTTCAATTCCAAATACTCTAGCTATTATCAAAGAAAGTAAAGGAGTAGCAAGAGAGAAGGTAGTAGCAGTGCCTGCAAGCAAGCCTACTATAGAGAAAATATCAATAGTCTTACCTAAAAATCCATCTGCTTTTGAACCAATAGTTGAACGACAAGCTTCTGATAGTGTTTGTCTTTTCCTTTTTTTCACAAAGAACATATAACCATATGCAACAGCAGGTAATATATAAAAACTCCAAGGAATTGGTCCCCAGTGAAAAAGAGAGTAGGAAGAAGAAAAATCTTGTTTTTGAGCTAAACTCATATTTTTCATGCCAAATGGAGAGGCTCCGAAGTAGTAAGACCATTCAATCAAAGACCAATATAATATGTCAGCGGCCATAGTGGAAGTGAAAATCATAGAACCCCATGCAAAAGTACTGAAACGAGGTTTTTCGATATTTCCTAATTTTACAGCACCAAATTTTGAAAAAGCTAGCCAAAGGGTAATAAGAAAAACTCCTAAACCAAAGATCATATAAAAGGAACCAAATTGCCCTACAAAAATATTTCTTAAAAATTCTATTGTATTAGCACTTGATTCAGGAAAAACCATTAATAGTAGAAAAAGAGCAATAATTATGGCTAAGGGTATTAAAGTTAAAGCCCAATCAATTTCTAGTTCATTGTTAGTTTTTTTTATAAACATTGTTTACCTCCTATAACACACTATGTAAAATTTTCAAATTGGATTTTGCACGATTATATCTATCTATGCCGTAAGAACCAAAATTATCACCTTTTGCTTCTTTTATATTTGTCCATAATGACCATAAAAAATCTTGAAGTATTTTATTGATTAATAATCTTATTTTTATGTCTTTATCAATTTTATTTTCAAAGTATATCTTTAAAAAAAGTTCTTCATGATCTTCTGAAAAGTCACATTCTAAAGAATGTGCAGCCAAGTCCCAAATAGGGTCATTCATACCGCTGTATTCCCAATCAATCAAATAAATTTTATTGTCACCACTTTTTATAAAATTTTCTGGAACGGTATCATTGTGACAAGGAACTTTAGTAATTTGCATGGCATCAAGTAAAGGTTTTGTTTCCATAACGTATTCTTTGATTAAGTGGTAATCATCATAATTATTACCATTGTAATTTTCTAAAAGAGTTTCATATTTTTCAATCAAATTAAATACATCAAAGGTATTGTTAAAAGTGATATCTGAATTATGTAGCCTTTTTAAAATATCAGCAACAAGAATCATATTAACTTCACTTTTTGCCGTTGTAGCATTTAAGGTTTCTGAGTTTTCAATAAAACGTGAAATTTTTATTCCGCTTACTTCATTTGAATAAAGTATTTCAGTATCGAAATCTTTAGTATAAGCTATATGAGAGTTGGCGCTTTCTTCAGATCTTGATATCATTTCATCTGTACCATAACCTGGGATTCTCAAAACATAATTTTCATTATTAAATGAAAATTTGTAATTTCTATTTGTCATACCACCAATAGGTAAAATAGCATGAATCTTATTTTTCTCTATATCCAGACAAGAGCTAATAATAGTTTTTAAATTTTCTACTTGGAAAGAAAGATCTTTTCTTTTAATCCTAGGAAATGTTAAGTTTAGTACTTCATTATATTGAGATAAATTATCGATTTCAGCCCAAACTAAATCATCAATTTTAACATAACCAATACTATAAGTTCTACCTACATCCATCATTAAATATTCATAATTTAGATAAGGATTAAGGTTGTTCTTAAAATCTTCTAACATTAAATGATAAAGAGGAAGTGAAATTTTACTAAGCCCAATCATCTCACCATCAATTCTATTAAATTGATGAATATCTTTACCCATCTTATAAAGAAAACCGTTTTTAATTTCTACAAAAGCTTCATCACCTGAACCACTTTCATTAGTTATTAGAATAGAATCTCTATTTGGGTTTTCTAACAAATGGTTTATTGTTCTTTCTTCAAGGACTAAGTCATTTTCGATTAATAAGAAATCATCAGTTATGTATTCTGCAGCTAAAGAAAGGGAATACATAGTGCCTGTCCATTTGAATTTATCACTAATAACAATTTGTATTCTTTTATCTTTTAGTAAATAATTAAAATGATGACTATTGTATCCAGCTACTAAAATTATGTTTTCAATTCCATTTAAAAATAATTGATTAATAGTTCGTTCTATTATTGGCAAGTCATCTAATTCTAAGCAACCAATAGGTACATCGAATTCAGAAACTTTTCCGGCTGCTAAAATAACAGCTTGTTTTACTAATTTTTCATTTGTAGTATGTAGATTGAGTTTTTTTGCTTTAGTTTGTTTTAAAAAATCTTCTATTAATTTAAAGCCATCATCTGTTAATGTATAAAATGTTTTGTTTTTTTCATTGGCAACAAATAGATAATTATTATCAATAAGATTCTTGATAGTACTATTTATATTACCTAATGAAAGTTGAGTTTTATTTGCTAAATCTCTTTGGCTAAGGTTGTTATTTTTATTTAGCAATTCTAAAATTTGAATTTCTTTATTTGACAATTAAATCACCCCTAACTTATAGTTCAAATAATGAACATTAATACATTTTATCATAATAATCCAATGTTGTAAAGAATAAAGTTAAAAAAATACATTGTTTTATGAGATATTATAGAATATAATGTAATTCGTATGCTGTACTAAAGGGAGGAAATTGCATGTATTATTTCAAAAGTATAATGGTAAATATGTTAAACTTATTTTTGTATTTTTTTACAAAGTTGTTCTTTAGAAAAAAACAAAAATGGGTATTTGGATCTTGGTATGGTGAGAAATATTTTGATAACACTAAATATTTATATGAATATATATTAAAGAATCATAGTAAAATAGATGCTATATGGATTTGTAAGGATAAAAAAATTGTTGATAAAATCAATAGTAATGGAGGAAAAGCTTTTATATATGGTAGTTTTAAAGCAAATTATCATGTGGCAACATCAAAATTTGTTTTTATGACTCAAAAGTACCTGGATGTAGCTCCTTTATACTTAATTGGAGGGGCAGTGAAAGTTCAATTGTGGCACGGGGTAGCTTTTAAAAAAATAGGATATGACAGTTTTGAAATAAAGAAAAGTTTTTTGAGAAAAATCAATCAGGAAATTCAAAATCTATTATTTAAATATGATATACACATTGCATCTTCTGAAGAATATAAAAGTAAATTAGCCACAGCATTTAAAATTCATAAAAATTCAATTATTGATGTTGGCCAACCAAGAAATGATATTTTATTTGATAATAAATATATAATCAATAAAAAAAGTGAAATTTTAGAACAATTGAAAAATAAATATAATATAAAGTTAGAAAATAAGAAAATTATAACTTACTTACCTACATTTAGGGATAAAAAGATTGTTAGTTTTGATTTTTCTAAACTAAATCAATCTGATAACCAAAAATTAGTTGAAATCTTACAAAAATATAATTCTGTTATTATACAAAAATCTCACTATGTTGATAGTAAGGATGAAAATTCAATTAGTAATAATAAGTATATTTTAAATTTAGATTCAGCTTCAGACATTGATACTCAAGAATTGATGTTATCTACTGATATACTTATTACTGATTATTCAAGTTGCTACTTTGATTTTCTTTTGTTGAATAGACCTATAGTTCATTATTTATATGACTATCATGAATATAAAAATAATGATAGAGGTTTATACTATAGTATAGATGAAGCCAAAGGAGGAGCTGTTAGTTACAAATTTGAAGAGTTACTCATATGTATAGAAAATTATTTAAAAGATGAAACCTTAGATGAATCTATAAGAAAAAATGCTACTGAAAAATTTATAAATTATGAGGACGGAAAAAGTAGCGAAAAAATATTTGATTATGTGAGCAAAATGATTTAAATGTAAGTAAAAACAATAAGCGGAATATAATGAGTGAAGTTGCATGGTATGGATTATATCCTTGTTGTATTGTGGACAAAGCAGGAGTATTATCAAGAAATCATTGAATTTATAATACAGAAATTAAAAATAATCTAAAAGAAATAGATAAAACAATTAAATTTATGTGAACAAGCTATTTAAAAAGATAATCTCCATGTATAATAAAAATATAATTAATTCAAAACTTTATAAAGGGGTAAATAATATGGCTAGAAGAAAAAAAGCAAATAAAAAAAATAAATATAAAGCTAGAAGGATTTTATTTGTTATATTAATTTTATTAGTTCTTGCAATTGCAGGATATTTAGGTAATATGTTTTCTAATTTAAGTAAAGTCAAAACAGTTAAAATAACAGAAACAAAGGAAGCTCTTGAGGTTAGTGACAAAGCAGTGGAAAAATCAAATGAATATGACGTTATTAATTTTGCTTTTTTTGGAATAGATTCTAGAGAATCAGGAGAAACAGCACGTTCAGATTCTATTATGATTGCTACTATTGATAAGGAACATAATAAAATAAAACTATCTTCTATAATGAGGGATACTTATGTTAGCATTAGTGGTCATGACAAAGATAAAATTACCCATGCATATGCTTATGGAGGGCCTCAGTTAGCAGTATCAACACTTAATAAAAATTTTGATTTAAATATAAAATATTTCGTGACGGTTGATTTCTTTGATATGGAAAAAATAATTGATACTCTCGGTGGAGTAGAAATTGATGTTAAAAAAGATGAAATTGATCTTATTAATGGATACAGTGTAGAGACTTCTACAATATCTAAGACAAAGAGAAAGCTTGTTACTAAATCAGGATTACAGGTTTTAAATGGAATGCAAGCTGTATCCTATACAAGAATAAGATATACAGCAGGTGGGGATTTTGTAAGAACTGAAAGACAAAGAACAGTATTAACTGCATTATTAAATAAGATTGCATCTATGGATAAAGCAAAATTTGCAACTATAGTACCTACATTAGCACAATATGTGGAAACAAATCTTGGTGCAACGGATATGTTATCTATAGGGATAGATGCATTACAAGCAGGGATATCAAACATAGACCAAGAAAGATTTCCTATTGATGGTAATGCTTTTGATAAAAAAATAAATGGGATATATTATTTGACAACAGATCTTGATTTAACAACAGAGCAAATACATGATTATATTTATGAAGATATAAAGCCTGTGATGGACACTAAAAAATAGAAATAAAACATAAAAATAAAGCTGCTAGTTAAGAAACTAGCAGCTTTAACTATTTAATGCAATTATAGTTTAAATTATAAACTACATCTTTTCTTTCTACTATAATGTTAATGCTTTTTTGTAAAATGTGATGATTGGAAATTTTGGTCAATAATTCTCTGGTAGGGTTGATAGCAGTTGGATATTCTACCATGCTTAACATTGTAAAATCACCAGCAGTATCTCCATAAGCGTAGCTCTCGCTTAAGTCTATATTATATTTTTTAACAAAAGAATTTATAGCATTTTTTTTGCTATCACTATCCCACATAGGGATTACTTCTCCAGTATACATTTTATTAGAATCCATTAAATACTCACTTCCAACGAAATCATCAAATCCAAATTTTATAGACATTTCTCTAACTAACTCATTTGGACTACCGGAGACTGTTATTACTTTATGACCTTGAGCTTTATGCCATTCAATTTTATCACGAGTAAAGGTATAAACCCTGTCCCCTTTTTGCTCAATTACTTTTTTAGCTATAAAATTCACTTGAGTTTCATGGAGTCCTATTATAGCATCAACATATATTTCAGCCATCTTGAGCAGATAATTATCATAGTTTCCAATTCGTTTATCCCATTTAACATAATGTTCTTTTACTTCATTATACCAACGCTGGCTATCAATTATTTCTGATTTTATAAGTTTTTTAAAGATTTCTGTTATTAATCCTTCCCTATACAAAGTTCCGTCAATATCAAAGAATGCAGCAGTTACTTTTTTCATGTGTACCTCCCAAAAAATTGTTATGTAATTATAACACAAGAAAGTATGGCTAGTCCATAAAATAAATATTAAAATTGATATTGATTTTAAGGGTTTATAATTTTATGTATACTTTATAATAATAAGTATAATTATTGATTGTGACATAAATATAAAAACATTTAAAATTTATTTTTTAAGTTAATTTTGAGAATATCTTACTTTGTAGTTTGCATACATAATATGATATAATGAATTATGTATTTATATTAAATAATATTAAATTAGGATAGGGGGATTTTCATGAAAAAAATTAGACCAATGTATTTTGTTTTTGCGGCATTATTGGTCCAGTTTGTAACTATATATGTAGTATGGATTTCTGTAGATCAAAATAATTCAAGTAGATTAATGGCGGGAAATGTATCTTCAGTAGTATTGATAGTCTTTGCAATAATTATGTCTATAATAAAAATGATATATAACAAAAGAAAAAAAATTAAAAACAGAGTAGGATTGAATATAATTTTTTGGTTTTTTTCTTTGATATATATAGGTATTTTAGTAGCTGGTTTTAAATTTTTAGAACTTTATCCAGGAATATAAAACATTCTAGAGTAAAGCATATTTAATGCTTTGCTTTATTATTTTTTTGGAAAAAAAAGAGTCACTTTCTTTTATTTACATGGGTTTAAAGTTAGTTTATTGCATAAGCTATAAAAGATATATACATTAAAGAAGGTGCTCAAATGAATAATAGATATAAAAGAATAGCAAGGATAAAAAAAAGAATAGGAATATGTTATATTTTTTTATTAGCCTCAATAATGTTTCTACATGTAACTATAAATGCGGTGCCTACAATTTATAGTTCAATGGAAGAAGAAAAAGAAGTTAAAGAGAATAGTAAAAAAGTATATATAACTTTTGATGATGGACCTTCTATAAATAATACTAGAAATATTATTAAAATTTTAAATGATAATAATGTGAAAGCTAGCTTTTTTATCGTAGGAAATAAAGCAGAAGAGTATCCAGACATAGTTAAAGAGTTAAGTGAAAATAATATGTGTATAGCTTCACATACTTATTCTCATGTATATGAGGAAGTATTTAAGAATTTAGAGTGTTATAAAAATGATTTGCAAAAATGCAATGAAAGTATTGAGAATATTATAGAAAAAGCACCTGTTCAATATATAAGAATTCCAGGAGGAATTAATAATTCTTCTTCTAATAAAAACATTATGGAAGGGATTCTAAATTATCTTAACCAAAATAATGTTAATTATGTTGGATGGAATATATGTTCAAATGATGCACTTGGAAGAAATATACCTAGTTACAAATTGATGAGCAATATAAAAACTCAAACAGAAAAAATAGAAAATAAAACTAATTGTTTGGTTGTGTTAATGCACGATTCTTATTATAAGAAAACTACTGTTGAAGTTCTCCCAGAAATCATCCAATATTATAAAGACAAAGGATATGAATTTAGAACTTTTAATGATATAACATCTAAGGAATATGAAGAACTTTTTAATGAAAAGTTGATAAATAAACAGTATTTTAAATAGCGAATAGTGGAATGAAAAGAAGAGGAAATCTTTCGCTTTGGGTAAATGATTAGAAAAAGCGAAAGATTTTATTTTTATTGAGTTTTTTCCCGGGAAATAATAAATTCTTTTGCTTTCATCTCGTATTTATCATTAAGTGGAGGAAGAGAAACATTGCCAAATTTATTTTTTAAAGCAAGGGATAAAAGCCTATCAGCAAGTTCTGGATTTTTAGACAATAATGAACCGTGAAAGTAAGTACAAAAAGTGTTTTTATAAATACAACCTTCATATCCATCCTCTCCATTATTGCCGTATCCAGCTAATACTTTTCCTAAGGGTTGCAAGTTTCCTATATAGGTTCTTCCAGAGTGATTTTCAAAACCAACATAAGTTTCCTTATATTCATCATTAAATATTACAGTATTGCCTATAAATCTTTTTTCACCTGCCTTAGTATAAATATCTAAAGCAGCTAATCCTTTTATTTTTTTTCCAGTAGAAGTTTCATAATAATTGCCTAAAAGTTGATATCCACCACAAATAGATAAAAAAACTTTACCATTTTCTATATATTTTTTGATTTCTCTTCCTTTATATCTTGATAAATCATCAGAAACTATGGATTGTTCATAATCCTGACCTCCACCAAAAAATACTATATCATAATCATCTTTTTTGAATCTGTCATTAACTGAAATATTTATAATATTGGTTTTTATACCTCTTTTTTCAGCTCTATATTTTAATATTAATATATTTCCTATATCTCCATATACATTAAGAAGATCCGGATACATGTGACAAATATTTAATTCCATTGAATTTCACTCCTTATTTTTACCATATCTTTTTTAAGTATCCTTTGTTATTTAAAAACTTTCTAAAACTTGTCATAGCTGTGTATGTAGCTAGCATATATATATTATCGTTGTTATTTGAAGAAATAGAGCTTAGTAAATTTTCATAGTTATCACAAACATTAAAGGAATTCTCATTTAAGCCTGCTACTTTTAACCTTATACTCATGTCATATAAGCGAATACCAGATAAAAATACTTTATCGATAACAGTATTGTTTAAGTTTTCAAAGTCAACATCCCATATCCATGATACATCAGTACCATCAGCGTAATTATCATTTAATAATAAAGCTAAACTTTTATCAGAGTCATCTAAATTTACTGATTTAAGGGCTTCATCAAAACCGGCTGGATTTTTTACGAGTATAATTTTTAAATGTTTACCTTCTATATTTACAACTTCTTGCCTACCAAAACTACTTTTCATAGATTGTAAAGTATAAGCAATAACCTCCTTACTTACTCCGATAAAAGAAGAGATTGTATAAGCGGAAAGAGCATTATAAATATTATAGGTTCCACTTTGGCTGATATTAAATTTGTAATTATCCATTTGAACAACAGACCCACTAGAGGAAAGTGAATTTATTTTAGTAATTGAGTAATCTAAATTAGGTCTTTTAAATCCACAATTAGGACAACTGAAATTTCCAAGATGATTATAAGTTATAAAGTCGTAGGAATATAAGCTTTTGCACTTTTTGCAAAATTTAGCATCAGCATTTAACGATAAATTAGTGTTATTGTCTACAGCGCAAGAAAAACCATAGTAGATTTTAGTGTTTGTAAGATTTAAATCACATAATAAGGATTCATCACCATTTAATATTAAAATAGATTCTGGTGTTTTTTTTATTCCATCCATTATCTTTTCTAAAGTAGTATAAACCTCTCCATATCTGTCCATCTGATCTCTAAAAAGATTTGATACACAAATTATATATGGGGTTATATATTGAGTTACTAGTTTTAAATTAGCTTCATCTACTTCTATTACAGCATATTTTGATTTGTTTTTCTTGAAAATACAATATTTATCTATGAAACAGGAAATTATACCAGGTAACATGTTTGCTCCAGTTTCATTTGTAATCACATCTTCTCCATTATTTAATAGCATATTATAAACCATGCTTGTGGTAGTGGTTTTTCCATTGGTACCAGTTATAATTATAACTTTATAATTAAAGCTTAAAGGTTTTAGTATGTCAGGATATAGTTTTAATGCTATTTTACCAGGAAAATTAGTGCCACCATTAAAAAATAATTTTGATAATTTTATTGTTAATTTAGATATTAATAAAGTGCAATTAAACCGCATAAAAAGACCCTCCAATAATAAATTTCATCTTTATATAATTATTGCCAATTTATTCATAAAATATTACAGAACACAAAACAATACATATTAGCATTGTAACATGCAAATAATTAAATGGGAATAATTAACAGTGCGAGCGTAAACTATAAGAATATATAAAATTCATCAAATAAGGGGAAGTTATTTTATATGATTTTATTGGATTTTTAATTATTCAATCGAAAAATAGAATTTTGAAAAATAAATTGGCATACAAAAATAATTTTTTAAAATAAACTTATTAGCTTTTTAACTTAAACTTTGGTAATATTATATAGAGATCCCATTGTGAAACTTAATTTATACGTGGGCTTTGTCTATATTATGAATTATATAAGAATTTATTTTATAGAAAAACAATGTTGGGAGTGATAAATATATTTAATATTAAAATAAATAAAAAAATTTCTTTAATAGCATTTGTATCATTAATAGTTTTGGTGATTTTAGGAATTAATTTAAAAACAAATTTAGAAAATAAAGCAAATCAAAGTAATAAACTGCTTATTAAAGAAAGTGAAGGAAAATTATCGGAAGGAAATCTTTTGCTTTATAATGGAGAGTTTCAATTAGCTATTGATAAGTATAATGAAATTGATTTTTCTAAAATCAAAGATGAAAGGCTTATTGAAAGTTTAAAATACATATATTTATCTCAAGCATATTATCTTAATAATGATTTAGAAGCTGCAAGTGAAAATCTAGAAAAAGCTAAAGTTACAAATAATAAAGATGATATGGTTTTATCTTTAATAGTTGCAAATGAATTTTTGAGAGGCAATAAAGAAGAAGCACTTAAGTTAGGCCAAGGGTATTTAATTGAAACGCCTAATAATAAGAAGTTAATAAAAACCATGGTAGGAGTTTATATATGGAGTAATCAAAAAGAAAAAGCTGTTGAAATGATAGAAAGATATGCTGAAAACAAAAATTCAGCTTATGATTTAGCGGAAAAGGCTAATATGTATTTGCTAGTAAATGATATGGATAATGGATTTAAGCTTTTAAAAAAGGCATGGAGCTTGGATAAAGATGAGTTTAAAATTTATGATGTACTTTCTCATTCAGCTATTTACAATAAAGATGAAATGATAAATTATATTAATGAATTACAAAAAAACAATGAAAAAGAATTATGTTATAAGATGTGGTTAGCTAAATTGTATTCAGATTTTGAAGAAACAGCTAATGGAAGCATAAATCTTTTGAAACAATTAAAAGAAGAAAATATTGATAATATAGAAACTAAATTAATTGAAACAGTTGCACTTAATAATTTAGGGAAAGTTGAAGAAGCTAATACATTGATAAATGAAGTTTTAGAAGAAACTAAAGGTGATTATCGAGTTTATCATTCAGCGGCTTGGATTAGTTTAGCTAACAATGACATTGAGAATGCAAAGAGTTATGCTTACAGTTCTATTAAAAAAAATCCTGCTTATTTAGATAATTATTCATTTTTGATGCCTGCAATTCTTAATGAAGAAAATGAACTGCAAAAAGCAGAAAAGTATATTTATATGGGAAGGCTTTCAGAATTATATAATATTTATATTATTGATAATTTAGCCAATATTTATATGGGTAGAGAAGATGGTTTAGAGAAATCAGAAGAGCTTTTTAATGAATTAAAAATAATAAAGAGTTCTGAACCAGAGATAATATATAATTTAGCTATTATTTATGCTAATAGTGGGAATGTAGACAAGTCTATAGAAACTTTGAATGAATGTATAAAGTTAGATTCACAAACAGGGAAATATTACAGAACACTAGGTTCACTTTTGCTAGTTTCTGGTAAACAAGATGAAGGAATTGAAAAACTTAGAGAAGCTTATGCTCTTGATGAAAATGACATTTTAACATTAAACAATGCAGGAAGTTATTATATATCATTTACAGATGATATTCATAAGGGTTTTTATAATTTGCAAAAGGCTTTTCAAGGGATAAATGAGCATACTGATGATTATTACAAAGAAATAATAGAAGAAAATTATAATAAAGCTAAAAGTATAATAGAATCAATAGAAAATGGTAAAGCTAATGAAAAAGTATCAATTCCTGAATTTACTTTATTATTTTAGTTTAGTAAAGCTTGAAGATAATCTCTTCAAGCTTTACTTTATACAAAATTGTAACAATTAAAATACTATATTCTTTTGAAGATAGTGTTAAAATTAATATAGCATTAATATAGAAAGTATTCTTCTTATGTTGATTAATATAATTATAAATAGTATAAAGGTAGGTATAAAAAATGTATAGAATTTTAATAGTGGAAGACGAGGAACCAATTTCAGATTTAATAAAATTAAATCTAGAGATGGCAGGATTTGAAACAGATGAAGCTTTGGATGGAAGAACAGCTTTAGAAAAAATAAATAAAGGAAATTATGATCTTGTTATATTAGATATTATGCTTCCTAGAATGAATGGATATGAACTATTGCCATATATAAAAGAAAAGGATAAACCGGTAATTATGCTTACTGCAAAGGATGCTTTGAAGGATAAAATTATGGGGTTAGATTTGGGGGCAGATGATTATTTAACAAAACCTTTTGAAAATCCAGAGCTAGTTGCTAGAGTAAAGGCTTTATTAAGAAGAAAAAAGGGTAAAGAAGGAATAATAAAGTTTGATAATGTGGAAGTTGATTTAACAGAAAAAAGCGTTTCTAAAAATGGGGAAGAAATTGAGGTTACCCCTAAAGAATTTGAGTTATTAGTGATATTAATTCAAAATAAAGGGATTGTATTAACAAGAGAAAAATTACTTAAAAAAGTTTGGAATTATGATTATTTGGGAGATTCTAGGACTATAGATATGCATATTCAAAGATTGAGAAAAAAATTAGATACAGAAAAAATAACCACCATATATAAAGTGGGGTATAGGCTAGAAGAATAGTATGGGGGATTCAAATGAAGTTTAAGTGGAAAATATTTATATTATGTATAGGAATTTATATCATAACTCTTTTTATTACGGGCATTACAATTACAGAAAATACTTATAATAATTCTTTGAAAAGAGAAGTAGATAGAAGTATTATTGAAGCCAGTAGTGTTAAGAGTAGTGCAACTTTATATTTATCTGTGTTACAAAAACAAGATGATGATACATTAACCATAAAGGATTTTAGTGAGAATATAATTGAAGTATTTGGAGATAACAATAGGGTTTTTCAAATTTTTGGGGATAGTATAGAAATGCTTGCTTCCAATACAGAGGAATTGATATTGTTTAATCGAGAAGACATCAAAAATGTATTAAAATTTAAAAAGGACAATTACATTTTAAAAGAAATAAATGGGAAACATTACTTGTTTATAAATTCATATACAAATATAAATGAAGAAAGCTTAGTTATATCATATATTAAAGATTTATCTTTTATTGATTATGAAAAAGATAGACAGTATTCTTACTTTCTTGTGGTGGGCTTAGTTGGATTAGTGATTATAATGATTGTAACAAGCATGCTTAGTAAAATTCTTTTGAAACCTATAACTAAATTATCTCAAACGGTTAAACAAATATCTTCAGGAAATTATGAGCAAAGAGTAAATGTAAAATCAACGGATGAAATAGGAGAAATGGCTGTTGAATTTAATAAAATGGCAGATACTATTCAATATCAAATAATGAAATTAGAGTTGGAATCCGAAAATAAACAAATATTTATAGATGATTTAACTCATGAGATTCGGACCCCTCTTACTTCTATTATTGGATATGCAGATATTCTTAGAAAAATGGAATACAATAAAGAAAAATTTGATAAAAGCCTAGGTTATATTTATTCAGAAGGAACTAGAATGTTGAAATTATCAAAAGTATTGATGAAACTAATTTTAGTGAGAGAAGAAGAGTTGACTTTAACTGAAGTAAACACTAAAGATTTGATGGGTCAAGTGAAGGAAGTACTTTTGATAAAAGCTACTAAAAAAAACATAACCATAGAAATATTGCCATCAAACATTAAGGTAGAGGGCGATGAAGAACTTTTATTCAGACTTTTTACAAATTTACTTGATAATGCAATTAAAGCTTCTTTTGTTGATGGAAAAGTAGAAATTGGAACAGAATTTATAGAGGGTAAAAAGGCTATTTATGTAAAAGATTTTGGGGTAGGTATGGAAAGTGAACAGATTAAGAGAATAATTGAACCTTTTTATAGAGTTGATAAATCTAGATCAAGAAAAGAAGGTGGAGCTGGACTAGGGCTTACCATATGCAATGAAATTGTAAAAAAACATAGTGCACAAATGCAGATTTCTAGTGAAATAGATAAAGGAACTAAGATTTGCATTATATTTAATTAAAAATCAGCTAATGGATAATATAATGATAAAATTATTTTATATAGCAAAGAGGGGATTTATTTGAGGAAGATTATGAAAAAAAACATAAATTTGATTATGATTTTGCTTTTATTATGTTCTATAGTTTTCAGTACTTCTTGTAGTGAAAGTACAATAAAAAATAATGTTATTTATGATATAGGATATGAGGGTAGAGAAGGAGTTTTTTATAAAAAGGATGATTCAAAAATAAATGAGAATTTGGAAAGTTTAGATCATTTTGTGGATGTTAATATAAGTATTTCAGAAAAACAGATTCCACTTACCATAACAGAAGAAGCCGATGAAGTTTTTTATTTAGAACCAATATTTACTGAGGGCTTATGGGATAGTATAACTTTGATAGGAAACGAAAAAGGTCTTTATAATTTAAAGAAAACTAATGTAAAAGATAAAACTGTAACATTAATTAAAAGCGGAGTTCATTTTATAAACACAGTTAAGTGGAATCATGAAAAAGATAAAGTAGCATTCAATGCATCAGGACAATTGATAATTTATGATAACTCAAAAGATAAATTAGTTTCTCTTGATGATTCTTTAAATGAAAGAGACAATATTTCTTATTTTGGATGGTCAAGTGATGATAAAAAAATATACACAGAAAATGAAAATTTGGTTAATGGATCAATTTATTATGTTAATTCAGGCAAAAAGAAAGAATCCTATAATGAAGAAGATTATGTTTATTTAAAAAATAATTTAAGCGAAAAGTATTACTTTGCAAGTTTATTTGAACCGGTGGGTAAAGAAATAAATAATACTTCTTTGGAAACAAGAACGGTAATAGTAAATGAAAATAGTGAAGTTGTTCAAGAATTAGTTGAAGAAAATTTTGCTAAAGAAAATTCATTAAATGAACTAAGATTTAGAGATAGTTATAAGAAATCCTTAATTCAACTTGGAAATGATGGTTTTGGATTATATTATACCAGCGACGTTTTAGAGCATAATAAGATTAATGTGGTTTCAAGTGAATATATACACATGGCAAAATTTATGCAAGGAGGAGGTTTTGCTTTCACACAATCTAAAAACAATGGAGAAGAAAATAAGTTTAGCTTATATATTGCTGATTCTTATGGTAAAATTTTAAGGGAAGTATCCGTTGGTAATGGAAATTTTATTATTTCTCCTAATGGTAAATATGCTTATTTTGATTTTCCAAATAGAGAAATTGTGGATTTAAGCAATGGAGAAATAATATCATCAGATGCAGGGGAAAATATATATAATGATAATAAAAAAGATGAAGAAAATATAATTAAGGTGCTTAGACAAGCTTTATATATTTCTATAAACTATCTTAAAGGAAGTGATTTTAATCAAAGTGAAGTAGATAAGCTATTTGTTGATTCTGAAAATCCATATCAATGGGCCAAATACGATTTTGTTAGCTATTGGAAGAAACATAATGAAACAAATGAAAATTTTAAATATGAGGTTAATGCTGATATTGATGATATATACTACTTTATTTTAAATGAAAAAAATATGGCTAACGTAAGTGGAAAGATAAAAATCAAAAGCTCTCTTGGTAGAACAATTTATTTAAAGGGAAGTATTACACTATTGGAAAATGAGGATCAATGGAAAATTACAGGATTTAGTACATTTCCTAATTCCATAGAAAAAGAGAAAGTAACTGAAAGTATAGAAACTTATATTAATAAAAAATCATTTTTTAAAGATTCAGATTGGTTATTGGGAGATATAAAAGGAAAAGATATAACAATTGGACAAATACAATTTTGGAGTTTGAATAACGCCCTTTTAAGCGAAGATGTTGAATACGCTAATTTTGCTAAAATTTATTTAAATGTATCTGAGGATGTAAATAAAGAAATTTATGAATTAAGTGCAGAAAAGCAGGGAAGTGATTGGGTAGTTATTGGGTTAGAAAAAATTTCAGAATAAAATTAAAATAAAGTGAAAACTTAAAATGAAAAAGAAGCCTTCGTATTTTGTTAGGCTTCTTTTTATATGATATAAGAATTATTGTACTGAATATGAAGTTTGTTTAAAGTTACCTAAAACATTACTCACAGCTGTAACAGTAACGAAGGCTTTTGGATCTATAGAGTCTACTATTTTTTTTAGTGGAGAAAGCTGATTCTTTTGAATAACTACATAAATGAAATTTTTACTTTTACTTGTATAAGTTCCTTCAGCATTTAAAAGAGTAACTCCTCTTCCTAGCTTTACTTGAATTTGATGAATTATCTCTTCTGGTGAATCACTAATAATAATACATTGTCTTGAAGAAGCAAGCCCTTCTTGAATAGCATCAATGGTTTTAGTTTTTACAAAACTCATGATTACAGCATACATAACTGAGTTAACCCCTAACACTGTACCAATAAGTAGATAAACAATGACATCTTGTATTAATAGTATTTTTGCTAAATCAACTGTGGGCATTTTATTTTTTATTATTTTACCTGAAATATCCATACCACCTGTACTTGCACCACCTATAAAAATTAAAGACATTGCTACTCCGGATACCACACCAGCAAAAATCGCAGCCAATAATTTTTCGTCTAATGCATTAAAGGAAAAATAATTATTTGTTAAATCAACTAGAAAAGATGAAATAAAGACTATAATAGCGCTTTTTAATGCAAAGCTTTTGCCAACTAATTTAAAACCAAAAATAAATAAAGGAATATTCATTAAAATAAGAGCAACACCAATTTTAGTACCAAATAGATGATTTAAAGAGATAGAAATACCAGCAAGTCCACCGGTCGCAAGTCCATTTGGAATTACAATCATAGATAGATATATTGAGTAAAAAATACAACCTACAACGATAAAAAATAAATCTTTCATAAAATTCTTCATTTAGAATCCTCACTTAAAATAAGGGCAAACCCTCTTGATTGAGTTAATATTAGCATAGATTTAATATTTACACATTGGCGATTTAACAGATGTATTAATTGAATTTACTATGGAGAAGTGATTAAAAGCATTTATCATAATTATGTTCTTATTTAATCTGTTTTTCATCCATATTATATAGTGTTGAAATATAAAAAAATAAATATTGCATTTATAAAAAAAAGAATGAGATTTTGACATGAAATCTTGCAAAAACACTTAAAAATTAGCATAAATAATCAAAGGGCAACTAGAATTTGATAATTTATTAATTAATAAATATATAATTAAAAGAATAATTTGCAATAAAAACATTTTAATCTTGCAAAAAAAAACAAGTGTTTACCTAAAGTTCACAATTCAAGAGTGAAATAATATAAAAAATGAATCTATATATAAAATTTGAATAAATATCAGTAAAATTAAAAATAAAATTCTAATGATTTTTAATTTGTGTAGCATATATTACATAATAAATTGTTAAGAAAATAACAGTTTAAGATTTAAATGTCAGAAAAGTCTTATTATTATGTATAATTGATAATTTAATTGAAAGTATGGTATTATAATAGAGAGTTTAAATAGTCTATAAAAAAAAGTATAAAATACCATTTGAATTATAAAGAACTAAAGAGTATTATATAAATACATGTATATATAATATAAAAATAATAGTATTTTACTTTTGTTTTAAAAATCATAAAATTCTAATCTATAGAATGGGAGGTTTCATATGAATTTATTTACTTTTAAAAAGGGAATTCATCCACCACATGGTAAATATCTTTCTGAAAAAAAGGAAATAGTGAATGTATTACCTAAGGAAATTTTAACTTTCCCTATGTCGCAACATATTGGAGCGCCGGCGGAGTGTTTAGTTAAAAAAGGAGATTCAGTTTTAGTAGGACAAAAAATTGGTGGAGCAAAAGGATTTATTTCTGCCAATATCCATAGTAGTGTATCTGGTACTGTTAAGAAAATTGAAGAAGTATTGCTTCCGTCAGGTAACAAATCATTAGCAGTTATAGTAGAAAACGATTACCAATATAATGAAACAGAGTTTCCAAAGAATAAAGACTATAGAAACATGAGTAAAGAAGAAATTATAGAAATAGTTAAAGAAGCAGGTATAGTAGGCATGGGAGGAGCATGTTTTCCAGCTAGTGTAAAATTAGCACCACCACCAGACAAAAAAATTGATTCTATAATTTTAAATGGTGCTGAGTGTGAACCTTATTTAACTTGTGACCATAGAATTATGTTAGAAGAAACAGATAAAATAGTAGAGGGTTTAAAAATAATTCTTCAAATGTATCCAGAAGCTAAGGGATACATAGGAATAGAAAATAATAAACCAGATGCTATTAAAGCAATGCAAGAAGCTGTAAAGGATATTGATAACATTTTTGTTATGGCATTAAAAACAAAATATCCTCAAGGAGCAGAAAAACAATTAATTTATGCTATAAATAAAAGAGAAGTAGAAGTAGGAAGATTACCTGCAGATGTAGGGTGTATTGTACAAAATGTATCTACTGCTCTTGATATATACAATGCGGTAGTAAAAGGTATTCCTTCAATTTACAACGTGGTAACTGTTACAGGAGAAGCTATTGCAGAACCTAAAAATATGAGAATAAGAATGGGTATGTCTTATAGAGAATTAGTTGAGGAATGTGGAGGCTTTAAAGAAGAAGCGGTTAAAATTATTTCAGGCGGACCTATGATGGGGATGGCCCTTTCAACTTTAGATGTAACAGCAATGAAAGGTAGTTCTGGTGTACTTGCTTTAACAAAAGTACAAGCTGCCTTACCAAAAGAAGAAAATTGTATTAGATGTGGTAAGTGTGTAGATGCTTGTCCTATGAACTTGATTCCATCAACATTAGATTCTTTATCAAGAAGAAATGAACTTGAAAGATTTGATGAATGTAGTGGACTAGCTTGTATTGAATGTGGGTGTTGTTCTTTTGCATGTCCTGCAAAAAGACATTTACTTCAAACAATAAGAACAACTAAACGTGCTGTTTTAGCAGAAAAAAGAAAGAAATAAATAATAAGGAGTGACATAAATGGCTGAAAATTTGTATACAGTTTCCTCATCTCCTCATATACGTTCAAAAGATACTATTCAATCAGTTATGAGAGATGTAATTATTGCTTTGATTCCAGCTATGATAGCAGGAATAGTAGTTTTTAAAACAGAAGCGTTGATTTTATTAATAGTTTCAATAACGTCATGTGTAGTTTCCGAATGGGCATGGCAAAGGTTAACTAAAAGACCTATAAAAGTACTTGATTTAAGTGCTGTTATTACAGGAATACTTATTGCTTTAAATGTTCCACCATCATTACCACCTTGGATGGTAGTTATTGGAGGAGTATTTGCTATGATTATTGTTAAAGCTTTATTTGGTGGACTTGGACAAAACATAGTTAATCCAGCTTTAGCAGCTCGTGCATTTTTAGTTGCATCTTATCCAGTGGCTATGACAACATGGACATTAGATGGAGTTTCTACTGCTACCCCTCTTGGTATATTAAAAGAAGGTGGAGAAGTCTTACCAGGTTTAATGAATGTGTTTTTAGGTAATATTGGAGGATGCATTGGAGAAACTTCTGCATTAGCCTTGTTAATAGGCTTTGTTTATCTATTATATAGAAAAGTTATATCTTGGCATATACCAGTTTATTATATAGGAACAGTTTTTGTTTTATCTACTTTTATGGGCAGAAATGGATTCATGACTGGAAATGGACTTTATGAAATTATGATAGGTGGATTAATGATTGGAGCTATATTTATGGCTACAGATTATACTACATCTCCAATGACTACAAATGGTAAAATAATTTTTGCTATTGGATGTGGTGTTTTAACTTCAATTATCCGTACTTTTGGTGGATATCCAGAAGGAGTTTCTTATTCAATTTTAATAATGAACTTATTTGTACCTTTAATAGATAGATATGTAGCTCCTAGAGTATTTGGGGAGGTGAAGTAACTTGGAAAAATCAGAAAGTAATTTAAGATTAGGTTTAATACTTTTATTAATAACTGCTGTGGCAGGAATATTGCTTGGCGGGGCTTATAGTCTTACAAAAGAGCCTATTGCTCAGCAAACAATTAAAAAGAATAATGAAGCAATGCAAGCAGTTTTATCATCTGCAGATACTTTTGAATTAAAAGAAATTGAAATACCAGAAGGAAGCTTGGTTAGTGAAGTGAATGAAGGTAAAAAAAATGATGAAGTACAAGGATATGCAATTAAAGTAATTAATGATGGTTATGGTGGAAAAATTAATATTATGGTTGGTATATCCATGGATGGAAAGTTGCAAGGACTAACTATTTTAGAACATTCAGAAACACCAGGCCTTGGAGCTAACGCAACTTTACCAGACTTTAAAGATCAATTTAAAGATAAATCAGTTGATAATCCACTTGAGGTTGTTAAAACACCTGCAGCAAATGATAATGAGATTGAAGCTTTAACAGGAGCTACAATTACATCAAAAGCAGTAACAAATGCAGTTAACTCTGCTATAGATTTATTTAATAATTCATTGAAGGGAGGAAACTAATAGTGAAAGTTGCATTAGAAAGATTAAAGAATGGTATATTTAATGAAAATATTATATTTGTTCAAGTTCTTGCAATGTGTCCTACTTTAGCGGTAACTTCCTCTGCTAACAATGGAATTGGAATGGGTCTTGCAACTACAGTAGTACTTATAGGATCCAATGTGGTTATTTCTTTAATGAGAAAGTTTATTCCAGATAAAATTAGAATTCCTTCTTACGTTGTTGTTATAGCATCATTTGTTACGCTGTTACAACTACTTCTACAAGGTTTTTTACCAGCGTTAAATGATTCTTTAGGTATTTTTATACCTTTAATAGTTGTTAACTGTGCAATTCTAGGAAGAGCGGAAGCTTATGCATCTAAAAATGGTCCTTTAGCATCCTTTTTTGATGGATTAGGAATGGGATTAGGATTTACCTTTGCACTAGGAATTATTGGTTTAATAAGAGAAGTTTTAGGAACAGGATTAGCTTTTGGAATTAAAATAACTCCAGCTTCTTTCCAACCACCTTTAATATTTGTATTGGCACCAGGAGCATTTATTACACTTGGAATATTAATGGCGCTTATTAATCAAAGAAATATTAATGCTAAAAAGAAACAAAGTAAATCCTCACTTTAGTGTGGACTAATTCATAGAAAGAGGTGGAATAAACATGAATATTTTTACTTTGATATTGGGAGCTTTGCTAGTAAACAACGTAGTTTTAGCAAAATTCTTAGGTATTTGTGGATTCCTTGGTGTTTCTAAGAAAATTGAAACTGCTAAGGGTATGGGACTTGCGGTAACTTTTGTAATGGGTCTTGCTTCAATATTTTCATATATTATATATAAATTTATATTAGATCCATTGAATATAGAATATATGTATACTGTTGCTTTTATATTAGTAATTGCATCATTGGTACAATTCGTTGAAATGGCAATTAAAAAGATGAGTCCAGAGTTGCATAAATCTTTAGGAATTTATCTTCCTTTGATCACAACAAACTGTGCAATTTTAGGAGCAGTAATTATAAATATGCAAAAAGAATTTAATTTAATAGAATCATTGATATATTCAGTAGCTACAGGTTTAGGATTTTTCTTAGCTATAGTTTTACTTGCGGGATTAAGAGAAAGAATGGAAGAAAATACAGACATGCCAGAAGCCGTAAAAGGACTACCAATTGCATTAATCACTGCGGGATTAATGGCTATTGCATTCCTTGGTTTCTCAGGCTTAGTGTAAGGAGGTTCACATGAAAGAAATTTTATTTCCTTTAATAAGTTTAGGTGGGCTTGGTCTTTTATTCGGGGTTGTTTTAGGATATTCATCCAAAAAGTTCGCTGTAGAAGTAAATCCTATGGTGCCTCAAATAAGAGGTTGTTTACCTGGTGCTAACTGTGGTGGATGTGGTTTTGCTGGTTGTGATGCGTATGCTGAAGCTATAGTTCTTAATGGTGCTGCCCCAAATGCTTGCCCAATAGCAAGCCCAGAAGTTGCAGGTCAAATAGGAGAAATCCTAGGAGTAGAAGTAAGTACAGCTGAACCAAAAGTTGCTTATGTTAAATGTAAAGGAACAAAAGATAAAGCTTTATATAAAGGTGACTACTATGGAATTGAAGATTGTTCAAATGCAGTAATTATTCCAGGTGGAGGCCCTAAATCTTGTGAGTTTGGTTGTATGGGTTTTGGATCTTGTGTAAAAGCTTGTAAGTTTGATGCGCTTCATATAATAGATGGAGTTGCAGTAGTAGATGAAGAAAAATGTGTAGGCTGTGGAGCTTGTGTGCCAAAATGTCCGAAAGCTATTATTCAAATGATGCCAAAGGGTAGACCGGTAAAAATTACTTGTAACTCAAAAGCAAAAGGTGCATCAGTTAAAAAGATATGTGAAGTAGGATGTATAGGATGCACATTATGTGTAAAAGCATGTCCATTTGATGCTATGGAAATGGTGAATAACTTACCAGTTATTGATTATGATAAATGCAAAAACTGTGGAATTTGCGCTAAAAAATGTCCAACAGCAGCAATTGATAATTTTAGAAAAGCAAAAGCATAAAAAAGGCCATTAAGGCCTTTTTTTTATGCATAAATATAGATAAATTTTTTGAATACTGTTATACTCAAAATGTAAAAGGGTAATAATTAGATTAAACAAGGGATATTAGATAATTGGATATTTTATGGAGAAATATAGTAAATAGAGAATAAATATTATAATATATTAAAAAGGAAATGTGATATAGAATGAAACTTATAGCAATCATAACCCCAAAAGGCTTTCAAATAGATTTTGACTATAATAGTAAAGGCTCACTTTCTATTATTGAAGAAAATTTTATTGAAGCCTACAATAATAATTTATTTAAAGCACTTTATGAATTATCTTTGGAAAATAAAAAAAGTGATTTATCACCTTCTATGGATTTTTTATATAAAATCAGTAAATCCATTACAACGGGTTTAATAAAAAATCCTCAAATAGAATTTGCACGGGAAAATATTAACTTTTCTCTAGACAATGAAGAAATAACAAGACTTGTATCAATATGTCCTTATATTATTGGGTCAGAATATTTAAATAATCACTGGATTGAGCTTATAGTATCTGAATTAGTAGAGGTTTTTAAGAATGATATAAAAGATTTTGTTGGCACTGTGGATGAGTACTTTTCAAAAAAAGGCTGTAATTTACATATACCTGGACGAATTTATTTTCATTTAGTAGAAAGTAAAAAAGAGGAATATCCTTTTGCTTTTCTAGCTACATATGCTCAACTTACAGAAATAAAAGGCAAGGTAAAACATATCCCTTTAAAAAATGCTTTGATAGAATATAAAAATGATAATGATCAATTACTTAGGCTTTTAGCAACTGTTAATAAAGCTACAGAAAAAAGTTCTTTTATATCAGAGATTATGGAATCAGGAGAAATATTTCACCCTCTTGCTATGTCCATAGAAGATGCTTATACATTCTTAAAAGAAATACCTATTTATGAAGAAAGTGGCATACTGTGTAGAATTCCTAATTGGTGGAAACAAAAATCTAACGCATTAAAGCTTAATGTGTCAGTGGGTAATAATCCATCTTTTGTAGGGCAAGAGGCTCTTATGGATTTTGATTTGAACATAGCCCTTGGAGAGGACACTTTAACAAAAAAAGAAATAGAACAACTCATGGCTGAGAATGAAGGTCTTGCTTTTTTGAAAGGTAAATGGGTGGAGGTTAATCATGAAAAACTCCAGCAGGTACTTCTTGCTTATGAACAAGCTGAAACACTGATGGAAAGTAAAGATTTATCCATGATAGAGGCCATGAAGTTGCAATTAAATGCTCATAAACTTTTAAAAATATCAGAGCATGAATGTGATATCAATGTAACAGAAGGTCAGTGGTTCGATGATGTGCTTAATAATCTTAAAAACCCTGAAAAGATTAATGAAGTATCCTGTGGTAACAACTTTAATGCAAGCTTAAGAAACTATCAAAAACAAGGTCTTTCTTGGCTTTATTATATGAAGCAACTTGGTTTAGGGGCTTGTCTTGCTGATGATATGGGACTTGGAAAAACTATTCAAGTTATAGCTTTATTAAATTATTTAAAAGAAAATAAAAAGGATAAAAGTCTTTTAATCATACCAGCTTCACTTCTTGGAAACTGGGAAAAGGAATTGATTAAGTTTGCACCAGAAATAAAGTATTACATACTTCATTCCTCAAAAACAAAGGTTTCTCAAGATTATAATGAAGACTTTTTGAAGGACTATCAAGTTATAATAACAACTTATACCATGATTTCAAAACAAGTATGGCTTCATGATATTAATTGGGATTTGCTGATTTTAGATGAAGCTCAAGCAATTAAAAATGCTGGGTCCATTAAAACAAAGACTGCTAAAAAAATAAAAAGTTCTTTCAGAATAGCTATGACTGGTACGCCTATTGAGAATAGTCTTTCAGATTTGTGGTCTTTATTTGACTTCCTTAATTCAGGACTTTTAGGAACTTCCAAAGAATTTTCTTTATTGGTAAAACAACTTAAGGAAAATCCAGAAGGAAATAAAAATCTAAAAAAAGTAGTAAGCCCATTTATATTAAGACGTATAAAAACGGACAAATCCATAATAAATGATTTGCCAGATAAAGTAGAAATGAAATCCTTCGCTAACTTAACAAAAAAACAAGGAGCTTTATATGCTTCTTTAGTAAAAGATTTAAATAATAAACTAAATGATAGTGAAGGAATAGCAAGGAAAGGTTTAATTTTATCATCATTAATGAAATTTAAACAGATATGTAATCATCCTGATCAGTATCTAGGAGAAAATTTATTTATAGAAAATGAAAGTGGTAAATTTGCAAGACTTAGAGAAATATGTGAAACTGTTTATGAAAGAAGAGAAAGAATATTGGTATTTACTCAATTTAAAGAAATGACAGAACCTCTTAATGAATTTTTAGAAACTATTTTTCATCATAAAGGTAGAGTTATTCATGGAGGAACACCAGTAAAAAAACGTCAACAAATTGTTGATGACTTTCAAGGGGAAGATTATGTTCCCTTTATGGTATTATCTTTAAAAGCTGGGGGAGTTGGACTCAATTTAACTGCTGCTAATCATGTAGTTCATTTTGACCGCTGGTGGAATCCAGCTGTAGAAAATCAAGCAACAGATAGAGCTTTCCGTATAGGGCAAAAAAAGAATGTTATTGTACATAAATTTATAACCCAAGGAACTATAGAAGAAAAAATAGATCTTTTAATGGAAGAAAAAACAAAACTTTCACAAGAAATTATATCTACATCTCAAGAAAATTGGATTACGGAAATGAGCAATTCAGAACTTTTAGAATTATTCAAATTAGCTATTCCCAAATAAAGGAGGAAAAAATGTACAGCTCTTATGGATTTCCAGAATATGTTTCTGTGGCTGAAAGAAAGAAAAAAAATGAAAAGGCTGCTGAAAAATTAAAGAAAAAACAAAAGGATATATGCCCAGTAGTTATAACAGGAAGAAAACTCGCTTCTACATGGTGGGGGATTGCTTGGAATAAAAATCTTGAAAGTTATTCAGATTATTCAAATAGAATTCCTCGTGGGCGTAGTTATGTTAGAAATGGTTCTGTTTTGGATTTGAAAATTGGAAAAGAAAAAATTTCTGCCTTGGTTCAAGGAAGTGGAAGAAAACCCTATGAAGTAGATATAACCATAACCCCTTTATCTATAAACCGCTGGAACAAAATAATAGATAATTCCATGGGCAAAATAGATTCCTTAGAAGAACTGGTTAAAGGTAAATTTCCAAAATCCCTAGAATCTTTGTTCACAGAAAAAAATAATGGATTATTTCCCTCACCCAAAGAAATAAAATTTGACTGTGATTGTCCCGATTGGGCCTCAATGTGTAAACATGTGGCTGCTGTTCTTTATGGGATAGGGGCTAGACTTGATGAAAACCCTGAATTGTTTTTCACTCTTAGGGGGATAAATATAAATGAATTTATTGAAAAAACCACAATAAATATGGCGGAAGCTTTACTTATTAAATCTCAAAAGACAAGCAATCGTATTATTGACAATGAGGATGTTTCGGCTTTATTTGATGTTGAAATGGATTAAAATATCAAAGAAGGCTTTAAGTATTTATAGAGAAATAATTTAAGGTGAGGGGATCTAAATGACAAAGAAAATTTCCATAGGGATAAGCGATTTCAAAGAACTCATAGAAGATAACTGTTATTTTGTGGATAAAACTTTGCTAATAGAAGAATTTATAAAAGTTAGTGCTAAAATAGTACTGGTTGCAAGACCGAGAAGATTTGGTAAAACTTTAAATATGAGCATGCTTAAATACTTTTTTGAAAAAAGTTCAATAGATAATATAAATCTATTTCAGGGGCTAAATATAGAAAAGAATAAAGATATCATGGAATTGCAAAGCAAATATCCTGTTATATTTCTAAGCTTCAAAGATGAAAAACACCTTAGTTTTGATAATTTAGAGATGAGTTTAAGAGGGCGCATGAGTGATATTTACATTGAGCATCGTTATTGTTTAGATAATCCTAACCTTCATACTGCTCAAAAGGAATATTATAATAGAGTTATAAATAAAGAATCTAATATTATAGAACTTGGGGAGTCTTTAGGAAAACTTTCAAAGTATCTTTATGATTATTACAATGAAAAGGTGATTATTTTAATAGATGAGTACGATGTACCTATTCAAGCAGGATATGTAAATCAATATTATAATGAAGTTATTTTTTTTATGAGAAATTTCTTGAGTGCAGCGTTTAAGGACAATATTTATCTAGAAAAAGCAATGATTACAGGTATCCTAAGAGTTGCTAAGGAAAGTATTTTTTCAGGACTTAATAACTTGGAAATTTCCTCACTTTTGAACTATAACTTTAACACCCAATTCGGATTTACTGAAAAAGAAATAGAAATTATATTAAAAGATTACAATATAACAACAAACCTTCAGGAAGTAAAGGATTGGTATAATGGTTATATTTTTGGGGAAGAAACAATTTATAATCCATGGTCAATTTTAAATTATGTATCAAAGCCTTCAGAAGGGTTGAAACCATACTGGGTGAATACTAGCTCTAATGATTTAGTAAACTTACTCCTTGCTAAAGGTGGAGAGGATATAAAAAAAGACTTGGAAATTCTAGTTGAAGATAAAAACATTACAAGATGTATAATCGACAATATAGTTATGGAGGATATAAGGAAATCAAGTGATAATTTATGGAGTTTTCTATTATTTACAGGCTATTTGAAAGCCTATGACAAAGAAAGAATAGGATTAAAAGATTACTATAAGCTTAAAATTCCTAATTTAGAAATAAAGAGTCTATATATTGATATAATAGAAAATTGGTTTAATAATAGTATCAGTAAGGATAAATATAATATGATGTTAAATAGTTTGACTAAGGGAGATATAAAAACCTTTGGAAAGATTCTAAAACAATTTGTATTAAATAGCATTAGTTATTTTGATGTTGGTGGTTATGAAGGAGAAAAAGTATATCATGCATTTATTCTAGGGCTTCTAGTATCGCTAAATGATACTCATGAAGTTGTTTCTAATAGGGAAAGCGGTTATGGAAGATATGATGTTAGCATCATACCTAAAGATAAAACTAAGCTTGGTTTAGTAATAGAATTTAAGAAATTAGATGTAGATGATACTGAAACTTTAGAAGAAACCGCGGATAGTGCATTAAAACAAATTGAGGAAAAGCAATATTGTGCGGAGATTGTATCTAGAGGCATAAATAAAATTAAAGAGTTAGCCATTGTTTTTAAAGGTAAAGAAATTTATGTTAAAGAAGGATAATTGCTTCTAAAAAAGCTTCAGATAAATTTATCTGAAGCTTTTGCATTAAAGTAAATGATGCTCACCAATAAGGTGGTTAATAAACTGCTCTGCAGTTCTGCCGGAACGTCCATTTTGGTTTAGTTCCCATTTTATAGCTTCTTGCTTTATGTAATCTTGCGGTAAATCTATATTCTTTTGTTCAACCAAACCGAATACAATATCAAGATATTCCTTTTGAGTAGGTTTTACAAAAGTTAAAGTTAGTCCAAATCTATCAGATAAAGATAGTTTTTCATTAACTGAATCATTGCTATGGATTTCTCCTACATTTGAAAGTGTTGGGGCATCTTCCCATTTCTCTTTAACTAAATGTCTTCTATTAGAAGTAGCATAAATTAAAACATTACTAGGTTTAGTTTCTATCCCTCCATCAAGGATAGATTTCATTTGTTTATATTCTATTTCTGTATCTTCGAAGGAAATATCGTCTAAGAAAAGAATAAAAGGTTTATTTTTTTTGCTTAACTCATTCATAATAGTACTTAAATGTAGAAATTGAGTTTTACCCACTTCAATTAATCTTAATCCATCTTTATGAAAATAATTTAATAAAGCCTTAACAAGGGAAGATTTACCGGTACCTCTTGAACCTTCTAATAAAACATTGTTTGCGGTATGTCCTTTGATAAAAGCATCAGTGTTTTTAATTAGCATATCCTTTTGATAAGCACACCCTATAATATGATTTAGTTCAATTTTATGAGGATTATTTACAGGAACAATACCGAAATCATCAACCCATTTAAAGGCTATATTGCTTGATAAAATACCAGAACCAATTTTGTGATAGTATTGAACTAAAGAATTAAAAAAATCATCAAAACAATCTATCTGGCATAAGAATTTTTTTTCTTCATTATAAGGTTTGTATAAATCTTTATTTAAAGTAGGATTATAATCTAAAATAAAATCACCATTGATTTTAGACATATTTTTAAAAGACATAAAATCCAAATGCATTATAGAAAAAATAGTTCTTAAATCTTTTATTGCTAAATCCTTTAAACAACTTTCAATATTATCACCGTATTTCTCACAACTTTGAGCAAATACATTAGAATCATTTAAGATTAAATCTAAAACATAATTACTTAATAAATTTCCTTTATAAGCTCTTTTTTCAGCAAAACAAACTAAATCACCTAAAACAGTATTATATTGTGATGACAAAAAAGTATTACTGGGAGTGTCACGTTTAGTTTCTTTAAACATAGCTTCTATACTTTTAATAACTTGATCATCTCTTATATTTCTATAAATAAGCAAACTCTCTAAATTTGCTTTTATTTCTTTGTAGGTTTTTAATGTTCCCACAGAACAGGCCCCCTTTGGTTAGTTAATAGTTAATAGTTAATAGTTAATAGTTAATAGTTAATAATTTTAGAAAAATAAATATGGTATTATATTTGATAATACCATATTGGAATAATTGTGGAAAGTGTTAAAGACGTATTATTTTTAGAGAACATTATTAATAGCCTATCATGAGGATAATAGGCTATTCTAATCTTTTGATAAATTTTTATTTTAGAGGGATTTATCTTTTGTTTAATCAGGTAAAGTATCTTTAATAATATTCTTATACAAATTCATTATAAATATAGCAGTGTTCACTTATTTTTTCATCTATTACTTTAAGCACCTTGTCCAATTCTTCACCGTTTTTATTTCTGTTTATTTCTAGGAGTACAAAATTACCATATCTTTTTGTTTTAAAGAAAAAATCTTCGCTTATATTTTCCACATATTTTATTCCCAAAGTAAAGGGAAGTCGTAGGTTATTTCCAGAGCAAGTTTCAATGAAAAATGAATCTAGATATAAGAAGATATCAAAATCTTCATGAATTATTTCCGGAATTCTTAAATAAATATCTTTTGCCAAAAGTAAGCTTTCGACTTGGGAAACGCTTTTGTGTGATGTCATAAAAGTTGTTTCTGGATAATTAACAAATTGCTCCATATACATTTTTAAAATACTCAAATATAAAGTTTGAAATTGAAAATCTTTGTGCATTAATTCTAATTGTATATCAGAAGCGAATTTGATTAATTGATAGTTTGCAATGTTTTCCCATATATTATTAATCAACGACTTTGTTTTATCATGCCAGCCATCATAGTTTTCAACAAGAATTGGTATACCTAATACAACTTCAGATTCTGTTAATATTTCTTTGTATTCTCTCATTTAAAATCTCCCTTCTTTTTATAAGTGATAAACATTATATTGATACTTGGGTTTGTTTATCTTATACATACATCATCTTACAATAATAGACATTTGTCAATAATTATTATCAAATAACTTTCAATATTCACAAATATTTCATACAAAATTATGAGAAAATTGTCGAAAGAGTGAAAATCTGTTCTTTGAATTAAAATACTAAGCTTGAAAATTTAAAGAAACTATTGACAAAAGAAAATCACTAAGAATATAATTAAAGTCAATAGTATATATAAACGTTGATAAGGAGAGTAGCTTAATTTATTCTTTTAGCGAGCAGAGGAAGGTGGAAGCTCTGTAGAAAAATTTATGTGAAGAGAACCTTTGAGTTGCTACTAAGTTATTTTATTAAATAATGAGGTAAGCCGTTAGCTGCGTTAAAGTATTAATGGTCGTTAAAAAATAACATTCACTAAATTGCCAGTAAAAATTTTAAGAACATAAATATTTTACTGACAAAAGTGAAAGTAATTTTTCAGCCAACCTATAAGTGGATTATTTTAATCAATAAGAGTGGTACCGCGGAACTTCCGTCTCTAACTATATATTTGTATATAGTTAGAGGCTTTTTTGTTTTAAAAACAAAAAACATTGCTACGTAGGGGGCGGTTTCCACGCCGCCCCGAAACTTAATTTAATGGGATAAATAAATCTTGTAAATTAAATATAGTATTTATTTATATACTATGCTTAATTATAATTGAGCTGGTGCAATACAAACGGGCGGGCATGGAAACCCGCCCCTACAATTTTCAAACAAATTAAATAAAGCTTATTTCAAAAATATATTTAAAAGGGGAAATAAAAAATGGATTATAAGAAAATCGTTGCAGAAAGAATTAAAGAGTTAGTAGATTTAGATTTAGAATTTATAGAAAATCTTATAGAAATACCACCTAAACCTGAAATGGGGGATTTTGCTTTTCCTTGTTTTCAATTAGCAAAAGCTATGAGAAAAGCACCACAAGCTATAGCGGGAGAAATTCAAGAGAAAATGAATAAAGAAGGTTTTGAAAGAATAGAAACAGCAGGTCCTTATTTAAACTTTTTTATGGATAAAGGAAGCTTTGTTGGAGTTACAATTAATAAAGTACTTGAAGAAAAAGAAGCTTATGGATCATGTAAAGTAGGAGAAGGAAAAAATGTTACTATTGATTATTCTTCCCCTAATATTGCAAAGCCTTTTCATGTAGGACATTTATGTAGTACATCTATTGGAAACTCTTTGTACAGAATAATGGAATTCGCAGGGTACAATTGTATAGGAGTTAATCACTTAGGGGATTGGGGTACTCAATTTGGTAAATTAATATCTGCTTATAAAAAATGGGTGGATGAAGAAGCTTTAGAGAAAGAACCTATAAAAGAATTATTAAGAATTTATGTTAAATTTCATGATGAAGCAGAAAAAGATCCTACTTTAGTAGATGAAGGAAGAATGCATTTTAAAAGATTAGAAGATGGATGTGAAGAAGAAGTTAAGCTTTGGGAAAGATTTAAAGCTCTTTCATTAAAAGAATTTGAAAATGTGTATAAAAGACTAGGAGTTAGATTTGATTCTTATGCTGGAGAAAGTTTCTATCTTGATAAAATGGATAGAGTTGTAGATGAATTAACAGAAAAGAAATTATTAGTAGAAAGTAATGGAGCACAAGTGGTAATGCTTGAGGATGATAATATGCCGCCTTGCATAATTAAAAAAGCTGATGGAGCAACTATTTATGCAACACGTGATTTGGCAGCAGTTTTATATAGAAATGATACTTATAATTTCCACAAAAATATTTACGTGGTTGGTCAAGATCAAACTCTTCACTTTAATCAAATATTTAAAGTTGTAGATTTAATGGGATATGAATGTGCTGAAAAATGTAAACATGTTGGTTTTGGAATAGTTAAATTTGCTGATAGAAAACTTTCTACTAGAAAAGGAGAAGTTGTTTTATTAGAAGATTTATTAAATGAATCTATTTCTAAAATCACAGAAGTTATAGAAGAAAAAAATCCTGAACTTGAGAATAAAAAGGAAGTAGCTGAAAAAGTAGGAATAGGTGCTATTAAATTTACTTATCTTAAAAATAAAAGAGGTAAAGATATAGTATTTAATTGGAGTGAAATGTTAAACTTCGAGGGAGAAACAGGTCCTTATGTTCAATATACTTATGCTAGAGGTAAAAGTATACTTAGAAAAGCGGGAGAAATAGAAGGAAAAGCAGATTTCACAAAATTAAATTCAAAAGAAGCTTTTGAGTTAGTGAAAAGTTTAGGGACTTTCCAAGAATCTATTTTAGATTCTATAGAAAAATTAGAACCATTTATAGTAACTAGATATGTATTAGAAGTAGCTAAAAACTTTAATAAGTTTTATAATGCTTATAATATAATGAGTACTGAAGATTTAGAATTAAAAGTTGCGATGTTACAAATGGTAGAAGCTACTTGTCAGGTTATAAAAAATGCTCTTGATTTACTAGGAATAGAAGTAGTGGAAAAAATGTAGTTTTATGTTCTACAAAGTATATAATATAAAATAAAATTAAAAAATGAAGTGAATAAAAGCTTTCCATATTGTGAGGGCTTTTATTTTGCTTAAAATTTTAAATATATTTAAAGGATAAAAAAATTATCTAGCCATAAATAGGTTTAAACTGGATTTATATGAAATTATATGGAACTAAAAGAATAAAAATATATGAAAATATCACAAAAACTAGAATTGTTTTAAAGTAAAACTATATTTAAATTAAAGAAAATACAATAAAACATAAAATTACATATTTATATATGTTGAAAAAAAAAATTCTTTATTGTATAATTAAATTGTAATTAATTACAGGAATAAAATAGAAGAATGAAGAATTTGTAATAATTTAGTAGTACATTATTTTCTAGTAAGTAGGGATGTTCTTATGAAATCATTAGGGAAAAAAAGATTAGGAGATTTACTGGTTCAAAGTGGTAAAATTTCTGAGCAACAATTAATGGAAGAATTAAAAAAGCAAAGAGAATCAAGAATGAAACTTGGTGAACAATTAATAAATGATGGTATTTTAACAGAAAATGACATTATTGAAGTATTAAAAGTTCAATTAAACATGGAAAGAGTATTTTTAGAAGATATTGATTTAGATAAAAGAGCTATAAGAATGATTCCCCAAAGCATGGCAGAAAAATATGTTATGATACCTATTGCCCTTCAAGGAACAGCTATTTTAGTGGCAATGACAGACCCTTTGAATATATTTGCTTTTGATGATATCAATCTTGTTACAGGATTAGAAGTAAAAGGGGTAATATCTTCTGAGAAAGAAATTAAAACTGCTATAGGGAAATTTTATTCTTCTGAATATGTTGAAAAAGCGGCAGAAGAACTATCAAAAGTTAATATTCAAGCAGAAGAAGTATTATCTCTAGAAAATGAAGATGTAAAAAATGCACCAGTTGTAAAATTGGTTGATTCAATTATAGATAGTGCAATTAAAGCAAAAGCCAGTGATATTCATGTTGAACCTAATGAAAAATACATTAAAATTAGATACAGAGTAGATGGAACGCTTAGAGAAGTTTTAAGAACCTCTCGAGAAAATTTGGCAGCTTTAGTTACAAGAATTAAAATTTTGGCGGGATTAAATATAGCCGAAAGAAGAATACCACAGGATGGAAGGATAATAACTAAACTTGATGGGGTATCAGTAGATTTAAGGGTATCAATTTTACCTACAGTTCATGGAGAAAAAATAGTTATAAGAATTTTGTTAAAAAATGTAGATCTTCTTAATAAAGAAAGATTAGGTATGTCTGAATGGGATATGAAAAAATTAGATAATATTATCAAAAGTCCCTATGGAATTATTCTTGTAACTGGTCCTACAGGTAGTGGTAAATCCACAACTTTGTATACTATTTTAAGTGAACTGAATAAGCCAGATATTAATATAGTTACGGTGGAAGATCCTGTAGAATATATGATGGAGGGTATTAATCAAGTTAACGTTAATAACAAAGCGGGCCTTAACTTTGCAGCAGGTCTTAGGTCTATACTAAGACAAGACCCTGATATTGTTATGATAGGTGAGATAAGAGATACAGAAACTGCTCAAATTGCTGTAAGAGCAGCTATTACAGGACATTTGGTATTGAGTACAATTCATACAAATGACTCAGCATCAGCAGTGGTTAGACTTATGGATATGGGAGTTGATGCTTATTTAATTGCCTCTGCCATTTCAGGAGTTGTAGCTCAAAGATTGGTAAAAAAGTTATGCCCTAGATGTAAAGAAGAATATGCAGCTAGTGATTATGAAAAGAATCTTTTAGGGATAGGTATTGAAGAAGAAGTTCATATCTCTAAACCAGTTGGGTGTAAACATTGTGGTTTTTCAGGATTTATAGGCAGAACGGGTATTTATGAAGTGATGACTATAAATGATAATATAAAAGAAGCTATTCAAAGAGGCGCTGATATGTCGGTTATAAACAAATTAAATAAAGAGAATGGAATAAGAACATTAAAATATGCTTGTATTGATTTAGTTTTAAAAGGGATAACCTCCATTGAGGAATTAAATAAAGTAGCTTTTGTTGTAGAATAAAAGTATAATAATTTCAAACAGGACAAGCATTATTGTAGAGGAGTTTCACATGGCCTTATATAAATATAAAGCATCTACTAAAAGTGGAGAAAAAATCGATGGCAAAATAGAAGCTTCTTCTAAAGAGGAAGTAATTCAAAATATTAGAGCTAATAATTATTATCCTATTTCTGTTAAAGAAATAGTTTTGCAGAAAGAAATTGAATTACCATCAATTTTTAATAAAGTTAGTTCAAAAGATATTTCAATAATGTGTAGACAATTCTATACCTTATTAAATGCAGGATCTAATATTTTAAATACTGTAAATATACTTAAATCTCAAGCAGAGAATAAAACTTTGCAGAAAAGTTTAAATGGAGTGTATGATGATATTCAAAAGGGTTCAACTGTATCAGCTTCTATGAGAAAATTTCCAAAGACTTTCCCTTTATTATTAGTAAATATGATTGAGTCAGGAGAGGAAACTGGTAATCTTACAAGAATTCTTTTCAAGATGACTGAACACTATGAAAAAGAATATAAGCTTAACTCTAAAGTAAAATCTGCCATGGTTTACCCAGCGTTTTTAGGAGTGGCGGCTGTAGGGGTAGTAATATTTATGATGACTTTTATACTACCTACATTTATCTCTATGTTTGAAGGAAGTTCAGTGGAACTACCAGGAATAACACAGTTTTTACTTAATTTAAGTTCAGCCATGACAACCTATTGGTATCTTTTTATAGGAGGAACTATTGGTTTAATCGTTGGAACTAATTTGTATTCAAAAACTGAAACAGGGGAAAGGGTAATTGAAACTATTAAATTAAACTTCCCAGGATTTAAAAACTTAAATAAAAAAATAATAACCTCTAGATTTACGCAAAACTTATCAATTGCTTTATTTAGTGGGGTTACTATGATAGATGCTATAGAAATTGTTTCCTCATTGCTAGGAAATAAATTTATTCAAAAAAAATTAATGGATGCTAGAGATGAAGTAATAAAAGGAGAAACTTTATCGGACTCTTTAGAAAGAATGAAGTTCTTTCCACCAATGATGGTATCCATGGTAAGCATAGGAGAAGAATCCGGTTCATTAGATGACATTTTAGAAAAAACAGCAGAGTTTTATGATAGAGAAGTTGAAGATGGACTAGGTAGAATGGTTACAATGATAGAACCATTGATGATAATTATTATGGGTGGACTTGTGGGATTTATTGTACTTGCTATTGCTTTGCCGATGTTTGATATGTATAGCACTATATAGTAGTGAATAGTGGATAGTTTGTTTGATATCAGAATAATCTTGTGGAAACACAACTTTAGATAAAAAAATAAAAAAACAATTGGGAGGATTTATTATGAAAAGAAATAATGCAAAAAAAGGTTTTACATTAATTGAGTTAATTATTGTTATTGCAATTTTAGGTATTCTTGCAGCGGTGGCTATTCCTAGATTTAGTGGATATCAAGAAAGTGCTAAAGTAAGTGCAGATAAAGCTACTGCAAAGACTATGGCAAACACGGCAGCTATATTGTACGCAAATAATAATGCTGTATTTACAATTCCAACAACAGGTACTACTGATATAACAACTTTAGTTACTGCAGAACTTAACTCTACTCCAGAAGTACAAGCTTATACTGGGTATACATTTTTGGTGGAGATTGATGCGAGTAAAAATATAACTGTATCAGCTAAAGGGACATCAACTTACAAAATTTATCCTACAGGGGATACAACATCTCTGTATAAATAGAAAAATATTAAGTGAGATTTGAGCACAATGCGCATTCGCGCATTGTGTTACTTTATATTATAATTACCTTATGAAGAGGTGAAAGTATGGGAAATTTATTTAGTAGTAAAGTTTTATCTATGGAGTTTGGGACTAAGAGTGTTAAGATGCTTGAGATGAAGGCTTCGGGTAAGGGGTTAGTGGTTAGTCGATCTTTTATTTTGGATTTGGATGAGGATATGGTTAAGGATGGCAATATTGAGAATAAAGAAGAGTTAGAAGGGCTTTTGAAGTCTGCCTTGGATACTAATAGATTTACTGCTAAGAAGGTTGATATAACTATTAAAAGTAGTGGAGTTATTGTTAGAAATATTTTTTTGCCCAAAGGTAATGTTAAAGATATGGATACTATGATAAAATATGAAATAGAGGAACAATTACCTGTTAATGTGGATGATTATGAAATAAAATATAAAATTTTGGGAGAAAAACAGGTTAATGAAGAAATTCTTAACACAGTTAATATAATTTTATTTCCTAAAAAAATTGCCCAGGATTATTGGGATTTGATGCATGAGTTAGAACTTAGGCCTAAAAGTTTGAATTTAAATTTTAATAGTATAGAAAAGATTTTTAATACGAAGTATATAAAAATTAATAAAGAAAATTCAGTTTCAGAGGAAACTTTTGTGGTTATAGATATTGGGTATAAAAATATTGAGGTGAACATTATATCTCAAGGGCTTACTCAATTTTCAAGAATTATATCAGGTGGCGGTAAGTTTTTAGATGATATTATTTCAGGAGAAATCAGGGGTTATGGAAATAATCTAGAAGTTTACAAACTTGAACGTATGAATTTAATGGCCAATAGAGATAAATTGGATTCTGCAGTGGCTGATATTATAGATATGGTGAAAGTGGAAGTAGAAAGATGGATAAAAGATATTGATAGGGTTTTGGACTATTATATTAATGAAAATAGAGGTAAAAAAATAGAACAAATTTATATCCATGGTGGAACTTCCAATATGATAGGGTTACCAGAATATATGGAAATGTTTTTAAATGCCTCAGTATCAAGAGTGGAAATTAAAAATATAAAATCATCGGATTTAAAATTTATTAAAAACAGCGAAAAGTTTATAAATGTAATTGGTGCTACTATCAGATAAGTAAGTGGGTGTATCTAATGAAGGATTTCAATTTTTTTGGTTATTTATTAAAAAAGCAGAAAAGCAGGAACACTAAAATTATTAATGGAACAATTGTTATTTCTGCAGTAGTTATAGCTATGATTACTGTATTCTTAATTAATCTAGCTTTAATCAAAAATTTAGAAAAAGACATCGAAATAAATGAAAAACTTATGAATTATGAAAGTTATGATGAATTGGTGCAAGAAATTGGAGAAAAACAAAGCATTTTAACTCTTCTAGAGCAGTATAATAATATTTTAGAGGGTATTGAGGGGATTATTGAAAATGGGGATAATATTAATGAAGAATTAATGGTATCCATAAATAATACTATTCCTAGAGAGGTAACTTTAGAATATATAAACCTTGATGGAGAAGCGCTTTATTTAAATGCTTCATCTACTTCAAGGCAATCAATCGCTGAGTTTCAACACAATTTGAAAGATACTGGATTATTTGAAAGCATTCATATAAATAATATATCATCAGAAGAAGAAGTATTTTCCTTTGACGTAGAAGCAATGTTTAAGGAGGTTTCCAATAATGAATAGATTTAAAAATATAAATATAAAAATTTTGATTATAGCTATTATTTTAATTATAGGAATATTTTTTGCCTACTATAAATTAGTGCTACAAGCTCAAAGAAACCAAATAAATGAGTTAACTGAAACAAATGATATATATTTGGCAGAGCTTGAACAAGTACGTCAAGATGAAGCTTTAATCAAAGAAATAAAAAGTAATATAGAAACCATAGGAACCAATATAGATGGAACGGTAAAAGCTTATTTCCCATCTTTGAATCAAGAAAAAATCATATTAATTTTGGATTCATTTTTAGATGATAATAATCTTAAGTCTTCAAGTATGAGTTTTTCTTCTGCAAATGTAGAGGTTTTACAGCCATTATCAAATGAAGAAGAAGCACAAGAGTTTCTTTTAAAGGATTTAGCAGAACAATACTCAAATATTCAAAATGGGGTAACTGTTGAAGAAAAATCAACTGAAGAAAGTCAATCCAATGAAGATAGCACATCAACAGAAGGTACAGCAAGCACTGGAACAGAAGAAGTAATGGAAGAATCTAATATTAGTGGAGCAGCGGTTTCAGAAAATGAAGCTAGTGTTGAGAATACATTTTCTGTTGAAAATATGAATATATCTTTAGAATTAGAAGGTAGTTATGAGGATATAACGAACTTTATAAATGATATCAATAATTATAGTAAAAAAATACTTATAAAAGATATCACTATTATAAGTACTGAAACAGAAGTTACCTCTGCTGGAGGGGGTGGTGGGGACAGCATTGATGATAAAAGTAATTCATCAACTGAAAATGGCACAACGTCTACTGACTCTGCAACAAACCAAGATGGAACAAATAGTTATAACACAACAACAAATTCAGATGGAACAAATAGTGGTAATAATACAACAAGTTCAGATGGTATAACAAATAGTGATGGAACCACATCAGAAGATCCAGTTGTTTTATATACTATCCAAACAATAACGGCAAGTATAAACTTAAATTTTTATGCTATTCCTAAGCTTAAAGATGATGAAACGGATTATGATTATAAAAATTGGACTATAAATAGTTTGTACGGAAAGAAAAATCCTTTTGAATAACATACAACCTAAGGGATGTAAAAAATTGGGAGTGGTTTTATATGGCTCATACGGAAGTGAATTTTTACAAAAAAAGAAAAAAAGGATTTACTTTAATAGAATTAATAATTGTTATTGCTATACTAGGAATTCTTAGTGCTATAGCCATTCCTAAGTTTAATGACTATAAAGATTCAGCATCAATAGCTACTTTGAATGCTAATGAGGGAACTTTTATAAAGCAAATTGCATTACTTGAAGCAGAAGGTAAAACAGTTTCATATGGTACTACTAATAAGCAAAATGATTTGAGGGATTTTTTGAAAAATGAAATTAGTGGGATTATAGTTAATAGTGTATCTAATAAAAGTGATATTTTCAGTACTAGTAATAATACCACATTTGAGGGAGCT
Source organism: Clostridium grantii DSM 8605 (assembly GCF_900129965.1). Taxonomy (GTDB): domain Bacteria; phylum Bacillota; class Clostridia; order Clostridiales; family Clostridiaceae; genus Clostridium_AF; species Clostridium_AF grantii. The sequence goes on along the minus strand of NZ_FQXM01000003.1, from coordinate 132,196 downwards.
GCAATAGTTACTTCTTCTAATTCCACTAAAACTATGGAGTATGTGAAAATTAAAAAAGATTATTATCCTCTTAATAGCTCCAATAGCACGGCAAGATTAAAATCATTAAATGGTACTATTATGGTTGTTGTTTGTAGTGATGGATATTTATTATACGGAATATATGATGATGAAGTGCATAACTTTCAGGAATATCATTTTTAAAAATAAAGAGGTGTAAATATAATATGAAAAACAGGAGAAAATCTAAGGGTGTTACTTTACTAGAATTGATAATTAGTATAGCTTTACTTGGGATTATAATTACTCCTGTTTTTTCTTTAGTGGTAACTAGTGCTAAGATAAATGGGAAGTCGGAGGATGAGATTCAGGCTTTGGCATTGGGTCAACAAAAATTTGAGTTTTTAAAAAATAGTAAAGATGTTACTTCTGGAATCACTGGACCTTATGAAGAAAACGGATTTTCAGTTACTGAAAAAATTATTGAATTATCAAAATATGAAGTTTTAGCTAATGAAGGCTCAAATAACTCTATACCAGAAGAAAATGTTATAAATATTGAAGTAAAAAGTGAAAATAACAATTATATATTGTATGCATCAAATAATAACAAGACAATAAACTATCAAATAAAGAATAGTGATAAAATAAAGATATTTTATAAAAATGATAATATTAATTTTGAAAATAATAGTACTTCAATTAGTATTCCAGTGAATTCAAAGTATGATGTTAATATTAATTTTATTAATAATACGGTGCATAATTTTGAAGTAACTTTTAATAATCAAAATTATAATAATAGTACAGATAAGATATATATATTTTATACAGTACCAAATACTATTTCAGTTATAAAAGATGGTGATGGTATAATGAATAGTAATGAAAAGATCGTTGGAAACACAGGAGAATCAGGTCAAAATATGAGCTTTTCAATGTATAAAATTATTGTTGAAGTAAAAGATGAAAGTAAAGTATATCAAACCTTTGAAGGATACAAACCTATTTATAATTAGGAAGTGATTATATGGTTAAGAAAAAAGGATCAGCTTTATTAATGGTTTTAATAGCTTTGATGGTTTTAAGTTTGATAGGAACTGCAATTATTAGTTATTCTTTTTCAAATTTTAAACTTAGAAAGCAAGTTAGTGACAGTTATGCAGACAGATATATTGCTGAAGGTGGTATTGATCAAAGTTATGGTGCAATAGTAAAGTTAAGCAGTGAAGTTGAGAGTGGAACTACTTTAAATGCTTTAAAAAGTAAGATAGAAACTGAATTTAACAATAAGTCAAATAGCTATTTTGACAATTTATATAATGGGGATTTAAAGATTAGTATTAGTTCACAAATAAATACCACTTTAAAAATAGTAGTTACTTCAACTTATAAAAACAATGAAACTGTCATTGGAAATTTTGAAATTATCGGTAATGGACAAGGATTTTCTGTAGCATTAACAGAAAAAATCTTTAAATAGTTTAAAGAAGGTGAATAATTTGATTAAAAGTAGAAAAAAAGCCATAACTTTAATAGAGCTAATAATAGTTATTGGAATTTTAGGTGTTGTTATGGGAACAACCTCTACTTTTTTCTTGTCTAATTATAAGAGCTTGAATAATGTAGAAGATAAAGCAGATTTACAACATGCAGCGCAAAGTGTTATTAATGCATTTTCTAATGCTACATTGAATAGTACATCATATAGTGGAGATTCATCATCAATCTTTAAATTTGATAAAAATAGTTTTAAACTAGAGAATAATGAATTTAAAGAGGGTACTAGGATTATTGCATCAAATATTAAATCTATAGTTGTAAGTGTACCTGAGGGATCTGATGAAGATGATGGCATAAAGGTGACAGTTATTGCTGGTATGGGTGATATAACAGAAACTATTGAAACTAGTTTATATTTTAGAATGGGAATATCTTTTAGTGGAGTGAGTGGAAGTATAGATGATACACAACAAGAATCACAAGAAAATAGCTCACTACCAGAAAATTTAGTTTTTTACTCTACAGCAATGTCTTTTAATGGTAAGCAAATTGATGCTGGCAGTAATTCAATTGTAATTAATGGAGATTTATACTCCACAAGTATTATTAGTGGTGGAACTGAAGTTAAAGCCAGTAAAATTTATGTTAAAGGTAACTTAGAGTTGAACAACAATAAGAAATTTTATGGAACTGTTTATACTGAAAATAACCTGAGTATATCAGGAGGAAAATACTTGTTTGGAGAAACATATGTAAAGGGAAATTTGATAATAAATAATAATGGATATTTAGATGGTGATTTGCATTTAGGTGGAAGTGCTACTATAAATTATAGCAATAGTACAATCACAAACAACAGGTTACAAAATGTATCGGGAATAGTTGATAAGAATTATCAATTTAATTTTCCGGATTATAAAATTGAATTAAAGGATGAATCTTGGTACGTAAGTAATGGGTATACAATTAATAATAGTAGTTCAATCAACATAAGTTATGGAGATAAAATTTATAGTAAAGTAGATTGCAGTTTTACTTATAATAAGGACATATCAGATTCTATTATCATAGTGAGTGAGGGAAATATAACTTTAGGAACTAATGGTAATTCCGATAAAGAATTTAAAGGAGTATTGATAGCAAAAAAAAATATTAAGTTTACCAAAAAAAAGTTTGAAGGTGTAATTATATCAGGTGGTACATTTAGTACAATAGATGGAGATACAACATTAAAATTAAATAATATAAGCAATTATTTTGATGCGAATAACAAAATTCCAGTGAACTAAAATAACTATATATGAATATTTTGATAAATTAATTGACAATAGCCATGGAAATAGTACAGGGAAATTTAGATATGAGAATATCAGAGAGAAGGATTAGGTATGTAATAGAAGAAAAACCTAAACTGTATATTAAAGATATTAAGGGCAATGATTATAAATAAATATCTTAGTGATTAATGATAGGAGAAAAATATGGATTTTTTATTCGTTTTTATATATGGATTAGTATTCGGAAGTTTTTTTAATGTATGTATATATAGAATTCCAAGGCAGGAGTCAATAGCTTATCCACCATCACATTGTACTTCCTGTGGAAAAAAACTGAAGGCTGTGGATTTATTTCCAGTTTTGAGTTGGGTATTTTTAAAGGGAAAGTGTAGGTATTGTGGAGATAAAATTTCAATAAAATATCCTTTATTTGAAATTCTTACAGGGATAATTTTTGTATTGGTGTATAAAGAGTTTGGATATTCTATAGAAACAATTAAATTCTTGGTATTTGCTAGTTATTTGATAATAGTAGGTTTTATTGATTTAAATACTACAGATGTATATTTTAGTACTACTTTATTTGGATTAATAACAGGGATTATTTTTGTTTTAATAAATGTATTTTTAGGAAATCCATTTTTAACATATATATACGGTGCGGCTTTTGGAGCAGGTATTATAACCTTAATAATATTAACCACCCATGGTATGGGATGGGGAGATGTTGAAATTTTAGGTATCTGTGGATTGTTTTTAGGATTTAAACTTAGCATAGTTACCTTCTTCTTTTCAGCTTTATTAGCAGGGATAATAGGTATGATATTGATTTTAAGTAAAATTAAAAGCAGAAAAGATTACATCGCTTTTGGTCCATACATTGCACTGGCAGCATTTCTTTTAGCATTATACTGGGATAAATTTTTTCAATGGTATTTGGCGTTGATTATTTAGAGTAATTTAATATGATTTCCACCAAAAAAAAGGCCCTCAGGCCTTTTTTTAAGCTTCTGTTTTCAATTTATTGATTCCAACTCTAATTCTCTTAAGGGATTCTTCTTTTCCGACTATTTTACCGATCTCATAAACTCCACCTGGAGAAGATGGTTGACCAGATAAGGCAGTTCTGAGTGGCCATAAAACTAGTCCGTTTTTAACACCCATTTCAGCTACTAAATCCATACAAGTTTTTTCTATAGATTCTACTGTCCATAGTTCTAAATGTTGTAAAATTGGAAGAGCTTTTTCTAATACTTGTAATGAATTTTCATTGTAAAATTTTGCACCCCAGAGGTGCTTACAAAAATTTCCTAGAGCGGAACGAGAGGAGATTTTTGTTTGCTATTTATCTTTTCGATTAGACTTTAGTGCAAACTTTTTCTTAACATTTCAACTTCTTCTTCGCTCAAGCCTGTTGCTTTAACTATAGCCATTGGGTCCATATCCATAATTAATAGCTGTTTAGCCGTTTTAATTATACCTTCTTTTATACCCTCTTTTATACCTTCTCTTATACCTTGTTCTCTGGCTGTTTTTTCTCTGGTTAACTGATCCATAATTTCTGCTTGTCTAGATTCATAAGCTCTTCTTGCTTCTTTACTTTTACTTACTCTTTGTAATATTTCATACGCTGCCTTAATGTTTTCATTTCTTTCTGCTAACATTTCCATTCCCTCCTTTGACTTTGCATCTATAAATTCAAGCCATTCTAGTATAGGGTCATCTATATCTTTTAAACTATTCAATTTGGCAAGTTTTGGTAATTCTAAAAAATGCACCTCTAATACATCAGTTAATTTATATCCTGTCTCATCTTCCAAAATATGAAATGTTGTGTGTATCTTATTTAACGGTATGCGTTCAAAATCAACAATATTTATAGTGATACACTTTTTTAGTTTGTCATAAGTATCACCTGGTACAACTTGACTATTATACATCTTTGACCAATAAAATAATGTTCTTTCTGCCATATATTCAGTAGGTAATATTTGTATCTCTATATCAATATGCTCATTATTTTTTGTCTTTACTCTTATATCTAAAATTCCTTTTTTATCTTCTTTAAACTCTCTTAATAGCTCTGTATTTAATAATTCTATACCTTTAAATTCTTCCTTTGGCAATCTCAAAACAGCACTTAAAAATGCAATTAAAACATCTTTATTCTTTTCATCTCCAAAAATTAATTTAAATACAAAGTCCACCTTAGGTGACATTATAAAATCATCATTATATTCATTACTATCCAAATTAAACTTACTATTATTCATAATACTATATTCACTTCCTATTATTTGATAGCTACATATATATAATTTTAGCCATAATTTTATTCACTTATTCATTCTAATTCATATGAGTTCTTTCTTATATTATAGCACAGAAATTTATTCACATCATCTTACTAAACAGATCTTGTAATTCAATTTGCTAACTATTTTATTGATTGATAGCAAAACAAAATTGTAAACAAAAGCACAATTTTGTTAACATACCCCATAGACATCAACTTAAGGAATATTTTTTTCACTTTTATCTCATATTGCGCTGAATGAATTTTAAAACTAATTATTTACTTAAAAGCAACTCATCTACAATAATTTACAAAAATGAATGTCAGCTTTTTTGTCGAATATATTCATAAAATACTTTATGAGGGTGAGTAAACTTATGGATATAAATGATTTGTTATCAGTTAACTTAGAAATGTACTACCATGGTAAAATGAATTTTATAGTAGGTCTTTGTGAACAGATGAAATTACCTGAAATATTTAACATGAATTTAGAAAAAAATTTGGGGTGAAACACTGATATTCCTTATGGAATCATGGCTGAGATGATGATTGTAAATATTTGCGATAATCATCATCCACTATATTTACTAAATGAATATTATAAAGAGAAAGATCTAGGAGGAATATTTCACTATCCTATCAGTTTAAGCCAAATTAATTATGATAGATTTGGCAAGTTTTTAGATGCATTTTATGAAGCTGGTCCAAGAAAAATTTTCGGATCACTAAGTTCTCAAGCCTTTGCTAATTATGGAATAGAAGTAACAAATATAAATTATGATACAACTTCAAAAGTAATGTGGGGTACTTATGAAACAGAAGAACTTAAAGAAGGTGTAATATCTATAGACTTTGGTCAAAGTAAACAAAAAAGACAAGATAAAAAGCAGATTAAAATGGTTATAGGCGTAGCCAATGGAGTAATGGTTGATGTAAAGAAATATCGTTCTTTATCTAAGCCTCTAAGTGAAAGTCATAAAAAGATATTAAAATATTTAAGTATTTCTGAAGATGTCTTTTGTTGGAATAAATAAAAATAAACAAATTTTCATTACGTCAGCATTGTCTTTTGGGCTATGTTTTAATTTTGGTATCTGTAAATACCAGAAGGCTACCGCCTAAAAAGATTTGAGGAAATTAAATTATAAAAAGATAGTAGAAACTATTTTTTTTATTAAAAACACAGGTTAAAAAAATCCCTAAAATTAAATATAGGGATATTACAATACATTGTGCGGAGTATAAGATTTTTTGACTTTAACTGTCCACTATCCACTCTCCACTGTCAACTAAAAAAGGCCCTTAGGCCTTTTTTTACGCTTCTGTCTTCAATTTATTAATTCCAACTCTAATTCTTTTAAGGGATTCTTCTTTTCCAACTATTTTACCAATCTCATAAACTCCACCTGGAGAAGATGGTTGACCAGATAAAGCAGTTCGAAGTGGCCATAAAACTAATCCATTTTTAACGCCCATTTCTGCTACTAAATCCATACAAGTTTTTTCAATGGATTCAACAGTCCATGGTTCTAGGTTTTGTAAAATAGGAAGAGCTTTTTCTAATACTTCTAAAGAATTCTCATAGTTAGTTTTCATTTTTTTATGAACATATATAGATATATTGTGTTCTGGTAATTCATTAAACATTTGGACCATATCAGGTATTTCTGTTAATACGCCTAATCTTGTTTGAATTAAGCTACTAATGAACTCTAAATCTAAAATATCCATTTTGTCATGAGAAAATACTTGTTCATAGTATTTTAATGCTAATTCATGAAAATTTTCTGGTGAAAGAGCTTTTATATACTCGCCATTCATCCAAGTAAGTTTTACCGTATCAAATATCGCTGGAGATTTACTTATGTTGTGGTAATCAAATTTTCCAACTAATTCTTCTAAACTAAATATTTCTTCGTCTGTTCCTGGGTTCCAACCTAAAAGAGCGATGTAGTTCATAACAGCATCTTTTAAATATCCTTTTTTAAGTAAATCTTCAAAAGAAGCGTCTCCATTTCTTTTACTTAATTTTTGAGTAGAATCTTTCATTATTGGAGGGCAATGTATGTAGATAGGTACTGGCCATCCAAAAGCATTGTAAAGTCTATTATATTTTGGTGAAGAAGATAAATACTCATTACCACGAACTACATGAGTAATGCCCATTAAATGGTCATCTACTACGTTAGCAAAGTTATAAGTTGGAAGTCCGTCAGTTTTTATAAGAATCATATCATCTAATTCAGAGTTATCAACTCTTATAGTTCCGTAAATTTCATCTTCAAAAACAGTTTCTCCATCAGTAGGATTATTTTGTCTAATTACAAAAGGCTTTCCTTCTGCTAAATTCTTTTCTATTTCTTCTTTGCTTAAGTGTTTACAATGCTTATCATATTTAGGGGTAACTTTTCTAGCTTCTGCATCTGCTCTTAAAGCATCCAATCTTTCTTTTGTACAAAAACAATAATAAGCTTCACCTTTATCTACAAGGTTTTTAGCATGTTCCATATACATGCCTTTTCTTTCGCTTTGTATATATGGGCCAACTTCACCGCCCACATCTGGACCTTCGTCATGATGTAGTCCAGTTAAATTTAAAGTGTTATAAATTACGTCAACGGCACCCTCTACATATCTTTCTTGATCTGTATCTTCTATTCTTAAAATAAATTTTCCGTTATCATGTTTAGCTATTAAATAAGTATAAAGCGCAGTTCTCAAATTACCTACATGCATATAGCCTGTAGGACTAGGGGCAAATCTAGTTCTTACTTCATTAGTTACCATTTTTTTCACTCCCGATAAATTAGTTTACAGCTTACAGTTTATATTAATAAAATCATAAACCCTGTGCATAGATATTTTTATCATATAACAAGGGGCATTTTATGTCAATATAATTGATAAGTTAAATTATTATCATAGAGAAATCCTTATTTGAAGGTAGGCAGTGAATTGAAAACTGTATACTTGTCTTCCTACCTTTTATTAGTTTATAATAAATGGTGGTGGTGAGATGAAAAATGATTATTAAATTTAGTGGATTTATAAAAACAATATTGAAAAGTATAAAAAGCAAAATCAGTAATTCTTTTAATGGAACAATGAAAGGAACCTTGATTTTTTTAAGCTTTTTATATTCCATGATTTTATTTTGGGTGGGGTATAATTTTTTAAGTGGATATGGAAGAATTCTTGATATATTGGTTTTGGAAATTTTGGGTTGGATAGCAATTGTAATAGCTTATTATTTATTGAAATTAATAGTATTTTTAATAAAAAAGATAAAAATTATTAAGATAGCGATTTTTTTATTGCCCATTATTGGCACATACATTTTATTGGATTATTATTTGAGTATTGAGGAGTATATTTTACTTATTGTAGCCATAGTATTTTCTTTTATTCAACTTTTACTAGGCATATTTATAACAAAAGCTTGGAAAAGAAATATATCAAAGGTTACAATATTAATGTTAATAATTTTTATGTTTTTGGATGTAAGTGTGATTTATTTCTTCAGTTTTAAAGGGTGGCAGCATGATATAGTGGATTCTTATACTAATTCACAAGAATTTAAACACAACCTGAATGTAAAGAACAAATTTACGAAAAATCCTGCAGAAAAGGGAGAATATAAAGTTAATACTCTTTACTATGGAAGTGGAAAGGATAAAAGAAGAGTTATTTATGGGGAAAATGTTGATATTGAAACTAAAGAAGTATATGCTTTTCCTTATTTAGAAAAATATAAAGGAATTAAATCAAAATTAAGAACTTTTTATTGGGGATTTGATGATAAAAATATGCCTTTGAATGGTACAGTTTGGTATCCAGAAGAAGAGGGCAAATTTCCTTTAGTGATCATAGCCCATGGAAATCATGCTATGGAAGAATATTCGGAGCTTGGTTATGAATATTTAGGACAACTTCTAGCTTCTAAAGGATATATTGTAGCTTCAATTGATGAGAACTTTCTTAATGGAAGTTGGACAGGTGCTCTTGGAGGGGAAATGGATGCAAGAGCTTGGATAATTTTAAAGCATCTTGAACAATGGCAGCAGTTAAATGAAGATAAAGACAATGAATTTTATAATAAAGTAGATATGAGCAATATTGCATTAATAGGGCACTCAAGAGGAGGAGAAGCGGTAGCACTAGCTTCTGTTTTTAATGATTTAGGCTATTATCCTTTAGGGTCAAATATTAAATATGATTTTCATTTTAATATAAAAAGTATTATTGCCATAGCGCCAACAGATAAACAATTTAAACCAGCTAATAAAGCTGTAGAGCTTGAAAATGTGAATTATTTAGTATTGCATGGATCAAATGATGGTGATGTATCAAATTTTTCGGGAAATAATGTATATGATAGAGTTAAATTTACAGATGGTAAAGATTATTTTAAATCATATCTTTATATTTGGGGAGCAAATCATGGTCAATTTAATGAAGTTTGGGGAGATGAAGATATGAGTTTTCCTAAAAATCTACTTGTAAATAAGGAAAGTCTTATTGAAGCAGAAAAGCAAAGAGAAATAGCAAAATTATATGTATCAAGTTTTTTAGATGCTACTTTAAAAAATCAAAAGCAATATAAAGAAATTTTCAAAGATTATAGAGTAGTATCGGAATATCTTCCAGAAACCATGTATTTTAATAGATATGAAGATTCAACTTTTAAACTTATAACCAATTATGAAGAAGATATAAGAGTGAATACCACTTCTTTAAAAAAAGGAAGTATTGAATCCTTTAATCTTAGTAATTATATGGAGGGGTCTTTAAAGTTTAAAGATGGTGATGTTAGAGATAATAATGCAGTACTAATAAAGTGGAATAATAATAAAGGAAAATATAGTATCTTATTAGATGAGCAAGCTAGAGAAGAATTAAATATAAACAAAGAAAATAATTTGATTTTTTCAGCTTGTGATTATGATAAAGATGAAATAAACTTTATTCAAAATGATTTCACTATAGCACTAACAGACACAGAGGGAAATAAGTCTGAAGTTATATTTTCAGATTACTTTCATATGAATCCTTTGTTTAAAGCAAAAATCACTAAGATAAAACATTATGATGATGAAAAGTATGGAGAAGATATGGAACCTATACTCCAAACTTATTCAATTGACATGGAATTATTTATAAAAAATAATTCATATTTTCACCCAGAAAAGTTGGAGAAGGTTGAATTTATATTTAATAAAACTAGTTATGGATACATTGCTATTGATGATATTGGAATAAGTGTAGAGAATTAATAGTGGTATAGTTTGAACTGAAGGTTGAATGAGATGTTTCATTGTCAAATATAAAGGGCGGGCATGTAACCCCGCCCCTACACATATTTGTTAGAATTCAATATAACTATTTCCATCTAAAGGAATTAAAACTTGTAATGGTGGAGTTTCACCAATAAGTCCTACTGCGTAAATAGTGTAGAATCTATTTGGTTTTGTGATTATATTTGGAATGGTTAATGCTACTGAATTTGTTCCTGTAGGTCTTGCTTGCAAGGTGTATTTTCCAGGTGTAATTTCAGCATACTCAGTAATTTCTTCAAAAGAAATATCTTTAAAAATAACACTGCCATCAGGTAAAGTGATATCAACAGCTGGTGTATTAGGAGATACGTGAGCAAATCTTACATAAGATTTATTGGGGTTTCTTGGTAATATGGCATCATTAACTGGAAGAAGATGAATATTAGATAATTGGCCAACAGCCACAATAGTAGTTATGCTTTCAGGGTTTACAGTAATATTTGTATCTATTACAGGCTTGGATTTAGTGCCTCGTGGATAAACTTTAATATTATACATGTCAGAAGTAACTTGAAGGTATTCTGTAAATTGTTTGTACCTTAAATCCTTTACTAATATTTTATCATTGGCGTAAATATCAACAGCTGGAGCATCAGGACTTGCATGTAATATTCTTATAAAAGCTTTATTGCTTGTTCTATAGAATGGGTAAAAAAACATAAACTCACCTTTGCAAATTATTTTTCATAACATTTTATGAAATAAGAGAAGGTAATGTGAATATTTAAATAAATTAAATGAATTAAATGTAATTATAAGCAATTTTCAGAATATAAATTTAAAGGAAGGAAATATTAGTAAATTCTATTAAATTAAATCACATCTGAGGGGGATTTATAATGGTAAAATATCTTAAATTAGTGGGTGAAATAATAGCCTATTTAGCTTTATTTTTAGTGGTTTCTATTACAGTACTTATTATTTCTTCATTTGTTTTGGTATTTTTGGGCATGGATATAATGGATAATATTCAAATGATGGAATTGTTAAATATGAGATTAACACCTTTGATTTTGTTGGTATTTTTCGGCATGGCTTATATGATTTTTAAAGCTTTCAACAAAGATTTAATTAAATTTTGTAGATTTAAAAAATTTAAATTAAATCAATTAGCGCCAGTTATACTTATTGCAATATTTACCACAGCTTTATCATTAGTGCTTATTCAATATGGGGTGGAAATTTTTCCGGATTATGCAGAAGTGTCAGAAAGTTTGAGCTCTTCATCACAAGATTTGTTAGCTATGTTAGGAATAGTGATTTTTGGACCAATGTTAGAAGAAATTTTATTTAGAGGAATTATATTTAATAGATTAAGAGAAGAAATGCCAGTTGTTATAGCAGCTTTAATTCAAGCAATAATATTTGGAGTAATGCATGGTAATCCTCTTCAATTCTTATATACAGTGGCACTTGGACTTATAATGGCTTATGTTTATGTGAAAACAGATTCTTTATGGCTTAGTATGGTGGTGCATATCACTTATAATTATTTTGGTGTGCTTATATTCCCAACTTTTTTAGGAGTGTTTAATGTACCTTTAATAGCTTTTGGAGTTATAAGTGCATTATTATTAATTTTATCCTTTATATATTTCAATTTAACTATAAGAAAAAATTTGTGGAATTGATAAATTATAAAAAAAGAAAGTACCTAGCTGGGTTGCTGTGTACTTTCTTTTTTATTAATTAAATAAATAAGTTTACATTAGAATCTTCTGCTTCACCTAGGTAATATCCAACTCCACCTATTTTTATTCCATCAATTAATTCATCTTGCTTTAATCCAAGTAAGTCCATAGACATTTGGCAAGCAACTATTTCTATACCGCTATCTATAGCAGCTTCTATTAATTCTTCTAAAGAGCTTACATTATGGTGTTTCATTATACCACGGATCATTTTTGCACCCATGCCACCCATGTTCATTCTTGATAATCCAAGTTTTTTACTACCTCTAGGCATCATCATTCCGAACATTTTTTCAACTATATTTTTGCTTACAGAAACATTTTCGTTCTTTCTTAGAATATTAATACCCCAGAAAGTGAAGAACATTGTTACTTTTTTACCCATGGCAGCAGCACCATTTGCTATTATAAAAGAAGCAATAGCTTTATCCAAATCACCGCTAAATACAACCATAGTCTTATTATCTTTAGCTTCTACAAGAGAATTATTAGAAAGTGAAACAGCAGCTTCATCTGTACCTCTTTTAAGAGTAGCAGTTATAATTCCCTTTTCTTTATATATGTTTAATAAAGTATTATTTGTTCTTTTACACCAAGCTTTTATATCTTCATAGAAGCCAGGGTCAGAAGCTGTTACTACAAGTTGATCACCTAAATTGATTTCATCCATAGAAGATTTAACTTTCATCAATGGACCAGGGCAGCTCAAGCCACAAGCATCTAGATTTTTAACAACTACATTGCTAGTGTCTATTTTATTTTGTGTAGGAATATTTGATTCTTTTACATCATTATTAGGTTCAAATTTACCAGCCATATATACTTTATAACCTCCTGTAATGTTTTTCGCATTAAATCCATTTGCTTTTAATATTCTTTCAGCTATATATCCGCGAAGACCTACTTGACAATAAGCCCATAATTCTTTGTCTTTATATTGTGCTAGTTCATCAATTCTATCTCTTAATTGTTCTAAAGGAATATGAACAGAGTTAGGTATTTGTCCACCTTCAACTTCTAATTCAGTTCTAATGTCTAGAAGAACTACTTTTTCAGGGTCTAAGGTATCAATTTCTCTTGGAAGTACGGCTTCTGATCTTTTCTCAATAATATTTTCAGCATAAAAACCAAGCATATTAACAGGGTCCTTAGCAGAAGAGTATGGAGGAGCATAAGCAAGTTCTAATTCTGATAGATCATAAATAGTTCCTTGCAGTCTAATAACCACAGCTATATCATCAATTCTTTTATCAACGCCATCATAACCAATTCCTTGAGCTCCTAAAACTTTTCCATCCATATTGAATATAAGTTTTAAAGTCATAGGGGTAGCACCAGGATAGTAAGAAGCATGACTTTGAGGTAAAACATAAATAACTTTAAAAGGAACGTTTAAAGTCGTTAAAGTTCTTTCATTGCTACCAGTACTAGCACAAGTTAAATCAAAAACTTTAAGTACAGAAGTTCCCTGAGAACCTTTAAAAGTTTTGTTGAGTCCTGAAATATTATCTGCAGCAATTCTACCTTGTTTATTTGCAGGACCAGCTAAAGGAATAGCTGTTTTATTTTTGTTTATAAAATCTATAATTTCAACTGCATCACCAACAGCATAAATATTTTCTAAATTAGTTTCCATTTTTTCATTAACAATTATATGACCTTTAGGCCCAAACTCAAGAGTAGTGTCGTTTAAGAAGTTTACATCAGGAGTAACACCAATAGCTAAGATAACCATATCAGAGCTTATAGTTGAACCATCTTCTAAGCTTAAGTGAGTTTTACCATCAATATCTTCAAACTTACAAACTTTACTATTTAAGTGAAGAGAAACACCATTATCTTGCATTTCTTTTTCAGCAATAGTTACCATATCTGAATCAAAAGGAGCTAAAATATGAGGAGCAGCTTCTACTAAAGAAACTTTAATTCCTAGCTCTACTAAATTCTCAGCCATTTCAATTCCTATGAATCCTCCACCTATAACTACTGCAGAATTTAATTTGTTTTCTGTAACATATGCTTTGATTTTATCTGTATCAGCCATATTTCTAAGAGAAAATATTCTTTCTCCATCTATTCCTTCTATAGATGGCTTAATTGGTTTAGCACCAGGTGATAGTATTAAGCTATCATAATTTTCAGTATAAGTTTTTTCGCCAGATTTTATAGTTAATTCTTTTTTCTCAGCGTCTACTTTTATAACTTCACTATCAATTCTAACATCAACGTTAAATTTATCCTTCATATCTTTTGGTGTAGATACTAATAGATTATCTCTTTCTTTAATAGTTCCACCAATATAATAAGGTAATCCACAATTAGCAAAGGAAATATAAGATCCTCTTTCAAATAATATAATTTCAGCTTGTTCATCTAATCTTCTTAATCTTGCTGCAGCAGAAGCTCCGCCAGCAACTCCACCGACAATTAAAACTTTTTTACTCATAGTAAACCTCCTAATAATTATTAATCTTCAAATAAAACCTGGATTACTTTTTGAATTTTATCATTAGAAAGAGTATAAAATATTTCATTACCCTTTCTTGTCCCTTTTATGATTCCAGCACCCTTTAATAATTGTAAATGTCTTGATACAGTTGGCTGAGGAAGTTCTAGACAGGCCTGCATGGTATTTACATTACAATTATCTTTATCCATAAGTCCTCGAACTATACAAATTCTAACAGGGTGAGCCAGAATTTTTAGAAGTTCAGTTTCTTCAGTATAAAGTTCAAAATTATTATCCATTTATACATACCTCCTCTTAATCAAACAATCACATAATCATTATATTCAAATAATTGAATATTGTTATATTATTATATTAAGATATTTGAATGTGTTTGTCAATAATTTAACTAAATATATTGATAAAAAAATAAAAGAGCTGAAATTAGCAGCTCTTTTAAAGTGGTTTAATAACGATATTTATTTCCTCTAGAACTTTTTCTTCTTTTCTTTCTAGAAGAGGATACTAATAATATTCTTAGTAATAATAAAATAGCAACTAAGCCAACTATGGCTAATAAATAAGTAAACTTACTCATCATAATTAAATTAGATGTTGTTAAAGTAGGGTAAAGTTCATAGGAAGCATTTGTTTCCCGTTGAATAATATTTAATTTACCTACAGAGGCATCATCTTTTAATTTCCAAGGATTTATTTCTGTTAATTCAATATTCTCTGTTATTTCTTTATCATTAATTTTATTTTCATAATATTTAACATCTTCTTTTAAAGTAAGAGGCACTTCAATGGTTTTTTTAGGACCTATAAATATTAATGGTTTAAAAGCTACTTCCACAGAAGATATCTGAGAATTTGCAACGTATGGAGCATCATTATTTTTATAAGTTACTTTTTCTGCATTATAGCTCCAGTTGATAATACTTGCCATGTCTTTAAAAACATCTAAATCTTCATTATCAGCATTTTTATATACAGATTTTAAAACTACTCCTACAAGTAAACGGCCATCTTTTTCGAACATGGCAGCTAAACATCTTCCAGCTTCGCCGGTATAACCGGTTTTACCACCTACACATATTGCATTTGAAGCACTAGCTCCATTTAGGTTAACACCTAACTGAGATAAATAGCTTTCATCTAGTGTTTCTCCAATTAATTTATTTCTGTTTGTTTCTTCAGCAGAAGTGCCAGAGGACATTATAATGGGAGTAGAAGTAATTTGCATAGCTTCTTTTACCCATTCGTTATTATAAGCAGCTCTCATTAATATACTTAAATCGTAAGCGGACGTATAGTGCTGATCATTATGAAGTCCGTTTGGCGTTACAAAGTTGGAAGTGGTTAATCCTAATTCCGTAGCTTTTTTATTCATTAGATCTGCAAATGCTTCAGTAGAGCCTGCAACTTTATCAGCTATCATAACAGCTGAATCATTGGCTGAATAAATCATAAGAGCTTTCATAAGATTATCACCATTCATAGTATCACCTACACGTAGTCCGGGAATAATATTCCATAGTGAAAAAGCTTCTTGTTTTCTAGCACTTTCTGTGTAAGAAATTATATCTGTTGGGGAAGAATTTTCTGCAAAAATTAGTGAAGTCATTAATTTTGTAACACTTGCAGGGTACATAGGACTTTTATCAGCATTCTTTTCGTACACTATTTCTCCTGTTGATACATCTATAACAATTGCTGCTTCACCTAAAATTTCAGGTAATATAGCATTTTCAGCTTTTACACTAGTGCAAAAGGATAAAGTTATAACTAATGTCATAACTAAGGATAATAATTTTTCTTTCAAGATTCATCTCTCCTAAATATTAATTTTATGTCTTTTTTAGTATAATCTAAATGTAAGGGTATTACAACATTCATACTTATAATGTATAAAAAAATTAATATTTATCATATAGTTGAACTGGGATGCTTATATTTTAGAAAAAGTGTGAATTTGTGAATATCATAAAATAAAGTTGGGGTATAAAGGTGGAGGATAGTATGAAAGAGGTTTTAGAATTGTTTAAAAATAGAAAAGCTGAATTAATAGGTAAATACAAAAGAAACTCTGTAGTAATTTTAATTACTTATATTAAAGGGGAAGCTCATGTAGTGTTTGAAAAAAGAGCTTTAACAATGAGAACACAACCGGGAGATGTTAGTTTGCCTGGAGGAGGCATTGAGGAAAAAGAATCTCCACAAGAAGCGGCTATAAGAGAGGCTGTGGAAGAGCTGGGTATTTCTAAAGATTCCATTAAAAATATTGGAGAGATGGATTATTTTATAAGCCCATATAATAGTATAATTTATACTTTTGTAGCTGAATTAACAGAAAAAATAGACAAACCTAATAAAGATGAAGTAGATGAAGTATTTTATGTACCTTTAAAATTTTTATTAGAAAATTCGCCAGAAGAATATGAAATGGAATTGATACCTAAATTTGAAGAAGAATTTCCTTTTGAATTAATTAATGGAGGAAGGAAGTATAAGTTTAGGAAAAGAGTGCAAAATCAATATTTTTATAAATATAAGGGATATGTTATTTGGGGCTTTACAGCTTTAATTATTAAAAGATTTGTGGATTTAATTAATGAAAACAAATAGATAAATAAATATAATAAAATAGGTATAAAAGGGCATATTAACTATGTAAATAAATTATTACAAATGACTTAGGAAGGAATATTTATGAAAAAACATAGTTTGATTAAATTATGCTCTGTTTTTATTAGTTTGATTTTGATTTTTCAAATCACAGGCTCTAATAAAGTTTTAGCTAGAGATGCCAATGAAAAAGATTTATTGGAAAGATTGATAAATGAGCAAGGAGACAGTATTAAAAAAGTTTTTAAAGACACTGATAAATACCAGGTTCAGATTTTATACACTAGGGTAAGCAAAGATGAAAATGAGAAAAGTAATTTCACATCATTTTCTTATAATTTAGATGGTAAACAGTATTTTTATCCAGCTAGTGCAATTAAATTGTCAGCTTGTGTTTTAGCCCTTGAAAAGTTGAATAACTTGAATATTGATGGATTAAATAAGGATACTCCTCTTGTGATAAAAAAGGATAGAGGAAGCCAAAAATCTCAAAGCTGGGATAGTGGAACAAAAGATAGTAAACCTACCATAGCAAATTTTATAAAAAAAGTTTTAGTTGTTAGTGATAATAATAGTTTTGATAGATTGTATGAATTTTTAGGGCAAGAATACTATAATAAAACTATGTGGGAAAAAGGATATAAAAATTTTTTGGTTATGCATAGACTAGGAAATCCTATGTCATCAACTGAGAATAAATACACAAATTCTTTTGATTTTTATAAAGGAAATGAAGTTATTTATAGTCAACCTATGGTATATAATACAAGTTCTTATGAATTTAATAATATAAAAGATTTAACTAAAGGAGTGGGATATATAAGCAAAGGTAAATATATAGCTTCTCCAAAAGACTTTTCTAAGGCTAATTTTATGTCTATTCAATGTATGCAAGATTTATTGATGGCTATAGTATATCCTCAATATATTGAAGAAAACAAAAGATTTAATCTTACAGAAAAGGATTATGAATTTTTAAAAGAATATTTAAGTATGATTCCTAGGGAATGCGAAAATCCCAAGTATAATTATAATGATAGCTATGTTAAGTATTTTATGTTTGGAGACTCAAAAGAAAAAATTCCTGAAAATATAAAAATTTATAATAAAATTGGGTGTGCTTATGGATATTTAATTGATAATGCTTATATTGTAGATGAGAAAAACAATGTGGAATTTTTTTTGACAGCGGTGGTATATTGTAATGAAAATAATGTTTTCAATGATGGTAAGTATGAATATAACAAAATAGGTCTGCCATTTTTAGCTAAGTTAGGTAGGATTATTTATGGGTACGAACTTAATAGTAAAACATAAAGTTTGTTAAAATAAAGATTATAAAAAAAGAAGAAAAGCTGAAAACCTAGTAAGGTTATTTCTGCTTTACTTCTTTTTTTAGTTTACCAAGAAAAATAATTGACAGTGCAGCTAAAGCTACGTATGCAAAAACATAAATTATATTTATTAAACCTGCTTTATGAAAGAATTTTAAATAAACAAATACTGCTAAAGAAACAAATGCCCAAAACATGGATATATAAGCAGTTCTATTATTTCTACTTCTCCATGATATAGGGTCTTTCATAGAACCAATTATTTTATCTCTATGTGTATTCCCAGGATTTGTTCGTATAAATAAAATTTTAAAATAAAAAGAGAATATAATAGAAACAAAAAATAAACCTAGAAAGAAGTATGCTAATGATAGGCTAGTTACGTTCATAAAATCACCTCTGTAAATTTGTCAGTCAATATTAATATCTCCAAATTTAAAAAAAAAATCCTAAAAATTGAAAAAATTAAAAAAAAATATTCCCAAATACCATAAAATGTAATAAAATAGATATAAAGTCAAATGAGAGGGGGACATTAAAGTGAATGAATGTAGATTCTTAAGTACTTTTTCAGAGAAAGTATTATGTTTTGAAAGTTGTGCATTTTATAATTATGAGGGAATTAAAGGGGCATGCCCATTTAAAGAAGCATACTTTAATAGAGATAAGTATTATGAGTTACAAGATAGAGTTGAAGAAGACTATAGTTTATATTTTAATAAAGAAGAAGTTTATAACATTTAATTAGTACATTAGTAAAATCATAAAAATAGGGAAAGCTTTCATAGTTTTATGAAAGCTTTCCCTTAAAATTTATATTTTTAGTTATATTAGAAATGAATTAATTTTCATACATGGCTGAATATTTATTAAGTAAGGATTGTTTCAAATTCCATAAATCTTTCGATAAATCTATATAATAAGTATGAGGATTTTTAAGTCTCAGAACTTCTTCCCATAGTTTATCAACTTCTTCTTTTGAAAATTGTTGAATTTCAGAAACACTTGGGCTATCATAAACTACTTTACCTTTTTCAAATATAGGCACAAGAAGTTCTTTTGCATAGAAATTTGTTACTTTTTTCTTTTTCCAAGTATGTATTGGATTAAAGATTTCAAGTGGTTTTGATTCGTCAATAGTTTCAGTTCTTAGAGTTATTATGTCAGCAATGGCTTTATCTGTAGTTTTATCAAATAAACGATAAATCTTTTTAAAAGCTGGATTGGTGATTTTTTCCTCATTCTCGCTAATTTTTATTTTAGGAATAATTTCTCCATCTTTTTCAACAGCAACTAATTTGTATACGCCTCCAAAAACAGGTTCTGATTTTGCAGTAATAAGTCTTTCCCCAACTCCAAAAGCATTGATTTTAGCTCCATTAGATAAAACTTGGGAAATGATATGTTCATCTAAAGAATTTGAGATTACTATAGAACAATCTTCATAGCCAGCATCATCTAGCATTACTCTAACCTTTTTTGTTAGGTAAGTTATATCTCCACTATCTATTCTAACACCTTTTGGTCGAATGCCTCTTGGTTTTAAGAATTCATCAAATACTTTTATAGCATTTGGAATTCCAGATTTTAATACATTATAAGTATCAACTAACAATGTACAATTATTAGGATAAGATTCTGCCCAGGCTTTAAAAGAATCATATTCAGTATCAAATAGTTGAATCCAACTGTGAGCCATAGTTCCTACTGCAGGAACATCAAACATTTGCTCAGCGATTGTACAAGCGGTAGCTGAACATCCACCTATCATTGCAGCTCTAGCACCGTAAATAGCTCCATCATATCCTTGGGCCCTTCTAGAACCAAATTCCATTACAGGTCTTCCATTGGCAGCCTTACATATTCTATTAGCTTTAGTTGCTATCAATGTTTGATGATTAACAGTTAATAAAACCATTGTTTCAATAAATTGTGCTTGAATAACTGGACCTTTAACCATAACTAATGGCTCATTAGGAAATACAGGATTTCCTTCAGGTACAGCCCATACATCACATTCAAATTTGAAATCTTTTAAATATTGAATAAATTTACTTGAAAAAAGGTTCTTTCTTTCTAAATATTTTATATCATCTTCCGTAAATTTTAAGGAGGATAGATATTCTATTAATTGTTGAACACCTGCCATTACACAATAGCCGCCCCCGTCTGGTACTCTTCTAAAAAACATGTCGAAATAAGCAATTTTATCTCCAACATTACTGTCTAAATACCCATTTGCCATAGTTAACTCATAAAAGTCAACTAGCATAGTTAAGTTTCTTTCGTTTTTTAAGTTAAACGAATTAAAATTGTTCATAGCTACCCCTCTTATCATTTAAATTACGATGAATTTTAAATTCACGTTTTTCAATATTATTATTTTAATACCTGGAAGAGTATATTACAATAGATTTTTGAACTATAATAGGTATGATAGGAAACTGTTTCAAATTTATATGAAAAAAGTATAAATTTTATAGTGCAAAGTTACAAAATTTATGATAAAATTATTTCGTTGTCAAAAAATTGAAAAAAGATAAATTAAAGGAAAAAACAAAAAGGAGTACAAATGAATAATAATGATTTAACAAAAGAATATTGTGAATTAAGAGATAGAATAATTTCACAAAGATATAATTATCTAAATGATCATCAGAAAAAAGCTGTTTTTAGCAAGGAAAAAAATTTATGTGTGGTTGCATGCCCGGGTACAGGTAAGACAACTACTCTTATAGCTAAAATAGATTATCTTCTTATTTTTGGTAAAATCTATAATTCTAATGATGTACCTATTAATATAACTATAGAAGATATTGAATTTCTAAAGAAAATATATTTGAGAAACAATGTAGAAGAAAAAATAAAGCATAATAATTTCATTAGGCTTATGAGATTTAGTTGTGTTGATTCAAAGAATATCATAATAATAACTTTTACCAAAGCAGCTGCTAGCAATATGAAAGCAAGATTTACAGCACTCAATAAAGATATTTACCCGCCATTCTTTGGAACTTTTCATGCATTATTCTATAAAATACTGAGAAGATACTATGGTGAAATTAAAATAATTAACAGTGGAGAAGCTTTTAGATTAGTGAAGAATACATTATCAAAATATATGGAGGATGTAAATGACGACAAAGTTAATGAAGTTCTAAACACTATATCTAGAGTTAAAGTAACTGAAAAAGAAATGGATGAAATAAGTTTTAATATTAGTAAAGAAGTATTTTTAAATTGTTTTAATAATTATGAAGAATATAAGACTGTGGAGAATTTGTGGGATTTTGATGATTTGCAAATAAAAGCAAAAAAACTTTTTAAAGAAAAAAGCAATGTTTTAACTGGATACAAAAATCTTTTTAAACATATTCTTGTAGATGAATTTCAAGATTGTGATGATATTCAAATTGAAATTTTAAAACTCTTTATAGGAAAATCCAATAATTTATTCGCAGTTGGTGACGAAGACCAATGTATTTATAGTTTTAGGGGTTCTAAACCGGAATATATGGTGGATTTCAACTCTAGTTTTTATTTGGGAGAAAAATTGTATTTATCATTAAATTATAGATGTCCAGAGACTATCGTAGAAATATCTAAGAACCTCATTGGTAATAATAAGTTAAGAAATAATAAGGAAATAGAAGCTTTTAAGAAAGAGTATTCAAAAATAAAAGTGATCAATAGTTTTGATGAAAACAAACAGGGAAATATCATAGTTGATATAATTGCTAAATCAAAGGAAAAAGAAGAGGTTCAGTATAGTGATTTTGCTATACTTTATAGAACTAATATGGAAAGTAGAAGTATTATTGATTCTATGATAAGAAACAAAATTCCTTTTAAAATGTTAGATAAAGAGTATAATTTTTTTGAACATTTTATTTGTAAAGATATAATTGCTTATCTCAAGTTAAGTTTAAATCCATTTGATAAAATTAGTTTTATAAGAATAATTAATAAGCCTTTTAGGTATATTAGTAAAGAGATTGTTGAAAGTCTTAAAAATTCATATCTAGAGGAAGATTGTTTTGATTATATAACTAAATCTAAAAATCTTAAACTTTTTCAAGTAAATAATATAGAAAAATTACAGAAAAATATTTTTAGTTTGAAAAAAAAATCATTAGATAAAGCTATTAATTATGTTCAAAAGGAATTGGGATATAAAGATCATATTAAAGAATTTTGTGAGAAATATAAGATGGATATTCAAGATTACCTTGATATTATAGAAGAATTTAAAGCGGCTGCATCAGAATTTTCAACTATAGAAGATTTATTGGTTCATATTGAAGAAGTTAAGAATAAACTAAGTAAGGATAATGGTGATAATGAAAAAGACAAAGTTATTTTAAGTACAATTCACGGGGTTAAGGGTATGGAGTTTAAGAATGTTTTTGTTATCAATTGTAACGAAGATTATATTCCACACCGAAATGCTATTAATGAAAATCTTGAGGAAGAAAGAAGATTGTTTTATGTGGCTATTACTAGAAGTATAAATAATCTTTATCTCGCAGTAATTAATAGAAGTAAGGGAAAAAGTATAAAACCATCTATTTTTATAAAAGAATGTAAAATAGAAGTTGGTAAAATATCCGATTCATTTATTTTAGGAGAGGAAATAATCCATAGTTATTTTGGAGAAGGAGTTATTTCGAGAATAGATGAAAAAATTATTGAGATTATTTTTAATGATAAAAGCATAAAAGTGTTTGATAAAAGTACAATATATAATAATGGGCTAATTAATAGAAAATAATGTAAAATAGATGTCGAATAATGTCTAAAAAAGATGAATAGTATATACTATTGCAATTTATAAAAATATTATTAGCGGTTATTATAAAAATGTGATATACTAAAGGTAGGGGTATTGACAAATAGATATAGGAAATTTTAAAACATTAAAAAAATAACAAAGATTTTAGGAGGCATTATTATGATTTCGTTTAAAAAAATGTGGGATGATGTATGGGGTATGATTACAGAGGGTTCAATACAAAAATTAGATGTTGTAAAAGAATTTCAATATGGAATTATAATTCAAAATGAATCAGGAAAACAAGAATTCATAACAAAAGATGATTTTAGAGATTTTTGGTGCAAAATGCTATACTATAGTGAAGTAACTAAAGATCAAGCAATTGAAGAAGAAAAACAAGGATATGTTTATGAAGTAATAAAACAACTTCCATATATTGCGGAAGTTTCAAATAAACTTAGTGTAAGAGAATTATAAAAAGTTGATAAAAAAATACTGTTAATATATAATTTTATTAAGCTCATATCTTTAAGATATGAGCTTAATGTTTATTTAAAGCAATTTATTATAAAGATAAATGGGGGAAAAGTATGAATTTTTTAGAAAAAGCAAATAATATTAAAGATGAGTTAATAGATATAAGAAGAGATTTACATATGTATCCTGAACTAGATTTTCAATTATACAGAACTAGGGATAAAATTAAAGAGTTTTTAGAAAAAGAAGGTATAGAATATTATGAAACAGCTACCACTGGTATATGTGGAATTATAAGAGGTAATGGAGATAAAACAGTTGCTTTGAGAGGAGATATGGATGCACTGCCTATAAAAGAAACTAGAAAAACTTCTTACACTTCTACAACAGGGAATACAATGCATGCTTGTGGCCATGATGTACATACAACAATATTAATGGGTGCTGCAAAAATTTTGAATGAAATGAAGGATCAGTTAAAGGGAAATGTTAAATTATTATTTGAACCAGCAGAGGAAACTACTGGTGGAGCTCAAAAGATGATAGAGGATGGAGTGCTTAAAAATCCTGAAGTTCATGGTATTTTTGGTCTTCATGTGGAACCGGAAATAGAAGTTGGTAAAATAGGAATCAAAAGAGATGTAGTAAATGCGGCTTCTAATCCATTTTATATAAAAATAATTGGTAAAGGAGGACATGGTGCATACCCACATAGATCAATAGATCCTATTGTTATTGCATCAAATGTTGTAAGTTCTCTTCAAAACATAGTTTCAAGGGAAATCTCAGCAGTTTATCCTGCGGTAATATCTATTGGAAAAATTAATGGAGGAACAGCGCAAAATATTATACCAGAGTTTGTTGAAATAGAAGGTATGATGAGAACAATGACTTTAGAGCATAGACAATATGTTAAAGAAAGATTAGTTGAAATAACTGAGGGAATTTGCAGAGCTATGAGAGCTACTTGTGAAATTCATATAGATGAAAGTTATCCTTGCTTATATAATGATGATAAAGTGGTAGATATTCTTCAAAAATCTTCTGAAAATGTTATAGGAAAGGATAATATAATAGAACTTAGACATCCGGCCATGGGAGTAGAAAGTTTTGCTTATTTTTCTTTAGAAAAACCAGCGGCTTTTTATTTCCTAGGAACTAGAAATGAAGAAAAAGATATAGTATATCCTCTACACAATAGCAATTTTGATGTGGATGAAAAGTGTATTTCTGTAGGTGTAGCTATACAATGTAAATCAGCAGTAGATTTTTTGAATGATTATAGTATATAATGTAATGTACAACAAAATTTAGATTGATGAAATTAGATCAACAATGGAGGAAAATATGAAATTTGAAGTAGGAGCTAATGAAGCTGAACAGAGGATAGATAAATTTTTACGTAAGTGGTTAAAGGATGTACCTCTAGGAGCTATATTTAAAGCTATTAGAAAAGGCGATATAAGAGTTAATGGAAAAAAAATAAAACAAAACTATATACTTAATTTAGGAGATCAAATTGAAGCTAAGTATATTGTTAGTGAAAAGAAAAATACTGTAAGAGAATTTATAGAAGTAGATTTCTCAGCAATGAAAATATGTTATGAAGATGAGAATATATTAGTAGTAGAAAAATGGCCAGGAGTATTGGTTCATGCTAATAAAAAAGAAGGAGAAGCTACTTTAACAGATTATGTTTTATCTTATTTAGTTGAAACAGGAAAATTTGATCCTGAAGAAGAAACTACATATACACCGGCTTCTTGCAATAGATTAGATAGAAATACTTCGGGATTAGTTATTTTCGGAAAGAATTATCCTTCACAAAAAGCTATTAATGAAATGATAAGAGAAAGAAGTATCAAGAAAAATTATTATTCATTGGTTAAAGGAAGAATGAAAAGCAATTTATATAAAGCTTATTTGCTTAAGGATGAGGTTAATAACCTTTCTCAAATATCAAAGGATAATAGAGAAGGTTACAAGCCTATTGCAATGGATTTAGAGGTTATAGATTCCGTTGGATTATTTACTTTTGTTGATATAGAGTTAATTACAGGAAGAAGTCATCAATTAAGAGCTCATTTAGCTTCTTTAGGTAATCCTATAATTGGGGATAAAAAATATGGAAACAAAGAGTTAAATAATTACTTTGAGAATAAATTTGGCTTACAATTTCAGTTTCTTTATGCTTACAAATTAGAATTTAAAAATTGTCCAGAGCATTTAGCTTATTTAGAAAACAAAGTAATCACAGAAGCATTACCGCCTATATTTAAGAAGACAAAGAGGGATGCTCTTAGAATATAAAGGGGAATAATGATGAAAAAACAGTCTACTTCGAAAGGGTTTGCTATTCTTTCGGCAGCCACAATGATAGTTAAAGTACTATCCTTGCTATACATACCTTTTCTTAAAAACATTATAAGTCTAGGTGGGTATGGGGTATATGCAGCGGCTTATCAAATATTTGCGTGGATTTATGTGTTAGCAAATGCAGGTATACCTGTAGCAATATCTAAACTGGTTTCAGAGCAAATTGCACAAGGTAGGTATAGAGATGCTGTAAAAAGTTTTAAAATTGCAAGGTTAATGATGTTTGTTTTAGGTGTAGTTTTCAGTTTGATTTTGTTTTTCTTTGCAGGTTCACTTGCAGAGTTTACTGATTACCCAGAAGCAAGGTTATCCATTATGGCTTTAGCGCCAACTTTATTGTTCACTTCAATACTTTCCTCATATAGAGGATATTTTCAAGGTCGAGGAAATATGGGTCCCACAGCAATTTCACAAGTTATTGAGCAAGTAGCAAATACTATTTTCACTCTAGTTTTTGCTGCTACATTTATAAAATTTGGAGTAGATGCAGGAGCAGCGGGTGGTACATTAGGTACATCTATTGGAGCTTTTATTGCAGCAGTTTATATGATTGTAATGTATGAGAAAAATAAAATTATCAGAGTTCCTAAAGGGTATCAAGATAAAAGTTCTAATACAAATAAAGCTACTATCAAAAAGATACTTTATTATGGAATACCTTTAGTAGTATGTGTAGGACTTCAATACTCAGGCAATATAATTGATTTAAAAATTGTAAAATCAAGACTTTTAGATATAGGATTTACGACAACCTATGCTAATGAAAGATTTGCATTGCTAAATGTGTATAGAACATTACTAGGTGTTCCTATTGCATTGATTTCAGCATTTCAAGTATCTTTACTACCAGCTTTATCTGGTGCATCAGCATTGAAAGATAGAGAAGCAGTTCAGCATAAAATTAATTATGCTTTTAGATTTTGTTTTTTATTAGCTTTACCTTCAGCGGTTGGACTTGCTGTTTTAGGAAGACCAATCTTTATGTTGTTTACAGGAGCAGCGGAAGGCGCATTTTTATTATATTTTGGAGCAATAGTTTTAGTGCTTAATTCAGTAGTATTAATACAAACAACTATACTTCAAAGTATAGGTAAAATGTACTTATCAACTTTGTACATAGTATTGGGTATAGCAGGCAAAATAGTTGTAAACTATATATTGGTAGGTGTACCAGAACTTAATATTATAGGGGCTGTATTTGGTAATTACGTTATGTTTTTGATACCGCTTATTATGAACTATAGGCTTATCAAGAAAGAACTAAACATTAGAGTGAAGTTGATAGAGTATGCATGGAAACCATTTTTAGCATCATTATTTATGGGTTTCATTGTACTTGGAACTTTTACAGTTATTTATACTTTGGCCAAAGAATTAGTGCCTGAGAATTTAAATAATATAATTGCAAGTATATTTGCCATAGGTATGGGAGTAATTTCTTATGTATATGGATTGGTACTAACAAAAGGAATAACTAAAAAAGATATGGATGCTTTTCCAGAAAGATTCAAAAGGTTTATACCTAATGGAATTTTGAAAAGAATGGTATAGTGAAAGCGACTCAAGTATTTGAGTCGCTTTTTGTATAGAAGAAGGATGTGATAGAGAAAAAATGGGTACTAACTTAAATTTAAAAGTCACGGTTCACCATATTCTTTGTAAGTATTGTAGTCAAAGCGAAATACAAACCAAAACCAATAAAAATTAAAGAAATAATTTTTGTTTTGAAGTATAAATCAGGTATTATTATGCTAAAGATATTTGTGAATAGAAATATTATCATAGTTACTAACAAATAAATAAAAACCTCTTTAAAATTCATTTGAATATTACATTTCTTACGTATTTCTTTTAAATTCATTATATAAGCTGTTAAAGAAGTAACCATTAAGCTTATGCCATAACCCAGTATATTTACACTTGGGATTGAGGTTAATATGTATAGTAGAATTAATTCTTCAATGGACATGATTATTGAATTTTTTAATAAAACTCCTTGTTTACCTAGTCCATTTAATATACTAAAAGATGTAGCGGATAAATATGTGAAAGGAGCTGATAAAGCTGCGAAAACTATATAAGTTGCTAAATCTGTTCTTCCGTAGAAAAGATTTCCTAAATCTTTAGGCATACCTATACAAATGGCCATGGTAGACAAACCAAGTAACAAAGAAATTCTTAATACTCCATTTAATCTTTTTTCTAGAGTGTAGTAATCTTTATTAGCAATATTCTCCGAAATTTCAGGTATAAGAACTATGGCCATGGACATTACTACCACCAACGGAAAATAAATTATGGTTAAAGCCATTCCAGAAAATTTTCCTATTATAGCTAAAGCAGTTCCGTGATCAAAACCAGCCAGTACAAGTCGTCTAGGTAAAATCAAAGTAGAAACGGTGGAAATTCCGGTGGATAAAAAACCGTTAATACTTAAAGGGATAGACATTATTAAAATATTAAATAATAGTTGTGAATTACTTTCACTTGCATGAGTAGGAAATTTATTGATGTTATCTTTAATTTTTCTGTATTTATATGTAATGTAAAGAAGGATAAAACTTAATATTTCACCGCAAGCTAAAGCCATATAAACGGCTGTAACTGTGCTTTCAATGCCTTTCAAAGAGAAAAATTCTATTACAAATACAACAGCAGCAATTCTTAATGACTTCTCAAAAATATCTATTATTGCTGGAGTTTTTACATCGTAAGTTCCATAAAAATATCCTTTAATTATAGAAGATAAAGCAACAAATAATAAAGCCGGGCATATGTACCAAATACTTTGTAGACTTCTACTATCTTTTATAATCTTAAGAGAGATGTAATTTGAATTTAAAAATAGAAAAGCAATAATTATAAGTGACCAAAGGGAGTCAAAAAATAAGGTTACCTTAATTGTTCTATGAATATTTCGCATATCTTTTTTACTGTGAAACTCAGAGGTTTGTTTAGAAATAGAAGTCACCATTCCACCGCAAATCAAACAAGCGAAAAGATCATAAATTGGCATAATAAGAGAGAATAAACCCATACCCTCTGCACCAAGTTCTCTTGATAAAATTATTGAAAAAACAAATCTTAAAACTCCGGTAGTGGAGTTGGTTAAAGTTAGAACTATAGAGTTCTTAAGGAATTTATCTTTAATCATTTAAAAAACCTCTCAAATTTTATATATTTATGATTTGTTTAAAATAAAAAGTTATTTTAATAGCTTTTTAAACAAATCTAATATTAATAATTATGAGAGGTCTGGATATTTTATTACTTTTTATGTCAGTATATTAAGCTATTTATTGTCCATTAGCTATTAAAATATTATTTTGATGAGTAGTATTTATTGTGTTATTTACATGGCTTGTAGAATTATAAAAATACATATCTATGTGACCATCTAAACCGTTTGTAAATATATCTGTTGAGGAATGAGGCATGCCTGTAATACTTACTGCTAATTGATGATTTACACCATTTTGTGAGAAATAAAGTACCATTGGTTTCATGCTGCTCCAAGACCAAGAGGGAAACACTTTTTTTAATTTATCGGTATCCTGCTGAGTTAAAGTTACTATATCAGCATGATTTGAACCACCGTAATATTTTACGTTAAAAGTTATTCCAGAAGTTAAGTCTTTTAATGTAGCAGTTTGTCCAACAGTGAACAATCTTCTTCCGTTTTCCCAAGTGTAAAGATCACCATAATTGTCATTTGATCTTTTTCGTGTCATAGTTATTCCTACTGGAGCCACCGTTTCTTTAGAATTTACAGGAATAGTTATAATTTGCCCAGGCATTAAAATATCAGTGGCAAGTGAATTGCTGGATTTTATAGCATTCATGGTTGTACAATATTTTTGAGCTATGTTCCATAAATTATCTCCTGATGTAACTGTGTAATTTATAGTTTCAATTTTAGTGACAGGTTCTTCAATTATCGTTTCTTTTATTGGTGTATTTGAAGTAGAAGATGTTAATTTCAATACTTGTCCAATATATATTGATGAAGAGGTTAGATTATTTATTGTCATTAAATTTTCAGCGGTTGTATTAAAAGTTTGAGAAATTTTCCAAAGAGAATCCCCAGATTTTACTGTGTAAGTAGTGATTTTAGTTTCTACTGTATTGTTTGATGTACTAGATGTACTATTTGAAACATTAATTGATGATGAATTAAACGGAACATAAAGAACTTGTCCAATCTTTAGGGTTGTGGAGGTAGTATTGTTTAGTTGAAGTAATTTATCCACTGTTGTGTTAAACTTCTGAGAAATTTTCCAGTAAGAATCCCCTGAAACTACTTGATAATCTTCAATAGTAGAATCATTAACTTTTAAAATTTGTCCAATATAAATTGTATTTGAGGTTAGTTTATTTAAGTTCATTAATTCAGAAGAGGTCATATTATATGTTTGAGAAATTTTCCATATTGAATCACCACTAGTAACTTTATGATTAATAATACTTGCATTGGCAGTTACAGTGTTTCCAAATATAAGTAAGGTAGCGATAAAAGATGCAATTTTTTTATGATTCATGTAAATACCTCCTGTTTTTGTAAAGAATATAATGTAGGCTAATCAATATTTGTACTGGATACCTATAAAGAGTTTTTTAATTAAATATTTAATTTGATAAATGATTTAATTATAAAATCAGTACAAGCTACCTTTATATTATTACAAAAATCATTAAACATTTACATAGTAGATTGATGGAAATAAAGGAGTGACATGGTAAGGTAAAATTCTATATAAATGCAAATAAAAAAAACGCCATTCAGCGTTTTTTATTTGCATTGCTTTATAGATTTAAATTAAACTTCTCTTAATTGATCAACTATTACTGCACAAGAAGCATCTCCTGTTACATTAACAGCTGTTCTCATCATGTCAAAGATTCTATCAACTGCAAATAACAAAGGTAATCCTTGAAGTGGAATATTAGCAGCGATTAATACTGAAACCACTAGTAATGAAGGACCAGGAACCCCTGCTTGACCAATAGAACCAACAGTAGCTGTTATAATTATTGCAATATATTGAGCCATTCCTAATTCTATTCCAAATAATTGTGCAAAGAAACAAGCAGCAAGAGCATAGTATATTGCATTACCATCCATATTTATTGTTGCTCCTAATGGAAGTACGAAAGATGTAGTTTCTTTTGAAACTTCTAAAGATTCTTCGCAAACCTCCATGTTTACAGAAAGAGTTGCCATAGAAGAAGCTGTAGATAAAGCAACTAATTGAACAGGGTAAATCTTTTTTATAAAATCCATAGCTTTTGTTTTTGAAAATATTTGAACCATTAATGGATAGAAACCAAAAGTATGAAGTAAAAGTGCAAAAGTATAAACTATAAGTAACTTACCAACTAATTTTAATAAATCTAAGCCTAAAGTTCCTGTTGCATCTGCCATTAAAGCAAATACGCCGATAGGAGCTAAATACATAATTTTTAAAATAACAAAAATAAGAGCGTCTGTAACACCGTTAAAGAAAGTTAAAACAGTTTCTTTTTTATTTTTTTCTATAGTAGAAATACCAAAGCCAAAGAATAAACTAAAGAATAATATCTGTAAGATGTTTCCGTTAACTAATGATGCAATTGGATTTGTAGGAATAATTCCTTTAACAGTTTCCCAAAAACCAGGTATTCCACCTTTATCCGCATATTCAAGTGAGAATAAAGCTTGAACTTTTGATAACTCAAGACCAGTACCAGGTTTGAAAAGTTGTCCAAATAATAAACCTAAACATACAGCAAAAGCGGTTGTTCCTAAGTAATAAGCGAAAGTAGCAATTCCTATTTTACCAGCAGATTTTGAATTACCAATTGAAGCAGCACCAGTGATAATTGATACAGCCACCAATGGAATTACTACCATTTTAATTAATTGCATAAAAATATCCCCAAGTGGAGCAAACATTGATGCCTTTTCACCCATTATAACTCCTACGATTATACCTAAAACCATAGAAATTATAATCCAAAGGCCAAGATCCTTGATGAAACTTTTTCCAGTCTTTTTCATTTTAATCCCCCATTAAATTATTTTATCGACATGCATCGACATATACTATTATATAATAAAATAGCAAAAAAACAATAAAAAATTAAATAAGTAATAACATTTGCATAGAATGTTTAATATTTCAATATAAAAAAACACTAAAAAATCACAAAACAGTTCTTGGTTTTTTAAAAAACCAATTCATTTTATATAAAAATAGTATTATAATGGTAATGATAAGTTTGTTAAACTTAGGTGAATTTAAAATAATAAGTATTCATAAATTTCCTATTATAAAATATAAATTTAGTAGGAGACTAATGGGTAGGTGAATTTATGAAGGATTATATCAAAATAGTATTTAAATTTGGAATTGTTGTTTTGCTTAGTATTTTTAGTACTTTTATTTTAAATAAATATTTGTGGAAAGAATATTCAATAGATTTATTTGAAGAAAATATGAGTTATAATTTAAAGTATAAAGGAATCATTGATTCAACAGATTTTACTTTTGATGAAAATAATAATTGTTATATTTCATATAATAATAGAGTACAAGTGGTTGAAGAAAATGGTAAAAGTTATGATATTTTAAAAAATGAAAATTTAAATATATACTCAATGGAATATTATTGTGGAAGTTTATTTTTTGTATCAAACAACTATTTATATAAATTTGAGATTGATAATAAAGAATTAACAGAAATAATGAAAGATCTACCTAATTACGGAGATTATAATAAAAGTATTATTAAACAAAGTGAAGGTTTTTTATACATAACTATTGGAGCGGCAACAAATTCTGGGGTTGTAGGAAAAGATAATTTGTGGACGAGAGAGTATCCTTTTAACCATGATTTAACCCCCTATAAAATAAATTTAAGAGGAATAAATCATGGAGAATCAAAAACGGGTGCTTTTGTAAATGAGAATTCTAAGAGCGTTGAAGGACAGATAGTTCCAGCACATTTTCCAGGAAATGCTTCAGTAATTATTTATAATCTAGAAACGGGAGACAGAACAACATTTGCTTGGGGAATAAGAAATATTAAAGGACTAGATTTT
This sequence comes from Clostridium grantii DSM 8605, assembly GCF_900129965.1. Lineage (GTDB taxonomy): Bacteria > Bacillota > Clostridia > Clostridiales > Clostridiaceae > Clostridium_AF > Clostridium_AF grantii. Next base: position 98,971 of record NZ_FQXM01000003.1, on the reverse strand, counting down.
AATAGTAGATCTCAATTATTAGCCTCAGTTGGTGGAATGGAGAATAGAGGGGAAAGGCCTATTAAAGGAGATTCTGATTATATTTATGAAATAAAATCTAAAAATTGGTACGGTTGGCCAGATTTCAGTGGAGGAGACCCTATTAGTTCTCCAAGATTTACTGACGGAGAAGGAAAAATGGTTTTTCCTGTTTTGGATAATCATCCTAATGAAAATCCACCGGCACCTATCTATCAAAGTGATAATATAAATGAAATAAATTGTTTAGCAATAGATAAATGGGGAACTTTGGGAGAAATAGATGGAATTTATTTTTATGATAATTGTAAAAAAAGCATATATCTTTTAAATTTTGATTTAGTTTTAAAAAAGATTGTTGAAATTAATAACAATGATAAAATTCAATCCATAAAGTTTTATAAAAATGGTTTATATGTAATGGATAGTAAGAATGGGATTTTATATAGTATTCATATTGTTGAAAAGGGGACTATTAATAGAATGAATTATAAAATGATTTTTTCTTTTATAGTTACTTTAGTTTTTATATTAATATTTTATCTTGCATGGACTTCAAGAAAATATAGAAAGCTTAAATAAAAAAACAAAACTAAGAATGGAGAAATGAACATGAAGAAAAAAATAGAGCATACCTTTGGTAAAACTATAAAAAGTGTTATGTTTGCTGTTAACCCTATTAAAAAATTGATTTTAAAAACACATTGTATTACCCACAAATATATTAATGATAAATCGGTTATTATATTGAAGAATGAAGGATACCAAAAGGAGTATGAATTTTTTAAAAGTCATCTTAAGTGTATAAATGAAGGAGTTACTTGGGCAGATCAAGATTTTAAAAGCTCAAATCATTTTTATCATTATGAAAAACAAAGGGGCTTATATGGATTTTCTAATGCTTTGGATGAGTGTCTTAAATATTATGATAAAGCTTTAGCATATATTGAAGCGGGAGATATGAATAAAGGAGTATTTTTTTTCGGGGCATCATGCCACTTGATTCAAGATGCTACAGTACCGCAACATGTTAGTAATCATTTGTTGAATAAGCATAGAAATTTTGAATTGTGGATAATAAGTAAAATTCTTAGTAATTATCCATATGGAGTTGAAAAAGGTATAAAAGATTATGAAAGTGTAGATATGTATGTAAAGAAAAATGCGGTTTTTGCTAACAAAATTGATATGAAATATGATTATATAAAAAATATAGAAATGCGATATAAGAAAATTTCTGAAGAAATTTTAAGGGAAGCACAAATTACAACAGCAGGCTTTATGTTGGATTTCTACAGAGTTATAAATAAAGAAAAGTAATATCTAAACGATGATTCTACCATTAAATGGAGGAATTATCGTTTTTTTGTAGAAATATTCTATAGGGAAGATATTTAAGTGGTTTGATTTTTAAAGTGATATAAAAAATTAAAGACGAATTTTGTGAAATTGAGGAGGAAAACAGTGAAAGGTGATATAATAGTTAATATGGAAAATATCAGATTTAATGGAGATGTTTTAGACATTGGATATGATAACTGGGGAATTATATATAATATTTGCAGAACTAGCAAGGAAACCATGGATGTAAAATACATAAAAGAAAGTAAATCTGCTCATAATGAAGGAAAAGATAATTACAATACTTGTGCTTCATTTTTAACTTTTGGAAGAATGCTTTCTAAAAAGGAGAAAAGTAAATTTATTCAAAGAATCTATGAGTATTTAGATAAAGATGGGTTTCTTTATATTTGGGATATTGATAAAAAGCGTGGAGAAACTATAGATGTAAGTATAAAAGTAATTCTTCCATATAGAAAAATTAAAAGTCTTCAGCATAAAGATTTTAATCTTTTAAAACAAAATAATTTAAATGAAATTAAAGAGTTGCTTAATAGTAAATTTGAAATACTTTACGAAAAAGATTCGAATGGTATGTTTTATATTAAAGCACAAAAGAAAGGGTAATTAAATGAAAGATTTAAAAGTTTTATTAGTAGGGATAAATGCAAAATTTATTCATTCTAATATCGCAATAAGGTATTTAGAAAAGTATACAAAGGATTTAAATTATCAATGTATTATTAAAGAATTTTCAATCAATGATAGAGAAGAAAGAATCTTAGAGGATTTATTAAAAGAAAAACCAGATATGATAGGCTTTTCTTGTTATATTTGGAATATTGATATGGTTAAACATTTAGCAAAACTAGTATGGTTAATTTCACCACAAACAGAAGTGTTTTTTGGAGGGCCAGAAGTTAGTTTTGATGGATTGAGGTTTTTAAGAGATAATAATGGAGATATAATTATTGAAGGAGAAGGGGAAGAAACTTATAAAGAACTTATAGAATATAAAATAGCAAATATTAATAATAAAAATAGAGATAATATATTAGATGGATTAAAGAAAATAAAAGGACTTTATTATAAAGTGGGAAATGAAGTGCTTTATTCAGGAAAGCGTTCTTTGATGGATATAAATAAAGTTAAATTTCCTTATACTGAGGATGATGAAGCTATGGATAATAAGATATTATATTATGAAGCTTCAAGAGGCTGTCCTTTTGGATGTAAATACTGTTTATCTGCCACTGATTTAAATGTTAGATTTAGAGATATAGAAACGGTTAAAAAAGAATTGGATTTTTTTTCAAGTAAAGGAGTAAAGTTAGTTAAGTTTGTAGATAGAACTTTTAATTGTAACGTAAAATTTGCAATGGAAATTTGGAGATTTTTAATAGAGTTAAATACAAATACCATGTTTCATTTTGAAATTTCAGCAGATTTATTAACCCCTGGAGAGGTTGAGTTATTATCAAGGGCACCTGAAGGAAGATTCCAATTTGAAGTAGGAGTTCAAACCACCAATGTAGAAATCTTAGAGAATATAAATAGAAAAGTTAATACAGAAAATATTAGTGAAAAAGTTAAACAGGTTAAAAACTTAAAAAATATAAAGCAACACTTGGATTTAATTGCAGGCTTGCCTGGGGAAGATTATAATTCTTGTAGAAATTCTTTTAATGATATTTATCAAATGGAACCAGAAGAAATACAATTAGGGTTTTTAAAGATTATTGATGGAACACCTATGAAAGCGGAAGTGGAAAAATGGGGCATGAAATATTCTCCGGTTCCCCCTTATGAAATATTAAAGACTAATACAATGGATTATTGGGAACTAATAAAATTAAAAAGAGTAGAGCATGTAGTAGATAAATACTATAATTCAAAAAAGTTTGAAAATATATTAAAATATTTTGTTGGTTCCTTTACCACACCATTTGATTTTTATAGTAGTTTAGGAGAATTTTTTGAAGAAAAAGGGTATTTGAGTAGAAATATTTCTAATGCAGATTATTACAAGATTTTTATAGAGTTTAATGAAGAAAAGTTAGGAAAAGATAGTAAAGTATTAAAGGAAATAATAAAGTTTGATTATTTGTTATATAATAAGAAAAGATGGTTGCCAGGATTTTTGGATAGATTATTAACAAATGAAGAGCTGAAAATAGTCAAAAATATTGTGTTAAAAGAATATTTAAATCTAGATAAGAATAAACTTCATATAGAAAAATATTCTATTAATCTAGAAAAATTTATTCAAGAAACATTGATAGTAAAGAAAAACTGTTATTATCTTTATGAAAGTGAAGGAATAAATGAAACTAAGGAAATTACAGAATGCGTACAAAACAATTTATAAAACACATTAAAGTTCGTTAAAAAAATAATAATGCTAGTAATTATTAGTATTTTGTAGTATAAAAGGAGTAATAGCGTTTTACAACCAAATATTAATATATAAGACATATTGATAAATTAATAGTAAAAGTAGTATAATAAAAAAAATAAGCTGTTATTAATACTACATAAAGCATTAGAGTTTAAATCATATCAAGTTAGTTATTATAGCTTAGTAAGTTTCATAGTATAACTTAGTGGGTTATATTTATCTATGAATAGAATATTCAGAATTATTTGTAAAGGTGGTGAGAACTTGGCAATAGAAGCATTAAATGAAATAAAAGCAGCAGAGGAAAAGGCCAATGAAATTGTAAAAAAAGCTTTAGCTGAAAAAACTCAAATAGTTAAAACAGCAGAAGTAAAGGCTTTGGAAGAGTATAAAACTCTTTTAGCTGAGAAAAGAACTATTGCAAATGGAATTATTACATCAGCTGTAGAAAAAGCAAAAGAAAACTCAAAACCTATCCTGGAAGAAGGAGAATCTGAAAAGAATACCATATTGAATGTTCCAAAGGAAAAAATTCAAGGAGCAGTTAAGTTAGTAATGGAGAGGATCGTGAATATCAATGGCAATAGTTAAAATGAACAAGTTTAATCTGTATGCTTTTGAATCACAAAAGGAAGAGCTTCTTCAAAATCTACAAAAATTTGAAGGAATACAATTTAAAAACCTTCATGAAAGTTTAAAGGAAGAAGATACTAGCTTTTTGAGTATTGCATCCAACAATGATGAGATTCATCAAATTGAGAACCAATTATCAAAAGTAAAGTTTTCTATTGATTTTTTAGACAAATATATTAAGAAAGAAAAAGGTCTAAAAGCTTTAAAAGAAGGAAAAAAGACCTTCACATTTGAAGAAGTAGAAGATTTTATGAAAAAATCTCAATGGGAATCAATTTATGAAGATTTGAAAAGTATGGATGAAAAGCTTAATCTTCTACATAACCAGGAAACAAAGCTTCAGGGTGAAGTAGAAGCATTGAAATCATGGGTAGAGTTTGATTCACCTTTTGATGATTTAAAAGATCTTTCATTAACATCAGCTTTTGTTGGAACTATGCCAACAAGTTTAATGGAATCATTTCAAAAAGAATTTTCACAAAAAAATGATTCTACTTATTTAGAAGTAATAAGTCAGGATAAAAATGATACTTATTTGTTTGTGGTAATCTTAAAAGAACTAGAAGATACTGCAAATGAAATTTTTAAGGAGCATGCTTTTAGTAAAGCTAGCTTTCAATATGATAAAAAACCTTTGGATGTAATTAAAAAGCACAAAGAAGAGATTTTGAAAATAGAAGAAGAAATAGAAAAAATTTCACAACAAGCTTCAGCTAAAAATAAGGAATATGAGCAATTAATAATAGCTTATGATCATATTGAAAGTTCATTAAATAGAGCTAAGATTTGTGATAATTTTGGTAAAAGTGAAAACATTATTCTTATCGAAGGTTGGAATAGTGTAGAAGAAAACGCTCAGCTTGAAGAAATAGTGGAAGATACTTTGAACTCAGAATATTTTTTGGAATTTATTGAAGCTAGTGAAGAAGATGTTGTGCCTATTAAATTAAAGAATAATGCTTTTGTTGAACCCTTTGAAAGTATAACAGAAATGTATTCTTTGCCTAATTATGGAGAAATAGACCCAACACCTATTTTATCAGTATTTTATCTTATATTCTTTGGCATGATGCTGTCAGATGCAGGCTATGGTATTATCATGGTATTAGGAACTTTTATTGCATTAAAAATCCTTCCACTTGAAAAAGCACAAAGAAGTTTTGCTAAGTTGATTTTCTACCTTGGAATTTCAACAACTGTTTGGGGTATTATCTATGGAGGATGGTTTGGAGATGCGCCAAGTTCACTTTTTGGAATAGATAATGTGCCATATTTATTGAATCCCGGCACAGAAATAAATAAAATACTTATTATTTCATTTGCTTTTGGTATAGTTCATATATTTGTTGGACTCGGAATAAAAGCTTATATTTTAATAAGACAAAACAAAATTAAGGATGCATTATATGATGTAGCTACATGGGCTATAACTGTTATAGGTGCACTTCTTATGGGTTTAGTTCCATCAAGTTCTATAGGAATGATATTATTAATATTTGGTTTAATTTCATTATTTCTAACTCAAGGAAGAGATGCAAAGAGTATTGGTGGAAAAATAGGTGGAGGTATTTTTGGAGTATACAATATAACAGGATATTTTGGAGATGTGGTTTCTTACTCTAGACTTATGGCTTTGGGGTTAGCTACTGGATTTATAGCATCGGCCTTTAATATGATTATTAAATTGATACCAGCACCATTTGTTTACATTTTAGGTCCAATTTTATTTGTTGCTTTACATGCATTTAATTTAGCAATAAATGCTTTGGGTTCATATGTACACACTGCAAGACTTCAATACCTAGAATTTTTCAACAAATTTTATGAGGGCGGAGGGAAAAAGTTTACCCCTTTCAAATCATCAAATAAATTTATAAATATCAAAAACAATAAAATTCAAAATTAAGTAGGAGGAAAGAATAATGGGTACTTTCATGGAATTTTTATTAAACAACAATGGTGGATTAATTTTATCTTTACTAGGAGCAGCTTTAGCGGCAGGTTTAAGTGGTATAGGGTCAGCAAAAGGTATTAGCCTTGTAGGGCAAGCAGCAGCAGGAGTTGTAACAGAAGATCCAGAAAAATTTGGTCAATCTATTATACTTGACGTTTTACCAGGTACTCAAGGTTTATATGGATTCGTTATTGCGTTAATTATTTTAATAAAAGTTGGTGTTTTAGGCGGAACTAACCCAACATTAGAGCAAGGATTCTTTATATTTATGGGTTCTCTTCCAATAGCTTTAGCAGGATGGAGTTCAGCTATTTCACAAGGTAAAACTGCAGCAGCAGCTATGTCAATTCTTGCAAAAAGACCTGAGCATGTAATGAAGGGTGTTATATACGCAGTTATGGTTGAAACATATGCATTACTTAACTTCGTTGTATCATTGTTCATAATCTTGAATGTATAATTTAAAATATCTAGTTTAAAATGTCTAATTTGATTTGGAGTGATATTTTGTGTCTAATTTAAATACTTTAACATCTAAGATCATAGAGGACGCTAATAAAAAAGCAGAACAGCTTTTAGCAGAGGCTAGATCTAATGAAAAAAATATAATTGATAAAAGCATAGCTCAAGCTGAAAAAGAAGGCGATTTTCTTATAGAAAAAGCTAAAGTTGAGTCAAAAACAAGAAGTGAAAGAGTTTTATCAAATGCACAGCTTACAGTAAGAAATATGAAACTTGAGGCAAAGCAACAAGTATTAAACAATACTTTTGCACTTGCAGTTGAAGAACTTTCTAAAATTTCTGCAGAAGATCATGCAAAATTTATTAAAGAAAGCATTTTATCTTTACCTATAGATGGTGATGAAGAAATTATAGTAGGAATGAATAATAGTGCTGTAACTCCTAATCTTATGCTGGAAATAAACACTGAATTAAAAAAGGCAGGTAAATTGGGAACATTAAAGCTAAGTTTGGAAAAAAGAGAAATGAAGGGTGGATTCGTTTTAGCTAAAGCTGGAATTGAAATCAATAATACTTTTGAAGCCTTAGTTAACTCTTTTAGAGATGAGCTTGAAGCTGAAGTTGCACGTGCTTTATTCAACTAAGGGAGGCTAGCTAATGAGTAATGTAGCTTATGCTCAAGCAGTAAGTAGGCTTAGAGCAATTGAAACAAAACTCCTTGATAGAGCAAAGCTTGATAGAATGATAGATAGTAGTACCACGGTTGAATCTTTTAAAATTTTAGGAGAAACAGAGTACGGGGCTCATATGCCAAAAGCTAAAAAGCCAGAGGATTACGAAATAGTTCTTTCAGAAGAACTTAAAAGTTTGTATTCACTTATGTATAATGTTTCACCTGAGAAAAAGATAATTGATTTAATGAGTGTTAGGTATGACTATCATAACATCAAAGTTCTAATAAAGGGTAATGCACTGGGTAAAGATTTGTCTTATTTGTTTATACCAGTGGGTACTATTGACACCAATGTGTTAAAAAACATAATTGAGCTAAAGGACTATTATGATCTTAATCCAATTATGAGAGAAGCTGTTGAGAAAGTAGAGGAATCTTATGAAAAAGAAAAAGATCCTCAAAAAATAGATATTATTTTGGATTCTTATATGTATAAGAATATGCTTTCTATTGCAACAGAACTTAATATTGATTATCTACTTAAATTTGTAAAAATAAATGTAGATTTATCAAATTTAAAAACTTTATTAAGAATAAAGAAACAAAAAAAAGATAGAGAATTCCTTCAACAAGCTTTACTTGAAGGAGGAACTATAGATATAGATACTTTAGTTCAATTGTTGAATGAATCCAATGAAAATATTATTTCTAAACTAGATTATACCAATTATAGTGAAGTTTTAAAATTTGGTATAGATGAATTTAGTAAAACGGGCAGATTGAATAAATTTGAAATGTTGTCTGATAATTTCATCATGAATTTCATTAAAGATGCTAAATATGTTAGTTTTGGAGCAGAACCTCTTTTGGCATACATTTATGCTAAGGAAAATGAAATAAAAATAGTTAGAATTATAATGGTTGGGAAATTAAACAACATAGCTGCAGATGTCATAAGAGAAAGGCTGCGTGATATTTATGTATAAGATTGGTGTAGTAGGAGATAAAGATTCTGTATTAGCTTTTAAAGCTATTGGAATTGATGTTTATCCTGTAATTGAAGCTGAGGAAGCTAAAAAAACTATAGACAAAATGGCCATGAACAATTACGCAGTTATTTTTGTTACTGAGCAGATTGCTAAAAATATTGATGAAACTATTGAGAGATATAACAGGCAAACAGTACCCGCTATTATATTAATTCCAAGCAATCAAGGATCACTTAATATTGGAATGCAAAGAATTAATGATAATGTGGAAAAAGCCGTTGGAGTTAATATTTTATAAGGAAGGTAGGTAAGTAACTTGAAAACTGGTAGAATAATTAAAGTATCCGGACCTCTAGTTGTTGCTGAGGAAATGGATGATGCTAATATATATGACGTTGTAAAAGTTGGTAATCAAGGTCTTATCGGTGAAATAATTGAAATGAGGGGCGATAAAGCTTCTATACAGGTTTATGAAGAAACTTCTGGTTTAGGACCAGGGGACCCTGTAATTTCATCCGGAGAACCTTTAAGTGTTGAATTGGGACCAGGTCTTTTAGAAGCTATATTTGATGGTATCCAAAGACCACTTGATAAATTAGCAGAAAAAGCTGGTAGCTTTTTAACAAAAGGGGTTGAAGTTTTACCTTTAAGTAGAGAAAGAAAATGGGTTTTTGAACCTAAGCTAGCTGTAGGAGATGAGGTTAAGCCTGGATATGTTATTGGTACAGTACAAGAAACTTCTGTTGTACTTCATAAAATAATGGTACCATATGGTATTGAAGGTAAGATTAAAAGCATTAAAGATGGAGAGTTTACAATAGAAGAAGTTGTTTGCCAAGTTGAAACAGCAAACGGTCTTAAAGAATTAACTATGATGCAAAAATGGCCTGTTAGAAAAGGTAGACCATATGCTCAAAAATTAAATCCTATTTCACCACTTGTTACAGGACAAAGAATTGTAGATACATTCTTCCCAGTAGCTAAAGGTGGAGCAGCATGTGTTCCAGGTCCTTTCGGTTCTGGTAAAACAGTTGTTCAACATCAATTGGCAAAATGGGGAGATGCTGAAATAGTTGTTTACATAGGTTGTGGAGAGCGTGGAAATGAAATGACAGACGTTCTTAATGAGTTCCCAGAATTAAAAGACCCTAAAACAGGATCTACATTAATGAAGAGAACTGTACTTATTGCAAACACATCTAATATGCCGGTTGCAGCTCGTGAAGCTTCAATTTATACAGGAATTACAATAGCAGAATATTTCAGAGACATGGGTTATTCAGTTGCTCTTATGGCTGACTCCACATCACGTTGGGCAGAGGCTTTAAGAGAAATGTCTGGTAGACTTGAAGAAATGCCTGGTGACGAAGGTTACCCAGCTTATCTTGGTTCAAGACTTGCTGAGTTCTATGAAAGAGCTGGTAAAGTTATTTGTTTAGGTGAAGATAATAGAGAAGGAGCGCTTACAGCTATTGGTGCAGTTTCCCCTCCAGGTGGAGATTTATCAGAGCCTGTAACTCAAGGAACTTTAAGAATAGTTAAAGTTTTCTGGGGACTAGATGCTCAACTTGCTTATAAAAGACACTTCCCTGCTATTAACTGGTTAAGTTCTTATTCTCTTTACTTGGAAAAAGTAGGAAGATGGATGAATGAAAATGTTGCAGAAGATTGGGTTTTCCTTAGAACAAAAGCAATGAGTTTACTTCAAGAAGAAGCAAGTTTAGATGAAATAGTTAGACTTGTTGGTATAGATGCTCTTTCTGAAAAAGATAGACTAAAACTTGAAGTAGCAAAATCTATTAGAGAAGATTATTTGATGCAAAATGCTTTCCATGAAATAGATACTTATGCTTCTTTAGCTAAACAATATAAGATGTTAAAATTAATATTAGCTTTTGGAGATGAAGCAGAAAAAGCTCTTAAAGCTGGTGTATATCTAAAAGAAATTATAGATATGGGAGACATAAGAGACAGAATAGCGAGATCTAAGTATATTGCAGAAGAAGATATTGATAATATTGATAAAATAGCAGTAGATTTAGTAGAAGCAATGGATAAGCTCATAGCGGAAGGCGGTGTAGCTAATGCTTAAAGAGTACAAAACAGTAAGTGAGGTTGTTGGACCTTTAATGGTTGTTGATAAAGTTAGCGGTGTAACTTTCGATGAACTTGTTGAAATTGAAATGCAAACTGGTGAAATTAGAAGTGGTAAGGTTCTTGAAATATCACAAGATAAAGCAGTAGTACAGATATTTGAAGGATCTACAGGTATAAATTTAAAAGGAACAAAAGCAAAATTCTTAGGAAGACCTCTTGAAATTGGGGTTTCTGAAGATATGCTTGGAAGAGTCTTTGACGGACTTGGAAGACCTAAAGATGGTGGCCCAAAAATTATAGCTGATAAAAAGCTTGATATTAATGGGGAACCTATTAACCCATATGCTAGAAACTACCCATCTGAATTTATTCAAACTGGGGTTTCGGCTATTGATGGTTTGAATACATTAGTTAGAGGACAAAAACTTCCTGTTTTCTCAGGAGCGGGTCTTCCACATGCTGAACTTGCAGCTCAAATCGCAAGACAAGCAAAAGTTAAAAATTCTGATTCTAAATTCGTTGTTGTATTTGCAGCGGTTGGTATAACTTTCGAAGAAGCTCAATACTTCGTAGAAGACTTTACTAAAACAGGAGCTATTGATAGAACTGTTTTATTTATGAATCTTGCAAATGACCCTGCAGTTGAGCGTATAGCTACTCCTAGAATGGCTTTAACAACAGCAGAATATTTAGCTTATGAATTAGGTATGCACGTTCTAGTTATAATGACTGATATTACAAACTATTGCGAAGCTCTTCGTGAAGTTTCAGCAGCAAGAAAAGAAGTTCCAGGTAGAAGAGGATATCCAGGTTACCTATATACTGACCTTTCTACTTTATATGAAAGAGCAGGAAGAATAAAAGGTAAAGAGGGTTCTATCACTCAAATACCGATACTAACAATGCCAGAAGATGATAAAACACATCCAATTCCTGACCTTACAGGATATATTACAGAGGGACAGATTATACTTTCAAGAGAACTTTACAAGAAAGGTATAATGCCTCCAATAAATGTTTTACCATCACTTTCAAGACTTAAAGATAAAGGTATTGGTAGAGATAAAACAAGAGAAGATCATGCAGATACAATGAACCAATTATTTGCAGCCTATGCTCAAGGTAAGCAAGCAAAAGAATTAGCAGTTATCTTAGGTGAATCTGCTTTATCTGATGCAGATAAAGCTTATGCTAAATTTGCTGAAGCTTTTGAAAATAAATACGTAGCTCAAGGTTTTGAAACAAACAGAGCAATTGAAGAAACTTTAACTCTTGGATGGGAATTATTATCTATACTTCCTAGAACAGAGCTTAAAAGAATTAGAGATGAATATTTAGAAAAATACTTAGATAAAAAAGAAGGTGAATAACCATGGCAAGACTTAATGTCAATCCTACAAGAATGGAGCTCACCGGACTAAAGAAAAGATTAACAACTGCAACAAGAGGTCATAAGCTTTTGAAAGATAAACAAGATGAACTTATGAGAAGATTCATAGATCTTGTTAAATACAATCATAAACTTAGAGCGAAAGTTGAAGAAATGTTAGGTGACTCATTTAAGGATTTTGTCATGGCAAGGGCATTAATGTCTTCTGAACTTTTGGAAGAAGCAATTGCTTACCCGAAAGAACAAATCTCAGTAGAGGTTTCAACTAAAAACATCATGAGCGTTAACGTTCCTAAGATGGAATTTAAAAGAAAGCTAGAAAATGATGAAGGAAGTATTTACCCATATGGTTTCGCCAACACTTCAGCAGAACTTGACGGAGCTATAGAAAAATTATACACCATTCTTCCAACTCTATTAGAACTAGCCGAAGTTGAAAAGTCTTGTCAATTAATGGCTGACGAAATTGAGAAAACAAGAAGAAGAGTTAATGCATTAGAGTATATGACAATCCCTCAATTGCAGGAGACAATAAAATATATTCAAATGAAACTTGATGAAAATGAAAGAGGCGCCCTTACTAGACTTATGAAAGTCAAGAGTATGATGGAAGCCGCAGAAGCAAAAGCTGAGGCAGAAGCCAAGACTAAAGCGGATACAAAAACAGAAGCATTAGTTTAAAATGTTTAAAATAAATGTTTAAAATAAATCTTTAAAATATTTAAAACAAATAAAAAAGCATTTAAAACAAATAAAAAAGCATTTAAATCAAATAAAAAAGCATTTAAAACAAATAAAAAAGCACTACAGTTGAATTGTATCAACTGTAGTGCTTTTTGATGATTTTAAAATTTAAAAAAATGGGGACGGTTCTCAAACTTCCATAGTTTTTGAAGATAGTTATTTTTAAATTAACTGATGTATAGTAATAGGAAAATAGATTAAAAAATTGAGAACCGTCCCCAAATTTACAATTCTAGAAATGTAGTATATAATAAATAGGGTCATATATTCGTAAAACTGCAAATTCAACTTACGAATATGAATATAATGAATATCGGTAAGTAATCAAGAATCAAGAGTAAATTATGAAATATAAATTATAATGTATAAAATTAAAGTGTACACATTTAGGAGGAGATTTTTTGGCAGTAAAAGAAATTTTGAAAGATGGTAATCCAATTTTAAGAAGAAAAAGTAGAAGAATTGCAAATATTACAGAGGAAGATAGAATTGTGATTCAAGATTTAAAGGATACATTATATGCAGGGGATGGAGTAGGGTTAGCTGCACCTCAAATAGGATATTTAAAAAGAATATTCATAGTGGATTTAAGAGATGGCAGTGAACCTATTATTATGATAAATCCTAAAATAGTTAAAAAAATTGGAACAAGTGAAGATATTGAAGGCTGTTTGAGTTACCCGGGATATGAAGGAATTGTAGTTAGACCTAGAAAAATTATGGTTTCTGGTTCAAATGAAAATGGAAAATTAGTTAAATTAGAAGTTACAGGATTTTTAGCAAGAGCAATTTGCCATGAAACGGATCATTTAGATGGAATAATGTACATGGATAATGCGAAAAATATCTATAAAATACAGCTTGAAGAAGACGTTGATTCAAAAAATAGTTAGTAATAAAGCTAATTGAAAAATTCAAAAAAAGAACTAAGAATTCTTAGTTCTTTTTTTATATTGAATTTTAAATGTTGATACCTTTATAACCCCAAAATGGTCCAATTAAAGGTAGTTTGAACTTAAGATTTATTGAAGCATCATCTTCAATCTTTAAAGCACCATGTACGTAAATTTTAACACCTTCATATTCATAAATTTTGGACAAGTGTCCTTTGTCAGAAGAGTTTTTGTAAGTCTCAAACCTAAGACTTTTTGTTGTAATAGGTGCTCAGCCACCGGTACATTGAGATATTAGATTTACTACAAGATATAAATCTAAACTTTTAAGATAGTTTAAAGCTTTTTCATCAAGTTTAATCAAAATATCACCTCCATACCCATATAGGGTATATAATCATTTTAATTTATATTTTGAAGTTTGTCAATGTATAGGTATCCCAGTTCAACTATTAATTTATACGTGTCCAAAACTCCTAGAAGCATGGAGATTTATAAAACTAGTTGATACGTCTAGTTTTTAGTATAAGTATAAATTAAGTTTCACAATGGGATACCTATAGTATGATAGTAATTATTTTAAGCAGGAGGGATAGTAATAATTTTTGTTACATATCTATATTAACATATTAACAATTTTTATTTAGAATATTGATAGCTTGTACAGTACGTTTTTCCCAGTTTTCAGGAATAAAATTGAAGCAATTTTGAATTAGAACAGTATTGAGAGCAGAGTAAGTTTGCCTTGGTGCTGAATTAGGTACATAATTTGAAGGTATTTCAATAATATCTTTATTAATATTTAATTCATTCATGATAAATTTAACCCATAAACATTTTTTTATAGGGTAAGGATTACAACAATTATAGGTGCCATAAAAATCTGAATGGATGGCTTTATCTATGGTAATACATAAATCTAAAGCATAAGTAGGATTGCCTATTTCATTGGAGCACATGAACACATTTCTATATTTATTTTTGATGATATTATCTATCAAATCATTATCATTTCCAAAAATCCATCCAGGCCTAATTATGAAATATTTATTTGTGAGGGTTTTTATTAATCTTTCCCCAGCTAATTTGCTTTTGCCATACGTATTAATAGGATTACATTTATCAGTTTCAAAATAAGGTTGCCCATTTTTATTGCCATAAACATGATTAGTAGAAATATAAACAATGGGGATAGAAAGATTGTTGCATACATAAGCTATATTCATGGCGGAAATGGAATTATAATTCATTGCTTTTGATTCGTGTATTTCGCATTGATCAATATTGTTGAATTCAAAATTATTTATAACAACATCTGGGTTAATTGATTTTATATAATCAGATAAAATTGGTCTATCAAATAGAATATTAGTTTTATTTTCAAAAACAAAAACTGTATTTTCATTATTAAAATAGTTTTGTATGTATGCGCCTAACAAATCATTGGATATGATAAGGATTTTCATCAGAATACCTCCCTAAATAATTTCTTATGATGGTGCTGTTTACTACTTATAATAAGTGTATTATTATATTCTACTAATAATATTAAGCAAAAATTACAATATTTAATAATTAAAATATAAATAATATTAAAGTAGTTATAAAAGAGTAAATTTAATATAATATATTGTGTATAAATAATTTGTTGGTTTTTGATTTAGCGTATCTAGAAAACTATTGAATTTTTAATGAAATGATTGTAAACATATATTAGAGTAAAGTTATATTTTAGAGGTACTTATAAAGAAATAGTTATAGAAAATTTTTACTTTCTACCTAAAATCCAAAAAATAGCTAAAATTATATGAAATAACCTATAATTTTTAGGCTGTTTTTTTAGTTATGTATACTATATTTGCATTATTATAGTTTTTTGATTAAATAGTATAGAAGAATCCATTTATCTAGGGTAAAATAATAAAAGATGTAGTGATTTTAAAATATATTCTTTGATAAAATTTTCTTAACATAGTTTTAGGAATAAAATTATGGGATAAATCACAAAGAAAAAAGTTTACAAAGTAAATTTTTTAGTGCATTATACTAATCACATTAGTTAATATATAAAATTTTTAGATTTGGGAGTGAATACAGGTGATTGTTTATGTTGAGAAATTAATAAAAGATTTAGATTTAGAAGTGGTTGTAAAAGGAAGAGATAAAGCGGAAATAACAGTTATAGATGTTAATAGGCCAGGGCTACAATTAGCTGGATTTTATAATTATTACGCTAATGAAAGAGTTCAAATTATAGGAAGTTCAGAGTGGAGCTTTTTAGATACTATGCAAATTCCTATTAGAAAGAAAAGATTAAAAAAATATTTTAACTTTGAAACACCTTGTGTTATAGTTTCAAGAGATTTACCACCTCATGATGAAGTGATAGAAAGTGCTATTGAAAACAATACGTGGCTACTTAGAACGAAAATGGTTACTACAAAATTTATAAGTAAAATAATGAATTATTTGGAGAAAGAATTGGCACCAGAGACTAGAATGCATGGAGTTTTAGTGGATGTTTATGGTATTGGTATATTAATTGTAGGAGAAAGTGGAATTGGCAAAAGCGAAACTGCCCTTGAGCTTGTAAAAAGAGGACATAGAATGGTAGCGGATGATGCAGTTGATATTAAAGAAGTGGATGGAAAACTTCATGGGGCTTCACCATATATAACAAAAGGTATGATGGAAGTCAGAGGTATGGGGATTATTGATGTTCCTGCACTTTATGGACTTAGCTCTGTATCGGATGAGAAAGAAATTGATTTTATGATTTATTTGGAGCAGTGGAAAGAATATGAAAACTATGATAGATTAGGAATAGATAATGAGTACATGGAGATTCTTAATGTAGATACTAAAAAAATTAGAATACCTATAAGACCAGGGAGAAATGTGGCAGTAATAATTGAGGCCGCAGCAGCTAATTACAGATATAACTTGAACTCAAATGAATCCCCAGTTGAAACAATAGATAGAAGAATGAGAGAAATCAATGAAATGGAAAGCTAAAAATATTATCAGACAGGAAATTATTGAAAAAAGAAATTTGTTTTTTGAACAAAATCCAGAAGAAAAAAATGCAAGAGATGAATTTATTTTTAATGAAATTATTAATAATAAACAGTTTATAAATGCTAATACTATTTTTACATACGTTAGTTTTGGAAGTGAAATAGATACACAGCGGCTTATAAACTATGCTCTATCTATAGGTAAGAATATTTGTGTTCCTAAGGTTTTTAATAAACAAAAGGTAATGAAGGCTTACAAGATTTCATCTTTAAAGGAATTGAATAAAAGTAATTATGGAATATTGGAGCCATTTGGCGATAATATGAAAGAAGTTTTGAAAGAAAATATTGATTTAGCTATATTCCCAGGAATCGCCTTTGATAATAAGGGAGGAAGAATTGGTTATGGTGGAGGATATTATGATAAATTTTTTTCGGATATGGATTATTTAAATTTTGTGGAAGTAGAAAAAAAAGACTATGATTTTTTTAATAAAGAACAATCAAATAAAGTTGTAAATGATGTAGTGAGTAAGTTTAGTGGTGAAAAGATTGGACTGGCATACCAATTTCAATTAATAGATGATGTTCCAATGGAAAAGTATGATGTAAAAGTTGATTATTTGATAATCGGATAATCGTATAAAATGTAAATCATATAGATTTTAATTAGAATTTATAATTATAAATAAATGTCACTGAAACTAGCTAAGTAAGGCTAGTTTTTTTGTGGGTTATATTTTTGTTTTGCATAATCATTTTAAGTTGAGAAATAATATTAATATAATAATAGAAATAGATATTGTTTTAAAATGTTTTTACAAAGGGCGGATTTATGAGAGTATTTGATATAAATTATGATTTTATTGATGTGGAGAATGATTTTAAGTTAAATGAATCGCAGTACTGGATTGTGGCAAATGTGGAAAATACCACTGATATTAAAAATTTAGTGAATAAATTTTCTCTAGATGAAGAGAGTATGCTAGAATGTTTGAGCGAAGGAATAAATCCTTGTAAGATTATATTTTATGATGGATATATGTTTCTAACTTTAAGTGTTCTAGAATTGATAGATGAAAAAATCCATTGTAAAGAGTTAAATATTTATCTCAGTAAGGACTACATAATAACCATATATAAAAGTCAAATAGAAATAATTGAAGAGTTACTTAGGGATATAAAAACACTAAAAAATTGCTTTATATTAAAGGAAAATCCAAAACCTGCACATATCTTATACTACCTCATTGATAGAATAATTATAAATAATTATGAAACAATAGCTAATCTAGAAACATTAGCAGATAAAATTGAAATATCTATTTTAAAGAAACCTATGAGAGAACACGCTGATAATCTTATAAATTTAAGGAGGCAAGTATATAAAATAAGAAAAAACTTGTCACCATTGAGGTATGTGGGGGATAGTTTGCTTTCTAATGATAATAATATTATTGACAAAGAAAATCTTAAATATTTTAAAAGTATAAATGATAAGATAAGTAAGTTGATGATTGAGTTAGAAAATTTAATAAGCAATTTAGCTTTGGTGAGAGAAGCCTTTGAATCAGAAATATCAAATAAAACCAATGATTTAATGAAGATTTTTACCATAATAACTTCTATTTTTCTACCTTTAAATTTATTTACATCTATGCAAGGTATGAATTTTGAAAATATGCCTTTAGCAAATAATGAATGGGGATATTACTATACTTTGGGGATAATGTTAGTGGTTTCATTAATATTATTATTGATATTTAAAAAGAAAAAATGGTTGTAAATTCTTTGATAAAAGTTACTATTCAAGAAGAAATTTTAATAACACACTGTAAATTGTTAAAATTTTGTGGCATAATAATTATAGTATTAAAAGAATCGTTAATTTTCAAGGGGGAAAATATATGTCAGAAATAACTGAAAACAAAAATTTAGAAAAAAAATATGAATTAGCATGGGAGAAGTATGGCGAAGAAGATATAAAGTTATTAAATCAATTAAATGATAAATACATTCAATTCATGTCAAAATGTAAAACAGAAAGAGAATGTGTTGATGAGTTTATATTTTTAGCAGAAAAAGAAGGCTATAAAGATTTAAATATGATCATAGAAAATAAAGGTGAATTAAAAGCTGGAGATAAAGTTTACATTAATAATAAGGGTAAAAGTATGGCTTTATTTTTAATTGGTAACCAACCTATTGAAAAAGGCTTAAGCATCTTAGGAGCTCATTTAGATTCACCAAGATTGGATTTAAAACAAAATCCATTGTATGAAGATACAGATTTAGCTATGTTTGATACACATTATTATGGAGGAGTTAAGAAATACCAATGGGTTACTATTCCACTTGCAATACATGGTGTGTTAATAAAAAAAGATGGTACAACAGTTAATCTAGTTATAGGGGAAGATGATAATGATCCTGTGGTAGGTATTTCAGATTTATTAATTCATTTAGCTGGAGACCAAATGCAAAAAAAATTAGCAGATGGTATTACAGGTGAAGATTTAAATGTACTTATAGGAAGTATTCCAATAAAGGATAAAGACCAAAAGGAAAAAGTTAAAGCTAATATAATGAAGTTATTAAATGAAAAATATGATATTGATGAAGAAGATTTTGTATCAGCTGAATTAGAAGTTGTACCTGCTGGTAAAGCAAGACATTTTGGATTAGATAGAAGTATGGTTATGGCTTATGGACATGATGACAGAGTTTGTTCTTACACTTCTTTCGAGGCAATGATGAAAATTAATTCTTCAGAGAAAACATTAGTAACTTTATTAGTTGATAAAGAAGAAATAGGTAGTGTGGGTTCAACTGGTATGCAAGCTATGTTCTTCGAAAATGGCGTTGCAGAAATAATGGAACTATTGGGCGAATATAGTGGCATAAAACTAAGAAGAGCTTTAGCAAACAGTAAAATGCTATCTTCAGATGTAAGTGCAGCTTATGACCCAAATTATCCAGGTGTAATGGAAAAAAGAAATGCTGCTTACTTTGGAAAAGGTATAGTATTCAATAAATATACTGGTGCAAGAGGCAAGTCTGGTTGTAATGATGCTAACCCAGAATACATTGCAGAAATAAGAAGTATGATGGAAAAACATAATGTAACATGGCAAACATCAGAGCTTGGAAAAGTAGACCAAGGCGGTGGTGGAACTATTGCCTATATCCTTGCCAAATACGGCATGGAAGTAATAGACTGCGGAGTAGCAGTACAAAATATGCACGCACCTTGGGAAGTAGTATCAAAAGCCGATGTATACGAAACTATGAGAGGTTACTATGCATTTTTGCTAGAAGCTTAGGGACGGGTCACAAATTCTGTTAAATAAAAAAAATCTATATATTTTGTTACTACTATTAGTATTATTAGGATTCATAAGTAATATTATTAGAAAAATTATTGAAGAAACAAAAAACAAATAAAAATCCACACCTAATTTTAAAATTGGGTGTGGATTTTTGTTTAAAAAGTATAGGGACGGTTCATAAAAATCAACTTAATATGGTAATATGGGATACTGTTCAGTATTTCTATAAAAAATTTTAGTAATTTAGTATAAAAAATCTTAGGAAGTGGAAATGGATAAAAACAAGCATAGTAAAACTAGCTTAAATTTTGATAAATAATTATAAAAAATTGATTAAAAAAACTTTCTGTTGGCTAGAATCTAAAATAGTTAAATTCAATAGAATGTTAGGAGTGTGTTAATTATGTGTAGAATGAAAAGAAAGAAGGATGGATTAGCTTATTATCATATTATTGTTAGGGGTAGTAGTGAAATTACTTTGTTTAGATCTAAGGAAGATAAGGCACAGTTCCTTAAATACTTAAAAAAATATAAAGAATTATTTGATGTTTATATACTCTCATTTTGTATTATGGATACACATGCTCATTTATTAATATACTCTAATGGAGCTGATATTAGTAAGGTTATGCACGGTATTAATTTAAGCTATGCAATGTATTATAATAGAACTTATAATAGGCATGGACATGTTTTTTCAGATAGATTTAAAAGTAAGATAATATACGGCCAAGGGGCAATAAAAAGAGTTTCAGCATACATACATAATAATCCTAAAGATATAAAAGGGTTTAGAGATCACGTAGAAAGTTATGAATATTCTAGTATGAAAGAATACTGTGGTGGTAATAGTAAGATTGAAAATAGTTTTATTAATATATATATTATTCTAAATTATTTTGGTAAAGACCCTATTAAGTCAAGAATTGAGCATTTAGCTTATGTGAAAGCGAGATTAGGTTTGAAAATAGATGATATTGATATTAACGATATTAACGATATAAAAAATATTAATGAAGATAAATCACATGGTGAGAATTTACAATGGGAAAAAGATGTGTGGGAGTATATAAGTGGAACGAAAATAATTAAAAGGGTTGTGCACCCAGATAAAATCATAGAATTTTTATGTGAGAAATTCCATATATTCAAAGATGATTTTTTGATAAAATACAGTAGAAAAGTTTCAGAATATAGGGCAATAGCTGTTTTTTTGATGAGAAGATATTGCGATATGAATTTCAAGGACATAAGTTATGTAATAGGCAACTTAACATTAGCTTCACTATCTAGTTTGTGTAGTAAAGGACAAATAATTATTAGTAAAAATGAAGAATATAAAGATGTTATCAAAGAATTTTTAAATTCAAATATTGCAGCAGAAATAAGTTGACATTGATAGTGAAGAAGAAGACCAATGATATATTTTCATATATGTAAACTTACATTATTATTTATTTACATATATAGTAATAAAAATTCTTTATTTAAGATTGTAATCTAGGGTCGATAGATTACAATCTTACAGGGGTATGGAGGTATAAAATTTAACTTTTTATATGCGAAATTCTCCCACCTCTTAGGTGGTGAGATGAATAGCATATTATTGTAAATAGTTCGACACTATTTACAATAATTGCATTTGTAAAATTATTATTGATTTGTTATAATAATTTTAGTTTTTCAAATTACCGTAGGAACTACGGAAAGGGATTTTCTTAAAAAACCCATAGCCTTGGAAACTGATAAGTCGTAAAATAATTACCTACTTGTAGGTTGACTAGGATTAGAGGAAGCTTTCACTTCTAAAGTGGTGAGTGGTTCACAATAGAAAAAAGGATGTAAGAGAGAAAAAGATTTGAAATTGTATGGATGTACAAACTATATAAAAAATTGTAGGAATATGAATCCAAGTAAAGATTAAAAGCAAATGTAGACAAGCTAATGTCCACATTTGCTTTTAGTTTATAAAGATATAGAGAAAAAACAGTAAGTCTCGTAGGAAAAAGTTAAGTATCTGTACTATTTATGCTTATGAACCGTCCCCAAAATTCTTTTAAATCTACACCTACTAAAGGACAACTACCAATATAACCATGCTTTTGGTCATTTTTGTTTAGCCCATGGTAGTCAGATCCTGCGGTGAGAACTTTGTTATATTCTTTAGCAAGTTTTCTAAATTTAAGCTCTTCCCACTTGTAAATAGGAGATTCAGTGAAGTGACTGAAAAATTGTGAACCGTCCCCATTGTTTTCGCTTGTATCTAAAATTTGTGAACCGTCCCATTTGTTTAGTGGGTAAATACCCTCTAGGGCGTCAAAGTCTAGTTTCAGGAGTTCTTCTATGGGGGTGTTTTTTATTAGTGTTGGGTGAGCTAGACTTACAAAGGCTCCATATTCTTTTAAAATTGATATGCCTTGGGATACTGAAATTTTTTCTGTTGGGACATAAGCAGGACTTTCGTTGTTTATTATGTTCTCAAAAATATATTGCCAACTATAAGGATAGCCAGCAGCTATTATGGCTTTTGCTAGGTGAGGTCTTGCGATAAGACCTTGGGTGTCTTTAATTATTTTTTCATAGCTAATATGGATATCAAAAAATTCTTTTAATTTATCAATTATTTGTTTTGCACGATTTAAGCGTTTTTCTTGTAATGTAGATAAGAATTGTTGGAATTTTTCATTTTTATAATCACTATTACGAAAATAGCCTAGAATGTGAATGCTTTCGTTATTTAATGTAGTTGATAACTCGATTCCGGGAATAACTTTTATACCTAGTTTTTCTCCTTCGATTAAAGCCTCATTTAATCCATTGGTATTATCGTGGTCGGTTATTGCTAATATATCAATGCCTTCTATTTGCGCTAATCTGACGACTTCTTTTGGGGATAGTTTTCCATCAGATGCCCAAGTGTGAAGGTGGAAATCTCCTTTTTTATACATATTAAATCACCTCTTAATCAGATTGATTATGATTATTATTTTATATTATATCATAGATTAAACCTTATTTTATTTTGTTTTACTTATGCAAAATCTTAATAGAATAAAATTTTATTAGAAAATTGACAATAATTATGTTAATTTGATAATAATTATTTTATAATATAAATAGATAACAAATTTCAACAAAATAATCAATAAAATAATCAACAAAACAAATGGGGGGTTACCAAAACTCTTTTAAATTGCGGAGGTGGATTAATGACAACTTTTAAAGAATTATCTAAAGAAGACTTAATGATTAAGGTACCTAATATGCCAAATTTTCAAACTACGGAGGATATTCAACCTTATATAAATATAATAGGGCAGAAAAAAGCAGTTGAATCTATAGATTTAGGATTAGAAATGGATAATAAATATTACAATATTTATATTTCTGGACATAGTAGTACAGGTAAGACAAGCTACATAGTGAGAAAAATAGAAGAGTATGCTAAAAACTTAGAAGAACCAAAAGATTGGTGCTATGTTAATAATTTCAAAGATGAAAAAAGACCTATAACATTAGAGCTTCCAACGGAAACAGGAAATAAATTCAAATTAGCTATGGATGGTTTTGTAAAAAAACTTCAAAATCAAGCACCAGCAGTATTTAGTGATAAAAGTTATGAAAAAGAAAAAAATACTATTATTAATAAATATCAAAAACAAATAATAAATACAACAAATGATTTAAATTTAAAAGCAAAAGAATTGAATTTTTTAGTAAAACAAGGGCAACAACAAGAGTTTATCTTCATTCCCTTGGATGGAGAGAAAGAAATGGAAGCAGCAGTATATGAAGCTTTATCTGCTGAAGAAAAAGATAGTATAAATGAAAGATTAAATGATTTAAAATTGATATCATTTGAAATAAATAAAGAGATTATAGAAATAAATAAAAAATTAAATGAAGAAATGGATAGTTTAGATGAAAAATTAACAGAGAATATAATTGGTGATGATTTAGCAAAGATATTAAAAGATTTTGGTGAATCAAAACAATTAGAAAAATATCTTTATGATATGAAAATTCATATTATTGAAAATATTGGATATTTTGTAGATAGTGAACAGGAAGAAAATTCTGCAGAAGCAAAATTAGTTGAAGAATTTTTTAAAAAATTCTATGTTAATATTGTAGTAAGTAATTTAAAAGGTAGTGGGGCACCCGTTATTTATGAAGATTTTCCAGATTACAATAATATATTTGGAAAAATAGAATTTGATAATATAAAAGGAAATTTGGTTACAAATTTTAGTAAGATAAGAGCAGGAAGTATACATAAAGCCAATGGTGGTTTTTTAATAATGAATGCACAAAAGTTATTTAGTAATGCTCAATGTTGGGAGCCTTTGAAACAAGCTATAATGAAAGAAAAGATAAACATAGAATTTGTTTCAAATAATGTGGTTATGGTTCCAATTTCTTCTTTGAAACCAGAAGGAATTCCTTTAAAAATTAAAGTTATTTTAGTGGGTAGCAATTATGTATATTCTGCACTTCAAGCTAATGATCCAGAATTTAGTAAGCTATTTAAAATTAAAGCAGAATTTGATTATCAGATAGAAAATGACCAAGAAAATATTATGCATATTCTAGGTTTTTATAGTGAGTATATAAGAAAAAATAAAATTTGTCCTATATCAAGAGATGGTATGGAGGAAATTTTAAGATATTCATCAAAACAGGTTAATCATCAAAAATATTTTACAGCTCAAATGAGCACAATGCTTCAAATAATTGATATGAGTTGTGTTTATACAAGGAAAACAGGGAAAAAGATTATTGAACGAGAAGATATTAAAAAAGCTATAACCAAATACCATCAAATGCATGATTTATATAGACAAAAAACTTTAGACATGTACAGAAATAAGATATATATAGTAGATCTGTCAGGTTTTCAAGTTGGACAGATTAATGGTTTATCAGTTATGGATTATGGTGATGCTGTGGTTGGGAAACAACATAGAATTACAGTTGCTACTTATGCAGGAAGGGCTGGTATCGTTAATATTGAAAGAGAAACAGATATGAGTGGGAATATCCACAGCAAAGGAGTAATGATTCTTTCTGGTTTTATAGGTGAATTAGTTGGACAAGAATTGCCAATATCATTTAATGCCAGTATAGTTTTTGAACAACTATATTCGGGTATCGAAGGAGATAGTGCTTCGGCAGCTGAATTATTAGCTTTAATTTCAAGTTTAAGCAGAATACCAATAAACCAAAGTATGGCTATTACAGGTTCAGTTAATCAAAAAGGTGAAATTCAACCCATAGGTGGAGTTAATGCTAAAATAGAAGGATATTTTGATATTTGTAGTATTGATGGATTAAATGGTTCTCATGGGGTGGTAATTCCTAATTCTAATATTAATGATTTAGTGTTAGATGATAAAGTTGTAGATGCAGTTGAAAAAGGATTATTCCATATATATGCGGTGGAAACTATTGAGCAGTGTATGGAAATCATGTTTAAGCCTCATTTCAAGCTAGATTCTAAAGGAACAATGCAAACAGTTAAGGAAAAAATGATATTAAAACTAGAAAAATATAATAAAATATTGAGTAGAAAGTAGAAAGTAGAAAGTAGAAAGTAGAAGATTTATAAAACTCTTTTCTACTTTCTACTTATTACATAAACTACTAATTACATGAATTACATTTTAAGAATAAAAGCTATAAGATTCAAAATATTTACTTATAGAAAATTATTCTATCAAATCTACCCCAAGTTTAGAGTAAAAATTCCACCCTAAAGTATCGGTGATTGTCATGTTATTATCTTTTTGGAATTTATGTACTACATTTTTAAAATAGTCACCATAGATTCCATCAGCATTAGCTTTATAGTAACCTTTGCTTTTTAGTATTTCCTGAAGCTCAAATATATCAGACCCCCTCATACCAGGTTTTAAAGTTCTAAAATAAGAACCAAAGTTGCCATAAGGACCTCCCCATATAATAACCTTTGTGCCATGTTTAGTTATTTTATAGAGTTCTGCCACGTCATTATTGTACATTCTAATACATCCGTGAGAAGAGTTCCAACCAACAGAATTAGGAAAAATAGTACCGTGGATTCCATATTTACCCCATGGAACGTTAAATCCCATCCATCTACCACCAAAACCTTCTCCCCAAGTATCTTTACTAATAATAGTCCATGTACCTAAAGGTGAGGGAGTTGATGGTTTACCACCGGAAATAGGATATTTAGCTATAACATTATTTTCTTGAAAAACATACATAATACATTCGCAAATATCGCATATAATTATAGTAGGTTTATCAGGATTGTAGTCGGCGGTAATTTCAACGTTAAGATTTAATTTATTAATATTGTTACTAATAAAACTATCAACTTCAGTAGAATGAAAATTTGTATTACTACTTAAAGCTAAGCTATCAATAATTAAAAAATTATTGATTATTACTACCATAAACAAAAAAGAGGAAATTAATAATTTATAAGCTTTTTTATTCCACATCATAAAATCAACTCCTGTGATTATTTTTTCCACAATTATTTTTTTTATTAAAATATTAAATGATAATAGAGGAATAAATTCCATGTTAATTTCAAAAAAATTCCATAATAAAGGAGGAATTACAGTGACATAAATTACATTATAAGGTATAATTATTTATTATATAAAAGTTGAGGTGAGGGAATGGAATTAATAGAAAAAGCTTCTATAACTCTACTAGTTCAAGGAGCAAAAAAAGTATTTTGTTATTTCGAAATTCCGCAAAAGATAAAAAATAATTTTGATGAGGTTTACGGAGAAGAATTTTGGAAGAAATCAAAACCAATATTGAAAGTATTTCAAGTTGAAAATGAAAATATAGAAGAAATCAAAAAGATTTATCTAGATAAAATAGCAGATAATTGGTATATAGAGCTAGAAAATGATAATATTAAAATTTTCCTTGAATTAGGAAGAGAACACTTAAATGGTATGTACGTATCACTAGCAAAATCTAATGAAGTAGTTACTCCACCAGAGGCTCAGTCCACTGTGAAATCTGTCACTTATCTAGATTTATCTAATGAAGATAGTATTCATTCAGTTGAAGATAATGAAATAAGTTTAGCTTTAGATTCCACTGATAGTAATGATTTAGCTAGATTAGAAAATGAAGACTTAGAAAGTGAACAGAAAATTTTTACTGATTCAAAATCTTCAGTACAATCAATGGAAAATCAAGAATTGAATAACTTTAATAATTCTAATAAACCTTTAGATCAGTTAATGGACAAACAGAACAAAACTAAATCACAGAAATTAATTGATAAGGATGAAATTGGTAACACAGAGTTCTTTGATGAATACTTTGAAAGTATGAAAAAATCTTTAAAATTATCATCTTCAAAGTAACTTAATTAATTTAAAATAGCATGAAATTGCTTAAAATCGCTTAAATTAATATGTGATTTTCAGTAATTGATTTCAGAAAGGGGCATTTAAATTGACTAAGGGATATGTATCAATTGTTTTGCATAGTCATTTGCCATTTACTCGTCATCCAGATGATGAGGATGCATTAGAAGAAAGATGGCTATTTGAAGCAATTAATGAATGTTATTTACCACTAATAATAGCATATGATGAGCTAATACAAGAAAAAATAAATTTCAAAATCACAATGTCAATAACTCCTACATTGATGACTATGCTCCAAGATGAGTATTTAAATAAAAGATATCTTGAATATTTAACTAAATCAATAGAATTATCAGATAAAGAATTAATTAGAACTGAAAATAGTGCTGAATTATTTAGAGTAGCCAACTTTTATAACAAAAGGTTTAAAAATCTTTTAGAAACCTATGAAAAGTACGATTTTAGAATAATGAATGCTTTTAAAAAATTTGATAAAGTAGGTTGTCTTGAAATAATTACTTGTTCAGCTACACATGGATTATTACCACTACTATTAGTAAATAAAGAAACAGTTAAAGCACAAATTGCTACAGCAGTAGAAAGTTATAGTGAATGTTTGGGGCACGCACCAAAAGGGATTTGGCTTCCTGAGTGTGCTTATACATACGAGCTAGATTCTCTTTTAAAAGAATATGGATTAGAGTATTTTATCGGTGAAAACACAGCAGTTCTAAATGCTTCTCCTAAACCAAATTATGGAACCTATGCTCCTATATCATCAAAAAATGGAGTGGCGGTTTTTGGAAGGGACATAGAAGCATCTCATCAAGTTTGGAGTAATTACATGGGGTATCCAGGTGATGTAAATTACAGAGAGTTTTATAGAGATATAGGACATGAATTAGACATGACATATGTGGCACCTTATATTAATCAAAATGGTATAAGAGTAGACACAGGAATTAAATATTATAAAATAACTGGAGCTACAGAAAACAAAGATATATATAATCGTAATAAAGCAATGGAAATGGTTAAGCAACATGCTGAACACTTTATAAAAAGTAGAGAATTTCAAATAAATAGAGTTAGTGATCATATGACTGTAAAACCAATAATAACTTGTCCTTACGATACAGAGTTATTTGGACATTGGTGGTTTGAAGGCACTGATTTCATAAAAGAATTTATAAAGTCTTTAAATAAAGAATTAACTAATTTTGAAATGATAACTCCATCTGAATATCTAGAAAAGCACCCAATAGTACAATGCTGTACACCAGCTGCTTCCACTTGGGGGGAAAATGGTGATTTTTCAGTTTGGCTTAATCATACAAATGATTGGATTTACAGGGAAATTCATAAATGTGCAAGAAAAATGATATCTCTTGCTGATATGTATAATGAACCTGACCCTCTTATAGAAAGAGCTTTAAATCAAGCAGCTAGAGAATTAATGTTAGCAGAAGCCTCAGATTGGTCTTTTATAATTAAGAATGATACAACGGTAAATTATGCTATAAAAAGAGTTAAGAGCCACGTGGAAATATTTAATACTCTTTATATTGAAATATTAAATAATGAAGTGGATTCGGATAAACTGCTTAAAATTGAAGAAATTGATAATATATTTCCTAATATAAATTACCAAATATATAAAAGTAACTCTAATTTAATTAAAGAATAAAATACAAATAAAAATAAAGAATAAAAATAAAAAAAAGAAATTCTAAATCTTTGAATTTCTTTTTTTTATGTTTTTGTTGTGTTAAAATGAGAGGGTAAAAATTATTTAGTATTAAGGAGAATTTATGAGCAAGACTTTAGATATAAGAGAAACAAAGTTAAAAAATGGTTTGATTCTTGTAACAATCAAGAGGGATACAGAATTATTTTCATTGAATTTAGGAATAAAAGCAGGTTCATTGATTGAAGGTAAAAACGAAAAAGGAATCACACATTTTATTGAGCATATGTTATTTAAAGGTACTACAAAAAGAAACAATGAAGAATTAAACAAAGAACTAGAATTTATTGGAGGAGAATACAATGCTTATACTGAATTTAACAGCACAGTATACACAATAAGTGCATTAAATACGGAGCTAGAAAATTCCCTTGAAATACTTTCAGATATGATTATGAATTCTAAATTTGAGCAAGAAGAAATTGATAAAGAAAGATCAGTTGTTTTATCTGAAATTGATTCTAAAAATGATGATTTAGAATATTTGTGCATAAAAAAAACCTTTGAAATGGCTTTTAAGAAAAGTAATTTAAAGTATGATATATTAGGACTTGAAAAAGATATAAAGGATTTTACAAAAGAGCAGATAGTGGATTATTATAAAAAGTACTATATCCCGTCTAATGCTTATATTGTTATAGTATCTAGTTTTGAACACGATTATGTTTTAGAAAAAGTTGAAGAAAACTTTGACAAGTGGATAGATAGCGAATTTAAGGCTGTACCAATAATAGCAGAAAAAAATAAGCCAGGATTAAAATTTACTTACAAAAGTGAATGTGAACAAAGTAATATAGCTTATTTATTTACATTCCATGAGCTGAACTTACAGGAAGAATTGGCATTAAGAATTTTATGTTATAAATTAGGAGAAAGCCAAAATTCTATTTTGTTTAGAAAATTAAGAGAAGATAAAGGCTTAGTTTATGACATATATTCAGAAATTGATAATAGTGAGAATATAAAACTGTTATACTTTTTTACTTCTGTAAAAGAAGAAAATATGGAAGAAGCTATGAAACTAATAGAAGAAAGTTTTGATGAAATAAAAAGTAATAGAATAACATTTACTGATGAGGATATTGTATTGATGAAAAAAATCTTTAAAACTTCATTAACATCAACATTAGAAGATACTGTAGAAATAGGGGATTATATATCTTCTTTAATTCTTGATGGAAGAAAGCTTAATGAGTACGAAAATTATGAAAGAGATTTGGATAGTATCAATATTAAAGATATAAATGCTATTGGAAAGAGAGTTTTAGAAAATCCTACTGTACATGTAGTTACATCTATAAAGGAATGATTCTGTGAAAAATAAAATTACAAAAATGGAATATGGTAAAAGAAATAAAAAAAGGGTAAATGTTTATATAAATAGTGAATTCTCTTTTGCAGTTGATGAAGAATTAGTTTATCAATATAAATTAGAAAAAGATAAAGTTATAGATTTAGAATCTTTACAACAAATAATAGAAGAAGATAATTATATAAAAGCAAAAGCTACAGCATTGAAGACATTGGAAAGATCACATAAAACTGAAAAAGAAATAAAAGATAAGCTAGAGAAAAATGAATATCCAGATAATAGTATTGAAAGGGTATTGGAATTTCTTAAAAGTTATGAATTTATTAATGACGAAAAGTTTACAAAAATGTTTGTGGAAGACAAAATTAAGAAGTATGGTAAAAATAAGATAAAATTTGATTTAATAAAAAAAGGTATTAATGAAAAATTTATTGAAGAAAATTTAAATAATATGAATGATGACAATGAAAAAGATACAGCAAAAAAAATAGCTGAAAAAAAACTTAAAACTTTAGAAGGCAAGTATGGGGAACGTGTTGTGTATAGTAAAGTATCTAATTATCTTTCTTCTAAAGGATTTTCTTTTGATATTATTAAAGAAGTAATGAATTCATTAGTGAAAATGGATATTAATGAGGATGAATTTAATTATGAAAAAAGTGAAGAAACAAAAGAAAATATGGAAGAGTTAAGGGTAGCAAAAGAAGAAGAGGAAATAAATAAATTAATGGAAATAGGAAAGAAAAAATATAGAATATTATTAAAAAGTGAGAAGAATCAAGAAAAAATTTATACGAAGCTGTCTCAATATTTATTAAGAAGAGGGTATAAATGGGAAATTATTAAGAAAGTGATGAATCAAATAATTGGTGATGATTATGAATAGTTTAGATTTACAATCTTTAAAAAATCCTGTGGACATAATTTTGTGTATTATAATATTATTTCCATTAATAAGAGGGTTTGCAACTAGCTATTCATCCAAGGATTTGAAACATCAGATTGAGGATTTTTGTGGAAATGTTGCTTTTATAGCAGCTATAATAATTGGATCTAGTATTACTAAAAAAATATTTATTAATAAAGAGCAGGGAGTATACGAATTAATATATAGCAAAATACCCCAGGCAGTAATAACTTTTGTGGATAAAAGACCTATAACAATTTATATATTAATTATGCCAATAATCATTTTTATTTTTTATGCATTAATTGATTTTATAATAAAATTGATAAACTCTGTAACGATTTATCTCATATTAGATGCAATACAAAACTTTCTTAAAAAAAGAAGGCAGTCAGTAAGGCGATTTGCTGGGGCAATTTTTCAGATTCCAACGGCAGTTAGTATTCTAATAATTGTCGTAGTAGCATTAAATTTAGGATTATATTTAAACTTTTCAGAAAAATATACTCCTTATGTAGAAAATTCTATAGTTTATAATTATGTTAATAATACAGTTGTTTATCCTTTAGCACAAAGCGATTTGGCTAAGAGAATCCCAAATATTATAAACAATTCTTTTAAAATTAGTACAGAAACTAGTAGTGAAACTTCAAATACTTCAAGTGATGTAACTAAAGATAATAAAGTAATTATTTATTATAATGGAGTTACTTTGGAAGATGGGATAAAATCTAATGAAGAAATAGATAGTTTTGCATTGGAACTTACAAAAAATGAAGAAAATTTAGCAGATAAAGCAGAAAATTTATATGGCTGGGTTGGTTCTAGCATAGAATATGATTACGATAAAGCTAAAAAAATTCTAAGTAATGATTTCAATGTTAGTTCAGGCACAATAAACACCTATTATACAAGAGAAGGCATATGTTTTGATTATGCATGTTTGTTTGCTTCTATGTGCATAGCTAACGACATAAAAGTTAGATTAATTACTGGAGAAGGAAAAAGCGGAGGGCAATGGGTTAGCCACGCATGGAATGAAATTTATGATCCTTTAACTGATAAATGGATAAATGTAGACCCAACATTTTATATGGGTGGAGACTACTTTGATTCCCCAGTATTTAATTTAGACCATAGAAAAGCAAGTGTTGCAGGAGAGTGGTAACACTTGCTTTTCTATTTTTTGTATTTTTTCAAAATAAGGTTAATAGCATTTTTACAATCATCATCAGAATTATCTATAGCCCATGAAGTATTGAAGTAAACAAGAGCTTTTTTATGATTATTTAGCTTCGTATAACAATAGCCTATATTATAAAAATATTTACTGTTATAACTATTAGATATGGCTTTCTTAAAAAATTCTATAGAATCAAAATATCTTTCTAATTTCAAAAAGCAAACTCCAATATTATAAAGAATGGTTGAATTATTTTCATTTGTAAGCAAAGCTTCTTTATATTTTTCTAAAGCTTCAATGTAATTTCTTTTATGATATAAAATATTGCCTTTTTCAAAACTTTCCATATAAATCACCACCATAAAAATATCTGTTAAAAAAGATATATTTAAATATATCTATTTAAATAATAGACATATTATGGCGATTATATACTTGATTTATATTAATTTTAAAAAAATAAAATTATCTGAATTTCACAATTATTTTTCTTTCTAACAAAGAAATTCCTTCATACATAATAAAAGCTAAAATTGACAATATAATTATGCTCATCATTACCATATCTAATTGAGATATTTGTCCTCCATATATAATAAGAAAACCTAGTCCATCTTTAGCAACCAAGAATTCACCCATTATTACACCTACCCATGACAATCCTACATTAATTTTTAAAGTGGAAATAATAGTAGGTATAGTGGCGGGGATAATTAAATTTAAAAGAATCTGTCTTTTATTTGCACCAAAAGTTTTTAGTAAAGTTATTTTATCTTCATCCACTTCATTAAATCCATTGAGAATATTAATTATAGTTATAACTATGGAAATTAATAAAGTAATTAAAATAATTGCTTTAAGACCGTTACCAACCCAAAAAATTATAATTGGAGATAAAGCTATTTTTGGAAGGGCATTAAGTACCACCAAATAAGGATCTAGAACTTTTGATGCAAAATCAGACCACCAAAGAAGAATTGCTATAACAGCACCTAAAATAGTACCTAAGGTAAAACCAATAATAGTTTCATATAAAGTAACTCCAATATGTTTAAAAAGAGTACCTTCATTATAAATTAAAATTAAACTTTTTATCATTCTTGAAGGAGTAGAGGTGAGAAAAGGATCAATCCACTTCAAATCGCCAGCTATCTCCCATAAAAAAAAGAAGGAGAATAAAATTATTAACCGTGTAAAAGTTATCTTTCTTTTTCTATTTTTTACTTTCTGCAGAAATAATTTATGCTCATTACTCATGTTCATCAACTTTATCTAACTCCCCCCATATAATATTAAAATAGTTTTTAAATTGAATGGATTGCCTTTTTTTTAGTGGAGTAGAGAATTCATCTTCAAAATTAATATCTAAAATTTCTTTAATAAAAGCGGGGCGTTTTGATAAAATAATAATTTTATTAGACATGGAAACAGCTTCATCTATATACAACGTATAGTCACTTAATACATATTTAATCCATAAATTACTTAAAATAGCTTAATATCTAAGTTTTCACCATCCCACGTGATTTTATCTATTATGGAGGTTAATAGTTCCTTTTGTTTTTCAAAAGGCATATTATTACAGTTT
Source organism: Clostridium grantii DSM 8605 (assembly GCF_900129965.1). Classification (GTDB taxonomy): domain Bacteria; phylum Bacillota; class Clostridia; order Clostridiales; family Clostridiaceae; genus Clostridium_AF; species Clostridium_AF grantii. The sequence goes on along the minus strand of NZ_FQXM01000003.1, from coordinate 64,911 downwards.
AATGCGAACTCTTTAATTAATTGATCTTTTAGCTCCAAATTCATCTGTTCCATTTTATTTGATTGTTTGATTTCTTCCTTAGATTCATATTGCAATTTTAATTGTTTTAATTCATTGTCTAGAGTTTCAATTTGTTTTATAATGTATGTTGCTGCAGTGGAACTAGCATTTTGAGAAAGTTGAATTGTTAAATTTTGAATTCCTTTCTCTTTTTCTTTTATTCTTTTTTCTAAAGATAGTATATCCATACTAGCATTACTAGACTCTTTTTTTAGTTTTTCTTTACTTTCATTAAACCCTTTTGATATTATACTTTTATTTAAAGCAAGTTTTTTCATTTCGTCAAAGACTATTTTTTCGGCTTGATATCCATTTAAATTTTTCATATCGCAAAGAGTGCCTTTAGATCTTTCTTTAAGTCTACATTTATAGTAATGATGTTGCAATTCTCCTTCCTTGTATTTTCCAGTAATACGCATTTTACTACCACATTTACTACAAACTAATATAGTAGTTAATAATGCCACCTTACTTGTACCAGTACGAGGTGTTTTAGATGAATTATATTTTAGAATATCCTGAATTCTAATCCAATCTTTTGAAGGGATTATTCCTTCATGTTTAGCTATAGAAACAATCCATTCTGATGTATTATTAAGTTTCACTCTGTTGTTAGCATGTTTATGCTTATTAAAAACCATCACAGAATGGTTGCCGTCAAATTCATCTTTAGTAGAAGCTACATCCATATTATGCTTTATGCAGTACTCATAAAACAATTCATCTGCAATAACATAAGCAGGGTTTGTTAATATAACTTTTAAGGTACTCATATCATATTTTTTATCAGAGCGAGTACTGATTCCATTTATTAAAAAATCTGATTCTAACCTGGATAAACTTTTTAGTTCAAGATATTTATTATAAATTGTTTCAACAAGCTTTAACTCTTCTGGTACAGGAACTAATTTATACAGTTTTCTTTCTAATAAATTTGCATCCAGATATTTAATTTGTTCTGATATAAAACCGAGAGGGGTTCTGCCTCCGAGCCATCTTCCAGTACGTGCTAATTGGTGCATATTATCTCTTACTCTTTCAGCTATAGTTTCTCTTTCTAGTTGAGCAAAGACCGAAGATATATATACCATGGCTCTACCCATTGGAGTGCTAGTATCAAACTGTTCTCTTATAGATACAAAATCAATATCATATCCTTGTAATGATTCAAGTGTGGTTGAAAAATCAGCTACATTTCTACTAATACGGTCCAGTCTATAACATACAAGGAAATTGAATTTATTATCCTTAGCATCTTTAAGCATTTTTTTAAAACGTGGTCTTTGGGTATTACCCCCAGAGAACCCTTCATCTTCATAGACTTCATATACATCTATATTATTTTTGATACAGTATTCTTTACATAAATCGATTTGATTTTCTATTGATTCTCCTTTACCAGTAAATTTACTTTTTCTTGAGTATATTGCTGCTTTCATCTCTTTCACCTCTATTTTTTTTAATGATTAAATTGTATTAAAACAATGTTAAAATGTGTATGCCCACACCAAAGTGAGGGCATAGCATATAATTTGATTTTTAGGGTTTAATTTGCATAAATTCTCAAGGTAAGGTGTTAAAAGGTGCTCTGATAGTCGTTTCATATTTTCGCTTACATTCGACATAATACAACAAATTGATAAAATGTTAATATTTTCTGATTGTGATATAAAATTTACTCAAATTCAGTTTTGAACTTGAGTTTCACATGTTTTTCATTAACTTCATGAGTTGCTGCTATTTCTGCTAAAGTCATTCCTACACAATCATATTTTTTTAAATAATTCAGTAATAAGTGTGCAGCAAAAGTATCAGCTTCAGTCTCATATCTATCTTTTACGAATTTAGTGCATCGTTCAATATAGAACTTGTTGAGCTTGGGATGTAGAATTGCGTGTCCTAACTCATGGCAACAAGAGATTTTTTTACCATATTCATTTAATGAAGAATTCAGTACAATACATTTATTGCGGTCAATGAAGGTATAGTATCCATTTATATTGCCTAGTTCCTGTTCCATAATGACTATATCTAGATATTTAACTAACTCAAAAGGATCAGCAGTTTTATATTTGCTTATAAGTTCTTTCACTTGTTTTTCTATTGCTTGATTAGTGTACAACAAAACACCCCCGTGATTAGTAACGACTATCTGCCACTATTCTATTTGTAAAATTTTCTTGGGGGAAACTTCCCTATTTGAGAAATCCTTATATTACTTATTTTTTTTATATTTTTTAGGAGTATATTTCTCCTTGTTTTTAACTTTAACTACTTCAATAAGATTTTTAAGAGAGTTTTTAAAAAGAATCATATCCATTTCATCAAGAGGTTCTCCATCAAATGTAATAGCAGAATCAGGATCAGGTGATAGTTCTTGATTTTCTATTTCATCTATAATTGATTGAAATGTTTTTTCTATGTCTTTTTTATCTTTTTTAGTTAAGCCATTATTCGTTGTTACTTTACTAGCACCAGCAGATAAAGTATCTATTTTAGTATTACTCTTATCACTATTACATAAGAGGTAATCAATGGTAACATCAAAAAAATTTGCTATTTTAAAAAGCATGTCTTTATCAGGAAATCTTTTGTTGTTTTCCCAATTAGAAACAGTACCTTTATGAACATTTATAATTGCAGCAAGTTCTTTTTGCTGTAAATTCTTTTCAATTCTTAGTTCTTTAAGTCGTGTACCAAAATTACTCATATACTCACCTACCTATTTAATATTATAAACAATATGACGATTAAATAAAATGAAAACGTCAATATGAATATTTTTTGTGCGAATAAGTAAAATAATTATTGACAAACGTCATAATGACGTATACAATAAGGGTAATAAATCTACAAAGTGACGTCTAAAAAGGAGGTAATTCAAAAATGACAAACAGAAAATTGAAATCTTTACGTGCTATGCATGACGAAAAACAAATAGATAATGCAAAATTTTTAGCTATTGATATCTCAACTTATAATAGAAAAGAAAATGGAGAAAGAGCTTTTACTTTAAATGAAGCGTATAAGCTAGCACAAAAATATAATGTATCCATTGAAGAGATTTTTTTTGATCGAAAAGACGTCATTTAGACAACTAACATAACTAGTTTATCCATAACCAAAGATTTTAAATCATAGACATACCAACTCCAATTATAAATTTAAACAAGTCCAAAACTTATTAATGCCTAAGATTTTGAACATGTTTAAATTAAGTTTACGTATGATATGTCTCGAGTAAAGGAGAGGAGGAAAAGGAAATGAATAAGGATTTGAAGATTTTTAATAATGAGGAGTTTGGTTCTGTTAGATGGGTTAAATACAATAACAAAGATTATGCAGTTGCTAATGATATAGCTAGTTCACTCGGATATTCAAGTCCCAAAGATGCTGTTTCCAGGCATTGTAAAGGGGGCGTTGAAACGTCGCTACCTTCAAATGGTGGAATGCAAATTATGAAAATCATACCTGAAGGTGATATTTATAGACTAGTAATAAAATCAAAATTACCAGATGCTGAAAAATTTGAAAGTTGGATATTCGATGAAGTACTACCATCTATAAGAAAAACAGGTGGCTATGTGAATAATGAGGAGTTGTTTATCGAAACTTATTTACCTTATACGGATGAAAACACAAAACTTGTATTTAAAAATACTCTTTCTATGGTAAGAAAGCAAAATGAAATTATTGGAATTCAGAATAGCACTATAAATAAACAAGGTAAAGAAATTGAGCATAAAGAGGGGATAATCATTGGGCTTGTTGATGAAATATCATTAGCAGAAAAACGACAGGTATTAAACAGAGTTGTTAGATATAAAGGAGCTAACTTCCAACTAAGATGGAGAGAGTTATATAAACAGTTTTCAATGAAATATCATATTAATCTTGAAGATAGGGTAACTAAATATAATAAAAATCATAAGCCCAAGTTGAAAAGCAAAATTGATTATATAGATAAGGTTATGAATAAAATACCAGAGCTCTATGAGATAGCTTGCAAACTTTATGAAAGTGATGTTAAAGAACTTGCGAAAAATTTATATAACCTAAATGAAACATCATATAAGGAAGTAGCTTGTACTAAGTAAGCGGAGGGCTTTAAAGAGTAACTAAATAGACAGTCACTTCATACATATATAACAAGTAGTATTTTGGGGGTTTTGAAATGGCAAGAAGACAACAGGAGATTGGGGTGAGAATAGTAAATCCTGAGAGATTAGAACATGCAAGTGAAACATTTACTAAGCTTATGACCAAATATTGGATTGAAGAAGAGTTAAAAAAGGAAAAAAGTGAAGAAATAAAAATTCATAAATCACAACAGATAACAGGCTGAAAGCCTTTTATAAAAAACCTTTTTTCTGTCAAATACAAATACTTTCTCAATATATGTATATGAAAAAAAATTGAGAATAGTACCAAGAAAAAAGAAAAGTTAGTTTACTAAAAATCAGGAGGAAATAGAGTATGAGTATGATTAAAAAATTGAGCATTGAAAATTACTTAGGAATAGAAGAAATAGGATTGGATTGTAGCAAAATCAATATTTTTAAAGGACCTAAAGGGAGTGGGAAAAGTAGCATACTTGAAGCTATTGAAAAAGCTTTCACTAATAAAAATAGACGTACTGAGGTTATAAGACATGGGGAGGAGGAAGCAACTTTGTATGTTAAGTTGGATGATGGCTTGGAAGTGGATAGAAAAATTAGGTCAGAAAAAGCTGATTATTTAAAGGTTAGAAAAGATGATGAAGCAGTTCCTTCTACTGAAAAATTTCTGAGAAATCTTATAAATGGTGATATATTCAGACCTTTGGATTGGGTGAATATGAATATAAAACAGCAAACTAAAAGTATTCTTGGTATGTTGAAAATAGATTGGACTAATGAAAATATCATTAATTGGTTTGGTGAACTTCCAAGCAATATAGACTATAGTAACCATATTTTAGTGATACTTAAAGCTATAGAGGACCAATATTACAAAGATAGGGAAGAAGTGAACAGGCAAATAAAAGAACTTAAAACTCAAATAAAGGTTATCTTGGATGAACTACCAGCTGAGTATGATGGAGAGCTATGGAGAGATAAAAAAGTTCAAGAATATTATAACAAGGTCTCAGAAGCTCAAAAGATTAATCATTGGATAGAAGAAGCTAAAGCTCTTCAAGAAAATTTTGATAATAAAATTGCAGCAATAAAGGCTAATGTTGAAAGTGATAAAAATAGGATTAAGCTAAACATCAATGAGCAAAGGTCAGATATAAAGGATATTATAGAACTTTCAAAAGCCAGGATAGAAAAAAGTAAAAATGCTTTAGAAAATGCTGATAAGAATTTAGATTTTCAATTAAAGGAGGCAATAAATAATTTTCTTCAAGAAGAACATAAGTTAAGGGAAGATTTAACACAAACACTAAAGAATCTTGAAGAAGAATATCTTTCAAAAGTTGAAAAGGCTAAAGTTTCTCATGATGAAAAATTGAAAGGCCTGAATGACACATTACTAGAGAATAAGGAGAGGTTGAAAAAATCAAGTGAACTTATTAAGGAAGGTGAGAAAGACAATATAGCATTACAAGAAAAGAAAATTGCCACTAAAGAGCAAGAATTGATTTCCTTAGTAGCTACCGAAGAACAGGAGATTAAAGCAGTAAATGAAAAAATATTAACTGAAAAAGAAAAAGAAGAAATTAGAGTTGGTAAAGCCATAGAATACATAAAAAATAACAATGCTATTGATATAGAACCACTTCAAGATGAAGCTGATAAAGTGGCAGAAATGCAAAGCTACTTAAGACAATGGGATATGTTGCTTGATATTCGAGATAACAAATTAGCAAGTAAAGAGAGATATGCAGCAATTCAAACAAAGAGAATAGATAAAGCTAGAATTTTACCAGGGGAATTACTGCAAACAGCTAAGATGCCTATTGATGGAATTAGTGTAGATAGCAATGGTTTTATAAGAATAAACAATACATTGATAGATGGACTTTCTGATGGAGAAAAGTTAGAACTTGCTATGAGGATTGCAAAAGCTCAAGCAGGGGAATTGAAAGTAATTTGTTTAGATAAATTTGAAAGTTTAAATCCAGCAGTTCAAGCTAAATTATTAAAGGAAATGACTAATGATGAATATCAATACTTTGTAACAAGCACAATGGCGGATGAATTTGAAATAGAAAAAATAGGATAGGAGAAAAAGATGGTTAAATTTATAGAAGATAAGGAACTTTTTAAAAGTGCAAGAGTGGTTTTTGACTGCAGAAAGGATGATGAAGCTAGATCTGAATGGTTGAAAAGTAGATGCAATAGTGTTGGGGGTTCTGAAATTGCTAAGATTGCAGGCTATAGTAAATATGGTTCAGCTTTTACAGTTTTTAATGAGAAATTAGGACTTTCAGAAAAGTTTAAAGGTAATATTCATACCGTTTTTGGTAATAGAATGGAGCCAATGATAAGAGAATGGATTCAAGAAGATTTTGAAAAAGCTACAAAGATTAAATTAAATAGCTTTGAGTATCCCTACATGATGGTTCATAAGAAGGATGAATTCTTTTCAGCAAATATTGATGGTTTAGGAAAACTATCAGAGGATTACAAGTATTATGAAAACCTAGATACAGGAGAGGTAAGAGTTATCCCTAAAGATGAACTTTTAGGTTTAGAAATCAAAACAGCAAGTGAGTTTTTAAAGAAAATGTGGGCAGGGGATGAAATTCCAGATGAATATTATTGCCAATGTCAGTGGTATATGGGGATTACAGGACTTAATTATTTTTTAATAGTTTATTTATTAGGCAAAGAAGTTAAGTGGAAAGTGGTTCCAAGAAATGAAGAGGATATAAAAGCATTGTTTGAAATAGGTAAAACTTTTTGGAATGAAAATATACTTAAAAAAATTCCTCCTGCACCAATTGGACTTCAATGTGAAACTAAAGAAATTCTGTATAGTCAATCTCTTGATAATGATGTAGAAGCTAATATTAGTGATAGCAAATTAGAAAGGTTTAAAGAAATAGATAATGAAATTAAGGCTTTGGAGAAGGATAAAGAGCGAATAAAACAATTAATATATTTAGACCTAGGAAATAGTAAAAAGGGTTCTGATGGGCTATTTAAGGTGACTAGGTATGAAATTAAGAAAGATAAAATAGATAATAAACTTTTAAAAGAAAAATACCCAGTTACATATGCAGCAATTAATAATGGGACTACAGAATATGTCTCCATGAAAATTACAAAGTGCAAATAAGGAGGAAGAAAAATGGCAAGTGTAAATGGCGGTTTAATAAAAAATCAGGAGCAAAATGTTCAAATAACACCTCAAAAGAAAATGCAAAATGTACTTAGTAAAATGATGCCTGAGATTAAAAAGGCAGTGGCAAGTACTATGACACCGGAGAGATTTTCAAGAATAGCCTTGAGTTTATATAATGGGAATCCTGCCTTTTGGGAGGCAGATACAACTACTTTTTTAAGTGCATTAATGCAAAGTGCTCAATGTGGATTAGAACCAAATACAGTACTTGGAGAGGCTTATTTAATAGCTTATAAAAATAATAAGCAAGGAATCACAGAGGTTAACTTTCAAGTAGGGTATAAAGGTATTTTGAAGATGGCTTTCAACACTAAAGAGTATGAAGCTATATATGCTCATGAAGTTAGAAAGGGTGATGAATTTGAGTATGAATATGGTCTTAATAAAAGGTTGATTCATAAGCCTACAGATATACCAAGTGAGGAAGTGACCCACTATTATGCAGTATATAAACTTAAAAATGGGGGAAATGATTTTGTTGTTTGGTCCAAGGAAAGAGTTGAAAAACATGCAAAAGAGTTTTCAAAGAACTATTTATACAACGGCCAAGTAAATAAAAAATCAATATGGTTTAAGAATTTTGATAGTATGGCGAAAAAAACAGTTCTGTTTGATGTATTAAAGTATGCTCCAAAGAGTGTTGAAATGGCAACAGCCTTACATGAAGATTATAAATCTGAAGCCAAGGAAGAGAAGGTAAGTGACTTTAAATATGTGGATGTAGATCCTATAGAAAATGAAATTAATGAAATTAAAGAAATTAAAGAAATTAAAGAAATTAATGATGGTGAAACAGAACAGTTCACCTATGAGGGTACCCCCTTTGAGGTGGAGAGCAATGATTAATACTATATTTTGTGGGTGTAAATAAAAAACTCCCTTTGCAGAGGGAGCTTAAGTAAGGTCTATAGGACAGGAACTTAAAGGCACTTTTCCTATAGATTTTGCAATAAAAACTTTATATAGATATAAAATAGCACAGTTTGCAGAATAACTCAATATTAGCTTATGCAGTAAAGAATATTATATTCACGAAAAGAGGGTGAAATAAATGGCCGCTGTTAAATGGATTAAACTTTCTATAGAATTGTTTGATGATGAAAAGATTGATTTTATACAAAGTCTACCGGAAGGAGATTCAATACTTGTTATTTGGGTTAGATTACTTGTTTTAGCAGGTAAATGTAATGATGATGGGTACATATATCTTACCGAAGAAATTCCTTATACGGAGGATACTTTAGCTTATAAATTTAGAAAACAAACTAATATTGTAAAACTAGCACTAGAAACTTTTGAAAGGTTAAATATGATTGTAGTTGATGAAAAAGGAATACATTTATGCAATTGGTGTAAATATCAGAATCTTGAAGGTATGCAAAAAATCAAGGAGCAAACAAGGAAAAGAGTTGCTAAACATAGACAAAAGAAAAATGAAATAGAAGCTCCCGCTAAAGATGAAACTTGTTGTAACGTTACAAGTAACGTTACTGAAACGTTAAATAACGCTCCTAGAGAGAAGAGAGAAGAGAGAAGAAAGAAGAAAGAAGATATAGATAAAGAAGAAGAGAAAAGAAAAGAAGAAGAGAGAGAAAAAGATATAGATAAAGAAAAAGATATAGATAAAGAAAAAGATATAGATAAAGAAAAAGATATAGATAAAGATGTAGAAAAAGATATAGATAAAGAAAGAGAAAAGAGAAAAGAAGAAGATAATTCAATGTGGTCTAATGATTTTTCTCTTGAAGCTTGTAATTATTATGAAAAAGCAAGATTTGGAACTGTATCACAAATTACTTTAGATAAAATAACAGACATGGTTAAAGAGTTTACGCTGGAATGGTTTAAGGAGGCTATTGATGTAGCAGTTATGCGAAATAAAAGAAGCCTCAGCTATGTTCAAGGGGTTTTAAATAATTGGAGAGCAGAAGGAAGGAAAGAAAAAAATGGACCTACAAGCCACCATAAAAAGGATGCAAGCAACTTGTACGATTTCTCAATGTTCGGAGGATAAATATAAATGTACAGAGTGTATGGATACTACTTGGATTATAGATCAAAACAATGTTTGTAGCAGGTGTGGATGTTATGAAAAAAGAATTATTGAGAATGCTTGGAGTAGATTTGGAGTTAAAGCAGAAGAGGTTGCAAAAATTAATGATTATAAGCCCTTCGATGATGTAACCTATGAAGTTAAAAATAAAGCCATTAAATATATACAAAACTTTGATGGGATAAAGAAAGGAAAAGAAAATAGTTTTGGCTTATTTGGTCAGCCAGGGTCAGGAAAAAGCCACTTAGTAATAGCTATAGGAGCTGCTTTACTAAATAGGCAAGAAAAATTCATTAAAGTGGTTTACATGCCTTATGAAGAAGTGATTAGAGATTTAAAAGCTAATGCCATGGATGATGAAAATTATATAAAAATTCAATCAAAATATTGCAGAGCAGAGCTGCTGATATTAGACGATTTGTTTAAAAGTAAAGTGAAAAACAATAAGCTAATTGCAGAACTCAATAGCTCAGACATTAAACATATATATCCAATTATCAATTATAGATATTTAAACAAATTACCGATTCTAGTATCAAGCGAGTGTACCCCACAAATGCTTATTGATTTAGATCAAGCAATTGCTAGAAGAATTTTAGAAATGTGCGGGGATAATATAACAGTTTTCAAAGGAATTAAATATAATTACAGCTTGAAAAAATATCTAAAATAAAGGCTATATTTTCAATAGGTAAGATATTTAATCAAAGATTTTCGCAGAAAATAAACATCAACTGTGGACTGTGGACTGTGCACTGTGAACTGTGCACTAAACTGAGAGCTTGCACCGAAATTTATAATTATTGCCAAACTTTTAATAGTAACAATAGTATAAAATAAAGCCAAATAAAGATGGAGGATGGGAAAATGAAAGCAACAGGAATTGTAAGAAGATTAGATGATTTAGGAAGAATAGTTATACCAAAGGAGTTAAGAAAGAAACTTAATTTTGTTGAAAGACAAACACAGGTTGATATATCGAAGGAGGGGGAGTATATCATACTTAGCTCAAAAGAAAAGGGGGGATTGTCAAGGGTTTTAGACGAACTTGGCAGAGTAGTTATTCCAATAGAGCTAAGAAGGACTTTGAATCTTGAAGATAGGGATTCCTTAGAAATATTTACAGAGGAGGAAGAGATTTATCTAAAAAAATATAGTGTTGGATGTATGCAATGTGGTGAGGTTAATGGAGTAATTACTACTGGTAAAGTTTCGCTTTGCAGAAAGTGTTTAAAAAAAATGGTTGCTTATGTTAAAAGCAATACGAAGATTTTGGATTAAAAAGGGAAGATTAAAGATGGACAAGCATTCTGTATAAGGGGTCCTATACTAATTATAAATGGGGGGTGGCAACTTGAAAGATTTAATTATAAAAGCTAAAGAAGGGGATAGTATTGCGACTGAAACTATTATTAGTAAATATATGCCTTTAATTTTAAGTGAAGCATCAAAATATCATATACCCGGATATGAGTTTGATGATTTAGTTCAGCATAGTATTTTAAGCATTATAAAAGCTATTAATTTATATAATATAAATTCAAATTCCTTCAGCTCCTTTTTAGCTACCACAGTTAAACGTAGTAATATAAATCTACTAAAAAGCAAAATAAAGCATAATAGAGAAATTCAAGATTCAACAAATATTAATAATGTAGAAGGAAATTATCCTTTTACAGTGGAGGATCAATACATAGCTTATGAAATAGTTGAAAAATTAAGTGAGGGTATTAATGAGTTGTCCTGTTTAGAAAGAATGTTAATCATTGAATTTTATATCAATAGAAGACCTTTGAAAGTAATAGCAATGGAGAATAGTATCAATTATCAGAAAGCATATGAAATTAAAAAAAGTGCATTAAATAAACTGAAAAAACAGATTGAAGTTGTATATATAGATAAGGTATGAATTTATCATGCCCCCATGAGGAGGTTGATATTATGTTTGAGGAGTTTACTACTCTTGTGTCAACTGTGGGATTTCCAATTGCTGTTAGTATATACCTTTTGGTTAGATTTGAGAAGAAAATTGAAGTTCTCAATAATTCTATCTCAGATTTAACCAAGGTTATAACTGCAGTCATGGGTAACCAAAAAAAATGAGATTAATCCCCTCATTTTTTCCTGAAAATAGTTCTAAAGAAAAACTCTGAAAATTCAAAGATAACTTGTATATATATAGTGAATAACATTATATAAAAGAGATTGTTTAAGAATAACTTCTACTAGATTTATTTCAAAAAAAGCGAGAACATTGCATATTTTTGGAATAAAAGTAGAACTAATACTTAAGCCGACTCTTAGAGAGGGGGAATTTAACATGGCAGTTATGGTGACACCAATTAAGAGTGATTTGACCATCAGAGTCATCTCAGGTTTAGATGATGAAGGAAAAGATGTGCTTCAAACAAAGAGTTTCTCTAAAGTTAAGGTGGATGCAGTGGATCAAGATGTGTTTGACGTTGCAAATGCTATTGCAGCAGTACTTTTAAGTCCAGTTTTTGACATTAAGAGAGTTAATGCTGAATTACTTGAAGAAGGTATTTAGTTATGTAGGGGCGGGTTTCCATGCCCGCCCGATGTACCAGCAATGTTGTAGCAATAACGGGGCGGCATGGAAACCGCCCCCTACAATAAACCAAAACATAAAAATAAATTTTTAAAAAAATAGGAGGTTATTAAAATGAAAAAATTAATTATGAAATTCAAAGATGCAGCAGGAGCTACAAAATCTATGACTATTACAGATGTTAAGGATGGGTTAACTCAAGCAAGTGCAGAAGCACTGATGGATGTAATAATCACAAAGAATGTTTTTGCTCTTGGACCAGATAACTTAACATTAAAAGAAGCTGCTTCAATTGTTGAAACAACTGAAACTGAATTATTTGACATTGAAGCGTAGTTAGAAAAGCTCTTGCCTTTGGCAGAGCTTTTTTTCAATATTGCGACAAAATCATTCAATCGTAGGGGTCGGTTTCCACGCCGACCCGCTATATTGCAATAAAAATTAACTATAAAAATAAATTTGGGAGGAAGAATAAAAATATGAATATTATTGATAGAGATTTAAAATTTATGAGTGATATGAGCCATGGTAATAAAGCAAATAATATAGTGCTACATCATGCAGCAAGTTCTAATTGCTCTATAGAAGAAATACATTACTGGCACTTACAAAAAGGTTGGTCCGGTTGCGGGTATCATTTTTTTGTTAGAAAAGATGGGTCTATTTATAAAGGTAGAGAAGAAAATATAGTAGGGTCTCATTGTAAGAATCATAACACTAATTCTATTGGGATTTGTGCTGAAGGGGATTATAGTAAGGAAGAAATGCCAGGTATTCAAAAAGAAGCTATTGTAGAGGTATGTGAGTACTTGATGGGGAAATATGAAATAGAAAATATTTATGGCCATAAGGAGTTAGGGGTAACAGAATGTCCAGGTGGCAATTATCCGCTTGCAGAGATTAAAGAAAAAGTTAAGGATAATGTTAAATTGGGTAGTTCTTATCCTGGGTATTTGATTAAGAAAGATAGTCATAAGTTTGATTGGAATGTGGTTAAGATTCAAAGGCATTTAGTTGAACTTGGATATGATGTTGGAGCTTGTGGAGCGGATGGATATTTTGGTGGGGATACTGAAAAAGCTGTAAGGGAGTTTCAAGGGGATGTTGGGATTGATGTGGATGGAGTTGTTGGTAAGATTAGTTGGGGTAAGTTGTTTGGTTAAAGATTTATGATGAAAATACAAATAAAAATAGAGTGATTATTAGTCTTGATTATAGTGTATAATATAAGTAAAGGAATATAGTGGAGATAGGTAGGTGAAATTTATGCCATATAATGTGAAGATTGAGTTAGATAATTTATTAAAAGAAATAAATCAAGTTTCAGATGTAAATTCTATTTATCTGTTTGGATCTTATGCCTATGGAAATCCTAATGAAGATAGTGATTTAGACATATGTGTAGTAACCGACGATAAAAGCAAAAGAAAAATTGAAATCATGAAATTAATAAGAAAATCGATATCTAAAGTGGCGACTATGCCAGTTGATTTATTAGTTTATTATAGTGATGAATTTAATGAAAGAGCTAAATCGGAATGCACTATGGAACATGAAATTTTACTTCAGGGAGTTAAACTTTATGGATAACAAAGAGATAGCTAAAGAATGGTTTGAATTTGCAAAAAGAGATTTAGAGTCAGCTAAGTTTTTAATGAGTATGTATCCAAAGCCATTAGAAATTATATGCTATCATTGTGAACAAAGTGCTGAGAAATATATAAAAGGGTATCTTATTGCAATTGGAAACAAAGTTGAAAGGACTCATGATTTAGTGTTGCTTAATTCTAAATGTAGAGATATAAACTGTAGTTTTAATGATATTGAAGATGATTGCATTGAGCTTGTTCCATATGGAGTGCAAGTTAGATATCCATATCAGTTGGAAGTAAATGAAGATGATGTGAAGAGTGCTATTAGTAGTGCAGAAAGAATAGAAAAATTCATACAAAAAATATTGGGGTAGTCAATTATGACTACCTTTAATTTTGTTTGTTTTATGGGTACCTATAAAGGAGAGGCTTATTGTGGGTATTTGATTAAAAGAAATAGTGGAAAGTTTTATTGCAATGTGGTTAAGATTCAGCAGCGTTTAGTGGAGATTGGGTATGATTTTGGAATTTGAGGAGCAGATGGATATTTATGAGGTGTCAATTAGAATATTTAAAAATATAAAATTAAAAACATGCTTGTAAGTATAATTTTTTTGTATTGCAATACAATTGTAAAGGCGAATTTTTGCAAGTATAATCAGTAGAAATGTTAATGTAGATGAAAGAGATTTGAGAATTGCTTCTGCAATATATCAGGTCTCTATTTTTATAAGAATGTTTTAGAAAGTTTAATAAAATATGGGATTTGTGTTATAATTAATACGATGATGGGTAAAATTGTTGATGGAAGAACACAGTATGTTAAGCAATACAAAGATGGAACTGAAGTAGAAAATTTTCTTAATAAAATGGTAAATTTATTTGATGGTAAATCTAAAAAAACTATAATAGGAATTAGAAAAGATTTTAAGATAACAAAAATAACTATGAATAATAGAAAAACTAAAAGAGTCACAAGAAAAGTAATATAAAAAAATATTACTTAGTTATTAAATCAATTTCTGTATTGATGTTACATTTTAATTTATACGTTGAGGCTAACAGGGATAGTAGTACAAAACTCCATTCCATGTGTAAGTTTATATCTAGGGCTACTCATTATTTTCGTAATTAGTTATTGTTTGCAAGTTTTGAAGCTGTCAGTTCAAAACAAGGGAGGAATGGTGCCTATGACTAAAATACAATTATTTGTTATTTCAATAATTGAAACTGTTTATTGCCTAGGAATAAATTTTGTGGCTGGAGCTCTACTAGCCTGAGTGTATAAATTGTGAAGAAACATTTTGATTAAATAAGGGGAAGACAAGAAAATAGCAAGATTATTACAATAAAAATTAAAAAGCCTTAATTTAAGGGGGATATATGAATAAGAAAGAATTAAGTGAAAGAGATATTATAACTAAATATATATTACCTGCTATAGAAGAAGCAGGATGGAACAAACAAAAGCAGATAAGAGAAGAAGTTAATTTTACTGATGGTAGAATTATTGTTCGAAAGAAATTAGTTACTAGGGGGAAAAGGAAAAGGGCGGATATTGTACTTTATTATAAAAATAATATACCAATAGCAGTTATAGAAGCTAAGGATAATAAACACTCAATAGAAGCTGGAATGCAGCAAGGTTTGAACTATGGGGAAATTTTAGATATTCAATTTGTATACTCTTCTAATGGGGATGGCTTTATAGAACATGATAGAACAATTACAGAAGGTCAAATAGAGAAAGAGCTATCATTAGATCAATTCCCATCACCAGATGAATTGTGGAGAAGATATAAAGATTTTAAAGGTATTAATGAAGAAGAAGAAAAAGCAATAACCCATAATTACTATTACGACCAAGATTCTTTTGAACCTAGGTATTATCAAAGGATAGCAATTAACAGAACTGTAGAGGCAATAGTGAAAGGTAATGACAGAATATTATTAGTTATGGCAACGGGAACTGGAAAAACGTTTACAGCATTTCAAATAGTTTACAGATTATTTAAAGCGGCACAGAAGAAAAGAATTTTATACTTAGCAGATAGAAATATCTTAATAGATCAAACTATAACAGGTGACTTTAAACCTTTAATGGAAAATATCAATAAAATCAAAAAAAGAAATGCAGATAAATCTAGGGAAGTTCAATTTGCTTTATATCAATCATTGACCGGGGACACAGAAGATAAAAAAATATATAAAAAATATAGTCCTGATTATTTTGATTTGATAATAATAGATGAGTGTCATAGAGGTAGTGCTAAAGATGATTCTGCTTGGAGGGAGATATTAGAATATTTTAGTTCAGCAACTCAAATAGGGTTAACAGCAACGCCAAAGGAAACAAAAGCGGTTTCTAATCTAGATTATTTTGGAGAAGCTATATTCACTTATTCATTAAAGCAAGGTATAGAAGATGGATTTTTAGCTCCTTATAAAGTTGTAAGGGTTGGTATTGATAGAGATTTAGAGGGATATAGACCGGAAAAGGGTAAAAGAGATAAATATGGATATGAATTAGAGGATAGAATTTATAATAAAAAAGATTTTGACAGAAAATTAGTATTAGAGAAAAGAACAGAATTAGTGGCCAAGTATCTATCAGATTATTTGAAAGTTAATAAAAAGAGAATGGCTAAAACAATTTTCTTTTGTACAGATATAGATCATGCTGATAGAATGAGAAAGGCACTTATTAATGAAAATGCAGATTTATATGCTATAAATAGTAAATATGTTATGAAGATAACCGGAGATGATGATGAGGGAAAAGCTGAATTAGAAAACTTTATAATACCAGCTGAAAAATATCCAACTTTAGTGACTACCTCAAAATTATTAACCACAGGGGTGGATTGCAAGACCTGTGAGTTTATAGTTATAGATTCGGAAATAAATTCAATGATTGAGTTTAAACAGATAATTGGTCGTGGGACAAGGATTAGAGAAGATTACGGAAAAATGTATTTTACAATAATAGATTTTAGAGATGTATCAAGATTGTTTGCAGATAAGGATTTCGATGGAGATCCTGTTAAAATTATCGAAACAGGTGGAGGAGACGATATTCCTAATGAAGAAGAGGAAGAAGAAGGAGATAATGTGCAAGCAGGGGGTAATGGAGAAATTGATGAAAACCCTGAAGGTTATACAACCAATGATGGAACAGGCCAGATAGATATGGATGATGATCCAGGACAGCCAAGGGCAAAATACTATGTTAATGATGTAGAAGTTAGAGTTATTAATGATAGGGTGCAATATTATGGTGCAGATGGTAAACTAATAACTGAATCTTTAAAGGATTATACTAGAAAGAATATAAGAAAAGAGTTTTCTAATCTAGATGAATTCTTACGAAAATGGAATGAAACTGATAAGAAAGAGGAATTAAGAAAACACTTAGAAGAGGAAGGTATATTTCTTAGTGATATTGAGGATGAAGTTGGCAAAGATTTAGATGCCTTTGATCTTATTTGTCATATTGCTTTCGATATGCCACCACTAACAAGAAAAGAAAGAGCAAACAATGTTAAAAAGAAAAATTATTTTGCTAAATATGGAGAACAAGCAATGGCGGTATTAACTACATTACTTGAGAAGTATGAGAATGAAGGGGTAGAAGATATTGAAAGCATTAAAGTTTTGAAACTGCCTGAATTTAAAAAGTTTGGTTCTCAACTAGAAATAGTGAAAAAAGTATTTGGCGGTAAGAAAAAGTATGAATCAGCGGTTAAAGAACTTATTAATGAATTATATACAATAGCATAAGAGGAGAAGGGAGACAAAAGAGATGTCAGTAAATAACGTAGTTAAGTCTGTTCAAGACATAATGAGGCAAGATGCAGGGGTAGATGGTGATGCACAAAGAATATCCCAATTAGTATGGATGATATTTTTAAAGGTTTTTGATGCTAAAGAGCAAGAGTGGGAATTAGATGGTGATGATTATACTTCTGTAGTTCCAGAAAAATTAAGGTGGAGTGAATGGGCAGAAGATGATGAGGGAATGACTGGAGATGAACTTTTAGACTTTATTAATAATGAATTATTTAAAGAACTAAAAGAAATGGAACTTGAAGTAGATAGTGATCCAAAATCATTCTTAGTAAAAGCAGTATTTGAAGACTCTTATAATTATATGAAGTCTGGGGCTTTAATCAGACAGGTAATAAATAAATTAAATGAAATTGATTTTACAGCTAGTGAAGATAGACATTTGTTTAATGATATATATGAAAATATATTAAAAGACCTACAAAGTGCAGGGAATTCAGGGGAATTCTACACACCAAGACCAGTAACTCAGTTTATTATAGAAATGCTAAATCCACAATTAGGGGATAAAGTAGCTGACTTTGCTTGTGGTACAGGTGGATTTTTAACTTGTTCAATAGAGCATTTAAAGAAACAAGAAAAGAATGTTGAAGATATTAAAACATTAGGTGAAACAATTATTGGGGTAGAGAAAAAGCCATTACCTCATTTACTTGCCACAACAAATTTAATACTTCATGACATAGATGTACCTAAAATAAAACATGATAATTCACTTATGAAAAATGTAAGAGATTTAAACCCATCAGATTTAGTGGATATTATAGCAATGAATCCTCCTTTTGGTGGAATAGAGGAAGATGCAGTACTTACAAATTTCCCAAAACAATTTCAAACAAAAGAAACAGCGGATTTATTTATGACCCTTATGATGTATAGATTAAGTGAGAAGGGTAAAGCAGGGGTTGTATTACCTGATGGATTCTTATTTGGAGAAGGTGTTAAAACAAAGATAAAAGAAAAACTTTTAGAAGAATTTAATCTACATACCATAGTAAGAATGCCTAATGGAGTTTTTGCGCCTTATACAGGAATAAACACAAATCTATTATTCTTTGAAAAAGGCAAATCCACAGAAGAAGTTTGGTTCTTTGAACATCCATTACCAGAAGGATATAAAAATTATACTAAAACTAAACCTATAAGAATTGAAGAATTTGAGCTGGAAAAAGAATGGTGGAACAATAGAGTTGAAAGTGAATATGCTTGGAAAGTTTCTACTGAAGAGATTAAGAAAAGAAATTATAATTTAGATTTTAAAAATCCTAATAAAGAAGTAGAAGATTTAGGAGATCCAAAAGCTTTATTAGAAAAGTATCAAAAAGCAACTGAAGCGGTAAATAAATTACAAGATAGTTTGATAGAAGAACTAAAGAAAATATTAGAGGTTAAGTAATTATGGATATGTTATTAGAGCAATTTAAAACTATATTTGATAGACCGGAGAAAGTTAAAAAGTTAAGAGAGTATATACTTCAATTAGCGGTAAGAGGAAAGTTAGTAGAGCAAGATGTAAATGATGAGCCAGCAAGTGTTCTTTTGGAGAAGATAAAAGAGGAGAAGGAAAGACTTGTTAAGGAGAAGAAGATAAAGAAAGAGAAGGAATTGCCTGAGATTGGTGAGGATGAAGTGCCTTATGAGTTGCCTGAGGGATGGGAATGGGTGAGATTAGGTAGCCTAGGTATTACCCAGACAGGTACAACACCATCTACAAAAAATAATGAGTACTTCAATGGCAAAACTCCATTTATAAAGCCAGGTGATATAAGTCATAAAGGAATAAATTTTAATAATGAAAGTTTAACAGAATTAGGATTAACAAAGGGTAGGTTAATAAATAAAAATTCAGTATTAATGGTTTGTATAGGGGGATCTATTGGAAAAAACTATTTTGCTGAAAGAGAATGTAGTTGTAACCAACAAATAAATTCAATAACTGGTTTGGGTACTATTGAATGTAAGTTTTTATATTATTTTTTATCATCTATTGAGTTTTATAATCAAATACTATTAAATGCTACAGGATCAGCAACACCAATAATAAATAAAAGTAAATGGGAAAATCTATCAATTCAATTACCACCACTAAACGAACAAAAAAGAATAGTAGAAAAAGTAGATTCTTTAATGGATCTTTGTGATAAATTAGAAGCCTATCTTGAAAAGAAAGTTAAATATGGAGCTTTAAGTTCAAAGTCTATATTTAATAGTATTGGTAATTGCAAATCATCAGAAGAATTAGAAGAGGTTTTGAAGTTTATAATTACGAACTTTAAAGAGCTAACCCTAGGTGATGATGCAGTTAAGGAATTAAAAAATGGCATTCTTCAATTAGCAGTACAAGGTAAACTTGTGCCTCAAGAAAAAAATGATGAACCAGCCAGTGTTCTTTTGAAGAAGATAAAAGAGGAAAAGGATAGGCTTGTTAAGGAGAAGAAGATAAAGAAAGAGAAAGAATTACCTGAGATTGGTGAGGATGAGAAGAATTATTTTATACCTGAGAACTGGCAATATATAAGATTAGGGGATTTAGCTAATATAATTACTGATGGGACTCATCAAACTCCAAGGTACACTGAAGAAGGAATGATGTTTTTATCAGCTCAAAACGTTAAACCTTTTAAGTTCATGCCCAATAAATGTAGGTATGTTTCAATTGAAGATTATGAAAAATACATAAAAAATGTAAAACCAGAAGAAGGAGATATCTTGCTAACAAGAGTTGGTTCTAATATTGGAGAAGCAACAGTTATAGATCAAGAATTAGACTTTGCAATATATGTAAGTTTATGTTTAATTAAATTCAACAAACTATATATGGATTCAAAATATGTATGCTTATGGTTAAATTCCCCTGATGGAACGAATAAATCGATATCAAATATCTTAGGAAGAGGAACATCTCAAGGTAACTTAAATTTAACTTTAATAAGAAATTTTATAATTCCTATTCCACCACTAAATGAACAAAAACAGATAATAGAAAAAGTAGATTCATTAATGGCATTATGTGATGAACTTGAAAAAAGAATTGAGCAATCTAAAAAGAATAGTGAACTTTTGATGGAATCTGTTTTACAGGAAGCATTTAATATTAATTAGTAGAGAAGTATAGAGAAGTAAAATAAAATTATTTAAGTCCAAAACCTATTGTTCATTGTGGTTTTGGGCTTGAATTAATCGATATTATTTAAAAGGAGAAAAAATATGTCAATAAATAGTTATTTACATGATTTAGGAAGTTCACTCGTCTTGAATTCCAATGAAAAGAGTAGTATAACAACCTCCATTAATGCGCTTAAAACAAGATTAACTTCATATTTTGGAGAGGATGTTATTGATAAAATAATTTTTGGCTCATATACGCGCGAAACAATTTTACCCAGAAAAGCAGATGAAAATTCAGATATTGATTTGATGGTAGTTTTTAAGAATCCATATTCTTATAAGCCGCAATCATTTTTAAACCGTTTAAAGAGTTTTGCGGAGGCGAAATATAGTACTTCAGAGATTTATCAATCTAGCCCCACTATAGTACTAGAATTAAATCACATTAAGTTTGAGTTAGTCCCAGCTTATAATTTTTATAGTTTGTACTATATTCCAAAGAATAGTAGTGAGTGGATGTATACAAATCCTAATGATTTTAACAACAAACTTGTTGAGTGTAATAAAAATAATACTTATAAGATAAAACCAGTCATACGGTTATTGAAACACTGGAATATTCAAAAGAATTCTCGTGGTTTATCATCATTTGAATTAGAAAGCAAGATTGCTTATGAAATGACATATTCCTACATAAACTGTACAAGCTATACTGATTATTTAAAAAGTGCATTAGGTAAATTAAGAACATATTCAAATGCTACTAAAATAGATAATGCAGTTGCAAAGATTAACGAAGCGTTGCGGAATGAAAATGATGGATATCCGTATACAGCGTTGAGTAAAATAAAGGAAGTATTTCCGGAGGTGTAATTATGGCGAGACGAGATGATGTTAATTCCCTTTATTACTTGCCAAATAAAATTTCATATGTACTACAGAAAGTTTTTTGGATTAATGTAGCAGCTTCAGTATTCACTTGGTTTATTAAAAATGAAATTTTCCTTGAAGTTCTATTTGTACTGCAAATTATTTTATCAATTACGTATGTTGTGGCTAATATTATTGATGATAATTTCTTCTGGTATCGTGCAGAAAAGACAAGAAGGCAAGCTTCTATAGAGAACGCATTTGGAATTGACTTTACTGAATATAAAACTAAAAAATATTATAATAATAATTTTCCCAAGAATGCAGATAAGTTTTCAGTTAATGCTTTTGAAAGCATTTTGCATAGCAAAACTACTGCAGGATTAATGCTCCTAAGTAAAGGAATAAAAACGGCTATAGCATGTATTGTATTTCTATGTGCATGTCTTGTTTATAAGAAATACGGGGTATTACTTATTATTTCCCAAACTGTGTTTTCTTCATACTTTCTAGAAGAATTTATAAAACTTTTATTATTCAAACTACGTTTAGACAAGCTCTACGAGGATCTCTATAGACAACTAATTACTGTAGGAATAAAAGATGAAAAACAGAAAGCATTGATACTTGCTTATGCTATAGAATATGAAGCAATCAAAGCACACTATAAGGTAAGATTATCAGAAAAAATATTTTTTAAACATAACTCTAATACAAGTATTATTTGGAATGAGATATGTGAAAAAATAAAAATAGAATAGGTTTATTTAAGATAAGTTAGATAAGAGGAAAATATTTATAATATTTATTTCTCGGTTAGTGGTGATACCATGATAGAGTTTTTTTGTTGGATATAGTGAATATTGTTATTATTGAATAAGTTTAAGTAAAAATGAATTTAAATGTATAAATAATAAAATACAGATATATCCTATAGAGGTATATACGACAATACGCTAGGAGGAAAGGGTGATGATTGAATGAGTAATTTAGTGAAAAATCAACATTATGTACCTCAAAGATATTTAAAGTATTTTGCAAATAATATTATAAAAAAGGGCAAAACGATAGCTCGCTTAAATATTTTTGATAAAGAAAAGGCACAAATTAGATATAATCAAAATGTTGAATCAATTGCATCTGAAAGGTTTTTCTATGATGTAAATTTTGAAACGCTTATAAAAGAAGCTGAAGAAGAAGAGATTGACATAGAACAAGAGTATATAGATCTTGTTAATCATGTAGATAAACAAACTATTGAACATACTTTTGCTACAAAAGTGGAAACGACAATGTTTAACCCGATAGCAGAAATTGTAACGTCATATATAATGTTAAAAAAGGAAGCTTATCTTTATACATCAGTTATTCATGAATCTAAAAAGCCTACAATAGCATATTACTTGTCTTTACAATTAATAAGGACAAAAGAGTTTCGAGAAAAACTTATTCAAATACATGAAAAAGTACCTTCTCTTCTGATTCGTAAAAACCTATCTGGAGAAATCGAAGAAGAACTTTTAAATAATGTTAAATTCAAACTCAAAAAAAGCAGAATCAATATGTATCATAATCAGGCATTATTAGATACAGAAAGAATTCAAGAATATTCTATGTGTTTTTTAAATCATATATGGTTTATTGCTGTAAATGAAACGCCTATTAGTTTTTGCACTTCTGATAATCCTTTAGTTTTATATGGTCATTTAGGTGAAAATGGAATCAAAAGTAAAGGTGTAGAAATTGTTTTTCCAATAAGTTCAAAACTAGCTTTAATTATGAGAGAACTTGAATATTTTAATAATGATATTTATCTAAATAATAAGTTTGTAGATGTTGATGAGTCATTTGTTTTATATTGTAATTCACTTCAAGTACATCAATCGTACAGGTGTATTTTTTCAAACAATAAAGATTTTGTTTTTGCAAAAAAGATAATAGAAGAAAATCCTAAACTTAAAAATACGAAAAGGGATAGATTTTTAATATGTTAATGTAGTAGTATTATTGGCAAAAAAAATCACTTACTCTTTTTATAGCCGTCAAGCTAAGAGGTATAATAATCAACTTTTTAGGTATACTTTTATAGAAATTTAAAATAAGAAACAAAAAGTACTCATTTAATTTCCAATTTTGGTTGCTATAAATGAACTCAAAGTAATTAAGAATAAAACTCAACAAAGAATAAATGAAAAAAGAAGTGGTGCCTGAGTAAGAAGTAGATAAAAAGGTATTTGATAAAGCATATAATTGCATTGAATACTATTATTAAAACATAGTTGGATCAGGAGGTCGATATGGTAGATTGGATTACTTCTTGTAATATAAATGAATATGATGTAGATGGTGCATTTAAAAAGTTAGAGAAGCTGAACTGGAAGCAGAGTACCAATATAGAAGTAGGTGATACAGTATATATTTATGTTGGCGCTCCTGTCCAGGCTATTAGATATAAGTGTTTAGCCACTAAGGTTAATCTAGAAGAAACAGAAATAGTAGATTTAGAATTTGTTATCGATAGTTCTAATTATGTAAAGCATGGACGTTACATGGAACTGCAGTTAATTGAAACTTATAAAAATCCACTATTAAATAGGAATTTGCTAATGGAAAATGGGCTTAAGTCTGTTCAAGGACCATCAAGAGTGAATGAGGAATTGGCTGCTTATATTTTGGCATCTACAGAAAGTATAGGAAGCTCAAAGATAAGAAAAGTAAATCCAACCGTTAGCCCTGTACCTGAAGACTCTGAGATAGAAGTTTTGTTATCAGGACGGTTAGATGAGGTTATAGATGTTTTGATTAAGCAGTTTATTCAAAACATACCAAAGGTACAATCAAATGAGCAGGAATTAGAAGTATTAAGGGTCAAGTTTGTTGAGGATTATAAGATACAAAGTATTATTAATATGAAAAAGGAAAATTACGTTGTTGGTCTTGGACGCAAAGATACCTTTTGTTATAGAATTGAAAATGAGTTACAAGGGCTTGGTAATATACATGGAGCGCCTTCTACTAAGTTCGGATTATATTATGGAAAAAGTGGTGAAGATACTGAAGAAAAGTATCGTAACACTAAGAAATATGGAGACGATCCAGAGCGAGCATTTGAGAAGATTAAAGAAGAAATTGTTATGCTATTAATAGCAGGACAAAATAAGGACTTTAATGCAATTAGATCATCTGTTTTACCACCATTATTTAGAGGTAAGATTCTAGCTATATACTTTCCAGAAGATTATCTATGTATATTTTCAGATGATCATTTGGAGTATTTTATGATGAAGCTTGGAATTGATATGAATTTAGAAGATGATACTATTGATAAACAATGTAAACTTCTTGAATGGAAAGCCTCTAGACATGAGTTAAAAGACTGGAATACACATTTATTCAGTAATTTTTTATATACGTCTTTTGGAAGGCCCTTTGAAGAAAATAAAAAATTGAAAGATTTGCAGGATGAAAGAGACAAAAATTATCCACGTGATTATGTAAGCAAGCTAGGGATCAATGTAAGTATGTGGAAAGATTTGATACAGAAGCCTAATGTTTTCACTGAAGCGGATGTTGCTTTTATGAAAAGACTTTATGTGGCTGATAATCATGCAGCTACATGTAATGACCTTGGAATTCAAGATGGTGTATCATCTTCATCTTATATAACGCCTGTAGTATCATTGGCAAAAAGGGTAGTAGAAGAAGCAAATATTCAACCAATCTATGGTACTGATGGGAAACGGACCTGGTGGAGAATCCTTTTCTGGGGTTCCTATAAAGAAGATGGACATTTTGAGTGGAAACTGCGTCCGAAGTTAGCTAAAGCATTAGCTTCTATTTATCCGGAATTGGATAATATACGAAATGTTGAAATAGAGGAACAAGAAGATTATAATCTGGTGGAAGAATTAAAACAGGCAAGTTTAAGTGGTGCTGAAGGTGGATTCCAATATGCTGGTAAACCAAAGAAGAAGCAGCCACCTACATATACTAATGGTCATAGAACCTATCCAAGGGATAGGCAGACAGCTATAAATGCTTTGACCCACGCTCATTATGAGTGTGAAATTGATATTGACCACCCAAGTTTTATTCGTAAAAAATCGGATAAGAAATATACAGAACCACATCATTTAGTTCCTATGGCATATTCAGATAAATTTGATGTTTGTTTAGATGTAGAGGAAAACATAGTATCTTTGTGTAGCAATTGTCACAATCAGATTCATTATGGGAGAGATGCAAAGGACCTATTAGAACAGCTTTATGAAGAAAGAAAACTTGCATTAAAAAGCGTGGGTATCGTTATTACACTAGAGCAGTTAATTTCTATGTATAGTGTAGTATTCTAAGCTATTATTTTAAGTTGCAAAAACTGTTCTGGTTTTTGTAAGGAACTAGATGATTTGCAAAAATTTCAAATAGAATGAAGAATATTTGTTGCTTTGAGAAGATTTGGAAGGGTGTTACTCTTAGTTTGCAGAAATTGAAGAAGATAAGAGATATATTGACTAGGATGAAGTTGTAATATATAAATATTTTATAGGGGGTGGACATGATTACAAAAATAAAGTATGATTTCCCCAAAAATTTTCGTAATGATAAACAGGCTATTATATTTTTGTCTAATTTGTGGTATTCATCAAAAAATAGAAGAAATACAACAATTATTTTAGATTTTAGTAGTACTAGAAGTTTTGATACTAATCTCTGTTCACCTTTGGGAATGATTTTAGAATACCTTAAAGAAAAACAAAACTTAATATATTTTAGCAAATTACAAGAATCAATCTTAAAAAAGTTGACAAACAATAATTTTCTGACTAAAATTCAAGTTGATGAAAATAGAAGCTGTATACAAACTCATATTTCATATAAATCTTTTAAAATTAATGAAAAAGAAAAATTTGAGCGATATATATGGGATGAATTAATAATATATTTAAGAAATAATGGAATTAATAATGACTGTAAAGACTTTGTAAAGGCTATAATGGAAATGTTTGTAAATATAAAGATGCATACAAACTCACGTAATACTAAAACTTGTGGATATTATTTACCTGAAAATAATGAGATTTATTTTACATTATGTAATCTTGGAGTAACAATAAAAAAGAATATTGAATTAGCGAATTCATATATTTTTGATCAAGACCATGAAGCAATTGATTGGGCTGTAAAGAAAAATAAATCAACTCGAAGTGCAGATGAATCAGGGGGACTAGGGTTTTACACAACTAGAAATTTTGTAAAAAAGTATGATGGGATAATTAATGTAATTTCAGGAAGAGGGTATTGGGAAGAATGTAACGGGCAAATAATAAGTGAAGAAATGAAGAGTGCATTTCCAGGAACCATAATTACATTTAGAATTAATTTGAATAATTTTGTTAAAGAAAAAACTTTTATTAATAAGGATACCATTGGTTTAGAAGAATTAATAGGAGGTGGACTATGGAATGCATAGTGGAGTTTTTACATGATAATTATCATAGTAAACTTAGGAATTTATGTCAAATACAAAGTGATAAATATGAAGAAGCTTTAGTTAGATATAAAGATACCTTTTTATCTGAATTAAATTTAATGAAGAGATGCAAGAAAGCTTGTAGGCGCAATGATAATAAAAAAATTGAAAATATTCATGAGTTTATTAATATGATTAATGAAGAAGAGGTATCTAATTTCTTTGATGAAATAATTAATATTTATATATGTTGGATTGATAGTAGAGGAGACCAGGCATTAGAAAATTTTATCACGCTATTAGATAAATTTCATTTATTAGATTTTCAAGTGGATATTTCCAATGAAATTTTTTTTAGAGCAAGACAGTCAAAGGGTATATTAACTCCATGGGATATGTTCCATATTCCGTTCAATAGAAGATATCTTATATCTAATCAAAGATATAGTTTAACGGGACAGCCACTAGTATATTTAGGTATGTCAGTTTTAGATGTACTTTCTGAATTGAATTCTAATTTGAATGAGTTTGAAGAAGTTAAAATTGCAACATATGTTTTTAAAGATTCATTTATGGTTTATGATTTAAGAAATGACTTTTATAAGTATATTAAACACAATCTGCTTACAGAAATAGTAGAGGATTTTACTGATGACTTTAATATGGAGTTTGAGCAATTTAAAAATGAATTTTTCAAATTCATTTTATCCTCTATATGCAGTTTTGAAAAGAGGAAAGAACTTGATAGTTTCACTTTTTGTGAAGAGTATGTTATCCCACAACTATTAGCACAAATACTTAAGAAAAAACAATTTAAAGGGGTAATTTATTCTTCTACTAAACTTAAAGAAAAGGAAAATGATGAAAAGTATAATACAAAATACAAAGATAATATAGCGGTTTTTACAAATTTTAACAAAGAACATGTATATGATAGAGAATTGTTTAATAAGTTAAAAATATCTAATCCTATTAGTTTAAATAAATCTGGAAGTATAAATGTAGGTGATGTAAAATATATATGTGATAAGATAAAATCTATTGACATAGATAAAAGAAAAAGGAAATATTATAATACTGGGTTAGAACTAGAACAGGATTTCACAAAAATCAAAATCCAAGGAAAAGAATATTTTGAACACGATATAGGTAAGTTACATCTATATTTAGTATACATATTACTTTTTGAGGTTAGAAATAAATGCTTAACTGGAGGTGAATAAATTGAATCTAAGTATTAAAGAGGTTATAAAATCAAATTCAGCTTCAGATAATGATCAGGGGAATATATTCTTTAATAAATTAAAGGGTTTATTGGAAGAACAAAACAACAAGATATATATTGATTTTCAAGGTATTGATTTAGTTACAACGGCATTTTTAAATGATGCTATAGGAAAGATTTTCCTGGATTATCCTTTTGATGAAGTTAAAGATAAAATAAAATTTAGAAATATTAGAGATAGAGATGACTTAGAAATGCTAAAGCTTGTAATAACAAATGCTATTGAAATGTTTGATAAGATTAACAAATGAAGAACTTTTCAAATGAGTAGTATGAAAATTTTGGTTTATAGTTTAGTTTTTATGATGTAAAGTAGTAAGTTTGTAGCAACAAAAATTGTTCACTTTGTTTCTGTTTTGAAAGGTAACATATGCCCTTTAAAAATTGATAATGCAACGGATAATCTCTATTACAGCTCAAAAATATCATTTAACTTAGTTACCTAAGGATAGATACAATTCTGTGTGTAATTCATAAAAGTTGATCGTTTTATTATAATTACGGTAATTATGAAATTTATTAGTAAAGTGACATAAGGTCGATATGTGGTATAATATGGGTATGCTTTTAAATAAAGCATGCCTAATTTTTATATTCTAAAGGTGGATATTATGAAGAAAGTAACAGCAGCAATCATTATAAAAAATAATTTAATCTTAATAGCTCAAAGAGGCAAAAATGAAAAATTAGCAGGCAAGTGGGAATTTCCAGGTGGGAAAATAGAAGCTAATGAAACTCCGCAGCAGTGCTTAAAAAGAGAAATTAAAGAAGAATTAGATTTAGAAATTCAAGTAGGAAAGTTCTTTGATGAAAGCATTTATACTTATCCAAATGGGAAAATAAAGTTGTTAGCTTATTTTGCTGAAATAGTTAATGGGGATATTAAATTATCCGTTCATGACGAAGTTAAGTGGGTAAGTATTAATGAAATAGAAACGTTTGATTCTGCACCAGCAGATATTCTATTAGTTCAAAAATTGAAGGGGGAAGTTCAATGAATTATTTTATGGTATTTCAAAACAAAACCTATAATGAAGAAAGACAAGGTGGATATTTATGGGCCCCTATGAAAACAAGTGCAGGCAGAGAAAAATATCATTGGTCTAATATGACTAAAATTAATGAGGGAGAGCAAGTTCGTCGGCGAAGCCTCCTTACTAGGTGCACCGGTACTGATTAACAAATTGTAAACAAAAATCCAAATAAACTATTTTTGTGTAATAAAATGTTTTAAATGCATAGTTATTTCAAAAATCAATAACAAGATCTAAGACCCTTTAGTATTTTTATAGTTGTTTAAAATTATTGAAATTGGATATAGTTTAAAGATAACTATAGAAATTAAGAAAGAGGGATAATAACATGGGTAATAAAGAAAGAGTATGGTATCCCAACACTACTCATCATATCACTGTTAGAGGGAACAGAAGAAATGATATATTCAGAGATGAAGAAGATTTTGAAATTCACCTAACACAATTTGGAAGGAAATATTAAATATTACAATAATGAATATGAAATTTTATGTTATTGTCTTATGGATAACCATGTACATCTACTTTTACATACATATAATAGACATATGAAATTTTTTATGAAGAGAATAAATAGTATTTATCCACGGTATTTTAATGATAAATATAATCTTCTAAGATACTTAATTATTTCAATGTTGATGATAAAAGGAATGAGTACAAGAGATTTGTTGAAAAAGCAATTAAATATCTTGGAAAGTCAGAAACGATTAGGAGAGGAAAAGCGTTTTCTGGAAATAGTTATTAGCTCAAGGCAGTAATATCAAGCTCAAATTAAAGGTCCCTTAAACACCCCAGAGTAAAATATTTTCCAACACCAAGCTATTTAGTAAGAAAAACTATGTAATAAAATGGTAAAAATATTTCTATTTAATAATTATATGGGGTATAATATAATTATTATAAATAACAGAGATATAAGAAAAGTGGTGATTAAATGGAAATAAATAATTATATTTTTAGAGAAGATGTTGAAATAGAATGTAAGGAAGCTAAGGGTGGACTACCTAAAGATATATGGGAAACTTATTCATCTTTTGCTAATACTAGTGGTGGAACTATATATTTAGGGGTCAAAGAAAAAAAAGGTGATTTTACAGTATCAGGTGTTGATACTGCTGAAAAAATACTAAAAGAATTTTGGGATAACCTTAATAATCCTAAAAAAATTAGTAGTAACATCTTAAATGAGAGTAATGTACAGGTTTTAGATATAGATAATAATAAAGTGATAAAAATAACAGTTCTAAAGGCGGATAGAAGGCAAAAGCCTGTATACATAGGAGAAAACCCATTTAATCAAGGAAAACACAGTGGAACATTTAGAAGAAATTATGAAGGTGATTATAAATGTTCAAATGAAGAAATAAAAAGAATGATAGCAGACCAATTAGACAGGTCACAAGATAGTTTAATCCTTTAAGGTTTTGATGTATAGGGTTTTCACTGTGAAACTTAATTTATACTTGTACAAAATCTCCATGCTTCTAGGAGTTTTGGACATGTATAAATTAACATTTGAACTGAAAACCCTATAGATGATTTAAGTGAAGAGACAATAAGTAGCTTTAGAAATAGATTAAATGCTGCAAAACCTTATCATCCATGGGTATCATTAGATAATAAAACCTTCTTATACAAATTAGGTGCATATGATAGAGATAGAAGAACAGGACAAGAGGGAGTAACTGCAGCTGGTCTTTTAATGTTTGGAGCAGTAAGAGAAGCAGTTGCTAATGCTCTTATTCATGCTGATTATAGATTACCAAGAGGAATAGTAATTTAACGCGGCAAAACATATTTTAAGTTTTCAAATCCTGGATGTCTTAGAATTACTCGTGAAGAAGCATTAAGAGGTGGAGTGAGTGATCCAAGAAATGAAACTATCTTTAAGATGTTTAATCTTTTAGGTATAGGAGAAAGAGCTGGGTCTGGACTTGAGAATATTCAATTAGCATGGAAAGAACAGGAATGGACAGTGCCGGATTTAGAAGAATCCTTTGGACCAGATAGAATAAATCTTACCTTAAGGACAGTATCTATTCTTCCCAAAGAAAGCATTCAATTTTTAAAATTAGTTTTGAAAGATGAGTATAATCAATTAAATAAAGAAGAAGTTATGGCATTAGTAACTTCACATCAAGAAGGGTACGTCACAAATAATAGACTTCAGCAATTACTTGATACACATGCATTAGATATTAATAAGATTTTATCAGCATTAGTAGATAAAAAATACTTAAAGACTGAAGGTATAGGAAGGGGAACTAAATATTATTTAACAAGTATATTTGATAATGTTGATTATATTAACGAAATTGATGATGATATAAATACAGAAGTGAGTGGTGTTGAAACTTTAGATGGATTAAATGATGATGAGGTTAAAATATTAAAATATATAATTGATAATGGATTTATAACTAATAAGATATGTAGAGAAGAGCTAGGTTTTAGGAAAACTAAGAGCATAGAATTATTTAATAAACTAATAGAGAGAAAAGTAATTAAGAGAACAGGTTCAGGGGCTAGAATAAAATATATATCAGATAATTAATTATTTAAAACGGTCGACAAGCGGTCGATATCGGTCGATAAACGGTCGATGAGACCAATATGATAGTAGCAATTTAAGCAAGGATTAATTTGTCTACTTTATTTCCAAATTAATCCAAATACCCCTAGGGCAACAAAACTTTTTATGAATTTTAATTAAATAATGAATAATAATCCCAAAAACAGAGTTATATTCATATCAATAAAAAGCAACAAAGCAGAGTAAGTTTAGGATTTGGTAAAGATAAGAATGTTAAACTATTTAATAGTTTAATAAAAAAGGAAAAGATAAGAAAAGAAGAAGTGAGTAGTAGTACAGATATTTAATGAACTAAAGTTATACTATTCATAAAGAATACGACGACTAACGATGAGAAGCCGACGAGAGCCGACGAGAGCCGACGAGAGCCGACGAGAGCCGACGAGAGCCGACGAGAGCCGACGAGAGCCGACGAAAAACAAATTAGTTGCTATAATTTTTAAAAGCAGTAGAATTTATAATCTACTGCTTTAGTTAATATAATCTTAAATTACTATTGAGTTTAAAAAAATAAGTGTTGATTTAGAAGAAATATTTATACTTATAGCTCACCAATTCTATTTGCCTCAACATATCCTTAGTAAATTCATCAAAATTTTCCACGGTAAGTTTACCGATATCATATCCAATAAAATTAGCTATAAGTGGATTTTTTAATAAAGATAAAACAGCAGTTTCAGGAGTTTTATAATTTTCTTCAAGAAAAAAATCTGTATTATTATTTTCGTTTAATCCCATCAAATAAGCAGGAGATACTTCTAAGCCTTCAGCTATTATAAGAAAATTATCCAGGGATAAATTTTTAATGTATCCTGTTTCATAGCGTTGTAAAGTTGATTTACTTATACCGGTCTTAGCAGCTAAGGTACCATAGGATAAGCCTAATTTTATACGGTGATCTTTAATCTTTTCTATAATTTCAGGATATTTCAAAAGTGACATTTGCTTATCAGCCCTTTCAATACAAATATTTGAATATTAATAAAAAACACTTATAAATTATTTTTTATAAAATGAGTACAAATCAATAAGAATAATTTTCATTATTTTGCTTATATAAAAGATACTCATATATAAGCTGGTCCAATTCTTGGCTGGCTTTTATTATTTCATCTGAAAGAAGGTTAAATGAATTTTCTTCTATTAATTTGTTTAAAAGATTTCTTTTTTTTTCTATATAAGATGAATAATAGTTCATAATAACAACCTCCCAAACTAACGTTCTTTATACCATAATACAGTAAAAATATACAAATTACAACATTAATTAGGTGGAATTTACAAAAAAAATAAGCATAAAATAATTTAAATTTAAGAAGAGAGTTAGTATTTGATCCCTGGGTTAAAAAATTGAGGGATAATAAATCATTGACAAATTAATAAAGAAACGTTATCTTTTTAATAAAGAAACGATTTATTATAAATGGAGTGATATTATGGCAAAAGTAACTAAAGCGGTACTTGAAGAAGAGATAAATCATTTACAGAATATTATTGAATTACAAACTAATGAGAATATAGCATTGCAGAAAGAAAAGGATTTGATATTAGGTGATAAAGATACAGTACCAAAAGCAGAGTTTGATGAAGTTGTTAAAGAGTTAGAAAATATTAGAATACAATACGATATATTAAAAAATCAGCATGAGGCACAGATAGAGAAGTTAGAAAATAAAGTTAAAGCATACAAAGATGGAGATAAATATTTTATTAAAAGGATAGATTTTATAATAGAGCAGAATAAAGCATTAGCCCATAGTATTGAGATAAAAAATAGGGAATTGCAAGAATGGGAAGATATGTATAGGGAATTAAAAGAAAAAATTACAGAATTAAGAGCGGATAACATAGCTCTAATTAAAAAAGAAACGGTAGTAAAGAAACATAATGAACGTGGAGCGGGTAGGAAGAGTTCTATAGAACAAATCCAAATAGATAAAATATTAGAGCTGCATAAACAAGAATTAAGTTATAGCAAGATAGGTGAGCAAGTTGGACTAAGTAAATCATACGTATTCAAATTAATTAAGAAACATAATAATACAAATAATTAGAGTATATGGAAAGGTGCTTTTGCCTTGTGATGTATATTCGATAGGGTTAGTAAATTTGTGCCAATATTTATATGTACAATGCAGCTAGTATTTTTGAATATTAATATTTGAATAATTATAAATGAAAGCAAGCGGGGCTATGATCTGTACTATATTGATATTAATAAAAGGCACAAGGAATATATATCTCATTCCACTCGCCATTGAACCGCAAAAACACGCTAATCAATGACTCTTTCCATTCGAAACATATTCATTGCAAAGATAAATCGGAAAGTTTATTTTCAATAGCTTTGTAAAAAGACACAAACCTATTGAAAATAAACAAGAGGTTGGACAAGCTACATATCCTTTAAAAATATCAAGAGATTACAGCTTATCCAACCAAAATTAAACCTCCCGCCCACCCAACAGAGAACATCATACTATATTTTTATAGTTTTTTATCCTCCGCAAATTTAAAATCAAATGAATATTATTTAACTGATTTATGATATTAATATAGATGGCAAACTTTTATTTTTACAAAAGAATAAAGGTAGAAAGGGCACAATAAATATATATCTCCCTTCACTCGAAACATATTTATTGTAAAGATGAAAGCGGAAACCTTTTTATTAATAGATTTGCAAAAACACGCAAACCAATTAATAAAAAGTTGGTTGGACAAGCTTAATAAGCCTTGGTGAAGAGTTAAGGCTTGCCAAGCTTGTCCAACCTAAATTGTATTAAAATCAAAAGATTAAAACCATTCCTGGTATCAAGAGAATTTATCATAAAATTTATATAGTCTAATAGAAGATTATATTTCATCATTAGTAATCAATAGAGTGAATCAAGTATGTTTTTAGTTATACTATTATATTATTAAATATCTAGAAAAGTATTTATATAATTAAAGCAAAAGAGTAGGATATATTAATTATTGTATTAGTCCTATATGGGTTATCATTGCTATAGGAGATTTTAAACCTTTGGGGGAAACATCATGAAAGGGCTGCACCCCAAAAACTTCATTGTTTTACTGAATATCTCTAAGGCCGGCGAAGTCTTCCATACCCCCAACCCCCGATTCCAGACCCCGCCAACCTAAGAGCTATAGCGTCCTCCAAATCGCTTTTCAGGTACCCGCTAGTGCAAGCGAAAATAAACTTTTAGTAATTATAGAAGTGATGTAGTGTCGCAAAATCAAAAGATTAGAAGATTAGAAGATTAAAAGATTAAAAGATTAAAAGATTAAAAGATTAAAAGATTAAAAGATTAAAAGATTAAAAGATTAAAAGAAATAAGGAAATTTTTCTCTGCTCAGCGGTGGGCTATTTAAAAAGAAGGATTTTCTTAGCGGCCACCTATATCGCTCGAAAAAGGAAAATGTGACCCACCCACCCTCCAAAGTCAAAAGATTTAAAGAAGTTTATTTTTAAGAGAATAGATTCTTTTATTTTTTTATAAATATGATTGATGTTTATCAAAGGAATTCATGTATTTACTAAAAAGAATAATAAAATGCCAAATTAATATGTACACTTATGCCAATATTTATATGTACAATGCAACTAGTATTTTTGAATAATTATAAATGAAAGTAAGCGAGGGTATGATCTGCAATATATTGATATTAATAAAAGGCACAAGGAATATATATATCATTCCACTCGCCATTGAACCGCAAAAACACGCTAATCAATGACTCTTTCCATTCTAAAAATATTCCTTGCAAAGATGAAATCTGAAAGTTTATTTTCAATAGATTTGTAAAAAGATACAAACCTATTGAAAATAAACAAGAGATTGGACTAGCAGTAAGCCCTTATGAAAACACTAAGCGCTTACTGCTGGTCCAATCAAAATTAAACCTCCCGCCCACCCAACAGAGAATATCATACTATATTTTTATAGTTCTTCATCCTCCGCAAATTTAAAATCAAATGAATATTGGTCCACTGAATTATGGTATTACTATATATGGCAAACTTTTATTTTTACAAAAGAATA
Organism: Clostridium grantii DSM 8605; assembly: GCF_900129965.1. Classification (GTDB taxonomy): domain Bacteria; phylum Bacillota; class Clostridia; order Clostridiales; family Clostridiaceae; genus Clostridium_AF; species Clostridium_AF grantii. The sequence goes on along the minus strand of NZ_FQXM01000003.1, from coordinate 29,047 downwards.
AAGGTAGAATGAGCACAAGAAATATATATCTCCCTTCACTCGAAACATATTTCTTGCAAAGATGAAAGCGGAAACCTTTTTATTAATAGATTTGCAAAAACACGCAAACCAATTAATAAAAAGCTACGGTTGTACAAGCCTTTTAATTGCTAGAAAAGAATATGGTGCTTAAGGCTTGTCCAACCGAATGTATTAGAGTCAAAAGATTTAAAAGAATAGCTGTTCACGTAGAAGTTATTTTATTTTTTTTATACAAATTATTTAATATCATATAGAAGAATTTATATATTTACTTTAAATTAATTGTGATTATTATTTGATTTTTTAGGTGAAGTATTAGTAAAGATTATTTTAAATTTTTGTTGTTTTTATTTAGTTATGTATCTATCTATATTCTTTGTATTAGTGCTATAGGAGATTTTAAAGCATTGGGGGAAACATCTTGAAAGGGCCGCACCCCAAAAGCTTCATTGTTTTACTGAATATCTCTAAGGCCGGCGGAGTCTTCCATACCCCCAACCCCCGATTCCAGACCCCGCCAGCTAAGAGCTATAACGTCCTCCAAATCGCTTTTCAGGTACCCGCTAGTACTGGTTAGTAGGTGTTGTGGCTATTGTGATTTTATTTCGTTGTTTAAATTCAAAAGATTAAATGATTAAAAGATTAAAAGATTAAAAGATTAAAAGATTAAAAGATTAAAAGATTAAAAGAAATAAGGAAATTTTTCTCCGCCCCAGGTTGACAAGCTGGACAAACCTGAAAAAGCAATCAGGTTTGCACAGCTATTGTCCCCCTTGAGCTCCGAAAAAGGATATCTTGGTCCCCGCCCACCCGCCAAAAGTCAAAAGAGTCTAATTTAGCGTGACTTAATGGGGGGTGGACAAGCTCCTTACACTTGAATTCATGTACAAGCAAAACGTCATGTCCATATATCAGCGTAACAAGGCATGTCCACCCCAATGCATTTATAATTAAATATAATACTTTATCAGAGGAAGATAGGGTTTAAGGATCCTAGAAATAGTTAAAGGAACTCTTTTAATTCTTTAATAGTATACTTACTAGACAATGAGGATAATCGATGAATATATAAATCAGTTCGCTTAAGTTTATAAGACTTATCAGTGAGAGATATATTTAATTTTTCTGTTACTAGCCAGTTAAGTGCAGCAACACAATTTTCTTTAGAATCCCAAAAACATCTTGGAACCTTTGGAAGTTCCCAAGCTTTGAATTTATTTGGATAAGCTGAATTTATAGCTTCAAAAGGGCTTGAATTAAAACATCGTTGAAGCATACCATATAGGTTATTTTCTTTATATATTTGCTTGCAATAATTCTCTTTTATTTATTCGTCACTCCATTTTAGTTTATCTTCCAGAAGCCATTTAACAGCTAGAATACCTTCATATTTATTCCAAGAACCATTCACTACATGAGTTCCTAATTCCCATTTCTTAAATTGTCCTGGATAAGTTGATTCCATAGCGATATATAGTGAAGCATTAAAAGCCTTTTTTAGCATGCCTAGTAAATTATTATCTATAAATATTTGATGGTTTAAATTCTCTATAATATCTTCATAGGACCATTTCAGTTTTTCTTCTAGCAGCCACTTCGTGGCTGCTATAGCATTTTCTTTTCCTTTTTCTCCTTGCCAATAATAATTAGGAGCGTTGACTAAATCCCAGGGTTTAAAGTCCTTTTCTGGATAAGCTTTGCTTATAGCTTCAAAAGGACTATCCTTATATTTATTGCAAAATAGACCACCTAGATAATTATCTCTAAAGGTGCTTTTTCTAAGTTTTTTCTTTATATCTTCATCATTCCAGTGAAGAAGATTTTCTATTAAATATCTTATTATCTCAGGAGCATATATTTCACTTTGAGAACAGGTCCAAAAGAAGTTAGGAAATGATTTTAGCTGGCCACTTCTTACTAATTCATAAATTTCTATAGGAGTTAACTTTATAAGATCTTCTTTGCTATAGGTATTTGAGATAGAATTCATTTTTAGTAACTCCCTTCATATTTTTTATACTTTATTATACATTATCATCTTTAAGTTGGATATAAAAGTATATTTAAAAGCAAAATCGAAAGATTAAAAGAAGATGCTTAGAGTGGTGAAAAATTAGTTTTGGTTGTTCTTTTGGGTTTGGTAGGAGAAGAAAGCTTGTCTGCTGTTTTGATTGTTATAGAGTAGTTGATGATAATGATGATAGTAGTTATCCAGATAATAGCAATAGTAATTTACCAGTGGAAACCGCTACTTCTAATACCGGTATTGTTATTTCAGATATTGATAAAGTAGGGGAAATAGTAACTATTAAAAATACTTCTGGAGTGGATGTGAACTTAGAAGGCTGGACTTTAGTTTCAGTTACAGGGGATCAAAGATATACTTTTGGGGATTTTGTCATTAAAGCTGGCGCTTCAATAACTATCGCTAGTGGTAAATCTGAAGGTGATATAAAGTGGTGTGCAGCTAATATTTGGAATAATAGTGGGGACGATTTTGGGGTTTTGATGGATGATAAGGGTAGTGTGTTTTCTTCCTTTGAGGATTAGGATTTGAATTTATAAATATTAAAGAGTGGTATTTTTATAGATTTTCAGTTTAGGTTAGACAAGCTTTGTATGATTAGGTGCATATTGGGATTGTCTTTTTTGCTTAGATTTTTTTATTATTTTGGTTATTTATGAAGACTTATTAAATAAGGTTTTAATAATAAATAAAATATATAATTGGTTTTTATGACATATATATACTAAACATGATATAATTAGACGTTATATAAGTTATTTATTATGGATAGTAAGTAGAAGATGTTATTGTGAATAAATTAGGTTTTATGGTAGTTGTGTTTAATGTGAATGTAAGTGCTTTATTTTTTAAGACGACAAAATTAAATATATTTGTAAAATATATTGACAAATAGATATTAAATTGCTACAATATTGGTAAAAGGTGGTGATTAAATGGTAGATTTTTTCTTAAAGACAAGACAGGAGATGATTCAAGCCTTGCAAATTTCATTAAGAGCCGTTAGGCAATTATTAGGCTTAAGTGCACAAGAATTAGGCGAATTAATAGGTATAACTAGACAGACGATAAATAATTTGGAACTTGGCAAAAGTCAGATGTCTCCCACACAATATATAGCATTATGTGCAGTAATTGACAATTATATATCTGAAAAACCAGAGCTTCTTACAGTAATAAAAGCAGTTTTAAATGTTAGTGTTGGAAATACTGATGGTCAAATTGTTTCTAATGTACATAATTCTTCATTTTTAAAAAAATGGTTTTTTTGTTTTCCTAATGACCATAATGATTTTATTGAGAATATTGAAGGTTCAGGTGAAAAGCATACAAAATTTTTAAGTATGTTGGCTCAAAATTATAAGATATTTGTTGATTGGACTTTTCTGGTTATGCCAAATGCCAATAGTGCATTAGATGGTATTTTATCAGAACTATTAGCTGCTAATAACTCAATAATTGTGCCATTAAGAGTAGTAGAGTATCTACAACAACAAATTCTATCATCTAAGCCAGAAGAGGCACATATTGCTAAAACTGCAATAGCAACAATAAATAAGTACCTAAAGCAAGGAGTTGTACAGATAAGAGGTGAAAGAGAGGATTCAAATGTATATAGCACGTTCATCTCTGTATTTGCAAAGTATAAGTCATCTTATAGATTGTGCTTATTAACTCAAGATGAAAACTTAGCAAAAGATATACAGGCTATGAATGAAAAACAAGAAATGGTAGGGTTTCCAATCATGACAGGTTTTTTATCAGATGATAGTACTATAAAAACCTACAGTGAAAACTTAAAACCAAGTCTATTAGTAGAAAAATATGATATGAAAATGGATGTAAATACAGTCCAATTTGATATGGAGAAAGTTGCTAAAGGATGGGATACAATAGAGTAAAGTAAGGAGTGGGGAATATGTCAATTACAGTTGAACGGATTGCAAAAACATTATCCATTTCGCTGCAAGAAACCATAAAATTATTGGGCGAACAAGGCATTAAAGTTTCTGATGCAAAATCAGTATTAAGTGATAGGGATTTAAACAGGTTGAATGTTGCTATACAAAGAGTTAAGAATGAAAATGTTCAAACTTCAAATGATAATGCTGAAGAACGTGCATTGAATAATTTAGAATACTATTTTTCAAATTATAAAATATTTATCGACACTTGTAGCTTATTACACTTTGCATCAGATCAATTTTGGCTTCATGTGGTACCAATAATACAAAAGACAGCAAATAAAGTAATTATTCCTATTCGTGCTATGGAAGAAATAAAGAAACATTGTACAAATACTGATAAACCAGAATTAAAGAAAAAAGCTCAGAGTGCATTAGAAAATTTAAACAGATTAATATCAGCTGGTCTTTTAGAATTGCGTGGAGAAGAAACTGATAACTTTGCGGATAATGTTTTTCAAGTGGTATTTACAAAATTTAGAATGACACACAAATTGCTATTAATAACACAAGATGGAGATTTGGCTGCTGATATTTACAACCTCAACAATATTAAGTCTGTGAAAGCTAATCCTGTGTACGTTAAACGTATTAATAAATATGGATACTTAAGTAATTTTGACTTTAATCAGAATCAAAGTAAGGAACGTGTAGGGAAGAGTAAAGAAGTTTCAACTAAAAAGATTCAAGAGGAAGAGACTATTCTTGAAAATGAGACATTTGCTTTGTGCAAAAAAATAACCAATATATCCGATGTTAAGCTTCCAGTGTCTAAGATACCTAATGCGGGAGAAAGTGGTTATGTGTTTTCTGGAGAAAAGGAAGTAGAAATAAAACTTATTGAAGCAGTGGCATCTGGTGGTGAGGGGAGTATATTTACAACCAATACACCGTATGTTGCAAAAATTTATAAAAAAGAAAAATTAGATAAAAGAAAATATGAAAAAATTAAATTAATGTTAAGTAGAGATATTAAATGTGAAGGAATATGTTACCCGGTAGCTTGTTTGCATAATAATGACAAGCAGTTTGTTGGATACTTGATGCCAAAGGCTAATGGGAAGGAACTTCAGAAAAGCTTATTTATAAAGCCTCTTTTTTTGAAAAATTTTCCCACTTGGAAAAAAAGAGATGTTGTTGAACTATGTGTTACTATTCTTGAAAAGATAAAATATCTACATGATAGAAATATTATTATGGGAGATATAAATCCAGCCAATATTTTAGTTGTATCACCTAAAGAAGTTTATTTTGTAGATACTGATAGTTATCAAATTGAGGGATTTCCTTGTCCAGTTGGAACAATAAATTATACAGCTCCAGAAATACAACGGAAGAACTTTGATTCGTTTCTGCGCACATTAGGTAATGAAAATTTTGCAGTGGTTACACTTTTGTTTATGATTATGCTTCCTGGTAAACCGCCTTATTCTCAACAAGGTGGAGAGAGTCCAATTGATAATATTGTAAAGATGGATTTTTCATATCCTTTTGGTGAACAATCAAATAAAAAAACACCAGATGGACCTTGGAGATTTATATGGAGCCATTTAACTTATGATTTAAAAGAATCATTTTATCAAACGTTTAGAAAAGATGGGGAAACGAGTACTGAGAAGACTAGATTATCTGTAGATGAATGGTTATCTAAATTTAAGTATTACCTGGATCTATTGGATAGTGGTAAATTGGGTAAGCAAGATAAAATGTCAGAAGAGTTATTTCCTAACAGACATAAGAAGAATCCAAAAGTTACCTATGTAAAATGTACACTTTGTCATAGAGAAGTTCCAGAAGAAACTTGTAGGAATGGCATATGTAAAGAATGCTTAAACACAGGAGAAGTTTATAAATGTAGTAAATGTGGAAAAGAAATTATATACAGCAACTACCAGAAATACATTAAAAATGTAAAAAGACATGATGTGTGTCAAGAATGTTTTGAATATGGAAATGAAGTATATTCAACATATAGTTGTTCTGACTGTGGGAGATTGTTTGAAATAACTAATAGACAATATGACTTCTATCGTTCAAAGGGATTAAATTTACCAAAACGTTGCAATCAGTGTAGGAAAAATAAACAATCTTATTCCAATACATCATCGTACTCATCGCCTATATATTCGAGAACAACTTCTAGTAATTCAACATCACGAAGTAGTGGATCTCTCTGTTTTATTACCACTGCAGTATGTGAATATTTTAATAAATCAGATGATTGCTATGAGTTGACAACACTTCGACAATTTAGGGATGAATGGTTATGCTATCAGCCAGAAGGTAAAAAGCTTATTACAGAGTATTATGATATTGCTCCTATGATTGTTAATAAATTACAAGAATTATCTGTAAAGGATGTAATCTACAATGAACTTTGGAATAATTACATAAGTTCATGTATAAGGCATATTGAAAATAATGAGTATCAAAGATGTAAAGAATTATATATTTCAATGGTTAGTTATTTGAAAAAAATGTTCTCTATATAAGAAAGGTGGTATATTATGTCACATAATAATTTATTAGTAAGACTTGAAGATTTGGTTAATAATCCAACAGCGCGAGTACCAGTATGTCTTTGTTTAGATACTAGTGGTTCAATGGATGGTACACCAATTAATGAGTTAAATGAAGGGGTTAGGCTTTTCTATGAAGCTATACGAGAAGATGAAACAGCGTTATATTCTGCAGAAATTAGCATTGTTACATTTGGAGGGGAAGCTTCATTAATTGAGGATTTTGCCAATATCGACAGGCAGCCAGTTGCACCTATTTTACAGGCTCATGGAATGACGCCAATGGGGGAAGCTGTTAACTTAGCACTTGATTGCCTTGAAAAACGCAAGCAAGAGTATAAGGATAAGGGGGTTGACTATTATCAACCTTGGTTGGTTTTAATGACAGATGGTGCTCCTAATGGAAGTTCTAGTGAATTGTCAACTGCTATACAAAGGACAGTTGAACTAGTTAATGACAGAAAGCTTACAGTGTTTCCTATTGGTATTGGTAAAGATGCTGATATGAACATCTTACAACAATTTTCTCCAACAAGAAAACCGCTTAGACTACAAGGTTTAAAATTTAAGGAGTTTTTTGATTGGCTAAGCAAAAGTGTTTCTAAGACATCTCAATCGACTCCAGGAGAAAAGGTTCAGCTTGATGTAGAAGGTATAAAAGGCTGGGGAGAACTTTAATTATAGAAAGGATGATAAAAATGGATAACAATTTATTATTAAGATTAGAAGATTTAGTAAGTAACCCAACACCAAGAGTTCCTATTTGCTTGTGTTTAGATACTAGCGGCTCGATGGGGGCTGTAACTGGTGAATGTACACCTACTGGTGAGACAATTTTTGAAGACGGTAAGGAATGGACAGTAGTAACTGGTGGAACTAGTAGAATAAGTGAATTGCAAAAAGGTATTGAACTTTTTTATGAGGCTATTCGTGAGGATGAGGTTGCAGTATACTCAGCTGAAATATGTATTGTGGAATTCAATAACTCTGCTAATTGTGTCCTAGATTTTGCTAATATAGAGCGTCAAGGTGAGATACCAGAACTCCAAGCGAGAGGAAATACAGCTATGGGAGAAGGGGTTAATCTTGCACTAGATTTACTGGAAAAACGTAAAGAAGAATACAAAGATAAGGGAGTTGACTATTATCAACCTTGGTTGGTACTGATGACAGATGGCGAAGCAAATGGCTCTGAAAGTGAACTACAGAGAGCAATTGAAAGAACAACACAAATGGTTAATGGTAAAAAGCTAACTATATTTCCTATTGGAATCGGTGAGGAAGCAGGAATGCAGACCTTACAGAAATTTTCACCTAATAGAAGTCCATTGAAATTACAAGGATTGAAATTTGCGGAATTCTTTGCATGGTTAAGTAAGAGTGTGTCTAAGACATCACAATCTACCCCTGGAGAAAAGGTACAGCTAGATGTTGAAGGCATAAAGGGTTGGGGAGAATTATAGAAAATAACAGAGTTATAACAATTATTGTTATAACTCTGTTTGGAAAGGAGTTGTGATTATGTGGAAAGCTGTTAATTATGAAGTGTGTGGAAGGGGTCATGAAAAAACTTCCATGCCTTGTCAAGATAGGACGTTCTATTCTACCAATAATAATGTAAATATAATTGCACTGGCAGATGGTGCGGGGTCAGCAAAACTATCACACTATGGAGCAGAGACAGTAATTAAAGCCGCAAGTGAATTTATCTCAAATAATTTTGATGCATTAATAAGTAACGAAGATGGAAAACAAGTAAAAATAGAAATATTAAATTATTTGTTGGATAGTTTAAAAAGTAAAAGTGTAGAACTAGCATGTGATCTTAAAGAATTAGCATCAACATTTTTAATGGCGGCTGTTAGAGAAGATGTATTTTTAATTAGCCATATAGGTGATGGTGTAATTGGATATTTAAAGGGTTGTGAATTAAAAATTGCCTCAAAGCCTGAAAATGGTGAGTTTGCAAATACTACCACTTTTGTAACGTCTAAAGATGCAATATCAGCAATGAAGTTATTTAAGGGCAATTGTGATAATATTAATGGATTTGTATTAATGTCCGATGGAACAGCAGAGAGTTTTTATTATAAAAAAGATGCTACACTTGCACCGGTTTTAATTAAAATGATGCATAGAAATGCAATACTTGAACATAATAAAATGTTCGAAAATGTTAAACTTAGCTTTGATAGCGTAGTCGTAAATAATACTCAAGATGACTGTAGTATTGCTATTATGTCAAGGAAGTGTGGTATATTATGTGATTATCGATATCTGAGTGATAAAGAAAAATGTGACTTGCTAGGAATTAAATATGGAACTACTAGCTATAAGAAGCAAATTTCTAAATTTGATAATATAGTTGAATTTCTACATACATCGAGAACTTTAGAGCAAGTATCTAGGAAGCTGTATATAAAAAAGAAACATATAAAAAAGTCTCTGGATAGATTGATTAATATGGGGTTGATAACTAGGGTTGGTCACAAGTTTGAGAAGGTGGAGGTATAAAAAAATGTGGCTTTCAGGGTCTTATAAAACAGGTGAAAAGATATTAAAAAACATGACTTGTTTTTCTTTTGAGTTTGAAGAGAATGATGGTGATTTATATAAATTTAAGTGGTCGTTTTATAGTCAATATGGATATATAAATATATCGTTTAGGGAGGGTGAAATTTCCAAAAGTTCTTTAATTGATACGTGTGATGGTAGTAAACATCCCTTCCAAAGGCCATTAGGACTTTATAACGATGATACGTTGTATGGACTTTTCGTAAGATTGATGTCCTCGATAAATATTAATATATAATTTCAAAAAATGAAGATTATAAAGCAAGTGCACTTGGTAAAATGATATTCTTAAATGGAAAAGATATAGAGATATTAGATGCATTTGAACAATCATTTAAAACGTATAGCAATGATATTATAAGATCTTCAGGTAAAAGTTTGTGGGCAGACAAATCATTAATATTTGATGTGTATAAGAATAAACCAAAGCTTGTAGAGGATATTCTTAAAGCCATTGAACATAAATTTAAATATATGGCGAGTATAGATAATCCAGCTAGTTCCTTATTCAAGGATTATTCAGAGATGCTTTTGGCAATTATTAGGCTAAGAGAAGTTGATGGATTTGATATTCTTCAAGCAGGATCAAGTAGAGCATTAAGGTTATCTAAATATATAAAATCTATAGATTGTAGCATCAGTAAGGGAAATGGTTCAGTTAAGTCATTTATTAGATTTGATTTAAATAAACCAGGTAGTTTGATAAATATGAGTGATTTGTCTTATGTGGTAAATGTGTATTTAACTGGAGAAAAAGGTGCTAACTTAATACAAGTTAGAGATATTGAATAATATTTTTAAAATAATTAAATCTAGTTATTATTTCGAGAAGTATCGCTCAATAATTGAAATAGGAGTGCTATCTAATAAATAAGAGTTTCTTAATCAAGCAAGGGGCAATTAAATAAAAGTAAGTCTGTCACTAGAGATTACTCACAAAAATCACTAAAAGTTAAGGCCCATATTGTCACAGTGTATCAATTTGTGAGAACTAAAGTATTAGTATTTAAGTAGTATGAAGTGCAAGTTTAAAACATAAGAATTTCAAAAGATAGGTGCAACTAGAGGCAAAGTTAAAATTAATATAGTTTATAAGAAAATGGAATATGTTTCTATCACAATTAAAAACATATTTTAGCAATAAAAGACAAAATATATAATTGGATTATATTACTTATATAGACTAAAGATGTTATAATTAGACGAATTAAAGTTATTTTTGATAGTTTATCTTCTATCGAAAAGAAATATTGAGAATTACAGTGGAGTATTTAAAAGAATTAGTAATAAATGTTTTTCAAGGTAAAAATCAATATATTGTAGAACAAAATAATTATTATGGGATGCTTGTTTCGTATAATAGGAGAGAGGCAAAAGTAGGAATTGTATTAATTGAGACTACATTTTCTTTTAAAAACGTCGGAATTTAATGGAAATTATACCTAAGAAGGAGTAAACATTACTATGAAATATAATGAATTAATGAATGCACTAAATAAATTAAAAGAGTTTTGTAATAAGAATGTTTTGAATTTTGTAGTAGTTGGGTCAGTTGGATATAAAAACGGAGAATCAACGGAAGATTGTGATGATTTGGACTGTGTAATTATATATGATGATGTGTTTAAAATAGAATCTTTTCCGTATATTGGTGAAAAATTATATCATTTATCAGTGGAATCTTTGAAAAATAATGAAATTGATTTATTTGCTACTAAATTTAAAATTGGTGAAGTGAAAATATCAATTGATTTTATAAGTATAGATTATTTTGATAAATTGGCTAAAGGTAAACCATGTGAAAAATCTGAATTTTTAAGAAAAATGACGGATGCAGAAGAACGTCCTATAAATGAATATTATGATTTTTACGGAAATCAATTGATTTATAATAAAACAAAATTGAAAAGTGATAAATTTAATATATATATATTACCTAAATTTATTTATGAAAAAGATATTTTTTATTCTGGTGTTTTACATAATAAATTTATGTATAACCCACAATTTCTAGTTGTGAAGAATAAAGAAATATTAGATTTACATGGGAAATTATTAAAAAACTATGTGTCCTTTTATAATTTACAAAAACAGAGAAAAGAAAAAATAGATATAATAAAATCAGTTAGAAACTGGGATAGGTTTTCTAATGAAAGTAAATATTTTATTAATAATTTATTTCAACTAGAGTAGTTGAAATAAATTATTAATATTATGTAAAATAGTTAAGTTTCATATCTTTGATAGATCTTAGACTTTGAAATAAACATAAGAGGGAGCATATATGGAGTACAAAAGTTTAGAAAAAATTTATATTTTAGAAGATAATATATCACAGTTAATAAGTAGTAATCCGGATGAGTCAGAATATTCTATAATAGTTAAGAATCAAAAAATAAATATTCCTGATAAAATTCAGAAAGAAGTGGATTTAAATTGGGATAATTTTAAAAATAATAATACTAGATGTGCTAAAGATAAAACAACGTTTTTTTTTAACGCTTATGATAAATATGCTAGGTGTGATTATGTATTTTCAGAGCAATTCAGATATGTACAAGCATTTGGACGCTCTAAAGAATTTAATAAGTATTCTTGTTTAGTTGCTGCAAATAATTTAACAGCACTTTCTTCTATGTGTTTGATATTAACTAATGATAAAAAGATGATATTTGGTATTAAGAAAAATATGGATGATAAAATATCAGGATTTTCAGGATATATTAATGATGACTTTATAATGGAAAATAAAGTAGATATTTATAGATATTTAACCAATACTATAAAGGATGAACTTAATATAATAAGTGAAGATATTAAAAAAATTGTCAGGATAGGACAAGCATATTCACCCAATATTGTAGATTCAAATGATAGGTTAAATAATAAGGTCTACAATAATAATTTTATTGTAGAGTTAAAAATATCTTCAGAAAATGTTATTAATAATTTCAAAAAGTCGTTTCAATTTAATCGAATCATTAAAGTTGATATAAATGATAATGAAATCACTGATTTTATTATTAAAAATCAAAATAGATTTTCAATCCATTGTATAGCAGCAGTGTATAATTATTTATCATATGAAGATAGAAATAATGAAACTAAAATATTACTTGATTCTTTAAATTTTAATATAATTCCTAAAGTAGAGGTTAAAATAGGAAAAGATAAAACTGTTAATATAATAAAAAAACTAAAAATATTTAATTGGGGTCTTATAGGAAATAGTAAAATAAAGTATTATAGTATAGCTCCTAAAATGTGGATAGAACTCTTTGAACACCTTAATTATCCAGTAAATTATTTTATATTAAGTGAAGATGATGAAACAATTATATTAGACAAATTGAATAAGCTTGCTAAGGATGATACTTTTATTGGATGTAATATTGCAATGCCTTGGAAAACTGTGGCATTCAAAGAATGTGATTACATTGATTATAATATAAAGAAATTCAAGACTATAAATACGATAGTTTCTAAAGATAATACTATAAAAGGATATAATACTGATGGAAGGGGCTTAATTAATTCAATAAAGGAAAAGACAACATTAAAAAACAAAGTAGTTTTAATTATGGGAGCAGGAGGGGCATCACAAACACTCCCCTTATATTTAATAAAGGATAGAATTAAATCGTTATATGTATGCGATATAATAAATGAAAAATCTGAGAATTTAGCGAACCACTATATTGATTTATTTCAAAAAGAAAATAAATCAATTAAAGCTATAACTCATAATGATTTATTAAGTATTATGGATAAAATAGATATTATTATAAATGCGACTCCTTGTGGTATGGTTGGATTTACCAGTAAAATGGCATTTGATCAAACGCTTATAGACAAATTAGAGCCAAATGTTGTCATAGCTGAAATGGTTTATAACCCATATTTAACAACGTTATTGAAAGTTACAGCAGAAAAAGAACATACCATTTGTGAGGGTATGAACATGTTGGTAGAACAAGCAGCAATTAGTTTTTATCATGGATTTGGAATTGAATTATCTAGTAAAAATAAAAAGTTTATGAAGGAGATAGCTATGGATGAACTGATGGAAAAAAAAACTATTATTATAACAGGGTCTTCAGGTTTCATAGGAAGGTATTTAGTTTCAAAATTAAAATGTAACTATAGGATTATTGGCATTGATTCCATGGAATTAAAGAATAATCAATGTGATTATTTTTATAAGATTGATATAAATAATTATGAAAGAGTTCAGGAAATATTTGTTGATTATAAGATTGATTTTGTAATTCACACTGCAGCAGAAAAATCGTTGGTAAAATGTGAAAATGATAAAGAAAAAGCGTATAAAATAAATTATTTAGGCAGTGAGTTTTTGTATGGTTTAACAAAAAAGCAGGGTGCTAAATTTATATTTATATCAAGTGATCAAGTATTTGATGGACAAGAAGGTAATTATTTAGAAATTGGAAAAACAAATCCTATTAATTATTATGGTGAATTAAAAGTGATCTTTGAAAATAAATTCAAGGACGAAAAAGATATAGCTATATGTCGTACAGCATTAACGTTTGGGGCTATACCAGAGAGTCAAAGTGCTTATTTTGATGAAGTGAAGCATAAGGAGTTTTTAGTGGTACAAGGATATATAGTTCAACATGTTAAGTATAAACTTTCAAAACGAGAATATATAAGTTTGCCTAAAAATGAGTATATGAACCCTACATCAGTTGAATTGCTTTATAATCAAATTAGTAAGGTTATTGAAAAAGATATTACAGGAATTGTGCATTGTTGTGGTAGCGAGAAAATTAGTAGATATGAATTTGGTAAGAAAATTGCGAAATCATTTGGATTAGATGATAGGTTTATTAAATCAGAGGATTCTAATGATAAATTAAGACCTAAAGATGTTTCATTAGACGTTAAATATTCAAGTGAAATTTTAGGCATGAAATATTGGAATGTTGATATTATGTTAAGAAAATTAAAGAATGAGATAAATTAAAGGCAATAGTTAAAAATAATTATAGAAAGGGAATGGATTTAAATTCATTTTTAGAGGCATAGATATGAAATATGGGTTTATATGGCCACCAAAGATAGATGAAATGGGTGATATAGTAAAACAGTATATAGATTCAGGAAAACCATTATCAATTCCAGATGATAGTGGTGTATATAGGGAATTGGAAACAACGTTTGCAAATCTACATAATAGAAAGTATGGACTTTTAGTTTCATCAGGAACTATGGCACTTTATTCTGCGTTTTTTGGACTTAATCTTTTGCCAGGGCAAGAAGTGATTTGTACTGCTTTTAGTTATCATGCTACAGCTGCACCACTTTTACATCTTGGTATTAAGATTGTATTTTGTGATGTGGAAGAAGATATTGGGAACATAGATGTATCAAAAATAGAAGAATTAATTACAAATAAAACTAAAGCGATTGTAACAAATGATCAATGGGGACACCCTTGTGATAAAGAAGGTATTTTAAATATATGCAAAAAGTATAATTTGAGATACGTAGAAGATTGTTCACATGCCCATTTTTCAGAATATAAGGGAAAGTACGTGGGAAGTTTTGGAGATGTTGCTTGTTGGAGTTTACAGGGAAATAAACTTCTTACCGGAGGAGAGGGTGGAATTCTTTTAACTGATAATCAAGAAATTTTTGAAAGAGCTGTTTTACTAGGACATAATCTTAAGAGACCTGCTAAAAGTGTGAGAAATGAATATTACAAAGGATTGGAAAGAACAGGGTATGGGTTGAAATTAAGAATACATCCGCTTGCAGCGGTGATGGTGTTGCATCAATTAAAATATTATTGTTTTGATTGGATAAAAGGGAGAAAAGAAACTTTAAACTATTTTGAAAAAAGATTACAAGAAGAAACTTTTTTTAAAGGTATGGTTAAAAAAGATTATGTAACTTCAATGGGAGCTTGGTATGGATTTAAACCTACGATTGATTTTGAAGGACTGAACATTGATAAATCGAATTTAGTAAATTGGATGAATGAAAGAGGATTTGAAATAAAAATACCAAAATCTAAATCTATACCTACTTATGAATTATTTACTAGTGATAAATACAAAATTAATAATTATGATAAAAATACTTTGATTAATTCATATCCAAATGCTGAGAAATATTACTCTAAGATTTTAACTTTTCCAACATATACTTTCCATGAATATGAATTAATTGAAAAATATATAGAAGCTATTAAAGAGTACTTTAAGACGACTGGTAATATGTCAAGATGAAATTTTATAAAATTGGAAATTTATTTTTAATGAAGCTTTAAAAAAGAGCTCACCTAACAAACTTTGCTTTATTTCCAAAATTTTACTGGAGATAATAAGTTGGTTGGTTCTCAAATTTATGAAGTTTTAACTTTTTCAGCGACAGTTTTCATAGTATAGAGTTGATTATTGCGTAGCAAAGCAAAAATCAACCTTACAAATTTACGGCCAGTAAGTGCAAGTGCCCTTTTATGCTTGTGTGTCAATGTTTCATTATACTTTTTATGGTAATAATCGTTATATTCCGGATTAAACCTTAGGATACTACCAGTAGCCTCAAGTATATAGTATCGTAGATACTTGTTACCTGTTTTTGTTAAATAAGTATCTTGTGCTGTGAAGTTACCTGACTGTTTTTTTTCTCCAGGTAAGACCTATATACTTAGCAAGACTTGCTTCGTTGTTATATTTTGTAATATCACCTATTTCTGCTACAATACCAGCTGCAAACACGGGGCCAATACCGGTTATAGAAGATATGCATTGGTACTCATGTGTATCAATTCGCTTAACTGCTCTTTGAATTGCTTTATCAATAGTTGATACTTCTTTTTCTAAAGCTTTAATGCAGTTAAAGGATGCAGCGATTGTGGAGTTTAAAGGGTCATATAAAGCTTTGTCAAGACGATAGGCGTCTCTAGCAGCTCTTTGGAGAACTTTAGCAGTAGTTTGTGGATCTTTGAATCTATTTTTACTTTTATCCACAAGAAAGTTTACTAATTCTGATAAGTCAGCGTTAGCTATTTCTTCAACGGACATATATTCTGTTAGTACTGCTAAAGATGTAGCACCAAACTTGTTTG
The DNA here is from genome assembly GCF_900129965.1 of Clostridium grantii DSM 8605. GTDB lineage: Bacteria > Bacillota > Clostridia > Clostridiales > Clostridiaceae > Clostridium_AF > Clostridium_AF grantii. Next base: position 12,847 of record NZ_FQXM01000003.1, on the reverse strand, counting down.
AAAATGGTTGTTCATTTTTACCCATAACAGCGAGTTCACTAAACTTAAGAAAAATATTCGATAAGATATAGGATTTTTCTCTCGTTATATTTTCCATGATGTGAAGTCTACATCTTGTGAGACGCTGTAAAGCAATGTATTGACTACCTTTCCAAGGTGCCGATGTTATTTTACCTACTCTTGCGAAGTCAGCAATAACAAGTGCATCATTTGGATCGGTTTTGTCAATATCAACAAAAGTTTTTTTATAGTTAGATGTAATCTTTGGATTAAGGCAATAAACATTAGGTTTAAACCATAACAATCCTTCATGGCTTGAAAGAAAATTGGCTATATGCCAGCTATAGAATGAGGTTGATTCTAAAGCTATGGTGAGATAAGAGAGAGAGTTATCTTTAAGACATTTAATTATTTTAGATACTATAACCTCAGCACCAGGATTGTTGTTTGAAGATTCAAAAGAAAGTAGCTTTGTTCCAAAGAAGTCCATACCATAGACATAATTGGTTTTTGAACTAACATCTATACCTATGAATAAAGTAGCTGTAAAAGTATGTTTCATGATATCACCACCTTTCGGTTAAAATAGAACAGGAATTGGCACAGGCCTACCCTTAGTTTATAACGCATCAACACCCTCGCACTAATAAGAACTAAGCTATGAAGCCTTTTACACTAGTTGCTAAGCTAGTAGCCTGATAACTTGAACAACGACTGGGTTAGAAGCTAACGCTATAAATAAGGAAACAGTCTTTAATAGAGGTACCACTAAGTGGCCAACAGGAGACGTAAGAATATCCCTATGCTAATCCCTTAATATAATATTAGCACTTAAGGGTACGCCTGTACCATCCTGTATAAATAATTTCCAGTAAACTCTTTTCTTAAATAGTCATTTTAGTTACTGGAAATTAATAATAAATTGACTATTAAACTTATTATACGAGGAGATGGAAATATGATTGGAGTAAGCAAAACTGAAGATATAGAAAAAATTCAATATCTACATAAGATGATTTTTCAGGAAAAATTTCCAATATATGATTTTAGAAAAAAATCTGAATCAAAAATTTTAGATAAGTATATATTATATGATAATAATGATATTGTAGGATATACTATAGCCTTTAATAATAAAGAAAAATTAAATTATCATCTGTGGATAGGAGGTATATTGCCCCAATATAGAAAATCAGGGTATTTCGGAGAATACATAGAGTATATGGTGAATAAAGCTAGAAATAATAAATATAAATCTATTACAGTTTCTAGTTATAATCATCGACCAAATATGTTGAGGTTGGCAATAAATAAGGGATTTAAAATAGTAGGAACAAAGAGAGGCATTTATGGCGATGGTATTAAAATACTTTTCGAATATCTTGTAACTTCTAAAGAAGAAGTACGAATTAGCTTAACAAATATATGCAATTTCAAATGTTTTTTTTGTCACAGTGAGGGATTAGATGATACTTCCTTAGTTAAGTTAAGTAAAGAAAAGTTAGAAAATATTTTATATCAATGTAAAATAAATAATTGTGAAACTATAACTTTAACAGGAGGAGAACCTTTAATTACTAGAGAGCTTATAGAATTTTCTATAGAATTTTTTAATAAGTCTAAATATAGACCAAAGCTAAAAATTATAACTAATGGATCATTAATAGACATAAAGTTTGTTAATATGATTAAATTATATGAAGGTGATGTAAAGTTAAATGTATCTTTACATAGTATGAAGAAAGAAAAGTTTGACATGATTACGCAAACGAAAAATGACTTTATAAAAACAGTGGATGCTATTAAGTTATTAGAAATAGAAGATATTAATTTTAGATTGAATTATGTTGTGTTAAAAGGGATAAATGATACAATAGAAGATTTTGAAACATTGATTCTAGAGTCGTTTAATAAAAATATTAAAAGTATAACTTTCATCGAATTATTGGTTACAGACAAGAATATAAATATGTTAAAATATTTTTTGGAGTATAATGAGATTAAAAAGTTAATAAAAAATAGTTGCGTGAAAATTGGAGAGTTAACTGCTGAATATGAAAATAAAAAGAAGATAAGGTATGTTTTGCATAAAGAAAATAAAAAATTAAATATAGAAGTTTTTAAATTAACCTGTAGACTAGGTTGTGAAAGTTGTATAGAAAACAAAGATAGAACAATTGGCTCGGATGGAGAATATTATCCTTGTTTTATTCAATCTAATAAAAAATGTGGAAATGCATCAGAGAATATGGCAGAGGCATTTAAAAAAGGAAATGCAATTATTGAAGAGTATGCTAAGAATTATGGAAGTAATAATCCTATTGGTAGAAGTAGATGAAATTATCTTATAATTATAAGTCGTTAGAATTGTATTCAGAGAATAATTTTGAAAAAAAAATTTTATCATCGAAGTATCTAAAAACAAAATTAGCCTATACTATAGTAAACAATCCTATAAATGGTTTGAAAGTTATAATAAAAGGGAATAGATGCGCTGTTAATTTAGATGAAAATAAGGCTTTTATCTCTGAATATTTATCAAAAAATCAAATGGGTTATATGTTAAGAATAATTATAGATTCGTATGTTTTAAGTAAAAATGCATTACCACTTCATTCTTCTATGATAAGTATTGATAGTAAAAGTGGATTTTTTTTTGGAGGAACTAATTGTGGGAAAACTATATTTTCAAATTATATAAAAAATTATAATTCTGGGTATAAAATAATAGGAGATGATCATGTAATTGTTGCTAATAAAGGTATTGTAGGAAATAGGTTATCACGTATACGCAGCATAGATAATGAAAGTGAATTATATTTAAAAAATTCACAATATTTAAATAGTATCAAGAAATATTTTATATTTGATATTGATATTAATGATAAAATTAATAATTATAAAATTTTAAATTCAGATGAATATATGGAGAATGATTTGTCATATGTTTTGAAGTACTTGGTATATGATTTTGATATAGGTCAAGAAGTTTTTAAAATTAATGAGTTTATAGATTATGAAGTTAATTTAAAGTACCTATTAGAATTAAGAAAATTTATTGATAGGGCTAATGCCATTATAAAAATTAGAGGTAGCATTGAGTATGTTACTAAATTTATAAATAGCATTTTTATAAGTAAATAAATCATAAAAAAAGAGGGAAAGTAGACCCTGTAAAAAAGATTCTGTAAACTGAATTAGCAAAACAAAGCAAGTTCGTCGGCAAAGCCTCCTTACTAGTGCACCATAGCCATCAACCTAAGAATACAAGTTTATTCCAATGATTGATGGCCATTTCAATTTATAAATTGGAATTTATTTATTGTAATAATATTTTAATTAAGCTATTTTTTGTATATAATGATTAAAATTTTGTATGACAAATAAACCTACAAATATTTTTGTGAATTTATTTCATTAAAGGAAATTGTAACTATTCAGCTATTAAAATTTATTAAATATAATGTTATCATTGATATATTCAAAACAACTCTTCCAATTATCATTAATTTTTGGTATTATATATCCTGTCTTGTAAAAACTAATGATAAGGTGGTGCCACTTCATGAGTGAAAGTGAAATTATTAAGATTTATAATAAAGGCGTTTCAGAAGTAATTGGGCTTATAAAAGAATTATCAAATCAAATTAATCACTTGAATAGTCAAGTAGAAAATATTTCTAAAGATAATAAAACACTTAATGAACGTGTAAAATCACTAGAAAGTCAAGTCAATAAAAATAGTAATAATAGTAGCAAACCTCCATCCTCTGATGGATTTAAAAAGAAAACAAAAAGTTTACGAACAAAATCAGGTAAAAAGCCCGGAGGGCAAGAAGGTCATGAAGGTAAAACTCTTTCTCTTAAAGAAGATCCGGACCAAGTTGAGATTCACAGCATTGAACACTGCTCTGAATGCGGAGCATCTTTAGAAGATGTGCCTCCTAAAAGATATATTGTTCGTCAAGTTATAGATATACCTGATATAAAAGTTAAAGTTACAGAACACAGAGCAGAAGTAAAAATATGTCCTCATTGTAAAAGTGAAAATACAGCTAATTTCCCAGATGAAGTTACCAATACTGTCCAATATGGCAAAAGATTAAAAGCTGTCGCTGTCTATTTAACGCAGTATCAGCTAATTCCTTATAAGCGAAGTGCTGAACTTATAAAAGATTTATTTAATCATCATATAAGTCAAGGAAGTATAGTAACATTTAATGAGAACTGTTACAAAAGGCTAGCTCCAATAGAAAATAATATTAGAAATACTATTACTTCCTCAGAAGGAGCAGTTCATTTTGATGAAACAGGACTACAGATAAATAAAAAACTTCATTGGCTTCATGTTGCATCAAATTAAAACTTCACTTACTATGAGGCACATAAAAAGCGTGGTAAAGAAGCTATAGATGATATTGCTATACTTCCTAACTTCACTGGCACGGCAGTGCATGATGGTTTCAAAACTTACAATAAATACACTAAGTGTAATCATTCTCTATGTAATGCTCATATATTAAGAGAACTTAATGGTATAACTGACTTACAAAAGCAAGAATGGGCAGTTCCAATGAAAAAACTACTACTTGAAATAAAAAAGGAAGTAGATTTAAGCTATGGCACACACAATGCTTTGCCTTTAAACAAAATTGAAGATTTTGAAGTAAAATATGATAAAATACTTAAAGCTGGTTTTGATGAAGACTATGCTAAAAATATTGAATTATATTCTGAAAAAAAGGTGAAGAAAAGCGTCAGTCTTAACTTGCTTAATAGATTAAGCGGATATAAAGAAGAAATTCTTGCTTTCATGTATGATTTTGATATCCCTTTCGATAATAATTTAGCCGAACGTGATTTACGTATGGCTAAGGTGAAACAAAAAATATCTGGAACTTTTAGAAGTTCCGAAGGGGCAAGTGCTTTTACTAGAATTCGTGGATATGTATCTACTGTACGAAAACAAGGAAAAAACACATTAGACTGTATCAAATCAGTATTTACAGCAACTCCATTTAATCCAACTTTAGAATATGAAAATGTCCGTTAATAGAGGTATACTAGATGTTTTTAGCGTACCCAAATTTAATATTAACACCTTACTGTCAGATAAATTAAAAGATTTGAAAGTAGGGTGTTTTTGTATATACACTCATAAAATTTTTAAAATCGTATGATTTCTTATAAGAACAAGCCTTACGGCTTAAAAACTCGCAAGCTATCGCTTAAATGATTAGAAGCACTAAAAAATAAATTAATAGTTTAACTGGAATCTCTATAGTATTTAGTATAAAATAAAATTTAAAAAATTGCAGAATTACAGACTATTTAAAATAGGAGCTGAATAGTTACTTTTTGTAAATAATTGTAATATAATTTCTTTTTAGTAAATAATTAGTTTCGAAATTCATTCAGCGGAATATGAGATTTAATTCTTTAATGGTATGCTTATTACACAATGAGGATAATCCGTTTTTGTATAAAAAAGCAAATATTTTACTTTTTATACGTTGTTTATACAAAATCCATTAAAATTTCTTTGCCACTATGTGATGTTTTGCGGATAGGCAATGTACGAAGTTGCTTTTAACGAAGTGAATAATTTGTTTTACATATTTTACACATAAAACATAATCTATGAAATTTAAATAAAATAAAAGGCAGTATAATAAAAATAATTTATATTTGTGTATACCTTTTATTTTATATATTGACAAGTGATTAAAAATAGCTTAAAATTTATTTAATAAAACTATCAAATGATTTTATTTGATAGTTTTATTAAATAAATAATGCTAGGAGTGAGTTTATTGAATAAAAAATTATCTGAGAGAGAAAAGCTGATGGCTTATGTACTAAATAAAGAATTCAGATATCCGCAAAACGCGATTGCAAATTTAATGAGTACAAAACATGATGGTGGAATATCTCAACCATCTATCGCTAATGCTATAAAAGAAGCGGGATATTTGATACAAATTAAAAAATTAAAAGATATGTATTTAGATGTAAAAAAAGAACTCGAGCAAGATGGATTTATACCGAGTCCAAATCTTCTTGAGAATAGAAGAAATATTATTTCATTTGATGAATAAGATAGATAGTCAGATTAACTAAGAAATTGATTCCTTTTTTTTTATAATAAAAGTTCCAACAACTGCTGGATCTAGGAGGGATTATAGTAACAAAAATTGTTCTAGTTTTTTTTAGTGGAAGGTGTTTTATAAAAGACCTTCGGTTATTGTATGTACTAAGTAGGGGTACTATGGACAAAGAATTTTTGTAAACTTATTCAAATAAAGTTACAAAAAGGATACTTAAGCTTTTAAATATGTTTTGAGCAGGGGTTACAAATTAATTATAGTTTCTTAATTAATTTGTAAACATAGGGCTTGCCAAACCAACTTCTTTTTCTGTCTTAGAATATGATAATCCTTGCTTATGCAAAGTTTCAACTTGCATAAGCTGTTCTTTGGGTAAAATACTTTTTCTACCAGCGCCACGGTCATTATGTTTCTTAAGATTTTCTTTATTAATTATTTTACTAACTTTATTTTTTAATTCAGTAGTACATTTTCCTAATATATCATTATCCTTTTTTATATCTTCATATCTTTCTTCTAGCAATTTTATTCGGTTGGATAATATGCTTCTATGATCTTTCTCTAGTTTAATGAATTTTATTAATTCCGCATGGCCATCTTTATAAGCAGAAACTTTTTCATTTAATTGTTATAGTTGAAATTATTGTTTTATTATAATTTCATTTGCTGATTTCAAGTGTTCAACTAATATTGCTTTTGTTACTGTTGACATAAAATCACCTCGTTCACTAATTAATTAATAATATAAAGTGAACTAATTAAGTTGTAAACAATTAGAGGAGAAAATAAAGGATTCAAATTTAAAGCAGATTTCTCAACTAAGACATAGTATATTTTCCGCATAATGAAGCTAGGACATATTTTAGGAGTATGCTTTTGGTTATACTTTTCTTTGCTACGTAAGAATCTAACGTTAACTTTTCTTCAGTTAACCATTTAAGAGCAACAATACAATTCTTTTTAGAATTCCAAAAACATCTTGGTACCATTGGTAATTCCCAGGCTATAAATTTATTTGGATAAGCTGAATTTAGTGCTTCAAAAGGACTTGAATTAAAGCAGGCTTGTAGCATGCCATATAAATTATTATCTTTATATATTTGTTTACAGTATTTCTTTTTTATATCTTGGTTACTCCATTTTAGTTTATCTTCCAGAAGCCATTTAACAGCAATAATACCTTCATCTTTATTCCAAGAACCATTCACTACGTGAGTTCCTAATTCCCATTTCTTAAATTCTCCTGGATAAGTTGCTTCCATAGCTGTATGTAGTGAAGCATTAAAAGCTTTTTTTAGCATGCCTAGTAAATTATTATCTATAAATATTTGATGATTTAATTTTTCTATAATATCATCATGGGACCAATTCAGTTTTTCTTCTAGCAGCCACTTTGTAGCTGCTATAGCATTTTCTTTTCCTTTTTCACCTTGCCAATAACAATTAGGAGCATTTACAAAATCCCAGGGTTTGAAATTCTTTTCTGGATAGCAAAACAAATGATTCACTTTGTTCATAATTTTGTTTTGATACAGTTGGTCCAGATGGAGCATGGATAGAATAAAAATAAACCAGGGATTAATTTGCCTGGTCTTTTTGTGCTCCGAAAACCCTAATTATTACATACTAAGAAAATAAAACTAGTATCATCTTCAATTAAATGGTATAATTAGGGTGCCTTTTGCTAGTACTTTGGAAAGGGGTCAAGATGTTACTAATAACAAACATTGCAATGCTTGTAATAATGTTAGCCACATTATATTACCAATACAAAACATATAAAAAATAATTGATTATATTTAAATGCTACCCAAACAACGAGATAATATACATACCATGAGACTAAACCAATTAAGTGGCGGCAACCATTTGCTTGAGAAAATCAGAAGAAAGTACTACAAAGGCCGTTTATATCTCACTTGTAGTGCTTTATATTCAAAAGGGTAGATTTAAATATATTCTTGAAAATTTATACAAATGTGTTAAAATAGAATTAAGCATTGTTATGTTAAATAAACAATTGAACCTTTCAAAAACATTTATTCTTTAAGTAAAAAAATCACAAATTGAGTTTGCCGACTCGAAATGAAACTAGGATTTTTTAGAGATAAGTGTTTGACACAAAACCAAAGTAAAGATCTAATTGAGAGAGGTAGAAATACCCAACGAAAGGGGGAGGAATCCCTAAATTAAGTACTAGCAGGATGCAGAAATGCATCCTGCTTTACTTTTATAAAGAATAATAGTATAAATTAGACCAGGCAGAAATCCTTGGTCTTTTTTTTATTTTTGGAAATACTTGTCCTTTTTAGTAAAAAGATATACAATAAAACAAAAGAAACCACTTTGACGACCAATCAGCAGCGGTTTCTAAAAACAAAATATATTCCATAGATATTGCTTAATTATATCATATATCCTATGGAATACAAATATTATAATAGGAGATAATATATGGATAAAATTGAGTTGTTAGAGGTATTAGATGGGTTTACCGAACAAAACAGTGATGTACAATTGTTTCTTAGTCATAAGAATAGGCTGTTTTATAGTTTCATAGAATCTAGACTAGGGGATACAGTTCAAAATGAAATATATTCATTATTAAAACCAAGTATTGTAAATATCATTAGAAATAATGATTTAGTTGAATTTGATGCAGTAGGTAAAAATGATGGGACAGTTGAAACTATCCAAACAGTGACTGTTGATGGATATACCACTTTAAAGAATTGTAAGGAAGATATAAATAATTTAGCACGAAATATTGAGGAATTAGGAGAAATTAATTTCTATTTATTAGAAATGTCCAACGGAACTGATAATGTTAAGATTTTCAGAAGATACTCTAAGGCTAAAAGTTTATCAAAGGGTATAAGACTAAGAATTTATGATAATCAATTACGCAAAATTAAGGAAAATATTTTTCTTGTGGATGATATTGTAGATTTTATTGTTATTAATGATGAAGAAATAATTGTATTTAATAGATATTCATTTGAGGTAATAACAAATTATAAAGATAACTATATGGAAAATTTAGATTTAGCTTTAGAAGAAATTAGTGGAAGTGAACTTATAAATAATATAGAAGGATTTAAAGAAGATTGTAAAAATAGTTTAAGAATTGCAAAACAATTTACTAGAGCAATGAAAGATAGTAGTATTTCATTGATATTGGAAAATTTAGATAAAGTTTCAGAAGCTATAAGAGAAGCTGAACTGCCAATAGAGTTTGTTAATAATAAATTTCAGTATGAAAGTAAAGAACATTTATCAATATTAGTTGCTTTATTATCAGACAGTTATGCAAAAACACTAATTGGGAATAGGCTTACAAATTCATAGAATTTAAGGAGTTGAATATTAGTGATCACTAGATTTAGTAAATGGATTTTATATATATCATCATATATCCCATTATATATAATTTTTATTATTAGCAATAGTTTCGATATTTATTCGGGATATTTAGAGATAAAAATTCGAGAAGATTATAATATCAATTTACTAATTGATGCTGCAAAAAAAAATATTGTGCTAATAATTGTTTTTTTATGTTTATCGATATTTTCATTTGTTCTGTTAATCAAAATTATAAAAGCAGCATCGTCAAGTACAAATTATAATGATTTTTATTGTTTAAAAAGAAATAATGAAAAAATAAATGAATATATTTTAGTTTATATTCTTCCCTTTATAACAGTCAATTCAAATGATTTTAAAGCACTAACTATGTTTTTAGTTATATTCATAGTAATTGGAATTGTATCTGTTAGGAATGATTTAGTTTATGTTAATCCAATATTATATATGCTACAGTATAATATATACTCTTTTACTGGGAATCAAGAGACTGAAGAAAGATTTATTTTAATTACTAAGTATTCTATATTGGAATTAAAAAAAATAGGTAGATTTGAAAATAATTGCATTAGAATAAGAGGATCTAAATTAAGCAGCAATGTTTATTTGATTAAAAAAACGCATCAACAGAACCCTGGGGATTAACCTGGGGTTCTTAATTTTTTAAGAATATTAGTTGAAAATATAGTGAAAGCTTTAGCAATTCTAAATATTATATTTCAATTAAGTCCATGAGTTCAATAGAAAGACCTGCGCAATTTTAATAAGCAAAGAAGGAGTAAGGTCATATTTATTATTTTCAAACCCTTGTAAGAGATATTTCGACAAGAGCAACTTCGGCCATTGCATGTCCTCAGAATCTACCATAGAGGCAGAAAATTTTATGTAAACTTTGTATAAATAGCGTATAAAAAACAGAATATTGATATTCTAATTATACATATAATGGACAAGCTTTAAATCCTACAAATAACTGAAAAATCTAATCAAATAATTGTAATATAGTAACTAGCTGATTAAAGTATATATAATGAAATAACTGGATTAAAATAAAAAGAGGTAGAAAACTAGAAGTAAAAAAAAGTATAAATGTTAAACTATCAAATTAAGTAGTGCTATGTACATAGTGCTACTTATTTTTTAGGTTAATTCTTTAAAATTTAAAATTTTCTTAAATGACGTAATTGCAACATGAATATTTATGGATATTATTGACTTTTGAGTTCGAGCTTGATACAATAAATATAACAAATATGTAAGAAATTGTAGTGAGGAGAGGGTAAAGATGAAATCAACAGGAATAGTAAGAAGAGTTGACGAATTAGGAAGAATTGTAATACCTATAGAATTGAGAAGGACTTTAGATATAGATATCAAAGATCCATTAGGAATTTATGTGGAAGGGGAACAAATAATACTTATGAAATATAATCCTTCATGTATTTTCTGTGGAGATGCTAGCAATATTATTAATTTTAAAGGTAAGAATATTTGTAAAAATTGTCTTGCAGAGATAAAAGAATAATTTTAAGGTCATGTGAATATTAATCATGTTTTGTGATAATAATTGAAGTGACTACACATATCCCCCATTTTAAAGGTACCAGCTTAGGCTGGTGCTTTTAATTTTTGACTTTTATTTAAGGTTTTCATTCAATTAAAATATTGAATATACTATACATCAGGTATCTTGGCGGGTGGGTGGGTCACGTTTACCTTTTTCGTAGCTCCAGAGGGACATTAGCTGTGCAAACCTCGGCGACTTTATGAGGGTTTGTCCAGCTTGTCAACTTGGGGCGGAGAAAAATTTCCTTATTTCTTTTAATCTTTTGATTTTGGCCACAGAAATAAATTAAGTATAAGGTATAGAATAATCTTTTGGCCCTGCATTAGCGGGTACCTGAAAATCAAGGTGGAGGGCTGCATGGCTCTTAGTCTGGTAGTGGATGCAATCGGGGGTTAGGGGATATGGAATACGCTACCAGACTTTTAGAGCCATTCAGCAAAACACCGAAGTATTTTGGGGTGCGACCATTATCTATATTTCCCCCAGAGGATTTATATAATATATAGGGATAGGACCTATAATACTAGGAGTTATAATACTATGAATCAATGTAGTTAATAATAATTATTTGATTTTATAGTTTAGATAAATATATCTAATAGCTGCAGTAAACTAAGTATTTGTAGTTTGGTTTTGGGGTGTTGGTTGGACAAGCGTTGTATCCCTTGATTATCCATAAGGGTTGTAATGCTTGTCCAACCACGTTAAAACATGAATAATTATATTGGCATCTGGGTTAATAACCATAGCAAATGGACAAGACCGGCTAGCTCCTAGATTTTATGGAGCTTGTTGGGCTTGTCTATTTGCGTTTTTCTTTCAAGGCTTTTATTCAATGGGTTTGTGCTTTTTAAAGCCATTGAATAAAAGGATTCAGATTCCTCTTTACTGAAAAATATGATTCGACTAGAGCGGACACATTAAAACTGTATTTATATTTGTGGGAATTGACTTAGCTAGCGGAGGGAGATTTATATTTTTCTGTGCCTTTATTTTATAAAGTTAAAGAACTTATTAATTAGTTAAAGAATTCTTTTATTATTTCCGCTAATGGGGATATAAATTTGTACTAGGAATTTAAAACTAATAAAACATAAGAGATATGATTTTTTATGTTGGGTGGGTGGGAGGTTTAATTTTGGTTGGATAAGCTATAAGCGCTTAGTGTTTTCATAAGGGCTTATAGCTTATACAACCTTTTGTTTATTTTGAATAGGTTTGTGTCTTTTTACAAAGCTATTTAAAATAAACTTTCAGATTCCTCTTTGTAGTGAACAGTCTTCGATTGGAGTGAGTCATTGATTAGCGTGTTTTTGCGGTTCAATGGCGAGTGGAATGAGATGTCTGTTCACTATGCCTTTTGTATGAGGGGATAGATCTATTACCAGTAGATAAAAGCAAATTACCTATATTTATTTAGTAACCAATATAATGGAGAAAATTGAAAAAATATGTTTGGGATTTATGACGTTTTTATACTTAATATGGTATAATTGACGTTATAAATGTTATTTTATATGAATAATATGCAGAAAATTTTATTTGTAGCATTAAGATAGGAGATTCTAGTTTTGCTTAGGTAATTATACGAAGATTGGCGTTAAAAATACTCAAACCTAAGATGGAGGCTTGAGTATAGAAAAAACAGTATTGCGCCAAACTTTGGATAATTGTCATAGCACGAAACCGCGGTTATTTAAAGAATAGCTATGGGATTTGCATAAATTCATTCTTGATAATTTTAAATAGTATTTAAGGCAAAAGTTCTGATATACAGTAAGAAAAAACACAAAATAAGGTTTGACAA
>NZ_FQXM01000081.1 GCF_900129965.1 Clostridium grantii DSM 8605 | reverse complement strand
TTGGGAGAGCACCTGCCTTGCACGCAGGGGGTCAAGAGTTCGAGTCTCTTTATCTCCACCATTTAAAAGAACAGTCTTATAGACTGTTCTTTTTTATTATGTAAAATTTTTTATAAACAAAAAACAAGCTATGTTGATTTGAAGAATTGTAATGTTTTTATATTAATGGTTGTGTTATAATCTCTATATATAATACAAGAACATTCATTGAAGATATATGTCCTTTCTGATAATGAAAGTTTTGCTTTAATGTGAAATGTTTCCATGATTTTTGTTCCAGCTCTTTAGTTGGATATAATCTAACTTTTTTTAGTGGGATCACTTTGTAACCACTCCTTAATAATCTTCTTAACTTTACTTAATCTTTTACTTTCAAGTTTACAGCTAAATACTGTAATAATTTGAATTAAATATTAAACCAACCCCGTTCTTCTATTTTTTAAGTGTTGTCTATAATTTCAGCATTAGTTCCATATTTATTACATAGATTTTCTATGATTTCAAATTCAAATTTTAAGAATCTATATTTATATAAAATTACTAACTTTTCAACTTCTGAATTAGTTATCATATTCTATAAGGTGCTATTGAGATAGTACCTACATATCTTCAGTTAATTCTACTCTGGCTGGTTTTAATCTTCCTGTTTTATACCAGTTTCTTAACAGGTGGGTTGTTTTCCCAATAGTTTTAGTAAAAGATCCTATTGAGTAATATTTCAAAAAAATCACCTCCTAAAACTATTATGATAAATATTACAATAAGCTATAAATACTATTTTTATGGTTTATAATATTTTAGTTAATATTGTTATATCTCTCCATGTATCATAGGCTTTGTGACTTTTAATAACGTTCGGTATTCCATAAATAAAATTTCCTTATCAAAATTGAGATCTTGTCAATGAGTGCTAATGGACTAATCTGGTTTTAATCAGTAAATATAACTATCTTTTCTAATTAAAAAATAGTATCTTGGACTATTTTATTCGCTATTTAATGTTTTGATCTACACTATATTATTATGGTTTTTGATCTAAATATTCAATAAAAGAACTACTTTAATCATTAAACTTTACCTGGAGTGTCAATATAAGAAAAAATGAAATATTGGATGAAAACTGTAGAAATAAGAGAATAATAAGATTATTTGAGCATTTATAAAGAGATACAGAGTTATAAATTTTGATAAGATATTCCTTGTCGCCAAGAGAAGCTCGGAAATCTTCTAAAAAAAGATTTAAAAAAACTCTTGACAACAAAGAAAACAAATGTTAAACTAATATAGCTGTCGTAAGATAGCGAAAATATTAGAAAAACTTGATCATTGAAAATTAAACAGAGAATGATAATATAGATTCCAGTTCAACTAGAATTTATACATTTACAAAACTCCTAAATGATTGGAGA
>NZ_FQXM01000001.1 GCF_900129965.1 Clostridium grantii DSM 8605 | reverse complement strand
TGTTGCATTCAAAATTGCATAGTGAATTAATTAAATTGATCAAGCCCTCGACCTATTAGTATCAGTCAGCTTAATACATTACTGTACTTACACCTCTGACCTATCAACCTGGTAGTCTTCCAGGGGTCTTACTAACTTAACGTTATGGGAAATCTAATCTTGAGGTGGGCTTCACGCTTAGATGCTTTCAGCGTTTATCCCGTCCCTACATAGCTACCCAGCTGTGCCACTGGCGTGACAACTGGTGCACCAGAGGTAAGTCCATCCCGGTCCTCTCGTACTAAGGACAGCTCCTCTCAAATTTCCTACGCCCACGGCGGATAGGGACCGAACTGTCTCACGACGTTCTGAACCCAGCTCGCGTGCCGCTTTAATGGGCGAACAGCCCAACCCTTGGGACCGACTACAGCCCCAGGATGCGACGAGCCGACATCGAGGTGCCAAACCTCCCCGTCGATGTGAACTCTTGGGGGAGATCAGCCTGTTATCCCCGAGGTAGCTTTTATCCGTTGAGCGATGGCCCTTCCACACAGAACCACCGGATCACTAAGTCCGACTTTCGTCCCTGCTCCACTTGTAGGTGTCGCAGTCAGGCTCCCTTCTGCCTTTGCACTCTTCGCGCGATTTCCGACCGCGCTGAGGGAACCTTTGAGCGCCTCCGTTACCTTTTTGGAGGCGACCGCCCCAGTCAAACTGCCCACCTAACAATGTCCTGTGACCAGATTCATGGCCGCCAGTTAGAATCCCAATACTGTCAGGGTGGTATCCCAAGGATGACTCCACCTAGGCTGACGCCCAAGCTTCGTAGTCTCCCACCTATCCTGTACAGACAATACCGAAATTCAATGCTAAGCTACAGTAAAGCTCTACGGGGTCTTTCCGTCCAACCGCGGGTAGCAAGCATCTTCACTTGCACTACAATTTCACCGGATTTACTGCCGAGACAGTGCTCAAATCATTACGCCATTCGTGCGGGTCGGAACTTACCCGACAAGGAATTTCGCTACCTTAGGACCGTTATAGTTACGGCCGCCGTTTACTGGGGCTTAAGTTCATAGCTTCGCTTGCGCTAACTATTCCCCTTAACCTTCCAGCACCGGGCAGGCGTCAGCCCCTATACATCACCTTACGGTTTAGCAGAGACCTGTGTTTTTGATAAACAGTTGCTTGAGCCTAGTCACTGCGGCCTCCTCTCAGAGGCACCCCTTCTCCCGAAGTTACGGGGTCAATTTGCCGAGTTCCTTAGCAGTAATTCTTCCGTCGACCTTAGGATTCTCTCCTCATCTACCTGTGTCGGTTTGCGGTACGGGCACCAATATACTCCATAGAGACTTTTCTTGGCAGCGTGGAATCAGATACTTCGCTACTTAATTTCGCTCCCCATCACACCTCAGCCTTAAGTAGAAACGGATTTTCCTGTCTCTACAGCCTAAGTGCTTAGACGCACATCCAATAGTGCGCACATCTTATCCTCCTGCGTCATCCCATCTGTCAAACGCATATTGGTGGTATTGGAATATCAACCAATTGTCCATCACCTACGCCTTTCGGCCTCGGCTTAGGTCCCGACTAACCCTGGGAGGACAAGCCTTCCCCAGGAAACCTTAGATATTCGGTCAATAGGATTCTC
>NZ_FQXM01000017.1 GCF_900129965.1 Clostridium grantii DSM 8605 | reverse complement strand
GGTATTAATCTTCCTTTCGGAAGGCTATCCCCCACTTCGAGGTAGGTTGCCCACGTGTTACTCACCCGTCTGCCGCTAATCCGTTCCCGAAGGAACTTCATCGCTCGACTTGCATGTGTTAAGCACGCCGCCAGCGTTCGTCCTGAGCCAGGATCAAACTCTCAATTTAAAAAGTTTAATCTGTTTACTCATTTACTTAAATTATTGACTGGCATTTTACATAGAATCCATTACTGGAATTTATTCTATCATTCTCTGTTTAATTTTCAAAGATCAATTTCTGTTTTGTGAATTTCTTGTTACCATCTTGCGACAGCTTATCTAGAATATCACTTATTTTCCATGTTGTCAAGAGTTTTTTCAAAACTTATCTTTCGACATTTTTCTTAGTTCTCTTGGCGACAAGGAGTATCTTATCATTTATATTTAATCTACTTTTCTATCTAATAGCTCATTACAAGAATTTAACTAACTACACATATGTATTTCTAAGTTTTTCTTGACATTGCTTATAATGACACACTAGGAACAGTTTATAGTTCTTATAAGCTTTCATTACCTCAATAAGTAATGCGTCCCTCATTATCTAACATTTAAATCCGGATATTTAATTTCTTATATAGTAAGCTCTTACCTTTTATTTTACTTACTATATATTCAAAATTATTATTTATTAAGCATCTTTAATTAATATATATATCTTTATTTAATTCATAGTTTAATTTTAGGTATCGATTTAAATGCCCCTGCTGCATAATCTACGCCATTTCTTCTTTGTAAGAAAACACATCTCACCACATCTAGAAAATCCTAATCACATATATCTGTCTTATACAATGTAACTCCATTTTCCATCCAAATAGAATTTTTATCATCATACTTTAATAGCATAAAAATTCCAACTCTGATTCTTGAAATCACCTAAGCATCCTCAACCCATTCATCAATATCCATTGCACATGACAATAAAACATCTACAACATCTCCAACAACTTCCTCTCCACTATAATTTCCCATTTTTTTATAGTTGCAATTGCTCTATATTCATTGTTTTTACCCATTTCAATTTTAATGTTTTTAGTATCAACTACTTCTCCTTTGAAAACAGAAGTATTCCACTCATTAAAAATCCATCATATTAGAGTTAGTTAACTTGATATTATTTTCTATATTGAATATAATTTAGAAAACAATCTATTTATTATAATAATTTAATTTATTTATAAGCTAACACATAGGAGGAGAATAATGAACTGGCAAATCAAAAAATTCAACGAACTAACTGCACTAGAACTTTACAAAATACTTAAAGAGAGAATTAATGTTTTCATAATTGAGCAAAACTGCCCTTACCCTGATTGTGATAACAAAGATTTGGAATCGTATCATATATATTGTGAGGATAAAGGTGAAGTCATTGCTTATGCGCGCATACTTCCTAAAGGAATATCTTATAAAGAAATGTCCATAGGAAGAATTTTAACAAAACATGATCGTCGTGGTGAAAATTTAGGTTTTCATTTAGTAAAAAACGCTTTAGCTTTCATTGAAAATGAACTTAATGAAACTGAAGTAAAAATATCCGCTCAGAAATATGCTGAAGGTTTTTATAATAAGGTAGGTTTTATAACTATTTCCGAAGAATATTTAGAAGATGATATACCTCATATAAAGATGCTTTACAGAAAATAACCACCTTGGCATAAAAATCGCCTTAGGGTGGTTCTTTCTTTTGCATAGCTTAAATCATAGAATATATTAAAGGAGATGAGTTTATGCAGATAGGCGTTATTATGGGAGGAGATTCTACCGAAAGGGATATTTCCTTAATGACAGGCAATGAAATAATAAAAAACTTAGATGAAGAAAAATATGAAGTATTTCCCATTCCTATAAATACAAGATTTCAATTAATTGATCAGATCCGGGATTTAAGTTTTGCTTTTATAGCATTACATGGTGAATTTGGAGAGGATGGTAGAATACAATCTCTTCTTGAAACAATGCATGTCCCTTATACAGGATGTGGAGTTTTAACTAGTGCTTTATGTATGAATAAAATTATGAGTAAAAGAATTTTCAAGAGTAGCTGTATAAAAACTCCCAAATGGATATCCATTAATCTAGAAAACTATAAATCTTATACTTCTAAAGAAACTTTTATAAAAGACATTCCTATAAAAAAATTAGGATATCCTCTTGTAGTAAAACCTAGTAATGGCGGATCAAGTATTGGAGTTTTCATTGCTAAAAATGAGAATGAGTTATTTCACTCAATTAAATTGTGTTTTGAATTAGATAAAGAAGTGTTAATTGAAGAGTTTGTACAAGGTGAAGAAATCACAGTTAGTATGTTAAACAAAGAAGTCTTACCTATTATTTCAATAAAACCCAAAGCTAACTTTTTTAATTTCCATTCTAAGTATAATAAGGACGGCGCAGAAGAGAAAATTATAAATTTACCTAATGATTTAAATGATAAAGTAACAAAAATCTCTAAAACTTGTTGGGAACAATTTGGTTTACAAGTCTATGCCAGAATTGATATGATAATTAGTAGGGAACAAGTTTATGTTTTAGAAATTAACACACTTCCAGGAATGACAGAAAATAGTTTGATTCCTAAAAGCGCTAATGCTTATGGTCTTACTTATAGTGAACTATTGGATAAAATTATAGAGTACTCTTTATTAATTAATAGATAATAAATTAAATAGCTAGGAGGCGTCTTATGGTATTCGATTTTAAAATAAATGATAAAGAAAAGAAATATCTTCAAATTTATAGTCAACTTAAAAATATGATTTATAGTAAGATGCTTGCACCAGATAGTAAACTTCCATCAACCAGAGAACTTTCAAGTCTTATTTGTGTAAGCCGAAATTCTATCATGTCGGCTTATGAATTATTAGAACAGGAAGGATTGATATATTCTATACGAAACAAAGGATCTTATGTAAAAAAATTGGTTGCTGATGAAAATAAGGAATGCTCCTGGATTATTCCCTGGGAAATAAAAACAACTGCTTATGCGAAAATTGCGGAGAAAACCGATATTATAAAAAATGAATCTGTTTATAAGAAAGGTATGATATCTTTCAAAACTATAGCCCCAGATGAGAATCTTTTTCCTATTGAAGAAGTCAAAAAATCTGTTTTGAATATACTCTCTAATGAAGGTGAGAAAATACTTAATTATGGTTATGCTAAAGGATATGATAAACTTATTAATTTTCTATTATCATATATGACTTCTAAAGGAGTTGATACTACTAATAAAAGCATCCTTATTACTAATGGGTTTACTGAAGGATTTGATTTAACTCTATCTACAATTTTAAATAAAGGCGATAAAATCCTATGTGAAAATCCAACTCATAACACCGCTCTTAAAATAATGAAGTTACAAGGTCTTGATATAATAGGCGTGGATATGACTGCAGATGGAATTGATATAACCCAATTAAGTGATAAAATCAAAAATAACAAAGTAAAAGCAGGTTTCTTTGTGCCCTCTTACCATAATCCCACTGGCCTTGTCATGTCTTATGATAAAAGAAATCTTTTATATACAATTATGAAAGAAAATAATATTCCAATAATCGAAGATGGTTTTAATGAAGAGCTTCAATTGAAAAGCGATCACATTTCCCCCTTAGCTGCCATTAGTAATAATGATAATTCTGTAATTTATATTGGAAGTTTATCAAAAATTTTATTTCCAGGCTTAAGAATTGGTTGGATACTGGGAGACAAAAAACTCATTAATGCTATGGAAAGCATCAAAAGAAGTAAAAATATTCATACCTCATCTTTAGACCAAGCTATTTTATATGATTATTTGAAAAACGGTAATTTTGAAAAATACCTTAAGAAGATTAGAACTGTATATAATGAGAAATTCAATTTAGCAATAAAGCTAGCAAAAGAATATATCCCTCACCAGTATATAACTGGAGATGGTGGTCTTTACATTTTTATAAAACTAAAGAATATTGATGCACGTAAGCTCTTGAGCAAATGTATTGATAAAGGGGTTATTTTTACTCCAGGTGATATATTTTATACACAATCCATTGACACATTACACAGCACCTCCTCTTTAGTGGGATGGGATACTCTTAGACTTGGATTTTCAAGATTAACTCTTTGTGACATTGAAAAAGGTGTGAAAATAATTGGCCATGAGTGTTTAACTTTATAAATTCTCGTTTTTATACCTTTTTAACATCCTCATTATAAATAAATCAAACATTTTCCTAATTTATTGATAATAATTTCTAATTAATATTTACTTCCTTTAGGAATTATGTTAGCAGTAAAATTAATCCCATCTTCTATTTTGGAAGAATGTAGGCAGCAGTCAAATGATATTTTTAAAGAGGGGAAGCAAAATAATTTGATAGCTGGGGTAGCCATTATTTTTATTTGGATTGTTCTAATTGTAATTCTACTTAAGAAAATATTTTAACAAATAAGTATTTTCATCTTATTTCTAAATTTCTCAAAATAAAATACTTTTTATATTGTGTACCTTAATTTAAGCTATCATATCAATATTGGAATATAATATTTTATTATAAGGAGGTCTTTTTTATAATTAAACAATCAAAACGCTATAAATTGACTTTTACACTCTTGCTTATATCTATAACGATTTTTGTATATTGTTATGCTCAAAACAATTCCATAAAGGTTCAAAATATAAAAGTTGAAATAACTGATTTGTCAAAAGAATTAGAAGGTATAAAAATAGCCCATATTTCTGATGTCCATTTACCCAAAAATGCTTCTAATATAGATACTATTTTAAACAAAGTGAAAAAGCAAAAACCTGACATAATAGTACTCACAGGTGACCTTATTGATAAAAGTGCTGATTTGAACACATGTGGCTTAGAAAAGTTATGCAAAGGTTTATCTGAAATCACAAATACTTATCTGTTACAGGTAATCATGAGATTCGGAGTGGGAATATAGATGAGTGGACAAGTATTCTAACAAATAATGATATTAGAATCGTTGATAACAAACTAGAAATATACACAAAAAACCAGCAAAATATTGCAATTCTAGGTTTAACTGATGAGGCTACATATGACCCTAAAAATTTTAAAGACATTGATAAAATCAAAGATATGCCAGTAATTTTATTAGCTCATCGCCCTGAATTATTTGAATCCTATTCATCTTCTGATAATAGCATTAGTCCTACCATAGTTTTTTCTGGACATGCTCATGGAGGTCAATTTAGAATTCCTTTTATGAGTAAAGGCATTATCGCCCCAAATCAAGGTTTATTCCCTGAATACACTTCTGGATTATACAAGCTTAATAATACTAACATGATAGTGAGTAGAGGATTAGGAAATAGCATTATCCACGTACGAACAAATAATAGCACTGATTTACCAATTATTAAGCGAGATAGAAAATAAAAAATATGGAGGTCTCCTATGGAAAATTTAAAGATAAGAAATTTTAAAACTAATGATGCAACTACTCTATCAAATATAATTTGCAGAAATTTTTTGGAAGTTAATATAAAAGATTATCCAAAAGAAGAAATGGAACATTTATCATCAATTTATACTTCAGATAAATTACTAGAGATTACTAGCTATGCACATATGTATGTTGCTTGTATAGACAATAAAATTATTGGTTGTGGAGCAATTTCAAGTTTTTGGGGAAGCCAAGATGAAAGTATTCTTTTAACAATTTTTGTTTCACCTGAATTACATGGAAATGGTATAGGAAAAAAATAATTGAAACATTAGAGTCTGATGAATATTTTTTAAGATCAAAAAGAATTGAGATACCATCATCAATTACTGCTTGTGAATTTTATAAAAAATGGGCTATGATTATAAAGATGGGATACTAAAATTAGATGATGAAGGACATTACCGATTAGAAAAATTCAAATAGAATTTATATAATTAATGGATAAACTATTTAATATTAATTTTTATTTTTATAATTTACTATTGAAAAAAAGTCATGATGAATTATATAAAAATAACTTTTCAAGAAGTGAAATTTATCAAGGATTAGAAGCTATAAAAAGTTTTAGCCAAATAAAAAGGCTTTCCTCCAAAGAAAAGCCTTTTTTACTATAAATAAAATTTCTATCTTTCTTCTCTAAAATAAGGTTGCCCTAATCCTTGAGGTCCTGCATTCTTATTATTTTTGATAGATGAAATAACCAAAATCACTATTGTAACTAAGTAAGGTAACATATCTATAAAATAAAGTGAAACGTAGTGTGTCAATGCTTCAAATCTGAAAGCTATAATATCCAAGCCTCCAAATAAAAACGCTCCTAAGATTGCTTTATATGGATTCCAAGCTGCAAATATTACTAAAGCAACTGCGATCCAACCTCTTCCCGCTGTAATATTTTCTTGCCAAGATGGTATATAAACCAAAGATAAATAAGCTCCACCAATACCACATAAAGCGCCACCTATAAGCACATGCACATATTTATATAAATTAACATTTATACTTGCCGCATCTGCACATCCTGGATTTTCTCCTACTGCTATAAGATTCAAGCCTTTACGAGTATTATAAAAATAGATTCCCATAACTATAGCACAAACATATCCAAAATACACAAATATATTATGAGTAAAAAATATAGGGCCAATGAAAGGTATTTTAGATAACAAAGGGACATTCATTGTTCCAAAAAAATTCTTTATTGTTTGTGGAACTACTTCCCCCATCAAAGGTTTTCCTACCAATGAAGAGAACCCTGTTCCAAAAATAGTTAATGTCAAACCAGTAACTACTTGATTAGCTCTCAATCCTATGGTTAAAAATCCATAAATTAACGCACCAAAAGCTCCTGCAAAAGCTGCTGCTAATATTGCTAAAATAGGGTTTCCTGTTTTAATTCCTACAACAAATCCCATAACAGCGCCCATTAACATCATACCTTCTACTCCCAAATTCAAGTTACCAGATTTTTCAGTTAAAATTTCTCCTAATGTAGCAAAAAGAATTGGAGTACCTGAAACTATTGCTGCTGTTAAAAAAGCTATCACCATATTCATATTATTTTGCTCCTTTAACTTTTATATTTTTTTCTAAAACTAATCTATACCTAATAAAAAAGTCACTTCCAAGAACGAAGAATAATATCATTCCTTGTAAGACTGATGCCGCTGCTGCTGGTATTCCAAAGGCTGTTTGAATATAAGCTCCACCTTGTAGTAATGCCGCAAAAAGCACAGATACTATAAGAATTATTGGTGCTGATAGAGCTCCAAGCCAAGTTACTATAATTGCTGTAAATCCAACACCTCCAGAAATTTCAATAGAAAGCGTATTACTAACTGCTGATGTTTGAATCATACCTACTAATCCACATAATCCACCACTTAGTAAAATGGCTGTTATCATTGTTTTATTAATATTAATTCCTGCATATTTTGCTGTTTTTACACTTTCTCCAAGTACACTAATTTCATACCCTTTTTTAGTGTAATTCATAAATATGTACATAACTACAACTAATATCAATGCAATTATCCAACCAATATGAATATCAAATACTCTTGGAAGTACAGCATTGTCTTCAAAGTTTGCTATCTTAGGAAACCCCATTGAATTTGGGTCCTTCCATTTATCATATTGTAGAAAAGTTATCCATTTTAAAGCTATATAATTCATCATCAATGTAACAATCGTTTCATTAGTTCCCCATTTTGATTTTAAAAATGCAGGTAGCAATGCCCAAAGTCCACCACACAACATTCCTGAAATAGCCATTAATATTAATACTATTGGTTTTGGTAAATATGCAAAATTCAAAGCTATAAAAGCAGCTCCAAATCCACCCATCAATATTTGTCCTTCTCCTCCAATATTCCAAAATTGCATTTTAAAAGCTACAGCTATTCCAAGCGATGTTATTAACAACGGAATGGCTATAATTATAGTTCTTTTTAATTTTGAACTAGATCCGAAAGAACCTTTTAGCATAGATCCATACACTTCTATAGGGTTAAATCCTATTGCTGATATAAATATAGAAGTAACTAATATGGCTAGAATAATAGCTGTAGAAATTATTACAGTTGCTTGCAATCTTGTAGTTTCACTCTTTTTTACTATTCTAAACATTATTTGATACCTCCCCATCCGATTTTTTTCCTACCATTAATAAACCAATTTCTTCTTTAGTAATTTTATCAGTATCTTTGATACCTGTTATTTTCCCATCATAAACAACTGCTATTCTATCGCATAATTCTATTAATACATCCAAGTCTTCTCCAATATAAATAACTGAGTTTCCTTTTTCTTTCTCTACATTAACTAAATCATAAATTGTATAACAAGTGTTTACATCTAATCCTCTTACAGGATGAGCCATTATTAATAATTTAGGATATAAGCTAAGTTCTCTTCCTAATAATATTTTTTGAATATTACCACCAGAAAGATATCTAATTGGATAATGTACACTTGGAGTTTTTATTTCTAAAGCTTCTACCATTTCTTCAGCTTTTTTAGCAACAGACTTTCTATCTACAAATAAGCCCTTTTGTCCCTGATATTCTTTTAATAGTATATTATCTACCATATCCATAGATGCAACTAGTCCCATTCCTAATCTGTCCTCTGGAATAAAACTCATACTAATTCCTTTTGTAATTATATCTCTAGGCGATTTACCTACTAAATTATCATTTTCAAAAATAATTTCTCCACTCTTAATTTTTTGAATTCCAGCTATAGCTTCACATAATTCCTTTTGTCCACTACCTGCAATACCAGCTATTCCAAGAATTTCTCCTTTTCTTACATCAAAGCTCATATCCTTGATTTTCTGAATTTTATCCTCATTAAACACATTCAAATTTTTAACTTGAAGTATCTTTTCTTCACCTTCACGCGGCACTCTTTTAATAGCTAAATCAACAGATTTGCCTACCATTAAGTCAGTTAATTCTTTTGGATTTGTATCTTTTCTATCTAAAGTTTTTATACTTTGTCCTTTTCTCAAAACTGTTACAGTATCAGCAACTTCCATAACTTCATCCATTTTATGAGATATAAATATTATTGCACAACCTTCTTCTTTCATTTTGTTCATTATACTGAATAATTTTTTGCTTTCCTGAGGAGTAAAAACTGTAGTGGGCTCATCAAGAATTAATATATCCGCTCCTCTATATACAACCTTAAGCATTTCTAAGTTTTGCTTTTCTCCTACAGACATATCACAAACATATTTGTCTAAATCTACATTTAATTCTAATCTATTTATAATTTCATTGATTTCGTTTTTAGTTTTTTTCTTATCTATAAAAAATTTACCCTTTTGTCCCAGCATAACGTTGTCTAGTGCCGTCATTGCTTCTACTAGCTTAAAGTGTTGATAAATCATTCCTACTTTTGAGTTTATTGCATCCTTTGGCGAGGAAAATCTAACTTGTTTACCATGAACAAACATTTTACCACTATCAGGAGAATATACACCTGATAACATATTCATTAAAGTACTTTTACCTGCACCATTTTCTCCAAGGAGAGCATGAGTTTTTCCACCTTCAATTATTAAATCTACATCCTTATTAGCTATTACTTTTCCAAAAACTTTTGTTATTTTTTCTACTTTTATATAAGGAGTTTTCTTATCCATAATCTCACCTATCCTTAATTTTATAAATATTTATAGGTATTTCAGTTAAACTATTAATTTATACGTGTCCAAAACTCGTAGAATCATGAGATTTTGTACAAGTATAAATTAAGTTTAACAATGAAATTCCTATATTTGGTGCAATAACAAAATACAACTTTGCCCCTACAAGGGGCAAAGCTAAATTGTTTTTATTCTTATTTTTTTGTTTTTTAATTTTTATTACTCTTCAATTTTACCATTAACGCCTTCAACGAACCATTTCATTTCTAATAATTCTGCATCAGTTAGTTCTACTCCTTCTGCAACTTTAATTTCACCATTTTGATCTTTTATTGGTCCAACAAATATTGGTTTTCCAGCTATAACATCTGCTTTAGCTGCATCTACAGCCGCTTGTGCTCCTTCTGGCGCATTTTTTGTTAATGGTGTTATAATAGCCATACTATCTTCACTATCTGTCATTGGACCCCAGTAACTTGTTGATTCCCAAGTACCATCAATAACTTTTTGAATTTCACTCACATAGAAATCTCCCCAGTTATATATAGCTCCAGTTAAATAAGCATTTGGTGCTGAACTTTCCATATCTGTGTCACAACCTACTGAGAAAACTCCTGCTTCTTCTGCTGCTTGTTGTGGTGCACTTGTATCTTGATGTTGAGCTATTACGTCAGCACCTTCAGAAATTAAAGCTTCTGCTGCTTGTTTTTCTTTTGCAGGATCATACCAAGTATGAGTCCATTTTACATTAACAACTGCATCCGGGTTAACAGATTTAACTCCTAATGTAAATGCATTGATTCCTCTAATTACTTCTGGTATTTCATAAGCTGCTACATATCCTAATTCATTGCTTTTAGTTGCTAAACCAGCTGCTACTCCTGTTAAGTATCTAGCTTGATATAGTTTTGCAAAATAGTTTGACATGTTATCAGACATTTTGTATCCAGAACAATGCATAAAAGTAACTTCTGGATATTCTTTAGCTGATAATTCCATTCCATCCATAAATCCAAAACTTGTTCCTATAATTACATTAACACCTTCATCAATCATGTTTTCAATAACTGCTTGAACTTCTGCTGGATCTTCTTTAACACTTTCTTTGTATATTGTTTCTACACCTAGTTTTTCTTCTAAATATAATCTTCCTTGGTCATGTGCATATGTCCAACCTTCGTTACCAATAGGTGCAACATATAAAAATCCAACCTTTACTTCTTTCTTTTCATCTTTTTGCTCTGTTGTAGTCTCATTTGAAGTGTTTTCTTTTACTTCATTGTTTGAACCACACCCTGTTAATAAAACCCCTAAAGTTAATACCATTGCTAGAACTAATGCAGTAATTTTTTTCATTTTTTATCCTCCCAAAATTAAAAATGTTTTATAGTTAAATTTTATTGATTACTTTAAATAAACTTTTCCATCCTTAAAGCCTTCAATTATTGCAAGAGATTCAAGTCTTACGCCCGTATTTTCAATATCTACTCTTGCATTTTGAAATGCTTTCTCAATTACAATACCTATTCCTACAGTTTCAGCTTTACCTTGATTTATTATATCCATAAGTCCTTCTATAGCTTTCCCATTTGCAAGAAAATCATCAATTATTAGAATTTTTTCATTTGGAGTAATAAAGTCTTTAGCAACTCTAACATTGTAGGTTGTATTCTTTGTAAAAGAAAAAACTTCTGTTTCGTAAACACTATTATCCATATTTAAACCTTTGTGTTTTTTAGCAAATACGACTGGAACATCAAAATATTGAGCAACAATACAAGCTATTCCGATTCCCGATGCTTCAATAGTCAATATTTTATCCACTTTAGTATCCTTAAACCTCATTGCAAACTCTTTTCCCATTTCATTCAATAACTTAACATCAACTTGATGATTTAAAAAGCTGTCCACTTTTAAGATATCCTCACCTATAACTTTGCCATCTTTTAAAATTCTTTCCTTTAGTAGTTTCATAAATTATCCTTTCCAAAATAAAAATGAGCCCCCTACGATACTTAGGGAGCTCATATACATTCATTGATATTGAAATATCTTAAAATTATTTTAATTAAAGACACATATTTCAACTAAAATATATGTTAATAATTAAAATGAATTTATATGTAGTATATAAACACCCGTAGTCAAGCCATTTACGGTGACTTGGTAGAAACTTTCAGTCCTTATTACTGAAGATATACGAGTTGACGAACATTTTTATGTTATTTATTTTTAATTATTCGGTACGTATATATATTAAACTATATTATTCTAAAAATCAATAGTTTTTTTATTGTTTTTTTACTGTTTTTTTATTTTTTATAGCTTTAATTTTTCAATTATCAATTTTTGCACTTTTGTATAAATATTTCTAAATAAAATACCGAATTTTAATTAAATAAATTATTCCATGAAGAAAATAATATTGTTTAAAATATACAAATAAATTTTTTATTATGTCTAAAATATCTATTCACAACTAATTTCAAAAACAACATAATTTTCATTATAATTTTTTTCATTATAGGCTTGTATCATAATCTCTGGATACTTATTTATAATTCCTTCAACATTAGATAGTCCGTATCCTCTTCCACTCCCTTTAGTTGAATAAGCTTTCTTAAATAATTTTTCTAACCTCTGTTTTTCAATAAAATAAAAAGTATTTTTAATTATAATATAGCGCTTAAATTTTTTTTCTTTAAATTCAATTTTAATATGCTTATTTCCTGTATAAGTTGCTGTTGCTTCTATTGCATTGTCTACAAGAATACCTACTATATCAACTATCTCATAATTAGGCATACAACCTTCCATACAATCATCTTCTATTTCACAATCAATTATAATTCCCATTTCTTTAGCTTGATTAATTTTATAATAAAGAAGAGCTCCCAACATTTTATTGTTCAGTTTAAGTATTTGAATTTTATCATCAATAGTTTCCTTTTTATAATTATTTGTATATTCTTGAATTTCTTTAACCAAATCATCATAATTATCGCAAACTTCTGGAAGCATCATTAATGCATGCAACCTATTTTTATAATCATGCTGTTCTTTTCTTATTTCTTTTATTAGCTCCTCTACATAAGGATTGTACTTGTTATAAGCCTCTAAAGCTTTGTGTTGTGCATCTATTTTTTCCAAATAAATTACTGAAACTAAATTTGTAGTAAGTATAATTACCAATATAAGTACTATATAGATCAAATTATATACTTGTCTATTAAAATTGCTATCCCAATAAAACCAAATAGAAAAAACTGCTATAAAGCTATTTATAACAATAAATTTAAGTACTTTATTCTCTTTTTTGATTATTTGTGAATATACTTTTTTCAAATTTACTTTATAATATATAATTAAAGAAAATAATATAGTTAATGATATTGCTCCACATTTCACCAAATATGAGCCTTTTACGTTTTCTATAAAAACAGAAAAGAACATAATAATTATAAATTCTATAGTCATCACCGTGGTTAAAGCTAACATTAATTGTATAATTGCTTCGTAAAAAGACATCTTAAAAATAAGCACTAGTAGAATAATTAGTATCATTATATTGAAAATAAGCTGCGTATCTTTAAATATTTCATACCTAACTGCAATAACTAAACTAGCTAAAATTAAAACAAAAAAATTCCCCATAATATTTTCATTTAATCTCTTAGCTATGAAGGATTTTCTCAAAATAAGTAAACAGACTAACTCTGTCAAAGTACTTAAAAATGAATCCAAAAATTCAATTGTCATGTTTATAACTCCCCCCCGATACTTTTTATCAATTTACTTCATAATCCCCTATGGATATTGTACTATATCTTTTACTACTGATGTATTTTTTTCACAAACTTCTTGTTTTTTATATATAATTTATAGGCTTAAACTGTATTTTATATAAAACTTTTATAGTATAATAAAAATAATTAAGGTATAATTATAATTACACTAACTATTTAAATAATAACGGCAGCTATGACGCTATTTCTAAAAACCTTAGTTCTTTTTCTTCTGCAAAAAAATATATGATCAAATAAGATTTATCGATAATTCTGGAAAAGAACAACTTAGAATAAATAATTGTGAGGGTACTACAGATATTGTTGAAAATAATTTATTGCAAGATAAAAGCGATAGATACTATTTTACTGAAACTATGAAATTAAAGGATGGAGAAATTTTTATTTCTAAATTTGATTTAAATAAGGAAAATGGTGTGATTGAACTACCAATAAAACCCACTTTAATAATTTCTACCCCTCTCTATATTGATGGTGACTTTAAAGGAATAGTTATCGTCAATTATCTTGCACAAAATCTTATAAATGACTTTAGTTCAATTACTTTGGGTTTTATAGGCAATATGGACTTGTTAAACAAAGATAGTTACTGACTTATAAATAAAGACTCTTCAAAACAATGGGGCTTTATGTACGATTCAAAGATAGATAATAAATTTATGAACTATTGCCCCGAAGAATGGAGTTTAGTTCAAAATGGAAATGAAGGTCAATTTATAACTTCTAACGGCTTGTATACTTATAAATCTATAAGTAACCTTTTGAATCAAAACAGCACCTCATCTCCTTATAAAGACAAAATAAATTTTATAGTAATAATTGGATAATTCTTTCTCATATAGATGCTACTAATGAAACCTATGGATGGGTTATTTTAAATGATTTCAAATTGATTTTTAATAAGTTTCTACAAGAGTATTATTTTATAGTAGCCTTATTACTAATTTCATTAATTCTAGCCATTTTATACGCCTCTAATAAGCAGTATAGTGAAGAAATAGAATATTTTGCGAAGTACGATGCTTTAACTAATGTTTTGAACCGAAGAGCTGGTTATGAAATTCTTAACGAAGAAGTATCTAAATCAAAATCTTCTTCAAAAACTTTATGTATTTGTTTTATCGATATAAACGGATTAAAAATTATTAATGTCTCTCTTGGTCATGATGCTGGAGATTTATTAATAAAAACTGTATCATCTACAATCGGTGAAACAATAAGAAAAACTGATTATTTAATAAGATTAGGTGGAGATGAATTTCTTATACTCCTTCCAAATACTAATGTTGTTGAATCTGAAGACCTTTGGCTTAGAATTCTTGAAGAATTCGATTTAATTAATAGCACTAAAAATTTAAACTTTAATATTAATTTAAGCCACGGTATTTCAGAATACAAACCAAAAACTCCAAATTCAGTTGATATAATTATAAGTGATGCTGATGAAAAAATGTATGAAGAAAAAAAATCCTTAAAGCAAAATATTCAAAAATTTAATAATTTTATACTTAAACATACTATTTAATTTTTATCTGATTTTCTCACCTTGATACTAATTTATCGCTGTGTTACAATAAAGTAATTTAATTTTTAAGTTCATAAAATTTATTCTCGGGAGGATATTATATGAAATATATTACGGTTTTAGTAGATGGAATGGCTGATTATGAAATAGAATCTCTTGGTAATAAAACACCTTTGCAAGTAGCTAATATCCCAAATATTACAAATTTAGCTCAAAAGGGTGAAATTGGATTAGTACAAACTGTACCTAAAGGAATGTCTCCAGGAAGTGATACTGCGAATTTATCTGTTATGGGCTACGCTCCTGAAATTTACCACACCGGTCGTTCCCCACTAGAAGCGGCTAGCATGGGAGTTGAACTTTTAGAAACTGATGTGACTTTTCGATGTAATGTGGTTACTTTATCAGAAGATGAACCTTATGATGAAAAAACTATGATAGACCATTCTGCAGGAGAAATTTCTAGTGAGGAATCTAAAGAACTTATTCTTTTCCTAAAAAAAGAACTTGAAAATGAGTTTATAAAATACTATCCAGGTGTTAGTTATAGACATTTGATAGTTTGGGACAATGGTCCCCTGGAATTTACTCTTATTCCACCACATGATTTCTTAGGTCAAAAGGTAACAAGCTATCTACCCCAAGGACCAAATAGTGGCATTCTATATGATATGATGAAAAAATCTTTTGATCTATTAAATAATCATCCTATCAACATAAGTCGCAAAGAAAAAGGTCTAAATCCTGCTAACTCTATATGGATATGGGGAGAAGGCAAAAAACCTAAATTAGATTCATTTAATGAAAAATTTGGTTTAAAGGGGTCTGTAATCTCTGCTGTTGACCTGATTTACGGAATTGGAATACTAGCCGGACTTAAAGCAATCCCTGTAGAAGGTGCCACTGGAACTATTCACACAAATTTTGATGGAAAAGCAACTGCAGCTATAAAAGCCATATTAGATGGTGATGATTTTGTTTATATACACTTAGAAGCTCCAGATGAATGTGGTCATCAAGGAGATTTAGATGGTAAAATTAAGTCTATTGAGATAATTGATGAAAAGATAGTAAAACCAGTACAGAATGCTATGGAAAAAGCAGGCGAGGCATATAGAATTTTAATTCTTCCTGACCATAGAACTCCTATAAAAATAAGAACCCATTCTTCTGAACCAGTACCTTATGTTATATACGATAGTACTTTAGATTCATTTAAAGAAGAAAATAGATTTTCAGAAATGGCTGCTGAGAATTCAGGCAAGTTTTTTTCTGCTGGTCATGAATTACTTAATTACTTCTTACAAAAATAAAAAAACCCAATATAAGGGTTTTTTATTTATTTACAACATTAATATCTTTTCTTTCTAAAATCAAAAATCTATCAATTTATATTTAATTATTTACTTTCAAAATTTTTCCATTCTTCTTTCCACTCTATTAAAGTATTCTCTACAATATCTAAAACATTATTTCTATCTCGTTTTTTAATTGTATCAAGTATTCTCACATGGTTTTTAATACTTCTCTCAATTCCGTTTTGCTGCAAAATAGATTTTTTTATGTACTCTTGAAAAAGTCCAAGTATTGCTTGCCCAATTCGAATAATCAAAGGATTTTTAGTTAATTCCAATATCATATAATGAAATTCACAGTCTCTCTTTACAAAATACTCTACATCTATATTCTCTTTGTTTTCTTTATACTTTTGTTCTGTATCCATTATTTCTTGCTCTATCATAAGTATTTCTTCATCAGATACTTTTTCAATCACATTAAATAGTACCATAGAATCAAACATAACCCTTAACTCGTACAAATCTCTATTTGATTTTGGTTCAATTATCAAGCTAAAGATTAGTGGGTCAAAGAATGATGGATTTACTTTAGTTACTACATATGTACCCTGACCCCTACGAACTTCTAGTATTCCAAGAGCTGTTAACATCTTTATAGCTTCTCTTACTGAATTTCTTCCAACGCCTAATTGTTCAATCAATTCAACTTCAGTTGGTATTTTATCCCCTGGTTTTAATTCTTCTTTTATAATTGAATTTTTTATACGCTCTACAACAACATTAACAACTGATTGATTATCTATTTTATCTAATTTCATAATTATCCACCTCAATTTATATAGTATATATGCTATCATACATCCTACCTACAGTCAATTATTGAAATATATTGTTTTTTGAATTATTTGTCTTAATCAGCCAACTTTTTATAAATCTCATTAAACTCAAGATGATTTTTTCTGAAAGCCTCTAATACACTAGGGTCAAAATGTTCTGGATTTACTCGTCCATCACCTTCAACAATAATTTTATAAGCCTCCTCATGTGTAAAAGCTGGCTTATAGCTTCTTGCACTTCTAAGTGCATCATATATATCTGCTAAAGAAACGATTCGCGCTGACAAAGGAATTTCTTCTCCTTTTTTGCCATCTGGATACCCAGACCCATCAAATTTTTCATGATGATACCTAGCAATCTCTGCAGACATTTTTAAATATTCTGAATCTCCTACTATTTTTTCCCCAAAAATCGTATGCATTTTCATTTTTTCGAATTCTTCATTAGAAAGCTTTCCTGGTTTAGTTAATATTTCTTTCTCAACATAAATTTTTCCTACATCATGCATTTGAGAAGAATTGTAAATTCTTTTTACAAATTCTTTATCCATTTCTAGTTCTTCTGCAATTAATTTAGCAAAAGTATTAACTCTTTTTATATGTTGTCCTGTAATATCATCATTAGCTTCTGCCGCTCTAGCTAGAGCATTTGTAGTATAATCAAAAGCCCCCTCTAATTCATTCATCTGAGATTTTACGGTCTCTAATAAATCAAAATTTATAGCCAATGCTTTCATTATACCCACATCAAAATTAAAAACTGATTGCTTATAATTCATGCCTATAATAATTATTTTTCCCATAGTAAAACCCGCAAAATTCCTAATATCTTCAGTATTTTTTTCTATATCATGAGGAAAATTATTTTCGTAAATACTTATATCTGAAAGTTCATTTGTGTTGAAATTTTTACTAAAGCCATTGGCAGCATAAATATCAAAATTAAACGAATTTCTGCTACTCATATTAAAACTTACCTCTTCAAAATATTCATCATCTATCAAGTTAAATTTTATACTATAATAGTTTTTATTTTTCAAAGTCAATATCCATACAATTTCTGGTTTATTATTAAGGAAAAGATTTTTAGCATACACTAAATCTAAAGATTTTTTCATCATTATTTTTGAATCATCTTCATTATTCACCCAATCCTTAAAAAATGTTTTAAATTCACCATTTATTAAGTCAATAGCATTATAGCTATCCATAACTTTATCGTATTTGCTTTTAAAAATACTTGATTGATTTACTAAAGGGATTATAGTTTCTTTCACTTTATCTAAATGTAAAACAATTTCATTCTTTAAAATCTTTTTCATTCTTTCATTAACTTCATAGGTATAGATTACAGGCAAATAATCTATTGCAACAACTGATTGTATCATTTCAATGGTGCTTTCTTCGAAGCTATCTAAATCAACTATTAAAACTATAGGACTTTTTTTATATAATTCCACCATCAAAGTTGCTGTAGTTACAAGATTTGTTTCATACAAACTCCCTATAGCTTCTTTAATTTTCATTTCATTACTGTATTTTTTAGTAAGTATAAATATACTCTTTTCCATTTATAGCCTCCTCCAATTAATTTCTTGAAATTATTCTTTATTTTTCAGATGAAATCTTTAAAGATCCTCCAGCATTTTTAATGCTTTTTCCTAATTTATTGATATCTATCATCACTTTGTCTGATAAGAACTTATTATTTTCAAAATCAAATACTACGTTTAAAGGTGTAATGAACATCATTCCTTTTATAGCTACCTCAAGTTTATTGATGTCTTCATCATTAAAATATTCCTTAAATTTTATTATAAAGCTACCTTCAATATTTTCAATTGAGAAACCTGGTTTGACTACAACATTATTAATATTCTCAATTTTACTATCTCTTATTTCTTCTTTTTTACTCATATTTTCATTAAGTACTTCACTAACAACCCCTATTAACTTCATTGCTTCTATAGGTTTAGTAATATAATGCTTTGCTCCATTCTTTAAAGCTTCAAAAACCATTTGTTTTTGATTTAGTGCACTAACCATTATTATTTTAGCATTCTCATCACTATCTACTATATGTTTAACCGCTTCTACTCCATTCATTTTAGGCATTGTAATATCCATAGTAATTAAATCTGGATTTAATTCTTTATATAAAGCTATAGCTTGAACTCCATTGTTAGCTTCACCTACCACTTCATGTCCATTTTTTATAAATATAGAATGTAAGTTTTTTCTCATTACTGTTGAATCATCAACTATTAATATTCTAGCCATCTATTATATCCTCCATTTGATAATTTGTATTCACGTCATCATTTACTAAAAACATGTGTATCTCAAATTCGTATTCATCATGTTTTAACCTAAAAGATAATATTTCAGATTGAGCATGTTTTATATACCCATCACTATTTGATAAAACTGCTGGTAATCCCATATAAAATTTACTATTTGTGTTCTCAAATTTTCCAAAAGTAGATCCTAATATAGTGTTTGAAATTTCTCCTAAAACATCTTCTACATATTCTAATATAACACTTTCCTCAATATTATCAATCATAAATCCTTTAACAAACTCTTTTGCCATTTTTTCATTCACACTAACCATCATTATTGAATTAAAATCACCTTTTAAACTAATAAGAGCAGTAATTTTATTTAGTGTAACCCTATCATTAATTTCAATAGGATTTTCTTTAAATTCCATATTAGTTTCCTTAAAAATAATATGCTTACTTGTTTTCATAACTTGTTCCATAAAATGCTCAGCCGTTACCACATTATTTTCTTTTTCTTCAAATTTAGGAATAGTAATTGTGAATTTTGTGCCTCTATTCTGTATGCTTTCTACTTCTATTCTTCCATTATAATTTTCAATTGTTTGTTTAACAGCAGCCATGCCAACTCCTCTACCAGAAACATAAGTTGCTTTTTCTTTGGTAGTAATTCCTTGTTTGTAAATTAGCTCAAGCTTCTCATTTAATTTTAGCTTATTAAAATCCTCCGTTGTAAATAATCCTTCACTTACAACTTTAGTTTCTAGCGCTTTTAAATCTATTCCTTTACCATCATCTGAAATTTGTATACTAAATGAATCTTCTAAATCAACTATATTACATCTTATATTTGCTATTTCTTCTTTATTATTTTCAATTCTTACATCATCTGTTTCTATACCATGGTCCACTGAATTTCTAAATATATGAACCAAAGATTTTAAAACGTCCTGATAATAATTACTATCTACCATTATATCATCTCCTGTTATATCAAATGGAGCAACATTTTTACCTAGTCTCTCACTTAATTTTATAACATAATCTGGGTAAGTTTTCAAAAGTTCTTTAAGTGATTTATATCTCAAACTTTTTATCAAAGGTAGAATTACTCTAGCTTCTTTTGAAGATAATGTTTCTACTACTTTTCTTTCAATTTCAACTAATTTTTCTTTTTTTATATAACAAAACTCTTCATCTTTTATAAAATCTTCACCAGCATAAGCTTCAATTATACCCAAATCCTCCATTAACCATCCATGAAGTTGACTATTATCAATATCTTTTACATGAAACAAATCATTTTTTTCATATAGTTTACTTTCTAAATCATCTAATTTTGAAATAAGATTTACCATTTCATATTGACTAAAACTTCCCTTAAATGTGTGTATTTCTCGAAGTATTTCTTCATATTTTTCTTTTGGTAAATTATCAAAACTTTGGGATGCAAAATCTTCAAACTGGAAAACAAGCTCTCTAAAATCATCCCTATTTAAAATGGTTTTTACAACCATCTTTAAAGTATCATGTTCTTTATCTCTTTGTTTTTCTAAAATTTTCTTTTCTGTTACATCAGTTATAATTGTCATAATAGTATCTTTATTAGTTTCATCTTTAACAATTTTATAATCTAAACTAATAAATCTATTATTGATTACTATCTCTTCTGGTAGTAAAGTTAAATATATTCCTTGTTGTTCTTTATCTAAGCTAAATATTTTTATTAATAAATCATCTATGAATAATTGCATTTTAGTATCATGAGGATGCAATATTGTTGATAATTTTTTATCACTAATACATTCACTAAATATTTCTTTACAAACCAAACTATATTCATTATGGATAATTAAGTTTTGTTTAAAAGTCAGAATTCCTTGTTCCACATTACTTAAAATATTAGTTAATTTCAGATTTTTATTATCCAATATTTTATTTGTATTTTCTAACACAACACTACTCTCTTGTAACGTTAAGTTTTGATGCTCTAGTTCTTCATTTTGTTGTGCTAAAGTCTCCATATATTCATGCATTTTTGACATTATTTTATTTGCACTATTAGCTAAACTTACAACTTCTATCACTGGTTTTTCAAATTTTATTTCATTATAAATTGTTGACTCTATATCTCCCTCTGATATTTGATTCATTTTTTTATCCAGTTCTGATAAAGGCTTTATAATAGACCCGCTTAATCCAAAAAAAGCCAACTTAGATATAGTTAAAGTTATTAAAAATATAATCCCACAAACAATTAACAAAGCTATATAACTTCCATAAATAATCTTAGGATTCAATCTAACCTGTAAAACAAATAATTCTTCACCAGAACTATCTACTATACTCTTGTATGCTGTTGAATTTACATTTTTCAAAAATAAGTTGTTGAAATCTATATCTGCTGTATCATAAAAAATATTATCTTTTTTTGTTTCCACTATAGAATCATAAATTAATTCTTCATTCTTAAAGATTTTATATTGAATGCTTAGCGTTGGTAGAAACTCTGGTATTTCATTTTCATCAGATTCTATTTCATTCATAATAAACTGATTCTTTTTTTCTCCAAGAAATTCAAAAGAAAATCCAACTCTTTTAAATAAATCATTTAAATAGGCATCACTTTCAATATCAACACCTTTTTTAATAGGCATTTCTAATTCACGTTGTATTTGAAAATTCATTTGATTAGCTGCATACTCTGATACAATTCCACTAACAATGGTGAAAGCTATTCCTAAAGCAACCATAAATGCAATTAGCATAAGCAGTAAACTAGAGAAATTAACAATTGAAACCATGGTATTTATTCTTCTCTTTAAGCTTCTTTCGCAACGTTTTTTCTTCATAAAAAACCCTCACTTTGTTTATTTATAAATTTAATCATATTAAGTTAATCATATTATATAATAGAATTGTTACATAAATGTGAAGAAAAAATAAATACATTATTGCTGTTTTCTTTTGATGGATAAATTCGTGTAGATAATCATTCTCTTTCATTAATAAATACTTCAATAGTTGATTGATCAATAAATATATTAAGCTTTATATTATCCCCAACTTTAAAATCTATTTTTCCAAAAAGTTCTGTTTTTTCTACTTCTTCAAATAAACTAGATTTAGATCTATCTATAGAAAATTCATTCTTTGATAGATTCAGTTTCACCATAGTTTCTTCTTCTCTATCTTCTGAAGCTAGCAAGCTAAAAATAATTTCTTTTTCTATATCTTCCACAGGAATTGATTGTACACCCGTCCATACTTCTTTAAATTTCTTTCCTTAAATTTAAAAAAATGATTTCCCTTGTTTTTCTATACTCACTAGGAGCTACCCCTTTTATTTTCTTAAACACTTTAGAAAAAGCAAGTTGATCATCATATCCTACTGAACGTGATATATCTCCTATTGAAAATTCAGTATTTTTTATCAATTCACTAGCTTTATTTATTCTATATTCTATTAAAAATCGCTTAGGTGAAATATTTAGGACATCTTTAAATACGAATGTTAAATAGCTTCTATCTAACCCTATATAATAAGCTAATTTGCTAATACTAATATTTCTCGAATAATTTTTTTCTATATACTCAATTGCTTTAGCTACATACTCCTCTTTTGTTTTATTTCTTATTCTTTTTTTTGACGCATCTACCATTTCCATAAGATAAGATAAAAAAACATACAAATAGCCAACACGTTGAATATCCCCTCCAGCACTCATAGACTTAGTACCTATCATATTATTTAAACATTCTTGTAATTCTCCTGAATTAACATAATCAAAAATAGGTTTTTCTTCTGCTAAATTAGCTTTTAATAAATATTCCTTAGCTTTTACTCCGTTAAACCCCACCCAGTAATATGTCCAAGGCTCTTCACTATCAGCTTTATAGTATGTTATTTCATTTGGACAAATAAGAAAACCTTGCCCTTCACTTAAATTATATGTTTCTCCTTTTCTTTCAAAATTACCTTTTCCTTTTACAATATAATGAATCAAATAGTGGTCCCTCATAGCTGGTCCATAGGAATGATTTTTATTACATTCCTCAAAACCGCACTGGTATATATCTAAATCCGTTAAATGATTAAGTTTAAACTCTAAATACTCATTCATTGTTTTCACCAACACCTTCTACTTTAAACTTCTTTTATTTCATATTTATCCTTTTCCAACTTTCCACTTTGTAACTTCCTCACTCTCCACATCTCACATTATACCATACATACTCCACGCAAACTTCCATTCCTTTAAATTAAAATATAATCTAAAATAAATATATAGTCAGTTAAATAAAGGAGGATATTTACATGCCAAAGATTACTTTCCTTGGTGCAGGCAGCACTATTTTTGCAAAAAATGTTTTGGGGGATTGTATGCTAACGCCAGCTTTACAAAATTCTCATATTGCTTTATATGATATTGATGATAAAAGATTAAAAGAATCAGAAATGCTACTACAAAATATCAATAAAAACTCTAATAATAGTAGAGCCGAAATCGTTTCTTATCGGAATAGAAAAGAAGCTTTAAGAAATGCCGATTACGTGGTGAATGCTATTCAAGTAGGAGGATATGACCCTTGTACCATAACAGATTTTGAGATTCCTAAAAAGTATAATCTCCGTCAGACAATTGCAGATACATTAGGAATTGGAGGTATATTTAGAGCTCTACGTACTATACCTGTAATGCTAGATTTTGCGAAAGATATGGAAGAGGTTTGCCCTAATGCTTGGTTTTTAAATTATACAAATCCAATGTCAATGCTTACAGGCGCTATGTTAAAAGGTACTAATGTAAAAACTCTTGGATTATGCCATAGTGTACAAGTCTGTGTACCTCACCTTTTAGAAGGATTAGATATGAATGCAGAAAATGTAGATTTTAAAATTGCTGGGATAAATCATATGGCTTGGTTATTAGAAGTTAGTAGAAATGGAGAAGATTTATATCCTGAAATCAAAGAAAAAGCTTTATTACGATCAGAAAAACATGATGACATGGTTCGTTATGAAATCATGAAACACTTCGGATACTATGTTACAGAATCCAGTGAACATAACGCAGAATATATGCCTTATTTTATAAAAGATAAATATCCAGAACTTATAGATAGATTCAATATTCCTTTAGACGAATACCCTAGACGCTGTATCGAGCAAATTGAAAAATGGGGGAAAACTAGAGATGAACTTTTAGAAAATCACACAATTGAACATACTAGAACTCACGAATATGCTTCTTATATAATGGAGGCTATGGAAACAAATAAGCCTTATAAAATTGGTGGTAATGTTCTAAACACAGGTTTGATACCTAACTTGCCACAAGAAGCAATTGTAGAAGTTCCTTGTTTAATTGATGGTAGTGGAGTTACTCCATGTTATGTAGGTAACATTCCTCCTCAATTAGCTGCTTTAAACAGAACAAATATAAATGTTCAATTGCTAACAATAGAAGCTGCATTAACTTTAAAGAAAGAACATATTTACCATGCTGCGATGCTTGACCCTCATACTTCTGCTGAGCTTAGTATTGATGATATTAAATCTTTGTGCGATGATTTGATTGAAGCTCATGGAGAATGGTTACCTAAATATATATAAAACAATAAAATTTACAAATTTCTATGTACTAGTAATGAAGAGCCTTACAAAAATTCCAAGGCTCTTCATTATCCTTTTTAGTATTTCTTAACAACATAATTCCACAAACAAAGAAAACAATAGCAATAATTGCTGTTCTCAAATATTCCCCAAATTCATATTAAATAAAAACAAATAAAAGTTTCTCCAGCATAAAATAACACGAAAATATTAACTGTTTTTCAATGTTTTATTTCCTGTTTTATGAAAAATATACATTAATATAGCTGCAATAAAAGCTAAACTTGCACTATAGTAAAATGGGGCTCTGTTATTAATGTTGTCGTAAAGCAATCCAGCTATAACACTGGCTGGAAGAAGAGTCATTCCTATAATGCAATTATATATTCCAAGGCCTGTACCCCTTTTATTTTTATCAATAAGATCTGAAACCAATGCCTTCTGCACTCCATCTGTTGATGCACTGTATAATCCATAAAACGCAAAAAGTAGAATTAAAATAACTTTGCTGTTTGTCCTACCGAACCCTAAATATATAATTGAATAAAGTAAATATCCAAAAATAATAAGTCTTTCTCTTCCGATTTTATCTGATAATATTCCAGCTGGGATAGAAAACATAGCTGAGACAGCGTTAAAAATTAGATACATTATTGGTATAAATGCTGCTTCTATTCCTATATCACTTGCTTTTACTAACAAAAGCGCATCAGTTGAGTTTCCTAAGGTAAATATAAAAACTATTATAAGAAAAATATAGTATTTTTTCGGAAAATCAGTTAATTTTATTTTTCCTAAGGGTGATTGATTTTTAGATTTTGCTTCCTTTACAAAGTAAATAATGGATATTAAGCCCATCAAACCTGGTATAGCTGCAATTAAAAATACCATACGATAATTACGAGGAAAAATCAATAGAATTCCCGAAGCTAAAAGGGGTCCAATTATTGCTCCACTATTATCCATAGCTTTGTGAAAACCAAAACTTCTACCCTTAGTGCCTTCTTCCGATGAAGCAACTATCAAACTATCCCTTGGAGCTGTTCT
The DNA here is from genome assembly GCF_900129965.1 of Clostridium grantii DSM 8605. GTDB lineage: Bacteria > Bacillota > Clostridia > Clostridiales > Clostridiaceae > Clostridium_AF > Clostridium_AF grantii. Next base: position 67,383 of record NZ_FQXM01000017.1, on the reverse strand, counting down.
TATTCCCTTACCAACCCTTTCTGTAAATCTTATAATTAAAACTTGAAAAGGAGTAGCCGCTAAGGAAAAAATAGGTGAAAGAATAGCAGTGAATGCATACCCAATAATCATAAACGGCTTATTCCTTCTTACTTTATCACTCCACCAACCAGATAAAGCTTTTATAATAGAAGCAGTGCTTTCTGCAATACCTTCAATCAATGACAGCTCAGTTTTTGTTGCTCCTAAGGTCATTAAAAATAATGGCATAACAGCATATATCATTTTTGTCATTGTGTCTGTTAAAAAACTAGTGAGGCCAACAAAGAAAATATTTTTCTCAATTCCCAAAATCTTTTTTTCAGGGTATACTTTTTTTTCACTCATCTCATATGGTCCTTTTCAGTATTTTCATATACCAAATCACTATAGTTTTCAAATGACTCTTGAATTTCTTTAATCATACCCTTTGCTTTTTCGCCTTTAGATGCCTGGAAATTATTTCTTGATTCAATTTTGATGTACCATGAAATAAGCTTCTGCAGCTCTTCCTCTTCTTCCTCTAACTCTGCAAAAGTAAATTTTTCTATGGATATTTCCTTTTCCAGTTCCTTTAAATATTTCTCACATTCATCAATAAGTTCTCCGTATTCTTCATCTCTCATACCGTTAAATATCGATATAACTCTTTCTTGGTGTTTATTATCCAAAAACATACTATCCATCAAAAGGGTTTCCCCCTTATTAGCTTCAACTTCTTCAGATATCTTTTGTAGGGCAATATAATTTTCATCATTGTTAGGAATAATCCACATTGATTTCTGAATATTTACAGCACCTAATTTTTTAAGTTTTCTCCATACAGCAACTCTGGGTCTTGACGGTTCCGTAGGAAGATTATAATTTATTACAAGCCATTTTATTTTTTCCATAACCATAACTCCTTTGTAATATTCGTTACATTTATATTAACCCATTGTAACGAATATTACAATACATATTTTCACAAATTTAATTCACTTTCTATCAATTACTATTTTTAGTGTTACATAAATGAGAAGTTTCTGTTTTCTAATAATTAAGAGCCTTGAAAAATTCCAAGGCTCTTGATTATATTTATTTATTACTATCATTTTCTATTACTTCATCATTAATCTCATAGCCATCATACTGAACAACTATATTATTCTGGCTAACTGCAATTTCTTCAATCTCTGCATTATCTTTTTTAGTATTTCTTAATAATATTATTCCACCAACAAAGAAAACAATAGCAATAATTACAGTTCTTAAATATTCTCCAAATTCATAGTCAAAGAACCTACTAATTATTGGAATTGCTACACTTTGGAATATCATGATAAAAGCTACTGCAATTAGTCCATAGCCAATAATTTTACTCATATTTTTAGTCAATCCAGGGATATTAGTAAATAAATCTTCATCTTTTAACCCTTCTTCTGAAGATGCTTTATGCATAGCATCAAAAACACTGTAAGCCCATATAATTGGGATTACTACCATAAAGGCTGTTACTCTCAACTCATTTACAAAATACCAAGCTATAAAGAAAGATGTCATAAGTTGCATTCCTTTTCTCATTAATCCTAAATACATATGTCCTACACCAGGTATAACTGACATTAATATTGATAAAAGCATCTTTGTACTCATATTTTGCCTTTCTTTTGATAACTCCTTATCTTCAAAAATACTTACTTGACTTGATGATGTTCTATTAATATCTACTAACATATTTATTTTATCTGCCAATACAAAACTGTCCACTAAAGCAATAAGCCAAATAATCGGCAGGGGAATTAATGTGGCAACATCATCAAACCTTCCTATATAACTCAAAAATATTGTTAATGCTATATCCCCAATTACTGCAAATAAGAATAACATTCCCCTTGCTGCATATCCTAAATATACATGGCTTAACCCTGGTATAAATGAAAATATAAACGTTAAAAATTTACTCTTTCTTTTATTCACCTTCTTTACCTCCTGTTAGTTTGAATTTGTCTAGAAAAATTATTGTCTTATGAGACAAAGTTTCCGCCCATTTTTCACTACTTAAATCCCATTTAGAATTCTCCTTGCTTTCTAGTACCTTTGCATTAAATTCAATCCTAGAATAAACCATTTCAAACACTCCAGCAAAGGAAAACATTATAGTAATACTGGCAACAGCCACATAATAAGTAATTAAATTTACCCGTTTATTTTTCTTTAGATTTCTTTCTCTTATAATCACTGTTTCTAACAATTTATCTGTGAAATCTTTGGAAAGAGCTTCCGGCGCATTTATTGAGTTTTCTATCATAGAAACATACTTCATAAGACTTTCATCATTGTTTAGTAGCGCTTCTTCAACCATAAATTCTTCTTCTTCACTTACTTCATCTTTAAAATACTTCATTAATTCATCATCTATATTTATATTTTTAAAATCATATTGTTTCATTTAGAAATCACCCCCTCTAAAGCATCCTTCAATAATTTTCTTCCTCTTGAAAGTCTTGTTTGAACAGTTTTTACATTAATACTTTCTTCTAAGGCTATTTCTTGGCAACTTTTATTCTTTATGTAATATAAATTAATAATTTTAGAATATTTATCTGGAAGTTCATTGCAACAAGCAATCAATTGCTGTGCTTCTTCTTTTTTAATTAATTGGTCTTGTACGGATAATTTAGGGTCCTTAATAAAATTTATAACCTCTACATTGTTTATTTCTCTTTCTTTAATTTTGATCATCTTTCGTTTACTATCAATAGCTTTATTCACAGCAATCCTCATTACCCAAGTATTGAATCCCTCATATCGGTACTGAGAAATGGACTTATAAATCTTCAAGAAGGTTTCTTGTGTTAGATTTTCAGCTTCGTGGGGATCCTTAACAATCTTATAGCAAGCTGCAAAAACTAAATTCTTATAATGTTCAACAATTATTCTAAAAGCTTCTTTATCTCCCTTTGCAGCTTTCTTAATTATGATATCATCTACACTTTGCATGGTCCCCTCCTTTCCTTTCATTAATATTGACGAAGGATTTTTAATTTAGCCTTCAAAAATAGATTTATTTTTTGCTTATATAAAACTTCTTTATATTAATTATATCAAAAATTAATTAAACTACCTTATGTAAATCTTATTGATGCATTTAAAATATTGATAATTTAGTATCAATTAACTATAATTAAAAAACCATTTAGGCAACTTACCTAAATGGTTTTTTTAAAGAAATATATACTAATTAACTTTACAAATCACTAATGAAAAATTCATAAAATTTTTATTTCGGTCTATCGACTTTATAGAACTATAGTAATTTAGCAAATACCTCTTTTGAAGGTGAAGGTATAACTGCTTTATTGACCAAAAATCCATTGTCCTTTCCTACCTTTGCACCAGCTTCTACAGCTGCATGTACTGCGCTTATATCTCCACTAAGAGTAACAAAAGCTTTTCCACCTATACCAATTCCTAGTCTAACTTCTATCAACTCTACTTGAGCTGTTTTTGCTGCGGCATCTGCGCCAACGATTGCTGTAGCAATACTAAAATACTCCAACACTCCCACAGCATTCACGTCATTTATTTCAGTAGCCTGATTTATAGCTCCTATAAGTTGATGATGCACTCTTGGTATCAATAGTTTATCTACTACATATTGAGCACCAATCTCTTCCCCAACTTTTACCGATGATTCAACAGAACCAACATCTCCAGATATTAAAATTACATATTTCCCCGGACAAACTGGTTTTGCCATAATCAATTCTACATTAGCAGCTTTCACCATATGATCAGCTGTTTCAATTCCTCTTGCTATACTATTTAATTCAATCATTCCAATTGCGTCCATACTATTTCTCCTCTCCGTACTTGCTATTAATAACTATTTTATTGCTCACTTCTGTAACTTGACCATTTATACTAGCGTGAATATTAGCACCTAATGACCCTTCTTCCATTTTCCCAATCAACTGTCCTTTTACAACTAAATCACCAACGTTGACTATAGCCTCAGAAGGCGCACCAATATGCTGTTTAAGTGGTATACTTACCATTGAAATTTCTATTTCTTTTAATTCTTCTACTTTTTGATATTCATATTTATTTAAATTCAATCTAGAAATCAACCTTTTAGCAGGTACTTTTCTATTTTCACGTTGTTCATGTGCATTAATCTCACTTTGATGATTCTGGTAGTTAACCCCTTGTTCTCTTAATTTATTTTTTAAATATATATTCATTTTTCTTGGTGATAATTGCATTGGACAAGCATATAACTCACACACTCCACATTCGCAACATATCAATGCCTCTTTAATACACTCACTGTTTTCTGACAATGCTACAGTTCTCATTATTTTATGTGGTTGTATTGGATGTCCTATTAAATACCTAGGACACATTTCTGTACAATAAGAACACTGAATACAAGCTGATTTTGCCTTATTTATCATATGTTCAATAGAAATCCTATTTTTATTAATAACGTGGTGATCCTTTGGAACAACTATAATAGAAGTACTTGTTTTAGTTATTACTTCTTTATACAAATCCTCTTTATCTACATTTCTTCCCATCATAGGTCCACCTAAAATAACACTATAATCATCGAGAATTGCTCCACCTGCTTCTTCAATACATCTAATAACCGAAGTTCCAATTGGTATTTTTAGAATAATAGGATTTTTAACATCTCCTTGTACTGCTACGTGTTGTTCTATAACCGGATTACCTTTAATAGCTTCATAAATATTTACTACCGTAGCAACATTTGATACTACTGTACCAACTTTTAAAGGAATCCCTCCAGCCGGTATAGACCTACCTGTTACTTCATATACAAGAGTTTGTTCATCCCCAGCTGGATAAAAATTATCCATTAAAAATATTTCCACTTTTGAATCTAAACTTTTAATAGCATTTTCTAAACTTTCTATTTGTTCTTTATATTTATTTTTCAAAGCAATAATAACTCTCTTTGCCTCAACTATTTTTGCCATTTCTTCAAGTGCTTTTATCATTTCTTCTGGTTTCGTTTTCATAAGAAGTTGGTCTGTTTTTAAAAGTGGTTCACATTCAGAACCATTAACAATTAAGAACTCAACTTTACAATTTAACTTCACATGAGTAGGAAATCCAGCTCCTCCTGCTCCAACAACACCTGCATCAATTATTTTCTGTAATAACTCCATAAGATCCCTCCTGGTAAAAATAAAAATCTCTTAAAAAAATGCCGCTAATTCAACTTTAGCGGCGTTTTTATATTTTACATTTTAATTAAAATATTATTTTGCAACTTCTTTAGATGTTGGAAGAATTACTTCAACCTCAGAGTGTGGACGTGGAATAACGTGAACTGATACTAATTCTCCAACACGTTGTGCTGCAGCAGCACCAGCATCTGTAGCAGCTTTAACAGCTCCAACATCTCCTCTAACCATAACAGTTACAAGTCCGCCTCCAACATATTCTTTACCTATTAAATATACATTTGCTGCCTTAACCATAGCGTCTGCTGCTTCTACTGCTCCTACTAAACCTTTAGTTTCTATCATTCCTAATGCATCATATTTCATTTTAAAATCCTCCTAAGATATATTTTTTTTATATTATAATTTTTAATTATAAACAACTGTTTTTTATTGATTTTTTATTTTACTATTACTATTTTTGATTTTGAGTTAATGCCCATTGCATTAGACTCTTCAATATCAAGATGACATTCAAGTTTTGAATCATCATTAGCTCTGATAACTACATTGCTATATGTTCCGCCTCTTAAATTATCAAACTTTATAGATACATTATCTCCATCACAGACTCCTAAATTTTTAGCATCATCAAGTGTCATGTGAATATGTCTTTGTGCAACTACTAAGCCTTCTTCAATTTGAACAGACCCTTTTGGTCCCACTAATGTAACTTCAGATGTTCTGTTTAAATCTCCAGATAATCTTACATGTGGTACTGTTCCAAGTTTAATACAATCTCCAATTAACACCTCAACTTGAGTCTTACTTCTTACTGGCCCAAGGATTCTAACTTTTTCAATGGCACCTTTTGGGCCGCAAATTGTTATAATTTCCTTGCATGCGTATTGTCCTGGTTGAGACAAATCTTTAAGTTTAGTAAGTTTATACTCTTTACCAAAAAGACTTTCTAAATCTTTTTGCGAAAGATGTATATGTCTATTAGAAACACCTACTGGAATCTGAAGTACAGTACTATCTTCTTTGCTTTTTACAGCTTCTAATAAAAGCTTTAATACTGCTTCACAATTATCCATTAGTTTGCCACCTTCATAGCAGCAAGTATTTGATTAACTAAATCTAAAAGTTCTTCTTTTTTTGCACTTTCATCATTTGATTCAACACAATTATTAGTAGTTTCAACACTATCACTAGTTTTATTTAAAATTTTCGCTGCTGCTGCAATTTGAGCTGGACTCATATTCATAAATTGATTTTGAACCCCATGACAATTTTCAGCAGTTTTTATACGATTAAAAGTTGCGTCATTAGATGCTAATGTTGCACAATCTTTTAAACCATAAGCAACCCTCTTAATATTTATAAGGTGTTTTGGAGTAACATTTTCAGATACTGAACTTCCACCCCATGTACCACATCCTAATGTAAATGAAGGATTAAGGCCTGTGCTTGCACCTGTTCCACCTTGTGCTCCACCAGTATTAACAAGAATACGTGCTGCCGGTTTTCTAGCAAATTTCATAACTATATCTCTATCTTCAGTATGGATACTCATTGTATGACCTATTCCATTTTGAAGTAATTGAATACTTAATTCACATGCTTCATGCCAATCTTTCACTGTATAGAATCCAAGAACTGTAGTAAGTTTTTCAAATGACAATGGATTGCCTTCGCCTACTCCATCTTGCTTTCCTATAAGTACTTTTGTTCCTTCTGGAATTGTAAATCCAGCTGAACTTGCAATAACTTGTGCACTTCTTCCAACAAACTTAGCATTCATAACATGTCCATTTTTGAATAATAACTTACAAACTTTATAAGTTTCTTCTTCAGTCATGAAATATCCGCCTTGCTTTTTAAACTCTTCTACAACTACATCATGATTGCATTCTTCACAAATTATGGATTGCTCTGAAGCACAAATTGTTCCATTATCAAAAGTCTTACTTGCTATAATGTTTCTAACAGCTTGTTGTACATTAGCAGTTCTTTCTATGTATGCTGGAGAATTTCCTGCACCAACACCAAGAGCTGGTTTTCCTGAGCTGTAAGCTGCTTTAACCATTCCTGGTCCACCTGTAGCTATTATTATATCTACTTCTTTACATGTCATTAATTCATTTGTAGCTTTAATTGTTGGAGTAGTTATGCATCCTATAATATTTTCTGGTGCACCAGCTTCAACAGCTGCATTTAACATCAATTCTGCTACTTTAATTGTACATTTTGCAGCAGCTGGATGAGGTGAAAGTACTATGCCATTACGTGATTTAATTGAAATAATTGATTTAAATATTGCAGTAGAAGTTGGGTTTGTAGAAGGAATTATACCCATAACTAAACCAACTGGCTCAGCAATCTCTATAACTTTATTTTTCTCATCTTCGTTAATTATGCCTATAGTTTTCATATCTTTAATTGAATCATACAGTATAGTAGCTGCTAAATGGTTTTTGTAAGTTTTATCTTCAACTTTACCGAAACCTGTTTCTTCAACTGCCATTTGCGCTAAACAAACCGCATTTTCTTCTGCTACTCTAACCATATTACAAATGATTTTATCAATTTGCTCTTCAGTGAAATCAGCAATTATATTAGCTGCTGCTTTTCCACGTCTAGCAAGGTCTCTAGCTTCTTGAATTGAACGTAAATCCTTATCGAAATTTTCCATTTTTCACACATCCTCTCGCATCACTTCTTATTACTATTTTTTCTCATAATGTAATTTGAATTTTGTGATCAATAAATTCTTACCTGCTTTAGAAATTGTTCTGCCTGTAATTACAAAATCTTTATATTCACGGGCTAGATTTCTTAACTTTACAACCTTCATTTTAGATAATATTAAAATAGTTTTTTCTATACCATCTTTACTTACTAAATTATCCACATCACTCTTATGAAGATTCTCTAAACTTACTTTATACAATTTTTCTAAATCAGTATCAAAATCATCTTGATCTTCTTTACACTTATCTTCTGTTTCTTCAATTTCTTCAATTTCTTTAGTTTCTTTAGTTTCTTCAATCTCTTTAGCTTCTTTAATATCTTCTACATTTTTATTTTCTTCTGCATCATATACATCCTTTTTATCTTTATCAGATAATGGAACTTCTAAACCTTCTACTAAAGTATCATATCCAATAATACTTTTTAATTCCTCATGAGGACGTGGAATTATATGTTCTGAAACTAAAGACTCTTGATCAAGTTTTTTTACGGCCGCCACACCAGCTTCTATAGCTGCTTTTACTGCACCTACATCCCCTGTAACTATTATTGTAACAAGGCCTCCACCTACATAAGTTTTTTCAACAATATTTACATCTGCAGATTTCACCATTGCATCAGCAGCTTCAATAGCCGCAAGTAATCCTTTTGTTTCTATTAAACCAATTGATTGCATAGGTTCGTCCTCCTAGTATTCTATAAAAGATCCGCCCAGTTTGCTGGATATGTTGTAAAGAATACCCTTGCTTTGTCTGGTGAACCCCAAACTACTTTAGAACCTGATGGTACGAATACAACATCTCCTGGGTAAGCTGTATATGTCTTTCCATTAATCTCAAGGGTCAAAGTTCCCTCAATAACATAATCAATTTCTTCGTAAGTTAACTCCCAATCAAATTTTGAATTCTCAATAACTAAAAATCCAGCACTCATTTTTGATTCTTCTTTACTTACTAATTCTTGAAAATAAACCCTTGCATTTGGATTGCCAGTATCAAATACATCCATTTTTACTGTATTTCCTCTAACAACTTTAAGTCCATTAGAATCACAATCAGCTTCAAATAAAACATTCTTTGGTTTTAAACATTCAAGCATTTCTTGTAAAAGACCCTTATCCATCATTGTTCTAAAGAAATTAAGCATCATTTCACTATCCATACCTTCTATGCTTGGCGCTTTCTTAACTTCTACATGTTGCACTTCAGGTACAGGCGCTTCTGTAGTAAAAATTATTCCATTCTTTTTAGCAAGATCACGTGCTGATGGTGTAATTATTTCACTACCATCTACATAAAAATTTTTCTTTGTGCTCAAAATTACTTCTTCAACATCTTTTGCACTAATTAATCTTTTCATAGTCTTACATCCTTTCTAATAGTATTGGTATCTATAAAAATCCTAAAATTCTATGATTATTTTAAGAAGGATTTATTTTAATCGAAATTACAATCATCATCAATTATTCCAATAACAACTGCATCTACAGGAATATCGTCGTTTCCTAACATTCTACGTGCAGATGATCCGGTACTAACAATAACTCTATCCCCAATACCTGCACTTATAATATCAACAACAACAAACCTGCGACCTTCGTTTACTCCGCCAATTTCCTCTGCGAGCATAAACTTAAGTCCGCTAAGGGATTCTGACTTTCTTGTAGCCCATATACTATCAATAAGTCTTGCTGCTATCATATCATTTTACCCTCTTTCATTTTCAGCTTGATCTCATTAATTGCGGATTCAACTGACGATGTATCACCAAAAATTCCAAGTAAAACCATGTGTTGAGGACATGTACCTCTAATATCTTCAACTGTAACTCCAACAGCTTTCTCAGCAATATCACTTGCATAAATCATATCTATAAGTTTCCCCTGCACAAGTCCTATTGCATCAGCACTGTCTAAATCAGTTTTACAATTTCCACTCATTCGTCTTCTAAGAATATCTTTAGTGCTATCTGAAGGTGATTTTATAATTCTAAAATCCACTTTTAAACACTCCCCTCATTACTCCAAAATATCTTTTGTACAACTCAATGCTATTCCAAGTGGTGTAACAAACATAGGGTTTTTCGGTTTATGAGTATACACTCCAGTCTGTTTTTGAATAATCTCTTCAATTCCTGTCAAACAACACGTACCACCGACTAAAGAAATTTCCCTTACATCGTAATCTCTAATATTATTATTAATTATCGATGAAACCTTTTCTACTACTGGCTTTAATACCGGTAAAATTTCCTTATGGTTTCTATTATCCCTTTTGAATAAATCTGCTTCTTTAAATGACATTCCATATGCTCCTGAAATGACTAATGAAAAATGAGTACCACCTGTAGCTTCATCAACAACATAAACAACCTTTCCATCTTTTAATACTGATATTCCAGTTGTTCCACCACCGATATCTACAACCGCTCCATTTTGCATTCTAAGCACAGCATTTGCTGCAGTAGGTTCATCTAAAATACATGTTAATTCGAATCCAGCTGCTTGAACTACATTTTTAATTGCCCCAGAATCTAAAGCATCAGTTCCTGGCGGAATAGCTGCAGCAGCATAAATTAACTCAGTGTTAAGTTTCTGTTCTAGTTCCTGTTTCATTTCTCTAACAATTCTTATTGCTCCAATATAGTCAACAACCATACCGTCACGAACTACATCTGCATATCTGTATGCACCAGCAACTGGCTCATAGTTTTCATCTAAAACTGCTACAACTACACATGCAGTACCTAAGTCCACCCCTGTATAATAAACAGAAGATCCATTAATAATTGGTTTTTCTATAACTTCTTCAAATTTTTGAACTAGTTTATCACAATATTCAAAAACTATTTTTCCCTCTGACATTTTTCTCCTCCTACTGATAAACAAATCATCTGAGACAGCGAATTAATTATTGAATTAATATTTCCCATAATTCTATTTTTCAAATCGTCATCATCATTTTTGTAGGTCTCAATTATTTCAAGCTGTAACTCTTGTAAATCACAACGAAGTGCGTGTATTTTTAAAATTGTACTGCTTTTTTTCAACTGCATATGAAATTCTGTTATTTCAAAACAATCATCAATTTCTGTTCTAAAATTTAATAAGTTTATTCCAGTGCACTCTCTACAATGAATAGCTTCAAGAATACCCTTACCATCCACAACATTTCTGATATTTGTTATTTTTCTACCTAAGTCAGTAATTTTTTGTGCCAAGTTAACATCTTCTTCTAATATTTCGGTACTAGTAATAAGAAATGTTGCACCTATAGATTTTAATTTACAGCAAAGTTTTTTCTTCAAATTTGAATTAATATCTACCACTGGTTTAATCGTTTCTTCCTGATTACATTCAGGAACATTGTTACTTAATTTCAAAATATCATTATCTTGTTCTGAAATGCTGTCTTTTACTTTTGGAATATTATCTTTTGCTTTTGGAATATTATCATTCATTCTTATTCCTTTATCAGATAAATACTCAACTGCTCCAGGTGTAAGGCGCTGTCCCTGTTCTAACTTGTAGGCATCAAAAGGTTTTTTTCTATATAAATCTCTTAAATACTCTTCAGTAATAAATTTCATCATTGACCTTTACTCCTCACCTTTTTCAAATAAATACTTCTTTAAAGCATCAATTCCTGTTCCCATTGGAAAACTAATATGAAAATATGGCTCTACTACACCTATTTTCTTTAGCTGTCGCAAACATTTTTCTTCATTTTCAGGCATCAAGTCGCTTTTGGTTATAACTCCAATAACCTTACTTGTAAAAGACTTTGCAAATCCATGAGGATATATTTCAGTGCACTTAGATTGGTCAATCAATATAATCACGTAAGATGCATCCTGAGCTGCAGCAATTATATGTTTATACATCCATGCATTCTCTATATAAGAGCCTGGAACATCAATGGTATTCTTACCATAAATCAAATCTTGCGTTCGCTTTAATGGACCATCATAATCGTTTAATACATTAACTAATGTAGTTTTGCCACACCTTGAAGGGCCAATTACCATTATACGTTTCTTTCTCATGTTCTTGTAATGGTAGCAGGAGTAAATCCAAGCATGTCCTTTAAAGTATTATTCACTGCCTCAAGTGCTGTTTCAACACTTTGAACATCACCATTTATTACAACTGATCCTGTAAAACGGTCAAGAAATCCGATTTCAACATCCGCAACCTTTGTGGCAATATCTGCTGCAATAATAGCTGTTTCATATGGAGAAAGAGTTAAAATACCAATTGCTCCTTTTTCATCTATTCCAAGACGTTCGTATATATCAGGCATAGGTGCTGCAATAACATGAGCTATGGTAATCTGCTTGCCTGGAACTGACTCTTGCACAATACGCTGTATATTTCTATCAAGAAAATCTGCCATAAGCACTACCTTCCATCTTATTGTCTATTTGAAAATTATTAATGACGGATTATTTTTACAGTTAAATCGTATCCTTTAATCCATCCTTCTATTATATCTAAATCTTCATCTTTCAAACTCGGGTCATCCTGTATAGGATATTCCATACCTAATTGAGTGTATTTATTTACTCCCATCTTATGATATGGTAGTAAATCAATTCCTTTAAAATTCTTATAATCTTTGTATGGTGTTAATAACTCCATAGTTTTTTCAATATCCTCTTTACGATCATTGACACCCTTAAGTAAAGGCATACGAATCTTCACATTGTATTTGCGACGAATAAGTTCCTGCAAATTCTCTAAAATCTGTTCATTTCTAACACCTGTTAACTGGAAATGTCTATCAGAATCGATATGCTTAATATCGAATAAAAATAAATCTGTAAATTCAGCTGCCTTAAGTACTGATTCTAATTTTGCATAACCACAGGTCTCAATTGCAGTGTTTATTCCTTCTTGCTTACAGGCCATTAATAAATTGCAGGCTGCTTCTGGTTGCATTAAAACCTCACCACCACCTAATGTAACTCCACCACCTGAAACTTCATAAAATGTTCTATCTTCTTCTACAATTTTCAAAAGTTCAGAAATAGTTTTTATTTCTCCAACTATAGTTAAGGCTGATTTAAGACAAGCTTCTTTGCATTTACCGCATCCAATACAATCTATATCACGATTAACCTCATGCCTTAAAGTTTCATTAGAAATAGTATGGATTCCTACTGGACAAACCGAAACACACGCTCCGCAATTAATACATAAATCCCTTTTAAACATAACTCTATACTTTTTAGTCAGTCCTTCAGGATTTGCACACCATTTACAACGAAGGGGGCAACCTTGAAAAAATACCACAGTTCTTATTCCATCTCCATCATACATATTGTATTTTTGTATATTAAAAATCCTAGCTTTTCGTTCGATTATACCTAAATTTCCATTACTCATATTCTTAATTCTCCAGTTTCATTAACTTCATTTTTAATATATAACTTAAAGCTATTCTATAATCTGCAATCTACAGAACATGCTGTAGATTGCAAACTCCATCAAACAGTTTCAAGTTATATACTATTTATGATTTTTCAAATACCTTCTACTTAAAAGTGTGTAAGCATAGTTCTACTGATGATTTCATCCTGAACATCTTTACATAACTCAACGAAGAATGCACTATATCCTGCAACACGAACTATTAAATCACGATATTGCTCTGGGTGCTTTTGTGCTTCAATTAAAGTCTCATTATCTAAATAGTTAAATTGTACTTCTCCAAGTTGAAGAGCACATGCACTACGTAGTAATGTGATAATTCCCTCTTCACCTTCTTTTGTATCAAGAAGACCAGCTATTAATTTAAAGTTATGAACCATTCCTATATTCATATCCTCACAAGACATTTTAGAAACAGATTTAATTATAGCAGTAGGTCCTTTATAATCAGCTCCTTGTGATGGACTTATACCATCTGATAAAGGCATCCATGCTCCACGTCCATTTGCTGTAGCTCCTGTAAGTTGTCCAAATGGAGTATTGTTAGAAATTGATAAAGTACCATGACTAAGTACTGAATATAATGTCTTATATTTACGATGCTCTCTTTCAGTGAAGTTAATCAAATCTGAGGCAATATAATCCGCATAGTCATCATCGTTACCATACTTAGGTGCTTCTAAACAATCTTTCTTTAATTTTTCATATCCAACGAAATCTGCTTTAAGCGCTTCGTTCATTTCTTGTAAAGTATATTTCTTTTCTTCGAATACTAATTTCTTTATAGCTGCCATAGAATCTGCATAAGTAGCAAGACCACTCCATACTACTCCAGGTCCAAAGTTATACATAGCTCCGCCTGCTTCTACTCCTCTACCTTTTTCCATACATCCTTCATACATCATAGACATAAGTGGTTTTGGTGCAAGATCTCTGTGAACACGTTGAGAAATTACTGTAGCAACGCTTGTCCATTTAGTAATATATTTAATTTGATCTTGAACAGCTGCTTCAAATTGCTCATAAGTTTTAAAGTTGCTTAAATCTCCAGCATCTGGACATACTTGCTTACCATACCATAATGGCGTACCATGGTTAAGGGCAAGTTCTATACATATAGGCCATTGAGTGTATCCTGTTGAAGTCCATTGATATAATCTTCCTGATTTCTGTGGTTCAACACATCCCATTAAACAATAATCTCTTGCATCTTCTAAAGAAACACCTTTTGCTAACATCATTTTTATATGAACATCATCAAAGTGACATGCTGGGAATCCCATTCCTGCACGAATAACATCAACTATCTTTCTAAGATATTTTTGTGGTGAACCTTTGTGGATACGACAAGCTATAGATGGTTGATATATTTTAACGTGACGAACTGCATCCATTAAAAGATAAGTTAATTCATTTGTAGCATCACGGCCTTCTCTAGTAACACCACCTAAACACATGTTAACAAATGGCTGATATCCTGCAAAGAATTTAGAACCACCTTCATTTGTTATCCACATCATTTCAGACATTTTTATAAGCATACAACCTGATAATTCAAATGCCTCAAAATCATTCATTCTTCCAGATTCAATATCATCTTTGTAGAATGAGTACATATATTGGTCAACACGTCCTATAGACATACCTGTTTGATTTTCCTCAACTACAAGTAATGATTCTATAGTCCAAACTGATTGAATTGCTTCCCAAAATGTATTTGGTTTATGTGCTGGAACTCTAGCATTTACTTCTGAAATTTTTAGTAACTCTGCTTTACGTTTAGGGTTAGTTTCTTTTGCAGCTAACTCAGCAGCATATTCTGACATACGTTTTGCATATATCATAACGCCTTCTGCAGTACTAATTAATGATTTATAGAAATATATTTTATCTATATCTTCTGGATTTTCATAACTAAGGTGCGTTAATTTTTCTTCTGCCTCTTTTTTAATGTCAAGCATACCTTTTTTCATCAAGATAATATCATATCCTGGATTAGAGTCTCCTCCACCATTTACTGCATGATATGAACAATCTGAAACATAAGACTCTCCTGAAAGTTCCCATACTCCAGCTTCACGATACTGGTCTTCACAGTATTCATCAACTGATTTACCTTCCCAAAATGGGAATAACTCTTCACGCATAATTTTTTTATCTTCTTCGGATATGTAAAATGGATCTTGTGGACGAGTTCCTATTGTATCAATCTCATCAACCATCCATCTCCAAGCTATATCTGGAGAAAATGCTCCTGCACGTGGTTGTCCGTTTGGTGCTCCAACAATAAGTTCATGGTCTAGAATTACTAATGGTGCTGTTTCACAACAATATTTAAAACATTCACCACGTAAAACTGATTTAGGAGTACCAGGATTTTCTTTAGCTATTTTAGTTATAGCTCTTGCACGGTGAGTTGTTATCGTTGGAACATGTTTCATGTAATTTTCTTTTAATTTAACTAAACGCTCTGTTATTCCATCTGGAATTTGACCGTTATTATCACTTACAACATTATTGATAGTTTTTTCTTCTTTTGTTATTTCTTTAGAAACACTAGAAAACATTTGCATTAAACTAGCACGTTCTTCTTCAGACATGCTTTCAGTAGCTTCCATAAATTTATTTGTGAATTCACGAATATCCAATTTATTACCTCGCATTCTTTAATGTATTTTATACCTTAAAGTATAATTTTTTAATTTAATTCATCTATAAGTTTTTTTAAAATACTCTCTAATAACTTAAAGTTATCTGTTTGATTAGCATTTAATTTATCATCTAAAACTGTATTAAGTAAATCATCTTTATTGCTTGTTGCTTTAACAATTTCATCTACCTTACGAACTCCATATCCAACTTTACGTACATATATTAAATTCATAGGTGAAACATTGTCTGATGTCATTCCCTTGCCTGCTGATCCACTTCCTAAAGTCATAGAAGGAAATAAATTTGTAGTTGCTCCTATGCTTCCAAAAGTTCCAGAAGTATTAACAAGTACTCTGCCAACTGGTTTCTTCAATGCAAATTGACGAATAACTTGTTCATCTCTTGAATGTATAACAAGTGTATGTCCATTTCTCTCACTAAGTAACAATTCTATACATTTTTCACAAGCATGCATCCAATCATCTTCTATATAAAAGGCTAATACAGGACAAAGTTTTTCTCTTTCGTAGGGATTTTTTTGAGATACAAATTTTTGTTGTGAAATAAGAACCTTTACATCTTCTGAAACACTAAAACCAGCATTTTTAGCTAAGAATTGTGGTGATTTACCAACCATCTCTAAGTCTGGGCTTCCATCTTTATTAAAAAATGTACAACCTAATTTCTCAGCTTCATCATCAGTCATGAAATATCCACCATTTTTTTCAAGTTCTTGCTTTACTTCAGCTACAATACAACTATCAACAACAATTGACTGTTCAGCACCAGAAACAACTCCATAATCAAAGTTCTTGCTATCAATTATGTCTTTAGCTGCCTGCTTTATATCAGCTGTACGCTCAATAAAAACTGGGCCATTACCATTGCCTCCATAAATTACTGGCTTACTAGACTTATAAGCTGAATCAAGCATTTGTGGAACTCCAGTGTTCATTATAAGTGAAGTATCTCTATGATTCATAAGTTCACATGATCCACTTGAAGTTACTGTGTGTAAATATGCCAAAGCACCTTCGGGAAGACCTGCACTTTCTGCAGCACCAATCAAAATATCAATTGTCTTACAAATTGTACTTTTAGCTCTTGGGTGAGGTGAAAATATAATAGCATTTCCTGACTTAATTGCAATCAAAGCTTTGTAGATAGTTGTAGAAACAGGACTTGTTGCTGGACAAAAAGCTATAATAACACCCATTGGCACTCCAATATCCATTGTCTTGTTCACTTTATCTTCATTAATAATACCTACACAGTTTATATCTTTGAGTCTACTTTTCAGATACTTACATACAAAGTGATTTTTAATATACTTATGTTCCCACTTTCCATATTCTGTTTCCTCATTAGACATTTTTGCAAGTTCTTTTAATTGCTTTTCAATTTCTTCAATCATACGCTCAACTATCTCATCAAGTTTTGCTTGGGGAAAGGTTGCTAACTTTCTTTGAGCCTCACGCGCATTTTCCACAAGAATTCTTGATTCCTGTATGGAGAGTAAATCATTATCAATAATATTCATTTTTCTCTCTCCCTCTTCTCATAAAAAAATCAATGTTTTTATTCTGTTATAAGATTTGTAATTGCATAACGTTTTATTATTTTCTCAAGATCTTGGTGTGGTCTTGCAATAACTATTGAACTATAAAGGTTTCCACCTTCCATTCCTTCAACTGCTGCAATACCAGTTTCTACTGCTGTTCTACAAGCACCTACATCACCACGAACTATTACAGATATATATCCTGATGCTACATTCTCATATCCTACAAGTTCAACATTTGCTGATTTACACATAGCGTCTGCTGCTTCTAAAGCAAAAACTAAACCAAAAGTTTCTATTAATCCTAAAGCTTCATATCTTGCCATATCTATATCATTTCCTTTCTATATTTTATGAATCAATATCGTGTACTGAAACAATATCTCCAACTTCTCTAATAGGACGAGGCATAACATTGTGTGCTGTTAATTTACCAACTGCTGCCGCTGCTGCTGCACCTGCTTCTACTGCAGATTTTACCGCACCCACATCACCTTTTACCATAATTGTTACAAGTGTTGAACCAACGTTTTCATATGAAATCAATTCAACATTAGCTGCTTTAAGCATTTTATCTGCAGCCTCAAGTGCAGGAACTAATCCTATTGTTTCCACAAGACCTAAAGCTTCTTCTCCATAATATCTCATTTATAATTCCTCCTTCCTGTTTTAACCTACGTTTTTTTGTTTGTTACTATACTTTTATTATATCCCTTACCCTTTGGGGGAAAGTCAATATCTTTTTTATACTAAAGATTTTTGTGAAGTATGGTATTAGGGAGACTTTTTCCCCCCCCTAAGTATCTACTAAAAGTAATTGTATTAATATATTATCAAAGTATTTATTCTATATAACATTCCCCTTAGGTAATGTTTATGATTAATCTCTAATATATTTATTAATTGTTTCAGCACCTTCTGCATGTGCATGATAATAAACTTTTAATTCTTTATTTTCATCTAGTTGAAATCTTGTTTCTTCAATAAGACCATTTGCTTCTGCAGTCATTAAAGCAGTTATTACAGCAGTCCTTTTCAAGGCTTTAAAATTTCCATATTCCCCCTTTAAAGCTTCTATTACATCTTCTGCACAAGCTTCTTCAATTTTAGTAAAGTGTTTTAAGATTGCATAATTAAGCGGCTTCATCTAATTGAACCTCCCCTTTTTTTCTTTTCAAAAGATCCATTGGATTCATAGATATTGTTAGAATACCAAACATCATTATTACAGCTCCAACCCAAGCAACAGAAGGTAATGCCCATCCATCTAATCCACCGTATACTCCTAATAATAATAAACAGAATAATGGTCCAAAGAATGAATATGTACCATTAGCTGCAGTACCTAATCCTGCTCCACACATACTGTTTCCAGCATACCATGTCATAAATGTAACAAATGATAAAAAACCACTTATTGCAAACCAAATCATTGCAGAACCACTTGTGAATGCTTGTAAAACAAGATTTGTAGAAATATTTATTCCACCTGCCATTATTCCAAAAATAGGAACTAGTATGAATAAATTTGCTATACCTGATGTTACCTGACGAATACAAATACCAATTTCTGGGTCAATCATAGCTGTACCATATCCAGCAACACAGCCTTCAAATCCCCATGCAAGAGCTGCAATAAGAGCTATTAAAATTCCTATAAAAGTACTTGCTGATGCCTCACTTCCAAAACCTGTACTACCAATTAAGAAACTAGCAAATACACATATCGCAATACCAAAGGCCATACGCTTATTTAATTCCTGCTTATATAAGATTTTACCTAAAATAGCAGCAACTGCAGGACAAAGAGCTGATATTGGAACAACTATTGAACCTGCCATTTGAAGAGCTATAACATAAGCAGTACCAGCTATAGGGCCTCCAATAAGCGCTGCTAATATCATAATTCGTCCTGGAGCAGTGTTAATAGATCTTAAAAAATCTCCAAATTTACCTTTACTTGATGCATACAAAAGTGCCCAAACCGCACTGCATGTATCATTTATTGCATTACCAATGGCAGCAAGTAAATATACTATAACAAATGCGGATAAACCAGCTGTATTAGCACCGTACCAATCGCCCCAAACTCCTTTAGTCATACCCATAGTTAAGAATGCAGTATATAGTCCGTATGCAAGTCCTGAAAATAAAGCTAGAGACAAACCTTTTTTGAAAAAATCACTTGATACTTTCTTTTTGGCAGCAATTGCTTGTAAACTTGCTACATTTGAATTATCATTCATAAAATAAAACTCCTTTTTATAATTTCTTTTGTTTTTTATTAAGCTTTTTATGTAAAAATAAATTTAAGTTTAACTTACTCTTTAATATATTTGTTGATTGTATCAGCACCATCTTTATGTGCATGGTAATAAACTCTCAACTCATGATTGTTATCTAATTCAAATCTTGTTTCTTCAATAAGACCATTTGCTTCTGCAGTCATTAAAGCGGTTATTACTGCTTTTTTATTTAATGCCTTAAAATTCCCATACTCTCCTTTTAAAGCATTTATAACATCATCTGCACAAGCTTCTTTAACTTTTGTAAAATGCTTTAAAATTGCGTAATTAAGAGGCTTCATTTTATGCTACCTCCTTTTTTTTGAATAACTCCATTGGATTCATAGCTATTACAAGAATACCAAACATCATTAATAATGCTGCAAACCAAACAATTGGAGGTAATGCCCATCCATCCATACCTGCAATTACTCCAAGAACTATCCAACAACAGAATGGACCCCAGAAAGAAAATGTACCATTACAAGCCATACCAAGAGCTGCACCACACATACTGTTACCGTTATACCAACACATGTATGAAAGAAATGCACAAAGACCACTTAAAGCAAACCAGAACATTGCTGGACCACTTGTAAATGCTTGGGCAACTAAATCAGTTGAAAATTTAATTCCATCACCAAATATAATTCCAAATAAAGGTACTAATATTATTAAATTTGAAAGTCCAGATGTTGTTTGACGAATTGTAATACCAATTTCTGAGTCAATCATAGCTGTACCATAACCAGCTACACAACCTTCAAATCCCCATCCAAGTGCTGCGATAAAAGCAATGCAAAGTCCAATTAACATTCCCTCTGGAGCATCAGCGCCTACACCAGTACTACCAATCATAACACTAGATAAAATACATATACCAATACCAATGATCATACGTTTATTTAATTTTTGCTTAAATAAAATTCTTGCTAAAATAGCACCAATAGCCGGACAAAGAGCAGTAATTGGAATAACAATAGAGCCAGCCATCTTTAAAGCTACCACGTAAGCTGTACTTGAAATTGGTCCTCCTATAAGAGCTGCTAATATCATTACACGGCCTGGAGTAGTATTAAGACATCTGAAAAAATCTCCAAGTTTACCTTTAACCGCCGCATAAATTATTGCCCAAATCGCACTACAAATATCGTTTACTGCAGAACCAAGTGCTCCAAGCAAAAATGTAATAACTAATGCTGATAAACCAGCTGTATTATCCCCATACCAGTCTCCCCAAATTCCTTTTGTCATTCCCAGTGTTAAAAATGCAGAATAGAATCCATACATTAAACCTGAAAAAAGAGCGATAAAAATACCTTTTTTTAGAAAATTAGATGATAATTTTTGTTTTGCAATATTTGCTTCCAAATTTGCCTTGTTTGAAACTGCTTCCATAAAAATAAGACCCCTTTCGTTTAATCTTTTAAATCTTTTAATTTATTTTGTTAATTAAAATTTATAATGGATATACTTTAAAACAGGTACTACTTTTATTAAGTTTGTTATAAATTGTTATAAATTGTTATGGTTTGTGGGTATTTCTTTTTTTAAGATTTTGAACACCTTTTCATTTCTATCTTATGAAATTTGATTCCCACATAAATTATACGCCTTTACCTATAGGGTAGAGTCAATATCTATTTTGAAAACACTCTCATCCTTGCAATTCCATATTCACTTCAAAAATAATAACTACTTATTAACGTTTTATAAAATCTACGATATTGGCTTATTTGCTTAACTAATATAAAACTATCTTAAAAAAACTACTTAAAACAACTTCATTTTTATGAAAACGATTAAATTATTTTATTTACTCATAATATGTTTTATTTTACATTTTTAACTTTATTACCTTATATACTTTCCTCTAAGGTCAATGTTATAACCTCTTACATAGAATACATATATCCCTTAAAACTTTAAATAAATATGTAAATTAATAATTCTTTATCTGAAATAAAAAAAACATCCAAACCTGATACAATTACTAATCTCAGGTTTGGATGCTAAAATTTAAATTAATAAACTGTTGCCATATCCCTTTATTAAGATAAAATTATTTTTTTCTCTTAACTTTAATTAAAATTTCCGTCACAAATTTATCAACATTTTTAGTTGTCCAATAATCTGTTACATATCTTTCACAACATTCTTCTGAACAAATATAACCATGCGTATCTGCCCATTGTTGTATTTTTTTATATGTTTCATTAATTGTTTCATGAGATCCTATATGGTAACAAGCAATTGCCATATATCCCCCAAATTCTATAGTTAATTCTTCTTTACTCTTCAAAATAGTTTCTTGCATTATTCTCATCTTACTACAGTTTCCATTAATTTTATCTTGAAAAGAAGGAAAAGATATAATCACAGGCCCTGTTATTGCATTATTTATACTATCTATATAATTATTAAACTTTATATTTATTATTGAATCCATATAATCATATTTAAAATCTTGTTCTAAAAAAATCAAAGTACTGCTCTCTATATATTTTACTGTAACATCACATATATTATTTTCAATTACCATCTGTGCTTCAACTATAAGATTATGCCAATCTTTAACCGACCTTATCTTTAAATTTATTTCCCTATCAAGTTCCCTTAGTTCATCTATTTTTTTCCTAAAACTTTTATCAAAAGAATCGTAGGTTGTCCCATTTAGAAACTCTTTCATCTCATCAAGCTTAAATCCACTTTGTTTATAATATTTTATCACTGGAACCGCAAGCAAATTTTCCTTGCTATAATATCTGTATCCACTTTCTCCAGCTACTTTATCTGGCGCCAGTATGCCCATTTTGTCATAATATCTTAGTGCTTTCTTTGTTATTTTACACATTTCACCGATTTTCCCGATTGAATATAATTCATTTTCCATATCGAAACCACCTTTTTTGTGATATTTTTAATTGTACTCTATTTTTTCCAATTTATAAATTTATTTGTAAAAAAACAAACAACCCAAAAAACTACCCATTGATGAGTAGTTATAAAATTTTATTTTATCCCAAAACTTTTGCTAAAATTTTACATAATTTTTCCCTTGTTACTTGTTTAGGATTTGTGGTTGTACAAATATCATTAAGAGCTGCATTAATAATTTCTTCATTTGATGCTTGAGCTAATTCCATATCAACCCCATGTTCTTTTAATGTTGTTGGAATCATCAATGTTTTTTGAAGTTCTATAATACTTTTAATTAGATTATTAACACCAATATGTACATTTGGTGCATGTAATTTCAATAATTTTGCAAGTCTTTGATATTTTTTAGCAGCTATATCATATTCAACATTGAAAGCATTTTTACTTAAATTAGCATTATATTCAATTACATAAGGAAGTATAATTGCATTACTTCTTCCATGTGAAACGTGTAATTTTCCACCCACTGCATGTGCTATGCTATGAGTAATTCCAAGCCCTGATGCATTAAATGCCATTCCTGCAAGGCATGATGCATTATGAAGTTTTTCTCTTGCTACTATATCATTGCCATCAGCATAAGCCTTTGGTAAAAATCTAAATGCTAATGTAAAGGCTTTTTCTGCAAGTGCATCTGAAAAATCAGTAGCATCTTTTGAAACATAAGCCTCTATAGCATGTGTTATTACATCCATTCCTGTATCAGCAGTTATAGCTTTAGGTACAGTTTTAACCAATTCTGGATCAAGAATAGCAACCATAGGAAGAAGAGATTTATCTGAAAGAGCATATTTTAATCCTTCTTGTTTGTTTGTAATTACTGCATATTGAGTAACCTCAGAACCTGTCCCACTTGTAGTAGGAATAGCATAGCATTCTTCTATTGAAGAAACTCCATTAGTAATTTTTTTTGCATATTCTCTTATAGCCTTAGCACCATCAATTGATGATCCTCCCCCTAGAGCTATCATAACCTGCGCATTGCTACTTTGTAACTTTTGAATACCCGCGGCAATGATTTCTACAGATGGATCCGGTACTATATCACTAAATACTTCCACTTCACAATCAACAAGTTTTTCTTGTATTCTTGTAGCCATACCTGAAGTTTTCATAAATTCATCACACACAATTAAAACTCTTTTATTTTTAATTTTACTTAGTCTATCTAAAGCACCTTCTCCAAAATAAACCTTTGTGTTAATACTAAATTCCTTCATATACATTTTCTCCCATCCAAAAGATATTAAGATATGAATGAATTAGTTATTCTTAAACTTAATTATAAAATTACCCACAATTATAACAATATAGCTAGTTTATAACGAACTTAGCTATATTATATTATACCAATATTAAATTAATAATACAATGATATTGCAACATTCTTGCATGCAATTATAATCAAAAAAAGATTGTAAAAATTTTTAACATGAAAAAAAGTAGCATTTTGCTACTTTTATCTACATATCATAAGAAACTTCTTTTCTTGATTTTTTACTAATGTGATCAAACCAAACAAATATATATCCTAAGACAAGAAATCCTATTGTCAAAGCTAAAACTAACAAAATCAAATTGGTATAACTCCCAATTCCTTGCGGATAACTTTCATAGGGATTCACAAACCAATATGGATAGAAATTAGTCCTCAAACCATAAATCAAATAAAAAACTAAACACATCAAAGGATAACTTAACCAAAGTATAGGATAATAGAATTTATATTTATTTTTTTTCTCGAAAATTATCCAATCAAACAACATTCCTATTGGCACTATATAATGTAATACCAAGTTTTGATAACTGGTATCATGAAAAGGATACATAGGATTAGCTAAAATAAAATGATAAACAATAGAGGTTATAATAACCCATAGAGTTGCCCCACTTCTTAGAAGAATCAACCATTGTGGATTCTTATCTTTCATATTGTAAACAGCACATAAAATTAAAGTGAAAGCTACTATCAAATTGCTAGAATTAGTGTACCATAACATTAAGCTTTTAAACGATTTCAGAAAGATTTCATAGTTAATTACTTTTGCAATAGCTGATACAGCTAGTACTGCTAAAATAATTTGGTATAAACAATGTACATTTTTCGTGACTCTTTTTCTCATAATTGTCCACTCCCTTAAAATGTAATGTATGTTCTTATTATACCATTTTTTTTAGTATTTTTAAAGATTCTAGTAATATTTCAAGTATATATGAGCATAACCTAATAGCTTTTCTTATTTGCCAAATCCGCAATTAGGGAATATACAATTATGGCAATCCATACATAAACCACCATGTCCAAGTTCTGCAATATCTTGTTTGTTAAGTTTTTCACCTGCTAAAACTCTAGGCAATACTAAATCAAATACCGTTCTTTTAGAATACATAACGCATCCTGGCAATCCTAATATAGCAGTATCCTTATCATATGCTAGTAAAAACATTGCCCCTGGCAAAACTGGCGACCCATAACTTACAAGGTTTGCTCCCGTATTTTTTATAGCTGTTGGTGTCATATCATCAGGGTCCACAGACATTCCTCCTGTGCATATAACCAGTTCTGCACCTTTATCAATCCATTCTTTAATAGCCTTGGTTATTATGTTTACATCATCATTAATAATAGATTGTCCTAGTACCTCACAATTAAATTCTTCAACTTTTTTTATAATAACTGGTCCAAATGCATCTTTTATTCTATTATTATAAACTTCACTACCAGTAGTAACTATTCCTACTTTTTTAGGATTAATAGGCACTACCTTAACTACACTTTCTTGTACAAGTTTTTCAGCCATGATTATTTTTTCTTCATCAATAACTAAAGGAACCACTCTTGTTCCTGCAACTTTTTGACCTTTTTTTACTGGCATATTATTATGTAATGTTGCTAAAATAATCTCATCTAAAGAGTTCAATTTCAACAAAACCTCTTTATCTACCTTTAATAATCCATCCCTTTCAGCTATAAAATCTATTTTGCCCTCCTTTATTTCACTAAAAACTAACCCTTCACCTGCAGTTAAATCTTTTAATCTTATGGCAGCTTCATTTTCATGAAGAGTTCCTTCTTTAGGTTCCCATACAAAAATATGCTCTTTCCCAATGGATAAAAGAACCTTCACATCCTCCGCTGTTATAATATGTCCTTTTTTAAAAGCTCTTCCTTTAAATTTACCTGGAATAATCTGTGTTATGTCATGACATAATATTGTTCCAATAGCTTCTTCTACTTTTATACTTTTCATATTTCTACCCTCTTAACATCTTTCATGTGATTTAATGAGCCTTTGTTTTTAATTAAAAGTATTTCACTTAAAATACCAAAAGCTATTTCTTCTGGTGTTCCTGAAGATATATTAAGCCCAATTGGCGCATATACCTTTTGTAACTCTTCTTTTGCAATTCCTTCTTCTAAAAGATTTTTCATAACATGAATATTTTTACTTCTACTTCCTATCATTCCTACGTAAGCTGCATTTCTAGAAATTGAAGATTTTAATGCATTTAAATCTTGCTTGTGTCCTTTGGTAACTATTACAATATAAGTATTATTATCAATATTATAGTTAGAAATAATTTCTGCTATATCTCCCTGAACAATTTCATCTGCTTCTTGAAATCTTTCTTTATTAGCAAATTCTTCTCTGTCATCAATAACCACAGTATAAAAACCAAGAATTTTTCCTAGTTTATAAAGATTTTCACCTATATGTCCTCCTCCTACTACTAAAAGTTTTGGACTAGCACTAAATATCTTTATAAACCCCTTTACTGTTCCTCCACATTGCATTCCTAAGTCACCTTTTTCATTTAATGTATGTTGGAACTGGCTATCTTTAAGTCTTTTTATACATTGGATAGCTTCATTTATTACTTCATGTTCTATTTTACCACCACCAACGGAACCTGCAATTCTTCCATCCTGCCAAACAGCCATCATTGACCCACTTTTTCTTGGAGCAGAACCAAAGGCTTCTATAATGGTTACCAAAGCAACAGTTTCTCCTTTTTCAACACTTTCATAAACCTGTTTTAATATTTTCTCATCCATATTATCGCCTTCTTTTTTTATGTCTTTTACTATAAATAGTTTATATCCTTTATTATAAACTATTTATTTAACAAATAACATACAGCCTCTAATACTCCGCCACCAACAGATCTAGCTTTATCAGATATTTCAAAACAGTTTTCTTTATTTCCCCTAGGGTCAATATCACCAATCTTCATTCCATCAAAAACATAAAACCCCTCATTTATCATGCCTCTAACTACACCATCAATTTTAGCTTCCACTTTTTTACCTTCAATAGTTGCAAGAACATCTCTCTTTTTAACTAAAGCTCCGATATCTTTAACTATTTTTATATTTCCTTCACCTACTGCCCTTACCACTCTTTCTTCAGTAAACCCCATAATATTACCTGGTATCCCTGTATTGCTCTCAGCACTTTTATTTTTTTCAAGAATTACTTTTCCAAGATTATGCCCTCTATTTGATTCAATAATAGCATGAACATCTTTTCCTACTGTAAAACCAGGTCCTACCCCTATAATAACTGATGCCATTTCCATAGTTGTTCCCAGATTTTTCTTTGCAAGTATAGCATCCACTACCACATCTATTTTATTATTTTTTATAATTTCACCCTGTTCATCAATAATGACCGGTATTATACCTTGTTCTAAACATTCAATAGCTTCTGAAAATGTCTCCACATGTTTTGATTTTATTCCTTCTATTTCAATTTCTTTATCATAAATTGATTGTCCAAAAGAAACCCTACGCCTAATAAGAGAAGGTTTTTCCACTTCTAAAACAATTACTTTAAATCCCGCCCTGTATAATCTATGAATAATCCCTGTGGCTATATCACCTCCACCACGAACTACTATTGTAAAATTTTTAAACATAATTTTCATCCCTTCTATTAGATAATTAATAACAGTAACTTCTTTAGTACTTTTTAAGGTTTTCCAAATCCTCAGCAGTATCCACATCTATTAATTCTTTAAAATTCTTTACTTCATAACATAATGTATCTTCCAAGTTATTGTTTACTATTATTTTACCACCTCTATCTCCTTTTAAGTCAATTAAATCTTTGTAGTATTTTGAAGAAAAAATTACAGGGTTCCCCATTTTTCCATGAAAAGAGGCACACACTATATTTTTATTTCCTTTAGTATAAACCTCTATCATTTCATATATAGTTTCATAACTAATAAAAGGCTGATCACATACAAAGAACATATATGCATCAGCTTCTTTAGTATGATTTAATGCTAACTTAATTGAGTTACTTATCCCTAATTCTGGATTAGCATTAAGAATTTTTTTGATATTATATTTCTGATTGATTTCATTAAAGGTTTTTCTTTGAGTAACAAGAATTATTTCATTAAAATCGACTTTAGTAACTGTATTTATTATATAACTTATAACTGTACTTCCATTAAAATTGTGAAGAAGTTTGTTACTTCCAAAACGTTTTGAGCTCCCCGCTCCTAGCAATATGCAATTAATTTTCATCCCTTTTTCCCTTTACGTACTCTCTCATTTAATTATTTTTTCAGCTCTAAATCCATCATAAAACTTCATACTTGCTGCAATTATTCCATCTACTTTAAAATTACTTTTAATTACTAAATCAGCTATTTTCAAAGCATTTTGTTTAGTTTTTTCATCATCCATTTTGTTAAGTAAAACATACTTTTTTGATTCTTTACTTGTCCCTTTAAATAAACCCTTTTCATTAATAATAATTTTAGTTATTTTTTCTTCATCAATTATATCGTTTATTCTACTTTCTGTAATATTACAAAAAAGTTCTGGTCTATGCACATTTTCTTCATTTATTTTTGTACCTAAAGCATCTAATCCTATGACTCCTATAGTTTTATAACTATTTTTAGGTATTACCGGTTCATGCTCTGCTGGAGCTTTTATAGGTTTTCTTTTAGACCCATCTGCCTCTACTAGAATGTAATCAAATATCTCTTTATTAAAAATTTCTTCGATGATTTCTTCTTTAATTCCTAGTAACTTATCTTCTTTTGAAACCCTAGAACCAATTATGGTTACGGTTTCATTTTTTATATTAATCAATTTCTGAATAATTTTGCTACTACTATCAATTATTATTTTATCATATTCTTCTTTGTATGGGAAATAAATAGCTGTTGTAGTAGTTACTAATATTTTTTTACCTTTTGATTTTAATTCTTTAGAAAGTTTAAATAAAGAGGTGGTTTTACCACCACCTCCTACAAATGATATAAGCTCTTTTTTATCAAATGATATATCAAACAAATTATATATTTCCATATTTTCTAAGACCATTCTTCAAACTTTCTCAATCTTTCTATAATAGGCAAATGTTGCGTACATTCTTTTTCACACAAACCACAGGAAATACAATCCTTTGCTGTTCCTTTTTTACCTGCTAAAATTCCCCACTCGTAAGCATTTTCTAACATTTTTTTCATTTCTTCATCAGTTTTATGAAAAACGTGTTTTTCATTATAAGCTTGCATAAAACTTGGAATTGCAATATCTTTTGGACAAAGGTCACAATAGCCACAACCAGTACATGCTTCATTCATGGATGCACCTATTTTTTCACTAACTTCTTTGATTTCCTCATCTGTAAATGGTTTTGCTTCGTCTGCAATACGGCAAGCCATATCAATATGTTCTTTTGTTGTAAAACCATTAAGAGCTATAGTTATTTGTGGACAGGAAATAACAAAACGAAGAGCCGCTTCTGTAGCTGTTTCATCTCCATTTGTTATAAATTCTAATTCTTTTTCATGTTTTGGGATAGCCCCTCCACTAAGTGGGTTCATTGCTACAACTCCATATCCCATATCATAAGCATTTTGTACTCCTTCCCAACGATAAGGAAAGTTTAATATATTTACGCCTAATAAAACACCATCAATTTTTCCATCTTCAAGAATATTTTTCACTTCATTACCTGTTTGATGAGAGGATAAAACAATGTGATCTATAAGACCATCCTTTTGGCATTGTAATAACCCTTCATACTGCCCACCGGGTTTCATTGCTAATTCATAATGTTCTGTTTTTCTAATACACCAAATATGATAAAAATCTATTTTCTTTACACCCAATCGTTCAATAGATTTTTTTACAGCTGCGATAGCTTTTTCTGCAGTATCAAATCTTGTTGGCATCCCTTTTGTTGATACATAAAACTGTCCAGGCATATTTTTAAATGCTTCTCCAAAAATTAACTCACTTGTATCATCGCAATATCCTGGTGCAGTATCAAAGTAGTTAATACCTTTACTATTTGCATAACGTACAATCTCTGCATTTTCTTCTAAAGATTTATTAGTGTCAAATCTCATACCTCCAAACCCTACTGCTGATACTTTTTTACCCGTCTTACCATATATTTTATATAGCATAATTATTCTCAACCTTTCTTTTATAAATTTATTACCTAACTTAATATAATGATTTTTTAATCCCTTATAATTATAACTCATTAGAATTAATTTAAGTTAATTTTTCATTTTACACATTCGCATTTATTATTTTATTTTGATATAATATATTTTAACCCTTAAAGTGTACTTTAAGTCAACATTATTATGGAGGTATTTTATGAATTATTCAATTAAAGAAGTTTCAGAAATCACTGGATTACCTGCATCCACTCTACGCTACTATGAAAAAGAAAAATTATTACCTGGAATTATGAGAAATGATTCTGGTATTAGAATTTATACTCAAGAAGACTTGGATTGGCTTTCTGTTATATCTTGTTTAAAAGATACCGATATGTCAATAAAATATATAAAAAAATTTGTTTGCCTTTGTGCTTTAGGCGATTCTAGTTTAGAAGAAAGACGACAATTACTTTTAAATCATAGAGAAACAGTTCAATCAAGAATAGCTGAACTACAACATCACCTTGAACATATTAATCATAAAGTTAATTATTATGAAACTGCTTGCCAAAAATCAAAAGAAACTGAGTTAAAAGAAGTTAGTTTAGAAAAAGATATTAACCTGTGATATTATTGTGACCTTTCTTTTATAAAATCACCTTAATAACTACTTTAGTAGTATATTTAAGGAGGAGAAATTAAATGAAAAATAAAAAGTTAATATTATGTATAAGTATAGCCTTTGGATTACTATTTGCATCAGGATGCACACCTCAGGAAAATAATACCGCAAGTACCCAGGTTGAATCTACTATAGCTGCAAACGAATCTCAAACAACTGAAAAAGGAACGCTTGAAACCAAACCTGAACAAGGTACTACTCCTGAAGGTAAACAAGGTGGAGCTCCTATGCAAGAAGAACTTAATTTAAGTGATGAAACAATAGCTGCTAATATTTCTGCTTTAGAAGAGCTATATAAAAATTATACAGCTGAAAGTGATGAAGAAGCTCAAAATAAAATTGCAATGGAAGCTTTAGAATTATTTAAAGGCATGCAATTAGAATCTTTAACTAATGAAGATACTAAAACTTGGTTAACTGGTATATTAGAAAATTTAGGCGAACAAATGGGTGAAAGACCTGGCGAAAAACCAGCTGGTCAAGGGCAACCTAAACCACAATAAATAATCTAAAAATGCATAACTCATATGTCAATCATATGAATTATGTTTTTTTTAATTTTGTGTAATTTTATAGGGATCCCATTGTGAAACTTGTTCAAAAACCATTGCTTAGATGTGACATATTTGTGACATCTTTTTTGTAAAATAATTTATATTCATAAACTTGGAGGCTCTCCTTATGGAAAATATTTTTATTACTATAGAAGAAAAAAGAACTTATTTAAATAATCTAATAGCATTAGATCCATCAAATCTTATTTCTCTAGAAATTATTAAAGCTAGCCAAGAATTGGACCTTCTTATTTGCCAATATCATTTGAGTATAGCTACTTATGACAAAACAAAAAAACTTTTCCCTTAATAGATGATTAAAAAACAACATAAAATAAGAGACTAAGCCATATTTAACTCTGACATAGTCCCTTAATACATATATTTATTATTTAAATAATTTAGAAATAAGTTTAAATACTCCTAGTGAGTTGAAGAAAATAATTGATATTGAAACTGGTGCTAAATATTTAATAGCAAAGGTAAATAATTTTTCCCATTTAAATTCATAAAGACCATCACTAGTAATTTCTTTAACAGCATTTTTTGTTCCCCAAGCCCATGCTGTAAATAAGCAGATAAATATTCCCCCTAATGGTAAGAAAATATTAGCTGTTAATTTATCAAGGAAATCGAAGAAATTAAATCCAAAGAATATAGTTACACCACTCATTGGTCCAAATGATAAATTGCTTGGTATTGATAATAGGAATAATGCTATACATATAAATAATGTTGCTTTTTTTCTAGTCATATTAAATTGCTCTGTAATAAAAGCAACAATTACTTCCATTAAAGATATAGTAGATGTTATAGCCGCTATCCCTACTAGTAAAAAGAACAAGAATCCGAAGAATCCACCAAAAGGCATAGCTTTAAATACAGCTGGTAATGTAATGAAAATTAATCCTGGTCCTTGCCCTGGTTTAAGTCCGTAGGCAAAAACTGCTGGGAAAATAACCACACCTGCCATTAAAGCAATTAAAGTATCAGCTATTGTAACTTGAACTGCTAATGAAAGAATATTTTCTTTTTTATTAACATAACTTCCGTAAGTCAAAATAATACCCATTGCTAAACTTAATGAATAAAAAGCATGACCTAAAGCTTCAAGAACACCGTGTCTTGTTAACAATGAAAAATCAGGTTTAAATAAGAATGCTAAGCCTTCTGATGCTCCCTCAAGTGTTACAGATCTTATCATAAGAGCTATTAATAATACTAATAATAATGGCATTAATAATTTACTATATTTTTCTATACCCGTTTTAATACCTGCAATAACAATAGCTCCAGTTATAGCAATTACTAAAAACGTAGCGAATAATGGTTCATATACACTTCCTATTAAAGCTCCAAAATTAGCTTCCATTTGTTCCACTGGTACGCTAGTCAACTTGCCTATAGCCGCTCTTCCCATATAAGAAAAAACCCAACCCGCTATTATTGCATAAAATGATAAAATTATAAATGATGTTGCTACTGATAATGCTCCTGCTAAGTACCAAGGTTTATCTGGTGCTAATTCTTTC
The DNA here is from genome assembly GCF_900129965.1 of Clostridium grantii DSM 8605. GTDB lineage: Bacteria > Bacillota > Clostridia > Clostridiales > Clostridiaceae > Clostridium_AF > Clostridium_AF grantii. Next base: position 34,372 of record NZ_FQXM01000017.1, on the reverse strand, counting down.
ATTGCACCTACTGCATTCTTTTGAGTTTTTCTTCCTATAACAAATTCTGCTAACATAACAGGCAGTCCAACTAATAATATACAACCTAAATAAACTAAAATAAATGCGGCCCCACCGTTAACTCCTGTAATATAAGGAAACTTCCAAATATTACCTAACCCTATAGCTGACCCCGCAGCTGCAGCTAAAACACCAATCTTCGATCCAAAATTTTCTCTTTCCATTTTTATGCCCCCTAAAATTGTGTAATAAAATAAAAAAACTTCTGTCTCTATAAACGCATAAATGCACTTATAGGGACGGAAGTTATATCCGTGGTACCACCTTACTTCATATTTCAAATGAAATATCTTAAATGTAGAATCTGTGTAATCATTAATTAAACAAACTTTAACCCTATATCGTAGGCAAACGTCCTCGCTTACTTTATATTTTCAGTAAGGATGCTCAAGAGTGATCATTATATACAAGCTTTAATACCAATTTTCAGCAATTATTGGCTCTCTAAAATTAAAACATAGCATTTTTCTCTCTATCATAGCTTTAAATATTATTATGTTAATGTTAGTACATTATACCGTGCAATTATAAAAGCTGTCAATATAAAATGTAACTAAATCTTTGTTTTCATAATAATTTTAGCAAAATTTGGAATTACATATGTAAATCTTGTCATATTAGCTAATAATCTTAACAAAAAAAGAAACCCTCACTCTTGCAAGGTGTGGGTTTAATATTTAACTTATTTTAGGGGGATAAGTTTTTTATTTACTTGTTAATAACATAATAATATATTTATGTGACAAATAGGTGTTGAAAATGTTTCTAGAATGTTAATTAATTTATTACCAATTCATCAGCATATTCTACCGCTTTTTCCACAGTATCAAAAAAACTATTTTCTCCAATTTTTTCAACAAATCCAGAAACTCGTAACAATTTCAAAGGTTGTTCATTTAATTCAGTAAATAAAAGTGTAATTTTTTCATTACTACATCTTTTTTCAATTCTTCTCAATGCGTTAAAAGCAGTAGCATCCATATTAGGAACATTTTTCATTTTTAAAATTAAAACATTGGTATTATTTTTGACTTCATTCATAATTTCAAGAAATGTATTTGCAGCACCAAAAAACAATGGTCCATTTATTTCATATACCATTATCTTACTTTTTAATCCTATATGTATCCCATCATTAATGCTTTCATTCAATTCATCGTCATCATCTTCTTCATAAAACAAATTATCATAATAATGATTGATATTTGAAATCTGAGTACTTTCTGACATTCTTCTAACAAAAAGAAACATGGCTATTATCATACCAATTTCAATAGCTATAACTAAGTCAAATGTAATAGTTAGCATAAAGGTAACCAAAAGTACCGCTATATCACTTTTTGTGGATTTTAATAATGCTTTAAATGAACGCCACTCACTCATATTGTAAGCAACTATAATAAGTATTGCTGATAATGTAGTCATTGGAATTAATTTTGCTAAAGGCATAAATAAAATCATAATAAGTAAAAGTACTATTGCATGTACCATTCCTGCTATAGGTGTACGTCCTCCATTTTTTACATTTGCAGCCGTCCTAGCAATAGCTCCTGTTGCTGGTATACCTCCGAAGAGTGCTGAAAAAATATTTGCGATTCCTTGCGCAATAAGTTCCATATTTGAATTATGTTTCTTTCCAATCATTCCATCTGCTACCACCGCTGATAATAACGATTCTATACTTGCTAAAAATGCAATAGTTATAGCAGGCCTTATTAATTCTTTCATCATAGGGATACTTATATCAAGGTCTTTAAAATTAACAAATTTAATGGTATTAGAAATATCCCCAAAACGACTTCCAATAGTATCCACAGGTAAATTTAAAATTTTAACCGCAACTGTGACTATTACCAAGGCAACCAATGACCCCGGTATTCTCTTATCTATTTTCGGCCATAAAACTATTATCAAAATTGATATAATACCAACTATAGCTGTAGTAACATCAATTGAGGATATATTATCAATATACATCTTCCATTTCCCAAAAAATTCTGATGGAACATTATCGATAGCCAGTCCAAAAAAATCCTTGATTTGCGTTGATAATAAAACAATAGCTATTCCACTTGTAAAGCCGGTTGTTGTTGGATATGGTACATATTTTATAATTCCTCCAAATCTCATCAATCCAAAAAAAACCATAAAACTACCAGCCATAAGAGTTGCAACAGTTAATCCTGCTACCCCATACTGTGCCACAATACCATATACAATAATAACAAAAGCACCTGTAGGTCCACCGATTTGTACTCTACTTCCACCAAGAAAAGATATTAAAAATCCAGCAATAATAGCAGTAATCAAACCTTTTTCTGGTGTCACTCCTGAAGCAATAGCTAATGCAACTGATAAAGGTAATGCTATAATAGCCACTATTATTCCTGCTATTATATCGTTTCCCAATTGATGTTTCGTTAATTCTACTTCTCGATGTTTAATAATTGAGAATAATTTTGGTTTCAATTTTTCTTCCCCCTAATTATTTTTGTCTATTTTTTTATACTTAACCAGAATTGATTCCAAATAATATCATAGTGTTCTCTAATATTATAAGGATGATAAATTAGTTCACTGGATAATAATCCATGAATTAAAGAAAAAAACATTAAACAGAATGCCTCATCACAATTTATCTTTATCCTACCTTTTTTTGATTCAGAAACAATTAATTCTTTTACTATTTGAAATCTATCCTCTGAAAGCTTGTGAACTTTATCTAATATTGAATCTTCTATTGCCTCAGGAGGTAATAAAAGCAATCTTTTCCAAAACAATAGCTTTGTTTGTGAATTATTATAATAGTCTAGAACACCATAAAAAATTTTTTCTAAATTATCATTTTCTTGATTTATTTCAAAAAAATATTCTTTTAATTCTTTATCAATTACTTCTTTCAATAACATTTCTTTGCTTTGAAAATGCGCATAAATTGAAGCCTTTTTAATCCCCACTTCACTGGCAACTTCTGTTAAAGAAAAACTAATACCTTTTTTAGCAAATAACTCAAATGCTGAGTTCATGATTTTTTTTCTTGTTTCCAAATTAAAACCACCTTTTTAAAGTTTCCTACCTTACGTTAGGTAGTCGACTAATTATATACCTTTATTTCCATCAAATCAATAAATATATTAAATTTTACAATTTGTTTTTTATTTAAAAATTTATAAATAACTAAATAAAAAAAGCTATTCTATGCTTATTTACATAACAATAACTTTTTTATAAGTTTACTTATGCTTGCTTTGTTTAAAATATCTAATTTCTAGATATCAATATTTTTTCGATATTCTTAAATCCTATTCTATCAATTGTTTCTCCAAATCGTTCTCCTTTTATACCTTTATCTTTATATAAGTTAATTGTATTTTCTATTATATTTAAAGCCTCCTCTTTTGAAAACAACTTATCTAAAGGAGATCCTATACGTATTTTTTTACCCCATCTTCCACCTATGTATACTTTGTATTGTTGTTTTGTTTCTCCCATTGCACCAAAATAACATTTAGAACTGCAAATTCCACAATTATTACAAACATCTTTATCAATAATCATTTTTTTATTCTTTAAGCTTGCTGCTTTCATAGGACAATTCTCTACAATGCCGCATTTGTTACATCCCTTACATAATTCACTATTATAATTGGGTACTTTTTGTCCTACAATACCCAAGTCATTAAGACTAGGTTTTACACAATTATTTGGGCATCCCCCAACCGCAATTTTAAATTTATGCGGAAGAACTATATCCCCATATCCTTGAAAAAATCTTTTATGAATTTCAGTTGCAATTTCTTGAGTATCAATTAATCCAAATGTACAAACTGTTCCCTTGCAAGCTACAACAGGACGAACTTTAGCGCCTGTTCCTCCTGTCACCATCCCCTCCACCCCAATATGATTTATTAAATTTTCTACATTTTCAAATTTAATACTTGGTATTTCTACTGTCATTCTTGAAGTAAAAGCAATTTGTCCATCACCAAATTTTTCAGCAGCTTCACTTAAGTTTTTTAGTTGTTTGTGGTTTAGAACTCCATTTTCTGTAATGATTCTTGCTGAAAAATGTTCTCCATCTTTATTAGATAAAAATCCCTGTGATTTAAGCTTTTTTCTTTGTTCTAATGATATATCCATATAATATTCACTCCTCATTATATATTTACAAATTTTCGCTATAGTTATCCCTATATGATAATCCTATTTTAAAACTTGGATTGTATATTGTAAAATAGTAATATATAATTATTATGATAGGTATTTACCTATGAAAGTGGGTATAAATATGACAATTAGACATCTACAAGTTTTTATCGCTGTTTGTGATTATGGAAAAATGAGCCTTGCTGCTGAAAATTTACATATTTCTCAACCAACTGTGAGCCAAGCCATTTCGGAATTGGAAAAATATTATGGAATAAAATTATTCCAACGATTATCTAAAAAACTTTATATTACAGAATCCGGAGAAAAATTATTAAGTTATGCAAGGCATATTGTTTCTTCATTTAATGAAATGGAAGAAAATATAATTTTAAATTCTAAAAATATAACCTTAAAAATTGGTGCTACAATAACAGTTGGCACTTGTATAATAAATGATATTTTAAAAAAATTCCAAATAAATCATCCTGAAGTAAAAACAAAAGTTTTTGTGGAAAACACTGGTGTAATTGAAGATATGATGTTAAAAAGCCGCCTTGATATAGGCATTGTTGAAGGTAAAGTTAAAAGCCCTTATATTGTTAAAATCCCAATTATTTATGATGAGCTTATACTTGTTTCTTCTATGGATCATGAGTTTTCTAATTTAAAAGAAATCAATATTGAACAACTTGAAAATTCAGATTTTATTCTTAGAGAAAAAGGTAGTGGGACAAGAGAGTTTTTTGAGAAAGCACTTGAAAAGTCTCAGGTTACTATAAATGAAAAATGGATTTGTAATAATTCAGAAGCAATTAAAAATGCGGTTATCTGTGGTCAAGGCTTAACTGTTATATCTAAATTACTAATAGAAAAAGAATTAGAAGACAAAAAACTTCATCCTATTATAATAAAGGATGTGAAGTTTCAACGAAATTTTCATATTATATATCACAAAAATAAATATTTATCAGATAACATAAAAAATTTTATATCAGTTTCAACAACTTAACTAAATTAATAATCTTGAATATAATTTACAAATACAAACAAAAGTACCGGCTAATGCCGGTACCTTTTAAATTGGGGGATAAGGGATAAGTGTTATCATTTAAATTATTATCCCAAAAATAAATTAATATTCATTATTTTTATTATTTTTATTATTTTTATTATTTTTTTATATAATTTATATTTTTATTTAATTAACCTAAAAACTCGCTTTCATGCTATTCACCTATTTCAATGAAATTGTCTTAATTATTTGGTGGCTTTATTATGTAATTAACTGCCACTGCTATTATTATACCTATAAAAGTATCCAAAATCCTTGAAATAGAATAAAAAAAAGGATTTCTTCCAGATAAATTAGTCATAATAACACAAAACACAATACAAGCTATACTAACAGCCTTGTTCCAACCAAGCGAATCACAAATATATATCACTACTACAATTCCTATACCACTCAATATTAAATTTCCTGGACTAATAAGAAAAAATATCAACCCCACAGCTGCACCAACAATTGTACCTAACATTCTATTTTTACCCACTCTAAAAGACTCAATAATACTACTCTGCATAGATATTATAGCCGCAATAGCAGAATAAAAGGGATATTCTGTTTTCATTAACCTAGATATCCCCAAGGCTAAAACTACTGCTATAGCAGTTTTAATATTTCTCATCCCTATTTTTTTCATTAATTGTACTCCCTCACTAAAATTACATACTTCCTAAAAACTATGATTCTTACTTTTAATAGGACATATTTTTCTTTATCATTTTATTTCTATACATTTGTTTATCTGCATCACGCAAAATAGAAAAACTATCTATATTGTTAAACAGATGTACATATTTACTTCCACAACTAATTGATAATTTATATGATTTTATTTCTTTATTATTATAAGTTTTAATTTTCTCTTGTATTCTTGCAATAATCAGCTCTCCAGCATTAAGATTATCTGACTCCACTAATAAAACAAATTCATCTCCACCATATCTACAAATCATATCTTCTCTTTTAACCGACTGATGTAAAATTGATGCTATTGTTTTAAGAGCTATATCCCCTTCATCATGACCATAAGTATCATTTATTACCTTAAAATCGTTCATATCTATCATAATAATAGAAAATGCAATTTTTCTTTTCAACTTAAATGCTAATCTATTTTCTAATTGTGCTCTTGTAGATAATCCTGTTAGTTGATCTTTTAGTAAAGTTTCACGCTCAACATATATAAATGTAATAAACACCATTAATCCCATAGTTGCCCATGATAGTGTTACTCCATAAACAAAAATCTGAATTAATGCTGCAATACTGGGAACTATAGATACTAATAGCAAGGTTTTAATTAATCTACCATCAATGTGATTTTTATACTTTCTTAAATTGATTAAATAAATAATGAACATAGAATACTCTGAAATCGGAAATATATACATTCCTTTTAAACGTGTATACATCATATTATTATCTATTGTGAAAATAATCGGATTGTAATTATTATAAATTAACAATACAAAAATAATTATGAATGGAATCATATATATTTTAAAATTCTTTTTTATTTTCTTATGGTCCTCATGAATTTTATAATCAAAATATAAAAGCCAGGATACTAATGGTAATGGATTGCTCAGGAGTAAAATCCAATTTAACCAGTAGTTAATTATATAACTATTGCCGTCTAATACCCATGAAATGGCTTCTAATATTAGCATCCACAAACACACATAGATAATTAATTCGAAATATATAATTGATAAATCATTTTTCACCTTTTCTGTTTTTATATAAAAATAAATTATTAATAGAATAATAGCAGAATAAATATACAAATCAATTTGTGTTATTATATTCACGCTCTCACCACCTTAAAGTTATTTTATTAACTATTCTACCATATAATCATCTTTTTTTTATACTATTTTTATTAATTATATGTTTACACTACTTTTCTATAGCACATCAAATACTACTTTAATTTCCACATATATACTTTAATTAAATAACATTATAAAAACACCACATTAATGTGGTGTTTTTATAATACCTAAAATCATTCTAACCGTAATTTTAGTCCAAATTTACATTTTTTTATTATTTATTAATTTTGGCAAAATACCTTTAGTGCTTTTTCTGCATCAGCTTCCATTGCTTCTACTGCAGCTTTAGCTAAATCTGGGAAAAATTGCACTTCTTCATTTTCCAATTTGGATCTAATAGCTTCTACTCCAACTCTAGACATATACGAATAATAATTAATTTTACGTATTCCTATACTTATCCCCGTTCTATAATCTTCTGGGCTAACACCAGAACCACCATGCATTACCAATGGAATATCCACCAATTCTTTTATCTTTTTTATTCTTTCAAAATCTAATTTAGGTTTTGTTTTATAAAATCCATGAGCTGTTCCAAAAGAGGCAGCTAATGCATCAATTCCAGTATCTTCTACAAATTTCTTAGCTACATAAGGATCTGTATACATTTCTTCAATTGTCAATTCACTTGGTTTGCTTCCTGATTCCCTACCACCCAGAATCCCTATTTCAGCTTCTATACTTGCTCCATATTTTTTTGCTAAAGCTACTGCTTTTTTTGTATTATTTACATTTTCCTCATAAGATAATAATGACCCATCATACATAATAGATGTAAATCCTAACTTTAAAGCTCGCTCAATATAAGGCAAAGTATCCCCATGGTCTAAATGTACACATACTTCTACCTTTGCATTTTTTGCCATTCCTATCATAATTGGTCCTATAACACTCAAAGGCATAACATCTTCATGAACTTCTGCATGCGTAATCATAACTGGATAGTTACCCTTTTCAGCCGCATTGATAACTGCCATTATACATTCTAAATTAGGAGTATTAAATGCCCCTACTGCAATATTTCTTTCTTCTGCAATTTTTAATATTTCTTTCATTGTAACTAACATATATCTTCCTCCAATATTTCTAATTTTATTTGATAAGTAACTTGTTCATTTACATTTAAATACTTTAAGGTTCCATCTTTTCTCATAATGTTTCTTCCATCTGCATGACAATTACCTGGCTCCAAACCTAATACATAGTCTTTTACCGCCATCATTTTCCATTGAACAAAGTAATCTAAGTTATTAGCATCAAATGTCATTTTTAAACCTTTTTTAATATCAGAATTGTAAATGGTGGCCATACCTGTTTTATTAAATAAATGGTAATAACATTGTTCTTCAAATCCCACTTGAGGTTTTAACATCTGATTCCAATTACCTATATCTTTTGCAGCATGATCATTTCTTGGCTTTACCTCTATAGAAGGAATTTCTAACTTAGCTTTTTCACTCAATAAAGGATAACCTATATTCATATGATATAAAATCATGCATGGAACTTTTTTATCTCCTACATTTTCTATTGTATCTTCTATTACAATTTCATTTTTAATCTTAGAACATATAATCTTTCTATGAAGGATTAATTTATCCGAAAACATCATTGATTGATTTATAACCGCATTTATGGTTATTTTCTTATCATCTTCTGTCCAATAAGCATGTTCAGCTGGTGTATTACCAATACTCCCATGTAATGGTAATTCTTCTCCTTCATCAACACAAGGAACTCCAACTGCTGACAAACCACATGTAGTCAAAAATCCTCCAGTGAAAGATTTCAAAAATCCTTCACCTTTTCCATCGTAGTAAGCTGGTGATACATATCCTGCTTGAGAGAAATATCCATAATTATCTCCTTTAAAACTCAACCTTGAAATATCTGCACATCTATCTAATGAAACTGTAAATGCTAACCCCAAGCCATTCCTCACCTCAAAAAGTCTCATTCCATCGCCTTTTCCTCCAATCAAACGGTGTTCTTCTACACCACTCAATTGCAAACTGTGTCCAATATACGGATTATTTTTCATGTGTTTCCTCCAAACTATTTATATATGGTTAATTGTCTATATCAACTACTTCATATTTTAGATAGTAACGGAATGCCTCGTCTAAAACTTTTTTCATCTTACCTACTCCTACAGTTGTATGGTGCTTAAATCCATTTCTTGCAAGTTTCCTCAACTTATTCTCTAGATTTTCAATGTGAGCTACCCCTCCACATCCAAAGAATCCATTTTCTATCTCATCTTCCGTAAATTCACCTTCACTTACGTAAATGTATAATTTCCCATCTTCTGTCTTACAATTAGAAAAAGTCATTGGAAAAGACTTTATTCTGCCTTCATTCGTTCCCCAAGCTATGCCTGGTTCAAACTTAGCTATCATTTTATGATCCGTAATATTCCCTTTATTTGTCATTAATGATGTAGGTACTGGTCCACAATGAAATAAAATAACCTTGTCTTTTTCATTCCCATAATTATTGTTCCAATCCAAGCAAGTAGTTGCCTCTCTTGAAGCTAAATACATTGCTCTCATAGTAATAGCTGAACATAAATCCATTTCACAAGATGCAGCAATTCCTCTATCGTTTAACTCACCTAAAATAACACAAGGACTTACATGTAACACATTTTGCATTTCCATCCAACATCTAAGAGTGATAGCATCTAATTTATACTCTTCTATATATTCATCAATAACAACAGCTACCTTAGCTAAGTTGTTCATATTGTGTTTTGGTACACAAGAAAAATTAGAATATTGATTTAATCTATCTATCTTTGCTAATACCGCTTCTTCTGTATCTTCTTTTTTCTGAACCTTGCTAATCAATTCTGATAAATCAAAAGATTCTATATTAATGCCATAACGTTGCACCGTTACTTCATCATATCTAACTGTTTTAAAAGCAGTAGTTCTAGCCCCTATACAACCCACATTAAATTTTTTCATTCCACTAACAACTCGACAAACCCCAGCAAAATCCTTTAAATTTTCATTAAAAACTTCTGATAGAGGATGAACTACATGTGGTCCAAAAAGTGTATATGGAACTCTATACTGTTCAAAAACATCAGTTACACTGAATTTACCACAATATGCATCTCTTCTAGTAGTGAATCCCATCTTACCAATTTCATCAGGATAAGCTTGCATTAATATAGGAACTCCAGCTTCTTCTAAAGCTGTAATAGCACCATTTTCATCAATAAATATTGGCATTGATAGTATAACTCCATCATATTCTCCCCTGTGCTGGTCTAGCCATTTCGCATAAATTCTTCCTTCATCTCTAGTTTCAACTGCACCAAAGCGAGTTGATTTTTCATCCATCATAATATAATCAAATCCAGCATTTTCTACTGCCTGAACTACATCTTTTCTAGCCTCAAGAATCAATTCTTCCGGCATAAAACCTCTGTTTCCAAAGAATAATGCAAATGTTGTCTTTTTCATAATATTTTCCTCCTATATTTTAAATTGCTTTACATAATATTTTTTATCAAATCATATGCCTTCGTATACTTTTCATATATTTCATCATATTTTTTACTCATACATTCATTAGGAACGTAAGTTTTCTTGAGTTTAACAAATACTTTTTCTGCCTCTTCCATAGAAGTATAAATACCACAAGCTAACCCAGCCAACATAATAGATCCAAGTGTCCCTGATTGAGCCGCACCAAGAGATATAACCGGTTTTTTTAATATATCTGCCTTTATTTGAAGCCATATTTCAGAAGAAGCACCTCCCCCTGTAGCACGTATACTATCGATTTCAATTCCAGCTTCTGAAAGTTTTTCTATATTTAAACGCATCTCATATGTGACACCCTCCATCAAAGCTTTATAAATATCACTACTAGAAGTATCTAATGTAAGTCCTATTATTCCACCTTTTGCTGTTCCATCCATATTAGGTGTTCCTGCACCTGCAAAATATGGTAAAACCAATAATCCAGATGGTTTGGTCATATCTACCTTTTCATTAAAATAATCATAGCTGCTTTTTCCACTATTATTTATAATCTCTTTTTCCATATTGACAAGCTTATCGCGATACCATTTTAATAAAGCTCCTCCTGTAAACGAAAAAGCATAAGCGATACTCATATCATTTAAAAATGGAACAATAGCATAGCTGCCTTTATAAAGCATTTCTTTATTCACATTGAAATTGTTACCATTAAAAACATTAGTGATACATTCCACTGTTCCTGTCCCATCAACAGCCATGCCTTCTTTATAAACCCCGGTACCAATAGCTGCTGCAATTTGATCATGACAGCCTGATACTACCATAGTAGCCCTACCTAAACCTAACTCATTTGCTAAAGACAATTTAACATTACCTGCTTTCGTTCCTATAGGAACAACTTTTGAGAATAATTCCTTTTTAACTTTAGCAAATTCTAAAATTTTATCGTCCCATTGCAATCCATTAATATCAAAAGCCATGGTTCGAGTAGCTAGAGAATAATCAATTTGACATATTCCAGTGAGCATATATACAATATAATCCTCAAATAAACAAATACGTTTACATAGTTCAAATAATTCAGGTCTATGTTTTTTAATCCACATTATTTTTGAAATAGTATACATTGAATCTGGATTTAAACCTGTAATTTTGTTCATATAATTTTTCCCGAAAAATTTTACTAATTCTTCGCATTCATACTTACCTCTAGGATCAGTATAAAGTAATGAATCCATTAATGGATTATCTTTTTCATCTAACAATATTGCTGCTTCACCAAAAGAAGTAACTCCAATAATATCAATTTTACCTACTTTTTCAACTGTCTCTTTAATAACCTCTTTAATACTATTCCATACAACTAAAGGCTTTAAAATATGGCCTTCTTCCGTAATTTCCGAATTATATTCTCTATATGATTCTTCTAAAAAAAGTCCTTGTTTACTATATACTGTACATTTACACCCTGTAGTTCCTATATCAATACCAGCAATAAACATCTACTCACTCCTTACCTTTTAGATTTTTATCTCTATATTGACAATACCTTATTTTCTTATATAATTATAGTAAGTTTTGTTCTTAAAATAGTAATTTTGTTCAGATAAGGAGAAAAAATTTTATGAATTTACTTTTTAATATAACAGATTTAAAAGAATTACTTATAAATTTTTATACTTTAACTAAAATGCGTGTTGCCATATTTGATGACAATTATCATGAAATTGCATCTTATCCCAGTCGATTATCCACTTATTGTCATATCATACGTGAAGACCCAGCGATACACCAAAAATGTACGCTTTGCGACTATGAAGCATTCCAAAAATGTAAAGATAGCCACAACCTGTATCTTTATCAATGTCATGCTGGCCTTACTGAAGCTATAGTTCCCATATTTGCAGACAATATAATTATTGGATATATTATGATGGGCCAAGTCTTGAATACTCATTCCAAGACAGCTTTATGGAATGAAATAATACCTTCCTTAAAGAATTACAACATAAACCTCGACACTTTACATAAAGCATTTATGAACAAACGAAACGTATCTACAAATACTATAGAATCCGCTGCTAAAATGATGGAAATATGTTCTAGTTTTCTTTATACAAGTCATAAATTGATTTTAAAGGAAGATTCACTAGCCCAGAAAATAGATACATTTATTGGTGAAAACCTTGAAGAAGAACTTTCTGTTCAATTAATTTGTGAGAAATTTGATATTAGAAAAACAAACCTATATAAACTTTCAAATAAAAGTTATGGCATGGGTATCTCAAAACATATAAATCAAATACGTATACAGCGTGCAAAAAAATATCTTATGGATACCACATTACCAATTTTTCAAATTGCTGAAATGGTAGGAATATATGATTATAATTATTTTACAAAAATGTTCAAAAAAGAAACAAGTGTTACTCCCAAATCATATAGAGATGGTACTGTACTTCCTCCCAAAAATAACATTGATTAATCAATCTCCTAATAATGCAAATTATTAAAAATGTCCATTTTAATGGACATTTTGTCTATTCAATTATAAAACCTTTTCATTTAAAATTTTAATATAGAAATCAAAAATATATTTTATAATTAGGAGTGAAAATCATGAATAGTGTTGAAAGATTTTATGCAACCATTGAAAGAAAAGCTGTAGATAGACCAGCTTCTTGGCTTGGTTTACCTGATAAAAAAGCACTAAAAGGATTATTTGAATATTTTGAAGTTGCTACTTTAGATGATATGAAAAATAAAATTGATGATGACATTTATCCAGTAGAACTACCTTATCATTCGCCTATAAGCGATGCAATTTATGATGCCTTCCATTTTGGTAAAAGTGATAAAGGCAATCCAGATGAGCGAACATTAACCGCAGCTGGATTTTTCGAAGATTACAGTGACCCTTCAAAAGTTGATGATTTTAATTGGCCAGACCCTTTACAATATATTTCTATTGAGGAATGTAAAAAAGTAGTTGAAAATGTACCTGATGATAAAGCAATTATTGGTATTTTATGGTCATCTCATTATCAAGAAACCTGTGCAGCTTTTGGTATGGAAACAGCGTTAATTAAAATGATGCTTGAACCTGAAATGTATAAAGCTATTGACGATAAAATTATCGATTTTTATTTAAAAGCAAATGAACGATTTTATCAGGCTACAAAAGGAAAACTTCATGGGGTACTTATTGGAAATGATATGGGAAGCCAGACAGGCCTTATGCTTTCTCCAAGCTTGGTAAAAGAGTTTATTTTACCTGGAACAAAAAAACTTATAGATCAAGCTAAAAGTTATGGACTAAAGGTTATTTATCATTCCTGTGGTTCTATATTCGATATTATTCCTGATTTAATAGAAGCCGGCGTAGATATAATTCATCCAATACAAGCTAAAGCTACCGGGATGGAACCCCAAAGATTAAAAGAAAATTTTGGAGATAAAGTAGCCTTCTGTGGTGGGGTAGATGCTCAAGAACTAATGGTAATAGGTTCTCCAGAAGAAGTAAGAACTACAGTTAATGAATTAAAAAATATTTTCCCTACTGGATTAATTCTTTCTCCAAGTCATGAAGCTATATTAGAAGATACAAAACCACAAAATATTGAAGCTTTATTTAAAGCTGTGAAAAACATATAAGGAGGTTTTATCATGAAAGATTTTAAACAAATAAGAGCTGAATTGCTGAGCAAAGATTTTACTATTGGAGAGGGTCCTTTTGAAGGAACTTATGAATCATTAAAACAATACAAATGCCCTAAATGGTTTAGCGATGCAAAGTTTGGTATTTGGGCACATTGGGGACCCCAGTCAGTTCCCCGTCAAGGAGATTGGTATGCAAGGAATATGTACTTACAGGGAAATAAACAATATAACCATCACCTTGAAAATTATGGTCACCCATCGCAACATGGATATAAAGATATCATTCCTCTATGGAAAGCAGAAAACTTTGACCCAGATTATTTGGTGAAAAAGTATAAAAAAGCTGGTGCTAAATATTTTGTATCTTTAGCTGTTCATGTTGATAATTTTGATTGTTGGGATTCTACTTATCAACGTTGGAATTCTATTGAAATGGGGCCAAGGAAAAATATCGTAGGAATGTGGGAAAAAGCTGCTAGAGAAAATAATCTTAAATTTGGTGTAACTGAGCATTTATCAAATTATCATCACTGGTTTGGACCAAGTAAAAGTTGTGATAAACATGGTGAATTAAAAAATATTCCTTATGATGGTACAAACCCTGATAATTCAGATTTATATTTTTCAACATTAGTTGAAAAAGATATTGAGACAGATTGGTTTACAACTGATGATACATCAAAAGAATTCATAAAAGAATGGTTTTTTAGAATGAAAGATTTACTTGATAAACATAAACCGGATTTAATGTATATTGATGGTGGAGTTCCTTTTGGTGATGTTGGTAAAAATTTAATGGCGTACTTCTACAATAATAATTTGATCCAGAACAATGGATTTCTAGATGGAGTATTCAATATCAAAAAACTTGAAAAACTTGGTGAGTATGTAAAAGGAATTGGAGTTTTCGATGTAGAGCGCGGGGTAGCAAAAGACATACTAGATGAACCTTGGCAACTTGATACATGCATAGGCAACTGGTTTTATCAAGATGGTTTTAAATATAAAAGTGCTTTAACAGTTATTGAATTTCTTGTAGATACAGTAAGTAAAAACGGCAATTTATTGCTTAATATACCCTTGCTTCCAGATGGAACTTTGGATGCTGAATGTGAAGAAATACTTGAATCTATTTCAGAATGGATGGCAGTAAATGGTGAAGCTATTTATGAAACACATCCTTGGAAGATTTATGGTGAAGGTGTTGAAAAAACTGTAGAAAAAACATCTTGTCATAACGAAAGTAGCTTTGGCATTTCTTCATCTGAATTTAGATTTACAGCTAAAGAAGATACTCTTAATATATTTAGTTTTGATTGGCCATCCAACAAAAAAATCATTGTAAAATCTTTAAAAACTAACCTTCTTAAAGAAACAATTATGGATGTATCATTACTTGGTTATAACGGCCAAATCCAATGGAAACAAGATACCCAAGGGTTACATATTAATTTACCTGATGAAAAACCTTGTAATCTAGTATGGACATTTCAAGTAAAATTGGCCTAATATAAAATGTGCTAATTGAAAAACTATCCCTAATGACTAGTTTTTTGATTAGCACATTTCTAAAATTTTCAAGTTAAAATCAAGCATTTTTATATCCTTATTACCTATATCAAAACTCTATATCATATTTTAACTATTTTAATATTATAAGGTTTTGAATTATCTAGGATATGTTGGTGACAAGTAAATAATAGCTGTTGAAATTCCTTTCCTTTTTCATCGGCATACTCTGATAAAAATTTCAAAGCTGCCCTCATCCTTTTATCATCATACTGTATCATCACATCATCTAAGAATAAAGGTAAAGCAATATTTTTATCTGAAATAAGTTCTGTAATAGCTAGTCTTAATGAAAGATAAGCTTGATCAACTGTCCCATTACTTAAATAGCCCCATTCTCTATAATGAATACCTGATTGTATTGAAATATCATAATCCTTTGTAACAATTAAGTTTCCATACTTTCCATTTGTTAAATTTTTAAATATTTCAGTTGTCTTTCTGTTCAATTCAGGTCCAAAACTTTGATGCATTTCATCAGAAGCTTCTTTCATCACTTCTGATGTGATTTTGAGACAATTGAAATAATTCTCTTTTTCCTTCACTTCTTCTTGTTTTTCTTCTATTTGTTGTTGAAGTTGACTTAAATTTTTATCTGGTGTTTTAATTTTTTTCTGTAATTCAAACAATTCTTGTTGTAAATTTTCATAGCTAAAACTTTTTCTTAATTGTTGGAGTTCTTCTACTTCATATCTATTTTCACTAAACTCTTCTAATTCTTTAATAGATAGTTCAAGTTTATTTTTTTCCTCCATTAAATATTCTATTGAAAAAACAGTATGTCCCATACCCTTAGCAATATTAAATGCTTCTTCTTTTTCTTTTTCCACTTGAATTAATTGTTCCCAAAGATTCCTTATTAAAAGTTCACCTTCTTCATAGCTTTTTACACTATGATATTCCTTTACTTTGTTCAAAAACTCTTCAGCTTTATTTAAATATTCACGCTCCGCTTCAAGAATAGCTTTTTGATTTTTGTAATCGGAAGCATATTCTAAATACTTGTTTTCAAACTCTGCTACTGAAAGGCAAGACTTTTCTTTCATTTTATCTTCAATATTACTTTTTAATTTATAGCAGAGCACTTCAATTTTATTCCTATATTCTCTAACCTTAACCTCATCTAGTTTTTCTTGTTCTAAAATTGTAATTTTAATATCCTCACCTAGACTTGAATCTTCCCTATATTTCTCAATAATGTAGTTCTTGTCTTTAAAATATGCTTTCGCCTTAATTTTAACCAGGTTTTCTTCCACTTCTTTTTTATTATATAACTTTGTAATCTTATCTAAAGATTTTTGATAATTATTATTCTTTTCTTCTAATAACTCTAATTTTTTATTAATTTTATCAATTTCAGTTGAAATATTACTTATTGCATTTTTATATTTTTCAGATTTATGTAAAATAAGACTTTCTTCCTTTTCATTATTTTTCTTAAGTTTTTCTATTTGTAGTTCTAAATCATTTGTCTGAGCATTATTAATATTCTTATACTTTGCCATGCTTTGTTTTTTCTTAACTCGTACCCCAATTATACCAATAATAATAGAAATAATTACTCCGCTTATGCCAAGCGGAATATGTACTACCCCCAGCATTATAGAAATGATGAATGTTACAACACTTACTATTATTAGTAAATTTTCACTTTTAGTATTATCCTTAGTTTGCCTTTGAATTGAAATTTTTTCATTTGTAAAATTAATTTCTTGCTCCCTTAATTTTTTATCATTAGCCCATTGTATCTTATCTCTTTCAAAACTATTAATTGTACTGTCCTTCTCTTTTATTTTATAAATTTTTTGTTCTTCATATTTTTCATAATCTTCATGATATTTCTGTAGTTCTTCATTCAAATATATCTCTTGTTTTAAATTAAATTGTACATTTTGAAAATTATTTTTTGACACTATAAAGCTTTCAAAAGAGTTTATAAAATTTTCATCAATTTTCGTTAATAATTCCTTAAATTTTTCTTCTTTTTCAACCAACTCATTTAAATCTCTATATTCTTCTTCACTAATAAAACTCAATATAGCCTTATTCTTTGATTCGCTCTGATTTGAGCCTTTAAGCTTTTCTAAACTCCCCTTTATTTTCTCACTTTCCTCCATTAAAGAATTACAATTTTTCAAAAATGATTTAAGGTTTTTGTATGCAATATTTTCTTTTTCTAAACCTTGTTCTAATTCTGTATATTGATTTATTTTTTCAATTAACAAAGCAAGTTGAAGAAATTTGTTTTTATTTGTATATAATTCTAATAATTTCATTTTCTTTTTTTCTTCATTTAGTTTTTCTTCTAAATCCCTATACTCTTCTATAATTTCTTTTTGTTGTTGATTTAGAATTTCAATATCTGCTCTTTCAGTAAACAATAATTCAAGTTCTTTTTTAGCATCAACAAGAACTCCTTTTTTTCTGTTTTTAGACTCCATATCTTCTAATGCCTCATTAATACGATTTATAACAAGTTGCTGTGATACAGTTTCATCCCCTGAAAGAACCAAATTTGACATTAGCTTTTCAGCAACCTCATCATTATTTCCAGTTGATGAGAATCCTCCTATTTGGCTTATAAAAACACTGCGCTCAAATCCACCCAAATCAAGTCCAAAAAATCTTTTCCCTACTTCTTCATCCTTACCCAATGCTATAAGTTCACCTGTCCCCATATTAAATAATCTTACTTTATCAGCACGTGGAGTAGCACCAATATCTTTCTGAAGTCTATAAAATATTCCATCATGTTCAAATTCAACAGCACCATTCATCATGGCCCCGTCCCATGGAAGATATTTTTTTCTTAAATTCTTATGAATGTCTCTTCCTCTTTCTAATTTGCTATAAAACATCATTTTAATAAAGGCCATTAAAGTTGATTTTCCATCCTCATTATTGCCATATATTATTTGAAAACCTTCTTTTAATTCTAGTTCGTAATCCTTAAACTTACCAAAATTTCCAATCTGCAATTTATTAATCTTCATTATATTTTATACCCCCGAAAAATGCTTTTACACCAAGTTTAAGTGCTGTATTTAAATCTTCTTTTTTATCAGGGTTTGCATCATTTATCCTTTCTATCATCTTTCTCATAAAAATATTTCTGAGTGTTATTTCTGTTGAAACTGATTCTAAATCCATTTTTATACTTGTATGATCTTTAATTTTAATGAAGAATACTTCATTAATCATAGCTTTGATATCATCAATATTAATACTAATATCATCACCTATGTTTCCTTCTAATACTACCTTATAAAGATGCTCTGTGTAATCTTCTTTATATTTTAATTTTATTTTATCTAATATAATATCTATGGCCACTTTAGAATTCATAGCCTCAGAAATATCTACATGAAGTTCTACATTCATACGCCGACACATGGTACGATGTTCCAACCTACATACTCCTTTTGATACTATTCCAATGTAAACACCCTTTTCATCAAGTTCGTCAAACCCTCTTCCTTCTGGACATCCACAATAAGCATAATATGTATCCCCGGTTTTAAGTATTTCAGTACTTTTATGAATATGTCCTAATGCCACATAATCCAACTTACTGTTTTTGATTTGTGTTTCTGTAATTGGATTATAATCACTTTTTTGATTTAGACCCACAAGTTCACCATGAATTACTCCAATATTAATAAAATCATCATTTGGAATTTTTACATTCTTTATCATGTGATTAGTTACATATGTTCCTTTAAAAGCTGCTCCCCATAAACGAACTCCCAAATTCTCAATCTCTATTTTTTCTAAATCTCCTTTAAAAATAATAACATTTTCAGGCCAAAAATCTTTTTTTGCATATGGTGAATCTTCCGTTAATGGATCATGATTTCCTGGTGCAATAGCCACTATTGTATTATTTAAACTTGAAAATCCATTTTTTATTTCGTTTAATGTACTCTCATCTATATGAATATTATCAAAAAAATCTCCAGCAATTAATAATATTTGTACTTGTTCTAAATTACACAATTTTAAAATATTCATAAATGTCATTTTGATTTCTGATTTACGTGTTGTTGCTTTTCTTCCTAGTGTTCTTAACTCTGCACCCAGATGAATATCTGCACAATGTACTATCTTAACCTGTCTCAAATCTATTGCCACCACCTAATAATAATTAGTCTTATTTATTTTATCATATACACAGTTCAAAATATACAAAGGCTGGCAAAAATGGTGGTAGATAATTCTACCACCATTTTTTTGTTATCTTTTACAATAATATTTATCTAACACATTATATCTTCTCCATCAATAACTTTATTCATGTTTCTGACTGCACACATTTTACCACACATTGTACAAGTTTTTTCTTCTTCTGGCGTAGATTCTTTTCTATATCTTCTTGGTTTTTCTGGTTCTAGAGCAAGTTCAAACATTTTTTCCCAATCAAGTTCTCTTCTAGCGTCTGACATTTTATTGTCCCACTCTCTAGCACCTTTTATTTTTTTACCAATATCACCTGCATGTGCTGCAATTTTAGTAGCAACTATCCCTTCTATCATATCATCAAGATTGGGAAGTCTTAAGTGCTCTGCCGGAGTTACATAGCATAAAAAATCAACTCCTGCTGCGGCGGCAACTGCACCTCCTATAGCATTTGTAATATGATCATATCCAGGAGCAACATCTGTAACAATAGGGCCTAAAACATAAAAAGGTGCTCCATGACAAAGTTTTTTTTCTAAAAGTACATTGGCTTCGATTTCATCAATAGACATATGTCCTGGACCTTCTATCATAACTTGAACATTTTTTTCCCAAGCTCTCAAAGTAAGCTCTCCTAAAACCATTAATTCTTTTATTTGAGAAGCATCTGAAGAATCTGCAATACAACCTGGACGACATGCATCTCCTAAACTTATTGTAACATCATGTTTTGCACAAATATCTAAAATCTCGTCAAAATACTCATAGAACGGATTTTCTTTACCATTTAACTCCATCCAAGCATAAATCAATGATCCACCCCTTGAAACTATATTAAGTTTTCTTTTATTTCTTTTAAATACCGCTGCTGTTTCTCTATTAATACCCGAATGAATAGTAATGAAATCTACACCGTCCTCAGCATGTTTTTCTATAACTTTCAAAAGTTCCTGAACAGATAAGTTTTTTAAATCTTTATCATAAAAACCCACAGCATCATATATAGGTACAGTACCTATCATAGCAGTAGACTTATCAATTAATTTTTTTCTAAATTCCTCTGTTTTACCGTAACAACTTAAGTCCATTATAGATTCTACATTCATTTCAATAGCTTTTGTAACTTTTTCTAATTCTTGGTCAACATCACAACAATCTTTAGAAATTCCTAAGTTAACATTGATTTTAGTTCTTAAACCTTGTCCAACCCCTTCTGGTTCAATACTTTTGTGATTTTTGTTAGCTGGAATAGCAACTTGACCTTTTGCAATTAGTTCTCTAAGTAACTCAACCTCTATGCTTTCCTTTTGAGCAACTATCTCCATTTCTTTAGTAATAATACCTTTTCTTGCTGCATCCATTTGTGTTGTGTAATTCATTTTTACATCCCCTTTATTATTATTTATTTTCCCAAAAAATGAGGAAGCGATTTTCGCTTCCTCATAAAATGGTTATCGTGATGTTATATTAAAAAAACACACAAACAGAAGTTTGTGTGTTTATATTAACAAAAATTATCAACATTAACTGTACTTCCCTACGTTAGAATTATCTAAATCAGGTTATGAGGGTTAGAAAAAAATCTCAGTCTCAGCTTATAATAAGCACCCCTAGCAAATTTATTATTAAGTTTTTATAATACTCTTAAAGTATACCCTATTAACATTATATATACAATAATATAAAATAAAGTCTTTTTTCTAATCCAACAAAAATATTCTATATGAATAAATACTGCTACTTTAAATAAAAAAATTATGACTATTTCACTTCAATAACAATAGGATCTACAAATTCTATTCTACGTGAATAAGAAGGTGACATATAAACCGTATCAAAAGTATAATCTTTTAAAGTAATCTCTACCTGAAACACACCTGTTTTTTCCACAAATTGTTCTGCTTTATCATTCCAAGAATCCATGTTATGAGTGGTTCCCCAGCTATTATAGAAATATTCATTACCTTCTTGGTCATAGTAGTCTTGGTTCCAAATCTGATAAGAATGATTTTCTGCTTCTTCTGTTGCTTCAAAGATAAGTAACCAATCATTTCCCTTACGCTCTGCATTTACAAAAGTAACCCCTTGAGGAAGTTCTTCTGCCGTAATATTCGCAAGGTCTAATTTTACTGTTTCCATTTCCTTATCTAACCAAGTAACACCAGTAATATACAAGGTAAGACTTTTACTTTCGGAAAAAAAAGAACTTTCCAAATGATGCGATCTCATCATAGGTGAATCTACAGATCCTGTCCCAGTTATACCATTAGTGATTTTATCAAAGCGCTGTTTTTTTTCATTTACAAGGTAAAATTTGAACTCCTTTAGCCATGCAGAATTATCTTCATTGTCCAAGAAATTTAATCTTATATGAGTTGGATAGATTTCAGCTGTTTCTAACGCAAGTGTTTGGCCGTCAATTTCAAAGTTATGGTTTAATATTAACTCTTCCCCCTGTGAAGTGTAATATGGATCAAATTCAAGTGTAAAATTAAATTCACTTATATAATCTGGCTCCATATATTCATTTTCTGAAGTTATTTCATTCTCCACTTCTACAATTTCTTTCCTCCAACCATTATCATGTACTTTTAGTGTTAAAATCATGCTATCTGGCATATCTACATCTACAAAACTAACTGTTATATGATTCAATTCCCCATTACCAGTGTCATAATTTCCTGATATTAGGGAATAGCCCTCAAGTGGTGAATTATCTCTAGCTTTGATTTCTGGATTTGCATCCATTTCATTGTAGTTTTCAGAGTCTAAGGAATAAAAAATATCCAATTCCTTTTGGTCTACAATTACATATTCTATTCTTGCAGTAATTCCATTTTGAGTTTGTTCTATTTCAATAGGCTGCACATATTCATTTTCAACTGCAGCACTTAATGATGGTGAAAATGCTACTAATTGAGCAAGATTTTTTATTAGTGGTATTCTACCACAAGCATAAGCAAACGTTGGAAAACTATTAACAAGTAAAATAAAGGTAATGAAAAAAATAACCAAACTAGTTAGAGATACAGTGAAAAATCGACCTTTGTGTTCTTTTTTCAGTTTTGCTTCCACTCGTTGCATACTATATTCTAACTGGGGCGGAGTATTATCAAGCTCCTTAATTAACATTAAGTATTCTTCACTTCTATTCAATTTTTATTCCACCTCCGATAATTCAAGTTTAAGTAGATTCAGTGCGCGACGTTGCCTTGTTACCACTGTTCCTTGTGGAATATCAAGACTCTTAGCAGTTTCAGAAAGAGTGTATCCAGAAAAATATCGCAAAATCACAACACATCTAAGCTCCTCACTTAATTTTGCAATTGCCTCCTTAAGTGGCAATTGATCATAAGATACCTCATCATATTTTTCAATGGGTAGATTTTCTCTAGGACTCATTCGTTTAAGACGTTTTAGCTCTTTTTTGCATTCATTTATTAAAATACGAGTAATCCATGTATTAAAAAATTGAGGTTGTCTAAGCTTTTTTAAGGCTTTAAAAGCTTTGAAAATAGTTTCATCCACTGCTTCCATGGCACTTGTCTCGTTACCCAAATACAAGTAAGCCGTTTTATATAATTGGATTTTCATAGCCTCTATGCTCTGAGTAAATTCTTTTTTGTCCATTGTTTTACTCCTTCCACTTTGGATAATCCTTCTAATTATTAGATACATAAGCTATACATTTTGATTTATTTTTTTTATAATTATTTTAAATTTATGTTAATTAAAAATAAAAATCAATATTTTTTTACTTAATATCAATACTAATACAATTATCATTAATAATACTTTAAATTTTAGTACATACTATTTGTTACGGTGTTCAAATACTGTTCACATTAAATTTTTTAACATTTTACCCTCAATTGTCAACTCTATTTCAATCTATGCATTAATTAATTCAACTATTAATTTTTTATCTACCAAAGGAGGTATATTGTCTATGGATATATTTGAAGACTATCGGCTAGAAAAAAGCTATGATAGTTATATTCTTCATTTATATGTAAATGAAAATTCTACAGAGTTTTCATTAGAGTTTTTAGAAGAATACAAGAATAAAGATAAAAAACTTAATCAAAGTATAAATGAATACATAAAAGAAAAATTCCCAGATATAAAAATAAATACTGTAAAGATATTACTAGGTTCAGTATTAGTAGGTTCAATTGCTTTAGCTGGAGGAATGAGTCCAGTAGAAGCCAAAGCTGAAACCGTAGCCTCAACTTCTACCCCTTTAATTCATACAGTAGAATCTGGAGATTCCTTATGGGTAATTTCTCAAAAGTATAATGTAAGTATTAACGATATAAAAAGCTATAATAATATAACTAATAACAACATATTTATAGGACAGAGTCTTTATATTACTGAGCCCACAATTGAAGAACTTTCTAATTTAAACTATGAAATTTATACTGTTCAAACTCAAGATACACTTTGGAAAATTTCTCAAAAATATAGCACTACTGTAGATGAGATAAAAGCTTTAAATAATTTAACCTTCGATACTTCATCAGTTGGTCAAAACTTAAAAATCAAAGAAATTTCATCTGAAAATACTGCCTTACAAGTTAAAAACACTACCCATACTGTATCTTCGGGTGATACCTTATGGAATATTTCTCAGAAATATAAAGTAACTATGGATAAAATAAAAACACAAAATAACTTAACAACTGATTATTTAAGTATTGGTCAAAAACTAATAATACCCAGTACTAGTGAAAACTCTAAGATCTCCACTGAAACTTCTGATGCTATAAATGAATGGCCAGCTATAACATATATAGTTCAAGCAGGAGACACAGTAAGTGGTATTAGTAATGTTTTTAATGTAGCTGTAAATGATATTTTAAAATATAATTATATGACTGCAGATCAATGGCTAGATGCTGGAGATAAGATTGCAATCTCTGATTATGCTCCAAGGGAATATACTGTTTTTGCCAATGAATTTTCAAGAATACAAAATACTGGTGAACTTGTGGACTGGTATCTAGAAGGCCAATATTTAATTAAACGATGGGATACTCTTAAAATTCTTGATGTAGAAACCGGAAAAACTTTTACTGTAAGAATGATGGGTGGTTATAATCATTCTGATGTGGAACCTGTAACTTCAAAGGATACACAAATTATGAAAGAATTATTTCCAACTTGGCAATGGTCTCCAAGGGCAGTTGTTATACATAAAGATGGAATGAATATAGCCGCTTCTTTCTCTGGCATGCCGCACGGAGCTTCAACCATATATTCTAATGATGTATCAGGACATTTTGATTTATATTTACAAAATAGTAAACCACATTCATCAACAGCATCAAGTGAGTATGTACAGCAACATTATGATAGCATTTTAAAAGCTACTGGAAAATAAAAAAGTTGAGATTTTTATAATCTCAACCCTTTATTATTAAGCTACTTCTTCTTCTTTCTTTCTATTTGCCATAAATAAAGCAAATCCTACCATTGTCATCATACTTCCTAATGTTACAAGTACTGAAGTATCAACATTTGACCCTGTTTTAGGTAATTTTGCAACAGAAGTTTCAGTTATAAAGTAATCACTACAATGATCCGTAGTAAACGTCATATACCCATTTTTATCTACTTTAACAGTATCTACTATTTCATATGTGTTTTTATCTGAATAGTATCTTGCTACATCTATTGTTTTATTAGCCCAGTCATTACCAACAAATACTGTAACTGAAGCTTTTCCTGGTAATTGTCCATCGCAAGTTAATGAGAATGCATATAATGGTACATCTTTACCAACCATTGCTTTAACTTTATCTTTGATTTTTCCTTTTAATTCATCAGATGGAGTTTCCATAGATAAATCAATATCAGTCATAGCTGCCACAAAATCTTTATTCAAATCTAATCCATTAAATTCCCATGTAATACCATTACCAACAAATTTAATAGATTTATTTTTCCCAATTGAAGATTCAAAATATGATTTTCCTACTAAACTATTCTTTGTAATATCAATTATATCTTTTGCTTCTGGTATTTTTACGGCTGGTATTTCTACTTCTGGTGTTCCTACTCCTGGTGTTTCCACTCCCGGTGTTTCTACTTCTGGTGTTTCTGTTTCTGGTGTTTCTGTTTCTGGTGTTTCCACTTCTGGTTTTACTCCATTTACAAGAGAGGTTTCATAAATATAATTTAAGCTCTTAACTGCTTTTAACTCATTTACAAGTGCATCTCTAATAGGAATTTGTGTATCAACCACATTAGTTGCCCCTGTAAAGTCGTATTTATCTCCTCCTGTAGCCATAAAATCATTTGTTACTACTGTATAGTATTCATTCATATCTATTTTTTTATTATTTGATAATACTATACTTGTTATTCTATCGCCAAATGTTCTATTTAAATCATAATAAGCTTTTATACCAGTAACTTGTACCCATCCAATACTATCGTTACCAATACCATTTTCTAAAACCCTTTTAAGGTCTGAACCCTTCAATTTCATTGTAACTAAAGTATTATCAAAAGGCATCACTTCATACATATTGCCCATTGTAATATTTCCTTTTAAAATCGAAGTTCTAAGTCCCCCACCGTTTGTTATTCCAATTTCAGTCCCTGCTGCTTTTTTCATAACGTCACAAGTCCAAGCTCCAAGAATTGATGTTCCTTCAGTTAATTTATTATGAGTTAAATCTTTTTCTGTTGTTGCAATAACTTGATTTAGTATAGGTGCAAGTTCTGATACATATTTATTTTCAATTTCTTTTGCACCACTGTCTTCTATCAATGTAGAAGATCTACTATATAAATTATCTACTGTAGGTTCTATCGTTGTAATTTTTCCTGTAGTAGTATCTACATCGATTGTTAATCTTGCTAAAGTTCTTCCTGAATAATAAGCTTGTACTATTGGTGTATTATTAACTTTTCCGGAAACAGTTTGATGTGTGTGTGCACTAACAATAGCATCTACTCCAGTATTTGCATTTGCAAGGTCTGCTGCTTCTCCAGTTATTACTTTTGTAGTAGAGTCTTGGAAAGCCCCTAAATGTGTTAATGCAATTACTACATCAGCTTTACCTTCTGGAAGAGAACCATCTTTAAGTTTTGTAGCCCAAAGTTTTGCTGATTCTATTGGGTCTTTAAATTCAAGATCCTTAACATTTTCAGTTTTTGTTTTAAATTCAGTTTCTGGAGTTGCAAGGCCTATTAATCCTACTTTTATTCCTCCAATATCCACAATTTTATAAGCTTTTGCCCAAGTTACAGGCTCACTTGTGGTTTTACTGTAAATATTTGAAGCTAAGAAATCATATTCACCATCTTTTGACCATTGAGCTATTTTATCTATACCCCAATCAAATTCATGGTTTCCTACCGCAGAAGCAGTTACCCCTACATATTTCATAAATTCATTTACAGGAGCACCATATGTTAAGTTTGACATAGCACTTCCTTGGAAACTGTCTCCTGCAGAAACTACCAAAGTATCCGGATTTGTATTTTTAATTCTATTTATTTCTCCAGCAAATTTTGCTATTCCTGAATTCTTCCCTGAATTTTCTACCGCTCCATGGAAATCATTGAAGGAAAGTATATTAATATGCTTAATTTTATTTGCATTTACTAAATCATTATAAGTAACAGCTTTTGCATTCCATGACTTACCATCATCTGAAGCTGGCAATTCTAATTTACTCTCATTGATAGCTTTTACTGCCGCTGCTCTTTCTTGCAAATCCCAGTTATTCCCGATAATACTCCAATTTTTATCATATTCAGGTGTTATAACTCCACCTTTTACATCAACTATATAATCTCTTATTAAATCTCTTACTCTACCTGCATCACCCATAACATCTTCTGATTTAACAATCACCTTAGGATAATCGCCATCTTTTGTAATTATTGCTGATGTTGATGCCAATATATTTGTTGTAGCTCTATAATTGTTTACAGCAAGTCTTAAGATATCTTCATCTTTTATAGCTGTTCCATCATTCTTTGTTAAATTTACTATTCTACTACCACTGGCTTTAGATATATCTACATTATATTTAACTCCTGAAAACATATCATAGTTATATCCCTTAACTGTTGGATTAAAAGATACAGTTAAATCTCCAGCTTTGTACATATTATAGTAATTAGCTGACCACTCCATATATTCTTTTAATTGTTTTCCTGTAACTTCAAGTATGTATAATGTATTGTCGTACTTATAGATTAATGAAGTATCAGATTTTTTTATTTGTCCTTCTTTGATATTTGCATTACTTTGGAACGCTGCTGCTGCTGATACATCTACTGCTTTATTATCAGGAGATATTTCTTTTCCATAATACATTTGAACTTTATTAATCAATTCAATCATAGCTGTTGGTTGAATTTGAGCTGTAGGGATTCCAGTAACTTCATCAGCTGTAACTAAATCTCCCCCTTTAAGTTCACCTATTACAGTGTTAGCATCCGCTAATGCTATTTCATGATACGGATTTAATTTTGTTTCTAGGTCGGTATCTACAGCATAATAAATAGGATTACCATATTTACCCGCCATTGCAATATTACTTCCTTTTACATCTGTAGCTTTATCTTGAATAGAAAAGCTTCCATCTGATTGTTTTGTCAATACGATCTCTATTTTAGATAAATTTTGAACATATTTACCCGGTTCTACAATTAGTACTCCATTTATACTTTTATTTACTATAGAATGAGCATGTCCAGCAATTATAGCTGTTAATTCAGGACATGAATTTGCAATTTCTGTAACTCCTGAATTTGCTACTCCATACTCTTGGTCAAGACCCATATGTTGTGCTGCTATAAATACCTGCGCTCCATCTAACTTAGCTGCAGCTATTGCCTTTTGAGTTTCTTCAACTGCATCTAACACATTATAATCTGCTAAATTCACTGAATCCCATCTATCAATATTTGGTGTAACCATACCAATTATTGCAACTTTTACACCTTCTTTTTCTACAATTGCATAAGGTGCACCTAATGTTTCCCCATCTGATTTACTTGCTACATTTCCACATAGAACCGTTCCAGTAAATTTACTAGAAATTTCCTTTATGGTACCGATTCCATAATTGAACTCATGATTTCCTAAATTCCATGCATCATATCCTATTTCATTCATAGCTAATACCATAGGGTTTATTCCGTTTAAATTTTTAGAGTTATCTAAAAATAAACCCTGTGAATTATCCTGAACAGTATCACCATTATCAATTAAAATAGTATTTGCATTTTTTTCTCTTAACTCTTTTACTGCAGTAGCAATCTGTGCTAAACTTCCTGAATTATCCACTGCATTAATTGCATAATCATATGGCAAAAATCTACCATGAGCATCACTTGTTGCAAGAATTTGGATTGTAACCGTTTCCAGACTTTCTATTGCCTTAACTGTTGTTGGTGTGATTATGCTAAACAACAACGCAATGACCATAGCTAATGATGTGATTTTTTTTGATTTTTTAGATTTAATATAACTTTTCAAAATACATTCCCCCATAATTTATTAAGTTTTTGATAAGTTTTCATCATTTATTACACCATGTAAACATTTACTTTGCTCTGCATTTACGTGCGCTAGAATTAGCTTTTGTAAAATTTAAAAATCCCTCCTTAAAAATATTATATCATAATTAAATAATTTTAACATAATATTTTTCTTTTTATGTTAAAATTATTTAATATAAGTATATATTTGTATTCTTTTTAAATATATACTTTGTTAAGAACTTTATTTTTTCTTTTCAATAATATTACATATAAAAGTAGTTAATACTGTAGAAAAATATAATTAAAAATTTAATTATATTTTATATAAAAAATCTGTTACTTATGTTATTCTAATACTATAAATAATAATTATTATTTGTTAGTTCTAATATTTTATGCAAGGAGGTTTTATTATGGTAATATGGTTTCAACAATTTCCCCCAGTTACACAGGCATTAATAGCTACTTTATTTACATGGGGAGTAACTGCTTTAGGGGCATCATTAGTTTTCTTTTTTAAGTCAATTAATCGTAATGTTTTAAATGGAATGTTAGGATTTGCTGCTGGAGTTATGATAGCTGCCAGTTTTTGGTCTTTACTTGCTCCAGCTATAGATTTATCAGAAGAAATGGGTATTTTACCTTGGATTCCAGCTGCTGTTGGATTTTTGGCTGGAGGTGCTTTTTTATTCCTAGTAGATAAAATATTACCTCATTTACATCTAGGCCTAGACGTTTCAGAAGCAGAGGGAATTAAAACTAGTTGGCAACGAAGTATTTTATTGGTACTTGCAATTACTCTTCATAATATACCCGAAGGATTAGCTGTGGGAGTAGCTTTTGGTGCAGTAGCATCAGGAATACCTTCCGCAAGTTTAGCAGGTGCTATTGCTCTTGCTATTGGGATCGGACTTCAAAACTTTCCTGAAGGCGCAGCAGTTTCAATTCCTTTAAGAAGAGAGGGTTTTTCTAGAACAAAATCTTTTGTATACGGTCAAGCATCAGGAATTGTAGAACCTATAGCCGGTGTAATAGGTGCAGCTGCTGTAATATTCATGAGACCTATACTTCCATATGCTCTTGCTTTTGCCGCAGGTGCAATGATTTATGTAGTAGTTGAAGAGCTTATACCTGAAGCACAACAAGATAAGAAAACTGATATTGCAACTATAGGTTGTATGGTAGGATTTGCTGTTATGATGATTTTAGATGTAGCATTAGGTTAGATCAGTTGATATTTTTATGGTTAAATAAATTAAGTGGGACAGCTAAAGCTGACCCACTATTTTTAAACTTCCGTTTTATTTCTACCACTTTTTTTTGCTTCATATAATTTCTTATCCGCTCTGTTTATTAAACTCTCTTTGGTTTCATTACTATATTGCGCTACTCCACTACTTATTGTTATCCTAACTTCAAATCCCCATTGTAAGTCAGCAATATTTTTCCTAATTTTCTCTGCTACTTTAAATCCATCCTCTTTATTTATATGCGGTAATAGAACTATAAACTCTTCTCCACCAAATCGTCCTACTTCATCTACTTTTCTGAGACTATTTTTTATTTTCTTACCTAAGGTTTCTAAAACCTCATCCCCAATAAGATGACCATAATTATCATTAATCTTTTTAAATTTGTCTATATCAATAACTATAATTGAAAAAACATAATCATACCTATTAGATTTTGCTATTTGCATTTCTATTCTATCTAAAATATACTTTTTATTTTTTAATCCTGTTAAATCATCTGTTTCAGATAGAATTTTTAGCATTTCATTTTTTTCTTGTAATTCTTTTAAAATCATATTTTTTTCTTTTAAAATTTTTTCATTTTCAATCTCTGCAATTTTTCTATCCGTAATATTTAGTACAAAACAAGTTAACCCAATGACTTCATCTTTTTTAGATCTTAATGGAGCAAAATAATTCCTCCAGAAAAATCCATTTAATTTTTCATTCTTATATTGATCTATGGTATCAAAAGGTTCTCCCCCTAGAGATTTATCAAAAGATTTCTTAAGTTTATTTCTATCTTCATCTTCATATATAGCATTAAGCGCATTCATACCAATTTCAATGTTATTTCTACCAATACTCTTCATGATATCTTTATATTTTTGATTAAAAAATAGATAATTGTATTCTTTATCCAAAACAAATATACTAATATCTGGCGAACTATCTATTATTGTTGACAGCAACCAAATCTTTTCTTCTATTTCTTCATCTAAAAGCTTTTTCCTACAAATATCATTACTTTTATCAATCATAACAAACCTCACTTTTACTATTATTAACTATATTATCTTAATCTCTTTTTCTTTCAATCTTTCAGCGGTAAATTCCCTAACAATAGTATATATTGTTGAGAATATCGGTATTCCTATTATAATGCCTACAATACCAAATAAATTATTACCTACAATTACTGCAATAAGCACCCAAAAACCTGATAAACCCATAGAAGTTCCAACAACCCTTGGATATATTATATTCCCTTCCACTTGTTGTAACACTATTAAGAAAACCACAAACCAAATTGCTTTTACTGGATCCACCATTACAAGAATAAGAAAGGATGGTGTTCCTCCAATATAAGGACCAAACATAGGTATCATATTTGTTATGCCTATTATAACACTAATTAAAAGTGCATATTGAAATCCAAAAATACTCATACCAACAAAACATATAGTTCCAATGATAAAAGCTTCGACTATTTGTCCTCTTATAAAGTTTTCAAAAGATTTATTTAAAATTGCTAAAAGTTTCATAAATCTATTAGATACCTTTATAGGAATAAATGCATATAATACCCGTTTAAGTAACAAAGTTAATTTTTCTTTGCTAATCAACATATAAATAGCCAATATAAAGCTAAGTAAGGCATTAAAAATCCCTGAAAATAAGTCCCCTGCAAAACCATACACAGACTCTACTACACTCATTATTATACTACTCAATCCAGTAAGTAATTCATTCCATGATTCCACAATTTTTTTTGTAATTTCTGTACTTAAGTTATACTCAACTAAAATAGAATTAGAATATGTTTGAACTATCTTTATATATCCTGGAATATTATCCACTAAAATATTTATACTATCCACTAATTGAGGAATAGCGAAAGAGAATATAACTACTACTAATGCAACAAAAGCTACTATAGTCAGTAATAATGCCACTATCCTTTTTAAACTTTTAGATAATTTAACTTTATGTAAAAGATTTTCCTCCAAAAATTT
Source organism: Clostridium grantii DSM 8605 (assembly GCF_900129965.1). Lineage (GTDB taxonomy): Bacteria > Bacillota > Clostridia > Clostridiales > Clostridiaceae > Clostridium_AF > Clostridium_AF grantii. The sequence continues at coordinate 1,600 of NZ_FQXM01000017.1, read as the reverse complement.
CATTGGAATATTAATAACATAAGCAAATATAAACCCAATAATTATTGGAGATATAACTGCTACGGCTGAAAATAAAAATTCTTTTACATTGGTGAAATTATTGAAAAACATATATACAACTATAGATATAATTATAATTGTGGTGTAAGTAACTACTTTCCTTTTATCTATGTACTTTATCACTTAATTTCCATCCCCTTTGTATAATACTATTTATGTTTAATCATTGATCCATACCTAATATTTTATTAAACCTAAAACTTTTAGCGCTTATTTTCTATTTTACCATATTTATAGAAATTTAAAACATTATATGAAAAAAGACTTGCAACTATCAAGTCACAAATCTTTCTATTTAAATAACTAAAAGTTCTTTTAAGAAAATAAAAATGGAGCGGGTAGAGGGAATCGAACCCTCATCGCTAGCTTGGAAGGCTAGAGCTTTACCACTAAGCAATACCCGCATAATCTTTGGAGCGGAAGACGAGACTCGAACTCGCAACATCCACCTTGGGAAGGTGGCGCTCTACCATTGAGCCACTCCCGCAGCTCTTTTTAAAGTAATTGGTGCAGGTGAAGGGAGTCGAACCCCCACATCAAAGATACTAGATCCTAAGTCTAGCGCGTCTGCCAATTCCGCCACACCTGCATATTTATTATAAGTTTTGTACAATATTCATTATACCATATATTATCAAATGTTCAAATACTTTTTGTGTTTTTTTGACTTAATTTTAAAGAATTATTTATTTTAAAACATAGCCTTTTTTATTAAATACTTTATTTGACCAATTCAAAGTTTTTCGAAGAAAAACTCTCAAAATCTGTGCCTGATGAACTGATTTGGTGCACCCAGAGGGATTTGAACCCCCGACCTGCGGATTCGAAGTCCGTAACTCTATCCAGCTGAGCTATGAGTGCATGTTTAAAATATAGGCTACAATTTACAGTTAAGGATAATTTTCTTCAAAAATCTTTAAATTTAAAAATAGTTTAAGTATGCCTTTGAATATTCAAATTTAAGTTTTCCAAAAAATAAAAAAACTCCAAAAAATAAAAATGGAGCGGGTAGAGGGAATCGAACCCTCATCGCTAGCTTGGAAGGCTAGAGCTTTACCACTAAGCAATACCCGCATAATTTTTGGAGCGGAAGACGAGATTCGAACTCGCGACGTTCACCTTGGCAAGGTGACGCTCTACCACTGAGCCACTCCCGCAACTTTTGTTTTATGTAATTAATTGGTGCAGGTGAAGGGAGTCGAACCCCCACATCAAAGATACTAGATCCTAAGTCTAGCGCGTCTGCCAATTCCGCCACACCTGCATGTTGTTTATTATTTTAAAATGGTGATCCACCGGGGAATCGAACCCCGGACAACTTGATTAAAAGTCAAGTGCTCTACCGACTGAGCTAGTGAATCAAAATGGCTGGGATAGATGGATTCGAACCATCGAATACAGGAGTCAAAGTCCTGTGCCTTACCGCTTGGCGATATCCCAATATGGGGTGAACGAAGGGGCTCGAACCCTCGACAACCAGAACCACAATCTGGCGCTCTACCAACTGAACTACGTCCACCACAATATGGTACGCGATCAG
>NZ_FQXM01000019.1 GCF_900129965.1 Clostridium grantii DSM 8605 | reverse complement strand
CCGCCAATTAATAGTAAAATCGCATAGCATTGAATTATGCCTCTTTATGGGGAGGGGGATTGTATGTCAAAATCTCTTGTCAAACCTTATTTTGTGTTTTTTCTTACTGTATATCAGAACTTTTGCCTTAAATACTATTTAAAATTATCAAGAATGAATTTATGCAAATCCCATAGCTATTCTTTAAATAACCGCGGTTTCGTGCTATGACAATTATCCAAAGTTTGGCGCAATACTGTTTTTTCTATACTCAAACCTCCATCTTAGGTTTGAGTATTTTTAACGCCAATCTTCGTATAATTACCTAAACAAAAACTAGCATGTCCTATTATAAATCTCTACCAACATTGCTTTAATACTACTTACATAAAACAAGATAATTAACTTCACTAATTATACCATATTTAGTCTAACTTTATCATATATTCCAAACATATTTCTTCAAATTTCTCCATTTAATTGATAATACAATAAACAAAGGTATAAATATTCTTATAATCTTTTTGGTCTATTAAAGGGGTAATTGATATTCCATTAACACATTGTCCAAACATATAATAAAAATTACTACTACCATATACACTCTCCTGAATGGTATAATTCAAACTATAATCCAAAATATTCAAATAAAATAGGAGATTGATCAAATGAGACTTCACAGACTTTTAGGAATTATTATGTTACTTGATTCACGTGGAATTATGAATGCTAGAAATTTAGCTAAAATACTTGAAGCTTCTGAAAGAACCATATACAGAGATATTGATATATTGTGTGAAGCAGGTATTCCTATTATGTCAATTTCAGGGCCTAATGGTGGTTATTCTTTTATGGAAAACTATAAAATTAATTCAAATGTATTACAGGGTGGAGATATTATTAATCTATTACTTTCAAGCATGGGTATCACACCAGACAAGAATACTGAAATGTCCCAGCAACTTAAAAATGCATTAATAAAACTTGAAAATACTGTATCTGAGGATCATAGAGAAGAAATTGTAAAAGCTAAAGAAAGGTTTTTTATAGATTCGGACCCTTGGTGGGGTAAAAAAATACAAAATGAAAATTTAGATTTAATTAAAAAATCAGTGCTGAATTTAAAAAAGCTAAAAGTATACTATAAAAAATATGCAGGTGAAACATTAGAAAGAATCATAAGACCCTATGGTGTAGTTGTAAAAAGTTATCAGTGGTATGTAATAGCATTTTGTGAAGTAAGGAAGGAGATCAGAATTTTTAAATGCAGCAGAATTGAAAACATAGAAGTGCTTAAAGAAAATTTTGCCATTCCTAAAGACTTTAATTTAGAAGAATTTTGGGCAAAAAGCAAACAGCAATTCATAAAAAATTCATCTTTTGAAATAAAATCCAATTCCTATGTTGTGAAAATCAAATTTCATGAGGATATAAAGCAACTTCTTGAAGGTTTCCACATAAATTCCATCATAAAAGTTGAAGATAAGTGGATTTATGAAGTAGATATGTTGAGTTTTGAGACTGCCTGCAACTTACTATTTTCTTTAAGTGACAGAACAGAAATTTTAGAGCCTATAGAACTTAGAAATTATATAATCACAAAAGCTAATAAAATCTTGAGTTTTTATAATGTTTAAAAAATCCCTGACACATTGTTGGCAAGGATTACCTGATATAATTATTTTATCAAATAAATGAAGGGAGATTATATATATGGAAGGAAAAATAGTAGTTATAGAAGAATTTAAGGCTGTTGGATTAACTTACTTTGGGAACAATAGCAAAGGAGAAATTCCAAGTCTTTGGGAGGCATTTAATCAACGTTACAAAGACATAAAACAGAAACATAAATCTATGTTGTGTTACGGTATATGCGATAGTGAAATGGATTCAGAGGGCAGATTTCACTACATTGCTTGTGCAAAGGTAGATAGCTTTGAGGCGTTACCAGAAGGCATGGTAACAAAAATTGTACCAAAAGGCAATTACCTTGTGTACACTTATTCAGCCGATTTAAAAGATTTAGGTGAATTTTATAGTGCCTTATACTCTAAATGGATTCCCTTATCAGCTTATGAGATAGATTTCAGACCTCAACTAGAATTATATGATGAACGATTTATGCAAAATGGTGAATTTGATATATATATTCCAGTTAAATAAGGGTTTTACCATGTTTAAAAGGATGTGTTTAGTGCACATCCTTTTAGTATTATAAGCATATTAATAATTTTTACCTCTTAGCCTAATAGGTTTCTTTTGTTATTTTATCTAGTACCTGGAATCTATTCTTAGGAGGTAGCACTATTCTATAGTTATTCTATTTCTACCATTCTCTTTTGAGAAGTAAAGAGCTTTGTCTGCAATTCTATAAAAGCTGCTTTATTATAAAGTCCAGTAAGCATATCAGTTAATGCAAGAGTTTCAAGTTTATAATTTTGAATTTTTAAATAGCACCAAAAGATACCCAAAATCGAATTAATAGGTAGGTATATACCTATAATTGCTGAAATAGAATTAATAATTCCACTAGTCATAAAGTTATCATTTTGATTATAAAATAAAATTATAACCATTCTGAAAAAGTATACCGCACCAGCAAAAACAGGTAGTATACTAAATATTCTTACTTCTATTTTAATAAGTTCCTCTACTTTATGATTCATAACAAATACAGCTTTAAAATATAGGTATCCCATAATTAAAGAAGCAATTATAGTTCTCACATTTATATCATCGCTTACATATGTAAAAAAACTAAATAAAAAAGGAAATAAAATTATAATTAATTTATCAAACCATATAAAAGGAATTTTTGATTTACGAAATAAAAAAAGCCCTTTAACTGACAATAATAAAGCAAAAACAATTAGATAATTTGCTAAAATTATTGAAAAGAAATTATTAACAACGCCTCGTTGTAGTAATAGAAAAAGTCCAAGTGAAGCAAATAAACCAGAAAATCCAATATAAAAAATCTCTTCTTTGTCTTTATTGTATATGTAAGAAATACTTGAAACAAAAAAAGCAAAAAAATTAGATAGAGTAGCTATAATTATTATAGTTTTAAAATCAATCATATTTCACCAATTTTTCTTTAAGATAATGTTTTGTATTTATTGCAATACCTATCACTTCACAAGATTCCATCTTTGATATTTCTCTATCAATTAACTTTTTACTTATTCCTTCATAAATAAATTCTATATTCATATTCTATCCTCACTTTTTCAATCACTTTTTCATAACAGATATAATTCTTTAATTATATCACTTATTTTAACTCAAATTCAATATAGATTTCTTTTCAATTCACTCTTCTCTTAAAGGTACGGTTCATGATTTTTTTGAAAATTGCTTGTCTAAAATTCAAAAACGAAGCCTATAAGTTTTCGATTTTCATGAACCGTCCCCTATTTCTCCTTCGCCACCCCCTTAATCCAGAATTATATAAATAAATGTTATTTTGTAATTCTTTTGTTATTTTATCATTTTTTAAATTGGTATAATATAGATATATAAGTTACCTATAAGATATAATTTGAGTATCTTAAAGCTTACATATATAGATATACCTTATGTAAACTTAATTTATACTTGTACAAAATCTCCACGCTTCTAGGAGTTTTGGACACGTATAAATTAATAGTTGAAGTGGTTTGTCTCTAAATAAACATTTATATGAGGAGGGGCAGCAATGTCAAATGAAAATATTATAACTTTAGAAAATTTAAGAATGAAATATGGATCCCATGAGGTTCTAAAAGGAGTTAATCTAGAAATAAAAAGAGGACAAATAATTGGCTATATAGGGGCTAATGGTGCTGGTAAAAGTACCACTGTAAAAATACTTTTAGGAATGGTTAATGGATATACTGGAAGTGTTAAAATTTTTGGTAGAGATATTTCCGATGGTAATGTAGAGTATAAAAGAAGAATAGGTTATATACCAGAGATTGCAGATTTATATGACAATTTAACTGCTAGAGAATACTTAACTTTTTTAGGTGAAATTTATGATATGGATTATGACTCTGCCGATAAAAAGTGTGAAAAACTAATGTCTTTATTTAATATGGAAGATAGCTACAATTCTAGAATATGCTCTTATTCTAAGGGAATGAAACAAAAATTAATGATAGTAGCTAGTATTTTTCATAACCCTGATATATTATTTTTAGATGAACCATTAGCAGGACTTGATGCAAATAGTGTTATGGTTTTTAAAGAATTGCTATCTCAAATGGCTTTAGAAGGTAAAACAATTTTTTATTCTTCTCATATAATGGACGTAGTTGAAAAAATAAGTACTAGAATTATACTTCTAAATAACGGAACCGTTCTTGCAGATGGAAGTTTTAATGAACTTAAATCAAAATCTAAAGAAGGTAGCCTTGAGGAAATTTTTAATGATCTGACCCATTTTGATAATCATAACAGTATAGCTGCTGAATTCTTAGCCACAATTAAAGGAGTATAGACTATGAAAGACTTTAAATCCTTGAAAATACTTGATAAATTTAAATTTATTTATTCTGCTTTAGGTATAAATTATGAAACTATGAGAAAAATTCTAAAATTAAAACTTACCATTGATAGCAGAAGAGTTCCCTCCATTCTAGCTAATCAAAACAATAAAAAATCAAACAATAGAGAAAGTAAATCAAATTCATTACAATATTTATATTATGCTTTCTTCGGAATATTTATTGGTCTGCCTATTTTATTACCAATGGGAACTATTGTCAAAATGAATTTAATTCTTGGTATACTTATTTTTATGCTTACTTTAACCATGATTTCAGACTTTTCATATGTATTACTAGATGTTAGAGATTTAAGTATCTTATATCCAAGACCTATTGATAAAAATATTATAAGTGCTGCTAGAACTACACATATTATGATTTACTTAATACAAGTAATAATACCGCTTTCTGCCGTTACTCTTGTACTCGGGACAATAAAACAAGGTGTTATATTTTTCTTGATAATGCTTATTGAATTAATCTTTATAGCACTTTTTGCTGTTTTTATAACCTCTATCTTGTATTATCTTATTCTTCATTTTTTTGATGGAGAAAAATTAAAAGATATAATAAATTATTTTCAGATTTTATTAAGTGTTTTTATGATTCTGGGCTACCAAGTAGGTGTAAGAGTATTCGACTTTTCAGATAATCCTAGTATCTTTGCTATTAAATGGTGGACATACTTATTGCCTTCAAGCTGGTTTGCAGCACCTTTTGCTATATTTATAGATAACTCTTTTAGAATAGAATTTATAATTCTTAGCTCAATTGCTATTATAGTACCTTTAGGATTTTTGATATTATATAATTCCTTTATAGGTAAAAATTTCGAACAAAATTTAATCAAGTTAAATAGTAATACTGATAAAGTCACTAAATTGTATTTTATAAAAGATAATTTTCAAAGAAAAATTGCCAACTTAATATGTTCAAATAATATTGAACGCAGTTTTTATAAATTTACGCATACCATGTTATCAAAAGATAGGAAATTAAAATTACAAATATATCCTACAATTTCCATGTCAATAATTTTTCCTTATTTAATGCTATTTACATCATTAAATCACGAATTATCTTTATATGAAAATCTATCTGCTATATCCCAAGGGAAAGGATTTCTATATCTCTATTATTATAGCTTAATGATTAGTATAGTAGTTTTTTCTATTTCTTATAGTGAGTCCTTTAAAGGCGCATGGATTTACAATGCTCTTCCTATAAAGGATTATAAGTCTGTACATAAAGGTGCTTATAAAGCATTTGTTGTGAATTTAATACTTCCTACATTTCTATTTACTATGCTTATATTTTTGATTTTTGGAGGATTTAGTGCTTTTCTTAATATTTTTATAATCCTAATTAATACACTTATTATTTCAATGATAGTATATCAATTTGCTAATAAGGAACCTCCTTTTTCTAAAGATATTAATACTGCAAATTCTTCTGAAGCTAATAAAATCGGATTAGCCTTCGCTGGCTTTGGTATAACATTGTTGTTCTGGGGAATTCATAACATATCCATTTCCTTTAAATATGGTTATATTATTTCCTTATTATTATTTTTACTAATATTAATTATATATTGGGTTAAATTCTTTGGAAACAATAATTATAGCTCAAAGAAATCACATAGATTGACTTAAATATTGCTAAAAGTAAGGGGACGGTTCATGATTTTTTTGAAAATTGCTTGTTTAAGCTTCAAAAACGAAGCCTACAATTTTTGGATTTTCATGAACCGTCCCCTGTTTTTTTGTTTGTTTTTTGATTAATCCCATTGTAATCCCATTGTCCTGGAAACCTTAATTTCTTTAGATGAGGAAATTTCATGTTGTATTCTTCCACTTCTTGCTTTGGAAGATTTTCAAAAACTTTTGATTCGTGGAATTTTCCTTTTATGTGTTTCATACTATCTTCTGCTAATCCAATTCCCATAAATGCATCAAAGTTATTGCCAGTAGCTGTTGTAATATTAAAATTATCGCATGTTTTAAATCCTATTCTAGGATAATAATCTGGTTCTCCAAAAATTACAATGCCTTTATATCCTTTATTTGCAGCTAACTTCATTGTTTCTTTTAGTAACAACTCTCCAACTCCACACCCTTGCCATTTAGGAGCTACACATAAAGGTCCAAATACCTGTCATTACTTCTAAAATTATTAATTCTGTTTTAAAATATAATTCAGGATTCATTGTAATTATCTTAGGTATAAATTTATTCATTTTTCAATCCGATTAAGCTTTCTCTCAATTCATTTAAGATCAATTTTCTTTCTTCAAGTTCTTTCTTCCCTACTTCTTTCCAAAGCTGAAGTGAACTTTCAGAATCAATTATTTCTATTGCTTTACTTTTAATTTGAGTTGATACCTTTCCATATTTTAAACCCAAAGATGCCAATGCTAAATATAAAACTTCAACATAATACGCATCTCCACTTTCATCTTCAAAATCGGCTAAAATATTGGCTGTTGCTTCATCTAAAGATAATCCTTACTTTATATGTTCTTGAAATGCGTATCTTACATCGCTTGTAAAATCATCATCAAATATTCCATAACTCCAAGCACCCATCACATATTATCCCCTTTTCTATTACATGATAAAATACAAATTTTCATATTATCAATCCTTTCCATTAATACATTTATATCTTTGAATATATTCCCTAACTTTTCTTAATTATACCATATTAAATATACCTTTATTCTGGAAAGAAACCATTCTAGCTTTTCTATCATAGAATAATAATTAGATATTTTTAATATTTTTAAGGAGAATAAAATGCAAGAAAAATACCCTTGTCTATTGGCTATTGCTCATATCAAAGGTGCTGGTGGCCATTGGAACCCTAAAAATCAGCCACATGGCAACCATGCTGGGGATTTACCTGTTTTGTTTTCAAATAATGGTGTAGCCATAATGTCTTTTTTTACTGATAAATTTAAAGTAGCTGGTATAATTAATAAAGCTATTATTATTCATGAAAGTCCCGACGATTACACAAGTCAACCCTCTGGTAATGCAGGTAAAAGGCTTGCCTGTGGATTGATACAAGGTTTCTTACCTTATCCAAATTATTATTATTAATCCATAGTATATTATTAAAGTTGGCTCAAGAATTAAATTCTTAAGCCAACTATATAAAATGCTATTTATTTGGTATTTTTTAAAACAATCTTGTTTGTTCTTCTATTTTAAATCTTGATGATACCATAACTTCTACTTCCTCTTCTCCTTTTACATGCTCACTTCTCAAATATTTAGTTCCAGCCCTTAGCTTTGATTGCACAAGATTTAATACATATATGTTATCAAATCTATTATATATAGAATCTCCCCCTAGCCCTGTTAAACATATAAGCTGGGTATTACTTTTCTTTGCTATATCCATTAATGGTTTTAATAAATGAGCTGAACTTGTTTGAGCAAATGGATTATCCATTATCAATACCTTTCCTTCTTCTTTTCTATTAAATATATCACTATCATCTTTTCTCATATAAGATAACAAGCTAGATAATATAACAAAAGCTGAAAGAAAGCCTTCTCCCCCTGAATTAGTAGATACTTCATTCCAGGTTATTTGTCTTTGTTTATCTTCTTCTATTTTATATAATTTTATATTTATAGTACTTATAGAAGCCACTTCATCATAAAGCTTAGTTATATTTATTTTATTTCCTATTATCTCTTCAATGCTTTCATTTTTTTCTAAAGTTAATATACATTGATCTCTTAGCTGCTGAATATACTCTTTTAACCTAATTTTATAAATTTCTTTATTTTCTTCCCATTCAGCTACAGAAATATTAAGCATTTTTATTCTTTTATTATGAATAGTTATTGAAGAATTGTTGTCTATTTTACCTAAATTCTCATGTATGTCATTGATATACTCTAACAAACTTTCTAAAATATTATGCTCTTCTTTTTCTATCAACTCAATATCGTAGGCAATTTTCTGTATTAGTTTATTATAGCAGTCTTCTAGCATTATCAATTGCTCTAAAAGTTCTTTAGGTTTTGAAGTAAGCTTTGTTAGAGTTGTTATAGGATCTTTAAAAAAAGAGTCTTCTTTAAATTCCTCTTTTGATGCAATATCAAACATTACTCCTATAAGTATATTTTCCTTACTCACTTCATCTTTTTTATAATTATTTAAATTCCTTTTCATCTTTCCAATAATTTCATCCAAATTATGAAATTCTATATTTACACTTATTTCCTCATTAACTTTTAAATTATCATATTCACTTAAATTACTTAAGTTGTTGCTTATTTTTATGTTTAACTTAGTTAACTCATCTTTTTCTTTTTCTTTATCTTGAATATTTATTTTGATTTTAGCCACTTCTTCTTTAAAATTCTTTTCAAATATAAAGTTTTTGCTTTTAGGCTCATTTTTATCAAATTCACTTTTAAGTTTATCATAATATCTTCTTAAATCATTATTTAAAACCTTTAAATCTGATTTTGCCTCTGCTAAAATGTCCTTTATTTTATTAAAATTTTCTTGTTCGTTTTTTATATTTTCTTCTGTTTCAATTTCTTTATATCTATCATAATTAATAGTTGTATATTCTATTTCCTTTAATTTATATTGTGTTACTTTGTAATTAAGGTCATCTTCCACTGCATTAAATTTTTCCGTAGCTGCTTTGATTTTTGTTTTTAGCTCTGCTTCAGAACTTTGCAATTCCTTAGTTAAACTTCTATACTTTGAAACTAAATCTTCTTTATCTTTTTCTATTAAATTCCCGCTTTTATAAATTTGAAATTCAATTAATTCATTTGTGGTTTTTGTACTTTCCCCTTGGTAATATCTTATACTTTCCTCACATTCATTTAATTCTATTTCAATCTCTTTATTTCTTTTCTCATGTTTTTCAATTTCATCAATAGTAATTTTTATTCTTGCTTGAAGCTTTTCTAGAGACTCTTTGTTTTTCTTGTATTTATCATACTCTATCTTTAAATTTTTAAAATCCTTTGACTTTCTTTTGTTTTTTTCTAATTTTTCATCTAAATTTCTGATTTCATTTTTAGTCGTTTCTATTATGCTTTCAATATTTGTCATGTTCTTTTCTATCTTTATTTCTAGTGCTCTTAAATCTTCACTTTTTTTATTTAATATTTCTATATCTTTTTTTAATTCCTCATAACTTTGAAAAGTTAAAAAAGAATTTTCAATAAAGTTTTTCTTTTCTAAATATAATTCTATATCATTTTCTTTAGATTCTATTTGTTTATTTATTTTATTTAACTCTGATTTTTTATCTTCAATTAATTCTAATAATTCTTTTTCATTTAAAAGTTTGTTATTAAAAGATACGAAGAATTTAAGCTTTTGGAAATCTAAAATATTTTGTTTTGTTTCAGTTAATTCTTTTCCTAAATCCTCTCTTTTAATTATAGGTATTGGTGTAGCTGTGAAAACATCAAGAGACTCTTTTTCTAATATTTCTATCTCTTTTTCATCCATTATTATTGAATATGGAATAAAAGGATTATTTTTTATAAACTCTTCATTTTCTTTTAAAGAAAAGTTATTCTTCTTTATCCAATCCATTCCATAAACTATATTTATATCTTTTTTCTTAAAAGCTCCTTCAATTTCCTTTGGTAATTCTAACACTCTGCCTGATTCAAGCTTTTTCAACTCAGTTGTTACTTTGTCGCTTAATCTTCTAAGTTTTCTTTCATCTTCCTTTACGCTATTAATTTTTCTAGCAAAAGCATCAATAATATTTTCATTTTGAAAAACTTTATCTTCTTCAAAATCAATATACTTAATAACCTGCACTCTTTTCTCAATTTCTTTATCAAAGTCCTTTAACTCTTCATTTTTTCTTTCTAAATAATATTTTGTAAGATTTATTTCCTGAGCATTACTAAATTTTTCTCTTTCTTTACTTTTTAATTCACTTTTATTTTTCAATAAAACTTCGCCACAATTTTTTCTTTCTTTATCAAAATTAAAGTTTTCTTCTTCTATATTTTTGTTCAATTTAATTAGTTGTTCCTCATCTAAAAAACCTGATATATTTCTAAATAAATTTTCCTCGTATTCTTTATTAAATCTATCCTCATCCTTTTGAAATCCATTAATAGTTGTTTCTAAAATTCCTTCTTCTTTTTTTGATTTTCCTATACTACTTCTACTTACTTTTAAAGAAGCTTCTTTTTCTTCTCTTTCTTCTTTAAGAGATTTTCTCAATATAGTTTTTTTATTCTCATCTTCTTTTATTTTAATAAGTTCATTACTTAAAATTTCTTTTAATGTATAGCCCAAATCATTTATTAAAGGAGTAAAATCTTCATTTTTTCTATGTAATACTTGAAGTTCGTTTTCTAATCCTTGAAGATCCTCTGATAAACTTTTATAATCTTTATGAAGTTTCGAACATGAAAGAATGTTTTTTCTTCTATTTAATCTATTTAGATTATTTTCACTTTCTTCTATTAACAACTCTTGATTTTCTTTGATTTCAGTTGACTTATCTAGCTCTTCTTGCTTTCTGTAAATTTCAAGAGATTGTTTTTCATAATGCAACTCTTTAACTTGTTCTTTTAAATCATTTATAACTTCTTCTATATAATTTTTTTCTATATTCGTACTGCTTAAAGTTTCTCTTAAATAAACTATAACATTACTTATTTCATTCTCTAAATTTTCTCTATTATCTATAGTTTCTATAAAATCATTTGTAGCAGAAAATATTTCTTTTGAAAGTTCATTAAAAAGTTTAATTCTTTCCATTTTATCTATGCTGCTTTTGTTTTCTTTATATTGTTTTATATAACTTTCTAAAAGCTCTCTATAATTTTTAATCCTATCTCCATCTTTTCTAAGCTTGTTTTCAATGGCCGGAAGAAACCACTCTTTCACTAAACCGTCACTACTTTTAGCTTTTGTGAAAAGTTCTGATAATCCTGACTCTTTAAGATTTATTTTTTTTATTATTGTTTCCCATTCTTTATAATCAATTTTGTACTCCTTTAATTTACTAAAATATGAACTAGTAGTAGCAGAATTATTCATATCATAATAATTAAACTTAATATCTTTGCTTTTCTTCAACTCTTCAAAAAGTTTCTTTGAATTAGTAAAACTTTTTATAGTCTTACCATTGTTTTTTTCTTCTACAATAGCAATATTATTTATATCATTTTCATTTTTATCCTTATACTCATAGATAAAATTTATAATATCTAATTTTTCTTTTGAATCCTCATAGGAGATACTTTCTTTTTTCCTAACCATCATTCCAGTTAAAAGATAACCTGCTTTATCTTCTAATTTCCATTCAATTAAAATATAAGTTGGTAATGGAGATGTAAAGTAACTTTCAAAAGTTCTATCTTTTAAATTCCTATTTCTTCTATTTACAAAAGGAGCCATAATCATTTGAACAAGTACTGATTTACCCCCACCATTTCTAAGGTTAAACATGGTATTTTCACCATCTAAGTAAAAGCTTTCATCATCAATTTTCATGGTGTTATAATTATAATTTAAATTAACTAATCTGATTTTATTTATTTTACTCATTTTCTTCCTCTCCTAAAGCTCTTAAAACTCTGCTATAATTGTTTTTATTTAAAAGGTTCCAATCCATAAAGTTATCTAATTTTTTTGTGGTTTTAATCATATCGTCGCTTTGTATATAAAAAATCAATCCTTGATCGTCTAAAAAGTTAAGAATTGTATTAACAAACCCTTCTTTTGTGGTTTTAGATGTGGTTTTTTTATCACTACTTTTTAAAGCTTCAAATCTCTCAAGAATATTTTCAAAGGCTATTCCACTTTTTTCATTATCCTCATTTCTAGTTACTCCATCATTTAATCTATCCGTAATTATATTAAGAAAATCTCCAATTTTTATATAATCTCTGGATTTGCTAGAAATCCCTTGAGAATTATAAAAAGTTACAAGAAGCGTTAGAATTATAAATTGAGATAAATAATAGTCTTTGTCATTTGCCCCTGATTTACATAAACTTTTCTTTAATTCCGCCTTAGAAAATCCCAAAAAATCATTTTCTTCTTTTGGTATAAGGTACACTACTCCCCCATACTTTTTTACATAAGACTCTGCCGCTTCGCCTTGTCCTTTAACTAGTTGTGTTACATTTTCATTTTCAGAATATGCCTTATATAATTCACTTTCTTCTTCTTTTAATTCTCCATGTTTTAATAGATAATAAAATATTTTATTACTTAATTTAATGTCATCATTTGAATAACTCATTATAAAACAAATCCTTTCTCTATAATTCTAAAGGAAATATCAGAACATATGAAATTTTTTATCATTCCATTATCGTTCTTTAATCCTTCTAATTTAACGTCTTCATTACCTTCAATTTTTTCTATTTCAATTGTTGATATTCTTTTAAGTTTTTTGTTTGTATCAATAATTTCTAAGATACTTTTATTTAATTGAAATTCTATTTCTCCTGTTTCTACGGCATTGTTTCTTTCTTCTTTAATTTCTTCAATATTTATAATTCTATTTTTAAGCATTTCTATTATAACTTCTCTAAAAATCTCAATGCTAGGAATTAAGCTTTTCATTAAAACTTCGCTTTCCTTGATTAAAGAATTTATTTCTTTAAAAGAAATACTTTTTCTTTCACAAGTAAGTTCTAATATAATTTCTATTACCCCTTTATATTTTTCAAGTTTTTCAAGCTTTCTTTTGTTTTGTTCCTCTACCAAATCGCCTTCATCAAAAGTAAGCAACTCATCCTTTTCTATTGCCTTTTCTTTTATATTTTTTTGATACTCAATAGCTTTATTAATATTATAAAACTTTCTCGGTTCCATTCTAAAAAGTGGTCTTAAAAATCCTTCAATATTCTCTAATTTTTCTGGATTATCTAATATTCTATTATAAACTTCGCTTTTAAAATTAAATCTTTCTATCAAAGCCATTTTAGATATATTTTCTAGTTCTCTTCCATAAATAGTTTTTAAATCAAAATGTTTTATTAGTATTCTTTGATCCTCATCAATTGTTCTATTTAAGTAATTCTGAATAATTCTTAGATTATTTAAGCTTTCATTTTCCTCTTCACTTAATTCTCTAACATGTATATCTTTTTCTATAAACTCATTTATTTTTTCTTCAATATGTATTCTATGTAGTGTGAATTTTTTCTTACTATCCTTTAAAAGTTCTAGATTACCTTCCATGGTTTTTTTATAATCTTCTGTGGAATAACTTAAAGGATTTTCCTTGATTTTTCTAATGGATTCCTCCATACTTTGAACTCTTATTCTAAGCATATTAAAAATATTTTTAATATCATCCACCGCTTTATCATAAGATGCTTTTGTTAAATGCATTTTAAATACTATCTCTTGAATAGTAATTTTTAAATTTTCTTCAATTTCCAAAGTAGATAAAAGCAGCTCATATCCTTCATCAGTCAAGGAATAAGATACCCTTCTTACCTCTTCAATATATTCCATCTTATTTTTAATAAAACTTATATTTATACTTTCATACTCGCCCACTTTATAATTAAAAGCCTTAAAGTACATAGCTTTTCCTTCATCACATAAAATAGTATTTACAATAAATTCTGCTAATTCTTTGCATTCTTCATAGGTTATTTCTTTTTTAAAATGAAGAGAATTTACTTCATCAATAAAATTTCCAATATAATCAATAGTACAAAAATCTTCTTTTAATGATTGCTCCATTATATATAATAGAACTGAAAAAATCATATTATCTTGCTCATATCCTTCTTCAAATCCATACTTTTTCCAAGTACCCTTAGATATACTATTTCTAAAAAGCAAGGCATAAGCACCTATTTTTTTCATTCTTATATGATTTACATCTAAAAACCCAAAATCCATTTTGTCCTGGTTTCTAAAATCGAAACAAATAGTAACATTTGTACAATTTTTCATCTTACACCGATTGTAAGATGGTGGCGTCACAGGATTCGACCACTAGGATAGCTTAACTAAATCTCAACTTGCCTTTACTGTTTATGCAATAAAGTTCTGCAAGACCACGGGTGTTACCCATTCCTGTTTTTGTGCCAAAATCACCTAAGCCTTTCCTACTAGGTGTACTTAGGCAGCACTTGCACTTAATTTATTTCAACCGATTTAGTTTGCTAATCCTAGAATTTTTTTTCTGTTTGCTAACCACAAGCCAGGGTTTTCACCTACCTTTTCTTTAATAGTTTTATTTAATTTGCTCCATTTCTTCCATTCAGTACATTCATTGAATTTTTCTACATTCTTTACGAACCTACTAACTAGTATCTTAGGACCTTTTTCATTAAATTCATAACTTCGCCTTGCTATAACCATAGCTGCCCCATTATGAACAGACATTCCATATTGATAGCAATATTTATAAAGACCCATTATGCTTGTTAACTGAGGTTTTACTTTCACAATTTCAATTCCTTCTCTATAACAAGCAGATTCTATCATTTTCAATAGTTTGCTATATATAAAGCCATGCTTGATTCTAGAGAATTTACTGCTTACATCTTTGTCATCTTTAAACTTTAAGTCTTCAATACTAATCCCACAATTATAAATTTTAGCAATAAGCACAATCTGCTTTGCAATTTTACCGCATAAATTCTCACGCTTAGTGCTTCTAGCATAAAGCAAATCACTTTGCTTTAAGTAAAAATGCCATTTATAGTTGCCTTTGTTGTCTATCATAGTTAAAGCTAATCCATCTGGATTGGTGTCTATTCCTAGTATTCCATTATGTCCTGTGTAGATAACCTCTGCTTGTATTAATTCAAAGGTTATATGGCAATAATATTTGCCTTCTCTTTTTATTAACTCCACCTTATAAGCTTCCCCTGTTTTTAAATGATTTAAGAATATCTCTGTATAGTTCGTTCCATTAATTTTGCCTGTCTTTTTGGATAATTTTTGTGGCAGATAAACTGCTACCTTGATTTTAATTGATCTATTATTAGCTGTTTTTTCAAGAGTAGATATTTCAAGATAAGTCATCTGATTTTCCACAATCACCCTTAAATTAGGATTACCTTTCTTTGTTTTATCGCCCCTTGAATAAAACCTATTGTTTCTGCAATCTTTCCACTGTTTATTGGTAATTAACCCTTTACACCTACGCAAAAACATACGTTTTGTGCCAAAGGTTACTGGTTGAATAGTTTTTTCATCAATGAATTTTTGAAAGTAAGCAAGTTTTCGCTTTCGTTTGTCTAACTTGCTACTCAATGCGCGTCGCTTCTTATCAGTAAGTTTTTTACTACTAGTTAGCTTTTTCTCAATAGCCTCTACCTTCCTACGATAATTATCTCTATTGAGTTTAACTAATTCTCTTTGGGAAGATATTGTCTGTCTTGCGCTTTCTACTGCATCTTTAGCCTGACGGATATTTAAATTGTACTTTTTTCCTACAGCCTTTTCTAAACCGCCTACTGCTTTACCCTCTAATAGCTTTTTGAATGAGTGTCTCATGGCGGTGCAAAACACAAGCATCATATCATCAATAATGGTAGATTGCTCATCATTTAGATTTATCAACATGGCTTTCATTGTTATTTTCACTGGTATTATGCACACACCTTTCTTTCTCAAGCTCATCAATGGTGCTTTTTAATTTTCTACCACCTCTAGCCCCATACTATCTAGCACTAAAGTAAGTAACCACACTTACTAGGTCGCTAACCATTTCTTCATTAAGCTCTAGCTCCTTATTGTGTTCAACTGCTTTAATGTCAACCTCTAGTGATTTAGCAAATTCTTTAAGATAATTGTACCCAAATCTAGCTAATCTATCAGGATATTCAACAATTATACAATTTACTTCATTTAGTCTTCGAAGTATCATTGTTAATTCCCTACGCTTATCATTTAAGCCACTTGCTACTTCATCAAATACATCAACCACTGTATATTGATTTTCACTACAGTAGTTTAATAATCTTTGCTTTTGTCTTTCCAAGTTGCCACTTTGTTTCTGTTTTTTAGTTGATACCCTGCAGTATATAAATACATTGTTTTGAACATCTTCTTGTTTTTTACCCATCAACCCATCAATATCTGATGGTCAATATGCTTTATTATGCTATGTTATGATATTTAGCAACTGTTGTAACCTCCTAGCATAGCATAAATAATTCAAAGCTTTATAATTTATTTAAAAATCTGTGATATTAAGAATTTCCTGGGGAATATACAATTCTCCTTCTAAGATTTCCATAATTTTTGTTTTATATTCTTCATCAAACTCTCTCAAAAATATATCCTTTATATTCCTATTTTGCCCCTCTTTCGTTTTTGGTAATCCTATTTCTTTTTTTATATATTTATCAATCATTTTCTGGTATCCGACAATAAAAGGTGCTATATGGTATTTGTCTTTAATCAATTTATAAAGACTTTCATAAATAACTATACCTTCATAATCTAAATCACCAAAATACAAAAACTTATTTTCTTTACTGGAAACATGTTCTTCAACAGAAATTTCAAAGTCTTTAAAAGCTTTATTTATATTTTTTCCACCACCATATATTAGTGTACCTATTTCTTCTCCTAAAATTTTATTACCTTCATTTATTAAATATCTTCTCATAGAAAAATAAGTATCCTTATTCTCTAAAATCAACACTGTTTGCTTATCTTTTTTATATTTAGAGTAATAGGATAAAGGTTCAGAAGTATCATAATAATTCAAATATTCTTGGGTTATTCCTAAATTCTTTAGCATTGCTTTCCCATCTTCCTTTTGAATAAACTTTTCCCTACCCCATATTTGAAAAGATCTTTCATTCATAGATACGCTAATATTTAACGATTCTTCTTCATTAATAATAAAATCATTTAAAAGCAAAATATATTCTCTATGGTTTTTATACTTTTCCAAATGATTTTTATAATAAACTATATTCAATTTAGGGCTCAGTTTAAAACTTAATTCTTCTAAAAAATGGCTATAATCTTTATCTTCTTCTCTTATTCTATATCTTTTATACAATGTAGGAGTTTTACCATTACCTCCACTATTTTTAATTTGAACTATTTCCTTTTTATTAATAAGGTCTTTAACTACATCACATAGCTGCCCATAATTCTGAACCTTAAAAATTCCTTCTATTTCTTCTAACTCTATAGTTTTTTTATTTAGATTCCTTAATTTACTCATTTTTTT
This sequence comes from Clostridium grantii DSM 8605, assembly GCF_900129965.1. Lineage (GTDB taxonomy): Bacteria > Bacillota > Clostridia > Clostridiales > Clostridiaceae > Clostridium_AF > Clostridium_AF grantii. The sequence goes on along the minus strand of NZ_FQXM01000019.1, from coordinate 62,252 downwards.
CTCCAAATTCCATATATAAATTTTTTATCACAAAAAGTTATTACTAAGAATATATTAGTTCAATTTTCTAAAAAAAGTTCATATGTTCTTTAAAAATTTCATAGGTAGTAAATTTATAAAACTACTTTTCTTATTGATTCTATTGTATGCTCCTTTAGTATTGCAGGTAATATAAAGTCTTTTCTTCGCCCTAGTAAGAGCCACATAAAAAGTTCTTTTTTCTTCATCTAAGTTCTTTGTTTTTATTGCCATATATGATGGAAATGTATTTTCTTGAACTCCTGCAATAAATACTGTTTCATATTCCAATCCTTTTGCTTGATGAATTGTTATTATTGGTATTCTAGGTTTTCTTGTCCTATTAATAATAAGTGATTCCAATTCACCGTTGGAAAGAGCAGTTATTTTTATTACTTCTAGTAAAACATCTCTATTATTTTTACTATTATCATCAATTTCTCTTAGTAGTACATAGAAATCTTTAAGCCTCTCAATCTTTTCCTTGCCTTCATCGCCAGTATATAAAGTTTTTAAAGCAAAATCATTAACTATTTTCCCAACAATATCATGAGGCCTTAAATTTTCTGATTCCTTAAAAAGCTTATTCAACTTAGTTGTTATTTTTGAAAAAGACTTTAAATGCTTGGACATATAAGCCAGTCTCTCCATAGAAGTAGGTATTATATCCCTATTAATAGCTTGAATTAAAAGATCATTGGTAGCTAAAATATCATCCATTGCATCATGACTTGGTTTATTATTAGTATTAAAATTTTTACTTAGGGTTTCTAATTTATGATTGCTCAAATTAGGATAAAATCTTCTATAAATATCTAATGTATCATAGAAACCTTTAAACTTAGGGTTACCCATATTTGCTCTGCTTAACTCACTTGTTAAAATATTTATATCATATTGAACATTGTGCCCCACTATAATAGAATCCTTAGAAAATTCTACAAATTCTTTCAAAACAATATTTTTATCTTCTCCATTTTCCTTTAAAAATTCATCACTGAACCCATGGACATGTTCTGAATCCTTAACTGATTTATTGTTTCTAAGAAGCTTTTCAAATTTTTCTATAACATGACCATCTTTATTAATCTTAATTGCTGCAATCTGAATTATCTCATCTTCAGTAACATCCACACCAGTGCTTTCTACATCAAAAACTATAATGTTATCTTTTTGAAATTCATTAATCAGAAGCGAAAATTTTTCTCCATAAGCTAGTACATTTTCATCAACAAAATCTGATAAAACTATTCCTAATTTTTTATACTCATCTGTCTCAATAGCATCAAAAGTAGCATCTCCCACTCCAGTAGGAAGTCTTTTCACTATTCTTTTTAAACTTATAGAATCATATCTATTACCAATAAGTTTTAGAAAAGCTATTACATCTTTAATTTCTTGCCTTCTAAAAAACTTAAATTGATCTACTAAAATAAATTCAAAATTAACCGCATCATATTTTATTATATCCTTTAAATCCTCACTCAAACTTACATTGTAATTATTGTTTCTTGTTAATATACAGATACTACTTAAATCCACATTACTTTCTGCCAAAGCTTTTACTTCATTATATATAAACCTTGCTTCCTCTTTTGAATCATTAGCTACTTTTACTACTATGGGTTCCCCTGTTTCCTTTGATTCAGCTAAGATACCTTGGTCATATAGCTTTTTCACCTCTACTGGAAAAGCATTAGCAAGAAATCCTAAAGAAGCTTCCGTTAATACTTTAGTGGCTCTATAATTTATTAAAAATACTATTTCCTGTGGATTATATATATTCTTAAATTTATCAAATATCTTTTTTGGCTCTGACCCTCTCCATTGATAAATTGTTTGAAATATATCCCCACACAAAAGAACATTATTCCCTTGAAATAATTTTTCAATTATTGAATACTCCAAAGTACTTGTATCCTGGACTTCATCAATATTTATATACTTATATTTCTTTCTTAAAACCTCAATTACTTCTTTGTTATTAAATAATTCCTTTGTTTTAACAATCAAATCCGTAAAATCAATTCCATGATTATTATAAAGCAAAGAATTATATGTATTAACCAAAATATGTCCACTATTTTCTAAAAAATCTCTAAGTTTATAATTCAAACTACCTTTTTCAGTGCATATATAATCAATTTTATCCTGATTAATTTTAAAAGTTTCCCGTACAGCAGCTTTGTAATCTTTAGAAATATCATCGCTATAAATATTTTTTTCAACTCTAATTAACTTCACCATATCAATAAATTGCTGCAAAACTTTCAAAGTGAAATCGTAATAATTGCATCTTTTAAGCAACTCCTTACAATCATCTTCATCGAAAATCGTAAAATCAGTAAAAATATCTGTCCTTTTTTTAGCTTCCTGCTTAATAATATCAAAACAAAAACTATGAAAAGTTTTTACTGTAATATCCTTTGCTTTTTCTCCTACAATTTTTTCTATTCTTTCCTTCATCTCTTTACAAGCTTTATTCGTAAAAGTAATACATAATATCTGGTAAGCCTCAGCTTTTTCTTTACCAATAATATTTGCAATACGCTTTGATAAAGTATCAGTTTTCCCCGTGCCCGCTGACGCAAGTAGCATAATATTTCTTTCAAGCTCATTAATTACTTCTAGTTGTTTCTCATTTAATTCCATAGAATTTCACCTCGAAATATTGGGGACGGTTCATGATTTTTTTTAAAATTGCTCGTCCAATTCTTAAAAATAAATCTCAAGACTTTTAATTTTCATGAACCGTCCCCTGTTTTTTAAGAAAACAAATCATACTCTTCTAAAATATCTTGTTCTTTAAATAATCTTGAAATTAGAAATTCATAATCTTTTAATTTTTTTAATTTTTTGATTTCCTTAGCATATTTTTCATGGTTAGAAAATATGTGAATCATATAAAACCAAGTTTCTTTCATCTTGAAAAGTATATTCCTTTCACCAAAAAGTACTTCTTGATAATCTTCATAAAGTCTATTATGAAATTGAAGCAAGTGATTTTTATTAAGAACACTATTATCATTTATCTGGCTAATTAAGCTAGGATTAGCTATTAATCCCCTACCAAGCATTATATTTTGTATACTTGGATAATCCACTGAAAAAGCTTTGAAGTCATTAGCTGTAAATACATCTCCATTATAGCAAAGGGGATTTTTACTTAAAGCTACTGCTTCCTTAAAAATTTTCATATTAGGTTTGTTTTTATAATAATCTTTTTGTACCCGTGGATGAATAATTAGCTCTTCCATTGGATATTTGTTGAATATTTCAAGTATTTCATAAAATTCTTCTGGTTCATCTTGTCCAATTCTAGTTTTTACTGAGATTTTAGTTACTGATTCAGTAAATATTTTATCTAAAAACCTGTCAAGATCTTCTTTTCTTGAAAGAAAACCTGAACCTTTACCTTTTGAAACCACTGTTCCAGAAGGACAGCCTAAATTTAGATTGATTTCTGTATATCCAAAGTCCTTTAATTGTTTGGAAGTTCCAATAAAATCTTCTGGGTTATTGGTTAGTATCTGTGGGATTACAATTAATCCTTTATTATGAGCAGGTAAAATATCGTTTAATTCCCTAGTTGAAAAACGGCCATGCTGATTAGGGGAAATAAAAGGTGTAAAGTATTTGTCTACGTTATTAAAAAAGGCAGCATGAGCATTTCTGTAAATATACCCTGTTACCCCTTCTAGGGGTGCAAAATAAAATTTCATTTATGTAATATCTCCTTTGTTCTAATTATTTGCTGCTCCATAAACAAACTTGAAACGGCTTCTTCATAGTCACTTATATTTTGTGAACTTCTTATTCTTTTAATATATTTTTCATTGTTAGTAAACATACACCTCATATAGCCCCATAATTCTTTCATCCTAAATACTGCATAGATCTCGTCATCCAATAATCCTCTATAATTATTAAAAATTTCATCATGAAAATTTCTTAATAGTTCTTTATCTAAACTAATATTATTTTTAATCTCATTTATCAATGATGGATTAGTCAGTATCCCTCTTCCTAGCATCACTTTGTTTACTTCTGGGAACATATTTACTATTTTACAATGATCATTAACTGTAAAAATATCACCATTGTAACATAAAGGATTTTTACTTAAGGATAAAGCATCTTTAAATACCTCTAAATTAGGCTTGTTTCCATAATAATCTTTTCTTGTTCTAGGATGAATAATTAATTCTTCTAATGGATATTTATTGTAAATTTTTATAATTTCATAAAACTCTTCTGGACTATCCATGCCTATTCTAGTTTTTAATGAAATTTTCATAAAATCTATTTTAAATATATCATCTAAAAACTTGTTCAATTCTTCTCTTTTAGCTAAAAATCCTGAGCCCGTACCCTTTGAAACAACTGTTCTAGAAGGACAACCCAAATTTAAATTAACCTCACTATAACCAAGTTTTTGTAATTTTCTACAAGTACTTATAAAACCCTCTGAATCATTAGTAAGTATTTGAGGTACGATATTCATCCCTATATTATTTTCAGGTAAAAGATCCAATAGCTCTTTGGTTTTAAGGCTTTTACTTGTATTTGTAACAATGAAGGGTGCAAAATATTTATCAATACCATGAAAAAATTTGTTAAAAGCATTTCTATATGTATATTCTGTTATGCCTTCCAGCGGTGCTAAGTAATATCTCATTTGTAAACTCCCTATAACTTTTTACTTCTATTATATCTAAAAATCCTATATTTATAAACATACCTTAATATTCTAATACATATATTTGATTATACTCTAATATTGAATTACTTTCATCAAATATGAATCTTTCTGTAAATTTATAATCAAACTCCTCTAATTTTATATTGTTATTGAAGTAATTCTCTTTATATCTAGCCCCATTTGTATCTGCTGATACTTCAATAATTTCATATTTGAATAATATCTCTTCTAAATTAGTAAACATTCTTTTCCCCTCCTTCTGATACTATATTTGCTACTTTGTCTATATCATATAGCATTTACAGAATTTGAGAATTTATGCGAATATATGTTCAAAGGTTCAAAAATTCCTTTATAAGTTTAAATTTTATAAATCTATCGAAGTAGTGACTACAGTAGAATAATATTTTACATTAAATAGGCAAACTAAAAAACAAAAGCACCGGCTAAAAGATCCGGTACAATTTGTTTGAGTATATATGAAGTTATTTAAATTATTCTCATAAACAAAAAATGAATTAAAAGAACTGTTAAAGATTAATTTAGAAGAAGTTCTGAAGAATTATCACATAAAACTAATATATATATTTGGTTCTTATGCTAAAGGAAGTAATAATTCTAAAAGTGATTTAGATATAGCAATTCTTCTCAATAATAATTATAATCCATTGGATAAACTAAGTTTAATAGGTGATCTAAATTTACTATTGTTGACATTCTATTTTATTTACATAATATTTTTTATGTAATATAACTAGTTTTACACTGAAAATAAAAATAACCAACACTGGTTAAGTATTAGTTATCTTTATTTTACACTTAATACCTCTTATATTATAGGTATTTGCTCATCAAGTCTATTTCCAGCAGCTTTTCTGAAAAGTTTACTTTTTCTAGTTAAAATTTTATGAATTATTGCATCACCAGTTTTGTTAGAACTTCAATCAATAACAATCCAGTCACCAACTGCAGGATATTCCCCTTTTTCAAAATTATCGTTCATAATCTTACCAGAAACAACTGCTAATACTTCTTCTTTTTCTTCAGTTACCACATTATAGCTACCCCTATTCTGTATAACAACTCTACCCAAGACCATATCGCTATAATCTTTACTGAACTCTTTTCTTTTAAAGAGCCAAGCATGTATTTTTATAAATTGGGTAATGATTTAGCCTTTGTTTTGATACTGCCATACTGTAATACTATTTCAGGCACATTTAATCCTTTGTGTGCATGAACACTTGGATTAATATATGGATGTCTTTTATCAATGTGTTTATTTATATTTAGTATTATCTTTTTTATATCCATTGTTTCATCCCCTTAAATTATTTATCACTACTATTTGCCAATTTTTCTGAATTATTATGTAATAAAGTAAGGTAATTATATAGACAGGTTTTATCTTCCTCAGAAAAACCATGGAAAAGATCCTCTTCCACATTCTTTTTCACCAGCATAAGTTCATCAATAATTTTTTCACCTTTTTCCGTTACATAACATTGAAAATTCCTTTTATCCTGCTGATCAACTTCTCTACGTATAAAATTGTCTTCTTCTAATTTTTTTAAAGCCTTTGTTACACTAGCCTTTCCAACCTTTTTAATTCTTCCTATTTCCAACTGATTGATACCAGGTATATTAAATATAAGTAAGAAATATTCATATTGACCTTGCTTAATGCCATATTGTTCAATATTTAGACCTATAAAATAATTGACATTAGCTGTTATACCTCTGATTAATGAACCAAATTCTATTGCTTTCATAGCTTTTCCTTTCGTTATTTATTCCTACTTTTTTTTAAGTAAGCACTTTTAATTTTTTCATAATCTCCTGATGTAAATGGACATTCCTTAATGCAAATACCACAACCGTAATGTAAAAATCCTTCACAACATTTCTTATAATCAATGCATGTGGGGTTTACTCCATCTAAAGTTATTGATTCTTGAAGAATAGCTCCAGATGGACATTTTCGTATACACTTACCACACTTTTTACAAAATTCTCTAATCCATTCCATATCATGAGTATCACTTGTAATGAATTTATCTAAATTTACTATATCCGTGTAGACAATAGAAATTCTATGACAAGCCCCGTTGTTTTTTGTTATTGCCATACTATGTCTTCCTACAATTGCAAAGCCTGCCCATTGTGCTCCCATAGAATAGTCCAATTGCCCGCCCATAGAATGATTGGGGCTGGCACCAAACCCTTCCTTTTGTAAAAACTCTGCCACCTTGTTTGCTGCATCACCGGTTTGATGATATACCTTTGCCACCTCTAACTGACATTCTATGCTTGGGGCTGTTTTGAATGCAGCTTTATCCATTGATGAAGAAATCACAAGTGCATATTTATGTGGAACACCACAGTTTTTAAATACTTTGTCTGGTGTAATTTCAAAATAACCATAATTATCTACCCCAAGAGTTGATAACAACTTTTTTAATTTATCAAATTTCTCTTTTGACATATGACTATTGGAACTTGGTTTATCTTTCTCAATCAACTTCATTGTCCTATATAATGTGTGTGGAATCTGGTATACCTTTTTTAAGTTCTTAATTAAATATAAAAAATCACTCTTATTTAAATTTGGTTTTTCCCCCTCTACATAAAGTCTTTTTGTAGGTGAGTTCTTATTAGCGAATAAAATTGCTTTTTTATTCAATTTATTCATTTGTGGCTTTACAACCTTATTTAAACTTAATCCCATATAATCCCCAACTTTCATATACCTTTTGCAAATCATTCACCAGTAAACTAATTAATTCAATTATAAATCTAATTAGTTCACTAGTCAACTAATCAGTAAAATAATATACAGAATTTTTATTATTAGTTAAAAAATTTAAAGATTAGAGTTATAATATACCTAGTAGTGTTTAGCAAATATATAGGAGGAATCTGCTATGAATAAACTTAGAATTGGCCTTGGTCAAATAAATACCCGCACCAACGTAGATGAGAATTTTAAAGTCATTAATAAAATTGTATCTGAATGCTCACAGCAAGGAGCTGAAATGGTTATATTTCCAGAATGTTCTACTTATTTATCTCAGAAGGGTGCTATAGAAAATGCACAGTTTTTAAATGGGACTATTATAGATAAATTTAAAAGCTTGGCAAAAGAATATAATGTTTATATCCATAATGGAAGTTATATAGAAAAAGATGAGAATAGTGATAAAGCTTTTAACACTTCTGTACTAATTAATCCAAAAGGCGAGATTGAAGCCACTTATAGAAAAATACATTTGTATGATGTAGATATGGGTGAAAATCTAGTGTATAAGGAATCAAATATATTTAATAGAGGAGATTCCATTGTTAATATCAGTAATGAACTTGGAGATTTTGGCATGACTATTTGTTATGATTTGAGATTTCCTGAATTATTTAGAAAGCTTACATTAAATGGAGCTAAATTGATTTTCGTTCCTGCTGCCTTTACTGTGCATACTGGAAAAGATCACTGGGAAGCATTGTTAAAAGCTAGAGCAATCGAAAACCAAATTTACATTGTTGCGGTAGGTCAAATTGGAGAAAGAGCTGATAAAAAAGTGTCCTTTGGAAATAGTATGGTAATTGATCCTTGGGGAACTGTTATAGCAAAAGCTTCAGAACGGGTATGTTCAACTGTGGTTGACGTCGATTGGGATTATCTTGAACATACAAGAAAAATATTGCCTAGTTTAAACAATCGAGTTGATATTGATAAATTAAAAACAGTTAAATAAGCTAGCTTTTTCAAATACCTACAAAATTAAGGAGCAGACTAACATGGAAAAAATACTTATAGTAAAAGGAAATATTTTATTTACAAAAACCTTAGATAAATTAACAGTTTATAAAGATAGTTATATAGTAGTCAAAGATAGTATAGTAGAAGCAATTTACAAGGTACTCCCCCAAAAATATATGAATTATCAGATTAAAGATTATAAAGAAAAATTAATAATACCAAGTTTTGTTGATTTACATTTGCACGCTGCACAATTTCTTCAATGTGGAATGGGAATGACAAAACAATTACTGGACTGGTTAAATGACTATACTTTTGATTTAGAAAAAGAATTCAAAAATGAAGAATTTGCAAAGGAAGTTTATACAAAATTTGCTGACAAATTAATTGCAAGTGGTACTCTTAGAGCTTGCATATTTGCATCTTCTTCAACTGCGGGTACGGAAATTTTATTTGAAATATTAAAGGCAAAAGGTATTGGTGCTTATATTGGTAAAGTTAATATGGATAGTAATGCCCCTGACTTTATTCTTGAAAGTACTGAGGATTCAATAGATGGTACTAGATATCTTATAGAAAAATATAAGGATGAGCCTTTAGTTAAACCAATTATAACCCCCAGATTTGCTCCCACAAGTACGAATAAGTTATTAAAAGAACTAGGTTCACTAGCTAAAGAATATGCTTTACCTGTTCAATCTCATTTAAATGAGAATCTAGATGAAATTAGATGGGTGCAAGAACTTTTTCCTAATGCAGAAAATTATTTAGATGTATATAATGATAATTCTTTATTTGGACAAACTCCAACTATATTGGCACATGGCGTTTACTTATCTGATGATGAAACTGAAATTATAAAAAGAAATAATGTTATTTTGGTTCATTGCCCTGATTCAAATATTAATGTACGAAGTGGTATAATGCCTTTAAGAAAATATTTAAATTTGGGACTTAAAATTGGACTTGGCAGTGATATAGCTGGTGGACATAAAATAGCTTTAAATGAAGCCATGGTTAGAGCAATTCAATTATCAAAATTATTAAGTTTAAGCAACCCTGAATATACCCCTCTTACTGTTTCTGAAGTGTTTTACTTAGCTACTAAAGGTGGCGGAGAATTTTTTGGTAAAGTTGGTAGTTTTGAAGAAGGCTATTTCTTTGATGCCTTAGTTATTGAAGATGACTCTCTTACTGCTGATAGATATTCTTTAGAAGATAGATTAGAAAGATTTATATATATAGGTGATGATAGAAACATAATTGCTCGTTACGTCGAAGGTAATAAAATTACTTAAACCTAAAAAAGAATAGATAAATTTGCAAAATGCAAATTTATCTATTCTCAAATTCTTATTGTCTTACTGGTTTAGCTCCTCCAGGATTTCTCCCTGCATTACCACCACTTCCAGAATTGCCTTGCCCATTATTTGTGCTTGGAATTTTTCCTGAGAGTTGTTGTTCTACATTAGCCACTCTTTTTTCAACAAAGCTCATTAAACTTAAAGAGTTTCCTTCATCTTCAAACAAAGCTGTTTCAAATTGTTGGTAGGAATAAAACGCTGTTGGATCTGTTTCTACATAATCCTTAATCATATTATAAGTTGATTGAACTTTTGAATTTATATTATCTTCAGCTAAATATCCTTCACTTAGAATTTGAAGATATTCATGATATTTATCTACATATTCTTCATTCTTAAATATTGCTTCTATTAATGGATAATTTGACATTGCACCTGATACAGGTTCATCTATTAAATGTTCAGTTGCTTCCTCATCTGAAGCCGCTGATCTAGAAAAACCATTAAATATCTCATTTAAATCCCATGCAATCCACTCAAAGACACCATTGTTATTATAAAGATAATAATTATGAAACATGCCGCCTTGATAGCCATCATAATTAATAGTCATAGTGCTAACAGCTAAATACTTTAAGAAAGAATCTACGTTAAATATTGATTCTAAATCTCCACCTTCGTTTATTGTTTTTATAAGCTGAACTAATGCTTCATTATCATATTCGTCCATGTCATCAGGTACCATTCCCGTATAATCCATACCATTATCAGAAATATATGATAAATCCGCTCCTACTCCTTGCTCTGGTTTATATAGCTCTCCAGAATCATTACCATAGTTTTCATCTAAAAATAAACTATTCACTTGCTCTACTGCTAAATATAATCCAAAATATTCTCCATTTATAGATAAAGAAACATAAGTAGTTCTTGCAGCAACTGCATCTAGATCTTCAAGCATTTCGTAGCCTATATATTCTGCCATCATTGTTGGATCTTTATATATATTATTAAGATTTATTTTAGTTACTCCTAAAAAGTCTTGGTCTTCTTCATAATAATTAAAGTCAATTTTAAAACTATATCTATCACTAGTGGATTTTGCTACTGAACTTAAACTAGAATTGCCTTTTGGTCTTATGGCTACACTATCAAAGGTATAACCATTGTAAGTTATATCAGCCATAACATATTCTTCTTCTGTAGCATTATTATTCATTTCTTCATATAGATCTTCATCAATTTCAATATTTACATCTACAACTTGATCATGAGGAAAAATCACACTATCAACACTTGCATTATTATCCTCTGTTGTTGATTTTACTTCTTTTGTTGAATTTGTTTCACTATCTTCACTAGCTGTAATACTGGTACTATCAGTTTCAGTTTTATTTGATGAACTATTAGAAAATAAACCAAATTTTATAGCCACTGCTATTAATATCACTAAAATAACTACTGACACACTTTTTATCCATTTCATTTATAATTCCTCCTATCCAAAGATTGATTCTTAAGTTAATTTAACTTTACAAGATAAATGTCACAATTACATTACATTGTTTTATTACCTTTGTATATAATCAATAAGGATATTAGAGAAAATTTATCTATATCTACTGATTTTTATAATTCTTAATGCAATCGGATATATGGTTATTCATTATACCAATAGCCTCTAAGTAAGAATATGTTGTAACACTACCCATAAACTTAAATCCACGCTTTTTTAAATCCTTTGAAACTTTATCAGATAAATCATTAGTTTGTACAATTTTATCATCTTCAAGATAAACAATCTGATTATTAGTAAAGGACCATATATACTCACAAAAAGTACCAAACTCTTGCTGCACCTTTAAAAAGCATAAAGCATTATTAATTGTTGCTCTTATTTTAGCTTCATTTCTAACAATCTCTTTATTGGATAAAAGCTCTTCAACTTTAGTTTCGCCATAATCCTTTATTATAGATGGATTAAAATTATCAAAGGCTTCTTTAAAGGCTTCTCTTTTATTCAAAATTATAAGCCAGGATAAACCACAATGGAAAGATTCAAGTATCAGCATCTCAAATAAGTAGTCATCACCATAAGAAGCCACTCCCCATTCATTATCATGGTACTCTTTGTACGTTTCACTTCTATCTAAATTTTTCCAATTACATCTTTTCATTTTATTTTTCTCCTATCTAGGTATACCGGTTCAACTATTATGGTTTTTGATTATTATTTTGAATTTTAAATACCTTTTTCTTCTCATTCCATTTCGCTAATATACGCAGTTTCCTATATCTTATAGATTTCTTACAGCAATACACCATTTTTTGATACTTCAGTTATAGTGCAACGACTATGATCAAAACAGCAAGGTCTTTTTTTCCCGGATGCCACCATTGAACATAATGTTTTTATTCTTTTTTCACTTGTTTGAGGATTATGTGTTGATCGAATCCATCGAATCCATTCCCAGTGTGCCTTTGTTGTAATTGTGTCCCATTGGTTCTCCAACTTGCATAATTTTAATGCATTCTTTAAGTCCACAGGTAATTCTGGTTCAGGCCACAATTCAAGCGGTTTAATAGAAATTTTTGCAATTACTCCTAATTTTAAGTTTGCTTTTTCCCACAAATTGTCACTTACTCTAAACCAGTGGCTTCCCGCTCCATCCGGTTCTAGTTCAGTATGAAAATCCACACCATTAATAGTTCCTTCAATCATAACCATTCCCCTTGATGAAAACTTAGCGCTACAACTCTCAGGAATTCTAAATATTAACCAATCATTTATCTTTGATAGTGTTGATTCGAATTGTATAAATGTCATGTTTCTGATTCTCCTTTCCATCCTTTGTTCATTAGCTTCAGTGCTAGATCATAAACTAACTTCTTTCCATTTTCACCTTACTTCCTCCTTCCCCTGATTCTGCTGCTGTCACCAATAACTTTACAGGCACTCTATTTTTTATTGAGTCAACATGACTTATTATTCCAACTTTAAGTTTATCATTATGTATCTTCTCTAAAGCTCCCATAACAACTTCAAGTAAATTATTATCAAGAGTACCAAACCCTTCATCTAGGAAGAATAGTTCAAGAGGTGCAGTTCCTTTTAATTGAATTTGTGAAGATAAAGCTAGTGCTAGTGCAAGAGAGGATAAAAATGTTTCTCCACCTGATAAAGTAGATGCATCTCTTTCTGCCCCACCATTTTTATAATCTCTTATAATAAACTTAGCATTTTCATCTACTTCTAAAGCATAATTTCCACCTGTTATTTCTTTTAAAATCTTTGATGCTTCAACAGAAATATATTTTAGTTGATTTGATGCTACATATTCTATAAATCTCTTTCCCTTAAAAAGTTTTTCTAAATCATCCAATAAAGCTAATTTATGATCAATTTTTGCCTTTTTCTTTAATAAACTTAAGAGATTTATTAATTTTTCTTTTATTGTATTTATTTCCACTTGTTTTTTAATCCTAGCTTCATCAAGATCTTTTACTATTACTTTGATTTCATCTTTTTCTTTTTTCAATTGTTCCCATTGTTCTTCCAATAAACTTTTCCCATTAATCTTTTTATTAATATTTTCTATAGATCCAATAACCTTAGTTAGTTCATTTAAATACCCTTCTATCTGATTTTTATAAGAATCTATTTTCTGCTTATCTATGTAGAATTTTTTTACCTTTTGTAGATCTTCAAAATTCTCTTCCATTAACGATTTTTCTAATTTATTATTAGCTAATATTTTACTTTTAATTAAAGTTTCTAATTGTCCTTTCCCACCTACGATGCTATCATTTATTTTCTGATATTTGCTATCTATATCTTTTTTTCTTTCTTCAGTAATTTTAAAAGTCTCTTCAATTTCTTTAATGGTTTGAGTGATCTTTTTATTTAATCCAACTAAATCCTCCTCATCACCCACTTTATCTTTAATTGATGCAATCTTTTCATCTTTACTAATATTCTTTTCAGTTATGGTAGTAAGCTTTTTCATTATTTCTTCTCTTAGTTCAAATACTTCTTTGCTTAATTCCTCTTTTTTCTTGGAGAAATTTTCAAATTCAATTCTATGGTTTTTAACCTGTTTTTCTAAGGTTTCTCTTTGTTTCTCCTTTAATAAAATTTCTTCATTTTTTTCTTCAAAATCTTCTATATTTAACTCTTCTGTTATAGCTTTCAGTTTTTTCTCAACCTTCTCAATTTCCTCTTTTAATTCTTTTATACTATCCATAAAATCATTATATTGCTTAGTATTTTCTTCAAGACTTGCACTTGCACTACTAAATTTGTTTTCTGATTTATTTTTTTCATCTGTAGTTTTCTTAATATTCTCTTCTATAATATTCTTCTTTTCATTAAATTCTTTAAATTTATCACTAAACACATTAAAATTACTTTCTAACTCTGTTACACTCAATTCTTTAAAAGCGTTTCCTAGTTCATCAATTTCTCTTGATTTATCTTTTGATTTATTTACTTCATTTTCAATATTAGTTTCTTCTCTTGTTATGTGCTGCTCAAGTAACTTCAAGAGGTTTTCCTTTTCAACAAGGTCTTTTTTTAACCCTTCAATTTCAGATAAATCATTAATTTTTATGCTTTCAATATGATGTTCCCTTGAACCACAAACCGGACAAATATCCCCCCATGAAAGTTGTTCTCTCAAAACCTGTGCAAGGCTTTCTGCTTCACTTCTTTTTAATTTTTTCTTTAATTCCTCTACATTATTTTTAAGATTGACTTCCTCTTCTTTTTTGATAGAAATCTCTATTTTTAATTTTTGAACTCTATCTTTTATTCCTTTAGTATCTTTGGTTAGTTCATTAAATTTATCCCATTTATTTTTCCCATTAATAAATTTTTCTTTTAACTCTAATAATTCCTCACTAGTGCCTGGAAATTCGTTTTTTATCATTTCTAATTGAATAATTAAGTTTTTTAAACTATTAGAATTTTCATAAACTTCTTTTTTAAATAAATTGTAATTTGTAAGATTTAAATCAATATCTTTTTTAATTTTTAAAATTTTCATTTCAGTTTTTTCTCTTTGACTTATTAATTCAGAATACTGGTTTTTAATTAAAAGTCCTTGTTGAACTTTGTTTTTATAATCTAAATCAATTTTAACTGACTCCATATCTTCTTCTTTCTTTAAGATAGCAGCCTTGAGATTTTCCATATTATTCTCTAGTTCTTTTCTTTGTAAATCTTTTTCTTTTAGTGTTGTTTTTAATTCATTATGTTTTTTTTCTAGTTGTTCAATTTCTTTAATAAGAATATCAAATGAATTCTTTTCTTTAATTGCCTGTGAAACTTTTTCCTCTTTAACCCTCAATAATGGTAATTCATTTTCTTTTTTTCTACTTAATTCTTTTAACTTTTCTTCAATCATAACTTTTTCTTTATTAATAAGTTCTAATTCTTTGTCTAAATTCATTAATGTTTTTTCAACAATATTAATTTCATTTAATATACTTTCATATGTATCTATATAAGGTTTAACCTTTAATGCACTTTCCCCTAACGCAACTTTATTTTTTATATTATTAATATTTTCTTCTTGCTGTTTTAATAAATTTTCTTCTTTTTCATAACTTATTAATTCCTCTTGAAGATTCCAAAGTTCTTGACCTTGCTTAAAATTCTCATCAATTTTATTCTGGTTCTCTTTAGCATCTTTTAATTTGTCTAAAATAGTTTTTAATGCTTCATTATTATCCTCCAAAGCTTTTTCACTAATATTCTCATATTCTTTTAGTTCACCAGTAAGAATATTCTCTTCGCTTCTATTTTTTCTCATGGCCAAAATAAGCTTGCTTGATAATTCATCACCATATTTTTGTAGATTAAAAAGTCTTTCAAGCATTTCTCTTCTAGATTTGCCCTCCAACTTTAAAAATTCGCTAAATTTTCCTTGAGGTAATACAACTGTTCTTGAGAAATCATCTATTTTTAATCCAATTATTTCTTCACACATTTTATCAACACTTGTCTTACCTTCTGCCAAAACTTCTACTTTATCACCAATTAATTGAACAATCTTAGTATTACCACTTCTAGGATTGCCTGAAGCTTTATCTCTTTTAAATTCTCTATCTACAATGTATGTCTTAGTCTCTTTCCCTGAAATCTGAAATTTATAACTAACATTTGCAGAATTGCAATTTGTATTAATAAAATTTTTACTATTTCTTGCAACTACTCCGTACAAAGCTAATGTGATGCCATCAAGTATTGTTGATTTTCCACTACCCGTATCTCCAAAAATCCCAAATAATCCTCTATCCGTAAGTTTTTCAAAATCTATTTCTTGCTCTTGGATAAAACTATTTAATCCTTTAATCTTTAGCTTAATAGGTTTCATTTTCTTCACCATCCTCGTTAACAATTGATAATAATAATTCTACTAATTCCTCATCTGGATTTACATTTCTTTCTTTTAAATAGAATTCAGTAAAAATTTCTTGGAATGATTTTTCTGATAAACTATTTGCATCAGTTTCCTCACTTTCTATTCCTTTAATCAGTGGAGTAATTTCTAAAATATCCTTTTTTAAATCTTTCATTTGTTTTATTTCATCTTCTCTAATATATCTGTCAGTTGATATTTCTAAATAAACCCAGCATTCTTTATTTTTATTTTCTTCACATTTCATAATAGCGGATTCAATATTTTTACACTTCCATATTTCTATAGGCTTATAAACTTTAAATTCAACTTCTTCAATATTACATGGTATCCCAGCTTTAGCATCAATTACATAACACCTTTTAGTAAAATTAATTTCTTTTTTACTGTAATGAATAGGCGATCCAGAATAACGTGCTCGACCCTCTGTTCCTGGAACAATTTGTGGTTTATGAATATGGCCTAATGCAATGTATTGTGCCTCACTTGGGAAACAACTTCCATTCACAATAAAACTTCCTCCCAATTGTATACTTCTCTCAGAACCTGATTCTTGACTTCCCATTGCAAAAAGATGAGATGCAACTAAATTTATTGTATCTTCTCTATAATTATCTTTTAATGAATTAAATAAAGAATAAATTCTATCACTATATGATTTTAATCTATCTTCATCTTCATCCATTTCTCCATATAAAACTTCATTTAACCTTTTTTCACTAGGATAAGGTACAGTTAAAATAACTGCTTTTTCTCCATTTATGTCTAACTCCACAAATCCCTCCCCTGATTTTACGACTTTATGAATGCCATATTCCCCTGTGTCAACAACGGTCTTAGGTGTACCCACCATTATTATGCCATGATCTCTAGCTAGAGGACCTGCTGCAACTAACCTTTCTGGGTTATCATGATTTCCTGAAATAACTAAAGTAAGCCTCTCTCCATTTGAAGACAGTTTCTTTAAAGTATCATAGAATATTTTTTCGGCATAAGCGGGTGGATTGCTATGATCATATATATCCCCAGCTATGATAACTAAATCTATATTATTCTCCTCCACTATTTGCAGAAAATCTTTTAAAAAAGCTTCTTGCTCTCCTAATCTACTTTTACCCTCTAAATTCTTACCTAAATGCCAATCACCAGTATGTAGTATTTTCATCATTAACTCCTTTTTTTATGATTTTATTTAATATATCTTAACTGTAACTTATTATTTTTACGCTTTAACAAAACCTCATCATGTAGATTTATTAAAAATATTAACCATCTATCTGAAGGCTTTGTTATATATATTATACCAATTTTTTCATTGAAATTCATTCCCTTTATTAACCATTACCCTTATACTATTTCCAAGAACTTGAGTTTATATGCATACATATGTTCTTTTTTAATAACAACTTTTATGATTTTTCATTTTTACCTTTTGACTACACTGTTTTATCAAATCTAGTTTTGCTTTGCTTTGTTTGATGATTATGTTATTATTGTAATGTAATTTTTCTGCGAAATAGAAGTTCTTTTATTGTTAAATAACCTAATGTAATTTTATTTTTACAATATAATTCATCTACTAACAAAAGAAAAAAATCAAAAAGATGTATCCTCTACTCCCTTTAATACTGAGGGTTTAGAGGATACAAAATCTTATTTCTTTATAATGCTATCTAATTGCTTGTATTTTACATGGTGCCGACTTCAATCCTAAAGTTTTACAAATTGCCACTACCTCAATCTGGCCTTCATCAATTGCTTGTAGAATCATCAAAGCTCTACCTTGACTAGTGACAATACTATTATTTTGGAAATTTTGAACATTGTCTGGATGACCATTATCTACTCCTAAAATTTTAGCATTTCCTTTTATATTAAAAAATAGTTCTTCATTGACTATTTTGACTGGATGCCCTTGTTTATCTACAAGTTGTACAACTATATGTGCCACACTGTCTGAGGAAACCTTTATTATATTTTTGTCAGTAGTTAAATCTATTTTATCAATTGGTCCAGTAGTTGGAATATTATTCTCAACTTTTTTATTACCCTTTCTACCAATTGCTTTAACTGTTCCTTCTGTATAAGGCACAAACCATTTATAAATATTATCCTCAAACTCATTAAGATGTCTTGTACTTACAAGCTCATCATTGACATATAAAGAAACTTCTTCACAATTTGAATAAACTTCTACAACTATACCTTCTTCACTCATGTAATTCCAATGAGGATTAACATCATGCCAAAACCATAATCTTTTCTGCCAAGCATCTTTTTCCTTTTCAACTAAAATCCCATCTTTATCAAGATTATATAAAGATTTATCTAATGTTTGCGTAAATATTTTTATATGAGGTTCTTCATTCCATAACCCTTTAAACATATGATAAGATGGTTTATCAAAACCAGCTAAATCTATTAATCCTAAATTTGAACCTTTTCTTGGCCATGGACCCTGAACTTGTGCTTCCCCAATATGGTCACAACCAGTCCACAAAAACGTTCCTGCAATATGTTCTTTTTCAAGCACAGCCTTCCATTCATGCCATTGAGGTACATTTTCAGTTCCCATTATAGGTTTTTCTGGATAATGAGTATGACCATAATCATATATCACTCTTCTATAACTATATCCAACTATATCCAAAGCGTCTGTATACCCTGTTTCATAGCTAACACTTGGCAAAATACAATTTGCTATAATAGGTCTTGTTGTATCCATTTCTTTAGTCCAATTAGCCAACTTCTTAGCTGTGGTTCCAACATCATAATAATCCCTAGGAATTTTAGAAATATTTTCTTTAATTACATCAATATCATTAGGTGGCAACTTCCAAAAGTAAGACCCATCTGCATCAATACCAAAATAACCTGTAGCATTATTGTACTTAGTATAGGTCCATTCAATCTCATTACCAATAGACCATTGAATAATGCTAGGATGATTTATATCTCTTTTAATAGTATTTTGTAAATCATCTTGAGCATACTCTCTGAAAAATTCTGTATAGCATCTTGATAAATAGTCAACGGTTTTTTCTTCTCCATTTTGACGTTTATCTTTTGGATTGTCCCATTCATCAAAAAATTCTTCTTGAACCAAAATTCCTAATTCATCGCATAAATCAAGAAAATCCTCTGACACTTGATTATGAGCTGTTCTTATAGCATTACATCCACACAATATAAGGGCATCTAAACGCCTTCTCCATACATCTAATGGCACTGCTGCACCTACTGCTCCTCCATCATGATGCAAACAAACACCTTTGATTAAAGTTCTTTTGCTGTTAATAAAAAAGCCTTTATCTGCATCAAACTTAAACTCTCTTACCCCAAATTTAACTATTTCTGTTTGAATAATATTATTATCTTTAAGTATACAAACTTCAGCTTTATAAAGATGTGAATTTAAAACTTCCCATCTAACTGGATTATTAATTGATACATTGAATTTGATGTTACTTGAAGAATGCTCTGAAAGTTTCACCCTTTGTTTTTCTTCAACAACTTTCTTACCTTCTTCATCTATAATTCTCATTAAAACTTCAATATCTTGATTTTCACTGAACTCATTAACTAGCTCTACATTACCTTCTACTTCTGCCAATAAATCTGTGATTTTTGGAGTTATTACACTGACTCCCCAAACAGGAATATGAACTTTTGGTAATATATGCATAGATACTTTTCTATATATACCAGAACCTGTATACCATCTACTATCTGCATGTCTTGAATGATCAACTCTAACGGCTATAACATTCTCCTCATTTAAAGGATTTAAGTATTTAGTGATGTCCGCAAGCACAGGTGTATACCCATTTGGATGAAAGGTTATCATTTCTCCATTACAATAAATAGTTGAACGGCAATATATTCCATCAAAATTCACTATTACCCTTTTATCTATCATGTCTTCTGCGGTTTTAAAATGTTTTCTATACCATCCTATGCCTCCAAGAAGAAAACCTGTGCAAGCTTCCCCTTCTTCTTTGTTAAAGGGAAGTTCTACACTCCAATCATGAGGCAAATTTATTGTTCTCCACTGAGTGTCATCTTTTGATAAAAGATGTGCTTCTTTTATATCCCCTAAATTAAACTTCCAATTACTAATTATTTCTTTTCCTCTCATATTTTCACCTTTCCTTCATAGTTTATCAACTTATAATAATTTATTGATATTTTTTATAATTAAATATTTTGCTTTTACAAGTTATTTATATTATACTATTGTTAAAACTAAATTTCTTTAAGGATTAACGATAGTTTTATAACTATTCTGTTATATGGATAATATGAAAAATAAACCCGAATTTCAAAGAATACAATTAAACCCTAATTTTCCTGTTACCTACGTTGAAATGAATTCACAGCCAGATATAGATTTATTTTATTGTCATTGGCATCCAAATATAGAGATTATTTATGTAGATAAAGGTACTATCTCCATGAAAATAGATACTCAAGATTTTCAATTAAATACTGGTGATATCTGCATTATTAACCCAAATCAAGTACATTACGGCATTTCAGCAAATAACACTTATTGCTCTGTTAAACTATTGGTAATATCCTACGATATACTTTCTATGGAACTAAACAATCCTATTTATGAACGCTATATTGAACCTTTAAACAGTGGCCGATTATTATTGCCAAATGTGATTCCACATATTAGCACAAAAAAAGACACCCCCACATGGCAATTGGAGTGTCATCAATCAATTTCAAAATTACTATCTTGTATTTCTCAAGATTATATAGGGAAAGAACTTGCTATACAAAGCAGCTTCCTAATGCTATTAGCAACACTATACCGAAGTGATAAATTAATAGGTAAAGCCTTTATTCAAAACAAAACATTATCCACACGAGAAATGAATATTCTCAACTATTTAGAAGAACATTTTACAGAGTCAATTTCCATACCTGTGTTAGCCAGCCATTTTCATGTTAGCGAAGACTATTTTTATAAATTATTTAAAAAAATCACAGGCCAAACACCTATAAAATATATTTTACAATTAAAAATTCAATATGCAAAACAGCTATTAAAAACCACCGATATCAGTATTTCTGACATAGGCTTTCAAATAGGCTTTGAATCTACCAGTTATTTTTCTAAAACATTTAAAAAACTAACTGGATTTACGCCTATGACATATAGAAAAATAATTCAATAATTTTATGTTTTATTCTTTATAATTACAAATTCTTAAATAACTCCTCTGCATGCTGTTGTACTTTTATTACATTATCGCAGAAAAGATCAAACTCTTTATCTTCAACTTGAACTTCAGGGTGGGATAATATATATTCAACACACTGTCTAACACCTTGATCAAATCTAGTGGTAGCAACGTAATCTGGAACAAGCCTTTTAATTTTGGTATTATCAAATACTACTGAATTGGATTTATCCCCTACTAAACCACCTTCTAAATCAGCTTGGCAGGCCACAAGAAAATCAGTGGATACATGCATTTTTTTAACTTCTACATCAAGGGCTTCTCCTATACAATCATAAATTCTATTCCAAGTAAGAGACTCATCTGAAGTTATTTGTACAGACTCTCCAATAGCTCCGCCATTTCCCATAAGGCCAACAAAAGCTTTAGCAAAATCCGAACTATGAGTAAGTGTCCACAAAGAAGAACCATCACCATGTATAATTACTGGCTTTCCTTTAATAATACGGTCTATCACTTGCCAGCTTCCTTTTTTTCCATGAATAGCTGTGGGAATACTTCTTTCATCATAGGTATGACTTGGTCGCACAATAGTTATAGGAAATTTATTTTTACGATATTCTTCCATTAAAATTTCCTCACAAACAATTTTATCACGAGAGTACTTCCAATAAGGATTATCTAAGGGAGTACTTTCTGTTATCTTGTAATGAGATAGTGGTTTCTGATAAGCGGATGCCGAACTAATAAATATAAATTGTTTGGTTTTTTTAGAAAAAATCCTTATATCTCTTTTAATCTGTTCAGGAGAGTAAGCTATAAAATCAACTACCACATCAAACTTCATATCTTTTATAAGTTCTACAACGGTTTCTTCATGATTTATATCTGCTTTAATAACTCTAGCTTTTTCTGGAATTCTATCAGTTTTATTTCCACGGTTAAGTAAATAAAGATCCCAATTTTTTTCTACTGCTAATTTTGATATTGCTGAACTTATTGTTCCTGTTCCACCAATAAATAATGCTTTCATTATTATCACCTCATATTTTCTTCTTTAAATTGTATCTTTTTAGATTATACCATAATTACATTATTTTATTCTCTCATTGTATTTTAACCCAACCCTAGTTCTTATTCTAAAGAATACATTTCCTTTTGTCAAAAATAATTATGCTACTACTAAAAAAGTTCTAAGTACTCACCATATCCTTCTTTTTCTAAATCTTCCTTAGGTATAAATCTAAGTGCTGCTGAGTTCATGCAATATCTAAGTCCAGTAGGTTCTATACCATCATCAAATACATGCCCCAAATGTGAGCCTGAGATTTTACTTTTTACTTCTGTTCTAACAGAAAACAAACTTCTATCTTTTTCATAAGCAATATAAGCATCATCTATAGGTTTTGTAAAGCTGGGCCACCCAGTTCCTGATTCATATTTATCTGTAGAACTAAATAAAGGTTCTCCCGATACCAAATCTACATATATCCCTTCTTTTTTATTATCCCAATATTCATTATTAAAAGCTGGCTCTGTCCCCTTTTGTCTTGATACCTCATATTGATTTTCTGTTAATTTTTCTTTTATTTCTTTTTCTGGCAAAGTGCTATATTTTTTCATTTTATCATCTCCGTAAATTATAGTTTCAAATTTTTTTTCTTCTCCCCAAATTTCTTTTAAATAATCATCTCTTCCAGATGCATTTCTATAATATTTATATTTTAAACTATTTTTCAAATAATAATCTTGATGATATTCTTCTGCTACATAAAATTCATCAAAAGAAATAATTTTTGTTACCACAGAAGCTTCATAAATACCCGATTTATCAATTTGTTCTTTTGAAATTTGAGCAATTCTTTTCTGTTCCTCATCTTTATAAAAAATAGCTGAACTATATTGTTCTCCTCTATCTACAAACTGCCCTAGTGCATCTGTTGGATTTATTTGTTTCCAGAATACATCTAATAATTGTGCATATGAAATTACTTTAGGGTCATATATAATAAACACAGATTCTAAATGACCTGTTGTCCCACTAGAAACGTCTTTATAACTAGGATTTTTTACATACCCACCAGTGTACCCAGATACTACAGCTTGTACTCCTTCAAGTTTTTCAAAAGGGGGCTCCATACACCAAAAACATCCTCCGGCAAATATTGCTTTTTCATATTTAGTATCATCGTATTCAATTGTTGTTTTATCTTCATTTGATTTATCATTATTTTTATTTGATATAGTAACCCTTGCTATAATAAGGATGATCAAAAATACTAGGGATAAACTAAATATAATTTTTATTCTTTTTTTAACCATTAAATCACCTTCTTTAATATTTGTTATTAATCGATAATTGTTATCACTTATATTATACATCTACATCTTTAAAAAGTAAATTGTTTATATTAAATACTTATATCTTTATTTATATTTTTGTTTTAAATTAGCTCTGGTCTTGCGTGTCAAACATTCTGTTTAGCAGCACATGCTAAAGGTGTTGGAACAGTAATTATGGGAGTTATTGATGATGACTCAATTTCTAAAATAGTAGGGTTACCTGAAGAAGAAACAGTAGCTGCACTTATTGTTTATGGTTATCCAGATGGAGCACCAGCAGCAACTCCAAGAATGTCAGTTGATGAAATTAGTAGATTTATTTAATTTAAATATAAAGTGCTTAGTTCCCTTTAGTGGAAACTAAGCACTTTCATTTTTATTAATATGTTTAGTATTGCCTTTTAGTCATGTATTAGCTAGTTTTTTTTCTGGTGGTGATAGCCAGGTTTTATTTCATACAGTTAATGCAATGGGTGTATACTCTATATCTGTAATCCCTTGGGCAGTATTTCAATTAACTAATGGTGTTTTCCAAGGCACTGGGCAAACTAAATATAATATGATTACTAGTATTGTTAGAATATATTGTTTTAGACTACCCATTCTATTATCTTTAATAACATAACTTTAATTCACTAATTTATTCACTATATGTGTTATTGTACCACCTATGAATCTAATATTCTATGTTATAATCTAAATTTTAATATAAATGTAAAAAAATATATATAATATGTAAAAAAAAAGAAAAAAAATTGATTATAAGTGGACTTTATTGTAAACTAAATATAAACTAAAGTATTAATTAAATTTATGAATTCAGGAGTAAACGTTATGAAAAATAATAAGAAAACTATTGGTATATTAATTCCTTATATAGACCAAAACTATCAGGTAGATTTGTGGGATGTAATTGCTGAAGAAGCAAGAGCATTAGATTATAATGTTTTGTTTTTTTGTGGTTCAGTGCTAGATCCACCATTAAGTAATCAGAAAGAAAATAATATCATATATAACTTACTAAATCTTGATTATATACATGCCATTATCTCTATTTCAGGCACATTATCCAATTATGCTGGAGAAAATACTTTTAAAGAATTTATGAGTAAGTTTGATAAGGTTCCTGTAATAAATATATCCATAGATAGTCAAAATATAAGTTGCATAACAATGGATAATTATGAGAGTATGCGTAAAATGATGGAACATATAGTAAAAGAACATAATTATAAAAA
Organism: Clostridium grantii DSM 8605; assembly: GCF_900129965.1. GTDB lineage: Bacteria > Bacillota > Clostridia > Clostridiales > Clostridiaceae > Clostridium_AF > Clostridium_AF grantii. Next base: position 37,273 of record NZ_FQXM01000019.1, on the reverse strand, counting down.
TTATGCTTTTGTTTCTGGACCAATGAAAAACAGTGAATCAAATGAAAGACTACAAGCCTTTATAGATATAATGAATGAATATGAAATACCTAATAAAAATATAATATTATATGAAGGTAATTTTTCAAAAGAATCAGGTATGATTGCTATAGAGTATTTTTATGACGATATACATTTTTCACCAGATATAATTATTTGCGCTAATGATGAAATGGCATTAGGTGTCTATAGTGAGTTGAAAAAACGTGGTATACATATGCCAAATGAAGTTGCATTTACAGGATTTGACGATATAGAAAATGCCACAACATTTTGGCCAACTTTTACTACAATAAAACAACCTTGCGTGGAAATGGGGAAAGCTGCTGTAGTTGGGATTCATAATCTATTAACTAAGAAAGCTACAATAATTAAGCAATCTTTTTGTGGTAAACTTGTTGTTCGTGAATCCTGTGGTTGTTTTAATTTCTTAGAGAATACTTTCAAAGAAAATCAAGAGAATCAGCTACAGAACTTTAAATCTATCCAAGGAATTAAAGATGAATCAATAGGTAATATAATAAATAGAATAAAAAATAATTATTTAGATGAAATTATTTCGTTCACAGATAAAGATAACTCTAGTAAATATGAGATTCAATTAATTAATTTGCTTGATATCCTCGTAGCGGAATTAGAGAATAAAGTACAAAAAGGAGCCTTTTTACACTTGTACTTTAAAATTATTTATCAATCTTTTACAATTGAATCCAATGGACCGGACTGGACTATTTTGATACAGTGGCTTAGAGATAAAATTTATGATCTAGGGGCACTAAATATTTGTAATGAATTAAATAAAATTTTCTATGATGCTACACTGATTTTAAGCAATCTAGCAATACGTAGACAACGCAAAGAGAATTACGAGTTTAGTGGAATGTTTTATTATTCCTCAGATATGATTATGCAGTTAACTGAAGTATCAACCACCGAAGACCTTTTTAAAGTAATTATACCTTACTTGAAGGAGTACAATATTAATGACTTTTATGTTTGTTTATTTGATGAACCTATGACATTCAGTAGTAATAAGACCTTTGTCTATCCTTCAGAAGTTACTATGGAATTAGGAATTGATGATAATGTGATATTGCCAAAGTGTCGATTTGAATCTAGTCAGATGCTGCCCTCACATCTATCAGAATCCAATAGACATCATGAATATGTATTCTATCCATTGTTTTTTAAGAAAACTCATTTTGGCTACGTTATTTGCAATTTTAATTTAAAAAACAAATCCATGTTTGGTATAATAAGAGCTCAAATTTCCAATACACTTGAACGCTTGATGATTCAAGATAAAATAGAAAAATATAATTTACAATTAAAGATATACAACCAACAATTAGAGGAAATATCAATCAAAGATCCATTAACAAACGTTCTCAATAGAAGAGGTATTTTTGAATATATTGATAAGGTATCTTCAACGGAAAAGTACAATTATGAAAGCATTGGAATCGTATACGGTGATATTGATAAGTTAAAATTCATTAATGATGCTTATGGTCATCAAGAAGGAGATTTTGCTATAATAAGTATTGCAAATATTCTTGAACAAGCCTTGTATGGAACCGGAAAAGTTGGCCGTCTTGGTGGTGACGAGTTTATTTGTATTATAATTAATGCAGATGAATCTAATTATAAAGAAACTTTTTGTGAAAATGTTGATAACTTACTTGAAATTCATAATAAACAAGAGAAACGTTTTTATAATTTAAATATAAGTCTTGGTTTTTCATTGTGGAAACCTAATGGTGAACTTACTCTTAACCAGTTACTTAATAGAGCTGACACCAATTTGTATAAAAATAAAAGAAAAAAGTAATTAACAGGGCTATTCACTAATTTATAGTGTAATAGCCCCATTCATGTTATGATATCATCAAATCAATAATTCAATTAAACATTAACACTTTCAATTAATTTCATTAAGTACTTAGATTGAAACTTCTCACTTACCAATAGTTGTTTCACTGGTGGCAATCTTAGAAATGCACCTGTAAATGCTGCCATAAATCTATGGCTAAGCATAGCTTGATAATCAAATATTAAAAAGTAATTAAATCTTGTCTCACATCTTTTTATTACTCTATCAGATATAATATCTAATTTTTTTGATTGATTTCTTACTTTTAGTCATAAAAATAAGGCGGATTTTTAACCATAATATGGTATAATCCACCTTTGCAAATTTCTTGAGTTTTATGTTATGACAATCGACTCTTATAATCATCAAAATTAAATGACTTCACAAGAGTTATATCATTATCATCCATAACCATAATAGATGGTAGATTTACACCATTAAAGGTGTTATTCTTAACCATTGTATAATGGGCCATGTCCTTGAAAATTAATTTATCTCCTACTTTTAGTGGTTTCTCAAAAGAATAATCACCAATAACATCCCCTGCAAGACAAGTATGCCCTGCCAAACGATAAGTATATTCTTTTTCTGAAGATAAGAAACCATTTTCGATTTCAGGTCTATAGGGCATTTCTAAAACATCCGGCATGTGACAAGCTGCTGAAGTGTCTAATATAGCAATATTCATATTATTTTTAACAATATCTAATACTTCTGCTACCAAGTACCCAGTATTTAAAGCAATTGCTTCACCTGGTTCTAAGTACACTTCAAGATTATATTTTTCTTTAAACTTCTTTATTATATTAATTAATTTCTCTACATCGTAATTTGGTCTTGTGATATGATGCCCACCACCAAAATTTATCCATTTAATTTTATCAAATAAGTGACTAAATTTTTCTTCTACAACTTTAAGTGTTCTTTCTAATGTATCAGAATTTTGCTCACACATAGTATGAAAGTGTAATCCACTTAACCCTTCTAAATCAGCATCTTCAAGATTTTGTAGAGTAGTTCCTAGTCTAGAATTAGTTGCACATGGATCATATATTTCTGTTTCAACCTCTGAGTATTCTGGATTAATTCTAATTCCACATTCAATACCAAGATCAAGTGCTTTATCTCTAAATTTATGATATTGGGCTACTGAATTAAAAACCATATGACCACAGTAACTCATAATCTCATCTATTTCAGAATCTTTGTAAGCTGGGGCATATATGTGAACTTCTTTTCCCATATATTCATAACCTAATCTAGCTTCAAATAAAGAGCTTGAAGTAATACCTTCCAAATAGTTACCCACAAGTGGAAAGGCTTGATGCATAGAAAATCCTTTTAAAGCTAATAAGATTTTACAACCTGATTTATCCTGAACTTCACGTAATAATTTCAGATTTTTCTCAAGTAATCTTGTATCAACCACATAAGCCGGTGTTTCAATAGTACTTAATTTTTGTATATCTTCTATATTCATAATATTTCAAATCTCCTTACTAATCAATCAGTGTAGGATTGAAATCCTCATGCCAAGGTAATCCCTGTTTATTTAATTCATCCATAAATGGATCTGGATTGAATTCTTCAACATTATAAACACCAGGTTTTTTCCATTTACCTTCTAATAACAATTTAGCACCTATCATTGCTGGTACACCAGTTGTGTATGAAATTGCTTGTGAACCAACTTCTTTATAACACTCTTGATGATCACATATATTATAAACATAATATTTTACTTCTTTGCCATCTTTAATCCCTGTACAGATACAACCAATATTAGTTTTACCTTTAGTTCTTGGTCCTAGTGTAGATGGATCTGGTAATACAGCTTTAAGAAATTGTAAAGGTTGAATTTTCATACCTTCATACTCAATTGGTTCAATTGAAGTCATACCAACATTTTGTAATACAGTTAAGTGATTAATATAATTTTGTGAAAAAGTCATAAAAAATCTTATTCTTTTTATACCAGTAATGTTATGTGCTAAAGATTCTAATTCTTCATGATACAATAAATAAGTATCCTTTGGTCCAATTTCAGGTAAATCATAAACACGTTTTATTTCAAGAGGCTCAGTTTCTACCCAATTACCCTCTTCCCAATAACGTCCTTTAGCTGTGATTTCTCTAATATTGATCTCTGGATTAAAATTTGTTGCAAATGGATATCCGTGATCACCAGCATTAGCATCAACGATATCAATATAATGTATCTCTTCAAAATAGTGTTTCAAAGCATAAGCTGAAAAAACACCAGTTACACCTGGATCAAATCCACAGCCTAAAATTGCTGTAAGTCCAGCTTTTTCAAACTTTTCTTTGTAAGCCCATTGCCATTTATACTCAAATTTCGGTGTTTCAGGTGGCTCATAGTTAGCTGTGTCTAAATAATGAACTCCAGTAGCTAAACAAGCATCCATTATAGTTAAATCTTGATAAGGCAATGCTACATTAATAACCAACTCTGGTTTATAATCATTAATTAAATCTATAACTTCTTGAGTATTATCAGCATCTACTGCTGCTGTTGTAATAACAGTTTTTCCACCATCTAATTTTTCTTTTATAGCATCACATTTTGATTTTGTTCTGCTAGCTATACATATTTCTTCAAATATTTCTGGATTCATACAACATTTATTAATTACTACATTTGAAACTCCGCCTGCTCCAATAATTAAAACTCTACTCATAATTTTTCTCCTTTTCTCTGGGCAAATCTTTAAATCCCAATTTCATATTTTATCATAAAAACGCATAGTAGCATAGCATACTTATCTTTTTTTTTAATAAAATTAGAATTTAATATAATAATCACAAGTTATACCCTGTCGAAAAATAATAAATAATACAAAAATGTAATATCTTCCAAAACACTTTTCAATTTATTGATAATATTACCTTTAAAGTATATAATTTAATAAAGTCTATTAATAGCAATATTGCTATTAATAGACTTTATTCTAAAAAATGGGGGTTTTGAAAGTGAAAATATCAATAATTTACCATAGTGAATCTGGAAATACAAAGAAAGTTGCGAAACTTATTTCAGAGGGTGCAAAAAAAGTAGAAGGAATTGAAACAAAATGTATGTCTATAGATGATGTTGACAAAATATTTTTAGAACAATCAAAAATAGTATTTTTCGGAACACCTACTTATGCAGGAACTTATTCATGGCAAATGAAAAAATGGTTGGATACATGTAAGCTGAATTTTGCCGGAAAAGTTGGTTGTGTATTTGCCACTGAAAACTTTGTTGGTGGTGGAGCTGATAACGCTGAATTAGCACTTATAAGTGAACTAATAGTTAAAGGTATGTTTATACATTCAGTAGGTGCTAGTGCTGGTTTACCTTATACCCATTTTGGCGCTGTATGTATAAAAGATGGAACTGAACAGCAAAAAGAAAGAGTATTAATTTTTGCTGAGAGAGTAGTGAGAAATGTTGAAAAATTTATTAGTGCATAAGATAAAATTAAAAATTACATTAGCAAGGAGATAATTCCCATCTATCTCCTGCGACCTCTGTAGTGTAATTTTTAAAAGTTCATCTGCGAATAAAGTATTGTGTAATAGAAAATGATGATAATCACTAATATTATTTTCAAGAGTTTTTATTCCTCTTATTAGCAATTTGAGTTGCAATTCCAATAATAGCAAATATAAAACCAATTACAAATATCCAAAACACTTCACTACCAATATTGTTGATAGCCAAAAATATGTTAAGTAAAGCAAGTGCAATTAATCTAATTATCCCAAAATTTTTCACAGAAAAGCCTCCTATTCTATAAAGTTTTTCTAGCAAAAATAAATATAACTATCAATCCTATGAATATATATATATATCCCTCTAATGAATATTTCTTCCCTTTGAATTTATTTAATTCAATTTTGATATGCCTAAGTAAGTTCAAACGAATTTTTTTATCAATCATTTTTAAATTGATTACTATACTTGAGAAATTACAATCTATATTGATTTTCCCTTTATATCTGCCTGATAAAATTAGTTCATTTTTTTCTTGTGCTATTTTTACACCTTTAAAAGTTAAATATTCTCTAATAATCTCAATAATCTGTTCACTATTCACGTTGCAGATTATATATTTGTTTTTTTCATTTAAAATCATGTATATAATAAAAAATAAACCACTAATTATTAATATAGCTATACTTATTCTACCTTCAACGATACTTGAAGTTATGAAACCCGCCCAAAGAACAAATAGCCAATATATTCGTTCAATAAGTTTTGGAATTACAAACTTCTTTCCTGAAAGAATAATAACCCCATATATTATTAAAATTACAGCACTCACTTCTATAATTAAAGCCCCCATATTTTTTCTTCCTTTCGTTTTTAATAGTACAATTTCTAGTTTAGAAAAAGAGCTACTAACAATTCTGCAGCAAGTAAAAATTCTTTACACCTAGAGACCGTTACATCTACTCGACCATAGTTATCCTGTGCCCCATGATAGTGTGTGAGAAATTAGTATATTTTAGAGTTATATAATAACTTCTTCAATAACTGACTCCCCTTTTGAAAAATCACCTGATGTCCATTCCCACTTTTCATTCAATCTTATTCTGCCCAAACTATATCATCTTCTTGAAAATAATAAAAAGTTGTTTCACCATTTACTTCTGCATTGTTACTAGTAGCTGCAGCTTTAAATATTTTTCCATTATAATTAATCTTCATCGTAGTCGCTCCCTTTATTTATATTTTTAATTTCTCTTAATATAAGCCTTGTACAAATAATTAAGGTAGCAAATATAAGCCCTGCTCCAATATAAATTGGTCTTAAGTTGTCATCTCCACCTGGAATTAATAATGGTAAATACTCACTCATCATTAAGCTAACAAATAAAAAACCCAGATAAGAGACAAACCAAATCACTGCTTCAATAATTTTTGACATTATTTACTCCTCCTCTTTAATTCACTTTAGAATATGAGTTATAAATACAATTGAGATACCTATAATAATACCAATATCTCCTGGAATACTTTTATCTCCTTTGTTCTTTTTAAGCAATGAGAGACTTTCTCCTATTATAAAAAGAAATAATGCTATGCCTATAGATATTTTACTAAATAAAGAACTAAAGGTAACATCAGTAACAAGTAATATAGATATTAATATTTGTTTTAATATCTATATTTTAGTATAATTAAACTATTATTACAATAAATATTCATTGTAACCTTTGAAATAATGTATAATTTAGGATTAAAGTGTAATAGTTCTACTTTATCTTAATTTCATAATCAAATAGATTTTCCCGCCATAGTTCTAAATTTTCCTGGTGATATTCCTTGGATTTTTTTAAAAACTTTTGAGTAGTAACTTTGATCTTCAAAGCCAACCATATTAGGAACATCTATTAAAGGGATTTGTGTATCTATAAGTAGTTTCTTACTTTTTTCCACTCTTAGATTTTGAAGATAATTTTTAAATGTAGTTTTCATTTCATCTTTAAAAATCTTTGAAAAATATGTTGGACTCAAATGAACATAGTTAGATATTTCTTCTAAAGTGATTTTTCTTCTATAATTTCTTTTTATATAATCTAAAGATTTATATATGACGTCTATATGTCTAATTTCATTCATATTAAACACTAAATTAGAAAATTTAATGGTTATTTTATAAAGCCAGTCCGTCAAATCCTCAACATTAGTGAAGGAATTTACTTGATGAATATATTTATAATTTAGTCCAAAAATTTCTTCACTATTTCCTCCCCCTTCTAGAGAAGCTCTTGAAAGTAGTATTATAAGTTCAAGAATTCTGATTTTCATTTTCTCTAGACTTCCCCCTGTAATAAATAAAATAGATCCTAATATTTCATTCAAGATACTATTAGCAGCTGTAACATCTTTTGATTTTACACATTGAATTAATTCCTTTTCTTTTTCTATTGGATAGTTTATTTTAATTTTCTCTTGTTTATCCAAACTTTTTATATATTGAACGTATTCTGAAATATCTGATTGCTGTTTCTCTTTAAGTTGTTTATTAATATATCTAAAATGATGAATATCAGAGATATGGCTTGAAGTCACAAAAAGCATTTCACTCATACTATTAACCTTTTGTGGGTCAATAATATCAATAACCTTTAAATTATTCATTACGTAATCAACATCATTTTTATTAATTAAAAATTTCTTTACTATATCTTCTAAAAGAATTTTATCAGGTACTGTCATTAATATAGGGCCAGCAATTACTGCTCCTTCCATAATACCATTGATAGTTATAGGGGAAACCCAATTCACAAAACCAATAGGACAAAAGAATATGTATTTTCCCTCGAATCTTTCCGCTTGATAAGCACCATATAAACGTGATTGTTTACAAAAACAATTATTTGGCATGGTAGCTTTGATATAACTGCAAATAGCGCAATTTTGAGTTAAATTTGTTTCAAAAACAACATTTCCTTCTAAATCAATTATTGTAGAATCTACCCCGGTGGATTGGCTATAATTTTGTACAATTTTTTCTGCATAAACCAAATCGAATTTTACATCATATAAGCTATTATTTGTATTCAACTAATCATATCCTTTCAATTTATTTGTATCTAAAATTTTTCTATACTCCAATAATAATTTACTATATAAATTTATCAAATAATATAATTTACATTAAAGATAGTAAAAAAGTACAAAAAATAGTGATTTTTTTATATAACCAACCTAAGTAATATTCTATTATTATTATAAAGAGAAATGAAAATAGCTGATTGGGGACAGGAATTATTATATTTCAAAGATGATGCTGCATGCCCTAACTATAACAATAGATTTATAAAAAGTGTAGAAGATTATAGAAAAATATGGAGATAAAACTACTTTAATTGCTTGTTTAAATCCTGGTTGGCTTGGTAGTGCTACATCAAATGAAGTAGTAAAAGAAAGAAAAAAGCTATCATCATGCACATGGCATATGATAGCTTTAAAATTCATTTTAGCTTTCCGTTTCAAGAATATTTTTTATATACTCAGTTTCCAAAGTCTCTTTTAATCTTACCAAACCTTCCATCATTACCTTTGTTGGGCATGCTATATTCATACGCTCATAAGCATTTCCTTCTTCACCAAATACATATCCTTCATCGAAGAATACAAAAGCTTCCTCATGCAGTAGTTTTTCAAGCTGATTTTTATCCAAACCAAGACCATTGAAATCCATCCATTGTAAGTAAGTCCCTTCAAGATCGAACACCTTAATTTTCGGAATGTTTTCTTCAATGTATCTTTTAAGTTCTAAGTGGTTGTGATAAATTAAGTTTATTAGATCATCTAGCCACTCTTCACATTCTCTATATGCAATCTCACATGCTTTAAATCCTAAAATGTTAAGAGTAAAAAAACCCTCAGATTCAACCTCTTTACTATATCCATGTCTAAGTTTTTTATTTGGTATTATGATATTTGAAGTTTGCATTCCTGCTAAGTTAAATGTTTTACTTGGAGAAGTACATACTATCATTATATTTGCTAATTCCTCTGAAATTGAAGCAAATACTGTATGTTTATATCCTGGCATAATAAGGTCAAAATGTATTTCGTCAGAAATAATTAAAACATCATTTCTTAAACAAATTTCGCCTATTTTTTCTAATTCTTCTTTACTCCATACTCTTCCAGTAGGATTATGAGGGCTACAAAATAATAATATTTTATTATTTGGATCTTGTGCTTTCTTTTCCAAATCTTCGTAGTCAATTAAATAGGTAGAACCATCATTTATTAATGGGTTTTTAACTAGCTTTCTATGATTTTTTTCTATAGCAAAATAGAAAGGATAATAAACTGGAGTCATAATTATAATCCCATCTCCAGGATTTGAAAATGCCTTGATTGCTGAGAAAAAAGCACCTACTACACCCGGTGAACCAATAATCCATTCAGGATTTATTTCCCAATTATGTTTTTTTTTCATCCAGTCACATACAGCTTCCAAATAACCTTCCGTAGCCTTTGTGTATCCTAAAATAGTAGAATCAATATATTTTTTTAAACCCTCTACTATTTCCGGTGGATTTTTCAGTTCCATATCTGCAACAGAAAAAGGAACTATACCTTCTGGTACATTAGGATTCCAGTCTTTCATTTGCTCCCATTTTGCTGAGCCAGTATTTCTTCTATTAATAACCGTTTCAAAATCATATTTCATATTGTACCTCCTAATAATTCACAAATTTCAATAGCATGAATTGTAATTTCTACATGTTTTATATAATTAAGCTATATTATATCATTTAATCAATGATTAATCATCCATGTTTATTGCCAATATCTTTTTATATTTTACCGCTTTTATTATCTATTATTACTTGGGTAAAAAAGCCTTAATTTCTATGCATAATAAAGGGTACCGACATAAGGCGGAACTATAAAAATTTTAGACTTACTAAAATAAAATAACTGATCTCACTAAGAAGATCAGTCATTTTACATAGCAACTACATTCAATTATTCTTTGATTTTTTCAAGACAATTTTTACAAATATTCTTACCTTTAAAATTTGTGATGTCTTTAGCATCTCCACAGAAAATGCAAGAAGGGTTGTATTTCATAAGTATGATTTGATCCCCCTCAACATAAATTCCTAAAGAATCTTTGATTTCAATATCTAATGTTCTCCTCAACTCTATAGGTATTACAATTCTACCTAATTCGTCAACTTTTCTTACTATTCCTGTTGATTTCATTTATTCTATCCCCTTATTACCGTATTTTTAATTTTTAACTACAAATATATATTACCATAAACACTATAATAAGTCAATTAATTACAAAATATTTCTACAGAAAAATATCTATATTATATATTTAAGTAAGTGCTTTTCAGCTTTTTTCACATTGTAACCCATATCTCATAAATCGAACATAATCTTCAAGATTTTTAGCAACTTTCTCTTTTTCATATTCAGATGAAAATTCTTGCTTGTTAAAAGCATCTTCTATCATAACAATAAGAATGTCTGTAGAGTCACCACCAAGTGCTTTTAACGCAACTTCATAGATTGGATTTGACTTTTCTTTAGAAAACATTTGACTTAACTTAAAATATTTAGGATGTTTATCTGCAAAACCAAAACCTAGTCTGGCTTGATATAGAAATTTATCTGTTAATGCCATTACTGCTTCAATATTTTTTTGGTTCTTTGAGTACTTACTTGAAGATACACTTTTGCTGTTCTCATCAAAGTATTGTCCTGTTATACCTTTCACCTTTAAACTAGTAGCAAGATACACATATTTTTCAGCCATCTTCTGAGGTGTTGTGGAAAAAGTATATTTTTTCACTGGATTAATGGAATTGAATTACATTTTTAAACTGAAAAAAGAACCCTAGTTAAAGGATTCTTTTACCAATTAAAGTATAGGTTTTAGTTTTGAAGTAAAGTGTCTTAACACCTTAGGTTGCCAAGTAATTTCATAACCATTAACCTCTGCTGCTCTACTCTTAATCTCTACAAGTGCCTCTACCACTACATCTAAGTGAGCTTGAGTATAAACTCTTCTAGGGATTGCAAGCCTACAGAATTCATTTAGAGATTCAAGTTGTTCTCCAGTTTCTGCATCTACCCCTAACATATATGACCCAATATCACAAGCTCTTATTCCGGCTTCTTTATATAGTTCAATTGTAAGTGCTTGACCGGGAAATTGATGAAATGAGATGTGAGGTAATAATGCTTTTGCATCTAAAAATATAGCATGTCCTCCGGCTGGATATTGGAATGGGATTCCCGCTTCTCTTAATTTATCTCCCAAATACTCTATTTGTCCAATTCTATATTTTAAGAAATCATAATTTATCCCTTCTTTTAATCCAATAGCTAAAGCTTCCAAATCTCTGCCCGCAAGTCCTCCATAGGTTACAAAGCCTTCATAGGCAATAGTTAATTCCTTTACTCCTTGATATAAATCCTCATCATCTTTTATACAAACAAGTCCCCCCATATTTACGATAGCATCTTTTTTAGCACTCATAGTAAGTGCATCTGCATAACTAAAGGTTTCTTTTGTAATGTCTTTAATTGATTTTTCTTTATAATCTTCTTCTCTAGTTTTTATAAAATAAGCATTTTCAGCAAATCTAGCTGCATCGATAACTAATTTTAAATTGTATTTTTTACATAAAGCACTGGCATCTTTGATATTTTGCATAGAAACTGGTTGTCCCCCAGCGCTATTATTTGTAATTGTCATAACTATCACAGCTATATTTTCTACGCCAACTTTATTAATATAAGCTTCTGTTTTCTCAATATCTAAATTTCCTTTAAAATCATAGTAATTTTCTGTATCTGCTGCTTGCTCACATACAAAATTAATAGGTTTTCCTCCGCTTAATTCCACATGAGCTCTAGTTGTATCAAAGAACATATTAGAAATGGCATGTTGTCCTTGCTTTATTAATAAAGGAAACAAAACTTTTTCAGCAGCTCTTCCTTGATGAACTGGTTGAACATATCTATATCCAAATATATCTTGAGCATTCTCAACTAAATGTGCATATCCTCTTGCACCAGCATAGGATTCATCCCCTATCATTATGCCTGCCCACTGCGAATCACTCATTGCACCTGTTCCACTATCTGTTAATAAATCAATATAAATATCATCAGATTTTAAAGCGAATACATTATAATTAGCTTCTTCTAAGTAATTTATTCTTTCTTCCATTGTGGTCATCTTAATTGGCTCTACCATCTTAATCTTAAAAGGTTCTGCAACATATTTTTTCATGATTTATATCCCCCTATATTTTAAAAATCGATTTTTTTCTCTAAACTTACTTCATTAATCATAATATAATTTTATCACTTAAGGATAATTGCTGTATATTGTCTTTAATTTGTCTTTAATTAAGAATATTATTAGTATATAATTGAATTATTGTAGGGGCGGGTTTCTATGCACGTCCTTGTATATGCAATAAACCAATTACATTTAAAATTGGAGGTCTCCCATGTATTTAAAATTGGCACTTGTCGGTCACAAAAGAAGAATTAAATTGATTAATGAAATTGTTAAAACATATTTCAAAGAAATTGAAACCATAGATATAGAATTTGAATCCCTAGCTCAAAGTGAGAGCATAAAATCCATTATCAAAAATCAAGAACAATATTTAGATGGAATATTATTTACTGGTAAAGCTCCCTACCAGATTATTAATAGTAAAATGATACCTTCAATACCTTGGGACTATCTACACAATGATGAAAGTCAACTTCTACGAGCAATATTAGAAGCTACTCTCATACATAAATATAAGGTTTCTAAAATTAGTATTGATTCTTATGAAAAAGAAAAGATATTAAAGATTTTTAATCAGATAGGAATAAATAATAACAATGTTGATGCTTTTATTTGGGAGGAAACTGAATATGATGAGAAATTTCTTGAGAAATTAGAGCTATTTCATAGCCAAAATTATTATAATCAAAGGGTTTCTTGTTGCTTTACTGGCTTTTCAGCTGTATATGAGAGTTTAATTAAAAAGAATATTCCTTGTATTAGCTTAGATCCAACCTTAGATACAATTGTTAATATACTCACCAATTTTGAATTAAAGCAGGAAGCATTAATAAATAAGAAAAGTCAACTGGTTATTTTATCCATAGAGATTGATTTGCCAAATGAATACTCATTAATCAATGAAAATGAATATGAGACCATGTTGGAAAAAGTGAAGGTTACTAAGGAAATTTATTTGTTCGCTCAAAAAATCCAATCCACTCTAACTGAAGTTGGTGATAAAGGATATCTGCTTTTTTGTACAAAAAGTATCCTTGAAACAGAAACTAACAATATTGATAACTTTGATCTATTAGCCACTATTGCAAGAAATACCTGTAGCACCATAAGCGTTGGCATTGGCTATGGAATTACCGCTAGAGAAGCAAAATATAATGCAACTATAGGTATGAAAAAAGCTCAGAAAAAAGGAGGTAATAAAGCTTTCGTAGTGTATGGCGAAAATAATATTATTGAACCCATATCCCCTACTATTATTCATCCACCTGAAAAGGAACCTTTTATTGATAACACTTTTCATAATATTGCTGTAGAAACAGGTTTAAGCATTAACACGATTTTTAAACTTCACTGTATCTCAAATGAAAATACAAATGAAAGTTTCACCTCTATGGAGCTTGCTAAAAGTTTTGGCATTACCCCTAGAAGCATGAATAGAATCATAGATAGATTAGAAAGACATAATTACATCAAAATAGTAGGTAAAAAAGTACTAGGCAAATCAGGTCGACCTAGTAGAATTATTAAATTATTGTTCTGATAATTTTTTTAACAAGACATAACAAGACAAAATCCCCGATAAAAATCGCGATAAAAATCGGGGACGGTTCAGTAATTATTTGAATTTTTATCTTTAATAACATTCAGATAAATTCTCATCAATTCTCCATTTTGGTGGTTTTCCATTATCTTCCCAATATTCTTTTCACATTTTCAGCATATTCCTCATTATAATCTTTATCTTCAAATTTGCTTAAATTTGTAAAATCTATATTTTTTCTAACACCAATTTGTAATAATTTTTCATCTATATGTTCTATAGATAGTTCGTACGCATCATTATCGCTATCTATACTTGCTGAAATTAGATTGATAATTTTCCCATCCTTTAACTCAATTTTATAGTACAAATTGTGATCTTTATCTTTTGAAATCCCCGTATAAATTTCACTCACATCAGAGTAATCATATACTTTTCCAGATAAGTTTAAAATATTATGTACTATTATTTTATCCTCTGTTATCACATTAAAAGTTCTATAACCATAAAATAATCCTAATATAGATATTAGTATAAATGTAAAAACTATTTGATTTTTATATCTAAATTCAATTACCTTTGGTTTTTCAGTTTCACTATTCACTATATTAACCAATTCTTTTTCATTCTTAGTATCTGTTTGATTCTTCTTCCCAATTCTCCATGAAAATATTCTTATTAATAAAATCAAAAGCCAAATATATATAATCACTATTGCTATGCCAAAACTTATAGATGGTGTTGAATATATAACGTAATCTTCATACCCTGATAAAAGATTGCTTGTTATTGCAAAAAAGGCCATTGGAACTATAGCCATAATAACTATTAACATTAATGCTAGAATAAATTTACCTATACCTTTCAAAAATAAAATTATATAATTTGTTTTCATGAAAAATTACTCCTTATAAATAAGAACCAGGGACGGTTCAGTATTTATTTATTTATTTTATTGGCTATGTTTTAAGATAATGTTGATAATAATATAGGACAGCCTCCTGTATAAAGGTTGTCTTATTGTTGCGTACTTTAAGAAAATCCAATACCTTTCTATGTAAAAATGGTTGAATCAAAGGATATGTTAAATCATTAGAGGAATTTCCCACGTCTGCCTGTTTTTATGCCTTGCATAAATCCATTTTCCATTAAACTTTGCCATTATCACAGCAAATAATAATTTTTTATCTTCAACTGTATTTAAATCATAAAAATTTACTTTAATCATTCATACCCCTTACTTTGTTAATTATAATTGCTTTTCCATTAATATATAATCAGTTCCACCTTTTTCAAAGATTTTAGTGGTTTCTATTAATCCAAATTTCTTGTAAAAACTAGTTTTGTTTCTTCTTGCATTACAACAAATAGTTTTAGCCCCTTGAATTTTTGCTTCATTTATTACATGTTTTAATAATTTACTTCCATATCCCTTACTTTGATACTCTTCCATTGTAGCAAATTTTCTAAATTGAGCTTTTTCATTATCAATAAAAAGCGAAATTACAGAAACTAATTGATTTTCATGAAAAATACCATAATGTATACCAAAGTCATCATCCTTTAATTTTACATAATCTAATTCTTTGTTAGGCCACATTACTTTATGCCTTATTTCCCATGTTTCTTCTTTACTTATCTTTTCTACTATCATTTCATTTGTTTTTCCATGCTTTACAAAAAAGTCCCCAAATCCCTTATAAGTAAAATCTTTAGTTTCACTTATATCATCATGAATTGCTTTAAAAAAACAGGAAGGAATTTCCCCTTCTTTAAGGCATTTTTTGATGCATAAATCACATCCCAAAGAATGATTATGAGGATTAAATTTACAATCAAGGTCTGTACATGTACAAAAGTGTGTTTTATTCAATTTACCCATTCCTCCTAAAAACAAATAATTCTTATTTCATTTTGATTTAATTAATTTTCCTTCTTTAAATACCTCCTTATACTCCTGTTGATTATCTTTATTAAACCTTATCCATACACCATGTTTCTTGTGGTTATGAAGATTTCCTATTTGCCATAATTGTCCATTCTCCCTGAAAAATTTCCATTCACCGTTCATTTGCTCATTTTCAAAAGGTCCCTCTGCTTTTAATTTCCCATTTTTATAATAGTAGGTAAGTTTATTTTCATAATATGTGTAAACATCTTGACCATTTGCGTATTTCTTTTTTTCTAACATACAATCTCCTTTCTAACATTAAGTAAGAACATTATGTTTTTACTTATTTGAAAAACATTTATTTATCTTTTGAAATAGCCTTAATCACCATTCTAATTACACCAACAATAATAACTACCACTGCAATAACATAAAAATAAAATCCAACATCTTGTGAAATCTTTGATATTACTATAACTGATATTAATGCAATAATACCGCCTATGTAAGGTAACAATACTTTTTTATTAACATTTTCTTTCTTCATAAATGATTTCTCTCCTTTGCAATAGTATTTTCAATAGCATTTTAATTAACTAATTCTTACAAATTTTTATCACCTATAATTTGAGATTTTTCAAAGCACAGCCTTTAATTAATATATAATAATTTATAGTTTAATCTTTCTTTTTTATAAAATAGTCATCATATTCAAAAAGTTTCTCATTGATTTATTCTAAATAACTAATCTTCATTCTTTTTAGCTATTTTTTCTGTGGTTCTTTGATCTATTTCTTTCTTAAGCTCTCTTAAATAAGATGAGAATTCTACCTTGTCCGCACCATAAGTAAACTGTAGGTCATATTCTAGCGGAATCCAAGTGCTAATATCCGCCTCGTTATGCTGAATCACTGCTTCTAAATTATCTAATGCTTTGTAAAGCTTCGCTTCATTAGTTTTAAGTTCATTCATTTCCTTTAATAGCTCTGTGAATTCCTCACGATAATGAGTAGGGAAAGTTGCAATCCATTGGAAAAATATCTTATCCTCTTTTTCACTGTCTTCTTCTCGCTTCTCAAAAGTAGGAATATCACCAGTAAAGGCTTCTCCTAAATCATGAATCAAACACATACGAATTACCTTATCCATATCAATCTCTGGAAATTCATCACGCATTAACAATGCCATTAATGCTATACGCCAGCTGTGTTCTGCTACGCTTTCATGACGTCCACTGGATGTCCATGAGTGCCTAGTATTACATTTTAGTTTTTCTGCTACTGTTAATATTTCTAAAAATGTTGCTGTATTCATATAAAGTTCACCCTCACAAATTCTTCATAAATATCTTTCATCATTATAATTCACCCTTTATAATTCACCATTGCATCTGATTTTTTCCATAATACTTTTTTTGATTTTTTTATTTTCTTCTACTGGAATATCCTTAGTATTATAATACTCAATTACATCAACTATTTTTACTTCTAGATCAGAAAGTGATTTAACCATACCTTCTACTGTATATCCCATAGATTCTTTTGTTTTTCCTTTACAAACACCTAGAATTATTGCTCTTTTGTCTTCTGTCAAGCGACTCTTACAACCATCTTCGTAATCATTCAAACAAAAAGTTCTATCTAATAAAGCTTTAATTTGAGCCGTCATGTTATAATTGTAGGATGGGGAAGAAAAAATATAGCCATCCACAACTTTCATTTTATCAATAATTGAAGAAACATTATCATTAATCCTACAAATCCCAGTGCTTATACAGTACTCACACCCATTACAAGATGAAATCTTTTCACTATCCAAAATATATTTTTCAACATCAATGCCTTTCTCGTTTAATCCACTTATTATATAATCTGTTAGTAGTTCTGTATTTCCACCTTTTCTAGAACTACCCACTACCGCTATCCATTTTTGTCTCAAATTAAATCCTCCTATAAGGCAAATACAAACTTTTATACAATTAAAGTTTTATACAATTAAAGCTGAATCCAGTAACGTTGAATCAATTCACCATCTTCTAGAACCTCATTTTCAAGTACTCCACCATTTTTAATAATTGTTTTAGCGGAAGCTAAATTATCTTTATCACATACAATTAAAACTTTATCAATTCCCAATTCCTTTGCAATGGGTAGAGACATAGCTAACATTTTTGATGCATATCCTTTTTTTCTCTCAGATGGACAAATTCCGTAACCAATATGTCCACCAAAGTTAAATAAATAGTCATTTAAACTGTGTCTAATATTAACTGCTCCTATAATTTTTTTATTATCTAGCACTAAAAAATAAGTATGTGCAGAAACCCATTGAGATGGACAAGTATCCTTATTTTCAATTTTATATGTATAATCCAGCCATTCTTCATAATTCATATCCAATAACCTGGCCGCATATGGTGTGATTTCTTCTTTATTATCTTCCCATTCCTTGATAAAATCTTTATGTAGTTTTTCTATTTTTACTGTAGGTCTTACTAATGTTAAGTTCATTTTTTTCCTCCTTAATGATTACATAAATATGGCATAACTAAAATCCATAAGTGTATGTGCTATAATTGTTGAAGTTAAGTTGTTATATCTAGTGTATAAATAAACTAGATATATATGAATAATGAAAGTAATAAATAAATGAGCACAGTCATACATCAAGAACTCTACCAAATTCATATGAGCTACCATCATTTGAAAAGGTATATGTATTGCAGCAAACAATACTCCAACAACAATTATACCTATCCATTTTCCTTTTATAAGCTCAAAAATACGAGTTTGAATAAATCCTCTAAAAACTACTTCCTCAACAAATGCTATACATATTAGAAAGTATAAAAAAATATAAATAAAATCTAATATATTTGTGTTAATGTTTTTTCCAGCTTGTAGTGCTCCATTAATATTAAGTAGTGAGAAAGGTATAGCCCCAACTATCCCTATTAATAAAGATTTAAAAAGATTTCTGCAACTTAAACCTATGGTTTCTAACCTTTGATTTCTTACTTTAAGTATAATAAAAATTGGAGCAACACTTATAACCGTTATAGGTAAGTAGAATATAATCCTAGCCAAGTAATTATTAGTAAATAACTTACCTACCTCTTTATATATACTTGTGTTAAAGCAAATCAGTCCGAATCCAATTAATAGTATAATATAGTACCCAAAATAAAGTAAACTAATTATCCCATCATTTTTCTTTAATTCATCAATCGTATTTCTAGTAAATTGAACCTTAAATTTATTTATGCTCATAACTTTTAGCCCCCTTAACTAATTCTATAATTTCTCAGTTTTTATTAAATCAATTATAACATAATTTCCAACAATTCATTATAGTTATATTCTTTTGACTTGCTTGTGATGATACAAAAATAATTCATAGGAAACATAAAAAATCTTACTTGACAAAACCCAAAAATATAATTAAACTTATACATAGATAATATATGTATAGATAAAGGAGGTATAAGTATGCAAATTGATAAATCCCTTATTAAAGGCAGCACCACCATGTTAGTTCTGAGTTTACTAAATACTAGTGAAATGTACGGATACCAAATGACAAAAGAATTAGAATTACGTTCTGACAATACTTTCACACTGAAAGAAGGAACTCTTTACCCAATTCTTCACTCTTTAGAAAGTGATGAAATGATAGAATCTTATTGGGAAGAAACCTCTTCTGTAAGAAAGCGTAAATACTATAGAATAACAACAAATGGGAAAAAATATTTAGAAAACAAGCAGAAAGAATGGCAATTCTACATTAATAAAGTAAATAAAGTTATAGGAGGTCCTTGCATTGAATAAATATGTTTCTGAATTTCTAGAAAAAGTATGCACAGAAGTTAAATATAAAAAAATCCACCCTGAACTATCTAGAGAACTACAGGGACATATTGATGAGTTAATAAGTGAGTATATAGACAAGGGTATGAGCGAAGAAGAAGCTTCCACAAAAGCTGTTAAACAAATGGGGGACCCTTTTGAGATTGGAAAAGAATTAAATAACACCCATAAACCTAAAGCTGAATGGTCTATTATAGCTTTAATTATTGCTATGATTTCCATAGGTGGAATTACTTTTTTCTCCTTTTATAACTCCAATTATATTTATACATCACTTGGAAATTATATAGCTTATTTATCACTAAGTATTATACTTTTCACAGCCTGCTATTTATTTGATTACACTAAAATCGAAAAATACTCATTACATATATTTATATTAACTTTAATAAGCTTTGTATTTTTATTATTTAGTCCAATATTTACTGTAAGAGTTAATGGTGTTCCTTTTTTACAAATAGGTCCATTTACTGTTTCACTTCCTACTATTGTAATACCATTACTTCTTGTTTCATTTGCTGGACTTTTAAATAAATGGGCTACAGGTTCCATAAAGGATATGTCAAAACTAATAGCATTGGCTTTACTAAGCATTTTACTTTTTACAATCATTCCATCGGCTGCAAATATTATAATATTAAGTTGCAGCTACATGGTAATGCTTTCAGTTGCTATTAAAGGTAAAAACTTTAAGAGAAATAGCAAAAAATCACTTATATATTTTTGGGGTAGTACACTAACTTTAATTCTTTTATCTGCCTTTAGTTTTATTGTTTTTTCACCATATCGCGTTCTTAGATTGTTAACCTTTTTTGATCCCTACTCAAATCCTAACGGTGCAGGTTATCAATATGTTGTTTTGAATAAACTGATTTCATCTTCAAAACTTTTTGGAAGTAGTAATAATTTATATATAAGATATAATGGAACTAATCAATTAGCTTTACAAGATTTACATACAGAACTTGTCTTTACTTATATAGTTTCAGCTTTTGGTTATATCGCTGGATCAGTTGTGTTAATTATATTTACATTGACAATTATTCGAATGTTCTTAGCAACTAAAAAAATCTATTCTTACTATGGAAAGTACTTAGCTTCTTCCATAGTAACTGTGTTTTCAGTTCAAGTAATCACAAATATTCTTATGAATCTAGGGATACTCCCTATAGTAGGGATTAGTTTGCCCTTTATCTCTTATGGTGGTTCAAATTTTATGACTAATATGATTTTATTAGGATTGTTACTTAATGTTTATCGTAGAAAAGATTTAGTTGGATTATTATTTCCTGTACAAAAGAAGCTATAATGAATTATTCCGGATTAAAAGAAAAAAGGCTTGTAATCTATATTAGATTACAAGCCTTTTTTTACACTACTATATTACCGTAGAAATACACATAATAGCGCAAATTAGGAATTCAAAAAATTTATTTCACTACATAAATTTTATTGTTGAATTTTATAATTTCTTCTCCATTATCCATTTTTGAATTTCCATTATAATGTCATTATCATACTTTTCTTTTAATGTTTCCAATTTATTTATAATATCTTCATTTGTAAATTTTATTCCATGCAATGATTTTTTTATATCTAAAACCAAACTTGAATCCATGGCATCAGAATATACTACTACTTCATTCACATATGAATTTTTTAAATTCAGAAGAAGTTCAATATCACCAAAATGAAATCTTTTATAAAATTCTATTTGGAATTTTGGAGTTTGTCCATATCTCCATTCCCAAGAAGAATATTTTTCGTAGATATTGTTAATTTCATTTATATCTGTATCAGCATTTTTTTCAATTCTTTCACTTATATTACAATCATAAATTTCTGTAAAACTTTCCTCTAAAGCATCACTGAGCTTTTCAATAGTTAACATGGGATTTATATCTTTAAGGTTTATAACTCTTGATTTTACAGATTTAATTCCTTTAGATTGAATTTTTTCTTTGCTAACTTTAAGATACTTCGCTAATTTTGTCATATCTGCGGAAACTAACAATGTGCCATGATGATAACATCTATCACCATCATAATAAAATGCATTTCCCGAAAATTTCTTTTCATCTGTTACTATATCATTTCTTCCTGAAAATTCCGACTTTATCCCAAGCTTATTTACAGCATTAATTATAACTTGTAATTGTCTATCTATACTAAAGAAATTCTTTTTCATAATAAATGTAAAATTTAGATTTCCTAAGTCATGATAAACCGCTCCCCCACCGGAGAGCCTTCTTGCAAGTTTACCTCCATCCTTTTCTAACTCATTATATCTACATTCTCTCCAAGGATTTTGATTTCTTCCAATTACAACAGTATTTTTGTTTTGCCATAAATATAAAAGTATTTCATTATCACTCACTTCATAAAAAAGCTTTTCTTCTAGAGCTAAATTATACCATGGGTCATAGCTCAATGATTTTATAATTTTTAATTTAAAATTATTTTGCAAAATTCAACACCTCTTCTTTTGAAAATAAGCTATATAAGCAAACTTTAAGTAAATTTAATATAATTTTATATTATTTTATAGAATAAATCAAACTAAAACCTACCATCTTAAGTATGGTAGGTTTTAAAATTATTTTGCCATTGATTCATTTGAATATACTGCATTAGCAGTAGCTTGCATTGGATCGGATTCTGCAATTGCTCCTGTAGATGAAATACTGACTTTGTTACCTACTTGAAAATCTCTTGAGATATTTGCAATTCCCAAAGAAGAATCAGGAGATTCATTTTCAAAAAAGTTTGTTTCCTCTGTTATTGTTACCCATACCTGTCCTTTAACATTGTCTGTAGTACTATCAATTAATAGAGCCAAGTCTCCATCATTTCTTACCTCTAAGACTTCTCCAATTATATCTGGTGCTAATAAAGATGCTCCCATCCCTGGATTATTGCCGTTATTTCCATTGTTATCCATAGGTAAACCTTGATCGTTACTTCTTGTTCCGCAACTAGTTAACATAAACATACCCAATACTATAATTATTATAGTTAATATGTTGTTTTTTTTCATTTGTATCTCCTCCTTATTATCCGAATTTTCTTATATAGACAACATACTTCAACTATAAATTAAGTCTATATAATGTTTATCTATAATATATACGAATATAAAACAGAAAAGTTCTTATTAATTACTAAATTTTCAGATTTAATTCTTGAAATAAATCCGCCAATCTTTTCTTTTCTTTTTCTTCAACTGGAAAACTTGTATTATATAAATTATGTTCTAGAACATCTGCATCTTTGAGGATTTCATCATAAACCTGGTCTACGTTATATTTATTACTGTGGTTAAGTATAGCATTACAAATAATATCGATTTCCTTCTCATTAAAACTATTAGTCTCATTTAAAATTTTTCTTGCTTCTATTGAACCTAATTTTGCATGATCCACGCTAGAGCCTGTTTTATAAGTTACTATATCATGTAACATCCCTGCAATTGCGCATAGCTCAGCGTTTAGTCCACGCTTAATTGCAAGTAAATTAGAAAATGATGCTACCCCATAGATATGAAGGAAACCAATCCTTCTTAGCTCTAAATTAGCTTGCTCCATTAAAACATTATCGACTATCTCACGAATTTCTTCTAA
Organism: Clostridium grantii DSM 8605; assembly: GCF_900129965.1. Lineage (GTDB taxonomy): Bacteria > Bacillota > Clostridia > Clostridiales > Clostridiaceae > Clostridium_AF > Clostridium_AF grantii. Next base: position 13,636 of record NZ_FQXM01000019.1, on the reverse strand, counting down.
TCTATCCATAAATATTTCCTCCTTAATTTATTCCATCATTGTAGAATTTTTATTATGCTTTCAGCAAGATTTTTTATTTTTTAATTTCCCATTTTACACCTACTATTCCAAAAGTTTACCTTATATAAATAACTTAATCAAAATATAAAAACTCAAGTCTAATATATACACTACTAAACTTGAGTTTTTTCCTTTGATGAATTGAAAGATTTCTGAAGAAAATCTTTATATTTAATTAATCCGCTTTAATAAAACTTGATCCTTTTTTTATAACCATCTTTATTTTCGACATGACAAAAGCATAACTTTCTTCATCATGAGGCTTGGTACATCCCGAACAATCTTTAACTCCATTAGTAACTTTAAAATTACCACCACATTCATTCCCTAACATATACAGCGGACAATAACAAAACAAACAATTAAATTTATCTTCATCCACCCCTTTATGACAGGGAAAATATTCACACTTTTTATTTTGATTAAACTTATAATTTTGCATAAAACTCTCCTTATAATAAAAATTAACTGGCCTTATATTAACTAAATTTATGCTTATTTATTAGTAATTTTTTTTGCGAATTCTGCTGCTTCTTTTAAATCCTTTTTATCTGGTTTTCCACGATGCAATAAAGTAAAACTACCTCCACAATGATATTCTTTTTGCTCCTTGATTTTTTTACTTTTTACAGTATAATTATTACATACACACACCAATTTGAAAATACATCTATTTTTAATAGATACTATCATTTTAGATACTGAGAGGAGGTATGATAAATGAATCAAAAATATTTAGATGAATGTGGTTCTTGTCAAATAAGTGAAGATGTTAAACAATCACTTTGCCCATATTGTATGGCACAAAAAGTTATAAACTGATAATTAATAGAATCAAAATATCATTTATACTTTTTATTTTTTAGCACCTAAAATATCTTCTATAATTATATGGAAAAATTTCAGGCGCTAATCGATCAACAAAACCATTGTCTTTAACAATATTGCCATCAATACAAGTTAACCCATAATCACAAAAATAACACTGAGAAAATGCACCCACTAAAAACTTTGATACCTCTTTTCGTTTATTTGTTTTGAATAGCTGATAGTGCTGTCAAAGTCTCACTTGGTTCAAGTCTCTTAGTATAATCTGTATTCACATAAGCCATAACAATTTCACCCTTACCATCAATAACATAAGTAGCTGGAAGAGGCACTTCATATTTATCATTTCCCTGACCTGCTTCAACATCAATTCCAAACTTCTTGTAAACCTCAATAATTGCTTCATCCAATTTGAAAACTAATCCAAACTTTTTGGCAACCACATTCTCTAAATCACTAAGAATTTCAAATCCAAGTTCATGTTTTTCAATTAATGAAAATGAATTATCAGGAAGTTCTGGTGAAATGGCCACTAAATTAGCACCTAATTCTTTGATCTGTGGAAGTATATCTTTATATGCTTTCAATTCCAGGTTACAATATGGACACCAAGCCCCTCTGTAGAAACTAATAACCATTGGTCCTTCAGCTAAACAATCATAAATATTAATTTCTTCCCCGTTAGCATTACCTAATGTAAAATTAGGAATTTTATCGCCAACTGCAAGCGCATTCTTACCTATTTTATCTTTAACTAGTTGCTCTGCTGAATTAGTCATAATATCTATTATTTCTTGCGGTCTCTTTGCTGCCGCTGCTTCATTATATTCTTTTAATGCTTTTTTTAAATCCATAATTTATCCTCCCTTTTCTAATTTTATACTGTTAATAATTTTCCATTAGTTTTAAGAACTTCAGTTAATGGTAGTCCCATTGGTTTTAATTCAAAACCTAATGCTTCAATCTCATCAACAACTCCAATCTTTGTTGCACAAGCTATACAAAAGCGAACTTCAACACCTTTTGCCTTAATATCTAATAATTTTTCTTGAATATGTTTATTTTCTGCAACTAATTTCGCTGTTGAACCCCAAACGATAATCTCAACATCTTCCCACCACTTGTATGTCAATGAAGCTTCCGCATACATAAACACCATCATTTCAGCCGTAAGAGGATCTGCATTTGTCCAAAGTATAGTTAATTTTTTATCTGTATTATTATTTTCCACTTTATTTACTCCCCTATTATTGTTTTTATTTATTTATTTACTTATTTATTTATTTATTTATTTATTTACTTATGTTGCCCTATAAAACTTATACTTATTTTAAGCTTTCAATTATCTTAACAAAAGCATCCACTGGTTGTACCCCATATACTGCCTGTTTTTCATCAAATACAAAATAGGGAACCCCATTAACTCCTCGTTCATAAGCACTTTGTTCATCTTGTCTTACTTCATGGCTAAAATCTGTTGTATTTAAAATAATTAAAGCTCTTTCTTTATCTAAACCCACCTTTTCTGCGATGGATACTAATACTTCAGCATCTGATATAAGCTCGCTATCTATAAAATAACTTTTCATAACAGCTTCAGTATATTCTTTTAACTTTCCTTCTGCTTTTGCATAATGTGATAATCTATGTGCATCAAAAGTATTTGTGTACTTTAAATCTTCAAAATTATAATCAAGCCCTAATTCCTTTGCAGCACTTATAATATTCTTATTATTGGCCGCAGCTTGTTCAAGACTTACACCATATTTTTCGGCTATTAATTCATTAATATTTTTGTCATATCTTTTCTTAGCGTCTGGATTTAATTCAAAAGATTTAAATACAATTTCAGTATTTTCCATCATTCCTGTTTCTTTAAGTGCCAATTCAAGTTTTCTTTCACCAATATAACAAAACGGACATGCATAATCTGACCAAATTTCTACTTTCATTTTAATTTCCTCCTATGCCTCACATATGGCAATATTTTTATTTTATATTTTGCAATGAACATTGCATAAGTTTCAAAAAATTTTATTTCACTGCTTTATTACTACATAATCATGTTTATAAATTTAACTAAATATTTCAATAGCTTAAATTAGTATTTCCTTTAAGTTTACTATTGTTAATAATTATACAACACCCGTTGCACAATAGCAAGGAAAAGTTTATTTACTTAAATCGCTTAAAGTTATTGCTACTTTAGCGAATACTCCTTATTCAAGTATTCTATCCATTAGTTTTTTACCATTGAAGTAATTTCTATTCACCTCTTGGAATAAATTATTAAAATATGAATCCATCGTATTTTGTTGTTCTCTTCCAATTTCTTTTGCCTTTTCAGTATACAGTTTTAGAAATAATTTATTTAATTTTCGATTATATTCTCTAAATAAAGATGCTCCTTCTGATGGTATTCCCTTAGTAGGAAATCTATGTTCTCCAACTAAATACAAAGGTTCTTCAATTTGTCCCCCAAACAATATGGCTCTTGCCACACCAACAGTTCCTGTTAAGTCCAATTTATCTGCATCAAAAATAATTTTTGCTTCTATTGTTTGTGGTTCTCTACTTTTTTTATATCTATGCGTAAGGATGCAATTAGCAATATGATCTGCTTTTTCTTCCCCGTATCCATTACCAATCAGAAAATTCTTTGCTTTTTCACTTCCTACTTCTGCATGACAAAGACTTGGATTTTTCATTTCATCTACTCTACCTATATCATGTAAAAGTGCTGATATTATAACAACTTCCGTATCTACATTCTCCATAGCATCTGTAATTTGAATTGCATAATTCAAAACCCTATATACATGTAAAGAATTATGAACAGTATCATCCATGTTTTTTAACATAAAACTTTCAATTCTTTGGAATTCTTCTCTTTTCATAATTTGATACTCCTTTAGATTAATGGTATAAAACAATTCTTAACTTCAGCTATTAATCTTTTTAAATTATTAACTATAAAAATAGAGGTCATACAGAATATAACGTATGCCAGATATTGATTTGCATCCTTAAAATTGATTTAAATATCAATTAAGGTTAAAAAGTCATCCATAATAAGTCTACAGTTTTTATCCGCATAAGCATTTTTAGAATAGATAGACAAACCTTGAATCATTACAACTAGCTGTTTTGCTTTTAACCCAGGGTCCCCAGAATAATTCTCATTTTCTACTGCGTATTTTAATTTTGTTTTAAAAGCTTCTTCTAAATTATTAAAATACTTATTAACAAATTGAAAACTATCTATATCTACACAATTTCGCTCAGATATGGTGTTAGAAAATAAACATCCCACAGGGGTTTTGATGTTAATTTGGTCTAATAAGTCAGCAACAGCTAATACAAAATCTCTTACAGCTCCAAGTCCATTCTCTTGTATCAATTTTTCATAAGGTTTATCTATATTAATTTTATAATACCATTCTAAAGCTTCCTTAAACAAACCATTCTTTGATTCAAAAATATTATACATGCTACGTGTTGTCATACCTGTTGCTGCAACAAGATCTTTCATAGATGTAGACTCATAGCCATAGCACCAAAACAATTCCATGGCTTTACTAAGTACTTCCTCTTTATTATATTCTATAGGTCTAGCCATTTTAATCACCTCAAAGGGATTATATAACAATCGTTGCATAATTGCAAGTATAGAAAAATCTTATTTTATAAATATACCTTAAATAATAATCATAGCTACCAATATAGTCGCTACAAAACCCACACCTACTGGGAAAAGATTTTTTCTCACTAGGTCCATTGGATTTACTTTGCATATTGCAGCAACCGCAATAACACCCCAAGGTATAACCGTTCCACCACCAACCCACATAGCAAATATTTGTCCTAAAGAGGCAAGCCTTGTTACATCAATATTACCCACACTTGATAACGTCTTTGCTATGGTACCGACTAAAGGCAATGCTGAAAATCCTGCTCCCCCTAGTCCGGAAATACCTGCAGTAACTGCTTGAATCACAATAGCCATAGGAATAGATAAGGATATTTTAGTAGATAAATAAAGTCCTACGTCGCCTAAATAACCTGATGCGCCTTCACCTAATATTTGTATTGCTGTCTCTTGATTTCCTATAAAAAAAAATGCACCTACAACTAAAATTGGAGCAAAAGTTTCAATACCAAATATAAAACCATTTTTAACGTACATACTTAGTTGGTTTAGCAGATGTTCAAAATCTCCTTTAATAGACACACAAATTATAGTAATAAATACTGCTGATCCAGTTAAAAGAGCTGCTGCGTCTCCACCTTTTAGTTCATATCTATACATAATAAAAATATTTACTAAGAAAACAACTGGCGTTAAGACAGCCACAAATTTTACCCAAATACTTTCCCTTGGTATATCTTTCACTACAAATACCTCATTTACCTTCGGTATATTTTTATCTTTTGTGATTTCTGTATCACTAGCTATTTCTCTTTTTATATCTTTTAACATCATTATATAAGCTGTAACCACAGTGACAATACTCATAGTTAACCAAAGTGGAAACCCCTCTTTCATAATTACAGTGGGATCTTCTATATTAATAGCTTTAGCAGTAATGGAAGGAGCTCCTTGTATAAAATAATCTGCTGATAAAGCTACGCCATGCCCAAAGAGGTTCATTGCAACCGCTGCCCATATCTTAGGTAGACCCGATTTCACTGCAACTGGTAAAATAATTGCCCCAATTAATACAACAGCAGGAGATGGCCACAAAATAAAGGAAAAACCCGTCATCAATAGCCCTATAACCCAAAAAGCAATTGAAGGAGTTTTGATAAATCTATTAAAGGGTTTTATCATAACTACATCTACTCCAATATCCCTTAATGCATTTGACATAGCTACAATTAAAGAAATAGTAACAATAATGCTCCAAAACTCATTTCCTGAAACAATAATTCCTTTATATATGGTTTCAATACCATCTAACACGTTTTTATTATATAAAGTACCTATGATAAATAAGCCAAGGATACAAACAAGTACAATATCCTTTTTTAAAACCATTAATACTATAATTAGTAAAATTAGTAGCATATAAATGTAATGTATATATCCGATTTCTATCATTTTATTTACCTCTTTATAAGACTATATTTGATTATTATGACCAAAGAGAGGTAAAATCATTCATAGGTAGTTTATGTCCAATTGGTGTTCGTTTTTTAAATAATTCAAAATCACATTTCTCTGAAAGTCTGCAAGAGGGTATATTTGCACAATCAATGTTTAATTAGACAGTTAATATCATTATTTAAAAAATAATATATCATCATAATTAATTAACTCATTCACTAATGAAATATAACTTATTAACGTTCTTCTATATCTAATTCAATAGTTTCACTATCATTACTTTCATCAGGGTATTCTATATACATCCTAGCTTTTAAAACATAATCTACATCTATTTTTTTGTCACTAATATTTCGCCCACTGAAATCCACCTTAATATTGGTACCATCACAAATTGAATAAGACTCAGCAAATATAATGTTTTCATTAGCTAATGTCATTAATATTAAAACTACACAAGTAATATATTTCCTCAATACTGTTTCCTCCTTAGCTATAGTAATGTTCACTTCGTAACTCCATACTCTTTCATTTTCTCCTCAATAAATCTTTCCTCGTATAATCCATCAATAATATCTTTTATTTTATAAGCTATCCCGCTATAAAAAACCACAAGATCTGCCTGTCCTTTTATATTAATTGTAAGCTGTATTTTATCTTTTTTATCTTTTTTATATTTTTTTAATATTTTAACTTCATAATTGTATATTTTTTCATTCTCAATTATCCTGTTAGCATATAATAAATAAGTATCCCCTTTATAAACATTTAAGATATTTTGACCATTGAATATATTAAAACAATTCATTATATTAATGTAAAGTATAAATGTGGAGGTAAAGAAATAATCACTGTCACTCATAATAGAAAATAAAATATAGTAATAAAATGCTAAGTATAACACATATCCTACTATCATAATTCTGTTTCTAGCCTTGGAACTTATAATTTTTTCAGCATTATCAATAGCTTTAAAATACCTTTTGAAAATCATATCATTAATAAAAATAGCAAGAAAAATTTCCGTAAGAATTACAATTGCAATAATAAATACAAATCTAAAAACAGAATACTTTCCCATTATAGAATAAATAAATATTGGTAAATTGACTATGCTCAAGATCAATATGATATTTAAAATATTACGCTTGTCTTTTTTTATTTCAATTAAATTCAATTTTTATCACTCCTGAATACTTAGTAATTTTAATGTGCTTACTTTAGTTAAATATTATCGCATCTCTTTTGGTATATAATTTAAATAATGATATAAAAAAATTATGCCAAAAGATAAATTCACTAAATTTAACTTTAAAATTAAACCCGCTGCTACAAATAAAATTTTATATCACTAATCGATAAAAGTCGCAGCTAAACTGCTACGCCTTTGTTCTTTTAACTATTCTCATGATCCGTCCACGTAGCATGACCAAGTAACACTGATGCCAACACCAAACTTATTAATAAAATAGTATATATAATTTTTTCATTTCCTACTTTAGTTTTAATTGTTGCTACTAGTAAAATACATGCCATCACATTACTTATTATCAATGGTCCTAAAGCTCTGATTTTATTTTTCAAAAATTCCACCTACTTTAACTACGTAAATTATATCATAATTTCCAAATTTTTAATATAATTTTTCATATGATTGCTTTTACATCCTCATGTTTAAAATCCTCAACTTTTGCACCTGTGTAATCATAGCTAATAATCATAGTTTCTATTCCATAAGGAGGATTATGAGCCCCTACAAAAGTTTCAACCCTTATTTTTACTTTATACTTTCCTTCTGACTTTACAATATAAATAATTCCTTTATTATTGTAAAGTCTACCTTCACCATAATATTCTGTTATAGCTGATTGAATGTAGGGATTTAACGTCATTAAAATAAATTCTTCATTAAGTTTATCAGTAAAAACATGTTTTGGTAGCGGATTACCTGAAAAATCAATGTTTGTTAAATATAGATTAGGTAGTTCTCTCAGCTTTCCTATATCACTTATACCATTATTGGAAATATCTAGCTTCTTAATATTAGTTAAATGACTTAAGGGTGTTACATTAATTATATTATTATTACTCAAATATAAAGAAGATAATTCTTTAAGAGAACTTAATTCATCTAAGGAAGAAATTTGGTTATCAGATAACCCAAGAATTTCTAAGTTTTTCGTAGTATCTACGCCTTTAAGATTTTTTATATTATTTCTAGCTAGTAGTAATATTTTTAAATTTGAAAGTTTGCCTAATGAACTAATATCTGAAATTTCATTTTCTGATAAATCTAAAAATACTATGTTCTTCAACTCTTTTAGTGGAATAATATCATTAATATTATTTCCGTATAAATATACTTCCATTAATTCTGTTAGATTACTCAATGGCTTAATATCAGTGACTTTGTTCTCGCTTAACTCCAATATTTTTAGCTTTTTTAAGTTTGTTAGAGAATTAATACTGTTTACCTTATTCATTCCTAATGATAGATTAGTAAGATTTTTTAAGTATTTCAATGATTCGATTTCCTGAATTTTATTTATATATAAATTCAAATCTTTTAAATTGGTTAATCCACTTAAAGGTTTTAAATTTTTTACTCGATTATTGTATAAATTTAATACTTCTAAATTTATAAGACTGCTTAGGGGGCTTATGTTACTTATTTTATTACTCTGCAAGTTTAAATTTTTTAATGTGGTCAAATTACTTAACCATGAAATATCAGTAATTTTATTATATCCTAAATCCAAATTTTCTAAATTCTTTAAATCTTTTAAAGAACTTAAATCATTAATATTATTGAACATTAACTCTAATTTTCTTAGGTTAGTTAAATATTGAATTCCCTCCAAAGAAGAAATATTTTTATTATTTAAAGATAGTTCCTCTAAGCTCTTCACATCATCTTTTGTTAAGTTTCCTTCAGGTTTATTCAACTTTTCTCTTATTCCCTTTTCCAGATTTTTGTCCTTGAAATTAATTGAATTTTTATTTTCTTGTATACTTGTAATAATTTCAACATAAAAATTTTCTATATAAGCTACCTCTACATTCTTTCCTTCAACTGCTTTACAATTAAAACTAATTATCAATATAATCAATATAATGTGAAAAAAAATGCTGTGTTTTTTCAAACTTCTCCCTCCTATAAAAATCATATGAAGATTATCCTTACTATTTAAGTAGATGATTTACTATATATAATTTACTTTTTGAGGTAATTTATTCTTATATAACAATGGCAAATATATCTAAAAAGTCGCTGAACTTCACCAAGAAATTCTAATTCCTCTACTAAAAACCTTGTAAGCTTATTTCATAGATGATTATTCTTGGATAATTGAATTTAATTGTTTTAGTGCTTTCTTCCATCTTCAAGAACATATAATGAAGTATAGAAAATATGGGGGACGGTTCATTATTAACTTGATGATTCCAAGCCAAAAATATGGGGACGGTTCAGTATTAATTAGTATTAATTGGATTGAGTATTATTTGAATTCAGTATTATTGCAAGTAGTTCAGTTCAGCATTACTAAGCTTAATTAGGAATGTTTCTGGCTAAATTACGTTGCTAAAAATCTTTTCAGTCGTTATAATTAATATAATTAATATTATATGATTTTGTATTAACTTTAAATTTTGTATTGAGGGGTGTTAATTTTTGAAGGTAGAAATGGTAATTAATAATAATGATTTAATTGGAGAATGTCCAACATGGAACTATAATAACAATACTTTTTGTTGGATAGATGTTGAAGGTAAAAAAGTTTGTAGTTTAGATGAAGAAAAAAAAATCTATAATGAAGTAACCTTAGACAAACGAATTGGATTTATAAGTTTTGATGAAAACAATAGTACTATTATGGGATTAGAAGATGGTGTATATATAGATAATAAATTAATATATGTTCCATCCACTCATCAAGATTTCGTTAGATTTAATGATGGAAAAATAAGCCCTGCAGGCAATCTATGGGCTGGGACAATGGCCATAGATCAAAGTGAATATAGAGCCAAAAATGCAGCATATCTATATAAATTCTCAGAAAATCAAAAATGTACTCCTTTAATAAAAGATGTAACAATTTCAAATGGATTAGAATGGAGTTTAGACTTAAAAACTTTTTATTATATTGATTCTCCAACTAATCAAATTATATCATATGAGTATGACATTCAAGATGATACTATAAAAAATCCAAAAATCATTATACATTTCAATGATAAAAATAGTGTCCCCGATGGAATGACTATTGATGATGAAGGTATGTTATGGGTAGCAAAATGGGGTGGCTACATGGTACAACGAATAAATCCTATTACTGGAGATATCATTGATGAAATTGATTTGCCAACTGCCCAAGTAACTAGTTGTACTTTTGGCGGAAGGAATTTGGATACTCTTTATATTACGACTGCATCTATAGGTATGAATGATGAATATGCTGGAGCTGTATTCAAAGTAATTCCAGGCGTAAAAGGAAGAAAAACTTTTCAAATGAAAAATCTATAGACAAGTTTGCAAGTTATAAGTCAGGGACGTAAGTTAGGGACGTAAGTTAGGGACGGTTCAGTATTTTTGAAAATACTGAACCATCCCTAACTTTTCTTAAAAGTTCTAAATATATAAAAATATTTTAAGCTATCATGATTTATTTCTCTTTTTTTGGCAATAATTTTAAAAAACTGTGTTACAAACACAAACAAAGAAATTGTTACCGAAAGGATGTTTTATATGCCAAGAACTGAAAGAATAATAAGCGCTACTGGACAGGACCACATTATGGTAAAAGGATTAAAAGAGTGCCCTCTATTTAGAGATAATATGGATAAAGAAAAATATTTAGAACTACTTGAAAAATACAAAAAAATTCACCCTATTAAAATATATGCTTATTGCATTATGACAACCCATGCTCATCTGATTACAGATTCTAACGAATCCAATTTAAGCTCATTTATGAAATCAGTAAATCAATCTTATGCTATTTATTACAACAAGAAATATAATAGGGAAGGTCATGTTTTTCATGATAGATTTAAAAATAAGCCTATTTTAACTGATAAATATATGAAAAATCTTTCATTATATATTCACCGAAACCCTAAAGATATAAAAAAATTTAAACATAATACAGAGAAATATAAATATTCCAGTTTGCCTATTTATTTAGGATTAAAAGATGAAGCTAATAGTATAATTGATAGCAGCTATGTTCTTCAGCTTTATGATGCTAATATTAACGAAGCACGTAAAAAATACTTAGTTGCCATGAATCAGGATGATAAATTTACTGATATTGATCTAATAAATGAATTTAATACCCAAAAAACTCACTATAAAAGCGACATAAGAGTAATAAATTCAAGGTTTGAAACAGAACATATAGTTGAATTTATAAGGAAAAATTTTGATAGAACCTTTAATATACATTTAAAGTATGATAGGAATAATATAGAATATAAAGCTCTTTCTGTTGTATTGATAAAATACTATTGTAATTGTACTTACAAAAGTATAGGTCATATGATAGGAAATATGACTTCTTCAAATGTATCTAGGCTATGCAAAAAAGGCTTGGAATTAATTGATTCTAAAAAGGAATATAGCTTTATTTTCGATGATTTGTTAAATTTTTATTCATAATTAAGTTTCTTCTCTTATATATGCTAAATTTTAATTTTTTTTAACCCTTATCAATGACTTCAAATTTTTTAAGCAGTACTTTTATTTGAAGTATTCTATTATATATTAAGACAAGCTTATAAATTCATATACTTCATCCTATATTAAATAGCGAAATAACGTAGTTAATTTTTACTTTTAACAATTAAAGTATATTCCTTATAATCTAAAAATAAAAACTAGTCATAGAACTAGTTTTTATTTCTAACTTTATATTTAAATTTAATTAACCAAATTTCATGAACCGTCCCTAATTTTCTAATTTTTTCTAATTTTTTCTTTTCTTTAATACTTACAAACTTCCATATCTAATAATTTAGCTAGTGTTTCAAGTTCTTCTGCTACGTTAGCATAAATTACAACAAAGTGAGGTTCCCATCCGTCTTTAACACTTTTATTCACTAATTCTGCAGCGTTAGTATCTGGCTTGATAACTACTGATGTTCCGCAAAATTGTTTAGGTACATCTAACGCTTCCCCTGTTGAAATAAAGAATCTAAATTGACCATCAGGTTTTCTACCCACTCTAAATATAGTAACTTCATCAGCTGGTTTACATCCGAATTCCATTGTTGGTCCTATTTTTCTGTTAGGATGAACACCCATTTCGGAACCTGTATCTTTTCTTGCTAATGAACAAGCTGCCGTTCCACAATGCCAGAAAGTAACAGTATTATCTTCTTCATCAAGTGATACAGGATCTCCAAAGAATGTTGGCCCTCCTGAAAGTTCCACACCTATATACATAGAAATAGCTCCAAATAAATCTGATTCACAACTTGCAGCTATATTTATATCATTTAGCATACCCAGAACTGCACAAACGGGTGTCCCATATTCTACAAAGTAATCAGGCCAACATCTTGATGCTAATGCTTTTATATTTTTAGAATCTATAAACTCTTTATATGCTTTATAAAGTCTTGCAAAAGCGTCTACATTTCCTTCTGGTAGCTTATCTAAACCAACCATTTTAGTTCTTGCTTCTGCCAAAACATCCTCATATTCTTCTTTTTTGTATGTTTTAGCTTTTAACATCAATTCTCTAGCCTCAATAGACTCTAAATTTGCTCCGAAAGCTTTTGCAACTTCAGCATCCAATGCTCTTCCAAATCCAAAGCCCTGAGGCGTTTGTCCCACAGCTGCTACATTTAAAAAACGTAAAGATTTTTTAACTTCTGCTGCACGTATTGTTGCATTAATTTTTGCTATAACCTTTTCTTCTGTAGGAGCACCAAATATATATTCAAATTTTTCTCTTCCTAAATGATGCATAACATTTCCTGCTGAATAAGCTCCTGTTAAAGAATTTAACCTAAGTCTTCCACCATCAATTACAGGTTCTCTTAAAGTCCATAGAAGTATTGGACAATCAAAGGCTCTTAGAACCTCACTAGCATAAGCAGAATTAGCAAATGTATTATTTTGTAATACAATCAAATCCGGATTAATTTCTTTTAAAAATAGTTTTAAATCATCAATAGTCAATAATGGTTTCTCAGGATAAACCCCATTATTCGTTAATGTTTGCATCATATCCACTGATTTTTTGAACTGATCATTTGCACTTTCTAAATGGAAAGTTGGAACTCCTATTGGAATATAAGCTACTTGAAAACTTGACATGATTTTATCCTCCTAGGTATATAATAAACTCTCGGAATTAACCGAGTGTTATGTTTTAAGGGTTTCCTCAAAACACTTTAGTTGTAATCCTCCTACTTTTAGTAGGAAGTTTTTTATTTTCTTAAAGTGAAATTGGAAATTTCACTTCTAAAAAACATTGTTAAAACTCAAAAAAACACTTGACTTTTGAAAATCAACCCAATAATCGCATTGAAGGGATTACTTCCTTTACTAACTGTGATTGGGGTGTTACAAATGAAACCTAAATATGTTTCTCATGAATCTTATCAAAACTTTGTATTATCAAATCTTCAAAA
>NZ_FQXM01000056.1 GCF_900129965.1 Clostridium grantii DSM 8605 | reverse complement strand
ATACTAGTTGAACTAACTGCTCTTGAATATTTAGGCTCATCTTCTTTCTTAATTAAGCTTTTCACAGTGTTCTTTGACATGTTTAACTCTCTAGCTATTTGTTTTATAGGTACCCCCTTATTATGCATATTTTTTACTGTATACCAGTCTCGTATGTCCTTCACCTTCTATCTATTGCCTCCTCCATATGTGCTTTATTTTTAGCTACACATAAAGGATATTATTTTTAAGTGAAGGGGTCAATATTCAGTGTAAAAAGGGGGTCAATATTCATTATAAATCAACAAACCTCCCTTTACATTAAAATTTATATCTTTTATAATACAAAAAAAACAGCATACTCTGCTGTTTGGATAGTTTTACTAGAATTTTTATATCTCTAAGAGCCTCTTCAGTATATGTAAGCCTAGCAATTTATAATTTTTTTCCATTATTAAATGGATGGATGCAAAGATAGCAAAACAAATCATTCATTCCGTTCATAATTTGTTAATGCCCCCTGGGGTATGTTAACAAAATTGTTGTTTTGTTTACAATTTTGTTTGCTATCATCCTATTTCCTCAAGGGTCAAGTATTATAACGAATGAACGCTTACCTGAGAGTGTTTTCTATTGTTGGTATACCTTTACTTTATAAATTTACGAATTCTTCTTAATATAAATTTTCAATGCCTTTATCAATAGATAGCTCATATATATTGGTAGTCCAATTATAATTAACCAGAATATTATTTTCATAATTATTGCAATATACATTTTATCTCCCCTTCTATAGGTATCCCAGTTCAACTATTAAGTTATACATGTCCAAAACTAGTTGATGCGTCTAGCTTTTGGAACAAGTATAACTTAAGTTTCACAGTGGGATCCCTATATATTCAATCCTTAATTTATTTATGTGCATAACCAGCTTATACGTGGAGATCTCATACATTTTTAAATATTTTACTTTAATCTAAACATATCATTATGGCAGCTTAAAACTTGTCCATTATATGTATAATTAGAAGTTGCTTGCATAATTCTTTATACAATTTATACAAAACTTTCTTTACCGTCGAAGCATTTTCTAAGGACATTCACTGACCGAAGTTACTAACGAATTTAAGGAGGATTTATGACATTGCTTTCTAGTTTAAAATTTCCATCACTATAAAAATAATATTACTCACTCCTACTATTTGAGATAAAAAACCTGAGACATCCGCTCTAATTTTTCCTCGATTCTGAAGGATGTCAAATGTAAGTAAAAATATAAAGCTAGTAAATCCAAATAATAAAGCCACAAATCCAACACTATCAATTGTTACCCATGTACCTATGTTCAGTCCATATTTTATAAATTTATAAATGCTAATGGGGTAAAATGCTATGCAGGAATACCAGAATAATTTATATCCTAAGTACTTTAAACTCATTAGTAGTAAATAGATTGAACCTATAATGCCTAAAATAACTGCAACCTGAAACAAAAACAACTTATAGGGAAAGCCAATATTTTTAGTTATATCAGTATTATTTATATCTATACATTTTGTGAAAATTGCTCTTTTAGTGTTTGGAAGATATTTAATCCTATAGAGATTATGAGTATCTAATTTTGAAGTAAATAAGTATTCAATTTCTTTTCCATTAATATGGACATACTCAAATAGAGTTTTATCTTCTGATTCAATATTTTCAGGTATTCCAATTGTCTGCTGAAAATTTCCAGTAATAAGTAAGGGTATATCTTTTATATATGGAAGAGTTAAGTAAATAAGAAAAACGATTGCTATAGCCACAGCTAAAATTCTTTCTATAATATCAGAACTCTTAGTTCTAATTTCTATGTTAAGCCCAAACCTCTCTAACCTTCCTGTAAATAAGTTTGGTGTTAGAGCTACTGCTATTGTAAAACAAATAAAAACTACTGCTTCTAATATAAATGAAATTAATTGGAATGTATTCATATGTATATCTCCTATTTAACTAAATAATTCACCTAATTTAGCCTAATGGGTGTATGTATAATGAAAATAAGTTTTAATTGTTTCTTATACACTATTTGTATAAAATTTACAAATTCTCTTTAACCCAAGATATATTGTTATGATATAAAATGGACAAAGTTGTTTTATAAAACAGCAAAATGAAATCCACTCTCTGATTTCATCTTATTATTAATTTGAATAAATTTATAATAATAGCTATTATAAATCCAATCTCATAGCAAGCAATAAATTGTTGAAAAGTCCCTTTACCTGTAAATGGTTCCGTTAAAATATTATATATACTATATATAAATAAACTTCCTACCCCAAAAAACAAAGCTAAAGATGCCAAATTACCTGATGAAGCCCATTCCCCAGTACTTATCCCACAATATATATAATATCCAATACATAGTGGATAAAACAATATAGTTGTTATCATAAAAATTTTGTATCCAAAATAAACACCACTATAATAGAGCAAAAGATATATTGCTATTAGGCAAATAATTGTACATATGTATATCAAAATGTTTTTTGATGAAATATCCTTATTTTTTATTGGAATTTTAATATTTTTATCTGCTAACTCAAGATAAATACCCCTTTTAGTATTAGTAAGATAACCTATTCTATAATTCTTACCATTCTCTAAATTTCCAATAAAGAAAAATTTAATATCTACTCCATTTACATTAATACTCTCAAAAGGATCATTTACTACTCCATCCTCTGAGTATATATTAATATCTGTATACTCTAAATTTTTTGTAACTAATTGTGGAATATCTTTTAAATATGGAATTGAAAAGTATATAAACATTATTGCTGCACAACATGCAGCAATGGTATCTAATATTTTCATTGCACGTCTCCACTTACTTTCTTCATACTGTAATCCACTATCATAAGAATTTCTTGGAACAAACCCTCTATAATAGCTTCCAAACATATATCCTTCAGCTCTTTGAAGAAAATTATTTCTGTTTACTATTAATAATAAAGCCATACCAAGATAAAATGATAATTCTAAACTAAAAGCTATTGTTTGAAATATATACATTCTATTCAACTCCTCTAAAATATCCTTACAATAAGACATTCTACCTTATAATCTAAAGGTAAGCAACTTTTCTCATTGAATATCCTCAACAAACAGCCTCACATCTAGTTAATAGCCACTTTATACTGACATATATCCTTATAATACAAGCACTCTTAATTTCTTAATGAACTAAATCAAAATTTCTATTGCTAAGAGTTATCTAATTACTTCTTCAATAACTGACTCCCCTTTTGAAAAATCACCAGATGTCCATTCCCATTTTTCATTCAATCTTATTCTGCCATCTTCAAGTATTTCTGGCTTAGAAAAGCATTTACCTGTCATAATTCCTCCTTTTTCATTTACATGTTGATATCTCATATTTAAATTATAATTACTATCAATATTTGCAATAAGCATACCTTTCTTTATTGATCCACCATTATATTCTGCCCAAACTATATCACCTTCTTGAAAATAATAAAAAGTTGTTTCACAGTTTACTTCTCCATTGTTACTAGTAGCTGCAGCTTTAAATATTTTTCCATTATAATTAATCTTCATCGTAGTCGCTCCCTTTATATATTTATTACTTTATATATTTATTACTCTATGAATATCACAAGATTTTATTTAATTAAATCTTAATCAACATTGTTGATAATATTCAAACTTCTGATTATTTTAATACAAGAGTTTATAATTAACAAAATATGTTAATTATATAAACAAGAGGTGATTCTATGCAATCAAACAAAACTTGCCCATTAGTTGAACAATACTTAAGTTACCTTGTAGTCATTAAAGGTCGTTCTGATAATACAATCAAGGAATATCGTACAGATATACTTATGTTTTTCAACTATCTTATGAACTTGCGCAATACTCCTATCGTTGATGAAGATTTTTCTAAAGCAGATTTAGAATTTATAAAATCTATTGCTCTGCATGATATGTATACTTTTATTTCTTATTGCAAGACAACACTACATTCTTCACCTGGAACAAGATCAAGAAAAATAGTGTCAATGCGTCAATTTTGGAAATATCTAAAAACTAAAGCACATCTCCTTGATAATAATATTGCTGAAGAATTAGAAACTCCAAAATTGCCAAAGCGTATACCTAAATATCTTAATTTAGAACAATCTGTGCGATTATTGCTTTCTTGCAATAAATCTCCACGTGATCATTGTATAATAACAATATTTCTAAATTGTGCATTAAGATTATCCGAACTGGCTAGCTTAAATATTGGCCAAGTAAACAATGATATCTTAACTGTAATAGGTAAAGGTAACAAAGAACGTAAGATATTTCTAACTCCTGCTGCTAAGAAATCTATCAATGATTGGCTGCAAATTAGAAATTCAGTTAATGTTAATTCTAATGCTTTGTTTATATCTAGAAATAATAATCGTATAACTACAAGAGCTGTCCAAAATGTTGTAAAAAAATATGTTATTCTCTCTGGCCTTGATCCCAACTCCATATCAACTCATAAACTTCGCCACACAGCAGCGACTCTTATGTATAAATATGGTAGAGTAGATATCCGCTCTCTTCAACAAATTCTCGGTCATGAAAGTATTGCTACAACTGAAATTTATACTCATATTGACGAACACCAACTACAATCTGCAGTGAACTCTAATCCCCTTGCTATGATGTTTAATTAGTTTTAGCTGCTATAAAATTATAGCAGCTCTTTTCATTAATTGTAGGATAAACAGCCTGTCCATTATATGTATAATTAGAAGTTATATATTATCTTTAATTTTTTAAAATACTAATATCACATTTTATCTTTTGTGTATTTACCCAAAAACATTCATCTATTGGGTTGTTTATCTACATGATATATTCTTTATTTATTTGCTGTTATTTTTATCCATGTATCTATTTTTCTTGTTATTTAAATAAGATAAAACTAATCCAATAACTATAATTATAATAAATATAAAATCATATGGGGTTCGCCTTAGAGAATAATACCCCAATATTCCAACAAGCAATACCAAAGATGATACTGATGCTATTTTTTTCATTATTTAATACCTCCTATTCTACTATTAATTGTTTTCGTAAATGAAACAAACATTATTTTGTTTAATTCCTATTCTAGTCATTTATGGCTTTTCCAATTATATGTAATAGGAAGTGAACTTATAATTACTTTCTATTATATTTCTTATACAAGATGCTGAAAAACCTAGGGTCACTGTAGTTGATTTCGTGATTGCGTTTTGTAGTTTTTCATCAACCTAACTTGAGTATTTTCAGTGGAAGTATCTAGTCAAATATATTGTGATGTTTATATTTTTCTGCTAGT
>NZ_FQXM01000011.1 GCF_900129965.1 Clostridium grantii DSM 8605 | reverse complement strand
TTTTTTTTACATAGAATCAGAGAATTTTAAAAAAATGCAAATTAGGGGTGATACTAGTTGGAAATATTAATATTTTATTTTTTAGTGGCAGTAGGAATAATTATTTTACCAAAATACAGTAGATATAGGGGATCAAAGTACAAAATTGCTAGTGGAAATAGTTTTTTTAAAACAGTATTTGATAAAGGAAATTATGGTGAATTTTTGACTTTTTCATATCTAGAAAAGTTGGGTAAGCAGAATAAACTTATGACAAATATATATTTACCAAAGGCAGATGGTTCAACAACAGAGGTTGATTTAATAATGCTTTCAGAAACGGGTATTTATGTGTTTGAGTCAAAGAATTATAGTGGGTGGATTTTTGGTGATGAAAAAAATAAGAACTGGACTCAATCACTTCAAAACAAACAGAAAAATAAATTTTATAATCCAATATGGCAGAATAAAGGACATATTAGTGCTTTGAAAGATACATTGGGGATTAATAAGGAAGATTTTTATAAATCATATATTATATTTAGTGAGCGTTGTACACTTAAGAAAATTACTGTTACTTCTCCTAATGTTAAAGTTATTAAGAGAAATAGTTTGCTACGTACTATTAAGAACGATATAGACAAGTCTCCTAAAATAATGACAGTTGAAGAAGTGAATAATCTATATTCAAAATTACAAAAATACATATTGGCTGATGAAATAGTTAAAAAAGCTCATATTGATAATATTAAAGCAAAAAAATATTAAGCAATCAAGGGGTAGCTTTAAATTCAGACAAGCAACAAAAATTGTTCATTCCATTTACAATTTTTGTAAAGTATGACCCCTTACAAAAACTGGAACAGTTTTTGTCGCTTTCTAAAGTGTTTTGTACACTAGTTAATGGAGCATTGAAAAGAGCAAACCTTAAACCTATTAAAATTGAAGAAATATCTAAAAAAATTAAATTACCAGCACATAGTAATCGAGGGATACTTTATTTGATTGAAAATGAGAAGAATAATGTTAATCCTTATGATGGAGATAGATTGAACTTTATTGGTTCAGGAAAATCAGCAGACGGGTTAAAAAGAGGTATAGCTAACAGTTTTAAAATTCAAGGGAATATAACATTATCAAAACTTATAAAGGAAGAGTCAGAAAAATATCCATCTGTTAAGAAATTTTTAAAAGAAATTACAAAGGCTTAATTTAAAATGATTTAACAAAGTGTTTAAGGGAAATATATGTATAAGTCATTATAGTTAATAATATTGATGTGAATCGGTTTTTATATTAAGTAAAAGGCAAAATTGTATTCATAGTATAAATAGTTGGGAAAAAGAAATTTAAGCCAGTAGGTAAGAAAATTGTTCAATAATTTTTAGAAATTTTTTAATGATTAGCTGTCTTATAAAAATAGGAAAGCTTTTATTTGGGTATGGGTAATGAATGATAGGACGAAGAGATGGACAAGCTAAGAGATAGTGGAAAAATTGGATTAGTAAGTTCGTCCTTAAAGAAAGCTCACATTGGCAACAATAATTTAGATATTAATATAAATTGAAATTAAGTATATGTTTGTAATGATAAAAGGACTGCTAAGTGTAGCAGTCCCTTCTATTTATTTTTATAAAATTTAATGAGAATCTTTTTAAAATTGATTATTAAAAATGAAAAAGGGAATATTTATAATAAGTTAAATTATTAGGAAGGTGATATTACGGAGAATAATTTTAATTTAGAAACAAATACCATATGGAGTTTTCCGCAAAGGGGCAACTGGCTTACCCATAAAGGAGATTATCCAGGTAATTGGAGTCCTTATGTACCAAGAAATATAATTCTAAGATATTCTAAAGAAAATGATTTAATCCTAGATCAATTTGTTGGAAGCGGAACCACATTAGTTGAGGCTAAATTATTGAATAGAAATGCCATTGGATATGATATTAATTCTAATGCGATAAGAATAGCAAATACTAGGGTAAGTGGAGTTGAAGGGGAAGGAAAAATTGCTATAAAAGAAGGAAATGCAGAAAATTTAATTGATATAAAAAATAATACAATAGATTTAATCTGTACTCATCCACCCTACGCTAGTATTATTAAATACAGTGAGGATTTAAAAAATGATTTATCCTTATTAGAGCTAAATGATTTCTATAAAGCAATGAACAATGTTGCAAGTGAAAGTTATAGAGTATTAAAACCAAATAAGTATTGTGCAGTTCTTATGGGAGACACTAGAAGGAATGGATACATAGTACCTTTAGGATTTAGTGTTATGAATATATTTTTAAAGTCAGGATTTAAAATTAAGGAAATAATAATTAAACAACAACATAATTGTAGCTCAACAAAGTATTGGCAAGAATTAAGTATAAAAAGAAATTTTTATTTAATTGCTCATGAGTATTTATTCGTATTTAAAAAAGTATAATGAAAATTTGGGTAAAAGCTAGTGATTTTAAAATACTAGCTTTTTTGAAGTTTTACATTATCTCTTCATTTATATAGACTTTTATAGTAAAATGAAGAGTATGTTTAAATAAATTAAAGAGAGTGCACTGAATGAAATATTATAAGAATGATGATTTTAAGCTGTTTAATGGTGATTGCATAAGGGTTTTAAGCGGAATAAAAGAGAAGTCTGTTGATATGATATTTGCAGATCCACCGTATTTTTTGAGCAATGGAGGAATAACTTGTAGCTCAGGAAAAATGGTTTCTGTGAATAAAGCAGAGTGGGATAAATCAAATGGATTCAAAGAAGATCTTAAATTTAATAAAAAATGGTTAAAGGCTTGTGATAGAGTTTTAAAGGATGATGGAACTCTATGGTTTTCAGGTACATATCATAATATCCACACAGTAACCTATGCTCTTTTAGAAATGGGATATTATATTATTAATGAAATCACATGGTTAAAACCTAATGCACCTCCTAATATGGGATGTAGGTGTTTTACAGCAAGCCATGAGACATTAATATGGGCTAAAAAATCAAAGAAAGCTAGACACACATTTAATTATAAATTTATGAAAGAATTAAATGGTGGAAAGCAGATGAGAAGCTTTTGGAGTATACCTACCACACCTAAAAGAGAAAAAACTTTTGGAAAGCATCCAACTCAAAAACCAAAAGAGCTATTATACAGATGCATATTATCAAGTACAAATGAAGAAAATTTAATATTGGACCCGTTTTGTGGTTCTGGTACAACAGGTTTAGTTGCCATAGAAAATAATAGAAAATTTATTGGAATAGATATTGATGAATGTTATTTAGAACTGACAAAACAAAGAATATTACAGTTAGACTAGGAGGAAAAAAATTTGAACAAAAGAGCGAAGCCATTTTTAAAATGGGCAGGTGGAAAAACACAATTATTGGAACAATTACAGGAAAATTATCCTGATAAATTAAAGAATGGGGAGGTTAAAAAATACATAGAGCCATTTATTGGCGGGGGTGCAGTGTTTTTTAGTTTAGTATCTCAATATAATTTTGAACAGGTAATTTTAAATGATATAAATGAAGAAGTTATTTTAACTTATAAAGTAATTCAAAATAATGTTGAGGAACTTATTGAGTATTTATTAAAAGTTGAAAATGAATATTTAGAATCTGAAATGGAAAAAAAAGAGGAAATATTCTATGGACACAGAGAAGCTTTTAATAAAGAAAAACTTGAAATTGATTATGAAAATTATTCTGAGCAATGGATAAGTCATGCTGCTAGAATGATTATGTTAAATAAAACCTGTTTTAATGGACTTTATAGATTAAATAGAAAAGGTTTATATAATGTTCCTTTTGGTAAAAGAAAAAGTGTTACAATTTGTGATTTTGATAATTTAAGAGCTGTAAGTGAAGCTTTAGAAGGTGTTACTTTTGTAACGGGAGATTTTGAAAATCTTACTGAATACATTGATAAAGGTTCATTTGTTTATTTAGACCCTCCATATAGACCACTAAGCAATACAGCTAGTTTTACAGATTATTCAAAAGTATCTTTTAATGATGAGAGTCAGATAAGATTAGCAGAGTGGACAAAATTATTGGATAGTAGAGGAGCGTTGTTTATGTTAAGTAATTCAGATCCTACTAATGCTGACGAAAATGATAAGTTCTTTGATGATTTATATAGCGACTTTACTATAGATAGGGTTCATGCTTCAAGAATGATTAATTCTAAAGGAACTGGCCGAGGTAAGGTAAGAGAAATATTAGTTAAAAACTATTAAATATAATAGTGCAGAAATATGGATTTTGGTTAAGAATGTTAGAAATTTAAGGGGATGGGAAAATGGATGAAGGTATAGTGAAATTTGAGTATGATAATAAAACTGAAACTTTTGAGTATCTGATGGATACTTTAAAAGATACAATTAAAGGTTGGGATTATTTTGTGAATTGGACTAAGGCAAATAAAAATGTTACTAAATTGGAAGTTAGTTTAAATATATTGAATTATTTAATAGGAAAAGAAAATATTGAAGAAGAATTTAAAATATTATTAAAGCAATATCCAGAAATTATGCAGGCTATACCAGTATTAGTTGCTAGTAGAGAGGAAAATTTTAAGATTTTGCAACCAAACACAGGGGAAGAAATTAGATTTGATGTTGACGAGTATAGTTTTTCAAAAAGTTCAAAATTGAGCGAAGATGAAATTGATAAAGCTATAGAATTTACTAAAAAAACAGGAGTTTTAGAAATTATAAAAAATAAAAAAGTAAAGAACTTGGTTGATTATGTGCTAGGGGTAGAAGTAGGTCTGGACAGTAACGGTAGAAAAAATCGCTCAGGAACAGCAATGGAAGATCTTGTTGAGCTATTTATTAAGAAAATATGTATAGAGAATGATTATGAATACATAAATCAAGCAACTCCAAGTAGAATTAAAGAAAAATGGGGAAGAGAAGTAAAAGTAGATAAAGCTAGTAGAAGATTTGATTTTGCAATAAATACAAAAGATAATTTATTTTTAGTTGAAACTAACTATTATGGTGGTGGAGGTTCAAAATTAAAATCTACTGCAGGAGAATACAAAACTTTATATGATTTAATTACATCAGATGGATATGAATTTGTTTGGATAACTGATGGTAAAGGCTGGTTTACAGCTAAAAAACCACTTCAGGAAACATTTGAACATATCAAGTATTTATTGAATTTAGATATGATGCAACAAGGAGTACTTGAAGAAATATTAGAAAACAGAATTAATTTTTAAAACTTTAATAGATTATTTAAATTTGAATAGAAAGATACTTTTGATAAATAAAATCAGAAGTATCTTTTTTTTATTCAACAAATTTATAGCTTTTAATATTTAAAATAAAGGGCTTTGATACAATGATTGATATTGTAAGAATATAATGGTAATATTTATTTGAGGTGAGCAAAATGAGACTAGAAGAAGCAAAGATAAGGCTTAATGAAATTATCAATATAAAATTGGGTCAACTTTTAAAAGAAGAAGACATGGTTGATATTATCAAAAACAAGGGTAAAACAGGACAACTATTAGAAATTGCACTTGGGTTAAAAAATTCTAACACAACACTTGATTTTGAAGATGGAGAATTAAAAACAAATAAATGTGACAAATCAGGAAATCCAAAAGAAACTATTTTTATAACTCAGGTAAGTGGCATTATTGATGATTTAATAAATAAAAGGGATTTTCATGAAACTCATCTGTATGAAAAGATCAACAACATTTTGTATGTACCAATTTGTAAAGATGGACAACCTTTGGAATGGTTTTTTAAGAAACCCACACATATAAATTTGCAGATGGATAAGTTTAGAGAATTAGAAAAACAATTAGAAGAAGATTATTATAATATTTGTTGCCAGTTAAAAGAACACATAGAAAATGGTGATGATGGATATATTCACACATCTAATGGAAAATTTATTCAGATTAGAAGCAAAGATTCAAAACCTTATCACTCAATTTACTCTAATATCTATGGTAAGAATGTTTCTAATAAAAATCACGCTTTTTATTTTAAAAAGGATTTTATAAAGTATATTTCTTCATTAGACTCAAATGAGGAGGATTTTTAATATGAGGTCTATTAATGAATTGCTAGAAGAGATACTTAATAAAATAGGTATATCTGAAAAAATCCACATAGATGAAATAGAATCTTCAAGGATTTTTCTTGATAAATTAAATAAATATTTTTATCAAAATAGTAATGGGTATATATCAGAGTTTCATGAATATTGGAAAAAAAATCATGAAACTATCTTAAATTTTAAAATTGACCATGAGCAAGCATTAAAAATAGCTTTAAAATTTGATGAGATTTTTTCTAATAAAAATAAATTTAGTGAAATTGAAATAAGTCCCTCTATAGATAAAAGGGGAATATCTAAAAATAATATAGCTAATGTTAGATTTTTTACTGCAATACAAGATTTTAAGATTAATATTTATAAGAAGGGAAGAGATCCATTTCAAGAATATAAGATTAATCCAGAATGGTTTAATGCTGAGGATATAATCAAAGATGATAATATTATATTTAAATTTTTGAACTATTTAGAAGCAACGGGATCACAAGGCGATAAAAGAGCTAAATGGATGAAAGGAGCAGCAAAGTTTCTATTAGAAAATTGTGATGGAGAAGCTTATAAAATATTTGAATTATGTAATCAAGATGTATTAGAGGTTAGAAATTTATTGGCAGGAGATCTTGGTATTGGTTTTAGTAGAAAGAAAGCAGATATGTTTATTAGGGATATGTTAGATTGGGGAGTATGGGAAACCAATAAAAATTTAGAATATTTAAATGTAGCAAGCGATGCAAATACTATGAGAGTAGCTTTAAGAACAGGTTTATTGCAACCATCAATACCACTATTGGCAAGCTATTTAGATATTTATGGGCTTCAATATGGATTAACCGATGATAAGACACAAGAGGCATGGAGATATGTGTGGAATTTATGGAAACAATTACCTGATAATTCGTGTCCACCTGCACCTGCTTCTATGGATTATTTGATATATAAATCTATTGGTAAAAAAAATTGTCTTAAAAATGCAAGAAAGTGTTCAAAATGTATAATGGATGATATTTGCCCAGAGAGTAAAAGGAAACTTAAATCACCAAAGGCTATATCAATTAAAGGAATGACCGGATGGGATAGTGGACAAACTGATGAAGGTGGTGGTGGTGGGATTATGTCGTAATTTATTTAGAATATGTATATTAATAAAAAATATAAATGGCAAGTTCAAAATATTTATTTGTTCAAGAATTCACTGATATAATAAAATTGTAATTATTAAAATTGATAAATTTAGGAGATAACAATATGGCAAATATAAATGATTTTAAACTGGTTAAATTGAAAAGTAGAAAAATGTTTGAATATCTTTTAATTGATGAAGACATTTCTTTAGATGATTTAAATAAAGAACGTATAGGATTTTATCATTTAATACTAGAAAATGTTACAGGAATAATGAATTCTGATGATGAGTGTTATACAATAATTGATACCTATTATAATAAGTTAATATATAATAAGGATTTAGATGATTTAGGTATAGATGCAGTCTATATAATTGAGAATGATAATAAGGAAGTAGATATTAAATTATTTAATTTTAAATATAGGAAGTCATTTAATCCTGAAAAAACAAAAACGGAAGGGGATATATCAAGGAGTACTAAATTTCTTGAATATTTAATTCAAAATGAAATATTAGATGAAGAAGTAAATAAAATAGTACATAAGAAAATCAATGAAATTATCAAACAGCTAAATAGCAACAAGATTTGTAATATATATATGTATATGGTATCTAATGAAGCAAAAGCTTTTTCTGCTAATAGTAATGAATATATAAAAATATTAGAAAAAAGCTATGGGATGAAAGTTGTGAATATTTCTTTAGATGATATAATAAGCTTTTTTAATGAGAAGAGAGAAGATCGTAAAAGTAGTTTTATGATAACTCCAAATGAGTTTTTATCTTTTCAATGTGACGAAAAGTCAACACAAAAATCGTATATACTTAAATTATCATTATTAGATTTAATAAGAATAACTTCAGACAATGAAATACTATCCAATAATTATTTTATTGAAGATGACCAAGAAATATTGAATTCAAGATTAGATTTTTCACTATTATATGATAATGTTAGAGGTTTCTTAGGAGAGACTAAATATAATAAAAATATTATAGATACATTAAAAAGAACTCATGAATATTTCTTTATGTTTAATAATGGAATAACATTAACAGCAGAAAAGATAGAATGTGATCCTAAAAATAGTGGTATGAAGTATCTTTTTATAATAGAAAATTTTCAAATAGTTAATGGTGGACAAACTATTAGGTCAATATATAATTTTCTGAATGAAGATTATGATACAGATAAGATAACAAAGCTACGTGAGGCATATGTTTTATTAAGAATTTTTAAAACAAATAGAGATGATCCTTTGCAAAATTCTATTGCTGAATATACAAATAGTCAAAATGCGATATCTGATGTTGATTTGAAATCTATTGATAGCATCCAAATTCAAATAGAAAAATATTTTTCAGAGTTAGATATTTTATATACAAGAAAATCAGGAGATTTAGGTAAAATAGATAAGGAATATTTATTTAGAATTTCCATGGAAAAATTAGCACAGATTTTATATTCAGCAATCGGATATCCAGATAGGGCAAGTAATCAAAAAAGGAGATTATTTCAAGATTATTATAACGAAATATTCAAGTCGGAGCATTTTTCTTTAGAAAGGTGTAAGAATTTGGCTGAAAAGTTTATAGAAATTCAAAAAATTTACAAAGAAAATGCCAATGGGTATAGTGTATCGGATCAAAAAATATTTTATATAGTATATATTATTTCATTTACTAAAAATAGTATTGAAGAGTCCGTAGAATTACTGGAAAAATTTCTTAGAGAATGTAAGGTAGAAGGAACTGAATCTAGGAAGTTGATAAAAAAGGGATTTAAAGACTATATAGATAATGAACTATGCATAAAGATTATTTGAGCAACAAAAATTGTTAATTCCATTCACAATTTTTGTTAGCAAGATCAATAAATGATTTCGCAAATACCACAGAGGTTAAATGTTTTTATGCAGAAAAGCTAGGAATTTCATTTGAGCAAGCTTTAGATTATTGCATAAAACAAAAGATTATAACTAGAATAGGTGGAAGTAGCAAAGATACTTTTGATAGCTTGATTAATATCTTTATCTATCTAACAGGCTTTAAAAGTGATAAAGATTTAGATTATATTGATTGGGAAATTTATAATAAGATGGAGAAACATTATAAAGATAAGGAATATACCAAAACATCAGAGAAGCTTTTGAAAATGATTTGGAGGTATTCAAGAGATGGATTTACAACCTTCTGGGAATAAAAAAAGAGAATTACTTAAACTTGAAACAAAGAAAATATATATAACTATTAGTGGAAAAGATAATTTGAATTTTTCAGAAGAACAAATAGGATTTACTCATGTAATTTTAAATGATGAAATAATTAATAAAGATACTGGTAGTGGATACTTTTATGAAAATCAAAATTATGAGTTCTATTTAGAGATAATTGATGATGCCTCAAATCATAAAATTGAAATAAACCATCAAAATCCTAATATAAGAAATTCCATAACGGCTAAAGGTAAAAGCAAGAGAGTTTTTACAGGAAACATAAACTTTGGTAATGAAATTGGTTATTCTGACATTATTATTCTGATGGATGGTAGGGAGTACATTAATATAACTCTAGAAGTTTTTCCATCAAAAATGGATTATAAGAAAGATTATAAGGAAATCATGACTGATATTAATGAAGAAATCTATAATCTTGCTTTCGATTTTCTAAAAAAGACATATTTAAATAGACAAATTGACCATAGGATGGTAAACAGTCTTACGGAATATTACAGCATTTTAAATTATGTTTATAGAAAAATGATGGATTCTATTAAGGTGATTATTCAATATCCTCATCATACCCTTGAGAAGCAAAGTAATATAAAACCATATCATAAGATAAAAAAAGTTAATAACGAAATGATTAAATGGTTGGGGAAAAGACCTTTCAATCTTATAGAAACTAATGGAGAATATTTGCCTATAAAAGCAATGGAAGTAAAGAAAATCAATACATTTGATACAAATGAAAATAGATTTTTAAAATATATGCTTAAATCAATAATAATAAAGCTTAAGGAAATAAAAAAGAGATATAAAGAATTAATGAGAAAAGAAGATGAAATGTTTTTATCTAAAGTTGATAGCATGATCAATGAATTAAATGGAGTGCTAAATAATAGTTTTCTCAAAAATGTAAGTGAATTTAAATACATGACACCATCCTCATTAGTATTTAGAATGGCCAGCGGGTATAAAGAAGTTTACGGATATTATTTAATGCTGAAAAAAGGACTGTCATTAAAAGGAGATATTTTTAGAATATCAATGAAAGACCTGTCCCTGCTATATGAATATTGGTGCTTTATAAAAATTAATTCATTATTCAAGAAGAAATACAAATTAATAAAAAGTGACATTATCAAAGTTAATAGAGAAGGGGTTTTTGTTACATTAAAAAAAGGGCATACCGCAGAAGTTAAATATCAAAATCTTAATGATGGAGAAATATTTACTGTAAGCTATAACTCCAAAGAAAATTCAAAAACCGTAGGACAGAAACCAGATAATGTGCTTTCTATTACCAAGAAAACTAATGGAGAAGAAATCGTTTATAAATATATATTTGATGCAAAATATAAAATTGATCAAGCTATTGAGGGTACAAGCTATAAAAATCAATACAAAACCCCAGGGCCAACAGAAGTTGATATTAATACAATGCATAGATATAGAGATGCAATTGTATTTGAGAATAAGGAAAATAAATATATAAATAAAAATGTGTTTGGAGCTTACGTTTTATTTCCATACAATAATGAAGAAGAATATAAAAACCATCGTTTTTATAAAACAATAGAAGAAGTTAATATTGGGGGAATCCCATTCCTACCAAGCTCAACAAATTTAATGGAAGAATTCTTGAAGGAGCTTATTGAAGAAACATCATTGTCTGCATATGAAAGAACTATTGAGCAAATTGGGGGAGATTTGTACCCGAGAGAAGAAGATTTTACTAGAAGAAATGTGTTGATAGGAACTTTGAAAAATGTGGAACAATTAAAAATAAATGTGGATAATAATTTCTATCATACGAATTTGAAAAACGTAAATTTAGTTAAAAACGCTGTAGAGTATATAGCTATATCACAATCAAAGAAATTATTTGGTGAAGAAGTATCTGGAATAAGTTATGTGGGTAAGGTTTCGGAAATTAAGATTGTTAAGAGAAGTGAGATAGTTGAAATACCTAAGAAGAATGATGAACTTTATGTGAGATTTGAAGTGGAAAAATGGGAGAAAAGAGATAAGAAAATTAGGATAGAGGATTTTAATGTTAGGAAGATAATGTATACTTCTAAGTTTCTTTTGGATAATGTGGAGAGGGTGGCTGAACTTAGGATTAGGGATTTGGGGGAGTATAGGGAGCTAGTTGAGTTGAAGAGGAAAATGGTGACTTATTGATTTGTGTAGCATTGAAGGAGTTGATTATAAATGAAAAGATTATTTATAGTAGATACTGAAAATACTAACAATTATAGTTTTATAAGTGAGTATTAGCAAGCTCAACCTAGGTTTCGCAACTACCCCAAGGGTGCTTATTTTTACATTTATATGAAAATATTCTATTACTATAGATAGTATTAAACTTTCAGAAAGAAGGCTATTAATGTTAGATATAAAAAACAAAACAATATATGCTGATTTATTGTCAAAGGAAATTGAAGTTGCTATCACTGAAGATGAAATTAATAATAAACTAATCATAAACTCCTATGAAGGGAATCTCTTAAACGAGATAGAAAAATCCTTAAAAGAATGTATCAGTTTTGATTTTAGTGTGGCCTTTATTAATTTTAGTGGACTCCAACTTCTACTAGAAAGCTTTAACGATTTAAATGAAAATAAAATAACTGGTAGGATAATTACTTCCACATATCTTAATTTTACAGAACCCAAAGCCTTAGAAAAAATAAAGAATTTCAATAACATAGATTTAAAAATATTTGTAACCACCAAAGACCTAGGCTTTCACACAAAAGTATATATATTTGAATACGCAGAAAATTATAAAATTATCATTGGTTCCTCAAATATAACTCAAAGAGCTTTAAAAAGTAATATTGAATGGAATGTGCAAGTTGTATCCAAAGAAGACAATGCTTTTGTTCAAAATGTATTAAAGGAATACCAAAAACTATGGGAAATCACCGAAGTTGTAGATGAGGATTTTCTAATTAAGTATGAGCAATATATAAAAGAATTGAAAAATGGGAAAAGCCTTAATAGAAGAAATTTCACCTATACAAAAACTATTCTACCAAATTCAATGCAAATAAAAGCTATTGAGAATTTAAATAGACTGAGAGAACACGGTGAAAAGAAATCTTTAGTTATCGCTGCCACTGGCACAGGTAAAACCTTTATGTCGGCTTTTGATGTTAGAAATGTTGACCCCGAAAAAATGCTTTTTATCGTTCATAGAGAAGAAATCTTACGAAAAGCAAAGGAGACCTTTGAAATTCTTATTGATACAAATAAAAGATCCACAGGTTTGTTTACGGGCACGTCCAAAGAGAAAGATGCTAATTATCTATTCTCCACAATACAAACTATGTCCAGGCATTATGAAGATTTCAAGGAAAATACTTTTGATTATATAATAATTGATGAAGCTCACCACGCATCAAGTCCTAGTTATGAAAAAATCATGGACTATTTTAAACCTAAATTTCTTCTTGGAATGACTGCCACTCCTGAAAGATGTGATGGTGCAAGTATATTTGAGATTTTTGATAACAATGTTGCTTTGGAAGTTAGATTGCACGACGCTCTTGAAGAAGAATTAGTAATCCCTTTTCATTACTTTGGCATAACAGATATAAGAGATGTGGATTTACAATTTATTAATATGGATAATATTCAAGAACTAACCAAAAGATTGAATGTAAATAAGCGAGTTGATTTTATAATTGAAAAAATGAATTTTTATGGACATGATGGTCTTAAAAGAAAATCTTTGGGTTTCTGTGCTAGTAAAGAACATGCTAGATTTATGGCAGAGGAATTTAATAAAAAGGGTATAAAAAGTATTGCTTTATCTTCTGAAAACTCTGTGAATGAAAGAGAAAACTATATTAAAAAATTAGAAAATGATGAAGATGAATTAGAAGTTATATTTGTTATTGATATCTTCAATGAAGGTGTAGATATTCCATCAATAAATAGCGTTTTGATGTTAAGGCCAACAGAATCACCCATTATCTTTATTCAACAATTAGGAAGAGGCCTTAGAAAACATGATAACAAAGAATTCTTAACTGTACTTGATTTTATTGGGAATCATAATAAAGCTTTTTTAATTGCCATTGCATTAAATGGTGAAAGATATTATGACAAGGATAGCTTAAGAGTAGCTCTATGCACTGGTTTTCCATCTCTTCCTGGGTGTACTCACATTCAAATGGATAGAATATCTCAGGCTAGAATACTAGAGCAAATAGAGAATGAAAACTTTAACTCCTTAAAATATTTAAAAGAAGAATATTTTGAATTCAAAAAAATGAATGGTGGTAAAACTCCAAATTTCTTAATGGATTATATCAAATATGAAGGTGCTCCCGATCCTATAAAATTTATAAATAAAGAAAAAACCTATATTAATTTTGTGGCTAAGGTAGAAAAAGATGAGGAATTAAAAGGTTATCTGGAAAATGAACTATTTTTAAATACTTTAAAAGAATTATCAAATTTCTTACCCATTAAAAGAATCCACGAATTTAGTATAATAAAATATTTATTAAAGAATGAAGAAATTTCCACAAGTTCTGCTAAGAATGAAATTCTAAAATATCTAGAATATATTGATATGAATAGTGTTAAACATGCCCTTGAATGTTTAAATGGAAACTATCTTGATTCTGGCCAAAAAAGTAGGGGTATAAAACTCTTTAATTATGAAAATGAAAAATTAAAAATAAATGATAATTTTAAACTTCTACTTAAAAACAGTATTTATAAATCTTATATAGAAGATATTATTAACTACGGAATTATTAGATATAGAAAAGAATTTGGTTCTACTTATTATGGAGTACCTTTTTTCAAACTTTATGAGCAATATCAAATGATAGATGTAGCTTTACTTTCTAACTACAAGAAAATTCATAGTTCTTTTAGGGGTAGTGGCTTACTTACTAATGGCAACGAGTATTTCCTATTTATAGACTTACATAAAGAAGCTGATATAAAAGAAAGCATAAACTATGAAGATAAATTTTTAAATCGTCAGGAGTTTCAATGGCAAACACCTAATAGTACTTCTTCTAGTTCAGAAAGAGGAAATAATATAATTTTTAACAAGATTAGAAACATAAATCTACATCTATTTATAAGAAAATATAAAGAAATCGACGGAAAAATCCAACCATATATCTATATAGGAAAAGGTGACACTCTAGCTCATCATGGCGAAAAACCAATAACCATAACTTTTAAACTTCAGCATGAAATACCTGTTAAAATATTTACTGAATTTATAAATGATGTTAGACCCTTAAAAGAAAAAGGCTTGTAATCTTACTGATTACTAAGCCTTTTCCTCTACTAATTTATCTACAGCAGAAATATCCGCTGGAGCCCAAATTAAAGATTTAAGATTCTCTCTTTTTAACCAGATCAATTTTGAATGTTCTGATGCCGTTGGACTTCCACTTTTTATTTTACATTTTAAGGTTATAAGATTTACTATAATTTTATCGTACTCATAATTAGTGTCATAAAATACTTCTTTGCTCTCTATATAACAACCTAATTCTTCATATATCTCTCTTACTATGGCTTGGTCCAAATTTTCATTGCTCTCAACTTTACCACCTGGAAATTCCCACTGGTTTGGTAAAGTCATTTCAGGAGAACGAAGAGCACATAATATTTCATTATTATCATTTTCAATTATAGCACCCACAACTTTTATTGTTTTTTTCATATCATCACCCTAGGTTACAGTATCATATATTTTAGGAAAATTCAATATTTGTTGCTTATCATTAGTTAGCAAGCTCAATCTAAAGATTTCGCAAACACCCCAGAGGTGAAATATTTTCCAGGAACAAGCCATTTAGCAAAAAAAAATGAAATATTAAAGAATTGTCATTTATTTGGCGGTTCTTTTTTGATTTGACCAAGGAAGCTCTTGGGAAAAACCTTATAACAAGGGTAATTGTGCCTTAGTTAGCAACCAAAGAGAGTCTTTCGTTTCACTACAACTTTTCTTTGGCAGTACCCCAGGGGCAATGTCATAAAGCTAAATCCATAATTTTAAATATGGCAAATAAACCTCCACTACTTGTAATGAAGATTTTACCAAATAGACATATAGATGTATTTTAAAGAGCTCTTTTTTTATTCATTCTATTTATAGACAAACCACTTCAACTATTAATTTATACATGTCCAAAACTAGTTGATACGTCTAGATTTTCGAACAAGTATAAATTAAGTTTCGCAATGGGAACCCTATAAAATAAAGTTCTTTAAAATCTGCTACTGAAAAGTCTTCATCAAAAATATTTGTTATTAATGTTTCTATTACCCCAGAATTTAATTCAAATTTTAATACTCTCATCTTTAGTAAGTCACCCTTATATTTGACCTCTATAACTTGATCTTTATCTGGGGCATTAACAACTACTTTTAAAAATGCACTACTAACGCTCATTAAATATTTTAACTGTTTTTCTTCAATAAACTTTATAAAATCTCTAGATGGATATCCTCTATCAAATAATAATAAATCATTACGTGTTCCTAATTCACACAGTTTAGTTATCATTTCTTCTGCTATAGCTCTTTCGCCAGTTTTATAGTGAGTTATTTTCGATGCTATTATCATATCATTTTCTACATCGTATAAAGCAGAAGATTGCGCACGTGCAACTTTAGAGTTTTGATTTTCAATATACCCAAATACTTCTCTTAGATTTTCACTATTTAAGGAAGAAAAAGAAAACTATAATAAAATCCAGATGGAAATAACTTTACAAGAGCCTTATTTGATAATACTCTAGGAGTGATTAAGGTTTTGGCAAAGGGAGAGCTCAATTTTGAGCGAAGCCAAATTAAATATAATAAAAGTGTTTAAAAAAGTACATATATGGTAAAATTATTACTAAAGAGTGTATAAAGAGAGGAGGTGAATCAGATGGAAAATTCAAATAAATTAATAAGATTTGATTGGTTTATAAAGAAAATGTTACGGGATAAAAGTAACTTTAAGGTTTTAGAAGGATTGCTAACAGCACTACTTAAAAAAGATATTGTTATTTTAAATATTTTAGAGAGCGAAGGAAATCAAACTAGTGAAACAAACAAATTTAATAGAGTAGATATTCTTGTTGAAGATGAAAATAAAGAAAAGATAATAGTTGAAATACAAAATGAAAGAGAATCTGATTACTTAGAAAGAGTTCTTTATGGAAGTTCTAAAGTTATAGTGGATTACTTTAAATTAGGAGATAAATATAAAGAAATTTCAAAGGTTATTTCTGTAAGTATATTGTACTTTAATTTAGGCACTGGAAAAGATTATATTTATTATGGAACCACAGAATTTTACGGAATGCATACAAATGAAAAATTAAAAGTAAAAAATAAAGTAGTGCAGATTGATGATAAAGGGGAAGATAAAGTAAATTTTAAAGAAAAAGTAAATATTTTTCCAGAATACTACTTGATTAATATAGAGAGATTTAAGAATACTGTAAAAGAGGATATAGATGAGTGGATATATATGCTTAAAAATTCAGAAATCAAAAAAGAATTTAAGTCTAAATATATCAAAGAAGCAGAAAAGCAATTAAATATTACAAAATTAGATCAAAAAGATAGAAGGTCCTATGAAAAGCATTTAGAATCTATAGCCATAGAAAGGGATATAATGTCTACAGCTAAAGAAGAGGGTTGGATTGAGGGAAGGGAAGAAGGGCGAGAAGAAGGGCGAGAAGAAGGTAGAGAACAATCAGCAATAGAAGCATTAAAGCTAGGTTTAGATATTGAGATGGTGGCTAAAATTTCAAAACTATCTGTAGAAAAATTAACTGAATTAAATAAAAAATTTATTGATTAGCAACAGAGATTTAATGAAACTGCCAGTAATGGCAGTTTTTTAGTTTAATCAAAAAAGTATAGGAAAAATCCTGAAAATAATTTGTATTTTACTACAGCCTTTCTTTAGCAATAGCTCTGGGGTGTAAAATTTATAGACATACCTTACGTAAGTAAAACAAAATTGTGAACGGAGTGAATGATTTGTTTTGCTTCCTATTATAAAAAAATATATGCTATAATTAAAAAATAATAATAAATCAAAAAAATGAGGAAATGTATACATATGCTTATAAACAACAAAAATTATTAGCAATAATATTTTTGGATATTGATTACTTTAAACAATTAAATGATTATTATGGGCATTTATGAGCAACAAAAACTGTTCCAGTTTTTGTAAGGGGTCAGGTACTTTACAAAAATTGTAAATAAAATGAACGATTTTTGTTGCTAATAACTTCTACTGAACTTGTTTTATAAATTAATTCATTAGGGTATAATTATATAAGAGTAGTTATGTAAATTTAGAACGGTGGTGTATTTATAAGTTTATGAAAAAGAAATTTAATAGCGCAGGAGTTTGTGTTTCTAGAAAACATTACATGGTTGATATAACAAATAAGCTTGAGCAAATAAAAGAACTTATAGATAATGAATTTTATTTTACTATAAATAAACCAAGACAATATGGCAAAACAACAACTTTAAATGGATTAGTTAACACTATGGGGGAAGAATATTTAGTTATAAATATTAGCTTTGAAGGAATTGGAGATAAGGTTTTTCAAGATGAAGAAGAGTTTTCAAAGGTTTTTATTGAACTGTTAAGTGAGAATATAGAATTAACTTATGAAGAAGAGAGTAGAAGACTTGTTTATTTAGCTAATAATGTACATAATATAAAAGATTTATCTAGGGCAATAACCAACTTTGTTAAGAATGCTCCAAAGGAAGTTGTTTTATTTATAGATGAAGTAGATAAAAGTTCAAATAACCAACTATTTTTAAGTTTTATAGGAATGCTCAGAAATAAATATTTGGCTAGAGAAATTGGTAAAGATTATACTTTTAAATCAGTTATTTTAGTTGGAATGTATGATGTTAAGAGTCTAAAATTAAAGCTAAGGCTAGAAGAAGAGGCAAAATATAATTCGCCTTGGAATATTGCAGTTGATTTTAATGTAGATATGAGTTTTTTACCAGAAGAGATTTCAACTATGTTGGAGAAATATTCAAAAGTTAATAATTTAAATTTTGATATTAAATCAATTATAGGGATCCCACTGTGAAACTTAATTTATACTTGTACAAAATCTCCACGTTTTTAGGAGTTTTGGACACGTATAAATTAATAGTTGAACTGGGATACCTATAGTGAGGAATTATATTTTTTCACAAATGGATACCCTTATTTAGTAAGTAGACTTTGCCAGATTATAGATGAAAAAATAAATAAAGATTGTAAAAAGCCTTGGACTAAAGAAGATGTTAAAAAAGCAGTTAAAATAATTAATGAAGAAGCAAATACTTTATTTGAAAGTATAGTTAAAAATTTAGAAAATAACAATGAACTTTATGATTTAACAAAGAGAATTTTAATTCATGGGGAGCAAATAATTTTTAATCCATTAGATCCAATAATAAGTGTAGGATTAACTTATGGGATATTAAAAAAAAGCAAAGATGGTGTGGAGATAAGCAATAAAATATTTGAGGAAATAATCTATAATTACATGATCTCAAAAATAAGAACAGTAACTAAAAATATTAGTTTATATAATACTAAATCAAGCTTTATAAAAGAAAATGGAGAGGCGCTAAGTATCATGAAATATTAAAGAATTGTCATTTTCAGTATTAATGTTTATGCTAAAATCCATCTTCATCACCCATTAATAGTATAAAGATTTTTGTCAATGTTGTATATCAAAATATTAGCAACTTCCTACAATGTTATTTTAGCATTTATAATAATTTAAAAGTCGGGATAAGTTTGATGAGGAGGCGATGAGCCTCTGACTTACTCTACTGTTTGCGAAATCTTTAGATTAAGCTTGCTTATAGGAATAAAAATATAAAAAAATTGATAGATTGAAATTACACACTATGGTTATAAGGCAATGATTGGGATATAATAATTAGTAGAAGTAATTATTATAAATAAGGGAGAAAAATCTATGTTTTATGAAGGCTATACAGATGATTTAAAAACTAAAGAAGAACTATTAGAAATAATTATGAGTGAAGAATTTAAAAATATATTTTTGAATAATAGAGTAAGTAATGTGATTATTTTCGGTAGCTTTACAAAAGATGATTTTAATGAAGAATCTGATATAGATATAGCTATAATTGGTGAAGATAAAATATCTTTTAGCAAGGAGCTAGAATTAACACAAATTCTAGAGAGTAAATTACAAAGAAATATAGATTTAATAGATATAAATGATGAAAATATAAGCAATGTTATTAAAATTGCAGCTTTAAATAGTAAATTTATTATAATTAGGGATAAGCTATTAGATGAAGCTATAGACTTTTATGATAGGCTTTATAAAGAAAATGAGGAATTTTGGTGTATTTTAGATAGGGAGGTTCTTGGATTTGAATAAAGAACGATTAAAAAAATTATTATATGATTTAGATACAACAACTAAAGATTTAAATAAATCTATTGAATTAGTCAAAAAATACAATATGAATGAAGAGCTTAAAGATGAATTTTCCAACAGTCTTAAATACAAATACTTAAGCTTATTTATAATATATGAGGATTTTATCTCTATGATTTTAAGAGAGTATAATTTATATGAAATTGGTATGTCTATTGATAAGGCAATTTCATGTTTAAATAAAAGAGGTTATTTAAAGACAGAGCACGTTCAGTTTCTAAATTCTGCTAGATTAATAAGAAATAAAATAGGACATAGATACAAGCAGCCCCCTATAGAAGGGCTTATTGAGTTCTTAGAGAATAATAAGATTACAATAGAAGATATATATGATTTTATTAAAGGATATTTAAGATAATAGCAAGCTCAATCTAAAGATTTCGCAAACACCCCAGGGGTGCTTATTTTACATTTATGTAAAAATATTCTGATAGAAAAAAAGGCTTAGTAATCTATTGATGATTACTAAGCCTTTTTCTTTTAGATATTAAAGGAAAACTCATTATTATGTAAAATTTTAACTAACAAGGAAACGATTTCATATATAAGAGAGGTTATCATGAAACTTAAAACAGGTATCTACGAGCAATTAATCAATAAATCTATAAGTGAAGAAATAAAGAAAAATATATTTACAATTTTTGTAAAGGGTCTGGCCGTGCGCCAAGATAGGTCACAATGTATAACGGGTGGCAATCCCGTATGGTAAAGCTTAACCAGCAGCCATTAGCGAGTCTTGAGTTGTTTGGGGCGACCCAAAGGTCTAAGCGTAGATAGTAAACATGTGGGCCATAAGCCGAATGAGGTTGAAGCTGAAAGCTCCGAAATCCCAAACGATAAGGTCGATATGTTGGTCTGTATAGAAGACAGTACTAAATTATTCAACATGGTGAGAATGGTTTAGCTTATCCGGAGTCGTGGGGCATTGTAGTTGCAGACAAAACGGGAGTTTTAGAGTTAAACGGAAAACTAGTAGCAAGAAATTTCGAGCTAGTTTAAAGAAAGTAAAAGATTGGATAAGATTAAATATGCATACTTCTATAGAGATATTGATGAAGAATCTAAATAGAAAACTATTAGGATATTTTAGGTATTATGGTGTCACAGATAATTCTATAAGTTTAAATAAATTTAGAGACTGTGTGCAAAGAATACTATATAAAATTCTGAATAGAAGAAGTCAGGTTAAAAGTTTAAATTGGGATAAATACACACTTTTTAAGAGAATCCATAAAACTCAGAACTATAAAATATATGTAAATATATTTGAGTTAAGAAAAGAAATTAGCTATATTATGTAAATAGTAATATGAAGAGCCGGATGCCGACAATCTGCAAGTCCGGTTCTGTGAGGGGTACGGGAAGGTGACTTCCATATCTACTCGACCCTTACAAAAACTGGAACAGTTTTTGTTGCTCCAAACATTATATCACAGCAATTTATAACTGGAAGCTATTTCTAGATTTTTGAGGGATAATCGATAAAATATATTACAATTTAACAATAAATATCAAAAAAACATTGAAATATATAAAAGTATATGGTAAAATATTCAATAAATAGAAAAATAATAAAAATAAATTTTGATGCAAATATTAATAATATTATGGAGGAATTTAATTATGGTGGTGGTACCAGCTATTTTACGAAGAGGTATAATTAACAGATTTATAGAAGCAGGAGCTGTGGATAGTATTCGAGGGATGACATTACAACAGTTGGGAATATCAGAAACACCTGTTTTTTTAAGACTTATTAAGGATGGTAAGGTTATTTCTATAGATGGATTTAGATACTATTTAAATATTGATAAAGTTAGAACTTTTAGGTAAGCTAATTCACATGATAATTTTGTTTGAATTTAGATTTATTTTAAAGGAGGAAGTGCCATTAAAAAGATTTTATTAGTAGTTTTTAAAATGTTGAGAGTAATTATTTTATTAGGTATGTTATTAGGTTTATTAAGTGTATTAAATTTGGTGCCTTTTATTGTTTATAAAGAACAAAAAATAGCTTATTTTGTTGCATTGTTTACAATCTATATATCTTATAAATCATTATGGAGAATTTTGAAAAAGAGAACTTAGTAAATTTTAATTATTTCTTGTTCCTTTTTTATATTTTTTAATTTTGTACTGCAGACAAAATATATTAGTTGGAGAAGGACAAGTTATATATATTAAAATAAGTTTGTTGAAGGGAGGAAATGATAATGAATGAAGAGACATTAATGATTGAAGATTTTTCAATCGAAGAAATTGAAGATGTTGAGGCATTAAGCGAAACATCTAAGTATTATGTACTTGGAGCAGGTGCGTTTGTTTTAGTTGGAATTTGTGCATGTTAGAATTGCTTTGATGAAATACTATATTTATTATGGGAGGTATTGTATTTATGAATCAAAAAGAAATGGTTGATGTTTTGTTTAACGATGAGTTTGAGCTTGTATCAGTAGAAAGTATTGAAGCATTGGATAATTGGGATAATGCACGGGCTTTTTTAGAAGGTGGATTTGCAGCTAGTGGAGTATTTTTAGCAGCAGCTGCTTTATAAAGTTTTTGGATTTTTAAATTAATTTTAGCTTGCGAAAGGAGATATACATACAAGTTAAATATTACATAAAAATCTCCTTTTGTAAGCGACTAACTTTTGAAGAATAGGAGTTTAATATGGACATACCTTGTATAAGTTCCAATATATTAATATCAGAATTACCCGATGGAAAGTTTTCTGTTTTTAATAGAATTTCTAAGAAAACATTTTTTATCGGAACAGTTGAACATTTTGTTTTAGTTAATTTGGATGGTATAAAAGATTTGGAGCATCTAAATAAAATATGCCCTCAATTAAGTAAATCAGATTTATCAAGTTTAATAAGTCGTTTTGGAAAAATTGGTTTTTTGAAGGGAACTGAGGGTAAAAAGAAAAGTTCTATCACTCGCATTACATTAGGATTATTCAATCCTAATAAAATATTTCATGAAAATAGTATATTTGTTAGAGTTTTCTCATTTATAGTGCTATATTTAGCTATTCCTATTTTAATAGTTGGAATTCTTCTAAACAAAGAATTTTTACCTAGTTATGGTCTGTTAATAATGGAATCATTTTCACTTTATACCATTATTGTAATAGTTATTATAACTATAAACATGCTTTTCTTACATGAGATCAGTCATGTTATAGTTGCTCGCAGATATGGAGTTAATGTACCGGAATTAGGAATAATACTTTATTGGTTTATGCCGGGAGCATTTGTTAATTTAAGTAATACGTGTGCATTAAAGAGTGTTTTAAAGCGAATAAAAATTTTCTCGGCCGGAATATTTTTCAATTTGTTAATTTCAGGGATTTCATTATGTATATGTTGCTTTATTGATGAGAATCTAAAATTTTATTTTATCTGGTTAGCCATTGATAATTTTTTTAATGCCATATTTAATTTATTCATTTTTTTGAAAATGGATGGATATTTAATTTTAAAAGAAATTATTGAGGAAGAATATTTGAGAGAGCGTTCTATTAGCTACATTAAATCAGTTATAGCAACGTTTTTATCTAAAAGAACAGCAAAATTAAAAGAAGGGCTTGAGTTTTATAATTATGTAGATTTAAAGGCAGGTAGTGCTACAAAGAAGGCAGTATATATTACATATGGAATTTTTGCGTTTTTATATATTCCGATTCTTTTACTTTCTTTTCTAGTAACATTACTTTACAGTCTAATATAGTAAAAACTACTAGAAGCGGAGGTGGAAAAATGAGTGAGACTTATTATATAAATTGTTTTATACCTGTTACAATTAAGGAAAATGAGGTTTTTT
This sequence comes from Clostridium grantii DSM 8605, assembly GCF_900129965.1. Classification (GTDB taxonomy): domain Bacteria; phylum Bacillota; class Clostridia; order Clostridiales; family Clostridiaceae; genus Clostridium_AF; species Clostridium_AF grantii. The sequence goes on along the minus strand of NZ_FQXM01000011.1, from coordinate 114,667 downwards.
TCGGAATTACAATGGGAAAAAGTAGTCAGAAACACAAATTTCATTTTATAGAAAAGCAAAAAGAAATCATAAAAAAACTAATTGCTGGTGAATCCTTTAGTAAAGAAGAGTTGATAGAGTATTTAGGAGAAGATACTGTAAATTATTTTATAAAAAATAAAATTATCCTTAATCATACTCAGGATACACAAAGTATTTGTAGTAGAACAAATGCTTATTTTAATATGCATTTGAATAGTCGTGCCTTAAATAAACTGAAAAAATCTACGGTACTTTTATTAGGCTGCGGAGGCATAGGAACGCATGTAGCTTGGAATCTTACCACTATAGGTATAGGCAAGATTGTTTTATTAGACTTTGACAAGATTGAATTAAGTAATTTAAATAGGCAATTATTATTTGATGTTAATGATGTGGGTAAAAGTAAGGTTGAAGTTTTAAAAAATAAATTAAGAAATATTAACCCAATGATTGAAATTGAGACCATTAATACGAAAATTACTTCGGAAAAAGTTTTGAAAGATATATTCTTAAAATATCCTAGTGATTTAATTATTAAGACCTTAGACTCACCAACGGAATTTCCTATGTGGATTGATTCATTATGTAGTAAGCTAAAAATTAATTACATTGCGGGAATTACTTCAGGAATGTTCTCACTTATAGGACCTACATATATTGCAGGTTTTTCTCATGGATACTCAGATTTTTTTGATTCTATTAAGCAATATGAAATAGTCAGTGGTATTGCCCCATCTATATCTATTCAACAAAGCTATTGTGGCAGTGAAATTTCTAATGAAGCATTAAAATTACTAACAATGATGGATTTGCGCACTTTAAAATATATAAATAAAATTCACTACATAGACATTATTCGTAATGTTGAAATGGACATGATTCCTAAGGATGCTTTTATAGAAGCAGATATAGATTATAAAGAAGGTATTAGAAAAAATATTCTAATGGTGAGTTTAATATTTATTATTAGTGTATTATTGACAAATTGGAATGCTTTATTTTGGATAGGAGCCTGTTTTTTAATTATTGCGCCACTATTTTTATATAAGACTTCAAAATATATTTCCATGTCAGTTTTTATAAATCTATCCTGGTATATGCTCATTGGGATAATATCGTTAATAGTAAAAAATCATCATCTTTCTGATAACATGTCATTTTACACAATTATTTCTAGTATAACGGTTCTATTTATTTTTTTTAGTTTAATTATTTTTGTGGGTACGGTAATTTCGCGAGGAATGTTTGAGTTTAAAGTGTCGATAGGTAAGATGTTTTCAGGAGGTAAATAGATGATTCAATTTGAAAATGTTAATAAAATATATAAGGATAAACATCAGGAAAAATATGCATTAAAGAATGTTAGTTTTAGTATTGAACAAGGAGAAATTCTAGGCGTAATTGGACGAAATGGCGCAGGTAAAACTACCATGTTTAAAATTTTAAGTGGCATACTTGCAAATGATTCTGGTAGAGTAATCATAGAAAATAAATCAAAGAGAACAGATATGATTAGCTATTTGCCGGAAAATAGAGGATTAGATTCTCGCCACATTGTTAAAGAACATCTTAGTGATTTATTAGGATTTAAGGGTATAAAAATGTCCGAGGCAAGGGTACTAGTAAAAAAATGGTTAAAAGAATTTCAAATGGAGGAGTATTCTGACTCCAAAATTGAATCTTTATCTAAAGGGAATCAACAAAAAATCCAATTTATAAGTGCTATAGCCAATAATCCAGAAATATTAATTTTAGATGAACCTTTTAGTGGACTTGATGTTATTGCTACAGATTTTTTTTGGGAAATGATTAAAAACGTAAAAAGTCAGGGAACAACAATTATTTTTTCTACCCATAATTTACAGGATAAAATGTTGCTTTGTAAAAAGTTTCTTTTTTTAACAAAGGGAGAAATTGCTAAGTATGGGACTATAGATGAAATACAAAATGATTTTAAAAAAATGTTAGAAATAGAGTCAAAAGAGGTTGAGAAGGAAAAGCTTTTTCAATTTATTAGTGCTAAGGAACAAAAAAGATATAACATAAATGGTTGCATTATGCTAGAGAATGATGATATGGCAAAAGAATTATTTCATAAGCTAGGTAATCCTTATTGTGAAAAATTTTTAGTAAGAAAACAAAGTTTAGAAGAAATTTTTAGAGAGGTTAATGGTGAATCTTTATGAAGCGAAGACAATTTATTAATGCAATTATGATTAAATTTCATAATTTAATGGATTCTATTGCTGTGAAACTTTGTTTATGTATTACATTATTGATTAGTTTACTATTTTCCTTTTGGCCGTTTATAAACAATAATATTGTTGGAACTAACCAATTAAATATTTATACAAACTTCACTTATGATTCAAGTAAAATAGAAGATTTAAAAGAAGTTTCTCGTGATTTGGCGGATGTTGAGATTATTTTTGAAAATGATAATTATCATATAAAAGTTCATAGTGACGATTTTAATCAATTTGAAAATACTATTATGAATATTATACGTGAAGAAAATGGAAAGTATTTTATTGAAAAATATAATGGGGATATTAACCAACAAGATATGAGTTTTATCACAAATCAAAATATAAATATAGAATATGATAAAGATATTCAAGAAATTAATAATGAAATAAATACAAAACTGATGATTGCAATTTTTATTTTTCTTCTAATGATTATTATTTTGACAAGTAGAATTGGAGCAGGAGTAGCTTATGAAAAAGGAAACCAAATTACAGAAGTTATTTTGACTAGCATTTCAAGAACAAAGTTATTTTATACAGAAATAATTTCAGGTTTTTTTGTGGTACTAGTAAATATGATGCTAGTAATGTTACCTATGTGCTTGGCTTTTTTTATTAGGGATGACAAAATCACTATGGATTTTTCTTTTTTTTCCACATCTATGATTGTGCAATCCATGACTCATTTAAGTATTTGTATTTTTAGTTTAGTGTTATTAAGTATTGGATTAAGTAGTTTATCTAAAAGACCGGAAGATTCTAATGCTGCTACAATTATTGTAATGATTCCTTTATATGTTTCATTTATCTATTCCATATTTTATCTAAACTTTTTTGCAGGGTTTTGGTCTTTTTTAAATTATATACCTATGTTTTCTATTTTCAATATTCTTTCAGTCATTGTAAACAAAGGCATTTCAATGAATAGATTTTTAATATTTATAGGAGTAGATATAGTAGTAATTAGTTTAGAAATATACATTATGAAAGCATTGTATTGTAAAAACATATCAAAAGAGTAGGGGGTGATAAAAATGGATAGTAGATTACTGAGTTTTCTAATTGGAGCAGGGGTTGCTTGTATATTTCTTCTTATTTTTAGAAAAGAGTTAAAAAGAAGAAGAAATGCTATGTTAAAAACCATGAAAAGTTTTTTTCGGAAAGGTAATGATAAAAATGTTGAATAATATGGATTTTAAGCCTTGTCGTGTGACAGAATGTTTTTCTGATGAAAATGGGATAATTGAAGTTTTAACAGAAAAGGGGCCAATACGATTAAAAAATGCAGGTAGAATATTATGGAATATGTCAACTGCTGAATATACAATAAATGAAATTGTTGAGGAGGTTGTAAAAAAACTCCAATACACAAATAAAGAAGAGGTATATAAGGCTTGTATAAAATTATTATTAGCTCTTAATCAAAAAGAATTAATGATTTTGAACTGGAATCCGTTGTACAAAAGGAGGTCACCACAATATGGAATCTGAAAAAGTAGATCTCTTGTTAATACTTGCTCCATCACCTAATCCAAGTTTAAATTTAGGGTTTAATGCACAAGGAATGCCTCCACTTGGATTAGGATATATAGCAACTTATGTAAGCCAATTTGATTACAGTGTTAAAATATTGGACTTATCCATTCCAGAAAATACAATAGAAGATGTATTAGATATGGCGGTAAGAACTCAATCTAAACTTATAGGTATTTCTACTACCACAGAAACATTTAATTCAGGTATACTCATTGCAGAAAAACTAAAAGAGAATAATGAAACTCAGTATATTTTCATGGGTGGCGCACATGTAACATTTAAAGCTGATGCTGCATTGAAATCTGGATTTATTGATATAGTTATACGCGGTGAAGGTGAAATACCAACCAAGGAGTTATGTGATTATTTTATTAAGGATAAAGGTAATTTAGATGAAATAATGGGAATATCTTATATGAGTGGTGAAGAAATAATAAATAATCCAGATAGCGTACTTATTGAAAATTTAGATGAATTACCATTCCCAGATAGAAAGTTTTTTGAATTAGATAAATATCCGCATAAAGGGAATTGTTCAACAAGTAGAGGATGTCCAGGTAAATGTATATTTTGCGCAGCCTCAGGACTAGCAGGGGGGAAATATAGAATGCGTAGTGCTACTAGTATAGTAGCTGAATTTGAATATTTAAAAAGTATTGGATGTAATCATATTGATATAGTAGATGATACTATGACTGCTAGCATAAAAAGATTAGATGAATTATTAAATATTCTTATAGAAAAAGAACTAGGTGTAACTTGGTATTGTGAGTCAAGAGTTGATGTGATCACAAAAGAATTATTAATAAAAATGAAAAAAGCAGGATTGAGAATTATTCAGTTTGGTGTTGAGGCAGGCAATCAAAAGATGCTGGATTGTCTGAAAAAAAATATTACCATTGGTCAAATAGAGAACGTTTTTAATTGGTGTAAAGAACTTGAGATTCCAGCTATAACCAATATGATTTTGGGACAACCTTATGATACAAAAGAATCCATTGAGGATACTATAACATTAGCGAAAAAAATAGTAAGCTTTGAAGCTTATGTTAATTTTACTATATGTACTCCTTTTCCAGGAACCTATATGTGGGATCACTATGAAGAATTACATATAAAAATTGTTGAAAATAATTTAGATAAATACACTACTTTTTTTCCCGTAATAGAGACAAAAGATTTCACAGCAAATGAAATAAGAAATATATATTATAAAGCTTCTTTAGAAGTACTCAAATTTAGACAAAAACTTGGTCATTTAAATGAAAAAGGAATAATTAGATTTAATGAGCAGCTTTTGTTAGCTTCAAATTATGCACATGATCAGTTCAACTATTATAAGGTGAACATAGGGAGGCAAGAATTATGAAAGAAAGACAAAAAATGCATTTTAAATCAAAAAATCCAGAAGAAACTGTAGAGTATATTCAATATATTTTAAAGCAACATCAAATTGAAGTTGAAGAAGAGTGGAAGGATGAAAGTTTAGCAAACACATATTCTTTGAGATTATCAATCAAGAATACTAATATAGGAACAAATGGAAAAGGTTTAACGAAAGGATATGCTAGAGCAAGTGCATATGCTGAATTTTTAGAACGGTTCCAAAACAATTTATTAAGCATTTATCCAAGAACAAGGCTATCAGAAGACAATATCTATTATTCTTATGATGAGAAACTGATGGAAGTAAAAGATGTTATTGAGGATAATAATGAATTAATTAAAAAGCTATTTAAAGATAGAAATATTGAAAATGCAAATTTTGATGAAAAAAGTGATTTGCTTTTGAGATTACATAAAGCTGAATATATGCTCACTAAGAGGCAGAATATTTTTATTACTGTTCCATTTTATAGCAAACGAAAAAAAGGGGTAAATTATTTGCCTTATAATATCTATGCTAGTATGTATGGCAGTAATGGAATGTGTGCAGGAAACACACCTCAAGAAGCAATAATTCAAGGTTTATCAGAGATAATCGAAAGATATGTTCAAAAGAAAATTATACAAGGACAATATTCTTTACCGGATATACCTATACAATATATAGAAAAATTTCCGGAAATTTATGTAAGATACAAGAAACTTAAAAGTATTGAAGGGTTTTCTTTTTTTCTAAAAGATTGTTCTTTGGGAGGGAAATATCCAGTTGCTGCCTTAGTAATTGTAGAAAATAATTCTGGTTATTTTGGGGTGAAATTAGGATGTCATCCGGATTTTGGGGTAGCAATGGAGAGGGCGTTAACAGAAGCGGCTCAAGGTGGAAATATTACAGATTATTGTAGAAGAAGTAAGCTTGATTTTTCTAACAATTTTGTTGATAATGAGGTAAATATAACAAATACATTTAAAACAGGGCGAGGACAATACCCATACTCGTTATTTAAAAAAGAAAAATCTTTTGAATTTATTCCAGTAAGAGATGTTTCGGAGATGAATGATCAATCTGTATTAGATTACATGATTAATGAAGTAATTGGGGAAGAATATGATATTTTAATCAGAGATGTTTCTTATCTTAATTTCCCATCATTTCATATCATTATTCCTAATATGTCAGAAATGGGCAGCGGTGACAATAAGGGATTTGATTTAGTTGCAGGTATGACATTAGTTGAATATTTAATTAACAATCCTGGAGAAATTAATGAGAAGAATTGTCCAATTCTTTTGTACGTGCTTTATACTGTTTCTAGGATGGATTTAAATAGTTCACTTAGTGTGCTTTCTGGAACTTTATTACATAATGATATGATTCCGGGGGAAGAATTTAATCTTGGATGGTTATATATGGTTGTTTTATGTTATGTTTATCAAAACAATTATGAGAAGGCTAGTGAAAAAATGAATTTATTTGAAGATATATGTTCAGGTAGAGGAGTAAAAATAAAACCTTTCTTTAGGGCAGTAAATTACTATATTACAGGTATGTTAGAAATGAAAAGTCATGAAAAGACAATAGAGTATTTAAAGTTATTTTTTGAGGAAGAAATTTGCCAAAAGCTAGATAATATATTTTGTAATCCGGCTGATGTTTTCAAAAAAAGTTATATTTATCATGACGTTAGAATAAAAGAAGATTGTGTTAAAAGAGGATGTTGTGATTATCATTTATATCAAGACTTGATTCGCTTAATGAAAAAAGCACAATTGAAAAATATGATACAACAAGAAAGAGTAGGGAGTTATTTATGTGAAATTTCATAAGGAATTAAGTGAAATAATAATCCATTAGTTAAAAAATGTCAAAAGCTCTGAGCAACAAAAATTGCTCATTTCATTTACAATTTTTGCTCCCTTTATAGCAAGCTCAATCTAAAGATTTCGCAAAAACCCCATAGGTGTAATATTTTCTGGGAATAAGCCCTTTAGCAAAAAAAACAATGAAACATTAAAGAATTGTCATTTATTTGGCGGTTCTTTTTTGATTTGACCAAGGAATCTCCTGGGAAAAGCTTTATGACAAGAATAATTATGACTTGGGAACAAAACAATATTTTTAAATTCAAAATGAATAAAATAGTGTAAACATGGTATAATTCAATAGAGAATAAGAAAATGTGAGGTGGCAAAAATGAAAGCAAAGTATATAAATCCATTCACAGAAGAAATATTTGAAGAAGCTTTTAAAGTGGCTGAAATAGCTAAATTTACTTCTGAGGAATTAGTAGAGTATGAAGAAAGTTTAAAAATATATAGAGATAATATTAATGTAATAGAAACGGCTAAAGAAAAAAGAAAATTATAATAAAATCCATATGGATGAGATTATGAAAAGATTATTTCATATGAATAAAAAACCTATAATTGATTTTTTAAATGCTATCTATAAGGAAGATATTAGTTATAATTCAGGAGTTTAAAAATATGGTTAAAAGTTTTTATGATCCTAGCAAAAGTTGGAATAACTTTTGTTGCTATTTCCTTTGTCATAAGCTGTCATATGGTTCTCCTTGCGTTTTATCACTCCTAGTGTTATTAATGTGTTAGAAGTGGTAGAAACTGATATAAGGAGTGGTATTATGAAATTATATGAAAGTGAAACGGATAAAGGACTTAAACCAACAGGTGTATATGTTAGAAGTGGAACAACATCTGCCCCTGCATCTGAAGATGCTATCCGTATGATGATAAAAATGACAGATGGTGATTCATTTGAGGCAAATCGTTCTCTAGTTCAAGAGTTGACTTTTAATAGATTAGATGAGGAATTAAAAAAAAGAGGTTTAGAATTTACTGAAGTTCAAATGAAAAATTTAGGCATTCTTTCTTCTGATGATATTTATACAAATATGGGGTTACTTGTTTCAGACCAATGTAAACACTCTATCAAATTTGCAATTTTTCAAGGCACAGATAAGCTAGTTTTTAAAGATAGAAAAGAACTTACTGGTTCCATATTTGTTCAGCTTACAGATGCTTATAAAACCATAGATTTTTATAATGGTACAAAAGCCACCTTTCATGATTTACTACGCACAGATGAGAGGGATTATCCAGAAGATGCTATTCGTGAAGCTTTGCTGAATGCTATCGTTCATAGAGATTATTCATTTAGTGGTAGTACATTTATAAACCTTTACTCTGACCGTTTAGAGATTATCTCTTTAGGAGGACTGGTATCTGGACTATCATTAGAGGCAGCTATGATGGGAGCATCACAACCCAGAAATGAAAAATTAGCAAGCCTATTTTATAGAATGAAACTAATTGAGGCATATGGCACAGGTATAAGCAAGATAATCAGTTGTTACAAAGGTTTATCTGTACAACCCAAGTTTGAAAATGTAGAAGGTGCATTTAGGGTTATTCTACCTAACACACATGCACAACAATTAAGTGTAGAAGATCAAAAGTATCTCCAGATACTAAGATTATTTGAGAATCAAAAAGAAATCACCCGAAGTGATGTTGAAGAAGCTTTGGGAATTGGTACGACTCATGCAATTAATATGCTCAAAGAAATGCTTTATAAAGATTTGATTAGTAAGGTTGGAAATGGCAGATTGACGAGATATATGGCGAAATAAAAAGCAAAACAAATCATTCACTCCGGCCATAATTTGTTATTATACCCTGGGATATAGTAATAAAATTGTGGTTTTATTTACAATTTTGTTTTGCTTTTATCAAGTCATTAGATAAATTCAGGAGGCCAGTATGAAAAAACAAAAGAAGCCTAGTGCACCAAGACATAAAAGATTAAAAAAATCATCTAGACTACAAGTAGCAAAAGGTTGGATTTCTTAAGTTTGGTTATAATGAATTTAGGATATAATTAAATATAAAGGGTAGGTGATTAGCGTGACATTATCTATAAGTGATTTAAAAGATATATTAAAAAATGGAGAGAACTCCCATGTAGAATTTAAAGAAACAAATGTTAGACCTGAAAGTATTGCAAAAGAATTAGTTGCATTTTTGAATTTTGAAGGTGGAACATTATTTATTGGAATAAGTGATAATGGTGAAATATTAGGTGTTAACGATAAAAATTTCGAAGAATGGACAATGAATATTTGTAGAAATTCAATATTTCCACCTATTATACCTAGCTATGAGGAGTTAATAATTGATGATAAGAAGGTTATAAAAATACATGTAAATAAAGTTTCAAATAAGCCCTATTATGTGTCTACAAATAATAAATATTACATAAGAGTTGGTTCAACTTCACGTGAACCATCACAGCAAGAATTGATTAGCTTGCTACAAGACTATAATGCTCTTCACTTTGAATTGACACCTATGTTTAACTCAAGCCTTAAAGATATTAGTAAAATAAGAATAGAAGAGTATTTTACTAAACGAGGAATAGAGATTGATGATTTTAGTAATGATGAGCTTGAAAATTTATTATTTAATACTGAAATTATGGTGGAATCTAACTCAAAGAAATACATTAGCCTAGCAGGTATGTTATTCTTCTCTAAAAAGCCAAGCTTATGGTTAAAAAACGCAGGTGTGCAATTAGTTAGGTTCAATGGAAATGATGTAACTGATGAAATTATTGATAAAACATTGGATTTTGTTAATATACATAACAAAGTTAGTGAAAAATTTGAAGGTATAAGAAGAATTGATATATATGAATATAACAAAAAAGTATTGCGTGAGGTAATAATAAATGCTTTTGCTCACAGAGATTGGAGCTTAGATGGTGCAAAGATTAGAGTTTATATATTTGATCACTTTATTGAAGTAAGAAGTCCAGGAAGAATACCTGATACACTCACACTAGATAGAATGAAAATGGGAATTTCTTATTATAGAAACCCTCTAATTATGCAAATGCTTGTTGACTATGGATATGCTGACAAAATAGGAAGAGGAATCATGAGTATAATAAAGTTTCATGAGAAAAATAATTTAAAATTACCAGAGTTTGAAGAGTTAGGTTTTGAATTTAGAGTTAAAATATTTAGAATAACTAGTCAACAATAGAATAGCAAGGATTAATTTGTCTACTTCATTTCCAAATTAATCCAAAGACTCCTAAGGGTAAACAATTTTTTATTAACATTAATTAAACAATGAATAATAATCAAAAAAATAGATTTATATAAATAAAATAAACAAAGTAACTATAGGGTTTTCAATATAAAAATTAATTTATTCATAAAATATATCGTTGATTTGTCTAGCTTAGACACAATGTATAAATTAATATCTAGGGTAAAAACCCTATAATAAAACAGGAGAGTGATTAAGGTTTTGGCAAAGGGAGTGCTCAATTTTGAGCGGAGCCAAATTAAATATATAAGTGTTTAAAAAAGTACATATATGGTAAAATTTTTACTAAAGAGTGTATATAGAGAGAAATTGAATCAGATGGAAAATTCAAATAAATTAATAAGATTTGATTGGTTTATAAAGAAAATGCTACGGGATAAAAGTAACTTTTAAAGAAAAAGTAAATATTTTCCCAGAATACTATTTGATTAATATAGAGAGATTTAAGAATACTGTAAAAGAGGATATAGATGAGTGGATATATATGCTTAAAAATTCAGATGGCGGAAGAATTATTATATCAAAAACAATATGAAGAAGCATCGAATTTATATAATTTAACTAAAAGGGCGGAATTCTCCTATCTTCTATAAGTGGGAGATGGATAGCCCTTATTATTTTAGGTTCCCTAAAATAATAAGGGTTTGACAAATAGCTTATAAATAACAAAATATGAGATGATTATTTAGTTAAATTAATGGTATAAAGGCTTAGATTGCCATATGTAGAATATTTGTTGCTATCTGGATTGTAAGATACATCAATTTTTATATTGTTAGTTGTTGACGTTAGTGTAAAAATATAAAGCCTATGATCAAAGGCTGCAGCTAAAGCATCTTCATCCAAAATTCTTTTATCAATATATTTAGGAACAAAGACTTTTTCAAAAGATCTGCCAGAACCAGTAAAACTGATAGTATTTCCAGTAGAATCTTTACCACTAAAAGATTTTCCATTATTATTTAGGGTTATATCCCCATTTATATAAGCGTAATTTAATGCATCACCAATTATTTTGGCATTGTATTTGTCAGCTGCAAGGTTAGCTTTTTCTCTATAACCAATAAATTTAGGAATTGATACAGCAGATAATATACCCAATATAGATATAACAATTATAAGTTCAATTAAAGTAAAACCTTTTTTAGAAATTTTCAAAACTAATACTCTCCTTTACCATAAATAAAATTCAAGTTACAATAATTATATCAAATAAAAGAAAAAAAAACCAGTTAGTAACAAAAAAAAGTCTTTCGGTTTAGAGCAACAAAAATTGTAAGCAGAAAACATAATATCATGGAATGCATCACTAAATTCGAAAACCATATTAAACTCAGGAATTTGTGAAAGCTAATCAACAATTTGAGTTTTACGATAAGAAGGTATGTTTTGGAATATTCTTATTACAAACATATGGTTAGTAAGATTCAATTTCATAAAATTCAAGAAAAATACTGGAACTAGAATACGTTTTTCTTCAATAATTTCTTTTATATCTTCTAACATGGCTTTTGGGTCTAATCCTGAAATATTTGAAAGGACATCAAAATCAAATAAATCCTCAACAGGTCTTTCAGCATTTAATGCTTCAAATATATTTAAATCATTTAAATCCATTTTATCTTGAATTTTTGATAGTTTTTCTAATTGCATATCACCCCAGAATGCTTTTCTATAAGCATCTTTAGGTGCATCCCACATATTTACATGACTTTCACGAACATCACGACGAATAGAGCAAAGATGGACAAATTCTATTTCAGGATTATTTTTCCATAGATCAATAACGCTTGTCAATAGATTATCTAAAACACGCATATGATCGCCGTTAAAGCAATCAAAATCACCAGTAGATTCAAATCCAGTACAGATGTCATCTTTATTTTGAAACCATTTGGATAATTTATCTTTTGTTTCTTTTGAAGTTCCTTTTTTAAGTTTTACGAACCAATAATAAAGGCCTCAACCGTAAACTTGTGTTGCTGGATTCATTACAAACAGTATTAAATGCTCGTCATAAAGTCTGTGCATTGGCTTAATGATTTCTTCTTTATCTAACCCAGTAGCTTTGGATAAATACTCCATATTAAAAACGTCAGGATGTATTTGATAGGATGATTTAGCCACATTATAAGCACTCATTGAGGCATGGTCTAAGGGTACAATACCTGGTTCTAGGAAACCTGTTCCTCTTGGATTAAAAAATAGTCTTGTTTCCATTTTAATTGCTCTTCGCTACCTAATATATAAGTAGCTTTTTTATTTTCACTCATGTTTAACTGTACCTCCTTTTGTTATTATAAAAGATTACAGTACAATTTTCAGATATTATTGTAATTGCTGTAAAGGGATTTTTAAAAGATGGCGCGGTTAAAATTAGGTCAACTTCCTCTTTATAAGGCTTAGCAAGTTTAGTTATTATAGTAAATAATCAGGATGATGTTGAAACATTAAAGAAATGGTTAAAAGTATCTAGTTCTGTACAAAGTTTAGAGGAGTTTGTTAGTAAAATTAAATAGATCGAGCTAAAATACTAGGGATAAATATTTTTCTGGGTATAAAACTATAAACAGAAGGAAGAAAATTCGGATGGTCAGGCTGGTACGCAACTCAATTTTTAAGAGGTCGGTTGGATAGTGATGAAATAAAAAGGTTAGAAAACTCAAGCCAAATGGTATACTTTTTACCTCCAGATAGTGAAATTTCACCAGTATCTTCAAATCTATCAAAGGATAGTAGTGAAAAGAAAGATTGGGAAAGAAAGCTTTCTTCATTAAAGAAAGGGCAATGTATTTCTCAAGGACTTTTCATTGATGATAGTGGAGAGAATAAAGGTGATGTAGCTGTGGTAGTGGATATTACGGCTATTGGGGATAGAGGTTAGCAAGTTAGAATGTAACTGGATATTTAATAATATTTACATTTCATAAAAATAAAGATACTTCCTTAATTATCTGATATAATTTAGATATTAAGAGGTTTTTTATTTTTGTAATCATCTTTGAGATATAAACTTATTGAAAATTTGTGGAGTTATTTTTTAAATAAATATGGTATTGATTCAGCGGAGTTTGAAATTGAATGGTATAAAAAACTATTAAGAAAGATGGAGAATGAATAATGAAAATATTAGTTTTGAATGGAAGTCCAAAAGGTAAGAATAGTATTACCCTGCAAACGGTATTGTATTTACAAAAAGTCTACCCTGAGCATGATTTTACAGTTTTAAATGTAGGACAAAGAATAAAAGCATATGAAAAAGATTTTAGTGAGGCTAATAAAGCCTTAGAAGATGCAGAACTGATTTTATTTGCTTATCCTGTTTATACATTTATTGCTCCTTATCAGATGCATAGATTTATTGAACTTATTAAAGAAAATGGTGTAGATTTAAAAGGAAAATTTACAACTCAAATTACTACATCAAAACATTTTTATGATGTGACTGCTCATAAATTCATTGAAGAAAATTGCCACGACTTAGGACTTAAATATATTCGAGGTTTGTCTGCAGATATGGATGATTTACAAGAAAAAAAAGGTCAAATAGAAGCTGAGAGCTTTTTTCAGCAGCTATTGTTTTCCATAAAAAATGATATTTATATTTGTGCTTCACCAGGTGTTTATAAAGAAAAAAGAGAGATTTATAAACCAATTTTAGAAAATACCTCTAAAGAGAGTGGTTTTGATGTAGTTCTCTTAACAAACTGTTCAGATGATGATACTAATTTAAGAAATATGATTGAAGATTTTAAGTCAACATTACCTTATAAAGCAAGAGAAGTAAATTTGAGAAAAACCATTATTCATGGAGGATGTCTTGGTTGCTTAAGTTGTTCAGTTACAGGAAAATGTGTGTATAAGGATGGTTTTGATGATTTTTTAAGAAACGAAATTCAAAAGGCAAATGCAATTATATATGCATTTACTATAAGTGATCACTATACACATTCAAGCTTGAAACTTTATGATGACCGTCAGTTCTGTAATGGACATAGAGCTGTAACAGAGGGGATGACTGTAGGATATTTGATTAGTGGGGATTATATGGCAGAAGCTAATCTTCAAACTATCCTGGAAGCACGTTGTGAAGTGGGTGGAAATTATCTTGCTGGTGTTGCAACAAACGAAAAAAATACTTCTAAGTCAATTCAAAATTTATCACAGAGTATTTGTTATTCACTGAAAAATAAGTGTACAAGACCAAAGAACTTCTATGGTGTTGGAGGCACAAAGATTTTTAGAGATCTTATTTATTTAATGCGTGGAATTATGAAGGCTGACCATAAATTTTATAAGGAGCATGGTATTTACGATTTCCCGCAAAAGAGAAAAGCAAGAATTTTAATGATGTATATCATTGGTTTTTTGATGAACTTACCTTCTGTACAGAAAAAAATGAAGGGTCAAATGAATGAGTTTATAATAGCTCCATATCAAAAGGTGATTGAAGATGCTAAACCTAAAAAAGAGTATCAAATTCAATCCAAATAGCAAACTAAATTTAAAGATTTCGCAAACACCCCAGCAGGTTGTGCATAAATTAGATTGCACAACAGCAACAAATAGAAGTATTGTTGCTGTTTAAGCTACCGTTATGAATATTTCATACTTTTTAAATCTAAAATAATAAAGTACATTAAAAAGATATTCTAGGAGTTTTTCAACTCCTAGAATATCTTTTTAAATTTAGCTTTACATTCTTTAACACGATTATTTACATTTTCTACAAAATCCTCAGTTTCTTTTCTTGTTATAGTTCTTCCCTTTGATGAACTTGTGCATTTTAATTTATTTTTACAAGCACCACAAGCATCATAATTAAAGTACTTTTTTTGTTTAGCATTTATCTTTTTAGTATTTATCTTTTTAGTATTGCAATATAGCTTTTGCCCCTCTGGACAAATATATAGATCTTCATCTTTTAAATACTTAAATTTTTCACTAAAATATATGGTATCTCCTATACTATTTGAGTAAGTTGGTTTCGCAACATAAGGTATAATGCTTTCTTCACTACATTTGATAAAATCTTTTGTATGGAAATATCCTTTATCTGCTAGAACTTCAATTGAATCCACAGTAAAGATTTCTTTTGCTTTTTTACTCATATTGTACAATTGGCCTTGGTCGGCGGAATTATTAATCACATCATAAGTAACTATTAGCTTATTTTTGGTATCTACAACTGTTTGCACATTATACCCCACATCAGTACCTTGACTAGCGCCAAATTTAACAGTCTTAGCATCTGGGTCAGTGAAATTAATCTCACTTTCATCGTTTAAAACTATTTTAGTGTCCAAATCTCTATAATATTGTAACTTTTCTTCTAGTGATTTTATTGCAGAAATAAATGACTCTCTATCAAAATCATTATTATTCTCATCCAAATTATCGTTTACTTCTAGTTGATGAATATAGTCATTAATTTTATTTTGAGCTAATTCTCTTACTTTAGATAATTTATTTAGACTATAATGCTTGCGCTTTGATTCAGAAGCTTCTATCTTTGTACCATCAAGAACTACTAAGTTTTTACCATATAGCCCCAAATTAATGCAGTAATCTACAAAGGATTTAAAAACATTTTCAAGAGCTTGCGAGTTATCTTTTCTAAAATCTGCTATAACCCTATATTTGGGTTGTACACCTTTTAACTAAAAGGGCGGAATTCTCCTATCTTCTATAAGTGGGAGATGGATAGCCCTTATTATTTTTGGTTCGATACCAAAAATAATAACTTCTTGACGAATAAGTAAGTATGGATTATATATAAGTGTAAGTAACAGATTTCTAAAAAACAATTGTGGAAATTAAAGATTAAGGAATGAAATGAGGTGAGAAAATACTAAAAGCATACAAATTCAGAATATATCCCAATGAAGAGCAAAAAGTATATTTAGCTAAGACTTTTGGATGCACTAGATTTGTATATAATAAAATGCTAGGAGATAGAATTAAATCATATGAGGAAAATAAATCCATAGATATTAAGACTATGAAATATCCTACCCCTGCACAGTACAAGGGTGAATTTGAGTGGTTAAAGGAAGTTGATAGTTTAGCGCTTGCCAATGCCCAAATGAATTTAGATAAGGCTTATAAGAATTTCTTTAGAGATAAATCTGTAGGATTCCCAAAATTCAAGAAGAAAACCAATACCAATAACTACACAACTAATAATCAAAAGGGCACTATATACATTGAAAACAATCATATCAAAGTACCTAGTGGAAAGTATTTCATTAGTATTTTAGTTGAAACTGAAATTGTTGAACTAGCTAAAACAGATAAAAAAATTGGTGTAGATTTAGGAATAAAGGAATTTGCAATAACAAGTGATGGAGTGTTTTTTAGTAATGCCAAGCACTTAAAGAAATCAGAAAAAAGCTAGAATTAAAGTAGCAAAGCTGCTGCCAAATTTAATGTTGAGTATGGTCCTTCTTACTGGAAAGTTTAATAATGTAGGTTTTTCTAGTGGGACTAAAAGCGATTCAGATTGCATGCATGATGTAATATATGACGTTGAAGCAAAAGATCTATGCATCAAGGATTTGGGATATTATAACTTAAGAATATTTGAAAAACTTAATGAAAAGGGAGCTTTCTATCTTTCTTCAAGCTTATCTATCTCATTATTTTTACTATTCTCTTTTTAATGAATGTTTCCCAAAAGTTGTTTCTCTCTAGTGAAATTAAAAGCTACTTATAGGCTAGTGTGTGAAATAATTTTATTATTATAAATAATATTTTTTAGGGTAAACTAATTGTTAAAATAATGAGTTTGGTGCTATGGCTTGGAGGAATATATTTTGAACAAAACAATCCTTACGGAAAAACAAGGTATTTGTATAGTAATAATGTTTATCTTATCAAATGCTATCCTAGGTGTAAGAGGTATCCAAGCAAAGGAGGATTTTTGGGTAGCACTTATTCTAACAATAGCTATTACAATATTCATGTCATTTATCTTAAGTAAGCTATATTACACATATCCTAATAAAGATCTATTTGATATTATTGAAATATGTTTTGGAAGATTCATTGGTAAGATATTTATAACACTTTATGTTTACTTTCTTTTAGAGGAAGGAACTATGGTATTGATGAATTTTGCTTATTTTACTAATTTAACTTATTTGGACCGTACTCCATTGCTTGTAATAAAAATGTTTTTTCTCCTTTTATGTCTTTACACCTCAAAATTAGGAATATATATCCTAGGAAGATGTAGTGAATACTTTCTTATATGGGTTATTCCTATAATCGGATTTTCAATTGCATTTTCAATACCTGATATGGATTTTAATAATATTAGACCATTTTTTAATACCGGTGTGCGTCCAATCATGATGGGTGTTCTCTATGCATATACCTTTCCTTTTGGTGAGATTGTAACTCTTTCTGCAGTTTTATCTAACTTAAAAGAAAGAAATTCTGCTTATAAAATTTATATTTCAGGTACATTAATATCAGGATTAATCTTACTACTAACTTCTAGCACTAATATTTTAGTATTAGGGGTAAAAGTAGCTTCCTCAACCTTTTATCCTACATATATTACTATGTCTAAAATTCAAATTGGGGATGCTATACAAAGAATAGAAATTATAATGACCCTAGTCTATATATTATCTGCACTTATTAAAACAAGTGTTTATTTACTAGCAACATGTAAAGCAATAATCAAGTTATTTGATTTTCATGATCATAGCTTTTTATTAACACCTACTGCATTCTTAATGTTAAATCTATCTATTTTTCTTACTCCAAATATATTAGCCTATTGGGAGTATAACGATAAATTTTGGACTTATTGGTCACTTTTCTTTTTATTTATTTTCCCTGTTATTCTTTTAATAGTATCCTCAATTAAAGAGTATAAGAAAATAAAGTTCTTGTGACTTGAGAGGTGTGTTTTCTTAGAAAAAACACCTTTATATATTTATTTAGAGCAATTCTTTAATAAGCAACAAAAACTGTTCCATTCTTTGTTTTTTGATATATTTCTGCAAACCTATTACAAAGGATGTTGATTAAATGAATAAAAAACTAAAGATATTAGTTTCAAGTATAGTAAAGTTATTTAACCCTGAAATTATTATGTTGTAAGGGGTCAGGTACCTTACAAAAACTGGAATGGTTTTTGCTGCTATCTGTAAGGCACAGCTAGGCTAGTGTTTAAAGATAGAAAAGAACTTACTGGTTCCATATTTGTTCAGCTTACAGATGCTTATAAAACAATAGATTTTTATAATGGTACAAAAGCCACCTTTCATGATTTACTACGCACAGATGAGAGGGATTATCCAGAAGATGCTATTCGTGAAGCTTTGCTGAATGCTATCGTTCATAGAGATTATTCATTTAGTGGTAGTACATTTATAAACCTTTACTCTGACCGTTTAGAGATTATCTCTTTAGGTGGACTGGTATCAGGATTATCATTAGAGGCTGCTATGATGGAAGCATCACAACCAAGAAATGAAAAATTAGCAAGACTATTTTATAGAATGAAATTAATTGAGGCATATGGCACAGGGATTAGCAAGATAATCAGTTGTTACAAAGGTTTACCTGTACAACCCAAGTTTGAAAATGTAGAAGGTGCATTTAGGGTTATTCTACCTAACACACATGCGCAAGAATTAAGCGTAGAAGATGAAAAGTATTTACGGATACTAAGATTATTTGAGAATCAAAAAAGAAATCACCCGAAGTGATGTTGAAGAAGCTTTGGGAATTGGGTAATTATATATCATATGTTGTAAAATTAAGTTATAATTGTAGAGAATAATATTCCTTAAACTTTTGAATTAAGTACAATTTGTTAATTAGCACCGGTGCACTAGTAAGAAGGCTTTTTACAATAGCGAGTATTCTTCTCATGATGAAAATGGAAATCTATAAAGAGTTTTATAACCCCAATTAAGATAATAGAAAAATAAAGAACAGGATAAAAAATTCTTGTTATATAGTACTCATAGGGTAATATTCTAAAATACAACACAAACCATCTAAAAGCAGAAAAGTACATAGCAGAAAGAATAAAAAACACGCTTTCTTTTAGCTTAATCTTTTTTCTTAATAAAAGGACAACTAATATAAATAAAAGTGCAAATCCTCCTTCAAATAATTGAGTAGGGTAACTCTTACCATTGTAAATAGATTGAATTAATTTTGAACCAATTATGCCATTTAGAACTGCCTCATCTTTATGTGGAAATTGAACTCCAAGAAAAGAATTTGTGTGTTTTCCTCCACAGCACCCATTAAGAAAACAACCAATCCTCATAATAATGAAACTAATAAAAAATGGGGTAGTCAAAGTATCTAAAAATACTTTAATATTCTTTTTTATAATTTTATTGATAAGTATACTTACTAAAAAAGCTACTACGATTCCTCCGTATAAAGAAAAATATGCTGTTTTTAATAAGAAAAAGCTTATATTATTTTCTCTAAAATATTTATAATTCACAAAATAATTTAACCCTCTTGCGCCTAATAAAAAGAAAATAATTATCAATAAATATATACACAAGATTTCTGACCACTTATATGTTTTTTTTCTTAACAAGTAGCATGACAATAAAAAACCTATTGTCATGCTTAAAACCATAAAAGTTGAATAACTTTTTAATACTATCTGTTGTCCAAAGAAACTAAAATTAATATTAGGATGCATTTTTTCTCCTTTATTTATCTAAAGTTTTTTTCGCTTTTAGGTCTGCTGTTATTGTTAATTCACCATCTTCAGAGCTAAAAGACTCGATTAAACTACCCTGTAATGAAACGCTATCATCACCTTCATAGGAAGCATTAAGTATGGTTTCATATTTAAAATAACTGGTTCCCATTCTTTAGTTTCTTCATTATAATAACCGGCACCAACACTCTCTTCTGCAGTCATACCTTCTTCAATGTCACTTTTTTTATAAGGTATCACTAATTCTAAAATTGCTGCAAGTTCCTCCTGAGTGTCTATGGAAAAATCATATGCATCAACCTCTATTTCGCCCATTACAGCAGGTGCGTCTACTTTTTTTATGATACATTCTGCTTGTTCATCTAAGGTTAGTGAGGATATTTTTAGCTTCACACCATCAACCTGTGCCTCTAAATTATCCCCATTTAGCTTTTGGTTTTTCGCACATCCAGCCATAGATGTAACAATCAATAAAAATACCAAAATACTTGACAAAATTCTTTTCTTCATATTATCCTCCTATATGTATTCTTAATTTAAGTATATATTAGAAGGCAAAATAAAAAAATCACCCTTTGAGGTGATTTAAAATACAATTAATAATTCTTCTCAACAGTTTTTGTTGCTATTTTAGATATTTAAAAAGAAAAAAGAACGTACATGCGTATAAAATCGAATTATTTGTAAATAATATAAAAGGAAACACAATAATTTACTTTTGCAAGTTAATTATTGTATAATTAATATAGAAAGATGAATTATTACTTATAGATAGGAAGTGAATTCAATGGAAAATTCAAATAAATTAATAAGGTTTGATTGGTTTATAAAGAAGATGTTACGGGATAAAAGTAACTTTAATGTGTTAGAAGGCTTGCTAACAGCGTTACTTAAAAAAGATATCGTTATTTTAAATATTTTAGAGAGTGAAGGCAATCAAACAAGTGAAACCAATAAATTTAATAGAGTAGATATTCTTGTAGAAGATGAAAATAAAGAGAAGATAATAGTTGAAATACAAAACGAAAGAGAATCTGATTACTTAGAAAGAGTTCTTTATGGAAGCTCCAAAGTTATAGTAGATTATTTTAAATTAGGTGACAAATATAAAGATATTTCAAAGGTTATTTCAGTTAGCATCCTTTATTTTAATTTAGGCACCGGAAAAGATTATATTTATTATGGAACTACAGAATTTTATGGAATGCATACAAATGAAAAATTGAAGGTGAAAAATAAAGTAGTGTATATAGATGATACAGGTGATGATAAGGTAACTTTTAAAGAGAAAAACAATATATTTCCAGAGTATTATTTAATTAATATAGAAAGATTTAAAAATACTGTAAAAGAAGATATAGATGAATGGATATATATGCTTAAAAATTCAGAAATCAAAAAGGAATTCAAGTCCAAGTATATCAAAGAAGCAGAGAGACAATTAAATCTTACAAAACTAGAACAAAAGGATCGAAGAGCCTATGAAAAACATTTAGAAGCTATAGCAATTGAGAGAGATATAATGTCTACAGCTAAGGTAGAAGGATGGATTGAAGGAAGAGAAGAGGGACGAGAAGAGGGAAGAGAAGAGGGAAGAGAAGAAGAAAAAATAGTTACTGTTAAAAATGCCATTTCTTTAAATTTATCAATAGATCAAATATCTGCATTAACTGGATTATCAATTGAAACAATAAAAGAAATCATGGAAAAATTATAGAAACGTGAATTACTAAGTTTCTTTTTAAATTGTGATCTAATATCAAAAAGCTTGTAGTAATCAGGGATTAGTAACTTTAGTGTGAAAATGTTGATATCAATCAAAAATTGCTCATTTTATTTACAATTTTTGTAAAGCACCTGACCCCTTACAAAAACTGGAACAGTTTTTGTTGCTTAATTATTTAACAAATGAACCACAAGATGACGAGATTATGAGTAATTATGAACTATGTTGTTCTATCAAGTATTGTAGTAAAATACTTTAGAGCAGCATAGCTTTTTTAGCTTAACTTGATGGCTATGAACTATCGGGTGTAAAATCCTTTCTAATAAATTAAGAAAGAATAGAATATATATATAAAATTATACTGAAAAAGAGAAGCATTACTATATGGAAGTGATGGAGTGGCTGGAATATTTATTTCAGAGTTGGTATGAGGACTTTTATATAACACAAAAATGAGTTTGCCTAGTATGTGGGAGTTTCCAGGGGTAAGGTTGAGAGTGGGCGCCGGCACTTATTAACAATATTTACAATTTGTTAATAAGCACCGGTGCTTTTGTATTTTAGTAGGAGATACAAACCCTAATTTTCAAATAAAGTATCCAAAGAATATTCTTGAAACTCAATATCAGATGGTTTTTCAAATAATTTATTATCTATATCAGCATTTGCTTCAAAACTAGTAACCTTACTTCCATTAACTTTATTTCCTGCTGAATAAGTTTCAGTTTTTAATGGTATTGAATATTTAATTGAAATCCACATTTTCACAGTATACATACCTGAATCCGGATCATAATTTTTAATTTCTAAATAAACAACATCCTCCCCATCTAAATTATCTATTTTTGCAATAACTTCCTCGTTTTCTGAAGTGAACAAATCTTTAAAACTAGCATCATCCATAGAAGTATCACCACTATCTTTTTCATCATCTTCTTCATATTCTCCATCTAGCATAACAACACCGGTTTTTTCACCTTCAGTATATTGGTAAGTAGCCTTATCTGCCTTATTGTAAATCATAATCATTTTAGTGTTTGTATTTTCATCCATGGTTTCCATACGATATGAATCATTCTTAGAATATGTTTTAGTTTTAACAACACTGTTATCTGCATTTATTGATTCTGTCTCTGTTATAATGGTTTCTGGAGCGTCATATTTTATACTATTTAACAATTCCATTCCCGTTAAGCTTTTATCTATCTCAACTTTTTTTTCCTCTTCTAAAACTGGCTCGTCCTTCTTTGCATCATCTTTCTTTTCGTTCCCTGAAGTTTCAACCTGATTCTTTGGACCATCAGAAGTATCTTCAAAAGTATTTTTAGAACATCCAGTAGCTAGAAGTGTCATCATAGAAATTACTATTACTATACTAACTATTTTTTTCATTATTCTAATCCCCCAATTAAATAGTTCTTATTTGATTAACTTTATACTTCCTATCAATGGTAACCATCCTCCTATAATTTTTATAAAATAGATTCTACTTTAATCATAAGAGTTTTTTAGCTTGTTTCCAATATACTAGTAGTCACTTTCGTAGTAACTTAAGGCTAGTATTTATAAATATTATAGGTGACTAGTCATCATTTTAGTAAAATTAGTTTCTATATGGGGACATTTATCAATTTCCTCCTTCACTTTTTGCTCCTATTAAAAACTTGACCATTGAAAACTATAGATATGTATTATCAGAGAGTGTCAATGTGTTTATATATTTTAAAAACAGCATTTTTGTTGGAGTTATTTCAATGATCCTAATAGCACTAATAGCAAGTTCATTAGCTTATGTATTGTCCAGGTATAACTTTATTGGGAAAAATCTTATATTTTCATTGATTATTGCAACCATGGTAATACCAGGGCTTGGGTTGATTATTCCACAATATCAAATAGCAGTAAAATTTAATATAACTAATCGTTTGCTGGGATTAATTCCTGTATATACAGCGTGGATGCTTCCTTTTTCTACATTTATGATTAAGGGTTTTGTTGATAATTTGCCAAGAGAACTTGATGAGGCAGCTTATGTAGATGGAGCCTCTACCTTATGTGTTTACTTTAAAATAATTTTACCTTTAATGAAACCGGCAATAGCTGCGGTTAGTATATTTAACTTTCTATCTTCATGGGAAGAATATGGGTGGGCCCAAACAGTAATTAGTAGTGAAAAGTTAAGGACAATTCCTATATATATTGCAGGCTTTTTTGGAAGAAATAACTTTACGCAATTTGGATATGTATTTGCTATATCATTTCTATCCTTGATTCCAATTCTAGTTATTTTTATAAGCTTCCAGAAATATTTTATCACTGGATTAACCACTGGAAGTATTAAAGGTTAAGTTTTGTACTAGATAATTTATGATTAGATATAAATTTCTATTTTATAAAACCCATTAAACGTTTAACAGTATCTGTATTTTCTTTTGATGTAAGCAGTTCTAAAAGTGTAAAAGCTACATCAAATGCTGTAGAGGGATTGTAAGAAGTTATTATATTTTTATCTATTACTATTGATTCATTAGATATTATGTTTACACCAAGTTCTCTTAATTGTTTTTGTCTTTTCCCATTAGAAAGGTTATATGTAGTTGCATTTCTTTCAGTTAAAACACCACTTTTACCAATAGGAAGTGCGGCTACACAAATAGAAGCAATAATTTTTTCTTTTCTATTAAATTCTTTTATAATATTTAAAAATTCTTCACTGAATGCATCTTCATAAAATCCAGCTTCTTCAAAGCCACCAGGGATTGCTAATGCATCGAAATCATCAACATTTAAATCTCTTATATGCATTTCAGGAGTTACAGTAAAGTTCCAGGTACATTTAAGAGTTTCTCTTGTTCCAACGGTTACTAATTCGGTACTTCCATCTCCTTCAAATTTATTCCAACCTATTACATCGGTAAAAACACTTGCTTCAACAGCTTCAAATCCATTAGCAAGTAATAAACAAACTCTTTTCATAAAAATTCTCCTTTTATGTCGCCACAAATTACCAGGGCAGGGTATTAATATTATTAATTATATCTTTTTTATCGTCTATGTCAACTTAATGGGTTGAAGTTAGGAAGTCGTGATGTGTTTATTAAAGAGCAATTAGCAAATTAATGCGAAATATAATGGTTCTAAAAAAATTGTATACTATATTTATTTAGTCATGGTCTTTAGTAGCTCAGATTTTTATACAAAAATGAAAATAATGTTATTATTTGTCGAATATAACAAAAAAATAATATTATATGATAAAATAGATTTTAGAAAAATATACAGTTTAAAGTATAGATATTCCAAGGAGGCATTAATTTGGCTAAAAGCACTACTGAAGAGAAAATCTTAAAAAAGAATAAAATTGTAGATTTGATAATAAAAAATTCTGGAGAATATGGGAAAAAGGAAATAGCTGATTTTTTGAAATAACTCCACGAAGGGTAGAACAATATATAAATGATATTAGGGAACTAGGAATCATAATAAAACATGAAAATAAGAAGTATGTATATGTAGACTCTGAAAACAATGATTTTTTTATTTTCAATGAAATTGATAATAGGGATATAAGAGAATTTTTTACCTATGAGGAATTGAAACTGATCTATAATTTTAATAGTATCATAGTTCTCGGTTAGTTTATTTTTTACCTCTATGAACCACATAAAAGAAAAGATAGATTAAAAGAATTAAATAAAAAATATGATAGTATAAAACTAATAAAGAAAACTTAGAAATAAAAAATACCCCTTCTAAGTTTTCTTTATTTTGATTTCCACCAATAAGCACAATTATAGCTTATACATTAATTATAATTTGAATAAACTATTTAAGCATTTTTAACGTCTAATAAGTAAGAGCTTAAAAATATGGAGAAAGGAGGTTGCAACTTGGACTTAGAAGAAAAAGTTTTAAAAGCAAAAAAAGGTGATGATAATGCATTTTATGAATTAATTTCAGAAAGGAAAGAAATGTTATATAGAACCGCTTACACTTATGTAAAGAATAAAGATGAAGCACTAGATATTCTAGATGAAACCATTTATAAAGCTTATATCTCCATTAAGAAGTTAAAGGATCCTAGATTTTTCAATACTTATCTTACCAGAATTTTAATAAATATTTCACTTGACCATATTAGAAAAAATAAAAAAATTAATGTGGTAGAACTTAAAGATAATATCCCTATTGAAAAAGCTAATTTAAGTTTTGAAGAAAAACATGATTTAAAAGAAGCGGTTAACAAACTTGATGAAAAATATAAAACCGTTATAATACTTAAATATTTTCAAGATATGACTATACAAGAAATATCCGACACCCTGTCATGTCCATTAGGAACAATAAAATCACAACTACATAAAGCTCTTAAATTACTAAAAATAGATTTAAAGGAGGGCGAATTAATATGAATGAATTTAAAGAATTAAAAGAGGATTTTGAGAATATTCAAGTTCCACCAGAAATAGATTTGATTATTGAAAAATCAATAAAAAGGGCAAAAGCTTATAAAAAAGGAAGATTCATAAAGAACTCATTCATTGCTGCCTCCCTGACTATTTTTATAGTAGCTGGTGCAGTGGGCTTTTTAAAGCTACCGGATTTAAAAAAATCTAATATGGCAATAGAAAACAAATCAGAAAACCAGAATTTATCTGAAATCCTAGATAATTCAACTAAAGAAGTCACCCCCTTACCAACAGTAGATTCTAAAGATAATTTAATAGCTTTGCTAGATTCAGTACCTGAATATTATCATGATTTAAGTAATAACCTTAACCTTAAAGGTGGGGAATGGGTGGAAGATTCATTAAAGGCAACTTATGAAACAAACGCTGTTAATTTTTCGGACTCAAAGGAGTATTCAAAAACAAATATACAAGTAAGTGGTGTAGATGAAGAAGATTTATATAAAACTGACGGAGAGTATATTTATAAGATTATCCCATTTGGAGATGAATCAAGTTTCAATATAGTGAAAGCATATCCAGCAGAAGAAATGGAGAATGTAAGCAGTGTAACTTTTGAAAAAGGATTTAGGCCCAAAGGTCTTTACTTAGATGGGGATAAGGTTGTGGTAATAGGAGATTATTATATAGAAGAAAAACATGCTCCTAAACCACCTTTCACAGAAAGTCTTGATGAAATAAAAGCTTATGTATACAATATCGAAGATAAAAACCATATAACTAAAATAAAAGAAATTTCCATGGAAGGGTACTATGTTTCCTCTAGAATGGTGGATTCAATAGTTTATATAATTACTAATGAATCTATTGATAAAGAAAATTTGGATGCTTTGGGGGCAAAGATAACTCCTGAATTTAATGATAGCCATAGGGATACTGCTATAGTAAAAGATTTCGCTTGTATTAAATATTTACCAAATACAATAACTGCAAATTATATTAATATTGCCTCAATTAATTTAAAGGCGCCTAATGAAATTATCAACACAGAAACTATTTTAGGCTATGGAAATAATATATATTCATCAGCTCAAAACCTTTATATATCAGGTACAAGTTTTGATGAAAAAGGAAATGAAAAAACCAATATTTATAAATTTGCCTTAGATAAAGGAGAAGTAAAATTTATAGCAGAAGGAAATGTCCCAGGTTCGGTTTTAAATCAGTTCTCAATGGATGAATATAATGAATACTTTAGAATTGCTACCACATCAGATACTTATAATGAATCATTAATAGAGGAGGAGCCTAGTGATTCTGATAAAGCTATAAAAGATTATAAATATAGCTCTTTAATTAGTGATACTAAGAATAATATGTATGTTTTAGATAATAATCTAGATGTTGTTGGTGAAATAGAAAATCTTGCTGAAGGAGAAAGAATTTATTCAGCTAGATTTATGGGAGATAAAGCATATATGGTTACTTATAAACAAGTTGATCCTCTTTTCGTTTTGGATTTTTCAATTCCAACTGATCCAAAAGTTTTAGGTGAACTTAAAATTCCTGGGTTTAGCGATTACCTTCATCCTTATGATGAGAATCATATAATAGGTTTTGGACAAAATACTTCAGTGATTAATGATGATGGTATAGAGAGAGTAATAAATGAAGGCATGAAAATGGTTTTATTTGATGTAAGTGATTTTAGTAATCCCAAAGTTCAATTCTCAACTTATATAGGAGATAGCAACACATACTCACAAGTTAGTTATGATCATAAAGCTTTCTTGTTTTCCAAAGAAAAAAATTTAATTGCCTTTCCTATCAATGATGAATATGGTGATGGTTTTCAAGGTGCATATATTTATAATGTGGATTTAGAAAAGGGATTTACATTTAAAGGCAAAATCACCCATACTACTGAAGAAGAGTTGAATGATATATACTCAAATTCAAAACCTGATAGTGCTTATTGGGCTCATTTGATTGAAAGGATATTTTACATTGATAACAGGATATACACTCTTTCCAGGGAGTTAGTTAAAGCCTCAGATTTAGAAACTCTAGAAGAAATTAAGAGTTTGGAATTGAAATAAAAAGCTTCAATAATAATGATTGCAGTTATAATTAATGGTATATTTGCGGCTATTGGTCTTGGGTTCTTTAATTCAACTATTATCATTAGTAGACCACTTAAAAAGATTTTAGATTCTGCAAAATTTATTTACTTCGGTTTTTAATAAATGTGATTGATTTGCAAGTTTTTCACTTGTAGCCGCAGTTTCTTCGGCAGCTTCTTTATATAAATCTAAGCTGTTTGTGTTGATTTTTTTCATACTATTTGTACCTACGACTCCAACTAAACATGTGACTAAAGAAACTAAAATAAAAGCTGTTATTAATTTTGATGAGACTTTAAAGTTCCCAAAAAATTTTGTTTTTGTTAATAAGTTCATTTATAATTCCTCATTGGTGGTTATACTATAAATAAATTAGTATACAAAAATATATTATATTGAAATATAAGGTTAACACAATAATATAACAACATATTTAACCAGTATTTAATCAATATTTAACTTAGTATTAATGTTAAAAGGAAAGTAAAGAAAATAGATTGGTATGTAACATTTTCGTGGTTTAGATAAAAGGGGAGGCGCAGATGGGGCAAGAGTAACATTAGAACCACAAAAACATTGGGAAATAAATGAGCCGGAGAAGCTTAGCAAGGTTTTAAATACTCTAGTAGTTTACTAAGACTGTTTACAAGACTTTTAACAAAATTGCTTTTTTGTTTAATTTATTATAAAATATGTTATCATCAATTATGATATTTTTATATTCATAATTATAGGAGCGTGAAAATTTTTACTATGGAAATTTTATTTTTATTTATATTGATTGCGGTAAATGCTTTCTTTGCAGGTTCTGAAATTGCTTTAATTTCTTTAAACGACAACAAAATAAAGTTATTAGCTGATGAAGGAGATAAAAAAGCTAAGCAATTAGTTAAGCTATTGGGGGAACCTAGTAGATTTTTGGCCACTATTCAGATAGGCATTACTCTTGCAGGTTTTCTAGCCAGCGCTTTTGCAGCTGAATCCTTCGCTGACCCACTTGTAGATATATTTAAGGGGTACAATCTGCCTATGTCAGAAGCTGTACTAAGGGTTACTACGGTAACTATTATAACAATTATTTTGGCCTACTTTACATTAGTTCTTGGGGAGCTTGTACCTAAGCGTGTTGCTATGAATAAAGCAGAGCCTATAGCTTTCTTTGTGGTGACTCCACTTACTATTTTATCAAAGATAACAAGCCCTTTTGTAAAACTTCTTACTCTTTCCACAAATTTTTGTGTAAGATTATTTGGAGTAGATCCATATTCTACTGATGACAATGTTACAGAAGAAGAAATTCGAATGATGGTTGATGTAGGAGAAGAAAAGGGTGCTATAGATGAACGTGAAAAAATAATGATTAACAATATCTTTGAGTTTAATAATAAAAAAGCAGAGGATATTATGACTCATAGAATGGAACTTGTTGGTATACCAGTTAATATTGAATTAAAAGAACTTATCAAAACTTTAAAAGCTGAGCAGTATTCCAGAATTCCTGTATATGAGGAAAGTATTGATAATATTATTGGAATTCTTCATGTGAAAGATTTGCTTTCACTAGTGATGGAAGATGCAGAGGAAAAATTTGATTTGGCTTCATATATTCGAACCCCTTTCTTTATACCAATGCAAAAGAAAATTGATGAATTATTTTTCGAGATTCAAAGTGCAAAGAGTCATATGGCCATTGTTTTAGATGAATACGGTGGAACTTCAGGCGTGGTTACTATTGAAGATATTGTTGAAGAAATTGTGGGAAATATATTTGATGAATACGACGAAGAAGATGATAGAGAACTAAAGCAGATTGATGAAATGACTTTTGAGGTTAGTGGCATGATTAGTCTTCATGATTTACAGGAGCCTTTAAATGTAGACCTTCCAGTGGAAGAATATGAAACATTAAATGGTTTTTTCATTGGGTTATTTGGAAATATCCCTCCAAAAGGAATTGTAAGTGAAGTGAAGTTTAAACATTTGAATATTCAAGCTGTTGAAGTTACTGATAAACGCATAGAGAAGGCAATTATAAGTATACAAAATAAATAATAAAAAAAAGGGTTGTTAGCAAGCTAAATCTAAAGATTTCGCAAACGCCCTAGGGGTGAAATATATCGATGAAACGGGAAGTCATTGTAGCAATTACATCAGAGAATATATACCAATTACCATATTCCATTAACACTATGGCGGTGGACTGGGCACAACGAGACTTAGAACGCCCAGAAGGTACGAAGAATTATTTATTGATACAATGTTTGTCAGGATATGGAAAAATCCATTTTGGGGATAAGCGCTTTAGTATTGAACCAGGAGATGTTTTTATCTGGAAGCCTGATGCAGAACAATACTATTATGATTCAGGTAATGAATCTTGGTGTGTTAATTGGATCAGCTTTAATTGTATAGGACTACCTATTTATATGGAAGAATCTTTTTATGTTAGTAAAGACTGTCCTATAAGTTTAGGATTATCCATGTTTGATACTATAAAAAAACGAATTCAAGAAGAAACAGTTGAAGGTCATATTCAAGCTGCAGTAGCATTGTTTTCATTTTTAAGTGAAATATACATTTGTGACAGACAGGCAATTAACAAGGTAGATGGATTTGATATCACATTAGTATCGGATTATATGAAACAAAATCTAACAAAGCAATTGACACTTGATGGATTAAGTGAGGTGTTTCATTTCTCTGAATCATATTTGTGTCGGTTGTTTAATAGAGTCTATCATAGAACACCAATTCAATATTTTATTGAATTAAAAATTGATAAAGCCAAAAGATTACTATTATCAGATGGGGAAGAAAAAATTAGAGATATTGCAAAACAATGTGGTTATGAAGATCAAGTCTATTTTGCAAGAGTTTTTAAAAAGTACGTAGGTATGTCACCATCTATTTACAGGAAGTCTCAAGTTCAATAATATGAGTTCAGTATTTTCATATATAATAGTCTATTATTTCTCTATAACCTCTTAAAATAAGGGTATATAATTATTATAAGAGTACAATATAATTATAATGTAATGAATGGAAAATAGTTACCGGACAATAGGTAATCTATTGAGTTTATTGTAAAAATAAATTGGAGGAATAAAATTATGAGACAACCCAATATTCTATGGCTAATAGCAGAAGATATGTGTCCTAACTTAGGGTGCTATAAAGATGTAGATGCAATTACACCTAATTTGGATCAATTGGCATCAGAAGGTCTACGCTATGATTTGGTAACTAGCTGTGGGCCTGTTTGTTCTGCCGCTAGAACCACTCTTGCCTTAGGTATGTTTCCACCATCTGTAGGAACAGGTAATCATCGGAGCCATGTCAAACTGCCATCCAATATCAAATTATTTGCCCAGTATATGCAAGAAGCAGGCTATTTTACTGCTATTAATAAAACTGATTATAATTTTCAAGTTGAATATGACAACCATGGGATGAAAGGATGGGATATAGAATTTGATGCAAAGTATTTTGAAGACTCTGCAGATGTGCCCGCTGCCATTCAAAGAGCTTGGAAGAATAGAGATGACAAACCTTTCTTTTTTATGAATACCTTTGCAGTGACTCATCAATCAAAATATGGATTTCCCAATAAACCTGAAAAACACCGTGAAATGTTTATACCCAGAACAAAACCAAAGGATTACCGTGATAGAAACAAGCTACATATTCCAGCCTACCACCCAGATAATAAAGATACCCGTGAAATATGGGGCCAGTATCATGAATGTGTGACAGCTATGGACAGAATGGTGGGTGAAACCATTGAACACCTAAAAACTGACGGTTTATATGAAGACACCATTATTTTTTTCTTTGGCGATAATGGCATGGGCATTCCAAGTGGTAAGTTCAATATGTGGAATGAAGGGACTGATGTACCCCTTATTGTTAGAGTTCCTGATAAATATAGACATTTAACAACGGTATATGACATAGGTGCGGTTAGTCACCGTGCAGTGACTTTTATAGATTTTGCACCAACGGCATTAAAACTGGCAGGGGCTGAAATACCTAATTATATGCAGGGGGAAAGCTTCTTGAACCCGGACAGTGATAAGGTGCCAAATGTGAATTTTTCTTATAGAAACAGAATTGATAGTAGTTGTGAATTGGTTCGTTCTGTAAGAAATCAGCAATACTTATATATTAGAAACTTTTATCCCCAAAAAGGGTGGCGTTATTCACCATATATAGCAATAAGTTCTCCTTATTTTATGGCATCATGGGACAAGGAAGTTGGAGAATGCCAGGATGACATAAGAACTTACAATCGGTTAAAAGCTTTTAATATGTCCAAAAAACCTATTGAGGAGTTATATGATCTTGTTAATGACAAGGATCAAATGAATAATTTGGCATACAAGCAGGAATATAATGAACAGCTTTTGTTTATGAGACAAGAAGTTCATATAAATATGATAGATTTAACAGATGGAGGTCTTATTCCAGAACAAGTATTAAAGAAAATGGCTGCTGCAACTACAGCTTATGAAGTGATTCATAATAAGGAGTTGTATCCACTGAAAAATATATTAGACATTTGTAACAAGATGTTAGATGAAGAGGTAAAGGCAGAAGATTATTATACTTATTTGCATGCGGACAATCCTATAATAAGATATTGGGGAGTTCAAGGTATTTATGCTGTGGGAATTTATGACAGAATCATAGCTTCTAAGCTTAAGGAACTTCTTAAGGATGAGAGCGTGGCTGTAAGTCTTGCGGCAGCTGAGACTATTATTGCATTGACTTTGGATGAGACAGATATAGTTCAGGCCAAAGAAGTGCTAATTGACTGTTTGAATTGTGAAACGGATGTGTTGATACCGCTAGAAACCATTGATTGTATGGACCGCTTAGGAGAGTCAGTGAAAGATTTAATTCCTTTTACAAAAAGATTGCTTAATATGAAGGCTATTTCACAAGAAAAGGATGCAGACAGATATTTGCATGCGGTTTATTCTATGTCAAAGCTATATGCTGAGAAAATGGGAGTGCCACATGAATATAATGATAATGATATCAAATTTAATGAAAGATTGTATGAGTTCCGACGTCTTAACAGCTTATAAAAGGAAAGAAGGGGAGGCAATGAGATGAGTAAAGGATTTCCATGGATAATGCCAAAAACTAAACCAGATGATAGAAAAATTAGTGCTGCAATGAGTAGATTGTATGATATTTATGGTCCAAGAGGTGATAATGAAAATGAATTCTATTCCATTTTTAACCCTCATTCCAACAGCTGCAGGGCCTTTTGATCCTGATGCTTTTGCTGATAATGGCAATGCAAGGGGGATTACCTGGGGACTATGCCATATGAGAAAAAGTGATGATACCGGCTTTTATATTGCTCGTTTTGATTGTGATTTATCAAGCTATAATCTTCATCCGGAACTGAAACGGGACCGCTTTATCATGAATGAAACAACTTATTTTCAGCCCTATGCTGAAACTGATAATTCATTGGTAAAGACTTTTCAGGAAGATATGAAAAAAGTTGATATAGATACTTTATAAGATGGAAATTATTGCTTGGGGAAAATAGTGAATGATTAATTGCAATATTTATTTATTATTGTAGTTTTTAGGAACTGTGTAGCATAATTGATGATATTATAAATATAATATTGAATCATAAAATATATACTGAAACAAAGAAAGACAATGTATCAACAAGTGCAATTATTGCAAGTATAGTCATGAAATATCAACATTATACAATTAAACAAATAAACCAATGTTTTGCAAATAAGTAGGCATTGGTTTGTTTGTTTGTTTTGCTCAAAATTAGAAAGAATGTAACTAATGTAATTATATCCAGGGATATTTATTCAAAACAAGTAAGATAACATAAGGTTTTGTTAATACTATAGATGAATCAGTTAAACGTTTATAATTAATTGCTTGAGAAGAGGAGAAAGTAATGATAAAAAAAGATACAAAAAAGATTCATAATATATATATAAAGAATTTTATAATAATTATTGTTATTCCAATATTATCAATAGGAATAATGGCAATGTTTATGTTGATAAGAGAATCCAGTAATGCAATAGATGCAAATATGGAATTAGTTGAAAAAAATATTTTAGATACTTTGGAGAATGAAATAAATGATTCTTCACTGCAATTTAGTAGGTTTTTATTAACAAACAATAATCAAGTTTTGGATACTGTGGCATTATATAATATTTACGATGGTGACAAACAGTATATGTATGAGCAATTATTAAAAAATCAGTTTAATCTTTTAGTATTACCTAAATTGGAATTGGCTGGAATTCAATTTTATATGAAGGGTGAAAGAGAATATTACTTTAAAAATTCTATTGAATTGCCTAGAAATGAGATAAAAAATACAAAATGGTATAAGAATGCTCTAGAGCAGCAGGATAAAATACATGTAAATGTTGAAAATAAAAGTATTATATCTAACAATGGATCATCAAATAACAAAGAAAAAATATTAGTGTTATCAATTTCACCAGATAAATATGATATTTTTAATCAAATTGAGATGGGAATTATGTACGTAAAATCAAATGCACTTAATGTAATTGAATCTGCCAATAGTTGGTCTGATCATATAAGTGTATATTTGGTTGACGAAAATCAAACTGTTTTAGCAAAATCAGATGAAAGATTTGAAGAAGAAATTTTATCTAATAGTTACTTAAAAAAAGGAAAATTAGGTGGAAATAAGTACAATATAACAAAAATAAAAAACACTAATTGGAGGCTAGTTATAATATCAAGAACTAATTTTATTACAGAAGAGTTTAAATTATTTTTTTTGTTAATTGTTGTTTGTATATCTGTTGTTTTTTCTTTGTTTTATATTTTTTCAATAAAATTTTTAGGAAATATAGTAAATCCTTTAGGAAAATTAGCGGAAGTTATGGAGAAAAGTAACATTAGTAAAGCATCTGTTACTGTTGAAAAGAATGTACCATATGAAATACAGGTTATACAGGGTACTTTTAATAAAATGGTTCTAAGAATTAGACAGCTTATTTTAGAAAATGAAAAAAAAGAAATTGAAAAGCATAAAGAAGAACTACGAGCACTGCAATTTCAGATGAATCCTCATTTTTTATCTAATACATTAAGCACAATTCGTTTTATGGCACAGGTAGCAAAATACGATGGAATAAGAAAAATGACTGAGTCATTAATTCAAATATTAGATTGTTCTTTTAGAAGCAATGAAAGCTTTCATACATTATATGAGGAAGTAGAGATGCTTAATTCCTATTTATATATTATGGGTATGCGATATGTAAATAATTTTGAAATAGAGTTTCAAATTGATAAGGATTGCCAGCAGTGTCTTATACCAAAGTTGATACTGCAACCATTATTTGAAAATTCAATAGTACATGGATTTGATGAAAAGCAAGATATAGGTCATATTGTGTTTAAGGTTTTTAAAGAAAAAAATTATATAAAAATTCATATTACTGATGATGGCAAGGGAATGTCAGAAAAAGAAATTGAAGATATACTTATTAAAAGAAATGAAAACAGTAATAAAATAGGAATTATAAATATATATAATCGGTTAGGTTTATATTATGAACAACAATTTAATTTTATAATTTCAAGTAAGATACAAGAATACACAAAGGTGGAAATTGTATTTCCCTATAAATTAAGAAATAAGGAGAATAAAAATGTATAATGTATTAATTGTAGATGATGACGCAATGAGCAGAGCAGCAATTATAACTATGATAAATTGGGAGAGTATTGGATTCCAAGTTATTGGGGAAGCGGCTAATGGAAAAATTGCATTAGAACAGATTCATACAAAGATAGTACATGTTATGATAACTGATATGAAAATGCCTATAATGGATGGTATTGAACTTATGCATAAGGTTCGGCAAGAAAATGGGTCTATTGTAATCATTGCACTTAGTTCTTTTAATGAATTTGAACTAGTAAGAGAAGCGTTTAAAATTGGCATTGAAGATTATCTGTTGAAAGCAGAATTGACTTCTGATTATCTAAATTCTTATATGCAAAATGTAAAAAGTAAAATGGTACCACAAATAATAAAAGCAATTCCCAAAATGAAACAAGATATATTAAAGGAATATATTTATGGAAGAGTTGAAGTACCACAAAATAAATTTCATAATTTTTATATTGTAATAATTGAAATCTCAGATATTGTTAGTGTAAGAAAAAGGTTTTCAGATTTAAATGAAGATTTATTTATTCCAATGATGGAGGTTATAAAACAAATTCCCAGGGTGGCAAAAGAATGTGAATTAACGCAATACTCAGAGACAAGATTAATTTTATGCTATTATGTACCAGGTGATTCTTTTGAAAAATTACATTCTTTATGTAATCAGATAAGTAAAGTACTAAAGAATTATATGAACTTGTATGTTACCATAGGGGCAAGCCCATTGGCTATTGAGGCAAAGGAATTTCATAAAGCTATTAATTTAGCAAGCTTAAATTTATCATTAAAATACGTATATGGTGAAAATAAAATATTTACCCATAAAGACGAAGAAAAGTTTGAGCTGGGAGAAGTTTTAAAGAAAAAAGACATATTTAACCTTTTGTTAACAAGTGTAAAATTTTTAGATAATGAAAAAATGATGCAGGCACAATCAAAGCTATTTAATAATTTGGAAAAAGAAAATCTGGAGTCTCTTAAAAAATTATGTTTACAGATGATTTATTTTGAGGGAATAATGCTAGAAGAAAGTGGAGACAGTATCTGGAACGTTTTTGGTCTATCTATTTGTTTTGAAGAAAAAGTGGAAGGACTTTTAGATGGAAAAGATGTTGTAATGTGGGTTAATAATTTTAATAGATGTGTTTTTGATTATTTTAGGAAGAAATCTTTTATGAATTTAAATGAAACATCATTCCAAACGATTAAAAGATATATTCAGGATAATTTTGCAGATGCTAATCTTTCTTTAGGGGAAGTTGCTAGTTTGGCAGGATTAAATGAGAGATATTTCAGTTCAAAATTTAAAAAAGAGTGTGGAAAATCCTTTATAGAATATTTGCAAAGCATTAGGATTAATAAAGCAAAAAAATTGATGGAAGGTACAACAATGAAAGTTTATGAAATTAGTGAAGCTGTAGGGTATAAGAATGTAGAACATTTTACTAGAGTATTTAAAAAAACTGTTGGCCAATCACCCAAAGCTTTTATGGACAAAATGTGAAAATACATCAAAAAAAGTGAAGAAACATCATATATCCTGTATGAGGAAAATGTTATTTTATTAATGTAGTGAAAAAGTATTTCAAATAAAAGGAGGAAGATTATGAAAATAAAAAAAATTTTTGCATTATTGCTAGTGATTTCTATTATGACAACGTTATTTGTTGGATGCTCTGATTCAAGTACAGAAAAAGAGGATAAGGTTACATTAAAAATAGCATGCTTTGCACCAGATGATAGTAAGCTATTTAATGACAAGGATTTACAGGGTGCTTTTCAAAAAGAACATCCTAATGTTAATATCGAAGTAGAAGAATATAAGGATGCAGCCGAATATAATAATGCTATGAAGATAAGAGCTTCAGCAAATCAATTGCCGGATGTTATGTATATGAAAACGTATATGTTTTCAGATTATAAGGATTATTTATCTGATTTGACAGAATTAGAATCAACAGATAATAATTTGTTTTCAAAAGATTACAGAATTGATGACAAGGTTTATGGATTACCTACTGTATCAGGAAAAAGTTATGTGTATTATTGGACAGATATGTTTGAAGAAGCTGGTGTAGAGGTCCCTAAAACTTGGAATGAATTTGCAGATGTAGCTAAAACACTAAAAGATTTTTATTCCAAGAATGATCCAAATTTTATTGCTTTAGGAGTAGGTGCTAAAGATGAATGGCCAACGTACCCATATATGGAGTTTATGCCAGCAGCAGAAAGTGGAAATGGTGCTTTATGGAATGAGATAGCAACACAGGACGAGCCATTTGCAGAAGGAACTGATATAAGTAAAACTTATCATAAAGTATATGACTTATTTACTTCAGGTGTTTGTGGAAAAGATCCATTAGGAATTGGACATGATCAAGTTTCATCTTTGTTTGCAGAAAAACAAGTAGGAATGATAACATTTGCACCTACATTACTTTCAAAATTACAAGGTGAGGGTAGAGATTTATCTACACTAAGTACTTTCTATTTACCAGTGAGAGATAGTGAAGATGAAGAATTTAGAAATGTAATTCAAGGAGATAATTTCTTGTCAATTTCACAAGATTCTGCTAATCAAGAAATAGCAAAAGAGTTCATTAACTTTTTCTTTAGCAATGAGTGGTATCCAGAATTCATTAATGCAAAAGGTGATGACTCAGCACTTAGTACATATTCAAAAGAAAAGGATCCAATACTTAAAGCTGCAGATGAAAAACAACCAGATATGGTAAATGTTTGTTATGATGGTGGTAATAAGGATTTTAATGACATTGTAGCTCAAACAAAATTTAATTACAAAAAATTAGGAGCACAGTTTTTTATAGAAGGCTTTGATTTAGATGAAGAATTAGTAAGATTAAATGAAGCTTGGAAACAAGCTAGAACAACATTAAATATTAAGTAAAGAATAGTTTTCTAGATTCATTATGCAAGTATTTTATGACTTGCATGATGAATCTTAATAGAAAAATAAAAAGGAGTTTTTATGAATAGTTTAGCTAAGCAAAAATACCTCTTCATATATATAAGTTTAATTGTACCCATTTCTTTATTGATATTGTTTGTTATATATCCTATGGGTGAATTGTTTAGAATTAGTTTTACAAATTGGAATGGATTATCATTAGAACAAACTTTTGTTGGATTTCAAAATTATAGTACAATGATTTTTCAGTCACCTGATTTATGGCTTTCACTAAGAAATAATATGGTGTATTTTTTCACCCATTTATCATTTATACCTATTGAATTGGCGTTAGCGGTAATGTTAAATTCTACATTTTTTGGTTCAAAGTTTTTTAAATCTATAACTTTTATGCCATATATTTTAAATGGTGTTGCAGTAGCATATGCCTTCTCATACTTTTTGTCACCTATTAATGGAGGGTTAAATGCTACACTTACATTATTTGGATTAGACTCACTAATACATAATTGGCTTTCAGAAACTGCAATAGTAAATCATATATTAGCATCTGTATCTTTGTGGAAATTTAGTGGGTACCATATAATCCTATTTATCGCAGCATTACAGTCTATTCCAAAAGAAATGTTAGAAGCGGCAACAGTTGATGGCGCAAATGCATTTCAAAAATTCAGATACATACAAATACCATCAATTAAAATGGTAGTAGATTTTGTATTGTTTACAAACGTAGTTGGTTCGTTACAAACATTTGACATTCCTTTCGTTATGACAAGTGGGGGACCAGGATACGCTTCATATACATTCACATTATATACCATAAATACTGCATTTAAATATAATAACTTTGGATTAGCAGCAACAATGGCTATTGCCATGATATTTTTAGTTGTTATAATTTATGGAGTACAAAGCTTTGTTATAAAATATGTTGGAAGGGATAAAAGGTAATTATGAAAAATATGTCTTTCTATACAAGAACAAAAATAGAAAATGCTATTAAAATATTAGTTTCTTTAATTATAACTGCAGTAGTAATAGGACCTATATTAATAACTTTATTTGCAGCTGTTAAAACTA
Source organism: Clostridium grantii DSM 8605 (assembly GCF_900129965.1). GTDB lineage: Bacteria > Bacillota > Clostridia > Clostridiales > Clostridiaceae > Clostridium_AF > Clostridium_AF grantii. The sequence goes on along the minus strand of NZ_FQXM01000011.1, from coordinate 74,649 downwards.
GTTCGGATATGGTAAATACATCACCTTTGCTATTGCCAGCATTTAAAAATATTACATTTGATAATTTAAAAGAAGTTTTGTCAAATAGATTATTGCCGTATGCTATTAGAAATACAACTATAATTGTAGTGATAAGTATTTTCTTTAATGTGATGATTGGATCTGTTACAGCATACATTTTGGAAAGATTTAAGTTTCCATTTAGAAAAGTTATATTTCTATTGTTTTTTGTGGGGATGATGATTCCAACCTATATTACAGAAATTGCAAGATTTAAAGTAATACAAGGATTAGGATTATACAACACATTAGGAGCACCAATTTTCATATACATTGCTTCAGATTTAACGCAAATATATATTTATAGGCAGTTTATATCAAAATTGCCAGTTTCACTAGATGAAAGTGCTTTATTAGACGGGTGTAGTTATTTTACGGTGTTTAGGAAAATTATATTCCCATTGTTGGCACCAGCAACATCAACACTAATTATAATAAAAGCAGTTGCAATTATTAATGATATGTATATACCATATTTGTATATGCCAAATACTAAGTTAAAAACAATGACAACATTTTTAATGGGATATGCTAATGCTGAAAGTGGCTCTTGGCAGAAATTATCTGCAGCAGTTATTATTGTTATGATACCTACCTTTGTTATTTATGTTATGTTTCAAAAAAACATTATGGAAGGTTTGGCTGCTGGAGCCGTTAAGGAGTAAAATTACAATCTGTGTCATGTAAGATTACTAGCAAGCTAAAGGTAAAGATTTTTCAGACACCCCATGGGTGATTATAATCTTACAAAACTGAATGCCTTAGAAAGAAGAATATGGACGGTGTGCGGAAAATCAAATGCACGGGTTGATTATGAGAAGGAGGCGATTAAGCCTCCGACTTAGTCTACTTAAATATTTTAATTGCTATTATAAATATTTAATTGATACTGTTTAGGAGTTATTTTATATTTATCTTTAAATAATTTAATAAAATATGAAATATTTGCGTAACCTAACCCATATGCAACTTCTGTTACATTTTCAGTTTTTAGATATTCTAAAGCTACTTGTAATTTTTTGTTCTTGATATATTCTACTGGTTTTTCACCAACAATTTTTTTGAAAGAATGAGAAAAATTAGATTCTGACATATATAATTCATTAGCTAATTCTTTAATATTGATAATGGAATGTATGTTTTCATCAATATATTTAATAGCTATATTAATAGGATTAGAGGAACCATCCTTTAATATATTTAAGGCTGATTTATTTTTTATTAAATCAAATACTAATTTCTGAGCATATAAATCAATTAAAAATTCATTATTAGATTCATTGCTTATTGAAGCATTAAAAATACTTTCTATATCTTTAGAAATATCAAATTTATTTTCTCCTAAAAAGAAGTTTTTTGTTAGCTTTAAATCATTTATTGCTACATTTGAAAATTGGGTTTTCCTTAATACTTCATATATCAATTCATTGTTTAATTCAAAAACCAAGGCGGTTGTATTTACATACATATCCATATGAACCTTTGAATTTGGAGGAAGAAGTAAATAGTTATCCTTATTATACTTGAATTTTCTATTATCATTTAAAGTAACGTTTTTATGACCATTAATTATTGTACAAAAACGAGAATAATTATAGGTTCGATATTCGCCGGAATAATTTTTGGGTAAATCATAATAAAGGATTTTAACATACTCTGTTTCAAACCCATCAAGTATTTCAAGTTTTCGGTCAAAAATATTTAACATAGACTCACCTCTTAATGTTAAAAAAATATCAATCTATTCAAAAAAGTGATGTTTTTTTCAATAAAGTGTTAGTTTTTTTTTCATGTAGACAATATAATATGAACTATAAGGTTATAAAAACATCATAGTATAAGAACCTTATAATGTCAACAGAATAGAATTAATTAGCTGCTATTTCATAAACAATGAAATAATTCATAAATATTTTAATGTTAAATATTTAACTACTTTTTAAGGACAATTTCAATCTAAAGATTTCCCAAATACCCCAGGGATAAAACATTTATTAAAATTAATATAAAAAAATAAGATGGAGGTAGTACATAATGAGTTTACAAGGATTTAGAGTTCCAAAAGAAATTATATTTGGTGAAGGAGCATTATCACATTTATCAACTTTAGAAGGTAAAAGAGCTACACTAGTAACAGGTGGAAATTCAATGAAAAGATTTGGATTCTTGGATGAAGCTAAAAAACAATTAGAAAAAGCAGGAATGGAAGTATCAATCGTTGATGGTGTTGAACCTAATCCATCTATAGAAACAGTTATTAGAGGCGGAAGAGAAATGGCAGAGTTTAATCCTGATTGGATTATTGCTATTGGTGGTGGTTCAGCTCTTGATGCTGCAAAAGTAATGTGGGTTTATTATGAATATCCAGCTACAAAATTTGAAGATTTAGTAGCTTTTAAATTTCCTAAATTAAGAACAAAAGCTAAATTTATAGCTGTACCATCTACTAGTGGGACAGCCTCAGAAATTACAGCTTTCACAGTTATAACTGACCCTGAAAATCATATAAAATATCCTTTAGTTTCTGCAGAAATCACTCCTGATATTGCTTTATTAGATCCAGCACTTCCTGCAAAAATGCCAGCACATATAACAGCAAATACAGGTATGGATGTTATGACACATGCTGTAGAAGCTTATGTATCAACTGCAGCTACAAGTTATACAGATCCTCTTGCTATGGAAGCTATTAAACTAGTGTATAAACAACTACCAGTTGCATATGTTGATGGGGATAATATGAAAGCTAGAGAAGATATGCATAATGCGTCAGCACTTGCTGGAATGGCATTTACAAACGCATCATTAGGACTTGTTCATAGTCTAGCACATAAAATTGGTGGAGAATTTGGTATTACTCACGGTCTTGCAAATTCAATATTATTACCTTATATCATTGAATATAATATGAAAGCTACAGATAAATTTAAAGAAATAGAAAAGCAATTGGAAATAAAGGATTTAGTAGAAGAGCTAAAAACATTAAATAAAAAAGTAGGAATTCCTGTAACTTTAAAAGAAGTAACAGAAGTAGATATGTCAGAAGAAAAATTTAAGGAAGTATTAGATAGAATGAGTAAAAATGCTTTTGAAGATCCATGTACATTAACAAATCCTAGAGTATCTTCTATAGAAGATGTTAAAGCTATATATGAATCAGCATATTATGGTAGAACAGCAAAGAATATATAAATAATTTATAAGAGCAAGCGCTCAGCAAGCTTTCTCGTTAAGGACCCAGGGTAGAATAAAATTCCAATTGATATTGGAATAATTACTACCCTGGTTTTTTTCTTCGCATTGTATTATTTTTTATGGTTACAGTATTAAATAAAAGTACAATTGAAGCAATGATTAATTCCTAATTTTTATATATTTCTATTTGTAGCTATATGTATATCATCTCACATATCTTTAAGTTCTTTTGTGGAGCTTGTTGAAGATAAATGATATAATAATGGAAACGGTTAATATGCGGAGGAACTATGGATAAAGCTAAGATTAAAATTTTTCATAATCAATTAAAAGAAAATACTTATAGAATTACATATGTAGAATTATGGATTATTTCAGCTATGTTCTTTGTATGGAGCGTATTTGATTATTATTTATTGCCTTTACAGTGGATGAAATTTATTTTTGTTAGAAGTGGCGTTACCCTGCTAATAGTTTCAATGCTTATTTTTGTAAGTTTTAAGAAATTTAGAAAGCATATTAACAAGGTGTGTTTTATCAGCAATGTAATACTTATTATTTCAATTGCTTGGATGTTGCCATTTACAGAAAATTATTTATTAGCTTATATTATGGGATATAGTTTTACAACTTTGATGAGTGCTGGAGCTATTTTGTGGAGACCTTTATATACACGTATTATGATGGTAATTGCCAGCATAGCCCCTGTTATAAGTTTTAGTATTTATAAAATTCATAATATTAGTACAGAAAACTTAATTGCCGGTGTATTTTATCTCGCTACATTAATAATCTTTACAATTGGGATGAATATATTGAGGTATTCAGCGGCAAAAAAAGAATATATTGCTCGTACAAATTTAGAAACAGCTAGAGAAGAACTTGAAAAATTGTATGTGATGAAAAATGATTTTATTGAAAATATAACCCATGATTTTAGAACGCCTCTTATGATAATTTATAATTTAGCAGGTATTTGGAAGAAAAAAGAGGGAAATAATGAAATTAAAGTTGGGGAAAAAGATCAGTCAGAAGTCTTTAAAACCATATATCTTTCTTCAGTGCAACTAAAAAATTCTATTGATACATTATTGGAAGTAGCAAAAATGGATGCTAGAGGAGTTACACTAAATATAGTTAAATTGCCAATTGTTGATTATATAAAAAATCTGCAGGACTTTTATAACTCGGCACTATATCTTAGTAATACCAAAATATTACTAGAAATTCCAGAAAAAGAGATTGATGATTTTTATATAGATAAAGAAAAACTTGAAGCTATAGTAAATAATATTATATCAAATGCAATAAAATTTTCTGATAAAGAAAAGGGAATTGTAATTATTAAAGTAAAAAATTTGAATAATTCAGTTCAGATATCAATTAAAGATAATGGAATTGGAATATCAAAGGAGAATCAAGAAAGGGTTTTTAAAAGATTTGAACAATTGAATAATTCTAGGAATTTATCATATAAAGGAACTGGAATAGGTCTAGCTTATTCTAAGCAATTAACAGAATTGTTGATAGGCAAGATTTGGTTTGAATCTGAAGGTGAGGGTAAAGGAACAGAATTTTACTTGGAATTTTTAAAAGGATATAAACACTTTCCTATTTCAAAAGAAGAGGTTTATAATATAAATGAGGCTTTGTCCAATATATCCAATGTAGAAGCGGCTGATAACATTATATTTGCTGAATTAAAAGATACAAAGGAGAATGTAGTAGAAACCTTCTTTGAAGATATTGAAAATAGTGAGTTTGATTTAAAAAAATCTAAGATTTTGTTAATTGATGACAATGCTGATATATTAAATATAGAAAAAACTATTTTAAAGAATGCAGGTTATAAGAATTTTATTTTAGCTTATAATGGAAAACAAGCTTTGGAAGCTATTTATGAATATAAACCTGATATTATTATTAGTGATTATAATATGCCTATAATGACAGGAGATTTATTGCATGATGAAATAGCAGCTAAAGAGGAGTTTAGCAACATTCCTTTTATATTTGTTTCAGCAATAGCAGATAATGATATAATGATAAAAAGAAAACGTAAAGGTGCAATGGCATATTTGAAAAAACCACTTAATGAAGAAGAATTTATTCTTAATGTTGAAATCTTTTTAAAAAAATATATGGAATACTTAAAAACCTTTAAAGATGCAAATATTGATGTATTAACACAATTAAATAATAGAAAAAGAACCTTTTATCTTTTAAATAAATTAATTTTAAAAAACAAAGGTGAGGATTTAACTATAGTATTTTTTGATGTAGATAATTTTAAGCAAGTAAATGATTTATATGGACATGAAATTGGAGATAAAGTACTAGCAACTATAGGGAAAACACTAAATAATAATTTGCGTAGAGATGATATTGCAGGAAGATATGGTGGGGATGAATTTTTAGTAGCACTACCAAATAGTAATAGTATGCAGACTATAGCTTTGTTAGAAAGGATAAAAAAATCCTTTAAAATTAGTAATGAGAAAAACAAAACCATTTTATTTAAGTGTAGTTTTGGAATTTCATCTCTTAAAGAAAATGAGGACTATATTTGCAATGAATTAAAGCTAAAAGGATTAAATGAGATTTTTGATGGTGACAATTTGAATAATATTACAATGGAAAGAAAGCTAGAATTAAAAGAAAACATAGTAAAATTGTTGTTTTCTATGGCGGATAAAGCATTATATAGGGCAAAGAAAATAGAATGTAATAATTGTAATTACCACTTTGAAAATAGATACCAAAGTGGAGTCTGCCCTAAATGCGGAAGCGCTGATATAAAAGTTGGAAAAAATAAAATAGTTCAATTCAAATAAATTAATGATATTTTAAAAGATTATTTCAAAATTAACCTGCTCAATTTTGAGCAGGTTAATTTAGCATATCACCTTTTATTGAAGTCTTTATGGTATCCATATAATTAATTTCTATATTTCTATATTTAAAGCTATCATAAGGATAACAGTGCCTTGTATAAAAATAGTATAAAACTAAGAAAGAAAACTTAGAAAGAGAAAATACACTTTCTAAGTTTTCTTTGTTTTATTTTACACTAATAATCTTAATACTTTCCAAAATCAGAATTATTTAAGGAGATTTGTTTTACTTCATTTGAAGATTCTAGACTAAGGCTTTCTTGAGTATATTCTATATCATTTACTTTGTCTTTAAGCTTAAAGGTTGCCACTTGTAGTTTAAGCATTTCTGCTTGACCAGACAGCTCTTCACTTGCTGCTGCTGTTTCTTCCGCAGTAGCGCTTGTAGTGTGTACCACGTTTGCAATTTCTGTTATACCTTGTTTGATTTGTTCAACACTTTGTGCTTGTTCATTGGAAGCTATTGCAATTTCACCAACTAATTCTGTTGACTTAGATATGCCATCAACAATTTTATTTAGGGCATTAGCAGTGGCGTTTGCAATTTTCGTACCATCTTGAACTTTAACAATAGAGCTTTCTATCATTGTAGTGGTTTCGCTTGCCGCATTGGCGGATCTAGCGGCTAAGTTTCTTACTTCTTCTGCAACCACTGCAAATCCTTTACCATGTTCTCCCGCTCTTGCAGCTTCAATTGCTGCATTTAAGGCTAAAATATTGGTTTGGAATGCAATCTCATCAATTACTTTGATAATTTTAGAAATATTATTGGAGGAATCATTAATCTCTGTCATTGCAGTTAACATATTATCCATTTGTTCATTACCTTGTCTTGCGTAGTTTTCTGCAATGGTAGATATTTCTTTTGCTTTTTCTGCATTATCCGCATTTTTTCTTGTTTGTGAAGCTACATCATCAATAGTAGCGGTCAACTCTTCAATTGAACTTGCTTGTTCTGTGGCCCCTTGTGACAGAGAAATACTTGAATTAGCTACTTGATTGGAGCCTATAGCAACTTGTTCTGATGAAACATTGATATTTCTCATAACTAAATTTATTTTATTTGTCATAGATTTAAAAGCTGTTGCAAGTTGTCCAGTTTCATCTTTTGTATGGATATCTATGGAAACATCTAAGTTGCCATCAGCTAAAGTATTTGCAATACCAACTAATGAATTAATAGGTTTAGTCACTTTGGATGCTATGAAGATAATAACAGCGATGATTGACAGTAAAGAAATTGTAAATATTATGACCATACTAATTAATATATTATTTAATTTGTTTTCAAAATCTTTTTTTGGTAATGTTGTTACGATTTTAACATCATCCATTTTTTGAAATGAGGCATAAACTGTTTCTCCATTATAATCATACTTAAAGAATCCATTATCTTTTTCCAAAATTGGACTTAATGCAGGAATATCATGAATATCGGTTCCAACATTATCTGAATTTTGATGATAAAGAGTAATTCCATCTTTATCAATTATATAAGCATATCCGCTTTCTCCAATCTTCAGCACCTCAATTAAAGGCTGTAAACCAATATCTTCTCTAATTTCATCAATGTAAGTGGGTAATAATCCGATTTGAACAATACCAGGTTCATCTAGTCTAGAAACACCAATATACTGAAAGAGAGCTTTATCTGTACCTCTTTCGCTTGGTTCTTGTGCTAAGCGACCATTAGCCTGTCCAATCAATTCAATAAATGGTTTTGTTTGATCAGTTGTATTAAAATCAAACCCATAAAAGTCTTCAATTGTTCCATTAGTAATTACACCTTGTCCATTTGTAATATGAATTTCGTCTACACCAAGACTAATTGCTAATGCTTGTAACTTACTTGTTTCTAGCATGGAAGGGTTTTCTTTTATTATTTCAGCAATTGATTCTGCTAAGTCTAGATTTTTTTCATCTAAAGTATTAAGGAATGTTTCTTCAATGTTACTACGTGCGTCAATGTTATTCTTTAAGTTGCTTATTTGACTTTTCATTTGAGCTTCAATCAATTGCATGACTACGCCTTGTTTAATTTGCCCGTAAATCACAACACCAGTAATTATATTTATAATTAGTAGTATACTGATAATTGGGATTAATATTTTATTCTTTAGTTTCATTTTAGACCTCCAGTATAAGTGTTAAGTATAGGCATCCTAGTGGGATACATATATAATCCTTTTAATAAATATAATCTCTTTAGGTGATTTCATTATCCAAACTATATTTAAAAGGTAAAATACAAATGAGTTAAATATTTAATTTAATTAAAATTTTAATTCATTTACTTGACATTATACTACAAATTTTGCGCTAAGCCAAGAGTTATTACTGATGAAGAATACTATAAATTAAAAATCAAAGACTGCAAATAAATTTAAAACTAAATTTATTTGCAGTCTTTTTCATTCTCAAATATAAAGCTTATATTTTCGTGGAGCAAGTACCTGTTTCTATTAAATCATGAATAGCTTTTATTGAATTTCTTACCATGTTTGATACTGCGATATTTGTATAAAAAGCCATATGTTGTGTCATTATAACGTTTGGAAATTGACGAAGATAGGCTATCTTTTGGTTACTGATAATATCAGTTCTTTTATCTTTATGATAAAGGTCATCTTCTCCTTCGATAACATCTAAAGCTAAGGCTCCTATTTTTTGTGATTCAATTCCATGGATTAAAGCATCCACATCCATAAGTTCACCTCTTGCACAGTTTACTAAAATTACGCCATCTTTCATTTTTGTGACGGTTTCATCATTAATTATATGATAGGTACTTTCTAGCAAAGGGGTATGAAGGGAAATAACATCACATGAACTTATAAGTGTGTCTAAATCTGTATATTCCGCATATTTTTTAACAGTATCATTTTCATACATGTCATAAGCAAGTATTTTACATCCAAAGCCAGATAGATTTTGGATAACGCTTATGCCTATATTTCCTGTTCCAATAATTCCAACAGTTAATTCATTAAGCTCACGACCTTGTAAACCTGAGAGGGAATAATCATTTACATTTGCTCGATACATTGCTTGTTTATAATGCCTTAAAGACATTAATATAAACATTACTGTGTATTCTGCTACGCCTGTAGGTGGATAACTAGAATTAGCAAGAGCTAAACCTATTTCATGAGCATGATTTATATCAATATGGTTATAACCAATGGTTCGTGTAGTACAACATTTTATTCCAGCTTGTTTTAGGTAATCTTCTATATCAGCAGTTAAAAAACTTCTTCCTAAAATAGAAAGGGCATCATAACCATGTACCAATGATAAATTATCTTTGGTGAGTGCATCAGGGACACAGGTTATTTCACACTGATATTCCGCTTCATATTTATCAAAATATGGTTTTTCATCATCATAAACTTCAAAAGCTAAGATTTTCATATTAATCCTCCGTTAATCTGCATGTTTTTGCAAATCATTTATTTGTGATTAAATAGAATTATAACAAAAAACACAGATTAGTGCTAATTTTATCAAAGGTATATTTTATTCTTTTCATTAATATTCTTTTTCTCTAAGGACATAAATAATAGTGTAAGAAATATTCCACCCAAACTTAATACTAATGCAATATAGAATGCTAATGTAAAATCGCCTTTATTTGAGTCAGCTACTTGAACAGCTATTTTTGGTCCAAAAAATGCTGCAGCCGAGTAACCTATAAATGTTATTCCATAATTAACCCCATGGTATTTCATTCCGAATTTTTCTGCTACTACGGATGGAAAAACACCCATTGTACCACCAAAACATAAACCTATTCCAATTAATGAACATGCAAAACCTAAAATTGATGTTGTATTTGCAATAAATAATAACATTATAGCTATAATAGAGTAAATACATATTAACGCTTTATAACGCCCCAACTTGTCGGAGATAGTTCCCCAAAATACACGACCTAAACAATTACTGAGTGCATATAAACTTACATAGAATGCTGCTTTAGTTGCGGATAAACCAAACATACTTTGTCCAATAGTCGAAGCGTTTGAAGTAATCATCATCCCAGATAAGGCTCCTATCATTAGCATGGCTACAATTAAATAAAACTTCGGTTTCTTTATCATACTTGTCCAGTGGACATCAGTTACATTTTCAGTTACATCCTCAGTTATATCATTAGTAGAAATTGAAGATTTATCCTTTACGCCCTTGTAACCTGCAGGAGCAGGTTTTACAAACATACTTAGGCTAACCGTAATTAAAAAGTAGGCAATACCCATGAATCTAAAAGTAGCTAAAACACCTTGACTTTGGATAAGATAGTTAATTATAGGCGCTGCAAGAATTGTTCCCCCACCATATCCAGCTGTAACAATACCAGAGGCTAATCCTTTTTTATCTGGAAACAATTTAATAATATTTCCAAGGTTACCGGAGTAAGCCATAGATTGTCCTAATCCTGTTACAACACCATATGACAAATATAAACCTAAGGGTGTTCTTACAAAGCTTGTTAAAATAAAACCAATACCGAACATTGCAGAACCTAACATTATAGCAATTCTTGCCCCTCCTTTATCCACTAATTTACCCCCTAAAATCATTGAAATAGCAGATATTGCTGTGCTTATGGTGAAGGCTGTCATTACTTGAGATCTTGTCCAATTAAAATGTGCTGCTAAAGGTCCAGCAAATACACTAAATGCATATACGGCTCCCACGCATAAATTTATAATAGTTGATGCAAATAATGATGTATTGCGATTAATTTTTTTATCTGTCATTAAATAATCCTTCTTTCTTTTTATCTAATCTTTCTTTAGTTTTATCCTTATTGGCTCTATAAATATGTTAAGCAATCAAATGCAATCATGTAAAAATACACTGGTTTACATGATTGCATTAATGATAATAATACAACAGATTATTTATTATGAATATGTTTAAAAGTACAAAAATCTTTGTACCAAGAAAAAACTGTAAATTTATTTGTAAATTATTCTAAAAGAACCTTCTTTTATTAATCATTAAATAATATAATTATATGAAACTCAAATTACATTTTATACAGAAAATTATACATTTTATACAGAAAATTATACATTTCATCAAAAATTATAATAAAATGATTATTTTTGTGTTAGAATTATTAGGATGAATTCCATAAATAAGGATTTCTTGTAGTAAAAAAATATATTTTCAGGAGGAATATTTTGAAAAAATACTTAAATTATTTATTAATAACATTTTTAATGGTTTCACTTGTTGGTTGTGCAAATAAAACAAACTCTGCTGAATCAAAAGTGAATAATTCAGCAAGTGAAAAAACAGAAGAAAAAGCTGAAGAAAAAACAGAAGAAAAAGCTGAAGAAAAAACAGAAGAAAAAGCTGAAGAAAAAACTGAAGAAAAAACTGAAGTGAATGATAATGATTCTATATCAGAAGAAATTAAAATAACAGTAGCATATGCAAATGAAGAACAATTAAAGAAATATAACAACGCTAATATATTTATTATTGATGAGGATGGCCCAGCTTTATTGATTTTACCTAAGGAAAAAATAACTGATTTCAAATTATCACATGTTGAGCATGCTGATGCTAATCCATCTGATGAAGGAGAACTTTTATATTCAACAGAAGAATTAACACCGGATAAACCTTTGATTTTTAACTTTTATATGCCAGATATGCCAAGTATTAGAGCATCTTATAAAACTGAATCTGGTATTGAACAAAGTTGTGCTATAGGGGAAAGCCAAATGGATGGCTCTATTTTCTTAATAGACATGGGGAAAGAAACCAATAAATAGTATTTATTCTACAAATATAAGTTTAAAAGATAGTATATTATAGTTTGCTAGTGCAAGTGGCAGCCATAGGAGTTAATATAAAAAAAATATAACTACTATGCCTGCCATTATTGTTTTTTGGTACAAACAAAATTATAGATTGAAGTACATTATTTTATTTACCATTAAATTGACTAAGCTTATTCATAAATAGTTGATATTCCTTAATAAGAAGGTCTAAATCTTGACTAGCTTTGATAATTTCAGTAGTAAGAAGATTTGATGGATTTTTTTCTATTAGCTTATTTAAATGTTCTCTTTTTTCTTCCAGATAAGTAGAGTTTATTTCCATTAAAATGACCTCCTCAAACTAGCGTTCTATATTTTATATAATACAAGAATTGTTGGCAAAAAGCAACATAAAAATATAAATATTTACATAAAATATATAAAGAATACATAAAAACAATATTTTACAATAATGATCAAAATATCATTCAAACTAGTTTAGGGTAATATAGGTATCCCAGTTCAACTAATAATTTATTATAATTTCAAAAAATTATAAGGGTGCTCAAATTTGAGCACCCTTATTAAATATAGAAAAATTTATAATTGTTTTACCATGGTACTGTATCTGGGTCGTCAGCATGTCCCACACACCCATTCAATTGATTCAATAAATTCATATCTTCTTCATCTAATGTAACATGAAAGAATTTTGTGTTATCAATTATCCTATGAGGCTTAACTGATTTTACTAAAGGTTGAAAACCACGCTGTATACTCCATGCAAGTGCAATATATGCTGCAGAGGTATTATGTTTTTTAGCAATGTTATTAACAACTTCCAATTGCAGTACTTTACCTGTACCCAAAGGACTATAAGCTTGTAATAAAATACCTTTATCTTCACACCATTGTACTAGCTTACTATCCACATCACCTGGACACAAGCGTAGTTGATTAACTGCAGGAATAATTTTAGCTGTTTTTAATAATGCTTCTAAATGATGAATTTTAAAATTACTAACACCTATGGCTTTTATTTTACCTTCCATATATAGTTTTTCCATGGCTCTCCATGTGGATTGAATAGTCTCTTCCCAATGATCTCTGTAATAAACGGGATTAGGCCAATGAATTAAATATAAATCCACATAGCTAACCTGCAATCTTTCTAAAGAAGCTTCAAAAGCTAACAATGTCTCTTCATAGCCATGAGATTTGTTGCCCAATTTGGTTGTCAAAAATATTTCTTCTCTTGGAATTCCGCTGTTTTTAATAGCTTTTCCAACCGTTTCTTCATTATCATAACCTTCTGCGGTATCAATGTGACTATATCCAGCCTCAAAAGCAGTAAGAAGTGCTTGATAACCTGTGTCATCGTTTGGCATTTGCCATGTACCATATCCAACACAAGGAATTTTTGTTTGATTATTTAGTGTATATATGTCTTTAACTGATTTCATAAAAAAAACCTCATTTCTAGAATTGATGTGTATACATATTTGAACAATTAAAGTATACACAAGAAAAATGATTATGTCAAGAATTAACCTATGTAAGTAAATAGTTCGATTTTGATTGTAGCTGTTATTTACGAAGATTTAGTCCATTTTAAGGATTAGAATCAATTTGAAATAGTCTTTAATATAAATTCAAATGTAGTTGTTAAATTATTGTTTTATTACAAATTAAATATAATTAAGTTGAGATATAATTAAGCAGTTGATATAATGAATCCATGTACAATAATTATCTTATTAATATTTTTATGGATGGAGGTATAAAAATGAGTAATATTATTGAAATCGATAAATTAACCAAGTATTATGGAAAATCAAAGGGAATAGTTGATGTTAGCTTTAATGTTGAGGAAAAAGAAATATTCGGATTTATTGGGCCTAATGGGGCAGGGAAGTCCACCACTATTCGATTATTATTGGGTTTGATTTATCCAACATCAGGACATGCTAAAATTTTTGGAAAAGATTGTATTGAATTTGGGCCAGAAATTCGTGAAGAAATAGGATATTTGCCTTCCGAAGTTTTCTATTATGATAAAATGAAAGTTATTGATTTACTTAAATATTCAGCTAGTTTTTATAAAAAAGATTGTACTAAAAGAATGAAAGAATTAGCTGATATTATGGAATTGAACCTTAACCGTAGAATTGAAGATTTGTCTTTTGGTAATAAGAAAAAAGTAGGGATTGTACAAGGACTATTACATGAGCCAAAGTTAATTATTTTAGATGAGCCAACCAGTGGATTAGATCCTTTGATGCAACAAAAGTTTTTTGATATTATTGCGGAAGAAAATAAAAAAGGTTCCACAGTATTTTTCTCTTCCCATATTTTATCGGAAGTTCAACAATTATGTAATCGTGTGGCTATTATAAAGGATGGTTCTATAATTAAAGTACAAGATATTAAGACATTAAGAGAAAACAATTATAAAAAGATTACCATAAGAGGCAATCAATTAAATAAAAGTAATTTCATTATCAATGGAGTTAGTAAAGTAGAAGAAGAAAATAATGAACTTCGCTTTTTCTATAATGGGGATGTAAACAAAATTACTGCCGCAATTAGTTCACAAAAGGTTAAAGATGTACTTATTGAAGAACCGTCCCTAGAAGAAATATTTATGCACTATTATAGGTAGGTGAAATTTATGAATATATTTAAATACGAAATGAAAATGTATGGTAAATCTATTATTATATGGTCTTTATCAATGATAGGTCTTATTGTTATGTATATGCTTTTTTTCTCAGCTTTTGCTGCAGATGCTGCACTTATGGATAAAATTCTAGAAAATTATCCACCAGAGCTTTTAAAAGCTTTTGGAATGGATGGAAGTCTTTCTTTGTCAACGGTTTTAGGGTATTTTTCTTTTGTATTTGTATTTGTGCAATTATGTGTGGCTATTCAAAGTTCCAATTATGGTTTTCATTTATTATCAGTGGAAGAAAGCGAACTTACAGCAGATTTTTTAATGAGCAAGCCTGTATCTAGAACTAAGATTTTTATGAGTAAATTTTTTGCAGCCTTTACAAGTTTAACTATTACAAATTTCTTTATTTGGCTTGGTAGTTTTGGGGCAATTATGCTTTTTACAGATGGTGCGGAGTATAATGGGGAATATTTGATCAAGCTTTTATTAACCACATTTTTATTTCAACTTTTCTTTTTAAGCGTTGGAATGTTTATTTCTATGTGTGTAAAAAAGGTTCGTAGTGTGCTTAGTTATTCTATGGCGTTATCTTTTGGTTTATATATTTTGAATTCTCTTAGAAGTATCATTGGGGGAGAAATTCTTGGTTTAATATCACCATTCTATCATTTTGAACCTGCAACTATATTAGCAAGTGGAGAATATGATTTTATGTTGGTGGGGATTAATGTTGGCATTATAGTTATTTCAATTATAGGTAGCTATATTTTATATCTTAAACGTAACATTCACTCAGTATAGGGGGTTTTTTATATGAATATTATTAAAAGAGAATTAAAAGCTAATATGAAATCTCTTATAATATGGAGTGCTTGTATTATTTTAATATTTGTTATGATGATGTCAGAATTCTCAGCTTATTATAATAATCCAGCTATGGCAGATATTTTGGATTCAATGCCAGAAGCTATGTTGAAGGCTTTTAGTATGAATGGTGCAAATCTTACAACTGTAAGTGGATTTGTTAGTATTGCTAATATCTATTTTTATATTATGCTGGGGATTTATGCTGTATTGCTAGGTAGCTCAATAATATCTAAAGAAGAAAGAGATAAAACAGTTGAATTTCTTTTTGCTTTACCAATTTCAAGAAAGAAAGTAATCACTAGCAAATTAATAGCAGCGGTTATTAATTGCTTTATTCTTTTAAGCGTCACTGGAATTACAGGAATTGTTGCAACTATGAAATATCAACCCAGTAAAGAGTTTTTTAAGTTCTGGGCATTAAGCATAGCAGCAATATTTATTATTCAAATTGTATTTTTAAGTATAGGTATGCTTATAGCCTCTTTATTAAAAAGGTACAAAAAAGCAGGAGCGGTTTCTATAAGTATATTGTTAGTAACATATCTTTTATCTATATTAATAGGGTTAAGCGATAAAATTGAATTTATGAAATATTTTACTCCATTTAAATATTTTGAACCTTTGTATTTATTAAATGAGGAAAAACTTCAAGGAGTGTATATAATTATTTCTTTAGGAATAATAGTAGTTAGCATTATTGGAACATTTATTTTTTATCCTAAAAGGGATTTGCATATTTCTTGAAGATAGTTATTTTAAAAGCAATGAATATGACTTTGAGAGTAGAGATGTTATAACAAGTTTAGCAATGTTAATAGAAGAATATAAAAGTAATATATGATAGTGGAAGTGTTGGTTTCAAGATTCTTTTCATCGTAATAGGTTACCCTATATTAATTGCAATTACTTTTTTTGTTTTTCAAATAACTATAGCTTTTGTGGCATGGCTCTCTTTAAAGCAAGTAAAGAAATTTAATGAGATAAAAGAAGGCGTAGAAAAAATAAAAAACGGTGATATTCACTATACAATAAAAACTACAGGGAAAAGCGAATTTGGAATACTTGCTGCTAATATTAATGATATAGGTCAGGGGTTAAAAGAAGCAGTGGACAACGAAGTTAAAAATGAAAGATTAAAAACAGAATTAATTACAAATGTTTCCCATGATATAAGAACCCCATTAACTTAAATATGCACAATGTGGATCTAGAGTTTATTTGGATGTTATAGACTTAGGGAATGAAGTGGAAGTGACAATAAAAAATATTTCAGCTTATGAATTAAATATCTCTGCTGATGAACTTATGGAGCGATTTAAACGTGGTGATGAATCAAGAAGTAGTCAGGGAAGTGGACTTGCATTGTCTATAGCTAAAAGTTTGATAGAGATTCAAAAGGGAAGTTTTATTATAGAAATAGATGGAGATTTGTTTAAGGCTATTATAAAAATGCCAAGATATGATAAATAATTTAAATAATGTTGAAGTTAAAATTATCAAATAAAAAGAGAGCTCAATGTTGAACTAATAAACATGTTTAAAAAAGTGCATATATGGTAAAATTATAAGTATGAGAGGAAGTGAATTAGATGGAAAACTCAAATAAATTAATAAGATTCGATTGGTTTATAAAAAAGATGTTACGAGATAAAAGCAATTTTAAAGTTTTAGAAGGATTTCTAACAGCACTACTTAAAAAAGATATTGTTATTTTAAATATTCTTGAAAGTGAAGGAAATCAAAGCAGTGAAACAAATAAATTTAACAGAGTAGATATTCTTGTAGAAGATGAAAATAAAGAGAAAATAATTGTTGAAATACAAAATGAGAGAGAGTCTGATTATTTAGAAAGAGTTCTTTACGGTAGCTCAAAGGTTATAGTTGATTATTTTAAATTAGGAGAAGAATATAAAGATATTTCAAAAGTTATTTCTGTAAGTATTCTTTATTTTAATTTAGGTACTGGAAAAGACTATATTTATTATGGAACCACAGAATTTTATGGAATGCACACAAATGAAAAATTGAAAGTAAAAAATAAAGTAGTACAGATAGATGATAAAGGGGAAAATAAAGTGACTTTTAAAGAGAAAGCAAATATATTCCCAGAGTACTATCTAATTAATATAGAAAGATTTAAGAATATTGTAAAAGAAGATATAGATGAATGGATATATATGCTTAAAAATTCAGAAATCAAAAAGGAATTCAAATCCAAGTATATCAAAGAAGCAGAGATGCAATTAAATCTTACAAAGTTAGAGCAAAAGGATCGAAGAGCTTATGAAAAACATTTAGAAACTATAGCAATTGAGAGAGATATAATGTCTACAGCTAAGGCAGAAGGATGGATTGAAGGAAAAGAAGAGGGAAGAGAAGAAGGAAGAGAAGAAGGAAGAGAAGAAGGAGCAGCCTCAGCAAGAAGAGAAGATATATTGGATAATTTAAATGAAATAGAAATTGTCACTGATGAGGTGATTAAGCTGATTAATGAAGAAGATAACAATGATACTTTAAAGAAATGGTTGAGATTTTCTGCAAAAGCAGATAGTTTGGAAGATTTTATTTGCAAAATCAAACAATAAAGCAAGACTTTGAATTCTTAAGTCTTGTTTTTTTTGTGTTCTATTTTGTTGACAAGTAAGATAGCTGGGCATATAATACTTATATACTCATATGAGTATATAAGTATTAATGTGTAAATGATTATGAGGAATTATGAGAACATAAAAATATATTAATATAGCATATTTATGTATGTGGGAGATGATATTTTTGTCAAAAAATATTCAAGTTAGTGTGGGCATAATTGGTGGAGGGCCAGCAGGTTATGTTGCTGCAATCAAAGCAGCACAACTAGGGGCTAGCGTTGCAATGGTTGAAGAAAGAGAGATTGGAGGAACTTGCCTTAATAGAGGGTGTATTCCTACAAAAGCATTACTAAGGACTTCGGAAGTAACTTATTTAATTAAAAAATCCAAGGAAGTTTCAATAGATTCCACATTAAATTCTTTGGATTGGAGTACTGCAAATTCTAGGAAAGATAGAGTTGTTAAAAATCTAAGAATGGGTATAGAACATTTAATGAAAAAGAACAACATTCATGTAATAAAGGGTTCAGGAAGAATAGTTAATTCATCAGAAATAATGGTGGAAACAGAAAGTGAAGAAATTCATATAAACTGTGAAAAATTAATAATAACTACTGGTTCAAAGCCCTTAAAGCCTGATATTTCTGGTATTGATCTAGAAGATGTTATTACAAGTGATGAAGCCCTAGAATTAAAAGAGGTTCCTGAAAATATAGTAATAATAGGGGCTGGAGCTATTGGACTTGAGTTTGCAACTATGTTTAATTATGCGGGATCAAAAGTTACTGTTATAGAGCTTATGGATAATATACTACCATCAGAGGATAAAGAAATCACAAGTGAGCTTGAGAAGATAATGAAAAGACAAGGAATTAAAATAAATTTGAATACAAAAGTAATAGATATTGTGGAAAGTGAAAAAGGATTAATATTACATACAAACGAAAATGAAAAAGAAAAATTTATTGAAACCCAAAAAGTTTTAATAGCAGTTGGACGTAAGCTAAATGGCGTATCAAAAGATATTGTTCAATTAGGAATTAAGACGGAAAAAGGTAAAATACTTGTAAATGAAAACATGGAAACAAATATAAAAAATGTTTATGCAGCTGGAGATGTAATCGGAGGAAAATTACTTGCTCATCTTGCTTATGCAGAAGGTCGAGTTGCAGCACAAAATGCTTTAGGAATTAAAAGTAAAGTTAATTATAATGCAGTACCAGCTTGTGTTTATACACATCCAGAAATAGCTTCTGTAGGTTTAAATGAAGAAGAAGCAAAGAACAAAAATATAGAAGTTAATATAGGTAGATTTAATTTTAGAAATAACAGTAGAGCATTGTGTCTTAGCGAGAGAGAAGGATTTGTAAAAATAGTTGTGGACAAGAATTCTAATATTATATTAGGGGCTCAAATTTTAGGAGCTAATGCTTCAGAAATAATATCTGAACTTACTTTGGCGGTGAGTGCAGGAATTAAAGCTGAGATTATGGCAGAAATAATACATCCACACCCAACTTTAAGTGAAGCAATAATGGAAGCTTGTGGGGATGCAGTAGGTTTAGCAATTCATAAATAAATGATAATAATTTTGCAAAAGCAAAGTTATAAAAAACAAAAAAAGTGGAGGAATATTTTTATGGAAGAAAAACAATTGCCAGGATTTATTATGTGTGTGTGTACAGGAAAATGTCCAGGATTTCAAGCGATGGATATTTGGGATTTTATCAATCAGGTTAGAGTTGAATTACCTGTAGAGTATGGATTTATACATCCGCAACTTTGCGAAGAAGATGGAGATAGATTTTTAGCAGATTTCTTAAAATCTCATAGAAAAGTGGTAATAGGAGCATGTGCACCTAATATGCAAAAGAAAATGTTTAAAGATGCATTTAAAGAAGCAGGTTTAGATATAGAAAAAGATGCAGTTATGCTTGATATCAGAGATATGACCAATGAAAAAGCTATAAGTGTAGTAGAAGAGGCATTAGAAAAATTAGGGTTGGAGGTATAAAAATGAGCGAAACAACTTTCATGGGAGTTCCAAGAGATAGCATTGATTGGAGTCCAATAATAGATTTTGAAAAATGTAATTATTGTAATGATTGCGTAGAATTTTGTCCTCATAAAGTTTTTGAAGTGAGAGAAAATGAAGAGCAAAAGCTAGTTGTAAAAAATCCAAATAATTGTGTAGTTTTCTGTAGAGCTTGCGGAAAAGCATGTGGTCTTGATGCAATTGATTTTCCAAATAAAGCAGAGGTAACTAAAAAAATCAAGGAAACAAGAAAGGCGATGAAGGAAAATGAGTAAAAAGTATGCTATTTTACCTTGTAATGGTCTTGATAAGTGTGCAGGGTGTATTTCTAGTGAAGTAGCTATAAAAGTTTGTGAGGAATCTGAAAGTGAATTAATTTGCCCAGTTTTATATAGAGTGGCTGAATCTAGATATAACAAAGTGGCAGAAGAAAATCCACTTCTTGTAATTGATGGATGTGCAACTAGATGTGCAAGTAAACTAGCAGTTGAGAAAGGGCTAAAAGTAGTAAAGAAAATTACTGTAACAGAAGAAGCAAAGAATAATGATATTATCATAGGTAAAGCTTTAAGAATTGATTCGGAAGAACAGAGATTAGTTGATATTATAAGTAAAGATATTTTAAAAGAGGAGGACAAGGAGGAAAAATCATTAGATAATAAGGTTGGTTTTCCTGAAACAATAGAGTATGAGATTTATAAAAAAGACAAATTTATATTTAAAGTTCCCAAAGAAGGTTTTTATTTTAATGAAAATGATTCATGGGTTTATATCTCAGGAAATATTGCAAGAATAGGGGTAACTGATTATGTACAGCAAAGTCTTTCAGATATCATGTTTTTTAATGAACCAGCAATTGATTCAGAAATAGAACAATTTGGGGAGCTAGGAACAATAGAATCAGGAAAAGCAGTATTTGAGGTTGTTTGTCCTGTTTCAGGAAAAATAATTTCCATTAATGATGAGATTATAGCAGCGCCTGAATTGATTAATGAAAATCCTTATGAAAAAGGATGGATAGCAGAAATTGAACTTGGGGATTTAGAGGAAGATAAAGATTTTTTATTGAATTTTGAAGATTACTTTAAAATATTGAAGAGAAAGGTTGATGATTTCCATGTCTAATAAAATTAAAGTTATTCCTTGCAGTGGTATGGGTAAGGTTTTAGGATTAGTTTCTAGAGAAGTAGCTCTCAAGGTTGCTAATGAATTATGTGCCCATCAATCAGAAAATATGTGCCTTGCTTTTGTATCAACAGATGGCGAAGCTTCTGGTAAATTAATAAAAGGGAAAAAATGTATTACTATTGATGGATGTCCTAAAATGTGTGCGGCAAAAAATGTTGCTAATGTTGGGGGAATAGTGAAAGAAGAATATAGAGTTATAGATGCTTTTAGAAAGCATAAAGGGGCTAAGGCTGGAACTGCTACTGAACTTACTGAAGAAGGCTGGGAAATAGTTGATGAAATAGCTGATGAATTAGCTAAAAAGGTAAAAGAATTAAGTAAGGAGGGTAATTAGTTATGGCAGAAAATAAAGACAACTTAAAGATTGGTGTAGTATCCTGTAGTGGGGAAGATTGTTTAGGTGGAACTATATCTAGATTGGCAACAAGAAAGATGCTTGACGAGATTATGCCTGAAAAAACAGTTACTATATGTTTACCACTTTTTAATGCAGGGGGAGAAGAAGAAAGAGGATTTGCAAAAAAATATCCTACCATTGTAGTAGAGGGCTGTGATAAATGTTGTGCAAAAATAGCTACCGAAAAGTATAGTGGTAAAGTTAGTGATACAATAATAGTTTCTGATATTTTAGGCAAGGAAATAGCGGAATCAAAATTAGTATCCACAAGATATTTAACAGAAGAACATAAAGAAATGGTGGAAAAAGTTGCAAAAGAAATCGAAAAAGTTATGATGAAATACTTATAACAGCAACAAAATTTGGTTGAGATAAAGCTTAATAAAGCACTCTTCCTAATGAGAAAAGTGCTTTATTAAGTCCTAAGAAAATGTGACACGAACAGTGAACCATATTTATTGTAAATAGCCAAGAATCTTTTATTTAATTGAATTTTCTTCTATTATGGTATATTGCCAAAATTAATATAATGGATGAAACAGCTGCAAAGAATATAAAGGATTGGATAAAAGGAACAAAATTATAGCTACCACCTTGCCAAAAATCTATAAATTCTCCGCTGATATAAGTTGTTGGAAAAACATATGCCACAGCCTTTAGTGCATCTGGAAAATCCTTTGCTTGCACACCAAACATTCCGCTTAAAATCATTATTAAAAAATATAATATCATAGTTATGGCAAAAGTTGGTCCAAATTTCTTGAAAAATAATGATATTCCATGAGCTAACATAAACAAAATTGTAGATAGTAAATATAAGGATACTATTAAAATAAGTGCTGAGCTTAAAGTTGGTACCTGTATTTTTAATACTGAGATAACTACTGCTGTGTAGATAACCAGTGATATGGTTATAAAAATCAAATGGGCACATATTTTAGAAATCAATATAGTTTTTTCACTATACCCAAACAACCGAAATCTTAATGGTGTGTTTTTTTCTAGTTCC
This sequence comes from Clostridium grantii DSM 8605, assembly GCF_900129965.1. GTDB lineage: Bacteria > Bacillota > Clostridia > Clostridiales > Clostridiaceae > Clostridium_AF > Clostridium_AF grantii. Next base: position 51,962 of record NZ_FQXM01000011.1, on the reverse strand, counting down.
TGGGAAAATATTGCGGAATATCCTACAAGAATAGATGCTAAGGGAATAATTAAACTTTCAGTAATAAAAATACTTGTTAAAACAACATCTCTCATATCCTCAGGCACATTGCCTACCAATATTTTTCCAAAGAATATGGTCATTCCAATGGGAAAAATCACCCCAAAAATTAGGGTAAATGTATTTCCCATTAAATTTCTAAGTTCATATTTTATTAGCGCTAAATTAAATAGCTTTGTATTCATTGCTTATACCTCCCTTTAATTCACCATTAAATCTTGCTTTTGCATTAATAGACATAATTTCAATATCATTATTACTTCTTTTGAAATTTATATTTTGTTCTATTAATACCTTTACTATTTCTAATTCCTTATTCTCATTTAAGCAAGAAAGAGCTATTAAATGTTCAGGTGCAATTATTTTGGGTAAGTTTTTACTCAATTCTTCATTTCTTTTATTGTTTTCAATAGTTATTGTTGATTTGCCGCAGTATTTTTGGAATAACTGTTCCTTAGTTCCGAAATCAACTACTTCTCCATTATCTAAAATCAATACCTTACTAGCTAGTTTTTCCAGCTCTTCATAGTAATGAGATACAATGCATATGGTAGCTTCTTTATTTTCATACCACTGAGTTATTTTATTCATTAATTGTTGACGAGTTTCAAAATCTAATCCTGAAGTAACTTCATCAAAGAATACCAAAGGAGTATCTTGAATTAAAACTAAGATGATCGTTAAACGTTGTTTTTGTCCTCCAGATAAGGCACTGAATTTTTTATTAAGACAATTCTCAAAATTAAAAAAACTAATTAATTCCTGTAATACTTTATTACTTTTTATTTTTGTGTTCAAAATAGCCTCAATTATATACTTAATTGCCATAGTGTCCACATAATTATTTTCTTGCATATGTGCGGACATTTGCTCTGGCTTTAAATTAGTTTGAATTCTACCATTATAATTTGTAAGCCCTAATATTGATTTTACTAAAGTGGTTTTTCCAGCACCATTTGACCCAATTATCCCTATCCTGTCCCCAGTTTCAAAAGTTATTGGTGATTTTATTGATAATGCAATTTGCTGTCCATATTTCACTTCTAAATTATTTATAGTTACCATAATTAATCTCCTTATTTAACAAATTTCTATAGTTAAATTATACCAAACTCATATGAATTTCATATGAAGATTATATGTGAATATTATGGTGATTGTATGAAATACAAAGAGCCTTCAACACCCTCATTAATATTTCTAAGGGTAATTTGATAATTCAATAGTTTTGCGTAATAGGCTACAATGTAAAGCCCTAAGCCATGTCCACGATTTTCGCTATTACTTGAAACAAAGGGGTCAAAAATATGTGGCAATAAATCTTCTTCTATAAATGAATCATAATTAATAATTGTTAATGCTTTATAAGATAAAGTTATTTTTATATGACCATCTTTTGGAGTATAATTTATAGCATTATTTATTAGATTATCTATTATTTTAAAAATAAGCTTTTTATCTGTATCTATATTTACTGTGGTTATTTCTTTTTCTATAGTAATACCTTTTAGTTTCAGTTGCACTTCATAGGATAAAAGACTTTCTTCAATTACCTTACCAATATCTATGCTTTCCTTTTTAATAGTTTCAATGGAATTGTTAAGATTTAAAATATCATCAATTATTTTTCTCATAGATTGCAATTGAAGTTTTACTTGTGGCAAATATTGTTTTGTATCTTTGTATTTTCCGATTTCATTAATCATACCCTCTACCAGTAATAAAGATGCTGCCACTGGAGTTTTTAATTGATGGGAGGATGCTCTCAAAAATACTTCTTGCCTTTTATTTTGCTTTGAAAGATAGTTATTCCTTTTCTCAAGTTCCTTAAAGTTTTCATTTAATTTTAAATATAATTCATTAAGAGTCTCACCTAAAATTGCAATTTCATCCTGACCTTCTATTTTCATTAGTTCAACTTCTCTATGAGTATTTTCTTTCATAAACACAGCATGATTTACCAGTTTTTCTATTGGAATCACTATTTTTCTTGAAAATAAAATAGTTGATACTAATATTAATAAAAAAGCGGTGGCAATAATCATTGGTAAACTTTGAAAAATTATTGGTTTTATTTCTTCTATCTTTGGAGTCATTGCAGTGAAAACCGATACAATAATATCATTTTTGTAAAGACTCAAAGCTATATAGTTAGTATAATAATTACTTCCATCAAATACTTTACCTTCATAAATAACGGTATTATCATCTATTACATTAATTTTTGAGGATATTTCTTCATAAATATTAGTAGAATCATTTTCTAAAAATTCAAAGGTCAAAGGTAAACTATCCTTAAATAGCTTATTTTTAAAAATTTCTTCAATGTTATTAGTAAAATCAAAATCTTTCTTTTCTAAATTTTCTATTTCATCCCTGTGAGTAGAATAGTATCTTACTTTTTCAAGAATTTTTAATATTTCATCATCATTAATAGTGACTTTTATAGAGCCTAGTTTATTAGAGATAAAAACTTTATTACCCTCAGCTGGTATTTTAATAGTAGCTGACCCTACAGGATTACTTGAGGATATATTTTTATAATTTCCATCAATTATATAATTTTCTTGTATAGATTTTATTGAATTATAATTAAGTTTTCCCATATAATCTACATATAAAGAAGGTAACATAAGTACAAAATATGCTATCATTAAAGCCACTATTGTTCCTGATATAATGGCACTATAAAGAAAGGTTTTTTTTGATAAATTCATCAATTAACCTCCTGATCAAACTTATAGCCCACACCAGTTACCGTTTTTATATATTTTTTGGGTAGTTTTTTTCTCAGGTTCTTCACATGAGCATCTATTATTCTGTCGTTGCCAAAGTACTCATCATTGAAAATTTTCATTATTAATTTTTCACGAGTAAAAACATGTTTTGGTTCTTTCATTAATGTTTGTAGAAGTAAAAATTCACTTAAAGTTAATTGTAAAGAATCATTGTCGTAGTAAGCTTGAAATTCTTCATCATTTATATACAAACCTTTTGATTCTGATATTTTTGCGCTATTTCCCATGGTTCTACGCAATATTGTTTCTATACGTTTAAGCAATAATAAAGGTGAAAATGGTTTTATTACATAATCATCCGCATAAAAGTTAAAGGCTTTTAACTGTGTTTGTTCATCTTCAAGGGCGGTGAGCATTATTGTAGCTATTTGAGGATTTGTTTTCTTTATATGTTCAAGAACAACTAATCCACTTACTTTTGGCACCATTATATCTAATATAGCTAAATCAAAAAAATTGCTTTCTAGTAAATCTAAAGCCTCTTGCCCATCCTTAGCACAAACTACTTCGTATTTCTGCATTTTCATATATTCTGTGGTTACTTCTGATATAGTGGGTTCGTCCTCTAAAAATAAAATTCTTGCCATCTTTCATTTCCCCTTTATTATAATTTATAACGAAGTTTTTCTATATATAAATCAGCTCTTCTTTTACTTTGGAATCTATAATTTAAACTGGGCTTAATTTCTGGATATTTTTCTTTAAAATAATGATACAGAATTATTTTTCCCATCTTGTGATTTTCAGATTCCTTTATAACTGCAAATTTCCATTTATTAAATCACCTCAAAATAAAATAATATCTATACTCTTATTATTTTATCATAATTTGCTAATATTGGAGTTATTATTAATTATGAAAAAAGTTTAGTGGAGAATATAGATTTCTATAAAAAAAATAAATAAAATTTAAAAATAACTCTTGACCACTGGAAACCGATTACCTATAATAGAAGTATAAACTTTATCACTTATGAAATAGCATATCTTTGAAGAATGCTATAGTTTGTTTTGTGAGCATATATATTTTTGCTTTTCAGGAAACCGGTTTCTTGAAAAAGGAATTAGAATTAGCTCTATTAAAGGTTAGATCAGGCTATATTTTGAAAATAATAATTAAAAATTGGGAGGTTTTATTATGTGTAAAAATTTAATCAGTGACAAAATAGCTCTTGCATCTCAGTGGGTTGCCCCTAAGATTTTGGATTTAAATAGTATTCAAAAGGGTGATATGCCGGGAGACAAAATTAGTATTGATGAAAATCATTTAAAGAAAGCTGAAAAGATTTTTCCGGAACTATTAAAACTATTAGTACCTGTATTTAATAACCAAAGTAATCAAAAAGCAGTTATTTCTGTACATGGTGGTTCGGGTGTAGGTAAATCAGAGACAGGCTCTTTACTTGCCTATTATTTTAATAATATGAACATAGGTAGCTATATTTTATCAGGAGATAACTATCCACATAGAATACCCAAATATAATGATGCGGAAAGATTGAGTGTTTTTAGAGAAAGTGGTATAAAGGGGTTAGTAGCAAGAGGGGAATATAATAGCGAGAGAAATGATAAATTAAAAGAATTACAAGAAAGTGGTAATGACTCTAATTCTGAATACTTCAAAGAGTTTCCTTGGTTAGAAGTTTATAAAGAAGAGGGAATTAAGGGACTTAAAAATTACTTAGGAACAAATAATGAAATAGATTTCTCAGAATTAAGCAATATTATTGCACAGTTTAAAAATGGAACAGAAAATATTATGCTTAAAAGAATGGGTAGAGAAGAAAATGAATTATGGTATGATTCAGTTGACTTTAGCAATACAAATGTTTTGATAATTGAATGGACACATGGAAACAATCCAAATTTAGAAGGAGTGGATATTCCAATACTTTTAAATAGTACACCAAAAGAAACTCTTGAACACCGTAGATCACGTAATAGAGATGGAGCAATAGACAGTTCTTTTACAATGATGATTTTAGAAATTGAGCAGGGTAAATTGGTTTCTCAAGCACATAATGCAAAAATCATTTTAACAAAAAATGGAGATATAATCTCTTTTGAAGAGTATACAAAATTAATGGAAGAATAGCAGGCTTAGGAGGAAAAAAATGAACATTAATTCTATTGAGAAAAAAGAAGAAAGAGCCATCAAGGCTGGAGCTATGCTAAATGCATATCCAGATAGTATAGGTGGAACCTTAAAAGATATTGTAGAATTTATAAAAAATCCTAATGTTAAAGGTGCTTTTGAATCATTTTATATTTTACCAAGTATTTTTAATACTGATTTGGATAGAGGATTTTCCGTAATAGATTATGAAATGAATGATATGCTTGCATCCAAAGAAGACTTAAAGGAACTAAAAAATAATGGAATTGCATTTAAGTTTGATTTTATTTTAAATCATGCATCAGTGTTATCAAAACAATTCCAAGATATTTTGAAAAATGGTGAAGACTCTAAATACAAAGATTTTTTTATCAATTGGAATAAATTTTGGGAAAATCATGGAGAAATGACTACAGAAGGGTATATTCAACCCAATGCGGATTTAATTAAAGACATGTTTTTTAGAAAACAAGGACTTCCTATTCTAAATGTAAGAATGCCAGATGGAAAAGAAGTTCCTTATTGGAATACTTTTTATCAAGAAGTAAAGTATGAGACAATAGATGCGCAAGATCTTATGAGAGAAATGAATATTCAATATTCTTCAGCAGAAATATTAGCTAATATAGTTAATAAAGCTTTAAATTCAGGAAAAAAACCTAATGAAATTGAATTTGATAGATTCACAAAATATGAAGAAGATGTCATTAATTTACTTGAGTCAAGACGTAAGTATTTAGGACAAATGGATTTGAATATTAAATCCCCGTTAGTTTGGGAATTCTATGAAGATACTTTGAAAAAGCTTTCTGGATATGGTGCTGAAATAGTAAGACTTGATGCATTTGCATATGCTCCAAAAGAGCCGGGAGCTAAGAATTTTCTTAATGACCCTGGAACTTGGGATTTACTTCTTGGGGTAAAAGAGTTAGCGGATAAATATAATTTAAAACTTTTACCAGAGATTCATTCAAAGTATGAGGAAAAAATTCATGAGAAAATAGCAGATATGGGATTTATGACTTATGATTTCTTCCTGCCAGGACTTATTATTGATGCTTTTGAAAGAAACACACATGATTGTTTAATTAAATGGATTAATGATATTCAAGAAAAAAATATTAAAACTGTAAATATGCTTGGTTGCCATGATGGTATTCCTCTTCTTGATTTAAAAGGGTTGTTGCCAGATGAACAAATAGATACACTTATAAAAACAGTTATCAATAGAGGCGGTTACGTTAAAGATCTCCACGGGGCTAAAAATATTTACTATCAGGTAAATGCTACTTACTATAGTGCATTGGGTGAAGATGATGAGAAACTTCTTTTAGCTCGTGCAATTCAAATGTTTATGCCAGGAAAACCACAAGTATGGTATCTAGATCTTTTTGCAGGAAAGAATAATCATGAAGCAGTAGAAAAAGCAGGTTCTGGGGGACATAAAGAGATTAATAGAACAAACTTAAGTTTAAAGCAGGCTCAAGAAGGGGTTAAGAATAAAGTTGTGGAAGAACAACTTCAACTTCTTAAATTTAGAAATACTTGTCCGGCTTTCGGATTTGAGGCTAAATTAAAAGTTTTAGAAACTGACCATCATATTCTAAAATTAACTTGGGAGAATAATGGTTACACTGCAAGCTTAGAAGCTAATTTAAAGGATTATAGTTATACAATTGAATCAATTGATCCAAAGGGGAAAATTGTAGAGTATTCATTAACGAAATAATTATATTGAATTAAAATATACAATTATCTTGACAACGGGAAACCGATTACTTATAATAGAATTGTAGATGATTTAAGAACAAATTTTTAACAGGAGGAAACAGTAATGAAAGCAACTATAAACGATGTAGCAAAAATGGCAGGAGTATCTAAAGCTACTGTTTCTAGAGTACTTAATGGAAGTAAACCTGTTAGTGATGATATTAGAGACAAGGTTATGAAAGTAGTTGAGGAAACCAATTACAAACCAAGTTCTTTAGCAAGAAGTTTGGTAAGTAAAAAAACCAATATATTTGGAATTATAATACCAGATGTATCAAATCCTTTTTTTTCAGAGTTAGTAAAAGGTGTTCAAATGACAGCAAATGAAAATGGATATAATATTTTACTTTGCAATACCTATGATGAATTTGATAAAGAAATGGAGTATCTTAACATCTTAGATGATAAAGAAGTTGACGGAATAATATTTTTAACTAGTAAAATTGAAGAAAAGCATAAAGAATTTTTTTCTTCTTATAAAAATCCTATTGTAACTGTTAGTAGAAGGTTTGAAGATATGCCTATTTCAAGTGTTGATATAGATAATTTCAGTGCTGCTTATGAAGTAATGAATTATTTGATAAACTTAAATCATAAAAAAATTGCTATGATAAGAGGACCTTTGTATGACAAGTCTACAGGGTATGATAGATATAAAGGATATGAAAAAGCCTTAGAAGATAGCAATATTAAATTAGATGAAAATTTGATTGTTGAAGGAAAATTCAAAGTAAAAGATGGCTACAATGCAATGAGCAAACTGTTAACTTTAAAAGAATTACCAACAGCAGTATTTTGTGCTTGTGATGAGATGGCTATAGGAGCAATAAAATGTATTTATGAAAGTGGTTTTAAAGTTCCAGAAGATATATCTGTAGTAGGATTTGATGATATACCTATAGCATCAATGTTTATACCGTCAGTAACTACCGTAAGACAACCAGTATTTGATTTTGGAGAAAAAGCGGTAGATATTTTGTTGAGACAAATCAACAGCGGAGTACATGAAGAAGAGAACATAGTTCTTCCTACTAAAATTATTATAAGAAAAAGTACAAAAAGAAAATAAAAGTACTTTTTTTTAAGAAACAGGAAACCGATTTCCTTGGTGGAGTTATAGTTTTTTAAACAATTATGTTTTTGTTGAAAGTTTTGTGTAAATTAAGTTTCACAGTGGGAACTCTATACTATACAAAACTACATAAAATAAATAAAAAAATTATGGGGGGTATTTTATTATGAAAAAGAAAAAAGTATTATCACTAATTCTTACAGCGGCATTATCAGTATCTTTAATGGCTGGATGTGCTAAAACAAATAATGCAACTAATTCAGGTAACAAAACAGAAGGTTCTACAACAGAAGTAGTTAAAGTTACTTTTGTAAATTCTAAAGGAGAAATACAAACTCAATTAGAGGAAGCAGCAGTAGCATTTACAGCAGCTAATCCTAATATAGACGTAGAAGTTATCCCTTGCCCAGATGGGACATCCCCATTTGAAAAAATTTCTGCAATGTATGCATCGGGTAATGCACCTACTTTAGCAATGATGGATCCTAACGATATTCCAAAATTCAAAGATAAATTTGCAGATTTATCAAGTGAAAAATGGGTAGCAGATACATTAGAAGGAAATCTTGATGCAGTTACTATAGATGGAGTAGTTAAGGCTTTTCCATTAACAATTGAAGGATATGGACTTATCTACAACAAATCTGTATTAGATGCTGCTGGCGTTGACCCAACAACTATAAATACAACTGATTCTTTAAAAGCAGCTTTTGCTAAAATTGATGCATCAGGAGTAGCACCTATGATTCTATCACCAATGGATTGGTCACTTGGAGCTCACTATTTAACACTTGCTTATAATCAACAAGATAAAGATTTAGCGAAAGCAGAAGAATTAATTGCAGGATTAAAAGATGGAAGTGCAGATCTTTCTAACAATGCAGTATTTAATGGTTACATGGATACATTTGATGTATTAAAAGAAGCTAACATAGATAATGCAGATGCATTAGCAGGTACTTATGATAGAGCTGCTGAAGTGCTTGGTAAAGGAGAAGTAGGATTTTGGTTCATGGGTAACTGGGCTTGGCCACAAATTAAAGAATTTAATGAATCAAACTCTGATTTTGGATTTATACCTGTACCAGTAAGTAATGATGCTGCTGATTATGGTAACACACAAATAACTGTAGCACCTTCTAAATTTATCGGATTAGACGTAGAGCAAAATTCACAAGAACAACAAGATGCTGCTAAAGCATTCTTAAACTGGTTAGTATATGATGAAGCAGGTCAAGATATTTTAGTTAATAAAGCTAATATAATTCCAGCTTTCAAAAATATTACTCTTGAAGCACAAGATCCATTAGCAAAATCTATTAAATCATACATGAGTGAAGGAAAAACTTTAAGAAGTATTGCAACTCTTCCAGGAGATCACTGGGCACAAGTTGGAGCAGCTATGCAAAAATACTTAGTTGGTCAATCAGATAGAGCTACACTTGCAGAAGAAATAAAAGCATATTGGGGAACAGTAAAGTAATCTCAATTAAAATCAATAGCGGATATAATGTTGTATATCCGCTATTTTAATAAAAGGTCAGATAGTAACAGGATATTTGTTAAAAAAGGGGTGTTAAAATGAATAATGAAAAAAGTTTTATTCAAAAATTAAAGACTTATACAATTTTTGCAGGACCATCAACTTTTGCTTTTCTAACAGTAATGATTATCCCCTTCTTGTTTGGGATATACTTGACTTTTACTAATTGGAATGGAATAGATAGTGAACATATTCTTGTAGGTTTTAAAAATTACGGAGAAGTTTTTAAGGATGGAGTATTTTGGACATCATTTGGGTTTACATTAAAATATGTGTTTGTTACAGTGATTCTTGTTAATGCAGTAGCTTTCTTTTTAGCATTTATATTAACTAGTGGTACAAAGGGTCAAAATTTCTTTAGAGCAGGCTTTTTTACTCCTAATTTAATAGGCGGAATTTTACTTGGATTTATATGGCAGTTTATTTTCTCAAATGTTTTAGTTTATATAGGTAAAAACTTTAATATACCAATATTCTCATCATCTTGGTTATCTGATCCAAATAAAGCATTTTGGACATTAGTTATAGTAACAGTATGGCAATTATCTGGTTATATGATGATTATATATATTGCAGGCTTTATGAATGTTCCTGGAGATATACTAGAAGCAGCAGATATAGATGGGGCTAGCCCTTTCATAAAATTGAAAAATATTATCTTACCTATGATGATACCTTCTTTTACAGTATGTATATTTTTAACACTGCAAAGAGGATTCATGGTTTACGATTTAAATATATCCTTAACTGGCGGTGGGCCATTTAAAAGTACAGAAATGATAGCGATGCATGTTTATAATAAAGCTTTTTTAGCACAACAATACGGGGTAGGACAGGCACAAGCATTTTTCTTATTCTTGATGGTTGCTAGTGTTACTTTAATACAAGTTTATTTAACTAAGAGGATGGAGGTAGAAGCTTAATGAAAAGAAATAAGTTTATAGTTAATGCATTAAAATTAGTTGTATTAAGTATATTTTTTATTATATATATAGTTCCTTTTGTGTTTGTGTTAATAAACTCTTTTAAAGATAGAAAAGAAATTATTGCAAATCCTTTAGCTCTTCCTACAACTTTTAGCTTATTTAATTATATTGATGCATTCAAGAAAATGGATTACCTTCATGGCTTTACAAATTCATTAATAATAACATTTTTTAGTGTTTTAATTATAACAATTTTTTCATCCATGACAGCTTATATTTTTGTAAGAAAAGATTGGAAAATGAATAAAATAATGTTCTTTGCAATGTTAGCATCTATGATTATTCCTTTCCAAGGTATTATGATTCCTTTAGTTAAAATTTATGGTACCATTGGATTTCTTAATAGCAAATGGGCTTTAATTTATATGTACTTAGGATTTGGTTCTTCGCTTGCAGTCTTCATGTATCATGGGTTTATAAAAAGTATACCAAGGTCATTAGAAGAAGCGGCTATGATTGATGGATGTAATGAATTCCAAACCTTTTGGAAAGTTGTATTTCCATTATTAAAACCAACAACAATGACTATCGTTATTTTAGACGTATTATGGATTTGGAATGATTTCTTGTTACCATCTTTAGTGTTGATAGGACAAACAGAAAGAACATTACCATTATCAACTTATTATTTTTCAGGAACATATACAGTTGAATATGGTTTATCTATGGCAGGTTTAATGCTGACAGTAATCCCAGTAATAATTGTATATTTGTTTATGCAAAAACATATTATAGACGGAGTTCTTCAGGGTTCAGTAAAATAAATAAATAAAAAATAGTTAACTTTAAATAGTTAACTATTTTTTATTTATCCTTGATTTTGAATACCTATGCATTCCATTCAAGTATTTTATTTAAAAATGTTTTAACTTCTTTTGATTTAGGATTTTTAAATATTTCAGTGCTTTTTCCACTTTCAATAATTTTATTATCCCCTAAAAATATAACTTTCTCACAAGCATTTTTAGCAAAACCCATTTCGTGAGTTACAATTATAGTATCTAACCCATCTCCTTGAAGTTCTTTTAGCATATCTAATACTTCAGAAGTATATTCCGGATCTAAGGCTGATGTTGGTTCATCTAACAATAAAAGCTTAGGTTTAATGGCAACGGCTCTTGCTAAAGCTATTCTTTGCTGCTGCCCTCCTGAAAGCTGAAAAGGGTACTTGTTTTTTTCTTTGGATAAACCAAATCTAGCGAAAAGTTTGTCCGCTATTTCTACCGATTGTACTTTATTAACCCCAAAGGTATATATAAGAGGCAAGGTTACATTTTCTAATGCTGTAAGATGTTCAAAAAGTCCTTTAGATTGAAAAACAAAACCTATATTTCTTCTGTAAATTTGCAAGGATTTTTCATCAAAATTAATTTTATCCCCATCTAAATACATTTCTCCACTGTCTGGAACAATTAATCCCCCCATAATTCTTAATAATGTGGATTTTCCGCCTCCAGAGGGGCCGATAATTGCAATAGAATTTATATCATCCTGAAAACAAATATCTTTTAATACTACTTTATCTTTAAAATCTTTACATATATTTCTAAGCTCTATTTTCATGTTTATACCTTCTTTCAAAAATTCCTGATATCATGGAAACAGTAAAGGTAAGTATAAAATATAAGAACCCAACAAATATATAGTTCTCAAACATTCTAAAATTATCTGCGGATATTTCTTGTATTGTTTGGGTAAGTTCAATTAAAGCAATTACTGACAATAGTGAGGAATCCTTAATTATAGATGAAAATTGCCCTGCTAAAGCTGGTATTATACGAGCCATCAATATAGGAAAGGTTACAAGTCTAAAAGTTTTAGCCGGAGTAAGCCCAATTGATTTTGCAATTTCATATTGTTGATTGTCTATACTTTCTAACCCACCTCTAATAATTTCTGAAATGTACGCTCCTTCAAAAATAGAGAGTATTATTATACCAGCCACATATCTGTTAGCTACCCCCCAAGCTGTTCCTATAATATAATAGAAAAAGTATATTTGAACCAATAAAGGTGTTCCTCTTATAAGTTGTACATAAACCTTAGAAAAATAACTTATAGCTAATATTCTAGATTTTTGACCAATAGCTGTTATTGCTCCGATTAACAAGCTTATAATTAAACTTCCTATAGAAATAACTATAGTCATTACAAACCCATCCCATAGTCTTTGTTTATATTTAAATAAAGTGGTGAAATCCAATTTTAAATTAATAGAATCTACTGAAAACCACATAAATAAAACAAATACCATCACAACAAAAAAAGCACTAAGTATTTTATTCACTAAAGTTGGCTCTTGATTAATTCTATTTTTCATATAATCTCCTTAATCAAAGAACCATGGAAAATCAAGTTCGTCAAAGATTTTCTTTTCCTCTGCCATATATTTATTTGTAACTTCTTCAAATCCGTCTTTTTCTTTATACTCTTTTATGAAGGCATTTATTTCACTTAATAACTCTTCATTTCCTTTATTTACAGCCATTCCCCAACTTTCACTATCTTGAAATGGTATAAGAACTGCCTCTGTAGTTTCTTTATTTAATTGATTTTGACGATAAATCGTTAATTGATCATAAATAAAAGCATCAGCTTTTCCTTGAGTAACTTCTGTAACACAAGCATTTTCAGAAGAAAGAGCATTGATAGTTGCTTTTGTTAAATTCTTATTTGCATATATATATCCTGTTGTTCCTTTTTTTACATCAATAGTTCTACCTTCTTCATTTAAATCTTCAATAGACTTAACATCAGAATCTTTATTTACTAATAAAGCAAGATATGAATGAGCATAAGGATCGGAAAAATCAATTACCTCTTTGCGCTCATCTGTAATAGTCATAGAGGATATAACTACATCTACTTTATTTGTTTGAAGTGATGGAATAAGACCATCCCAATTAATATTTTCAATTTTTACAGGCCTATTTAAATATTCCCCTAAAGCTTTTGCTAAATCTGCACTAACACCAGTGGGATTTCCATCTGAATCTTTTGTTTCAAAAGGGGGATAAGCAAGCTCCATACCTACAATCAATTCTTCATTTTGATCATTTGTATTTGCTTTATTATTATTGGCAGTACAACCGGTAAATAACATGCTGATAAATGTAGTTGCTAATAATATCGCTACTATTTTTTTCATTAACTTCACTTCTTTCCTATAATTTTTATAATCTTAAGTATACCACTTTTGATTGATTTAAAAAACAGAAATCTTAGTTGCATAAGTTATACAACTAAGACTTCTTATATTCTAAAATAAATCAAAAACAAAGTAGGATTTACTTTTCTATTAGATAACAGTAATTATTTCTTCTTCTTTTAATCTTGATTTAGGTAAATCAGCATTAAAGTCATTAGCACTTCTGTAACCAAGTGCAACTATACCAATTGCTGTATATCCTTTTTCAATTAAACCTAGCTCTTCATTTAAAACTTTTGCATCAAAACCTTCCATTGGCACAGCATCAATACCAAGAGCAGCAGCCCCTAATAAAAGATTACCCATGTTTAAATAAACTTGTTTTGCTATCCAATGTTGCAAATCTTTTAAATCATTACGATGTATATTTACAAAGGTTGAGCGACCCATATGTTGATTGTTTTTAAAGTCTTCTTGAGTAAAACGACCGTCAGCATCTTCAGATTCTAATACATGAAGTAAATATTCTTCATCCATATCAGTTCTTGCACAAAATACAACAACCTGAGGTGCATCTAACACTTTAGCATCATTAAAACTAAAAAATCCTTGAGTACTTTTACTAATTTTCTTTTTACCTTCATCTGTATTTGCAATTACAAAGTGCCATGGTTGACCATTAACACTAGATGGACTAAGTTTTAAAAGGTCTTTGATTTTGCTAAGATCCTCATCTGAAATTTTCTTTGTGGCATCAAATTCTTTTACAGAGTAACGTTTGTTTAAACTTTCAATTATATTCATATTTTTTTCTCCTTTTAATTTGGTGTATAATAGTATTCATATTATTTATCGAATGTCACTATTTTATTATCAAAATAATGTGTGATTTCTAACAATATAGTTAGTTTAACTTAGCTATAAAAGAAATACAACTACAGTCTTTTTTGTCATATGCATGCAAAAAGTAAAGAATTGTGATTTTATAATGGTTTTGAAGAAAAATATTTAATTATAGAGTTCCATAAATGTAGTAAATGGATAAATACTATCCTTAATTCAAGCAGATATATTGACTACTAAAAAACTATGAAGTATTATGTGAGAAGATTATACTATTAAAAAATAGATTCTAAGGGGATAGTTATATGAAACTTAATGAGATAAAAGAAAGAATGAAATCACAAAAATTATATTTCTGTGATAATGCAGAATTACTTGAAGAACAAGAAAAACAATTGGAGTTGCTTTATGATTTTAATCAAGCAAGGCCTAGCGAACATGAAAAAAAGAAAAAATTGTTAAAGGCTATGTTTTGTGAGATTGGTGAAGATTGCTATATTCAATCACCTTTTAATGCAAATTGGGGCGGAAAATTTGTTCATTTTGGCAACGGAGTTTATGCTAATTTTAATTTAACATTAGTAGATGATTGTGATATTTATGTAGGTAATAATGTGATGTTTGGACCAAATGTTACATTGTCGGCAGGCACACATCCCATTCATCCGGGGTTAAGGAGCAAACAAGTACAGTATAATGTATCTATAACAATTGGTAACAATGTTTGGATAGGTGCTAATTCAGTTGTACTACCAGGGATATCAATAGGAGATAACACAGTTATTGGTGCAGGTAGTGTGGTTACAAAAGATATTCCAGCAAATGTAGTTGCTGTAGGAAATCCTTGTAGAGTATTACGCCCTATAGGTGAAAGAGATATGGACTATTATTATAAAGATTTGAAAATAGATATGGAGCTGTAAAATGAAAATAAGAGTACCGGATTATTTTAAAAACTTTAGATGCATAGCTTCAGAATGTGAAGATACATGTTGTGCTGGATGGGAAGTTGTAATTGATGATGACACATATAATCATTATCAAGAGGTAAAGCTGGACTTTGGAAAAAGATTAAGAAATGAGATAGTACATAAAGATGGAGAAAATGTATTTGTATTAAAAGGCAACAACTGTCCATTTTTAAATGAAAATAAAATGTGCGACATATATAGTGAAATTGGAGAGGATAGCCTTTGCTATACATGCAAACAGTATCCAAGATATATGGAGGAATTTGGAGGTTTGCGTGAGGTCGGAATCTCATTATCATGTCCAGAAGCGGCAAGACTAATATTAAATGATAGCAGCAAAACAGAATTTAAGGTTAGCGAAAATCAAGAGGGAATAACTTCATATAATGATATTGATGCTATGTTTTATATAAATCTTATGCGATGTAGAAAATCAATTATTGATATTCTTCAAAATCGTGAGATTGATTTAGATAAAAGGGCTTGTTTAGTTCTTAAATTTGCCAGTGAAATTCAAGAAAAAATAGATGAAGATAGTATACAGGGTATAGAGGAAGTCAAAGAAAAATACTCAGATAGTAATTTTATAAAGGAATATATTAATAGCTTACATAATCATAAAAGCAAAGAAAGTATTAAATATAAGAATATGCATGAATTCTTTAAAGTATTTAAGGAATTAAAACATATAAATCCTAATGATCCATTGAAATTAAATGATGTAGTAAGATGTTTTTGGGAAAGTGACAATGAAGAGCTTTATTTAGCTAAACATAAGAATTTCAATAAGTATTATGAAGATAAGATGTATAAGTTTGAAAATCTATTAGTTTATTTTGTATTTAGATATTTTATGAAGGCGGTTTTTGACTGGGATGTATCTGCAAAAATAAAGCTAGCTGTAGTTAGTTATTTAATGATTAAGGAATTATTTGTATTAAGATGGATAGAAAAGTGTGAATTTACTGATGGAGACGCAGTAGATATAATGCATATGTATTCTAAAGATATTGAACATTTAGAGGAAAATATAGAAACACTAGCAGAAATTTTTGAAATTAATCATGTATTTAAAGTAGATGAGCTTTTAAATGTATTAAGTTGCAACAGCTAGAATAAAAAAAGGAAGTCGACCAGTTCCCCTTAAAATATAGGTATATTAAACAAAAAAAGAATTGCCATTAAAATAGCAATTCTTTTATTTTGTAAATTTAAGATGCAATTCTTATAGATTCAGTATAAGGAAAGGTAGCCAATGCAAGTGTAACAAAAAAAACAATTAAATTAAGTTTCACAGTGGTATCCCTATAATATAGGAATATATCATTTAAAGTAACTTAATAAGTGATTCTAACTCTTGAGCTAAACTTTTTGCAAGCTCAAAATCAGTGTTTTTTATAGCTAATTCTATTTTCATTTCAATTGATTTTTTCTTTTGTTCAATTTCTAAATAGTCTTTATCAAAATAATCAGCATAAATCATCTTTCTAAATTTTCTCATACGCATTTTTCTAATAGTTTTATCTTCAATGATTAAAACATAATCCATACAATTTATTATAGAATAGTAATCATGAGAAATCATTATAATGGCACCGTTATAATTCTCTATGGCTTTTTCAAGAGCTATTTGTGAATAAGTGTCTAAATGACTTGTAGGTTCATCCAAAAGTAACATGTTTGCTTTACTAGCAGCAACTTTAGCTAGTTGAAGAATATTCTTTTCCCCTCCAGACAATGACCCTATTTTTTGCTCAAGTATTTCTCTTTCAAACCCATAGTTTGAAACATAGGATTTGATTTCTTCATGAGTTTCGAATCCTATGCTTAAGAATTCTTCAAGGATTGTATTGGATTCATTTAGTATTTCTCCTTGAAGTTGAGATAAATAAGCTACTTTAATTTCAGGATTTATTTCAATAGAAGCTTGATTGTTTTTAAATATATCTCTGAGTAAAGTGGTTTTACCGGTGCCGTTTGAACCTATAATAGCTACTTTATCAGAAGATTTAATCTCAAAGTTAACATTTTCTAAAAGTGTTTCATCAAAAGCAACATTATAATCAGTAACTTTTAAGGCTATGATTTCTTCTGCTTCATTATAAGTTGTTAAACGGATATCTGGTTGTTTAATGTCTAGAAAAGGAGCTTTGATTCTACGCTCTTCTAATCTTTCTTGAATTTTAATTCTAGCTTTTAAAGCTTTTCCATTGGAAGCATCAGAATAAATGGATGCGAAAAATCTTAGTTTATTGATTATTGCTTCATTTCTTTCAATTTCATCATCATCAGCAATAGCAAGTTCTAGTAACTCAATTTTAGTTTGAAGTAATGAAAAATTATAATCAATATATCTTCCGTCAAATTCTTGAAGTTCCATATTTTCAAGGTGAATAATTTTGTTAAAGCAATGATTTAATAGATATCTATTGTGGGTAATAATTAACATTGTTCCTTGGTGAGAATTAATTAAATTTTTAAGAGAATTAAGATTTTCAAAGTCTAAAAAAACATCAGGTTCATCCATAAGCATTAAGTCTGGACTATGAAGCATTTCCTTAACAACTTGAATAAGTTTAAATTCCCCCCCACTAAGAGCAGATATCCTTGAATCTTTATGTTTCATTAAATTTGCAAGATTTAGTTTTTTATTAAGAAGGCTTTCGAAATCATCTCCACCAATTGCATCAAGTGAGTCTAAAGCTTGTTGATACTTTTCTAGTAAAAAATCAATATGGGAAGAAGTTTCCATTTCAGTACAAATAGATGTTATTTCATTTTGTAGTTTGAAAAATTCTTCTCCTAGATATTCAAAAACGGTGGTTTCTTTTGTTTTATCTAGTTGAGAAAATTGACTAACATACCCGATTTTACAATTTGGTTTTATCTCAAGGTTACCATCGAACATATATCTTTCGGGATCCATAATTATATCTATTAGTGTACTTTTTCCACTACCACTTGTTCCAATAAAAGCACAATGTTGATCATCTTCTAATGTAAATGAAATTTTATTGTATAAATCCTTTTGCGGAAATGAGTAGGACAAATTTTCAATTTTTATCATATTATTACCTCTCTTTATCATTTGAAAAGAGCTTATAAAAATAAGCTCTTTAATATAGTCGTACCAATGCAATCCTTATAGCATAACACTTTTTTAGATTAATTTCAATCTTCTTGGCAACAATACATTAAAAAGAAGCAGTTGTTTTAATTATTTTCATGGATAACTATAAAATTTGTAATTACATATCAAATGTTGTAAAATTAATCATGGAATTGCAATAATGTGTAATTAAGGTGTGTAATTAATTGGTAATGGCTGCAAGGCAAGAAAAGGAGTTAAAGAATGTATATTCTAATAAATTTTGAGCTTACAATATGTATAAACCTTTTATATAACCATTTGTTTCTTACTAGAAAAAAAAGTATGAAATACTCATTAGTTATATTTATAATTAATCAATTAATTGTATTATTAGGAATACTTTTTTCTACTATTTTTTTTAAAGATACTGTTTTATATAATTATGCACTATTTATTTTAGGATTTTCTTTTATTATTTATATTTCTTTTGTTTTTGAAGAATCTTTTTCAAAAAAAATATTTAATATGTTCACAATATGGGTTCTTTCAAATATTTTATTCATTTTATGTAGTTATACAATAGGTTTATTTTATATAAAAGATTATAGTATATATAAAATTTTAGCAAGGATATTTAAAGATGTTGTTCAAGTGATACTTATCCCCATAATATATCTATATTTTAAAGACTCTTATAAAGAAATGCTAAAATTAGTGTCTAACAAGGTTATTAATATAATATCTGTTTATAGCATTATGGTGTTGGCGTTTTTAATTAAATATTATGCTTCTGACCCTAATATGATTATTAGCCATTATAATTTTTTAGATAGTATGATATTTGTAGTTATAATTGTATTATCATATGTAATAATTTTTATTGCCATTTATTCTGTAAATAAAAATGTGGAACTAGAATATAAATTTAAAATTATAGATGCTGAAATGGAATCACAAAAACAAAATTACAAAATGTTAAATAACTCTATGGAAAATTATTATTCATTTAAACATGATATAAGGCATCATATTTTAACAATAAAGTTAATGATAGATAATGAAAATTATACAGAAGCTGCAAAGTATTTAGAAAAATTCAGTGAAAATGAAAAGTCTCAAAGTATAGGAATGATATGCAAAAATTTTACAATTGATTCTATATTAAAATACTATATGAATATTGCAATGAGTCATAAAATTGATTTTAAAGTAAATGCGAATATACCAAAAGATATTAATATAGACAATATTGATTTAACTAGTGTTGTAAGTAATTGTGTTGAAAATGCTGTTGAAGCTTGTGCTAATATTATTGATGAAATGAAAAAGTATATAAATATAAAAGCTGAAATTAAAGGGGATTACTTAATATTTAAAATTAAAAATAGTTTTAATGGACAAGTTATTGAAGAAAATAATATTCTAAAAACCTTTAAGAGTAGTGAGGAACATGGTATGGGATTGTCTAATGTTAGAAAAATAGCAGATAAATATAATGGATATTTTAAAATTAAATATGATGATAATGAGTTTGAAGTAGATATTATATTGAATTATAAATAAGAAAATGTAAAGTTGGTGACAAAATGTTAAATATAGCTATTTGCGATGATGAAAAAAAGGAATTGGAAATTATTTATTCGCTAGTATCAAAAAATCTTACAGATATAGACCAGCAATTTAAAATAAACTATTTTGATGAAGGAGAAGACCTTATTGAACATATGGATTCTTTTAAAGAGCTATATGATATAATATTTTTGGATATTTATATGAAATTTTCTAATGGTATTGATATTGCAAAAAGAATAAGAGAGTTTGATAAAGAATGTAAGATTATATTTATTACTTCTTCAAAAGAGCATGCTATAGATAGCTATGATGTGAAAGCACTTCATTATATTTTAAAACCTATAAATGAGGAAAAACTTTTTAATGCTATTAAAACAGCTATAGATAGTTTGAAAAAAGAGAGAAAAGAAATAGTGATTACTAATAAAAAAGGAACCTATAGAGTTATTTATAATGAAATTTTACATGCAGAAAGCAAAGCTAGACTTGTAAATATATATTTGAAATCAGGCAAGATAATTACATTTTATTCAAAACTCCAAGATTTCTTTGAAAGTCTAGAGGATGAAAGATTTCTTAAATCTCATAAAAGTTTTATTGTAAATATGGATTATATAACAAAAATAGAGAATGCTTCTATAACTATTATTAATGATAAAAAGATACCTATAAGTAATTCTAATATACAAGCCATTAAGGAAGTATATTATAGATACTTATTAAAATAATTACTATTAATAAAAACATACATAAAAAAACATTATGTATGTTTTTTCTATGAAATTTTACATTTTAGGGTTCGATTTTTACATCAATAGCGTAAATAATCAAATTTATGTAAAAATAAGATAAGTAATTAAATAAGGTTATATTTTGAATTAAACAAGGAGGTCATTAAATGGAAAATTTATTAAAAAAAGCTAAAAATAACGATTGGAAAGCCATTCAGGAAATTATAAATAAGTACATGCCACTGGTACTAAGTGAATCATCTAAGTATGACATTCCCGGATATGACTTTGAAGATATAGTACAACATAGTATATTGAGTATTATTAAGTCAATAAAACTTTATAAGACAGGTTTAAATTCCTTTGATTCTTTTGTGGTTACAAATATAAAATCAAATAATACTAAACTATTAAAAAGTAAAATGAAACACAATAGAGAAATTCAAAATTTAAATAATATGGAAATATCAGAAGAAAGCTATGTATTTACTATAGGGGACCAGGCTATTGCTTATAATTTGGTTGAAAGTTTAAGCAACACTAGAAATACTTTAAAGTATTTCTAGTATTTCTACAGTATAATTTTCTGCGGGAGCGTTGACTTCAACGATGTCACCAACTTTTTTCCCACATAAAGCTTTTCCTAAATCAGATTCCATGTTAATAACCATATTTTCAGGGGATGCATCCATAACAGTTACTAGAGTTATAATTTCTTCTTCGCCATCCTCTATAAAATTAATTCTAGCCTTAGAATTAATTCCTAATATGGATTTATCTACAGTTTTATCATCTATTACAGTTGCTGTTGAAATCATATTAAATAGATATTGAATTCTATTATCATTTTCTCTATAGTTTCTACAAGCCTCTTTATATTCTGCATTCTCTGATCTATCTCCATGAGCAGCAGCTTCCAATTTTTCTTTTGCTATTTCACCACGTTTAACAGTCATACGATATTCTAATTCTTCATTTAATTGTTTTATATTAGTTTCTGTCAATGCATTATTCATAAAAAAGCCAACCCTTCAACGATATTTTGTATATTAATATTATATAATATATAAATAAAAATATATAGAAGAAAAATTTTTTATCTAAAAAAGCTTGAAATTTCTGAAAAATATGGTATGATTTTATTAACTAATAATTATTATTGATTGAAAATATTTTGCAACTTGTGCAATTAGTTTTAATAATACATATTTACAGGGGTGATTAAATGAAAGATTTATTGATACAATTTAAAGCTTTCTTGTATGATGAAAAAAAATATGAGTCGGTAGATTTAATTATGAATGAATTAAAAAGTAATAGTATAGATATTGTAACATTGTATACGAATATATTAGCACCTTCTTTAAACACAATGATTTGTGAGGAAGAAGAAAAAGAAAGTTTTATTTGGAAGGAGCATATAAGAAGTTCCATAATTAGAACTATTATTGAAAATTCATTTTTTTACGTTATGAAGGAAAAAAATGATAAATATAAATTTGAAAAAAAGGGTAAAGTATTGGTTATTTGTCCAGAAGAAGAATATCATGAGCTAGGAGCAAGGATGGCAGCGGATTTCTTTGAGTTAGCTGGATATGATTCTATTTTTGTAGGAGCTAATACTCCTAAAAATGATTTTATTAATTCTATTAAGATTTTAAATGTTGATTATGTAACTATTAGTGTGACAAATCCGTACAATGTTTTTTCAATTAAAGATACTATAAAAAGAATAAAGGAAAAAAATCCAGGGATTAAGATAATAGTAGGTGGACATGCATTTGATTCAAATCCTTTGTTATTACAACAGGTTAATGCAGATTATCATGTTAAAGAATTTAAGGATATTTTAGCTTTAGAAAAGGAGGCGATTTTATGAAACTTCCATTGAAAATAGCTATAAGATTCTTAGGATCTAGTAAGGGACAAACAACTTTAATAGCCTTAGGTATTGCTGTTGGAGTTTCGGTTCAAGTTTTTATAGGTTCATTAATATTTGGACTTCAAAAAAGTTTAGTAAATACAACTATAGGAAGTTCATCACAGATAACCATAATATCCACAGAGGATTATATTGAAGACTATGAGGATAAGGTGAGCAAAGCATCAACTTTGGATGAGGCAATTGTTAAAATATCAGAGGCATTGGATTCACCAGCTTTTATTAGTTTCAATGATAAAGAAAATTCTATTTTATTTAGAGGATTAAATATAAATGAAAGTGATAAAATTTATAATATAAAAGATAGATTAGTAGAAGGAAAATTACCTGACACAGATAATGAGGTAATTATAGGACAAGCATTAAAAGAAGAATTAAATATAGCCTTAGGTGATGAAGTAGAGATTATTACCACAAAAGGCCAAAAGTCCAATGTAAAAGTAGTTGGAATATTTGATTTAAAAGTAGCCGCAATAAATAGTTCTTGGCTTATTTCTAATATAAATACTGCTCAAAGTATTTTTGATTTAAAAGGAAAAATAACATCTATCGAAATGCAAGTGGCAGAGAATAAAGAGTTTAATGTAAGATTAATAGCTGAAAATGTTGAGAAATCTTTGAATGATGATTCTTTAGAAGTTAATAATTGGATGGATCAGAATGAACAATTGTTAAGTGGGCTTAATGGACAAAGTGCATCTAGTTATATGATTCAGTTTTTTGTAATTATATCAGTGGTACTAGGTATATCAAGTGTACTAGCAATTTCAGTAGTGCAACGATCCAAGCAAATAGGTATACTTAAGGCTATGGGAATAAAAGATAGTGATTCCTCAAAAATATTTTTATATCAAGGAATTATCTTGGGTATATTTGGTGCAATTCTTGGAATAATTTTAGGATTAGTTTTAATGTTTGCTTTTTCTAAATTTGCTTTGAATCCAGATGGAACGCCAGTGGTACCACTATATATAGATTATAAATTTATAGCTTTCTCTGCTTTAATAGCAATAGTAGCATCAACACTAGCAGCTTTAGTGCCAGCGGTAAGATCTTCTAAATTAAATCCAATAGAGGTGATAAAGAATGGCTAATATTATTGAACTAAAAAATATTAATAAAATATATGGAGATAAAATAAAAACCCAAGTGTTGTATGACATCAACTTGGATATAAAAGAAGGTTCTTTTAATTCTATCATAGGACAATCAGGTTCAGGGAAAAGTACCATTTTGAATATAATTGGGACCTTAGATAAACCCACCTCTGGAGAAGTGATTTTCGCAGGAAAAAGAACTGATAAAATGAGGAAAAATGAACTTGCTTTTTTGAGAAATCAAACTATTGGATTTGTTTTTCAATTTCATTATCTATTACCAGAATTCACAGCTTATGAAAATGTGATGATACCATACTTAATGAATAATAGTAAGCCTCCAAAAGAAATAATAGAAAGAGCAAATGAGTTATTGCATTTGGTAGGATTAGATGAAGTGAAAAACAATAAAGCAAATAATATGTCCGGCGGACAGCAACAAAGAACAGCCATAGCAAGAGCGCTTATTAATAATCCTAAGGTTATTTTAGCGGATGAACCTACAGGAAATTTAGATTCAGAAACCACAGAAAATGTATATAATATTTTGAGGAAAATTAATGAAACCTTTAAAACAACTTTTATTGTGATTACTCATGATAGAAAAATTGCAGAAAAAGCGGATAGAATAATTGAAGTAAAAGATGGTAGAATTTATATGGATTTAAATGTTGCAGGAGTATAAATCATAAAATTATGTAGCTGTCATATAAGTTTATGGAAAAATGTGCACAAGCACAACGAAAAAAAAGGAGTATATATATTTGTTTTATACAAATATATATACTCCTTTTTTCTTTAAAGAAAATTAATTATTTTTTATATAATTTCTATTGATTTATTTCGTTTTTTACAATAATTATTAAATTAATAATTATATAATACAAAACAAGGGATATAAATATTAAATTATCAAAATAATGCATGTTTATATAACAAATTAATAATTAGAAACGGTTTATTACTATAAAGTTATATTTATAGGTAATAAATAAATTAAAAGGAGGAATATTGAATGGAAATTGCAAAAAAGTTTAAAAACATTGATGTTGTAAAAGGTGATGATAAAAAACAATTAGGATTAGTTAGTGCCATATCAGTAGGGATAGGTCTTGTTGTTGCAACTAGTGTACTTGTTTCGTTGGCACAAGGAGTGGGGATAGCTGGAAAAGGATTTGTTATAGCTATGGTAATTGCTTGTATTTTAAATATGCTGACAGCATTTAGTTTTTCAGAATTAAATTCTTTAATGCCTGTTACAGGTGGACTTGCTCAGTATACTTTACCAGCATTTGGTCCTTTGGTAGGTATGGTAGCTGTTTTAGGTGGATATGTAATATGTACTTTCTTTGCAGGAAGTTCTGAAGCGGCAATGATTGGAATTGTATTTACTTCCACATTTATGCCAAGTGTTAATCCAAGTATTGTTAGTATAGTTTTTGTTTTAATTTTAATGATAGCAAATTTATTTGAGGTAAAAAATTATGCAAGGATTCAAATTGTAACTACATCAGCAATGATTATTTCTATGATGCTTTTTGGAATTATAGGTGCCATGGGAATAGGGACAGGAGAAATGGTAGTTCAAGAGACTGTAGCTTTTAACCCAATGGGAATGGGTGTTTTATCATTAGTATCATTAGCATTTTGGTTATTCGTAGGTATAGAATATGTTACGCCACTTTCAAAGGAATTAAAAGACCCTGATAAAACAGTTCCACTGGGAATGATTTTAGGTTTAATAATTGTATTAGTGGTTCAAGTTGCAATGGTTTATGGAATATATAAATATGTACCCATGGGAGCATTGTTAGATTCCTCACTACCACACATGTTATATGCATCTTCTTTATTAGGTAAAGTAGGAACTTATTGGATGGCAGCAATTAGTATATTTGCTGTAGTAAGTACTTTAAATACTATTTTAGGAAGTGTATCAAGAATGATTTATGGTATGGCTAAAGATGGTATGTTACCTAAAATATTCACAAAAACAAATAAATATGATATACCATATGTTGCAGTAGTATTAATAGGCGTAGTATTTATCATTACTTTAAGCACAGGAATTTCTACTGCAGAACAATTAGTTCTATATATATTAACAGGGGCTGTATTTTGGATGGTAGCTTATATTGTTGCTCATTTAGATGTATTAGTATTAAGAAAGAAATATCCAAATCATAAAAGAGGATTTCAAATAAAATTATTCGGATTACCTCAAATTATAGGTATATTAGGCATGATTTATATGATTGTAAATGTATCGCCAGACCCTGAAATGAAAGTTCAAATATTAAAAAGCGTTGGTGTTTGGTTTGTTATTTTAACAGTTTATGGAGTTATCTGGATAAAAAAAGTTATGAAAAAGAATTTGTTTGAAACAGTAAGTATTGAAGAAGTACTTGAAATGGATAAATCAAACTAAAATATAATATTAAGGGGATGGAAAATATGAATAATAATACAAAAGTAGATTTTCTTTATTTAAGTGAGCCAGATATGATTAAAGCAGGGGTTAAAGATATGGCTGGTTGTGTAGAAGCTATGGAGGAAATGTTTAAACTTCTTAAAGTTGGAGATTTTAGAATGGGTGGATCTAATGGGTTTTCTCATGGGTGTATGGTGACTTTCCCAGAAACATCGTCTTTCCCTAATATGCCTATAGATGGCCCTGACAGAAGGTTTATGGCAATGCCTGCTTATCTTGGAGGAGACTTCAATATGGCCGGAGCAAAATGGTATGGTTCAAATGCTGAAAATAGAAAAAAAGGATTACCAAGGTCAGTTCTTATGTTAACACTTAATGATAAAGATACTGGTGCACCAGTAGCACATATGTCAGCTAATGTACTTAGTGCTTATAGAACTGGAGCTATTCCGGGAGTTGGAGTTAAATACTTAGCACGTGAAGATTCAAAGATCGTTGGAATCGTTGGTCCAGGAGTAATGGCAAAAACTGCGCTTGCTTCATTTATGGCTGTAAGACCAGCTATAGAAACAGTAAAGATAAAAGGTAGAAGTCAAAAATCAATAGAAGATTTTGTGAAATATGTAGAAGATGAATTTCCAACTGTTAAAAATATTGAAGTTGTTGATGACATCCAATCAGCTGTAAAAGATGCAGATGTTGTATGCTTAGCTACTTCTGCAACCATAGGAAATCTTGATGAATATCCATATGTAAAAGAAGAATGGATAAAACCAGGTGCAGTAATATGTTGTCCTGCAGCAGGAAGATTTGATGAAGATTTTGTATTGAATAGAGCTAGAAATGTAACAGATTGTTTGCATCTATATGAAGCTTGGTCAGAAGAATATCCATATCCTACATTTTTAAGCATACCTATACCCGCTGTAAATTGTATGGATTTAATACATGAAGGAAAAATGAAAAAAGAACAAATACATGATCTTGGGGATATATTAATGGGTAAACTTCCTGCTCGTCGTAATGATGAAGAAATCACAATATACTCTGTTGGTGGAATGCCTGTTGAGGATATTGCTTGGGGGACAATAGTATACAGAAATGCACTAGAAAAAGGTATTGGCACAAAACTAAATCTTTGGGATGAACCGGAATTGGCTTAAAATATGAAAATTGAAGGAGGAAATCTCATGAGAATAAAGGAACATCCGATTCTAGGTGAAATTGAAAAAGGCAGATTGGTTCAGTTTTCTATGGACGGTAAATTAATAAAAGGATATGAAGGAGAACCAATAGCTGCAGCCTTAAAGGCTGCAGGGGTTATGGTTCATAGACATACAAAAAAACATTCTCCAAGAGGCGTGTTTTGCGCAATTGGACGTTGTACAGATTGTGTTATGGTGGTTAATGGTAATCCGAATATAAGAACATGTGTTACACCCTTAGAAGAAGACATGATAGTACAAACTCAATATGGTGTGTCAGCAAAATCTGAATAAATAAAAACTTTAAATATAGGTATCCCAGTTAAACTATTATTTTATATATGTCCCAAAACTCTTAAAATAGGAGATTTTAAAACAATTATAAATTAAGTTTCATAATGGGATTGCTGAAGAATAGCAAGAAAGGACGGTATCAGTTATGAAAAGGTATGATCTTATAGTAGTTGGTGCAGGACCAGCAGGATTTTCAGCCGCAATTGAAGCTGCTAAAAGAGGTCTTGAAGTAGCGGTATTCGATGAAAATTCTAAACCTGGTGGACAATTATTTAAACAAATACACAAGTTTTTTGGCTCCAAAGAACACAAAGCTAAAATAAGGGGATTTAAAATTGGAGAGGAATTGCTGGAAAAAGCCAAGGAACTTGGAGTTAAAGTTGTTTTGAATGCTATTGTTATTGGAATTTACGGGGATAAAGAAATAACAGTTAATATAGATGATAAAGTAATACACTACAAAGCAGATTCAATTATAGTTGCAACAGGGGCATCAGAAAATATGGTTACTTTTGATGGGTGGACACTTCCGGGAGTTATTGGTGCTGGCGCTGCTCAAACAATGATGAACTTACACGGAATTAAACCCGGTAAAAAAATACTTATGCTTGGTAGTGGAAATGTTGGATTGGTAGTTAGTTACCAACTTATGCAAGCAGGATGTCAAGTTGTTGCTGTTGTAGATGCAGCCCCTAAAATTGGGGGATATGGTGTTCATGCTGCAAAAATTGCAAGAGCAGGAGTTCCATTTTATTTATCACATACTATTATAAAAGCAGAAGGAAATGAATTTGTAAATGGGGTTACTGTAGGTGAAGTAGATAATAAATGGCAAATAGTAGAGGGAACACAAAAATACTTTGATGTTGATACTATATGTCTTGCTGTAGGTCTTTCCCCTATGTCACAACTTCTTAAAATGTCAGGATGTGAAATGGAGGAAAATCCTAAAAAAGGAGGATTAGTCCCCATTTGTGATGAATATGGTGAAACTTCTATAAAAGGTATATTTGTAGCTGGAGATGTTTCAGGAATTGAAGAAGCAAGTTCAGCCATGATTGAAGGAAGAATTGCTGGTGTAGCAGCTGCATATAAATTAGGTTTTATTGAAAAAGAGGAATTAAAAGAAAAATCACAAGAATTTGAAGCGTCTTTAACCTCTTTAAGACAAGGAATGTTCAGTCCTGAAAATAAGGGGAAAAAGATTTTAGAGACAGAGGAAGGATATAATGTGTCAATGAATCTTTTGAAAAAGGGATATATGACTGAGGAAGAAGTGAGGAACTATCCTGGTGTAAAATCATTAAAAGGAATTCATCCAGTAATAGAGTGTTCACAGAATATACCTTGCAACCCATGTCAGGATGCTTGTCCAAAGAAATGTATTAAAATTGGAGACAAAATAACCTCTCTTCCTATTGTTGATGAGGAAGCAACATGTACTGGATGTGGAATGTGTGTAGCGGCTTGCTCTGGCCAATCTATATTTCTTATAAATGAAGATTTTGAAGAGGGTTATACTAAAGTAACAATTCCTTATGAGTTTTTGCCATTACCCGAAAAAGGTATGAAGGTTATTGCTCAAGATAGAAGCGGGAAAGAAGTATGTGAAGCTGAAATTGTGGAAGTTAAATCTCTTAATGCATTTGACCACACTAACTTAGTTACTATAAAGGTTCCTATAGAAATGGGAATGAAAACTAGATTCTTTAAGCAAATGTAGGAGGTGTTAGCGTGAATAAAGTAAATGATAGGTCTAGAGATATAGGAAAATATATACCACAGAAAGATGATGATATGATAATTTGTCGTTGTGAGGAAATTACAAAAGGCGAAATAAGAAAAGCAATATACGAGGGAATGTTCACTGTCACTGAGATTAGAAGATATCTAAGAACAGGTATGGGGCTTTGTCAAGGGCAGACTTGTGGTAAATTGGTAAAGAGTATTGTGGCAAGAGAATTAAAAATTCCTTTATCTGATTTAGAAGCAGCCGTATCTCGTGCACCTATGAGACCTATAGAAATGAAAGTTCTTGCAAATGAAAAAAGAGGAGGAGAATAACATGAAGAATAGTGCGGATGTAATAATTATTGGTAGTGGTGTAATTGGAAATGCCACAGCATATTATCTTGCAAAAAAAGGCTGTTCAGTTATTGTTCTTGAGAAAAGTGACAATATAGGGGATGGAGGTTCTTCAAGAAACGGTGGAGGAGTACGTCAATCAGGAAGGGATAAAAGAGAACTTCCCCTAGCTATGTATGGAGCAAAAAATCTTTGGCCAACATTGTCAGAAGAGTTGGGAATGGATGTTGAATATTATCAACAGGGTAATTTAAGGCTTGGTAAAACACAAGCACATCTAAAAACTTTAACAAACCTAACTAATAAAGCAAAGGAATGTGGGCTTGAAGTAAATATGATTTCTGGCCAAGAGGCAAGAAATATTTGTCCTTACCTTTCAGAGGAAGTTATTGGTGCAAGTTGGTGTCCTACTGATGGACATGCTAACCCTATGAGAACAACTTTAGCTTATTATTCAAAAGCAAGACAATTAGGAGTTAATTTCATTACCGGTGAAGAAGTTGTAGATATAGAAAAAGTTAAGGGTAAAGCAAAACGAGTGATAACTAAAAATAATATATATGAAGGCGATAATATTATACTTGCTGCAGGCTATGAAAGCCGTAAAATTGCAGCTACTATTGGAATTGATATTCCATTAAATCATGTTTTATTGGAAGTACTTGTAACAGAGGCTCAACCTTCCATGTTTTATCAAATGTTAGGTACAGCAGAAGCAGATTTTTATGGCCATCAAAGTACACATGGATCTTTTGTTTTTGGAGGTACATCTGGTTATGAAGCTTTTAATAAAGATAATGGAATACAAGCTACATCAAGTATTTCAGCTTCTTGTACTTGTCGAGGAATTTTAAAATACTTTCCTTGTTTACAGGATGCAAAAATTGTTCGTACCTGGGCAGGGTGGATTGATGATTGTGCAGACCATGTGCCTGTTATAAGTTATGTAGAAGAAGTTCCTGGTGTTATACTTGCATGTGGATTTTCAGGACATGGATTTGGAATTTCTCCAACGGTAGGTATGTTATTATCAGAAATGGTAGTTGAAAAGGATACAACACTTGATATAAGCGCCTTCCGTTACGATAGATTTAAAGCAAAAATATAAATTATATTTAAAGAAGTTCAAAAAGGGGATAGATAGATGGAATTAACTAGAATAAATTATTCATCTGGTTCACCGCTGGAGGAGAAAACAGGGTACTCACGAATGGTGAAAGTAGGATCACATATATATATAGGGGGAACCACATCTGTTCAACCTGATGGCACAGTTTATGGTGAAGGAAATGCATATGAGCAAGCTAAATATATTTTTGACAAACATATAGCTTTGTTGGAAAAAGCACATTCAAAAAAAGAAGATGTTATAAAAGTAAAAATATATACAACGGATATGGTCTATGCACCAATGGTTGCCAAAGCTTTTACAGAAATATTTTTTGAAGTAAAACCTTTGTTTACAATGGTAGGAATTAATATGCTTAACAGACCTACACAATTAGTGGAAATTGAGATGGAAGCCATTATTGACTAAATAAGTAAATGATAATATAATAAAAAATATAGATAATAATTATTAAATAATTAAAAAATGGAACTTATTAATTAAAAATAATCAATATAAAGCTTTGAAATTAATTGAAATAACAAAAGGAGGTTATATCATGAGCACTTTAATCAATAAAGATATTGAGGAATTTTATCCTGTTCAACCAGGTTTTAAGATTAATACTCAGTATTATTTAGAAAAAAAAGTATTAATAAATAATAAAAATTTATTGTTTTATCAATTTAAAACAGATAAAATACCTGATAAATTTATACAAGTACTTCCTGATGGGTGCTTTGATATTATCTTCAGTTGCAACCCAGGAGTATATGGAGCAAATATATATGGACAACTATTACAAAGTAAAATGATTAATTTTGGTATTTGTCAAGAATACTTTGGGATTAGAATGTTACCACAATATAGAATAAAAAGCTTAAATATTTCCATGAAGGAAATAATAGAAAATAAAATTCCATTAAATAAAGATTTTATAATGGAACCTAATTGGATTGAAAAGATTGTAAAAAAAGAATCTTTTGAAGATAGAATTGATTATTTCACAAAAATCGTAAATAATTCACCCATTGAAGTGGAGGATGGGCCAAAACTTATAATTAATTGCATAAAAAAAATATATTCAACTAATGGCAAAATATCCATTACAGATTTATCAAAAAAAATAGGTTATTCAGAACAATATATAAGAATTAAATTTCAAGAATTTATTGGAACTTCCCCAAAAAAATTCTCTAGTATAGTTAGATTTCAAAAAGCTTTAGAAATGCTTATTAACCAAAGAGATAATAATTATTCAGAAATCATGTATCAAAATGGGTATTATGATCAAGCTCATTTAATAAAGGAATTTAAGAATTTTGGTATTTTATCACCTAATAAATACTTAAAAAGTTTAAGAAATTCTTAGCAGGTTATTTGATTAATAGAAAATTATAAAGAAATGACATTTATTTGTGGATTCTTTTTTTGTACAATTATATATAGCAAAAGAAAACTTAGAAAATAGATTATTTCTAAGTTTTTTTATTTTAATAAAAAAAGTAGGTGGAAAAAATAAAAATTAATAAAGTCTAGGAACTTGTCCATAGTTGTAAATAGAATAAATAGATTGATTAGAAAGCTTCTAGTGAACGTCCCCTTGTAAAAGCTTTTTCTGCATTACCAATTCGGTATTGCCAGAAATACCAACCTGTATATGGTATGATTACTATGAAATTTATAATACCCCAATATTTAAGAACCATAGGATTTTGCCAAGCAGCTGCATTCATAACTGAAGGAAATAGCAATGGCAAACAAGAACGAATAAGTAAGTGGGCTCCTAAAGTTTGGCTTCTTGCCATAATATAAAGCTCAGGTTTTCTTTTAATTAAAGGATATAACTCTGCAGCCAAAATTATACAAAGTGATGAAGCAAAGTAAGTTGGAGTTTCAGCATAAACAAAACATGCATTCCAAGTTGTGTATAATAAATTCCAAGAAAGTGTTGTGAAAGCGATATAATCTGCATATTTTGTTGTTGAATATTTAAAATATTTTTTAGGTAATGGAATTGTAGCACAAAGTAAAAAACCACAGATAGCATTAAAATAATTATTCATGGAAATATCTTTAATACTAGCTTCCATGATATTTAAGAATAATATTGCATAGGTAAATCTTATAATCCAACCCTTTTGAAAGAATTCCCAGAACTTGCCTTTCTTTTTCTCGAAGGTAGAAATTCTGCAAAAACTTACAATTATTATAGGAATTAGAATACTAAAGTTTTTTGCCCATCTAAACCATCCTTCAACTCCGCCCATAATCCACAGTGGAATTGTAAATAATGCAGCTATCCAAATAATTGCAGATAGCTTGTGATGTTTACGCATAAATTCTACAAGCAGTAATAAAAAAACAAGATAAATACCCATTGAAAGTACATAACTCCAAACAGGAATGTCCATAATACCCCTCCATCTTTAAGTGTGATAATTTTTTCATAAAACATATTAAAAAGTCTTAATATTTGCAAAATTCACTCATTAGAATTTTAACAAAATATTAACAATTAGTCAATGAAATGTTAATTAAGCCATTATAAAAGATTTCATACGATATATTGCCAAATGGAACATCTTTTATAGAAAATAGCATTTTTGTAAGAGGAGTTCAGCAACTAGGAGTAAATCCTGAAAGTGGAGTGGAAATAGAAACTCATAATTTATATGGCTATCATATGAATTATGAGTTTCACAGTGGGATACCTATAATATTAATCTTTAAAAAATTCTACTCTATTTCTACCAAGTGATTTTGCTTTATACAAAGCTTTGTCAGCTTGATAATACAAGTCTTCAAATAAGGGGAGCTTGTCTTTTTCAATATATGAAATACCCATACTTGTAGATATTTTTATAGGTTTATTTTTATAAATAATTTCAGTTGATTCAAAGGCTTTTCTTATATCCTCGGCTATAATTTTTATGGAATCTTTGTTTTTATTTATAATCAATATAGCAAATTCTTCTCCACCAATACGAGCAATTAAATCAACTTTATCAGCATAGCCATTTAAAATTTTCCCTATTTTTTTTAATACTAAATCACCAGCCATGTGGCCAAAGGTATCATTGATTAATTTAAAATAATCTAAATCTAACATAATTATTGATGTACTTTTAATATTTGATGAGTTGTTACAAGCAAATGTAGCATAACCAAATGTAAAGCCACTACGATTATTTAAATTGGTAAGTGTATCAATTAATGAAAGATTTTTAAGTTTTTCTGCTTGTTTAGTATTTACTTGAGCAATAGCAATATAAGAAGAAATAATCTTGAAAATTTCAAATTCCTCAGAAGAATAAGCGTTTTTTTTGTAACTTTGAATGGTGAAAACACCTATAATCTCATCTTTTACAATAAGAGGAGCAAAAAATAGAGATTGTGTAGGAGTGCTATTAATAAAAAAATTGATTTCGTTGATTTCATCTACATATAAAAAATATTCATTAGAAATATCATTCAACATGATTTCTTTTTTATTGGCTACAGACCATACCGAAAAACTAGTTTTGTTTTTTAAAGATGTTTTACTAGAAGGAACTTTTTGATTATCTTGATAACAGTGATTATATACTATAAAATCATCAATTATTTCTCCAATCCCTATAAAATCCACATGCATTAGGGTTTGTAGTTTTTGCGAAACTTCTAATAATATATCATCCATTAATCCCATGGTAGTTAATTCTCTTCCAATTTTAAAGATTGTATCAAGCCTATCTCTTGTTTTCTTTAATTGAATGTTTAGTAAGTTATTAATAATGCTTTTTCCGTTGGCCTTCTCTAATACTTTGGTTATTTCTTTGCATTTAACACCACTATAGTATGCTTCTTTAAAGTTCTCTAAACCTTCAGCAATTTTAGCTTTACGTTCATAGAATTGAAGAGATACCAAATTATTATTAATGTTATTTATTACTACTTCATTATTAATAAGCAAAGATTCAGCTTTATCTAAATCTTCAATAGAAATATAGATATCTATTAATTCAAATATTATATCTAGTTGTGGTCTTATAGCCTTTTCTTTTTTTTCATATTGAAGTGTTTCTTCTAAAAGAGCTACAGCTTTTAGATATTGGCCTTGTTTTCCATAAATTTGAGATAAGCCTATAGAAGAATCACTTAGAATAGCTATATCACCTAATGCAACTGCAGAGTTATAAGCCTTTTGAAAATTATCTCTAGATTTATCGATTAAATCCAATTTTAAATAAGTATATCCAAGATTATTATAGCAATACATGGAGTCCAATATATCATTTTTAGATTCATGATAAACTAATATATCTTTCAATAATTCAATACCAGTATGATAATTTTTGTTTGCAAGATGAAGTACGGCTAAATTACCTTTTAAGCGCATAAGCATAGATTTATCATCAAGGGCCGTTGCTTTTTCAATACCTAATTTGCAATACAAAGCAGCTTTTTCTTTGTCACCAATCACATCACAATAATACACTGTGTAAGCATTATAAAGGCAGAGATAATTAATTTCATTTAAGTTATATTTTTTAATATATGATTCACATAATTGGATGTATTGAAGAGCTTCTTCTTCTAATCCAATATTACAATTATGAAGGCCTAGCACACAATAACCTATACAAGCCCCTTCAAAGTAGTGTACTTTTAATGAACGGGTTATGGTTTCTTCCACATAGCACTGAATATCTATACCGTCTACTTGGGATGAACCGTAGAGATTTTGAGCTTTTTTATTACGTTCCATGAGAATCTTGATTTCGGAATTTTTCATAAAGTCATGCACTGTATCACCTCCCGTTAAGTATAATAAAGATTTATTGGAAACAATGGAATTCTTTTTCTATAATGAAGTTGAAAAAACCAATAAAATCTTATATATACAAAATTATAACATTTATGAGCAATAAAAACTATATTCTTATGTTTAGTTATATTTAAACTAAATTTGTATTCATAAATAAAACCAAAATAGCTAAATATAACTAAAATATTTAGCTACATTGATTTTAGTAAATCAATAAATTAAAAAACATATAATTATTAAAATCACAACCATCAGCTTGACAGATTGATAAATGTTTAATATAATTTGAACATGATAAAATAATGTAATTTCATTATATTTGTTTTTTTTAGTATCATACAAAGTATATTTGGTTTTTTGGGGAGAGAGGTTATTATATGATAAAAATGGAAAATGTAAATAAATATTTTGGTGACTTACATGTATTGAAAAATGTGAATTTAGAAATTGCAGAAGGCGAAAAACTTGTTATAGTTGGACCATCTGGTTCTGGAAAATCCACAGCTGTTAGATGCATGAATTTTTTAGAGGAACCAACAAATGGACATATATATATTAATGGGCAAGAAATGACA
Organism: Clostridium grantii DSM 8605; assembly: GCF_900129965.1. GTDB lineage: Bacteria > Bacillota > Clostridia > Clostridiales > Clostridiaceae > Clostridium_AF > Clostridium_AF grantii. The sequence continues at coordinate 15,714 of NZ_FQXM01000011.1, read as the reverse complement.
GCAAAGAATAAAACTAAATTGGTTAGAGAAACTACATCTATGGTTTTTCAACAGTTTAATTTGTATCCTCATATGACCATACTTAAAAATCTAACACTGGCACCAATTAAGCTTTATAACAAAAGCAAGAAAGAAGCAGAAGAATTAGCATATCACTATCTTGATATTGTTGGACTTACAGATAAAGCCAATGTTTATCCAACTACTTTGTCAGGTGGACAACAACAGCGTATTGCTATTGCTAGGGCTTTGTGTGCACAAACAAAGATTATTTTGTTTGATGAACCAACTTCAGCACTTGATCCTGAGACAATTCAAGAAGTATTGGATGTAATGATAAAATTAGCTAAAGAAAATATTACTATGGTAGTTGTTACTCATGAAATGGGATTTGCACGTGAGGTTGCAGACCGTATTGTTTTCATGGCAGATGGAGAAATAATAGAAGAAGGTGTTCCAGAACACTTTTTCAATAATCCAGAAAATCCTAGAGTTAAGCAATTCCTTAGCAAAATCATACGTTAATAAACTATAAAAGTTTTAAAAAATATAGATAACTTATTTAGGGAGGATATTTAAATGAAAAAAGTAAAGAAATTTTTAACGGTAATGCTTAGTGCAATACTAGCGGTATCTCTTTTGGCAGGATGTTCAAGTAAAGAAAATGAAGGCACAAATTCTAATAGTGGTGCAGAAACTAAGGAATATGCTGAAGATGTGCAAGCTATTGTTGATCGTGGAGTTTTAAGAGTTGGAGTTAAGAATGCAGTTGTTGGTTTTGGTTTCCAAGATCCATTGACAAATGAGTATAAAGGACTTGAGATTTCTATAGCAGAAAAAATTGCTGAAGAATTAGGTGTTGATATTGAATTTACAGCTGTTACTGCTGCAACACGTACAGCATTACTAGATTCAGGTGATATTGATTGTGTATTAGCAACATTTACTATAACTGATGAAAGAAAAGAAAGTTGGGATTTCTCTACACCTTACTTTACAGACTATGTAACTGTATTAGTTGAAAATGCTTCAGGTATTACATCTCTTGAAGGTTTAGTTGATAAGAAGGTAGGAGTTTCATCAGGTTCTACTTCTGCAAAAGCGTTAGTTACAGCTATGATTGAAGGTGGATTTATCAGTGAAGAAGGATTTGATCCAGAAACATTTGATCCATCTACATGGACAACAGGAGTAACTTTCCAACAATATGATGATTATCCAACAATCTCTACAGCACTTAGTGCAGGAGAAATAGATGCTTTTTCTGTAGATAAATCTATTTTAGCAATTTACAACACAGATAGTAGATCTTATATTGAAGATAAATTTGCACCTCAAGATTATGGTGTTGCTACAAAAAAAGGAAGTGGATTTTCTTCTTTTGTAGAAGAGTTAATTACAGCTTGGATAGCAGATGGAACTATTAAAGGTTTCGTGGCAGAGAACAGTTTGGAATAATTGATTTGATAAAGAATCTTTTACAAGGCTTCTCCTAGTGTGAGGCCTTGTTTTTTTAAAAAGACAGGGGGGAAAATGAAATGTTTGATTTATTTTCTGCAGATAAATGGTTGAAATTATGGACATTTAAAGATACATTTATAATGGGTTTATCCAATACTGTAAAAATGTCAATATTTGCATTGATTATATCATTGATTTTAGGAATAATATTTGGATTAATGGCAACTAGCGGAAAGAAATTTCTTGAAGGGATTAGTCGTGTTTATGTAGAATTAATACAGAATACACCACTTATTCTTCAATTATGTTTTTTATATTATGGTTTAGCATTTTCGGGTAAAGCTATAGGAATTATTGAAACTGGAATTATATCACTTGGAGTTTATCATGGAGCTTATATGGCTGAAGTAGTTAGAGCTGGTATAGGAGCTATTTCAAAAGGTCAATTTGAAGCAGCAGAATCTCAAGGCTTTGGTTATATCGGTAAAATGTATCATATAATTCTACCTCAAAGCATAAAGATTATTCTACCACCAATGGTAAACCAAGTAGTAAATTTAATAAAAAATACTTCTTGCTTATATATTATTGGGGGAGCAGACCTTATTTCAATGACTTATAGTTTTGTAACAGGTGCTTCTACAGGTGGAGCATATGCACCAGCTTATTTAGTTTGTGGATTGTTATTCTTTATTATCTGTTTTCCTTTATCAACAATGGCGAGTTTATGGGAAAAATCTCTTAAAATGCGTGACTTGAAGACAGTTGATGTAGGAGATACAATTAATGAAGGGATGGTGACTAAATAGTGAGTACATTAGAAGGTAGTTTATCCATTTTAAAAAATCAAGCAATACTTAGTTATCTTTTTAAAGGAGTTGCTTTTACGCTTATATTATCTGTTTTAGCAGTTGGAATTGGTCTTTTGTTAGGGTCTGTTCTTGCTTTAGTAAGAAATTATTGTACAACTAAGAAAACAATAGTTTTTAAAGCTTTTGCAGTTACTTACATTGAAATCTTTAGAAATACTCCATTACTTCTTTGGATTTTTGTTTGTTTGGTGTTTTTTCCATTTCCTGAGGCTTTATCTAGGAAGATGTTTGGCCTAACTTCTGTTGAAGTTAAACTTTTATTTAAAGCTTCTGCAGCTTTGATTTTGTTTACTTCTTCTGTTATTGCTGAAATTGTACGTGGTGGATTAAATTCAATAGCACAAGGTCAATTTGAAGCAGGGTATTCCCAAGGATTTAATACAGTTCAGGTTATGATTTATATTATTTTACCGCAAGCATATAGAAACATTATACCAACATTACTTAGTCAGGTTATTACTACCATAAAAGATTCTTCATATTTAGCTAATATTGCAGTTATAGAGATAATGGCTAGAGTAAAGACATTGCTAAGTTCAGCATATAATTATAATGGCACTGGAAATGTTAATGTATCAGATGTTTTTGTGTTATTTGGTTTTGCGGCTATTCTTTATTTTATTATTAATTTTTCTCTTTCTTCAGTGGTTCGATATATGCAGAAACATCCTCGTACACCAGTAGGGACATCTGGTCAATCATAAGCTGAATATAATACAAAATTTTATATAAGATAGTATAGGAGGAAATTTTATGGAGAAATATGTAATTACAATTTCAAGGCAGTTTGCTAGCCTTGGACGTTCTATAGCACAGAAAATGTCAGAAAATCTTGAGATTGAATTTTATGATAGAGATATTGTAGAGCAAACAGCTAAACGTATGAAACAACCTATTTCAATTATAAGCAAGGAAGAAGAAAATTTGCATTCAAAATTCTTTCGAAGAAAATACCCATTAGGAATGGGTGCTGAAAATATGCAGGAAGAGATATTCAATGTTCAAACAAACATCATCCGTGATTTTGCTAATAAAGAATCTTGTATTATCGTTGGTAGATGTGGTAATTCTATTCTTAAGGGTAATGCAAGGGTATTAAATATATTTGTTTATGCACCTTATGAAGCTCGTTTAAAAAATTGTACAGAAGTTTTAAAGATGGACCCAAAGGTTGCTAAAAAAATGATTAAGGAAGTAGATAAAGCAAGAGAAAATTATCGCATTCGTTTTTCAAAAGATGTGGAAAATGACTTTGACGGTTATGATATTATGATTGATAGTAGTCGATTTGGTGTTGAAAAAACAGCAGAAATTCTTTGTGACATTGTAAAAAGTAATTTTTTATAGAATAAACTATGCCCTAGTAGAAACTAAAATTTCTAATGGGGTTTTTATTTTTACTGATTTCAGTATTTTATTATTTTTTATAACATATGAATATTATTTCGATAATCAGTAGGAGATAAATTAGTTATTTTCTTAAAATTTTTAGAAAAAAAACGATAATCTGTATAACCTACCATTTTGGAAATAGTTGTAATTTTATACTGGCTTTTAAGTAATAATTCACAAGCTTTATCTATTCTTATTTTTTGAAGATAACTAAAAATGCTCATACCCATTGTTTTTTTAAACAAAAAAGAAAAATAGCTTTTGCTAAAGGATACATAATTACAGATTTCTTGTAAAGAAACATCTTTTGTATAATTTTCTTGTAGATAGTGAACACCTTCAAAAACAATTTGATGAGTATGAAGGTGTTCAGGGGTTATAATACTAGGATTTTGTACAGAATATCTATAAATTAAGATAAGTAATTCACAAAGATAAGAAGAAAGCATATCAGCATAATAGTATTCTTTTAAAATATATTCCTCATACATTCTCTCATAAAGGGCACTGATCTTACATGAAGACAAATCACAAAGAGTAAGTTTTAAAAAAGTATCATTGTAAATAGAATAATATGATGAAGAAAAAAAGGTGGTAAGTTGATTTTTAAAGCTTGGTTCAAATTTCAGATTATGAATACTATCTAAAGGAAAGATACAATTAAAAATTATGAGTTTACTAGGATTTTGTGAGCTACAAGGTTGAAAAGAATGTGGCACAAAAGGTAATATAATAAAAATATCTCCTTTAGTAACTGCATATTCTTTGTCATAAATCAAATGTATCCCATTACCGCTATAAACATAGGCAATCTCAATAAATGTATGGACATGCATACCTATGTTGGATTTTTTTTCTATGCTATCTTTGTTCATGTAAAAGGGAATTTCATTTTCAAAAATACTTTCGTTTAAAATAGGTAAAGTTTCCATGCTTGCCTCCTTTTTTATTTTTTGATTTCAACAAACATTAAATTAATCTTACTATTACTTTATCATAGTTCAGTAAAATTAAAAATAATTTCTCTTACAAAAATATATATAAAAAGTAATATACACCTACTTGAAAGTAATCTAGGGGATACCATCTAATAAAGTATTTAGTTATACTTTATATATGGTATTTATATAAACTTAAAATTAGGGGTGAAGGATATGCTTTTTTTAGAAAAAATACGATGCGAATATTTGGAAAATCCTATAGGAATAGGAGAAAATAAACCTAGATTTAATTGGATTATTGAATCAGATCAAACAAAAGTAGAGCAAGTTAGTTATCAATTACAAGTAAGTAATGATGTAAATTTTATAAAAATACTTTGGGATACTGAGGTAGTGAGTAGTTCAAACTCTACCCATGTAGTATATGAAGGTCCAGAACTACAGTCATGTACTCAGTATTTTTATCGTGTCAAGATTTGGGACAATAAAGGGGAAGAAAGCGCTTGGAGTGAAATTCAAATTTTTGAAACAGCTATGATGAATAATCAAGAGTGGAAGGGTATATTTATTTCAGCTGATGATAAAAATGCACCAAATTCCTCAAAAGGTAAACATTTAAGACATGAATTTAATTTAAAAGGAAATATTATTTTTGCTAGAATATATGCCACAGCTTTAGGAATATATGAACTTCATTTAAATGGAAAAAGAGTAGGAGAAAGTTTATTGACTCCAGGATGGACTAACTACAAAAAACGTTTGCAATACCAAACTTATGATGTGACGGAAATGATAAAAGAAGGCAGAAATGCTATTGGCGCAATTTTAGGTTGTGGATGGTATAAAGGTGAGCTGGGTTGGAATGGAAAGCGTAATACCTATGGTAAGCATACAGCCTTACTATTTCAAATGTTAGTTAGATACGAAGATGGCACAGAAGAATTAATTGTTTCTAATGAAGAGTGGAAATCGGCAGAAGGCCCTATAGTTTATTCAGAACTTTATCATGGAGAAATTTATGATGCAAGATTTGAGCAACAAGGGTGGAGTGAACCTAACTTTTACGAAAACGAATGGAAAAAGGTTTACCCAGTAAAGCAAGATTTTTCTATAATCATGCCGCAAGATGGAGTACCTGTAAAGAAGCAAGAAAGTATCAAACCTATTGAACTTATCATTACACCAAAAGGAGAAACGGTAATAGATTTTGGTCAAAATATTGCAGGTTGGGTTAAATTTAAGGTTAAAGGAAAATCAGGAGATCGAGTTCTACTTAAACATGCAGAAGTTTTAGATCAAGAAGGAAATTTTTATACAGCGAACTTACGAAGAGCAAAGGCTACTATAGAATATACGCTTAAAGGAGGAGCAGAAGAAGTATTTGAACCTCACTTTACCTTTCAAGGCTTTAGATATGTACAAATAGTAGAATATCCAGGAACTATTGACTTAGAAAATATAGAAGCTATTGTTATTCATTCTAATATGGAGCAAACAGGTGATTTTAAGTGTTCTTATCCACTTATCAATCAACTTGCAAAAAATATTTTGTGGGGTCTTAAAGGTAACTTTGTAGATTTGCCTACGGATTGTCCACAACGTGATGAACGATTGGGATGGACTGGAGATGCACAGGTATTTATGAGAACAGCCTGCTTTTTAATGGATACAACTAACTTTTTTAAAAAATGGTTAAGAGATCTTAAGAGTGAGCAATTTGAAGATGGAGCAGTACCTTATGTTATTCCAGATATTCTTTCGGGAAATTTTGCTTGTGGGGCAAAAGAAATAGAAAAGCAAGCAGGAGCTACCGGGTGGGGAGATGCGGCCGTGATTTGCCCTTGGACTATTTATGAATGTTATGGTGATAAACGTATTCTAGAAGAACAATATGAAAGCATGAAGGCATGGATAAATTATATAAAAGAAAATGCTCAAGAAGGTCTGATTTGGAATAAAGGATTTCATTTTGGAGATTGGGTGGCACTAGATGCTAAAGAAGGAAGTTACTTTGGAGCAACGCCTAATGAATTAACTGCTACAGCTTTTTATGCTTACTCCACAGAAATTATGATAAAGGTAGCAAAAATATTGAAACAAGAGGAAGATGAAGGATATTTTACACAATTACATCAATCTATTTTAGAGGCTTTTAAAAAAGAATTTTATACATCTAGTGGCAGTTTAACAGCAAGAACTCAAACGGGTCATATATTAGCATTAATGTTTAATTTAGTGTCTGATGAAGATAGAACACAAACAGTAGATAGCTTAATCCAACTTATCAAAGAAAATCAAGGGCATTTAACCACAGGTTTCTTGGGTACGCCATATATTTGTAAAGTATTAAGTGAAAATGGTAGGCTAAAAGAAGCTTACGACCTTCTTTTAAAAGATGATTATCCATCTTGGCTTTATCAAGTAACTAAAGGAGCAACCACTATATGGGAGCATTGGGATGGCATCAAACTAGATGGAACTATGTGGAGTGAAGATATGAATTCGTTTAATCATTATGCATATGGAGCTATAGGAGAATGGATTTATACAGTAATAGGAGGATTAGATACGGATAGTGATAAGCCAGGATATAAACATAGTATAATAAAACCACAACCAGGTGGGGGGTTAACTTATGCGGAGTTAAACTATACAAGTTTATATGGACAAATAGCTATAAAATGGGAAATGAAAGGCAGGAGAATGAATGTTGGAGTTATAATACCGCATAATACAACAGCTGATGTGATTTTGATAAATGCAAATAATGAAATTATAGAAACACATGTAGTTGGATCAGGCAAGTATAACTTTGAATATGATTATTTTATAGATTGATTGATTTAACAAAAAATATATAAATAAGAATTAAAAGTACAAATCATTAAGTTTACATTATAATAAATGATTTGTACTTATTTTCAATTATTAAAATATATAGTGATTATAGTTACAATTAGTTTATTTAGATGTACTAATAAAAATTATTAAAGTATACTTAAAAAAAACATCTTTAAATTGTGTAGATAAGAAAAGAGAGGAACAATAATATGAAACAATATAAGTACTTAGGAATTAAAATAAAAATAATGATTTTTGCTTTAATTATTTCAGTGGTTCCGCTTATCATTGTGGGGGTATTGTCTTTCATAAGTGCATATAAAGCTGTGGAGAATAATATTGATGATTACGCAAAGAACATTACAGAGCAAATTGCTATTAATATTGACAACTATTTAGATAAATATAATCAAAAAATAAAAGAAATAGGGTTTTCAAGTGAAATTCAGAAAAATTATACTCAGTTAGTAGAAGTAACTAATACTAACGAAGGTGATATTATCTCATTAATGAATTATCGCTTTAATATAGAGGATTCTTTTTATAATACTTTAATAAGTAATAAAAACATTGGAACTATTTGTTTTTATCCAACTTCAAATATTACACCATTTTCAGCAGGAATTCAGTTACCGAGTGATAGCTATAAAGAGGACATTTATTATAAAAAATTGATAGATGAAAGTGACTTTGTACATTGGGAGAAAGAAACAAGTTTATTCAAAAAAAGATTTGGTAAAAGTTTTTTAACACTTTTATATTTAGTTAAGAATATAAATTACTATAATGATATGGGGGTAATAGCTATGACCATATCATTGGATGAGCTTACTGAAATTTATGATGACAATATTCCAAAACAAGGGATATTATACATAATTAATGAAGACGGTAGTGTTATATCTTCTAATGATAGCAAAAGCATAAATGGTTATTTGGATAAAGAATTATGGGAAAAATTTATAAGAACAACAGATTATGAATGCAAAACAATAAAATATCGTTTGGATGGAAAATCCATGCAAGTGGCTGCTAGAAAACTAAAAAATAATAACTGGTATGTAATTAATGCGCTTCCCTATAAAACATTTATGGAAGGAACTATTGATACAATAAAAATAATAGGAGTAAGCATATTGCTTTGTATGTTAGGGGCGGTTTTTGTTACCATAAAAATTTCTAGGTACATATCTATGCCCATTACAGAGATGAAATTAATTATGGAAGAAATAGGAGAAGGAAATTTTGATGTAAGGGTAGAAAATGGTTATAAAGATGAATTTAAAGAACTAGCAAATGGATTTAATACTATGATAGATGAAATAAATACCTTAAGAGAAAATGAAAAGAAAGTTTACATTGAAATAGGAAAAGCACAATTTTTAGCGTTGCAGGCTCAGATAAATCCGCATTTTATTTATAATACATTGGATACTATAAATTGGATGGCTAATATGATAGATGCAGACAATATAGCACTTACAGTTACATCTTTAGCTAATATATTAAGATTTTGTATGGATAAAAATTTGAATACAACTTCGGTAGCAAACGAAATAGATAATTTATCTAATTATATTAAAATACAACAGCAAAGGTATAAAAATAAATTAGATATAGAAATAAAAGTAGATAGTAGTTTAGAAAACTATAAAATCATTAAATTTCTATTACAACCTTTAATTGAAAATAGCATTTACCATGGATTCGAAAGAATTAATGAAGATTGTATAATAAAGGTATATGGAAAGTTAGAAGGTGAATATATGATTTTTGAAGTTATAGATAATGGAATTGGTATAAAAGATGAAATAATAAATAATTATAAAAGCAAAATCAGAAATGATGATAAAAATGGATATGGACTTTACAATATTATGCAAAGACTAGAATTATTTTATGGAGATAAAAGCCAGTTTTTGGTAAAAAGCCATTGTGGAAAGGGAACCCATATTATTATTACTATTCCCAGTATAGGATTGGAGGATTTAGAATGGAAAAAATAAGAGTATTGCTTATTGATGATGATGAAGTTATAAGAGAAGGTATGAAAGACAGCATTCCATGGGATGAATTGGGATTTGAAGTTATAGGAGAAGCAGATAATGGTAAGAGTGGAATAGATATTATAAATAACAAAGAACCGGACATGGTTATTCTTGATATAAAAATGCCACAAATGGATGGATTAGAAGTAAGTACTTGGATTAGAAAAAATTATCCAGAAATAAAAATTATGTTGTTGAGTGGGTATAGCGATTTTGAATATGCTAGAAGAGCAATTAGGGAGAAAGTTATTGAATATGCTTTAAAGCCAGTATATAAACCAGACTTTATTGATCTATTAAAGAACATAAAAAGTAAAATTATAATAGAGCAGGATAATAAAATACAGGAAAGTATACATATTAAAATAAATGAAAAATACAAAGTAGATGAGAAGAGTGATAATAAAATCAATGAAAAAAGAATAATTAAAGAATGTGTATCTAACATGAGACAGCAATATAAAACTGCAACATTAGCCAGTATAGCAGAACAAAGCTACTTATCTCCAAATTATTTGAGTTTTTTATTTAAAATGGAAACAGGACAAACCTTTATTGATACATTAACACAAATAAAAATAGATAAAGCAAAAGAGCTTTTAAAGAATAAACATTATAAAATCTATGAGGTAGCAGAGGAACTAGGATACAAGGATTCACGCTATTTTAGCCATATATTTAAAAAATATACTGGTATTTCCCCTAAAGATTTTTAATGATAATAATAAAAGCCACAATATCGTAAGTTTATGTCGTTGTTTTAATTCTTGAATCGTTTACAATAGATACTATAGCAAGGACATTACAAGTTTTTGTTAATAAAATGGGGGTGTATGTATGAAAGTTAAGAAAATTATTAAAAAGATCACAGCATGTTTATTAGGTAGCATAATGGTCCTTTCTGTTGTTGGTTGTAGTCAAGGAGAGGGAAAGAATAATAAAAATTCAACAAACTCAGGCACTACTAATGCTACAGATACTACAAAAGCTGAGGAGCAAATTACTTTAAAATTCTTATATATCTGGCCAGAATATGAAGAAACTATGACAAAGACTATCGAAGGATTTGAAAAAGAAAATCCTAATATAAAAGTAGAAGTGGCAGTTTGCCCTTGGGATCAAGTTCAAAAAGTTTTACAAACAAGGATTGCCTCAGGTGATCAGCCGGACGTTTCTTTTATGTGGCCACATAGAATGGCACCTTATGTAGAAAATGGTCAAGCATTGGATATTACACCTTATATGACAGATGAATGGAAAAATACATTTGCTTCTGAAGATGAGCTAATAAAAGATACTAAAGATGGTAAACTATACAATATTCCATTTAAAGGAACAGCGCCTGTTATATTTTATAATAAGGATATGTATGATGAAAACGATATTACTTTTCCACAATATGTAGAGGATGTACCAGCTATAGGAGATAAACTTAAATCAAAGGATATTACTATGTTTGGTTTAGCAGGTAAACCAAATGGATTTGGATTTATTAATATATTAAAACAACTGACCTATGCGGATACAATATATGATTTAAAAGTAAGCAAGACAGACGAGTGGGTTACTGGAAGAATGTTTACTGATGACATAAGTAATAGTTACGCTAAAGCTATGCAGAATATAAGTGGTTGGGTTAAAAACGGGTATGTAAGTACAAATAATCTTACTCAAACAGCTAGTGAGGCTCAAACATTGTTTGCCAATGGTAAGGTTTCTTGTATTGCAGGTAACAATAACGAATTAAATGCAATAAAAGAACTTGTTGACTTTAATGTTGGAGTTACTACATCACCTTTATATAAAAGTGTAAATGAAAAAGCTCTTATTGCAGCAACTTTTGACGGTTTCTTTGCTTCAGGGACTACTAAATATCCAGAGGAATCAGCGGCATTACTTAAATATCTTACATCAAAAGACGTTCAAACTATGTGGGTTAAAGAATGTAATGCTACTCCTGTTGTGAAAGATATACAAATAGATGATCCATCACAAGCAGAAGTTGCAAAATTATTTGAATATTTTGTTCCAGATCAACAATTTCTTGATTATACAGTAGATCAAGAAGCAACATGGGCAATGCAGGCCGAAATTTTAGCTAACAAAAATGCTACTGAGAAAGATTACCAAGAATATGGTAAGAAAATGACAGAATACTTTAAAGAAAAAGCTGAAGAATATGATGCAAATAAATAGTTTTACTGCAACTAAAGAAAAAAGTATCATATAAAATTAAATGTAATAGATGCACAGGTTAATAGCTGTGCATTTATTATATTAAATAAGTTTATAGATTATAGGTGGATTATGAGGAGGAATATTATGGCACTTAAATATAAGACTAAAAAAAATATATTGGGGTATATACTACTTATACCAATAGTAACTTGCTTGTCAGTTTTTTTGATTTCGCCAATCATTATTAGTATTATAAGAAGTTTTACTAATTGGAGTGGTTTTTCAAACGATTTTAGATTTGTTGGGTTTAAAAATTATGTTAATGTATTTACTAAAAGTCCTCAATTTTGGAATGGACTTAAAGTATCTATTTTATTTTCAATTGGTACACTTATTTTACAAACAATAATAGGATTTACTATGGCATATCTTATTTATCATTGTGGTAAAAGATTAAAGAAATTTTTACAAGTAGTTTTATATCTTCCGGTTATTCTACCTGCTACAGCAGTAGGTATATTATGGATGTTTATGTATAATCCTGATTATGGTCTTATTAATTCTTTTTTAAAATTTATAGGATTGGGATTCTTGGGTAGAAATTGGATTGGTGATTACTCTACAGCATTAGCTTCTGTTATTGTTGCGAATACATGGAGATATGCGGGATTTACAATGATGCTATATTTAATTGCTTTTTTAAACATACCTAAAGAATTATTAGAAGCTGCTGAAGTAGACGGAGCTAATAAATTAGATATTTTAAAAAAAATATTTATTCCACTCACTTTAGCAACTACAGAAATTAATGCAATTATAAGTTTTTCAGGATCTATGAAAGCCTTTGATATGTTTTATATAACGACTCAAGGGGGACCAGGAAATGCCACAAGAGTTGTTTCAATGGTTACGTATAGTACAGCCTTTCAAGAACAATATTTTGCAAAAGCTTTAGTTATGTCACTTATAGTTTTTACCTTTATGCTTGCATTAACAATTACTTATAGAAAAATTGTTTTATCAAAAGGGAGGGATTAAAGCATGAAGAATTTAAATGAAAGAATAAACAATACTGAAAAAATCAAGAAAAGTAAAAGTAATGGTAATACTGGATTAAATATTCTTAGAAATACTATTATAGCTATTTTTTCTATTAGTGTTTTATATCCAATATTTTATATAGTAATGCTTTCTTTTAGAACACAGCAAGATGTTATTAAGAATCCTATGGGAATGAATTCATTTAAACCACAAAACTATACTACTGCATGGGTACAAGGAAAAGCAGGAGAATATTTTTTGAATAGTGTGTATATATCAGTTACTGCTGTAATTATTTTGATTGTTATAATTATTGCTACTTCTTATACAATAGCCTGTTTAAAACCACCAGGATATAAGATTATTTTTATTATCATTATTGCAACTCTTTTGGTAAGTGCAGATATGACTATTATACCTAACTTTATGACAATTAGAAAATTAGGGTTATTCGATAAAAGAGAAGGCTTGATTCTTATATATGTTTCCACATTGTATGGAATGGGAGTATATATATTAACCAATGCTTTTGATAGTATTCCAAAGGAGCTTGAACAAGCAGCGGTCATAGATGGTGCAGGTGTTATAACTACTATGATTAAAGTGTATTTACCACTGGTTAAACCTTCCATTGCAACAATTACAGTATTATTATTTCAAGCTGTATGGAGTGAATTTTTTTGGGCACTTATTCTTATTCAAACAAATACAAATAAGACTTTAATGTTAGGAATAATGAGTTTTCAAGGTCAGTTTATAACTGATTTTGGACCATTGATGGCGGGGTTGGTTATAACAACTATACCTTTAGTAATAATTTATATGTTTTGTTCTAAATATTTTATTGGTGGACTTGCTAGTGGTGCTGTTAAGGGTTAAATATATGGATATAAAAAATAATATTTATAAAAAAAACTATAGGGATATATTCGAGGCGACTGAAAAACTTAAAAACGTCATCAATTTAAAGATGATGTTTTTGAGTAATTTTTAAAATCAAAAAGGATTTTTGGTATTTATGTGGAATATGCATAGTAGGATAAAATTAAAGAAGCCAGGCTATTATGCTAAAAGGACAGTTAGAAATAGAAGTTAAGAAATTATATAATCTATATTCATTAACTATACTTAAAGAGAATAGTTTAAAACAAATCAATCCACTTACACAAGTGGTGGTAGTTCACTGTGTGAGTACTTTGATTTTGATTGTATAATATCATCTTGTAATTCTATTATAAAGACATAGTACAAAGTTTCTGTGGAATTATGTTGAAATGATAGAAAAACACACAAATAAGTTATATATAAGTTTATTATGTGCATAATTATGTTTATTTTATTTATTTAATGAAGAGTATATTTATACTACAATATAAAGTAGAATGCAAAGAAATTAATGAATTTCATAAAATTATTTGTAAAAATATTTTGTTAAACGGCCAGAAGGAATACAGTCAAAGGTTAAAATATACGAGGAGAGATAACATGAGAGATTTTAAAAACTTGAAGTTTGAAGAACTAGATGATAATTTAGAAGCGATATCTGAAAATCTACAATCTAAAGTTAAACACATGATCATAAGTATGGGTAATAAATCACCCCATGTAGGAAAAAATGGTATATATGATGACATGCGTATTGATTGGTGGACTTCTGGTTTTTGGCCAGGTATTTTATGGATAATGAATGATATGACTGGAAAAGATATATACAAAAATGCAGCTTGGGATTTTGATGAACGTATTGAACAATGTTTTGTTAGGGAATCTAATCTGCATCATGATGTTGGTTTTCAATTTCTTCCAACTGCTGTGGTAAAATATAAAATCACAGGAGACATGGACGCAAGACGTAGAGGGCTAAATGCTGCTAATTTTCTTGCAGGACGATTTAACATAGTGGGTAATTTTTTACGTGCCTGGAATCAAGATAAAATTGGGTGGGCTATTATTGATTCATCTATGAATATATCATTATTATTTTGGGCGGCTGAGGAGATAAAAGACCCAAGATTTAAGCATATTGCTAAAGCACATGCGGATACAGTAGTAAGACATTTTATTAGAGAAGATGGTTCAGTATGCCATATTGGCAGCTTTGATCCAGAAAGTGGAGAGTTTATTGAATCTTTAGGAGGTCAAGGATATGGTCCTAATTCTGCATGGAGTCGAGGGCAGTCATGGGCTTTATATGGTATGGCCAATGCTTATAAATATACTGGAGATATGAAATATCTTAGAGCAGCTCAAAAAGTAGCACATTTCTTTTTGGCATCTTTATCAGAGGATTATATCCCCTGTTGGGATTTCAGAGTTCCAGAGCTTCAGGATGAACCAAAAGATACATCAGCAGCAGCTTGTGCAGCTTCTGGATTATTGGAAATTGCAAAACACCTTCCAGAAGAGGAAGGTCGTATGTATATATCCGCAGCAAAAAGAATTATACATGCGCTAACTAAACAATATGTGACTTGGGATGACATGGATTATGAAGGTTTACTTGTTGAGGGAACAGGGAATAAACCTAATAATGAAAATGTAAATGTTTCGCTTATTTATGGAGATTATTTTTATGTTGAGTGTATTGCAAAATTACTTGGGTGGGAGAATAATATATTTTAAGTGAATAATAGAAATTAAAGTTAGAAGTGAAAAAATATAACTATTTAAGATATGTGACAGTTCCTAATAAATAACATCAGCACACTAGTTATTAGGAACTGTTTTTTTATACAGAATTACTTTGAGTATGATTATTTAGATATTTTAAAAATAGAGTCTATAAATACATAGAGTTATTGATTTTTCTGAATTTTGCAGGTGTAACTTGGAAATTTTTTTTGAATAAGTGATAGAAATGGCTTAAATTTTCAAAACCACTTTCCATTGAAATATCTAATATACTCATATTAGTATTAGTTAGTAAATTTTTTGCATATG
>NZ_FQXM01000015.1 GCF_900129965.1 Clostridium grantii DSM 8605 | reverse complement strand
GTTGCTTTAACTGGTTGTTCTACACTTTTTAATTCTTTACTAAAAGCTTCTACTTCTTTTATTACTTCTTGGATTTTCTCTTTTAATTGTTCTATCTTTTCTGGTTTTAATTCTTTGTTATCTGAAAAAATTTTATTTATCAACTCCGTTTCTACTTGTACACCTTGAATATCATCGAAATCATCTTTAAATGATTCTATTTCTTTTATTTGGATACTTCCACTTGTCTCAGTATTTTTGCTTATTTCTGGTGTTTTATTTAACTTTGTTAATATATTAAATAAATAAGCATTCTCATCATTTTTTTCTTCTTCCTTTTGATTTCCCTTATTAACACCATTTTCAATTGCTTCAAAGTTTGTACCCTTATAGCTAGACAAAAAATCTTGCATAAGATTTCCAAATTCTTCTTTTCCATCTTCAGATTTTTCATATATTTTATAAGAATCCATATATTGTTTTATACTATTGATTGAAACAATCTGTTGCACTAATTCACACCTCCCTGATAGAATTATTTGAGTTCCTTAAAAAAGCATATAAACCCAATTCGTCATTAATCTTTTGTTCTTCTTTATCCATTTCTGTTTTATACTCTAAATGTGCTTTTTCTTTAAGAATTTCCAAGGTTTTTCTTTCCTTTTGAGCAGAAATTAGTTCTACCCTTGAAGCTTCTAATTTATTTTTATAATTCTGTATAGCTTTTTCTTGATGATTAATTTTTTCTTGAAGCACATATATATATGAATAGGAATTTTTAAATGTTGTTCCATCTATATTGTCATTTTTATTTAATTCTGTATAATTATTTTGCAAGAGGTTATTTAATTCAATTAATCTTTCCTTTTCTTCCTCAACTTTAATTCTAAGTTTAGCGAATTTTTCAATCCTTACTCTTTCCTCATCTGTTTTAAAATCTAAAACTTTTTCTAAAGAATATTTGAATTTTTTCATAAGTTACTCCTATACAAAAATATTTTCTATCTTTTTGACTACTGCAGGAAAATCAATTTCTTCCTCTACCTTTTGCTGTAGAAAATCTAGTATTTTAGGGTTTAGGGTTACCGACATATCAATTAACGGATTTGACCCTTTCTTATAAGCACCAAGATTTATTAAATCTTCTGCCTTCTCATATACTGCCAAATTATTTCTTAATTCATTAGCCGCTTTATAATGATCTTCTGTTACTATTTCTTTCATAAGCCTGCTTATACTTTTTTGTACATCTATTGCTGGAAAATGATTTTTTTCAGCAATTTTTCTAGTTAAAATTATATGGCCATCTAGAATACCTCTTACTGTATCTGCTATAGGCTCATTCATATCATCACCTTCTACCAAAACAGTATAAAAAGCTGTAATAGACCCTTTATCTGAAGTTCCAGACCTTTCAAGCAATTGAGGTAATATAGCAAAAACCGATGGAGTATATCCTTTTGTAGCTGGTGGTTCTCCAATAGCCAAACCAACTTCTCTTTGAGCCATAGCAAATCTAGTTACTGAATCCATCATCAACATAACTTGCTTTCCTTGATCTCTAAAATACTCTGCAATAGCTGTAGCCACAAAAGCTCCTTTTAATCTAATAAGCGCTGGTTGATCAGAAGTGGCACACACAACTATGGTATTTCTAAGCCCTTCTTCCCCTAAGCTAGTTTCTATAAAATCTAAAACTTCTCTTCCTCTTTCACCTATTAAAGCAATTACATTAATATCCGATTTACAATATCTACTCATCATACCTAATAAAGTACTTTTCCCAACACCACTACCAGCAAATATTCCTAATCTTTGTCCTTGTCCACAAGTAAGTAATCCATCAATAGCTTTTACACCTGTAGGCATAATTTCTTTAATTCTTTTTCGTTTCATTGGATTAGGGGGTGAATTATATACATCTACTTCATCTGGAAGATTTAATTCTTCTTCCCCAATAACATTTCCTAAGCCATCCAAAACTTTACCTAACAATGCGTCTCCAACTTTTACTCGAAGAGATTTTCCTGTGCTTTTAACTAAAGCTCCTGCATTAACTCCTCTTAAATCTCCTAAAGGCATCAAAAGTGCATTTTCTCCTTTAAAACCTACTACCTCTGCTCTAACTATTTCATTTTTATTTAAAACTATTTCACACACTTCTCCTACAAAGGATTTTATACCCTTAACTTGAATAGTAAGCCCTATAACTTCCTTTACTTTTCCATAAGAATTATAAAAGTTTTTTTCATCTAAAATTCTAGAGTATTTATCAAAATAAGTTTTATCCATAACAACTACCTTTTTTCCTGGAATGCCAGAATAATATTTTTTATTTGATTTTCTATATTTAAATCAAGTACTTCATTTTCACTATCCAATATACAATCCAGTTCATTTAATGAATTATCTTCTAAAAAAGTAAAAATAGCAGCAGGACAAATTTTAAGAAAATCATCCTCCTTATTTTTCAAAAGCTGTATATTTATCGGATTAACTCTAATAATTATTCTTTCTCTATTATTAATATCGCTTAAAGCATTTTTAATCATAGGAATAATTTTTTCATCATTATTATATACCGCTATCCTAGTTATCTTTTCAGAAATACTAGTTACTAAATTAATTACTTCCGCTTCCATGGAACCTATAATTTCATTTTTTATTTTCTGTGCTTCTATTATAAGTTTTGTTGCTTCTTTTTTTTCAATTTGAATTTCTTCAAGAGCTTTTTTATATCCTTCTTTATAACCCTCTTCATTTCCAGTGTTAAAGCCTGTAGTATATCCTTCTTGTTCTGCCTCACTTTTAATTGTTTCTGCTTGTATCAAGGCTTCATCCAATATTTGTTTCTCTTTTTCATATATTTCATCCATTAAATCATTTGTATCAATATAAGTTAAATTTTCTTGATGATGGTTTTCCTTATTTAAATCAAAATTTTCCACATGAAATTTTCTAATAATTCTATTATCTATTTGCTCTTTCTTTATAACATTATTATATAACGTCACTTTTTCCACCCCTATTAATTATAACTTCTCCTTCGCTTTCTAATCTTCTAATTGTGGAAACAATTTTTTGTTGTGCTTCTTCTACCTTTGATACTTTTACAGGGCCCATTCCTTCTAGCTCTTCTTTAACAGCCGCACTAGCTCTTGATGAAATGTTTTTATACATTAAATCAATAACAGCTTCTGAAGCTCCTTTAATAGACAATGCAATTTCTCCTATAGAAACTTCTCTTAATACCTTTTGAATTGAATTACTATCAAGAAGTTTAATATCTTCAAATGTAAATAATTTTGCTTTTATTTCATCTTTTAAATCTGGTTTCTTTTCGTTTATTCCATCAAGAATATTTTTTTCTGTAGTTCTTGTAACAGAGTTTAATATATTAACCAATGTATCTACTCCGCCAATAGTATCATTTTCCAAGAAACTTCCACTCATAAGTTTCTTTTCTAATGCTCTTTCTACTTTTTTAATAGCAATTGGTGAAACTGACCTCATTGTGGCAATTCTATCCGCCACATCACTTTGAATTTCCTCTGGCAACCCTGATAATATTTCCGCTGATTTCTCAAAATTTAAGTAACAAAGCACAATAGCTATAGTTTGTGCATGTTCTTTAGCTAATATTTTTATCAATTTAGCAGATTCAATTTTTCTTGCAATATCAAAAGGCAAAGTTTGTCTATTTTTAGTGTTTTGCATATTTGCAATGATCTCTTGTGCCTTTTGAACTCCTAATGCCTTTTTCAATAAATCTTGAGCATATTTTGTTCCACCAGAACTTATTTGTTCACTGGTTTCAATAAATTTTCCGAATTCTTCTATGATTTCTTTCCTATCTTCTATAGCCACATAATCAATTTTTCCAATTTCTTTTGCTAATTTTTCAATTACATCATTGGGCAATTGCTTTAAAATATCTGAAGATGTTTCAGTTCCCAACACAATTAAAAGCATAGCCGCTTTTTTTAAACCTGAAACTTTATTGTTCATTTTTTACTCTTCCCCTTCAAGTATCCACAGTTTCAATATATCAGCTGCTTCTTTAGAGTTCTCTTTTGCATATTTATCCACTCTGTCAATAAGTTTATCTTGCTGTTTGTCTCCACTCAAGATAACTTGGTCAATTATTTCTTTATTCTTAATATTATTTATAGCTAAATCTATACCTGAAACACTTTCCTCATTTATAATCTCTTCTACTTCTTTTGCTCTCTTAGCTTTGCTTCTACCTCTACCAAGAGCTACTATAATTGCTATAAGCCCTATAAATAAAACTGATAAAATTCCTATTAAAACTGGCATAGATACTACTGAGGTGATAGAAGCTAAAACACCTGTTGTACCTGGCTCATTAGCCAAATCATCATTAATAGAATCTTGTAGACTAGTATCAAAAGGAATACCCGCTACGTTTACAATATCTCCTCTGGCTTCATCTACACCAAGGGCAGCTTTTACTATATCTTGAATTGCTATTTTTTCATCCGGTGTAAGCTCTTTATCAATAATTACTGAGGTAGATATCTTATTTATATCTCCTGGTGCTTTTATGGTAGTACTAGTGGTTTGACCCATATCATAATTTCTTGTTACCTCATAAGATTGAGTGTCAGGATTAGATACAGTTTCATCATCTGTAACATATCCGCCTGCATCTGTTGGATTTCCTGCAGCGCCAGCTTCACTGTTTTTTTGATAACTTTTTTGTTCACTTATAACAACTGGTTCGCCATCAAAGGATTTCTTCAAAATTTCTTCAGAATCTAAGTCTAGTTGAACACTAACATTAACTACTGCTTTTCCAGCTCCATAAGTTTTTTCAAGTAAATTAGTTAGATTATTTGCTAATTCTGCATTATAAGAACTTTCTAAATCTCTTTTGCTTTGAACTGCCGAGCTAGAATTAATACTATCTTTACTTCCTACTCCAGTAGTAAGTAAATTTGCATTAGAATCCACAATTTTAACATTTTCTTCCGCTAAATTTTCTACTGCACCAGATACTAATGCTATTATTCCATTTATTTGATCATTTGAAAGTTTGTCATAAGGTTTTATGTCTAGAATAATTGAAGCTGAGGCTGGTTTTGTGTCTTTACTAAATAAATCACTTTCCGCAAGTACCACATGCACTCTTGCGCTTTGTATTTCCTGAAGGGACATTATAGATCTTTGAAGTTCTCCCTCCAAAGCTCTTTGGTACATTATTTTTCTATCTTCATCTGTCATCATAATACTTACATCATCAAATATTTCATATCCTTGCCCATTATTAGGCAGTGCACCTGAAATTGCCAAATCAATTCTCAGCTTGTCTACTAATTTTTCATCCACTAAGATAGTAGCTCCAGCATCTTCTAACTTATACTTATCAATTTTTAGCTCCTCCAGTTTACTAACTATCCCTGCAGAGTCTTCTAGACTTAAATTAGTAAACATAGTTACATATTTTGTGGAATTAAAAAAAGCAAAATATAAAATCATAGATACTATAAGAGAAATACCCACAGTACCCACTAAAATTTTCATGTTATTATTTAAAGAATTCCATCCATTTCCTACTTTGGCTAATAAATCTTTGAGACTTTTCATTTATTCAAACTCCCCTATAATTGCATTCTACTAACTTCTTGATAAGCCTCTACAACCTTATTTCTTATCTGCACTGTCATTTGAAGCGCAATCGTAGCTTCCTCTGTGGCAATCATAACCTTACTTAAATCTTGAACTTCTCCTGTAACCATTTTTTCTGTTAAATTATCCGCTGTAGATTGTAAATCCTCTAAATTTTTTAATTGATTATTTAAAACCTCACCAAAAGATACTGAATTTTTTTCTGTTTGTTTATTGGAGTCCAATAAATTAATGTTGCCCATCAAATTATTAATTTTCATTTAATCACCCCTTATCTACCTATTTCAAGTGCTTTTAACAACATACTTTTGCTAGCATTAAACGCAGTAACATTAGCTTCATAAGCTCTAGTAGCTGACATCATATCCACCATTTCTTGTAAAAGATCCACATTAGGATAAGTAACAAATCCATTTTCATCTGCATCGGGATGAGTTGGCTCATAAACAATTTTGTATTCATCAGTTGATTCTTCTATTTTATTTATTTCTACTCCAGAAGAAACTACGCTACTTTTTCCCATTTCATCTACTTGATTTTTAAATTTTTCTTTGAAAGTAACAGTTTTTTTTCTGTAAACCTCTCCATCTTCTGTTTTTGTAGTTGATGCATTAGCTATATTTGAAGATACAGTGTCCAGTCTCATTCTTTCTACAGATAACCCACTAGAACTAATTTCCATACTCTTAAAAATCGACATTTTTATCTACCTCCAGAGATTACATAACTTAAATTAGATAATTTTTTATTTGCTTGTTGAACAAGAGAGTTATATAAAATTTGATTAGCAGCCATGTCCACCATTTCTTTTTCCATATCTACATTGTTTCCATTAAGTTTAATTTCAGTAGTATCATCTTTTATTATTTCAGGTTGAATATCGTTTAAGGCCATACCCATATGTTTTTCATTTGTGTATCTCATAGAAATACTGTTTTGATCCAAAACATTTTTTAAAGTATCTTCAAACTCAACTTTACTTGCTTTAAAATTGCTTGTATTAACATTTGATATATTATTAGAGATAACACTTTGTCTTACATTCGTTGCACCCAAGGCAGATTTTATCAAATTATAGGTGTTATTATCGGTAATATTATTCATAATTTTTGCTCCCATATCCTTAATTTGTTTAAAAACTAATTATTAAGCTATTTTAACATTAAATTTAATTTTTTTATATATTAAATTTAAATATAACTTAATAATAAAATATATTCGGTATATAGTCAATGGAGAAAAAAACAAAAAAAGCCTCCTATTAGTTAAATTTGCTTTACAAAGCTAACCAAATGAGACTTTTACGAGAAAATTGTCAATTATTCAATTGTTTTATCAATAAAATAAGAATTCGTAAGCTTATTCATATACCCTTTATTTACTCTATTCTTTTTATTTACCTGCAGCATATTTTCTTTTATTTTATCTTTATTATCTTGATAAAAATTTATTTCTAACTCCGTAACTTCCTTAGCTATTTTTAAAGTTTCAAATATATTTTTATTAGCGTTTAATTTATCTATATCACTATTATCTAAAATAGTTTTTAACTTATTTATGAAATTTTCTTTTTTATCTACCAATTGGAAAATTTTATTAATATCCTCTTCCTTACTTATATCCTGAAAATCACTTAAGTTTTTCTTTAGTTCCATTAGAACTTCATTTAATGGAAGAATAATGCTATCAATATTATTTAAATCTGAGCCCATGTTTCTCTCAACTCTTCCATCATGGATTTAACATAAAGAACTTTTTCTTTATCCTTCTTCATATTAGCTTGAATTAATTCGTTATAAAGATAATCGTAAAGATTATATAAATCCTTAGCTATATCTCCAGCATCAAAATTTAAAGTAGACATTAATTCTTGAATAATATCCTCAGCTTTAACTATATATTTGTGAGTGTCTGGTACATTTTTATTATCTATTGATATAGCTGCAAAATTTAAAAACTTTATTGCTCCGTCGAAAAGCATAAGTAAAAGTTGTTTTCTTGAAGCTGTATTTACTTGATTATTTTTATAAGTATCATATGCATTTGAGGTATTGTTATAATACATGTCCTGCCCCCCTATTAATTACTGCTTGAATTATTCATTGCTCCCATTTGTGAAGTTAGCCATGAAGTTGTTGACTCAGCTTTTGCCATATAAGAGTCTAAACTTGCAAATATTTTTATATAATAAGCTTCTCTAGATTCCATTCTAAGATTGAAGGCATCAATTTTATCGTTTGTGGTATCTATCATACTTTGTAAGCTGGTTTGTTTATAGGTTATTAAACCATCTGTGCTATCTATATATGTGTCTACAAAACTGTCTAACTTTTTTGCAAATCCGTTTGTGTTTGTAAAAAAATCTTTAACTCCCTCAGCATTGCTTGCCATAACAGATTCAAAGGTTGTTTTATCAAAGGAAAGAGTTCCATAATTGTCTATGGTTTTTATTCCTATAGTTGACGCAGTCTTTACATCGCCTGTAAGTCCAGATACTGTATCTGATATTGTGGTTCTTAGGTTTGAAACTAATCTTTGAAGTGCTGAGTCTCCTGAAAGGGAGCCTTTTGAACTTGCTACGCCTACTGTACCTGAGCTTGATTTTTGTTGCATGAAAGTTAGGGTTGAGTTGTATTGATCTACTACTGATTGGATTTTGCTTTCGATAGAGCTGTAGTCCTTTGATACTGTTAATTTTGTTGTTCCTTCTGATGTTAGATTAAAGGTTAAACCTTCCACTACGTCATCTATTGAGTTTGTAGCTTTATCTGTTACTGATATTCCGTTTATTGTGAATTCGCTGTTATTTCCTTTTCTGCTAACATTGTCTGTTTTATTTTGTTCTATATTCATTCCCACTGAATCTACAATACTATCAGAACCAGTATCATCAGACAAAGAGATAGTTTTCCCATCAGATCCCATATTTTTCAAAACTAATCTCGAATCAATTATTGAAGCTGAAACACTTCCGCCATTATTTAGATCATCATTTATTTTAGTAACAATATTTTCTAATGAATCTGTAACTTCAACATTTATACTAAATTTTGTAGTTCCGTCAATATTAATATTTAACTGTCCAACTTGGCTCATCTCAGTAGTTGATTCAGCTACTTGATTTCCAATCAATGAATTGTAGCCTACTGTTCCTTGAGTAGCTACACTCATTCCTAAAGAATCTGCAATAGTATTTATATTGCTATTATCTATTAAGGAAATAGTTTTATTCCCAGCTTCAACACTTTTCAAGACTAATCTAGAGTCAATTATTGATGCTGATACAACACTGCTATTATCACCTGATTCATTAATCTTTGTAACAATATCATTTAATGAATCTGTCGCTACAACAGTTATGCTAAATTTACTCGTTCCATCAATATTAATATTTAATGTGCCTGATTTGTTCAAGTCACCATCTGTTGATGATACTCTGTCTCCTACTAAAGTAGTACTTTTAGCAAGTTTGCTTACCACTATATCATATGAGCCTTCAATAGCATCATTGTCCACAGAGGCACTAACTATTCCAGATACACTTGAAGTAAATTTTTTGGCAGAAAATAAATCTTCATCTTTTAAATCATTTATCTTAGTACTCAAAGAACTCAATCTAGTATTGATATCCTTCCAAGCATCTTTTTCTGTTGTATAAGTTTGTATCTTTGTATTCATACTATTTAGAGGCATTTTTTCAGCAGCCATTAATTGATCAACCATAGTTTGGTCTATTCCTGAATATGAGCCTAAAAAATTTATACTAGACATAAAATTCCCCTCCTAACCCTTCTCATCCACCAACATTCCCACCATTTCTTCCATTTTAGCCACAAGATCTAAAATCTGTTCTGGTGGAAGTTCTTTTATAACTTCTTTTGTTTCACTATCCACAACTCTTACCACAATGGTATTAGTTTTTTCATGAACAGAAAACTTAAAATCTTTATTTGTTCCAAAAATAACTTTATTTAATTTATCTATCTCTTTTTCTAAAAATTCACTTGAAAAATCTTCTTTACCAGGGTGAGTACTTTGTCCATTACTAGATTTACTTTTATCCTCTTTAATATCAATGTCCACACCATCCATCTTAGTGGTTACAGAAGTTGCAACCGGTGTGGTTATCATTGGTTCATTTGATTTTGATGTAGCAACTACTTTTGTTATATCCACTATATACACCCCTTTTTGGTTCACGGTTCACAGTTCACAGTTCGAAGTGATTTTCTTTCAGAAAACTCTATAATGATCATATATTTTGCGCAGCAAAATAATCTTTCAAACTGTCAACTGTAAATTGTCAACTGCCTAAGTACACTATTCCTTTTAATTCCAACGTTCCAACCTTCAAACTTCTCTTAAATAAAAAAGGGCCAGCTGCTCGCCAGCCCATTTTTTTTAAATTATCTTAATAATGAAAGTACGCCTTGTCCTGATTGGTTAGCTTGAGCAAGCATTGAAGTTGCAGCTTGGCTTAAGATGTTAGTCTTAGTGAAGTTCATCATTTCTTTAGCCATATCTACATCTCTAATTCTTGATTCTGCTGATGTAATATTTTCTGAAGAGGTTGTTAAATTATTCATTGTGTGCTCTAATCTATTCTGGTATGCACCAAGTTTTGCTCTTTCAGTTGATACTTTACTAATGGCATTATCAATTAATGTAATTGCTCCCTCTGCATCTGAAGTTACATCTATATCCTCAATACCTAATGCGGAAGTTGTCATACTATTTATTTGTATAGCCATAGTGTCATCTTCATTAGCCCCTACTTGTATAAATCCATTTCCTCCAGTAGCAGCTGTTGTTATAAGCGTATTACCTGTAAATAGGGCCCCACCAGCTTGATCCGCAGTCAATGTTACTTTTACACCCATAGCGTCAAAATTAAAGCTAGTACCTTTATCTAAAGTAGCTGTATTAGTAGCTCCAAGCATTAATTTTTGTTCTTCTCCAGCTGAGTTTTTAATTGTTACAGACCCTGTTGCTACACTGAAAGTAAATGTCTCATTCTCTGCAGCTCCATCAAGTGTAATCTTAACATTGTTTCCAGCCGAAGCCATTGTTGACCCAGTCGTTTTTACTGAAACTCCAAAATTTCCATCTAACAATTTTTTACTATTAAATTTTGTGTTAGAAGAAACTTTTCCTATCTCTGTTTTCAACTCACTAATTTCAGTCTGAATATTAGTTTTATCTTCATCAGTTAGCGTACCATTAGAAGCTTGAACTGATAATTCTCTCATTCTTTGTAGCATTGAGTGTGTTTCGGATAATCCACCCTCTGCTGTTTGAATTAAAGATACTCCATCTTGTGCATTTCTATTTGCTTGATCTAAACCTTTGATTTGAGCTCTCATCTTTTCTGATATTGCAAGACCTGCTGCATCATCAGCTGCTCTGTTGATTCTTAAACCTGATGATAATTTTTCTAAAGATTTGTCCTTTGCTACATTTGTTGAAGAAAGTTTTGAATAAGTGTTTAAAGCTCCTATGTTGTTATTAATTCTCATAATAAATTCCTCCTTGAATTTTGTTTTGGCATCCATGCCGGTTTTTTTGATTAAAATCTTTGGTTTTGTTTTTTCAAATGGGTGATCACCATTTGTTGCTTATACTATATACTTCGGATGACTTTAAAATTAGTTTAGCTTTTTTTTTAACTTTTTTATTATTTTTTTATGAAATTATTTAATATATCTATATTTATAGTTAAAGCTTCTTTGTTTTCTTCTTTAACCTGTTGTAAAACCTCCGTTCTCAATATTTTTAGGTTTTTAGGAGCTTTTATTCCTAATTTAACTTTTCCATTATCTAAATGTATAACTTCAATCTCAATGTCATCACCTAGTGTTATCTTTTCTCCTTTTTTTCTTGTAAGAACTAACATAAGGATTCCCCCTTACTTTCACTGGCATAGATACTATGCTTTGTTTTGTAAGTAGATGAGTGGAGAACAATTTGTGCTCCTTTATTAGTATCTGCATTTATTACTACTGGAGCTAATAAATTTGCAGTTATATCTAACTGGCTTAAGCTTAAAATGCTATAAATTGCTACTTGAGATGCATCTTCTATATCCACTGTTTGTAAATGTTCCTCTTGTAAATTTATTTCGTATTGTTTAAAGAAATCCCATGGTTTTATTATTATAAAAGAAATATTCTCATCTTCTATACTTTGAAGTAAATAAAAATCTTCTTTTTCAGGCATAGGAACTATACAATATTCTTTTATATCTTCAAAACCTAAAATTCCTTCTTCAAAAGTAACAATTTTACTTTCATCTATTTCAAGATTTCCTAAGAATCTGCTTTTTATTAACATAATAAAACCACCTTTTGTATATAATCTTAGTCTTGTTGTTTTTTATGGTACGATTAATTATTAGCTATAACGGTTTTAAATAATTGACAATTTACAGTGTACAGTTGACAGTAAATGATGATTTTCTCCGAAAATCTTTAATTTATAAAAGATTTAAAAGCATAGAAACTCAAAAGACTTAAAATGGTAACTTATTCTAATTTCAAAATCAGTTACTTTTGCGAAGCAAAATAACTTTTAAATCTTTTACTTAAATTAAAAGCTTTCGTCTAAGCGAAAGCTATCATTTACTGTACACCGTCAACTTTTTTTCAATCATCCCCCAAGACTCACAACCACCACTTTATACTTAAATCTATCTCAAATAATCCAACAACGAATGTTGTATTGCTTTTGCTCCCGCAGATAATGTAGTTTGATAAACATTTTCCATAGCCATATATTCCATTATTTTCTCAGCTACATCCACATCTTGATTTTCAGATAGTATAGTTTTCATGTTTAAGTTATCCGCTTCATTCTTTTGAAAAATGGATTCAAATCTATTTACTTTTGCTCCTACTTTAGCTCTTAAGTTTAATACATTATCTATATTATCATCTATTTTACCTAAAACATCCTTACTTAATTTCGTAGCGTCTCCGCTTTCTAAGGCTGATTTTAATTCTTTTAGCATATCAGATAGTGAATTCCCACTTCCCATAAGTTCTGACCCGCTAGTATTTATACCTACAGTAAGTCCTGTACTTACTTCCATTTTCATTTTACCCGAATCTCCGCTATATTTTAGTTCTCCTGATTCAAGTTTAAATGGAGCTGTTTTGTTATTATTTCCTGCTAAGATATATCTTCCGCCATACATAGTATTTCCATCCTGCATTATTTGTTCTGTTAATTGCTCTACCTCTGCTTTGATACCAGATCTTTCTGTGTCTGAAAAGGATCCATTAGCAGCTTGCACTGTTAATTCTCTCAATCTTTGCATTGTGTTTCCTATATTATCAAGAGTACTATCCGTCAAAGAATTCCATGCAATAGCATCTTCCATATTACTTTGATATTGCTCATTTTTTCCTATAGCTGTTGTTAAATTCATAATTTTAGATACGGCAATAGGGTCATCAGAGGGTCTTTCAATAACTTTTCCTGAGGAAAGTTGACTTTGTAATTTCGCCACTTCCTTAGCATTTCTATTTAAATTGGTCAAAAAATTATTTGTTACCATTTTATTTGTTACTCTCATGTTTTACCTCCTATAAACCTGTTCTATTTATCAATGTGTCAAGCATTTCTACTAAAGTAGACATTACTTTTGCATTAGCTGCATAACTATTTTGAAAGAGTACTAAATTAGCTATTTCTTCATCAATAGATACTCCTGAAACTGATTCCCTTTTTGTTTCTAATTGAGTTATTAAAGATTCTTCATTACTTACCATTCTATCTGCACTTTGTTTTTCTATTCCTACACTTGATATTAAATTATTATAAAATTTATTAAAAGTTGTATTATTACTTTCGCCTATAGTAACATTTGCATTTTGTAAGGCTAAAATCTCTAAAGCCTTTGTTCCGTCTCCAAATCCTGTTTTCGTAATATCACTTGTTGAATCTGCATTGATTTTTGATGGATTACCCGATATTTCTTCATTGAATCTTATACTACTAGCTGTAATTTTCCCACCCGTTTCTGATATAAAAAAGTTACCTGTAAAACCATCCTCAACTGGGTTAATATCATTTATCTTTGTAGCAATTGAATTAGCTAAATTATCTAAACTATCAGAGTATTTTTGAATAAGTTCAAAAGAGTCTTGATATCCCTTAATTTTACCAGTAACCATATTGCTTTCGAAATTTTTTATGCTAGCCTCACCAACAAAATCTTTGGCGGTTTCAATTACAGCACCTTCTTTTAAATAAGTACTATACTTTTGATTATAATCACTTTCTGATATAGTTAGTGTTTTTGAATTATTAACTCCATCCCCTGCAAGTGAAATATTTACCTTATAATCAGTTCCAACTTTTTCAACATAATTAACAAAAGAAATTTGAGAAAGCACTTTTTTTGTTGGATCACTGGATACCAATTCTGTTGTTCCTGATTTAACTGTTGCTCTTCCATATTTATCAAGGTCAATTTGAACACTTATATCCTTCGATATTTCATCTAAAAGTAAATCTCTTTGGTCTGTCAGTTCATTTGGTTCTATATTTCTAATTTTAGCTTTATATATTTCACCATTCAAAGTATCAATTTGACTTAAAGCTTTGTTTACATTATAAATACTGTTTTCCATTTCAGTTAAAGCATTTGATTTCATATCTGATAATCTGCTAGATGTATAATTTAAAGTTGTTACAAAATTTTCAGATGTTTGTGTTACAACGGTTTTTGTACTATCATCATTTGGATTTTTGGATAATTCTTGCCATGAATTCCACATATCTGACATAGCTTGATTTAATCCATTTTCTGATGGCTCTAAAAATGCAGTTTCAACATGCCCTAAAAGTTCTGCTTTACTTTCAAACTCTCCTAGTGTACCGCTTTCTTTTCTTATTTGGCTATCTACAAAAGCATCTCTTATTCTTACTACCCTTGAAGTATTTGGACCACTTTCAATTTTACCTTTAATATCTATGTTATAAGTTCTATCACTTATAGTTTCTACTCTTTGACGTGAATATCCTTCAGTATTAGCATTAGCTATGTTATTGCTTGCTACTTCAACTCTTTTTTGTGCGTCAAACATTCCTTTTGTAGGTGTATATAAACTTGTAAATAATTGTGTCATATTATCCCCTTCTTTATACAGATTGATTGATTGATATATTCATATTATTAGAATTGTTTCCAACCTTACCATTAGCTCCATAGGTATTAGCTTTATTATTAACGCCCAAACTATTTAACATCACTTTTGTATAATTCAAAGAACTTTTAGTCAATAAAACATTAGTTTCATTTAGTTCTTGTATCTCTATAATTAATTTTTTTATATTTATTTTATTTTCATGAAAATTTTTATTTGAATTGGCTTTTTCCATGTTTTTTATATTTTCCTCACCTAAATCCATTCTTTCTTTTTCAAGCAAGGTTATCACATTAAGTATTTCTTGTTTCTCTTTTATCAAGTCATTCATTTTTACCCAATCACTCTTAATGAGAATATTCTTTTCTTTTTCCAAGCATTGTTTTAAATTTTTTAGTAAATTTTCTTCTATTTCGTATAAGTGAAAAATGTCCATTATTCACCCTCCATCATTGAAAATCTCTCCATAATTTTTTCTGCTAATTTTTCTGAAGAAACTTCATACTTTCCTTCTTGAATCTTACTTTTTATATCCTCAATTTTAGATAGATTAGCTTTATCTATCTGCTCTACTCTATCTACATATTCCTTAAATTTTATGCCTTCTTCGGAAATCTCAACTCTATCTCCATTATTTCCACCAGAAATTTTTGATTCACTATTAACTTTTTTGCCCATTTTGTCTGGTAAGTTGTTTTTATATATATTCTTATCAAAATAATTATTGTTATATATTTTCATAATATCACCCCTAATTTTATATACATTATTATTATCGTACATTTATTACAAATTTTTATAGGGTAATTAAGAAAAACTAAACTTTCCCTTTATAAAAGTTTAGTTTTTCTTAATTATTCAAATTTAATAAACTTGTTTTTGACTTCATCTATTAATGACATTAATAATCTTAAATATTTATCTACTTGACTGCTATATCCTTCCCATATAGTTTCTTTTGATATAACTATCTTTTGCTTATCTTCCCCATTGTAACCATAATTTGATTCTATTGCGTAAAACGTATCCCTTAACACAGGTATTATTACTTCTTTATAAAACTCACCCTCATTTAGTTTTTCATTATATTTGTCTATATTCTCTAATTCCATATATAATTTATTTATTCCCATACCTTTTTCTATATACCTACTTAATCTTTTTATCTTTTTTAATCTTTCATTATTAATTTGTAATATTTGTTCACATTCCTTTTGTATATCCAATAAAATATGAAAAGTTCTATTTTCATAGTCTTCATTTTTATTTCCCATAAAAACTGATTTTTTTATATCTTCAATGTTTTCACTTTTATTTAAATCTATAAGGCACTCTTCAAATTTTTTATTTGTAGCCCCTTCTAGTCGAAGTCCACCTTCAGTAGCATTAATGTATTCAATATTAAAATTACTAGCTATAATATTTTCAAATAAATATTTCATACTTAAAAATGGACTAATAGTATATACATCTTCACCATATATATCCTTTGTTTTTATAAGACCTTCTCTACCTTCCATCTTTTCTTTTGTCCATGACCCTTTAGCATACAATTCTCCATTAGTGTAACATAAATCTTGCCCCATAAAAATTACTTTTTTAAACCTCATTTTAGCTACAACAGATAAGACCACATTAGCTATAGAATAACCTGAGTTTATTTCAACAACACTAATTTTTAGTTTATTATAAATGTATTTAGATAAAAAATCTGTATTTAATACCATATTAATCTTTTTACCTTTATAACTAGGCAAGATCTCGTCATAAATACTATTGCTATAAACCAATGCAGTAGAGCTAGTGTTAATATCTGTAAAAACTCTATTTTCAGACTCCCATGCATCCATTGCAAATCTAAAATCAGGTACTATCCCATAACTATCTAGAATCTTTATTGCACTTCCTGGGGCAAATATAATTGCCTTATCTTTAACTTTCTTTAGCAAATGAATATTTTTATTCAATGAAGGTCCTGCTGAAACTATAATTGCCGTTTTATTCTCAAATTTATCAATAAATGATTCTAGGTTTGAATCTGGTTTTATCATTATATTTTTGATAATATTTGAAGCCCACATTTCTTTGCTTGAATCATTTGTAGCTACATTGGTTTTTATCTGCCTTATGCTCTTAATAAACCCTTCTTTAACATTTCCAATATATCCATTATATAAAGATTTATATGCTATATTTTCTATAAATTCTAACTTTAAATTAGCTGATTTATTTAACTTATTTGTTAACGCTTCTGATGTAAGTTCTTCAGTTTTATTAATTATAAACGTTACATTTTTACCCAGAAAAAACTTTTGTATATCACTAATATCTATGCTTTTTAATATTCTTCTAAAAAGATTCAAATCCGGTTCTATTATTATTAACTCTTTTAATTCTTTAAAATTTTCTGATATATACTTCATAGAATTTCCAAAACCTAATCCAAAGATAACTAAGATGCTTCCTTCAAAATCAGCATTTTCAAAAGCTTCTTTAATCTCTCTATCTTTAGAATAAATACTATGTATAAAACATCTAGTATCTTGATTTTGAACAATACAATTCATGTTATCTTCTATGTCTTCTATTATCGTATCATAATTATTTTTTTCTTCAGTTATTGTCTTATATACAACATCAAGATAGTTTTTAAAAAACTCTAAGTTTTTTTCGTATATAGTCATACCTTATTTTCCTCCTAAGACACTCTATTTTCTAGAAAATATTTCAATTCATATTCTAGAACATCTGCACATAATAAATAATCCTTATTTGTTAAGGACATATTTATATAGTATAGTATTTCATTAAGTTGTTCTCTATCTTTATCTTCAAACTCTTTAATTAAATCCTCTAGTTCATTGCATATGTTTCCTATGTTTTCTGTAATTTCGCTAATATTATATTTAAATATGCTTTGTTGTGCATCTTCAATATATTCAATAACTTTATTCATTAGATCCTATCCTTTCGCGCTTTTTTATATCCAAATAAAGCTTCTATCATTTTATTTTTATCTATTACTCTTCAATGATATCCCAACAAAGCGGAGTTCCTCTTAAAACATCTTTTTTTGTTCTTTTGCCTATAATTGATTTTAAATGTTTTGGTTTTAATCCATATCCCGGCCTTATGGACCTTATATTCTGCTCTGTTAAAAGTTCTCCTGCTTTAGTATCTTTAATTACAAATAAAGACCTTGAAAATTCTCTACTTTTTATAACTTTCTCTGTTAAATCATAGCTTACTTTTCCCATAGATTTTTCTGCATCTCTAACGGATTCAACTAATTGTTTAAATTCTTTTTTATCTAAAGAAAACGAAGCGTCAGGGCCACCTATATTTTTATCCAAAATAAAATGCTTTTCTATTATTTTTGCACCTAATGCAACTGCTACAATAGATGCAGTACTTCCTAATGTATGATCCGATAATCCCACTTCAACATTGAATGTATCTTTTAAATTTTGTATTGTTCTTAGATTTGCATCTTCAATTTTTGCTGGGTATGCAGAGGTACATTTTAACAATACAATTTGGTTATTGCCCATTTTTCTACAAGCATTAACAGCTTCTTCAATCTCGCTTAGTGTAGCTATTCCAGTTGAAATAATTACTGGTTTGCCTTTTGATGCTATATACTCGATTAAGGGGATATCTGTTATTTCAAAGGAGGCAACTTTATAAGCTGGTACATTAAGTTCTTCTAAAAAATCCACAGCTGTTTTATCAAAAGGACTTGAAAAACATATTAATCCTATACTTTCTGCATATTTTATCAGTTCTTCTTGCCATTCCCAAGGTGTATATGCTTCTTTATATAAATCATAAAGTGTTCTTCCATCCCAAATTGTGCCACTCTTTATTTTGAAGTATTCGTTGTCACAATTTATTGTTATTGTGTCAGCAGTATAAGTTTGCAGTTTAATTGCATCTGCCCCTACTTCTTTTGCCGCTTTTATAGTCTCTTTTGCTATGTTAATATCATGTCCATGATTTGCTGATAATTCCGCAATAATAAAAACCTTGTTAAGTGTATTAAAACTAACTACATTCATAATTGGATTCTCCTCTATTCATAACTAAAAGTATATTTCATTATTTCATTATTAACTTCTAAATACTTAAACCCTGCCTTTTCAAACAATTTTTTTGATGGAATATTTTCAATAGCTATAACTGCATAAATTCTTTTTATATCTCTGTACTCTTTTTTTAAATTTTCCATACTTTTAATCAAAATATTATAGCTTAATCCTCTACCAATTATTTTTTCACATAAACTAATACTAACTGTAGCAGTACTATATTCAATTTTGTATCTTATTTGTCCAAAGAACTCATTATCTTTATTTGTGACAACAAAAAAAACATTATTTGGGGATTGCATCACTTTTGAAAACCAAGTTACATGATGTTCCCATCTAATTTTTTCTTTATTTAGTGAGTATTGCCTCACATAATCTTCATTAGAAAGCTTAAAAACTTCATCCATGTCCTCTTCTTTTACTTTTCTCAAAAAAACTTCATATATCATAATTCATCAATTCCCAATAGTTTATTAATTATTCTTGCACTACCTAATCCATCTATAAAACCAGTAAGCTTTATATTTAAAGTAAGTCTAGTTTGATAATTAATAAGATATTTTACTTCTTTTAATAACTCATCAATTATATTATCACTTTGTGATTTTAGAACTTTATGTGCAATATTATATTTCAGTAAACCCTTAATATTATTATTTTGATTTTCAATTACCTGTATAGGTATAAATGGAGTTTCTGTTTTTATTAATTCATATATTGTCTGGCCTGCGGCTGAAATTGCCAAATCAGATTTTAGCATTAATTCCTTCATTTGGTTTCCATCTATATTGTAATAGTAATTGATATTTTTATCTTTTACACTTTTTATTTGTTCAATATTACAAAATCCTTTTCCTATTATTACATTCTTTGTTATATT
This sequence comes from Clostridium grantii DSM 8605, assembly GCF_900129965.1. Lineage (GTDB taxonomy): Bacteria > Bacillota > Clostridia > Clostridiales > Clostridiaceae > Clostridium_AF > Clostridium_AF grantii. The sequence continues at coordinate 77,627 of NZ_FQXM01000015.1, read as the reverse complement.
GGGATATTCAACTTTTAATGAACTCAATATTTTAGGTGTCAAATTTCTTATATCTGACCCTCCTAAAACTATAAGAATTTCTTCTATATCTTTTTTTATACATTTTCTTCTACCACTCTTAAAAGAATCTCTTAAAATTACGTATTTACTTCCTAATAGGTAGTCAATGTTGCCACTATTAGAATAATCTAATTCATCAGTATATATCGAAGGATTTACTACTATTCCATCTGGATAATTAATTCTAGCATTATCATCTATAAATAAAGCTTTTGTTGAGTTGCTAGAAATTATTTCATAAATATATTGTTCTGCTAAATAGGAATCAACAATACTGTATGAATCCTCTTTCAAAAGATTTATTAGAAAATCTTTTGATAACCAATTTTTTATCAATTTTTTTTTACCCTCTAATACCTCTACTTCAGCAATCTCTTTGCCTCCATTTATTACAAACTCAACATCTATGTTTCTTTTTTCTAATTCTTGATATAAAGCGCTACATCTAACTATATGCCCATATCCAATTTTTGAACTACCTTCAGTAAAAATATAAACCTTCATATCTACTTACCCCTATTTGTACTCTATTTAATCTTCTTCTGTTCCACATGTTCATTTATTTTAGTCAATTCTGGTTTTTCATTAAACAACTGCACTATCTCATCTAAATAAAAATCATGTTCTCCTTTATATAAATTTTCATATATATTAGTTATTAATTCAAAATCTTCCTTAGTATCTAATGTCAATCTATAATTTGAAAAATTATCTTTATTCTTATAATAATAAATTTCATTCCTGTTTTCATAAATATATGGTGTCACATGTTCTCTTTGATATTTTTCATTAGCACAATTAAAGGCTTCTTCTAACATTTTAAAAGAAAAAACCTCTGTATCAAGTCCCCTAGGATAAGTTCTTTGTAATAAATCAGCCCCTGCATTAGTAACAATATCATAGTTTTGTGTTTTATAAAATTCTATTATTTCATCTATTATATTAGGGTCAATTAACGGGCAGTCGGATGTTATCCTAACAATGATATCCGAGTTATTTTCTTTAGCTGCATAATAGTAACGACTTAGTACATCATCTTCACTACCTCTAAAATATTGAACATCACATTTTTTAGCTTCTTCTACAATTTTATCGTCTTTCTCTAAGTTAGTAGTTGCAATAACAATATTATCAATTAATTCAGATTGGCTCACTCTTTCAATAACATGTTGCAATATAGTTTTTCCAAACAATTTTTTCATTACTTTTCCTGATAGTCTTGTGGATCCCATCCTTGCTTGTATAATTGCAGTTACTTTCATATTATCCCTACTTTCTATAATAATTAATAACTTTCTTAACAGCTTCAATAACATTTTTTACATCTTCATTTGTCATTTTAGGAAACAACGGCAACGTAATCATTTCCTCATAAAGTCTCTCAGCCTCTGGACATAGACCTTTCTCGTATCCCAATTTTTTGTAATAAGGATGAAGATATACAGGTAAGTAATGTAAATTCACACCAATATTCTCCGCTATCAATACTTCAAATATCTCTTTTCTAGAACACTTCAATTTATCTAAATTCAATTTGATAACGTATATATGCCATCCTGAATTTGAAAACTCCTCTTCAAAAGGTGTAACTATTTCATCTATTTCATTAAAAGCTTCATTATATTTTTTTACGATTTCTCTTCTTTTTTCAACAAACATATCTATTTTTTTCATCTGATTTAAACCTAAAGCACACTGAATATCAGTAATTCTATAGTTATAACCTAATTCTAATTGTTCATAATACCAAGGTCCATGATTTTCACTTAAAAGTTCGCTATCTCTTGTTATTCCATGAGTTCTAAATAACATCATCTTATTATATAGTTCTTCATCATTAGTAACCACAACGCCACCTTCACCTGTGGTTATAGGTTTTACAGGATGAAAACTAAATTCTGTCATATCAGCAATAGTTCCAACTTTTTTCCCTTTATATTCACTACCAAAAGCATGTGCTGCATCTTCAATGATAATAAGATTATGTTTATCTGATATTTTTCTTATTCTATCCATATCCACTGATTGACCTGTAAAATCAACTGGAATAATTGCTTTAGTTTTACTTGTTATTTTTTCTTCGATTTTATTAATATCTATATTATACGTTTTTGGATCTATATCAACAAAAACAGGCTTTCCTCCACAGTATAATATACAATTTGCTGAAGCAACAAAAGTCATTGCCGTTACTAATACCTCGTCGCCTTCACTTATGCCTGCTGCATAACAAGCCATGTGAAGTGCAGCTGTTCCATTTGATACTGCTACAGCATACTTTGCTCCTACATAGTTGGCTACTGCTTCTTCAAATGCTTTTACATAAGGACCTGTTGTAAGATAATCTCCTTTTAAAACTTCCACAACTGAATTTATATCTTCTTCATCTATCCATTGTCTACCATAAGATAAAAAAGTTTCTCTTATAGGTTTACCCCCGTTAATTGCCAATATCTCTTCCATATTCACACCTCTAGATCAAATTAGTTGATTTTATCCACTCTTCAGTCTCTTCTATACCTTGCTCCAACGTAAATTTAGGCTCCCACCCCATTATTTCTTTAGCTTTTGAATAATCACATAACAACTTCATAATTTCACTTTGAGGATGTATATGTTTTACATGCTTAATATCCGCTCTATTTTTAGCGATTATTCTAGCAAGTTCATTAACTGTAACATCTCGTCCTGTTCCAGCATTAACTATTTCACCATCAATTTCTTTACAATACCCAGCATCAACTACAAAATCAGCACAATCTTTTACGTATAACAAATCTCTAGTTTGCTCTCCTGTTCCGTAAATATTTAATTCTTGTTTTTCTAGAGCTTTTTTTATAAAGATTGCTATAACTCCACCTTCTCCACCAGTCTTTTGGAAAGGTCCATATGTATTAAAGGGCCTAATAACTACAGCTGGTAATTTATATGAGTGATAATATGATAGCACCATATTTTCTGCTGCAATCTTTGACGCTCCATACGGAGAAATTGGTTTTGTTGGATGTTTTTCATTAATTCTATTATCATCAGCCTTATCATATACCATGCAAGTACTCATAAAAACTACTTTACATGGATGTATTTCTTCATGGCTGTCTAAAACCCATTCATCGGCGCTCATTTTTGCGTTATTCCCAAACATTTGAATTTTAGCTTTTTCTAAAATATTAAAAGTCCCTACTGTATCATTGTAGAATGTTGTTTTAGGATCATCTATACTATCTTGAACATTAATGGATGCTCCAAGATGATAAATAATATCAAATTTTTCTTTCTCAAAAATGCCACTTAATAAAGCTTCATCTTTTATGTCACCCTTAACAAATTTAAAATTATTATTTCCTTGAAACTCTTCTATATTTTCTATTCTACCATTAGACAAGTTATCTAGTGCCAAGATTTTATGACCATTCTCTAACAATTTCTTTACTACCCATCTACCAATAAATCCTGCGCCACCAGTTACTAATATATTCATCTCAATATCCCCTAACATATTCTATATTAAATTTTCACTTATTAATAATTCTTTAACTTCTTCTTTTGTTAAAATAGTTTCATCATGTGAACTATACATTCCTACTTTAGCTTTTGAGTGCTTTTTATAATATTCCTCATAATCTTCAAAATTAAAGGTTGTAGGAATCACTGCAAACATATCTCCTAAATCATAACAAAATCTAGATTCTTCCTCTGTCATTAATTCCTCATACATCTTTTCTCCTGGTCTGATTCCAATTTCATCAATAGCTACTGTTTCATAGTTTTGTTTGAATTTACTACAAGTTTCCTCTATAACTACTTCAGCTAAATCACCTAAATTGATTACAGGCATTTTAAGTACAAAAGTTTCACCACCTTTTGAATCAAAAACAGCTTTCATTGTCAATCTAGCCGCTTGAGTTTGAGTCATCATAAACCTACTCATATCCTTATCAGTAATAGTTATCCTTTTATTTTCTAGTACTTGTTTTTTAAACAAGGGAATAACAGACCCCCTAGACCCCATAACATTTCCAAATCTAACTGCTACAAACTTTGTTTTGGATATTCCTTTACTAAACTGAGCTGCTTGAACTAATTTTTCTCCTAAAAGCTTAGTTGCACCATAAGCATTAGTAGGATTTATAGCTTTATCTGAACTTGTAAAAACCATACATTCAACATTTTTTTTCATTGACGCTTTTATAACATTTTCTACACCTATGATATTAGTCTTAACAGCTTCATCTGGATTATACTCACAAGAAGGTACGTGTTTCATAGCCGCAAGATTAAAAACTATGTCAATATTCTCCATAGCTCTTTCAACCCTATCATAATCTCGCACATCCCCTATTAAAAATCTAATTTTATTTTTATGCTCTATAGGCATTTCTTTATCCATAATAAATTGTTTATATTCATCTCTACTAAATATCCTAATAACTTTTGGATTTTCTTTCAAAATTTCTTTTGTGATTTTCTGTCCAATAGTCCCTGTACCTCCTATAATAAGTATGCTTTTATCAGTATAGGACACCATCATCACTCTCCTAAATAATATTTGCTTCTTTAACTAATAAACATTTAGTTTTACCATCATATGTATCTACACACTTGTTATCGACATATTATTCCCTTTTTTAATACCTTTTATAACCATATCAAAAAAACTCCCGCTAAGCAACCCTTAGCGAAAGTCCTATAAATTCTTAATCAATTTCCTTTTACTCATTATCTCAGTTATTCTAACACAAAATTTTTCATTCAAAACTAATATTACCCAAGTACCTGTGATTTGGGTAATATTAGTGCAAAAGACTGCATTACTACAAACTACTTAACAGCTTTCAAGTACTCTATTTCAAAACAATTCTTACTTGTCACTATTTCAACTTTATTTAATTCTTCTTTTATAATTTTCACATCAGCCTTTAGTTCTTTTATATCTCCATCCACTTCTATATATCTATTAGCATTTTTAGGCTCTATATCAGTTACTATTTTTTCTATTTTGTCCATACGTTTATTTAACTCTTTTATATTCTCATTGATTTCTATAATATTATTATCCATTTTATCTAATCGACTATCCATTTTATTTAATCGATCGTCCATTTTATTTAATCTATTATCCATTTTATCCAATCGATTATTTATTGGGGCCAATTCTTCCCTTAGTTCTTCTTTTATAATTCCTCTAATAGCTTGTAATAATTCTTTATTATCCATATAATCACCTCTCATTTATTATATAATCTTTAGTATCTAACTTGCTATATATTTATGTCTTTATATAACATGAAATATCTTCCTTTGTTTTATCCTTTAACTTATTCTAAAAACCCAGTTCTGACTATCTTTAGATATTAATTTCTAAAATCAACTTATATTTTTATACTTAAGGGTATATAATCATGATTATATAAATCATGATTATATATAAATTATTAGAGGACTAAGGAAATTTGAAAATAAATTCTTATACTTATTTTTCAAATTTGGGTTTACTGAGGATCTAGATGAACTATCTAAAATTGATAAATTTCCTTTACTATCGTAGGGGCGGGTTTTCATGCCCGCCCTCTTGTTGCTATTCGTGAATTCAGGTTGCGGGTCGGCGTGGAAACCGCCCCCTACAATTAGAAGTGATTAATTCACAGTAAGATTGGTTGAATTACAATTGTTTCAATATTTTTATTTAATTCCGTATCTTTTTTTGTATATGACTTTATAAATGCGTCTTTATTCCTTATTATTTTTTCTTTATCATATATAAAAAAGAATAAATTTCTTGCCTGATAATGAAAAATATCAGATCCTAGTTCTTCTGTAAGATGCCTTTCACTCATGCTGTTTCTTGTGCATTTCACTTCAATAACCACATCATACTCATCTATACAAATATCATATCTTATAGAATTATATTTTGTATCATCTACAACTTCTAATCTTGCCAAAGGAAAAATCGGCTTGATAATTGAATATAACATTCTTTGAACATCATATTCATTACCAATTTTTATTTTATCTAAATCACACTTTAATATCCTCGCACTTCCATGTACCGTATTTTGATACATTGCTTCAATATGTTTATGAAAATTTTGTAGTATTCTTCTTATAATAATATTTGCTATTTCATAAGGTATTTCATTACTAATTATTTTTTTATCTTTGTATACATCCTTGGAAATGTCTTCACGTAATCTTTTCAAAAATTTTATTCCTCGACTTATTGCTTTAGTTACTTCATTTTTTGTACTGTATTTAGAAAAACTGTTTTCTAAATATATTGTTTCTGATTCAAATTCAGATACTAAATTACTATCATCAATAATATTTTTCAATAATTCTTCGACACATTCTTGCCACTCACTAAAGAAGTCACTAATTTGCTTATTTTCTTCACTTGTAATTAACTCATTAATTTTATTTGCTTCACTTATTATATTTTGTAATTCAGATATGGCTTCTTCTTTATTTACTTTTATAAATGGCACTTTACCACCTCACTTTTAATGAACACCCCATCTTAAATAAAATAGAAATAATGGTTCTAAAATATACAACATATTTTCTTTCCACTCAAACACTTGAAAAATTGTTTCTTTTTCATTTATAATGCTTTGAAGTTGATTTAAGCCGTCCTTTATTCTTTTTTTATCTACTTTTTCTACTGAATTTTCTGTTAATATATCAATTCTAGTTTTTAATTCATCTAGTGATAACTCCATCAATGGAGGATTATCTTCTAATGATTTCATAATTAATCCGTAAACATCCATGAATTCACCCGTAATCACGTCAAAAATCTTTCTTTGTTTTCCTCTAGTATTTGGTCCCTCTTTTAAAGTTTTTATAACATCCCTATACTCAAAATTCAAAGTTGTAAATTTAAAACTATCCTCAAGCTTAGTTTCATCAACTATTCTTTCTCCAGTTTCGTTATCTAAATCTATTAATGTAGATATAGATAAGCATATATACTGCATAAGTTGAGGAGATGTAAGGCTTTCTGTTGCAATTCGTGTAGCAATTTCATCAGATATATGTGCATTTAATTCTTTAAATCCCTTTATTGCAATTTGTTTTAGTTCATCTGCAGTCCAAGGCTCTATATTAATTAAACTTAATCTTCCACTTAAGTCAGCATTTTTTCTGATTGCATCATCAGCTCTATGTGGCAATGTTACTACTATAGCTTTAAATTCTTTTCTTATGGCATCTTTTAATTGCTGAGCAATATACACCTGAACCTCTTCTGGTGCATAGTGAAAATCGTCTAAAACTAAAACTTTACCCTCTTCTTTAAAGTACTCTATAACTTTATCCTTACTAGCTATATACCTCTCTGTTCTAGATAATCCCTTTTGAGCTTTTTCATTAATACTATGGTGGGTTTCAGAATATTCTCCTTCAAGGGCTAACCCAACCTTTATAGATAAAACCTTCCAAAAATCGTTACGAACAGTAAAATCTCCTCCTGAAACCTCCACCAACTTTTCAAATTCTATAACTTTTTCACAAAGAACAGTCTTTCCCATCTTAGATGGTCCTACTATTGAAGTCAAGCATCCTGATATTTTTAATGCCTGCATTAATCTAATCTCATAATTAAAATTTAATTCTGGTGATATCCTTGATACATAAGTATAATCCGGAAAAGCTCCCGGCTTAAAAACTTGTTCCGATAATAATTTCATCATACTCACCCTGCCCCTTTTACTATTTAATAAAATTATATCCATATTTCTAAATTTTAAACGCATTTGCTACTTATTAATAGTATTTTAATGATATTTATTTATTTTAATGTTATTTATTTGTTTTTATACTTCTTATTTATATTTTAATGTACTTTATAAGTATTTTCAACTTATTAATCAATACTTATAAATTCCTATACAATAAAAAAACTCCCGCTAAGCCACCCTTAGCGAAAGTCCTATAAATTCTTAATCAATTCCCTCTTACTCATTATCTTAGTTATCCTAACGCAAAACTTTTCGTTTATAACGATAGCTTCTCCTTCAGCAATCTTCTTTCCATTGGCGCAAATTTCTAAAGGCTCTTCAATTGGCTTATCTAATTCAATAACTGACCCCGGAACCACGTTAGTTATATCTCTAATAGATTTTTTTGTTTTACCTAGAACCACGCTTATTTCTAAGGGAATATCTAGTAACAAGTCTAGGTTTCTTGGTGTGTCTATATTCTCTGATTTTTCATAATCAAATTCAGTAAAAACTTCTTCTATGGCTTTAGGTTGTTGTTCTTGAACTTCATTAACTGGGCCATTTCCTGAATGTTTTTCTAAAAGCATTTCTAGTTCTTCATTGGATAAAAACTGATCACTCATTTAAAATTCCTCCTCTTCATTTATTTCCACAATTTTTACCGCTACATTTCCCTTTTGCTTACCAGAAATAACTTTATATTTTAATTTATCTTCCACAAACATATCCATAGGTGACTCAATATGCTTATTTAATTGAAGCACATCCCCTATTTCCAGTTGAAGAAAATCTTTTATATTCATAATTGAATTTCCTAGTATAACTTCAAGATTCACCTTAATAGGATCTAAAGCTTCATTTATTTCCTCAAGATATCTTTTTTTATCTTCTTCCGGTAAATTGGAAGCACTATTTGCCATTACTAACTTTTCCGCAATAGTCTCTAAAGCTTCAAAAGGTATGCATTGATAAACTTCTCCTTTTACCCCTGAAAAATCAAATTGAAAAGTTGCCATTAACAAGTAGCTTCCTTCATCTAATGATTTAGAATTTTCTTTATGCGATAAAACATACTTAATTCTAGTTTCTATAGGTATAATACTTGCCCAAGATGAAGGCATAAATTCAACAATATTCTCTACTATATCTTCTGCAATACTCATTTCTAGCTCAGTTATTTCTACATCCGCAAAAATTCTATCTTGCATCAGCCCTGCAATTTCCTCTATATCTGCCCCACAAATAATTTCTAATAGCATTCCAAGAAAGATATCTGGAATATAAGTATGAAATTCTCCTTTTAAAGGTTGGCAATTGAATACTCCAATAGTACTGTTTCTAGGAATCATCCGTTCTAAATCCTTTTGGTCAATTGGAACCAATGAAATCAATTTGCCTTTTATCGGTTCTCTAATAAGCTCACTAAAATAATTTGTTAGCTGCTTTAAATATTTATTGTATACAATTTTTAAGGATTCAATATTCTCTTTTGTTATACTACGAGGCTTTCTAAAATCATAAGCGCCTTCTTCAATTTTCGTTTCTTCTTTTTTACTATTTGCTTCGAATTTTTCAAGTAATAGTTCAATTTCTTTATTAGATAATACCTGTTCCATCATTTCTCCCCTTTTTATCTTTTCATGAAGCGGATTAATCATGATTATTATATCACAATTTGATGTTTTTTTAATCACTTCTCTTTTAATATATTTTTCATTTTATCAGTATAACAAATTGCACTGTGATTTATACATACTATAGATGTATAAATCACAGTGCAAACTTATATAATAAACTTATTTTTCTTTATAAGACACGTCTATATTTATTATTTCTCCATCATCAAGTATAAATGGAATACAAGTTGTGATTGCCTTACTTGGCGTTACTTGCATATTACTTCCTGTAAACACTGTAGGTGGTGTAATGTCTACAGTAATATTATTTTTGTAAAGATTAGCTGCCGTATTACCGAGCATCATATTACATAATTCAGATATGGCACTTTTAGCTATCTCATCTAATTCATTTACTGGCATTCCCATCATCATAATAGATGCAATTTTACACCCCAAACTTTTAGTCAAAGATATTATTACACTACCATATATTTGTCCCGTTAGTCCTATTAAAACTACTACACTATCACTATTGTAAGGTACTTCTTTTGTATATATTTCACCTAAAGTTGTATTTAATCCTGTGACTTGGCTAATTACACTTTGGCCTGCATCAATAAAAGGTTGAATGTATTTATCATTCATAATTGTTCTCCTCTCCCAATTACATTATTTAAACAAAGTTGATCTATTTTCTTAATATTTTTTATTCTATTTTTAAATTTTTAGCATCATATAATGTTTGTATAATATTTTTTGTACTCCATATGTAATCTTTTCTATAATGTTTCTATATAATAATTGGATTAGTATGTATTTTTACCTTACCTGTACTTACTTGAATTTCAACAGTTCTACTAAAAAATCCACCCACATCTTCTTGTTGAATAGGTAAACATTTTCTTCGTAAAATTTCTTTTATGCTTTCCACATTCTTTTGTCCTATTCTAAATACATCGTTTTTACGTATAGATAAAGCTCCTCCAAAAATCCCCACTTGAAGATTATTTACATTACATCCGTATCTAAAGCTAAATTCATGAAGCATCAAAGGGATAGCCGTATTAGCAAAATAAGCTGGCCTAGTTTTTATATCCTTTTCATTTGTAGAATATGGCAAAGCAATGTGTGCCATTCCCGTAACTTTCTTTACAGGACAATGAATTGTTATTGCTACACAAGACCCCAATGAATATGTTTTTATTATTTTTTCTTTACTATTTGATATATAATAATCCCCTATACCTAAGACTTCCATCTTAACACCCTCTTAATTGCGCAATAAATTTCCTAAAAATTATTGTGGAAACAATTTATTAAAGGCTGCTACTACATTTTCTTCTTTAAAAGGTTTTACTATAAATCCTTTTGCCCCAGAAAGAATTGCATCCTTAACCATAGACTCCTGTCCCATAGCAGTAATCATAACCACTTTAGCTGTTGCATCAAAAGATCTAATAGCTTTTAATGATTGAACTCCATCCATTTCTGGCATAGTTATATCCATTGTAACCACATCTGGTTTAAGTTCTACATACTTTTTAAATCCTTCTTTACCATTTCCCGCCTCTCCAACAACATCGTAACCATTTTTAACCAACATATCTTTGATTACCATTCTCATAAAAGAAGCATCATCTACAATCAAAACTCTTTTCATAATTTAACCCCTCCGGCTTATAATCCTGCACAATTAATATTTAAATTATTATTGTCCATAGTCGTTTTTTCATCTTAGTTTATTATATTACAACTTTTAATATAATTCAATTTATTATCATATTTTATTATCAATGAATTTTGTAATTACTCCTTAGTAATAGTACTATATTCAAAGTTCTTTATGATATTTTAATGTTTTTTACCCTATTCCTGAACCATGGTGAACTACTCACCACCTAAGAGATGGAAGCTTCTTGGTCAATACTACTACTGTAGCAAGTTTACCCAAGCTATCAAGGTCAGAACCAACCTCTATAGCAATATATCTCATATTACATTGCTAATTTTAGTAGATTTTTAGCAGAATTTATATCCCTATACATTACCATTCCACACACTGGGCATATATAAGTCCTACAAGATAAGTCTTTTGTTTGACTTGATTTATTGCCACAACTAGAACATAGTTGACTACTTGCATAATTTCATGATGCTATTATTATTTCTCTACCATACCATTTTGCTTTATACTCTAGCATCCTTCTAAATTCATTCCAACTTACGTCTGCTATTGATTTAGCTAACCTTTTTTCTGATTTCTTTAAGTGCTTGGCATTACTAAAAAACACTCCATCACTTGTTATTGCAAATTCCTTTATTCCTAAATCTACACCAATTTTTTTATCTGTTTTAGGTAGTTCAACAATTTCAGTTTCAACTAAAATACTAATGAAATACTTTCCACTAGGTACTTGTGATATAGTGCAGGACTTAATCAATCCATTGAACTCTCTATATAGAAGATAGGAGAATTCCGCCCTTTTAGTTAAAACTAAGTTAAGAAAAGATAAAACATATGCCCTTATCTTATAATATATTGTATTATTGTTCTAACCTCACTTTGTTTTAATCTTATTTTATGCATTTAAATATATTCTTCATAAAATACTCAAGTTAATTAATAGTTGAACTAAAATCTCTAAATCACACTAATTCGGGAGGATTTTTAATATGAACTTTTTCATTAATAAACACCAAATTAAAAGATTTATTAATTTCAAAGGTTTTTCTAGCTTCAAAACTGTAAAAAACTTCAAGAATCTAAAAATTTCTACAAAGCTATTGATAGCTTTTGTTTTAGTTTCAATAATAACTTGCGGAGTAGGTGCCGTAGGAATAATAAACATGAAAGAAATAGATAAAAATAATATTGATTTATATAACAAAACAACCATTCCTATGCAGCAGGCCGCTATAATGTCAAAACTTTTTCAACGTATTAATGTGAGCACAAGAGACCTTGTTTTTGAAAATACCGACTCATATATCAAAGGCAAATACTCAGAGATACTTAAAATCCAGGAATTGATGGACAAAGAAGCTCTTATTTTTGAACAATCAATTGAAACCTCTGGGGATCAAGAACTTTATAATAAATACCTAGATTCAAAAGTTGCTTTTTTAGCGGTTTTAGAAGAGTTATATGCTTTGTGCTTACAAAATGATGATGTTAGAGCTTATGATTTACTCAGAGGTAGAATGAGTAATGTATCATTGACTGAACAAACTGCTATAGAAAATCTTCTTATAAATAAAGTGGCTGAATCAAAAATGAAAGTAACTCTCAATACAAGTATCACTAACAAAAGTGTTTTTACAATGATTTTTCTTATATTCATAGGCATGGCTATTGCAATTATTTTAGGTATTTATATCTCTAAAATAATAAGTAAACCTATAAAAAACCTATTAGATTCTGCTAATCTAATAGCTGAAGGGAATTTAGCCATTAGCCTAGATATTAATAGCAAAGACGAGATTGGTAATCTTGCTACATCTTTCACTAATATGACATTTAATATGAATAATGCTTTATATAATATTAGCTCCTCTTCTCAAAAATTAGCTTTAGTTTCAAATGAAATGGCTGTTTCAAGCATATCTTTGTCTGAAGGAGCCACCCAGCAAGCCAGTGCAATTGAAGAATTAGCTGCTACTATTGAGTTTGTTTCATCCCAAACTCATGAAAATGCATTAAATGCTCAAAAAGCTAAAGATATATCTATTCAAGCTAAAAATTATGCCTTTGAAAGTAATCAACACATGTCAGAGCTTTTAGAGTCAATGAACAATATACAAAACTTTTCCCAAACTATCTCCAAAATCATAAAGGTTATTGACAATCTTGCTTTCCAAACAAATATACTAGCAATTAATGCCTCTATTGAATCTGCTAGAGTAGGAAAACAAGGTAAAGGATTTTCTGTTATCGCCGATGAAATTAGGTCTTTATCTGTTCATTCTGCAAATGCTTCTAAAGAAACTTCAACTATACTTAATAATTCTATTGCTTTGATACAAAAGGGAACAATAATAGCTGATTTAACTGCACAATCCTTAAATAATATTGTTGAAAAATCAACTAATGCTTCAAATATAGTTGAAAATATTGCTTTTGCTTGTGATGAACAATCTGTTAGTTTACATGAAGTAAAGGCTAGCATATCTCAAATATCAATGGTTGTACATTGTACTTCTTCAACTTCAGACCAAACTGCTACTACAAGTAAAATACTTTCAAATGAAGCTGGCATGTTAAAATCACAGATTAATAATTTCAAATTGAAAAATACTTTTGAAGTATAAATTATTAGTTCAAATTAATTAATTATAGCTTTAATTTTAATAATTATTATAATTTCAGCTAATTTTTTATTAAAAATTACATATTAAGCCTAATTTCCCTAAACAAACTCTTTGCATAACACAAATATTATAATATAATTAGTTAATAACCTTAATTTCAAATATATTAACGATTTAACATACTAAAAACAAAAGGAGGTTTCAACCTTGTCGCAAATATACTCTAATGAACCAATGGTGGATATGTATATATTTGAAACATCACAATTATTAGAACAATTGGAGCAAGCAATTATTTCCAGCGAACAAGCCAACGAATATTCTGAAAACTCAATCAATGAAATATTCCGCTTTATGCATACTATAAAAGGTTCTTCTGGAATGATGCTTTTTAACAATATAGCTGAACTTGCTCATTCTATGGAAGATTTGTTTTACTTTTTAAGAGAAAACAAACCTGATAATGTGGATTATTCAAGACTATCTGATTTAGTTTTAGAGGGTTTAGATTTCACAAAAATCGAACTAGAAAAAATCAAAAGTAGGGATGAAGTAGATGGAAATGCTGCTTCTATAATTAAAGATATCAAAGCCTTTCTAGCCCAATTAAAATCATCAAATTCTTTCGAGACAGCCTCAGATGTTCTAAATCCAATAGAAGATGTGCTAATTCCAAAAGAAATAGATGAAAACTATACTGATTTAAACTCATTTAATGCTACTGTTTTCTTTGAAGATGGTTGTGAAATGGAGAATATACGTGCTTATACAATAATCAATGAACTAACAGAATTGACAGAATTCATCTCCTATAAGCCTGAAAACGTTCTTGATGATGATACAAGTACTTCTGTTATTCGAAAAAGTGGATTTCATATCTCTTTAAAAACAAAAAAAAGTTATGATGAAATTAATGCTTTCTTCATGCAAACAATGTTTTTAAAAGATTTGGAACTTGTTCAGGAAAAAAATGAATCTGATTCAAATAAAATCAAAGAAAAAATTAGTGAAGATAAAAAAAATACTCCTAAAAATGTAGCCCCAGTAGCTTCTCAAAATAATGTTCAAAGTATTATTAGTGTTAATGTGGACAAACTAGACAAGCTTATGGATTTAGTTGGAGAAATGGTAATTGCAGAAGCTATGGTCACCCAAAATCCTGAAATAACTAGTCTAGAACTAGAAAGTTTTCAAACATCATCTAGGCGTTTACACAAAATAACTAGTGAAATACAAGATATGGTTATGTCTATTAGAATGGTTCCTTTATCTACTACCTTTATGAAAATGCATAGAATCACTAGAGATATGTGCAAAAAATTAAATAGAAAAGTTGAACTTGTTGTTATTGGTGAAGAAACAGAAGTAGATAAAAATATTATAGAACATATTTCTGACCCTTTAATGCACATAATAAGAAATTCTATTGACCATGGTATTGAAGATTCTGATGAAAGAATTTCTAAAAATAAAGATGAAGTGGGAACAATAATACTTGAGGCTAAAAATTCCGGTAATAATGTTCTTGTGGTAATTAAAGATGATGGTAGAGGCTTAAATAAAGAAAAAATATTAAAAAAAGCACGTGAAAATAATATATTAGTAAAAAAAGAATCCGATATGAGTGATACAGAGATTTATAATTTGATTTTATTGCCGGGCTTTTCTACCAAAGAAAATATTACTGAGTTTTCTGGAAGAGGGGTTGGTATGGATGTAGTCACAAAAAATTTAGAGGCTGTTGGTGGTTCTGTTTCCGTGGATAGTGTGGAGAATAAAGGTTCAACAATAACTTTAAAAATACCGCTTACATTAGCAATAATTGATGGTATGAATATTGCAGTAGGTAGTTCTAGATACACTATTCCTATTACTAAAATAAAAGAATCTTTTAGGCCGAAAAAAGAAGATTTGTTAATAGACCCTGAAGGAAATGAAATGATTATGTTGAGAGGTGAATGCCTACCTATACTAAGGTTACATAAATATTATAGTATAGATACAAATATCACAGATTTCAATGAAGGTATTCTTATTATGATAGAACAAGAAGATAACAACTTTTGTATTTTTGCTGATGAACTTATTGGTAAACAGCAGGTTGTGGTTAAATCATTACCTAATTATATCAAGAAAAACAAGAAAATAACCGGCTTAGCCGGATGTACTTTATTAGGTGATGGAAGTATTAGTTTAATACTTGATACTGCTGGTTTAACATTATAAAGTATAAAATTAAAATATAATGATAAAGGGGATAAAACTATGAATCAAAAAATTATTGAAGATGCATTCGAAGAAGAAGATACTCAAAAGGGGAAATTTCTTACCTTTTCATTAGGGTCTGAAATGTATGGAGTTGAAATATTATATGTAACTGAAATTGTAGGAGTTCAACCTATAACTGTTGTACCTGAACTTCCAGACTACATCAAAGGAATTATAAATTTACGTGGTAAAATTATTCCTGTAATGGATGCTAGGTTAAAATTTAAAAAAGCTGCTATGGAATACAATGATAGAACTTGTATTATTGTTATAGATATGGATGAAATATCTATTGGTTTGATAGTTGATAGTGTATCAGAAGTTATGAATATTCCTGAAGAAGACCTTGTAGCTCCTCCTAAACTTACTAAAGATGGCAAGAAATATATTAAAAATATAGCTAAAACCGGTGATAATATCACTTTAATTCTAGATTGTGCAAAATTATTAGATGAAGATGAAATAGCTGATTTATCAAATATATAATAAAAGGGGACAAAGATAAAAATGAGTTCAAGAAAGAAACTTCAAAGTAAATCAAAGCTTACACTTATGTACTTGTTTTATACAATTATCACTTCTATTTCTATTATAATAGGAATTATAGAAATTTATAAAAATAATGCTAATACTATAACTTCTTCTATAGTAATTATGATTTCTTTATTGATTGTTTCTATTATTTTAAGTTTTACCTATTTTGTTCTTCTTAATGTTTTTATAAGCAATCCTATAAGAACTGTTTTAAAATCTGTTGATTTACTAAAAGATGGTGATTTTAATTATTCATTGGATATAAAAGCTGAGAGTCCTATTAAAACTCTTGCTGATTCAATTACAACTATGTCGGATAATCTAAATGACACTCTATTAAATATTAATGAAGCAACTGATCAAGTAACTTCTGGTGCTAAAAAGGTTGCCAATTCCAGTGCCTCATTAGCACAAGGCTCTACTCAGCAAGCAAGTTCTATTGAGGAGTTAACTGCTTCTATTGCAGAAATAGCCTCTCAAACTAAACAAAATGCTGAAAGTGCTAATAAAGCTAAAGCTATTTCAACTACTGCTCAAGATAACTTAGGACAAAGCTTTTCTCAAATGCAGGAAATGTTAAGTGCTATGGAAGAAATTAATTCTGCTTCAAATAATATTTCTAAAATTATTAAAGTTATTGATGAAATTGCTTTTCAAACAAATATATTAGCTTTAAATGCAGCAGTTGAAGCTGCTAGAGCTGGTCAGCATGGAAAAGGGTTTGCTGTGGTAGCTGAAGAGGTTAGAAACTTAGCAGCTCGTTCTGCAAATGCTGCAAAAGAAACTACATCTATGATTGAAGATTCTATTAAAAAAGTTACCTATGGAACTAAAATTGCTGATACAACCGCTGAAGCTTTGATGCAAGTTGTATCAGGTGTTGAAGAGGTTACTTCTTTAGTTGATAGTATAGCTATAGCATCAAACCAACAAACAATTGGAGTAGATCAAATCAATATAGGAATAACTCAAATTGGTAATATAGTTCAAATAACTTCTTCAACTTCAGAGGAAACTGCTTCCGCTAGCCAACAATTATTTAATCAATCTGAAGTTCTAAAAAATGAAATAACTAAATTTAAGTTAAAAAGTAGAAACGGTAAATCTAACAAGAAGAATATCAAAGGATTAAACCCAGAAGTTTCTATGTTACTTGATAATATGAATAAAAAAAATACTATTAATGCTAATAGCTCTGATGAATTTACTTTAAAATCTAAACCTGCTATTAATTTAAAAAGTATAGATTTAAGTGATAATGAATTCGGTAAATATTAGCATATATTGTGATTAAATCTGCATTTGTTAGGGGACCATATATTTTATATAGTCCCCTATCTTTAAAAGGGGACTAATTTTATGATTACTATTTCTGAAAAAGAATTTCAATTACTTACTGAATACATAAAAGAAAACTATGGGATTCATTTAAAAAAAGAAAAACAAGCTTTTGTCACTGGACGACTTCACAATTTGCTTACTCAATTAAACTTTACTAGTTTTTCTGAGTATTATGATTATTTAATAAAAGATAAAACGGGGTCAGCAAGTACTGTATTAGTTGATAAAATAACAACTAACCACACTTACTTTATGCGGGAAGCAGAACATTTTTATATTTTCAGAGATGAAGTTCTTCCTTATCTAAAAAGTACAAGTAAAGACAAAGATCTTCGTATTTGGTGTGCAGCCTCTTCTTCCGGAGAAGAACCCTACACACTTGCTATGATTTTAGATGAATACTTTAATAAAGAAAAACTATGGTGGGATACAAAAGTTTTAGCTACAGATATATCTACTAGTATTTTAGAAACTGCTAAACAAGGTATCTATAGTAAAGATAGAATAGAACCTTTGCCTAACAATTGGAAATTAAATTACTTTACCAAATATAATGAAGATAACTTTATGGTTAATGAAAAAATCAGAAATGAAGTTATCTATAGAAAATTTAATCTTATGGAAAATGTTTTTCCATTCAGAAAAAAATTTCATGTTATATTCTGTAGAAATGTTATGATTTATTTTGACACAAATACAAAAGATAACCTTATAAATAAATTTTATGATATTATGGAGCCTGGTGGCTATCTTTTTATTGGCCATTCAGAATCGTTAAACAGAGAAAAAACTAAATTTAAATATATTTGTCCTGCTGTATATAGAAAAATATAGTAAGTATTTATAAGATTATTGAGAAGGAGGGCTTACTTATGAAGAAAAAAATTAATGTTCTAATTATAGATGATAGTTTAATTTTTAGAGAGGTAATATCAAGAGGCATAGGCTCAGATTATGAGATTAATGTTATTGCTAAAGCCGTAGACCCTTTTGATGCCAGGGACAAAATTTTAGAATTCCAACCTGACGTTGTTACCTGTGACGTAGAAATGCCTAAAATGAATGGGATTGAGTTTATCAAAAGATTAATGCCTCAATATCCTCTTCCTATAATTGTTGTTAGTTCTCTTAGTGATGCTGTTTTTGATGCTATGAATGCTGGTGCAGTAGATTTTGTTACAAAACCAAACGTTCAATCTCCAGATGGGGTAGAAAATTTTATAAACCAATTAATATATAAAATTAAAATCGCCGCAAAATCAAAAGTAATTAGCACTTCCACTGAAGAAACAACACTTGTAGCAAAAGAATCTTTCTTGAACACGAAAAAAATTATAGCTATAGGTGCTTCTACTGGTGGCACTGAAGCAATTTATAATGTTTTAAAGCAGTTACCTGCTAAGATTCCTGGAATTGTGATTGTACAGCATATTCCTCCAGTTTTCTCTAAAATGTTTGCAGACCGTTTAAATGCACAAACTGTCTTTGATGTAAAAGAAGCTGAAAATGGAGATTATATTGAACCCGGTAAAGTTTTCATAGCACCTGGCGACCAACATATGTGTGTTAGGAAAATAGGGGATAGATATAAAATTGAAGTATTCCATGGTGATAGAGTTAATGGCCATTGTCCTTCTGTTGATGTTCTTTTTGAATCCGTTGCAAAAGAATGTAAAGATAATGCTCTTGGTGTTATTCTCACCGGTATGGGTTATGATGGTGCAAAAGGCTTGCTATCTATGAAAAGAAAAGGTGCAAAAACCATTGGACAAGATGAAACTTCAAGTGTAGTTTATGGAATGCCTAAAGTAGCTTTTGAAGTTGGTGCCGTTGAAAAACAAGCGCCCTTAGAAAAAATACCTAATTTGATTTTATCTATGTTAAAATAATTGTTAAGTATATTATTAAAGTTTAAAAAGAAAGAAGGCCTTAATCCATGATAAATGAATGGGAAGACTATTACAAAATTTTACAAGTTCATTTTATGGCTGAGCCTGAAATAATAAAAAGTGCTTATATAAGATTATCAAAAAAATATCATCCAGACGTTAACAACTCACCAAATGCCGAAAAAAAAATGCAAAAAATTAATGAAGCTTATGATACCTTGAAAGATCCATCTTTGAGAGCACAATATTTGATAAAATGGATGGAAAAGTATAGTGCTTTTAATAGTACAAAAAAAGACTCTACTCAAATACATCAATTAGATTTTGCCGTTGAACCTAGTAAAAAAGTTTTATTAGCTTATTTAAATTGTATTGCTAAAAAAGAATACAGTGAAGCATTTGAGTTCTTGTCTGATAAAGATAAGGAGTCTATTTCTCAAAACGATTTTATAAAATGGCAATATCTAGTTTCTGAAGTTTTTGAGTTAATAAGTTTTCAGTGCAGCCTAAAAAATATTTATAAAGATATACTAGTTAATGATAATGTGTTTGAAATTATAGTTGAGCTACAAGTTCAAGTGGTGGAAAAAAATGAACTAATGGGTAGACATGAGGAAGATATCTTTTGTAAAAATGTAGTTTTTGAAAACAATCAATGGCGTATCTTCTTAGGCTATAAAGAAATAACTTCTTTTATTCAAAAATTTAATCAACTAGCTAGTTTAAAGAAAATAAAAAATAAAAAAGATGGTCTGACTTCTAAAAAATTATCTTTTGCTTTAAAACAAGGAATTTATAATAAAAATGAGTTTATGCTTAACTCCACCAAAGAGCAGTTAAGGTTTAATAGATATGGAAATAAATTTTCCATTATTAAATGTACTGTTTCTATGAATTCTCTTGATTCCCTGCTAAAAAGAACCTCTATTATAAAAATAGGTAAAATAATTAATTCCATTACTAGAGATTTAGATGTGGTTTGTAAATGGAGCGATATAACTTTTGTAATTCTACTTCCTGAAACAACAGAAAACCAAGCATGGATAGTAGTTAACAAGCTTAAATGGATTTTAAAAAAAGATTATCCTAAATATAAATTTGAATTCTTGGCTATTGAACAAAAAAATCCTTCCATACAGCACATTATGGATAACTTATCTTTGATTTATTAATTAACTATAATAAAAAAATAAAGACTATCGTTAGTCTTTATTTTTTTTATACTTAAATATTTATTTTTATATTTTCCCCTTCAATGCCTTTGAATCCACCTTTATCTATCATATCTTGTTTATCTTCATGTAATATAAGCCATTTATTTTTAGCAAATAACAATTTATCTTCTTGTATTAAAATACTTTTATCTTTTTCAAGTGGAGTGTTTGTACCTTTTTCTAATATAATTGCAGTTTTAAATCCTTCAATAGAGATTTTAGCAGGAGAAAAATGAAGTACCCTTGGATATAATTCTAATGCAGTTCCTTTTTCAACATAAAAAATTTCAGTCTTAGATGAAAGGTATTCATTATTCTTAATATCTTCCCATTTACCCAAAATAAGAACTATATCTGTTACTGCATAAATAACTTCACTACATTTATGATATTCTAATCCATTAAGACTATCATTATTTCCATGACAATATCCTATTTGAAAAAGCATTTGTCCGAAAATGTTTTTTATTAACTCATTATTTTTTTCTTTTTCTGTTATAACTTCATCCTCTGCAACATAAATATTTTTTTCAGTAGGTATTTTAGTATTGTCTTCTAAATATTTATGAATTTTATTAAAATATTTTTCGTTTAATACTTTACCATAAGCAGAAAAACTTTCATCTTTTATTGTTTTAATAATTTTACCTGGGTTTTTTTCAATTATTTTATCAATACTCATTTTTTTCGTCTCCTTTGGTTTAAGTTGAATTTCATTTTATTAACCGTTTACACTCCAAAGTTTCTCGTAAGATATTCCAGTGATATCTTCACAAACCTCTTTAGTTTTTGCTTCTACAGTCTCTTTTTTACCACCTTCTTTTAATCTATTAATTTCTTCCATTAAAATTTTATGATTTTTCGGATCTATCTTAAATTTGAAAGAAGTATAAAACCCATATGAAATCAGTAATACAGGAATAATACAAAACATAATTCTAATCCCTGTAATAGCACTAGTAGTTTGCTTTATAACCCCACCTGATTGATATCCAACTAAATCAAGTCCTACACCTACTAAGAATAAAGCAAAAGCTTGAGCAAGTTTTCTTAGAAAAGTCATCATTCCAGCATATGTTCCCTCTCTTCTTCTCATTGAAATAAGCTCATCAGCATCTACAACAAAAGCCAACATATTATAGGGAACCATAACATCCCCACTTAGTCCAATACCAACTATGGCTGCTAATGCTATTAAGAAACCTACAGGTGTATTTGGTGTAGCTAGTCCAAGTAAAATTATACCTATTACCCATATAATTGAATGCCTTCTATAGGTTGCTGCATTACCTGTCTTACTACATTCTTTTGCTACAAAGTACAAAGTACCCATTTCAACAATAACAAGTACTCCTAAGATTACTTGGTAAAAAGATTCTTTTCCTAAATAATTTCTCAAATAATATATTAAAAGAGCGTTGAAAATATCCATAGCCACATATGCGCAAACATACATAGTAAGATGAATTTTTAAAGATTTATTTTTGTAAGTTGATGCAAACTCCTTAAATAAATCCTTTAATTCAGCCATCATTCCTTTAGAATTCCTGTCCTCAATGCTGCATTGCCTTTCACTAGTGCCTTTAAATACAAAATACCAAGGACATGCATACATTATTCCAAACATAACTCCCATTATTAAAAATCCTGTTCCTTTATCCTGAAATGAATTAATTATAGTTAAAGGTAAAACTGCCCCTAACAAAGCTCCAAACTGAGAAAATACCATTCTTATACTTATTAATTTTGAACGTTCTTTATAATCATCCGTCATCTCCGCAGGCATAGAATTATAAGGAACCATTACCATTGTAAAAACTGTATTAAATAATAAATAAGTTACTAGATAATAGATAAACTTTAAAACTTGTGATGGTGTGTTAACGTTTACCCAAAGCAAAGCAAAGGAAATCATTATAGGTATAATTCCCACCAAAAAATAAATTCGTCTTCTTCCATGTTTTGATTTGGTGTGATCTGAAATATATCCCATGGTGGGATCTGTAACTGCATCCCATATCTTACCCACTAAAATTATGATTCCTGCATAAGTAGATTTTAGACCCCCTACATCTGTAAGAAAAACCAAAAATAATGCTCCAATAATGAAAAATGCTCCTCCGCCATAAAAATCCCCTATGGCATAGGAAAAAATATTCTTGTTAGAAAGCTTTTTATTATTCAATTGTATCCCCCCATAATAATTTATTAAACTTTTTAATTAATTCAGCTAAAATTTTTTATTTCACAAAAGCATTAAGCAATATAACCACCTGTTTTATAAAAGAATTCATTTAATCCTATAGCTACTCCTCCGATACTTCTATTAGAATCCAAAGAACTTAATTCTAGTGAATCCCCAATATTACTATTTGAAGCCAGTTTATTGATTTCACTTATTAATTTATTTATAATTTCTTGTTGTTTGAAAAAATCACTATATAGAATTATTTTTTTTGGATCATATATTTTATAGATATTAACTATGCCAATGCTAAGAAAGGCTAATGCTTTATCTACTATTTTTCTTACTTCTATATCTTTTTTATCATAAGCTTCTAGAATATTGTCCGCATTTATATTTTCTTTTTCTTGAAAACACAACTCATTTAATACAGGCATATTAACAGTGTTAAAATCTATCTTCACATTATTTACAATTGTCCCAATCGAAGCTACAGTTTCAAGACACCCTTTCTGCCCACATCTGCATTCTTCCCCATCTGGGTTCATTAACATATGTCCCATTTCCCCTGCTGAATTATTTGTACCATAATATAGTCGCTTATTAAGCACAATAGCCGACCCAATTCCTGGCCCAAATTTAATAAATATCATGTTGTCTATATTTTTATGCATAGTACATTCAATTTCTGCCATAGCTAAAGCTCTAACATTATTCTCAACAATAACAGGTCTATTAAATTTTGCCCCTAGTATTTTTTTTATATTAACTTTTTTTCTCCATAAACCATAAGCATGCTTGCTTATACCATTTTCTTGATCAACGCTACCTACAATACCAACCCCTACACCTAAAATATCATTCTTTGATAAGTCCATATCCCACATCAAAGTAATACATTGATTGTAAATCATATCCATTAGTTTTTCCACATCAATATCAGCTTTTAATTCTAATTGAGTAAATTTCGAAAATTTATATTTTAGATCAGCAATACCTATATCAATTTTTTCTCTTTCTATATTGATTCCTATTACATACTTAAATTCTTTGACTAATTCTATCAATACCTTTTTTCGTCCTACTTTATTTTCTCCTTCTATTTGTCCCCTTTCCATTAAAATACCCTCTTGAATCATCTCATTTACTAAAATAGTAACTGCGGCTGGAGTCAGTCCTATTGTCTCTGATATGTCCTTTCGTGATAAATTTTCACTTTTAAGTATTTCTAAAATCAAAGACCTATTTTTAATTTTGATATCTGTCATATTAACTCCAGAATTAGTATCCATTTATTTCACCTCTTTATGCTTTTAATTATATCTTACGCTCAAATCCCATTAATTTCAACATTTATTTGATTAACTCTTTTAAAAATTAATAAAAATATATTTACTTTGCATTTTTATAGTTTTTATAAAATAATAACTCCAAGAATTCCTGCTAAAATAGTCAACATAATAGGTCCAATTTTAAACACCTTTGCTCCAAAAATTGTTAGTGCAAATATTATACAAGCTTTGAAATTAATTAAAATAAAAGGATTTTGAAATAGTTGTAAAGTAAAAAATTCTTTTTTAACAATAGAAGCTTCTGAAAAGAAAATTATAGCAGTAGCTATGAGTCCAACTGTTGCAGGTCTTATTCCTTTTAAAACTGCTTGAACAATCTCACTTTCTTTAAATTTATTTATAAAAGCTATAATTAATAGCATAATTATAAATGCTGGCAAAGTAACCCCTATAGTGGCGGCACAAGCGCCCCAAAAACCATCCGATTTATAACCTACAAAAGTAGCTGCATTTATGGCTATAGGACCCGGTGTCATTTGAGATAAAGCAACTATATCCGAAAATTCATCTACCGACATTAAATTAAACATCTGTATTTCTTGATAAATCATAGGTAAAATAACATATCCCCCACCAAAAGCAAACATTCCAATTTTGAAGAAAATATAAAATAGCTTTATAAGTACCATTATTGTTTGCTCCTTTTCTTAATAATATAAGTTAAATACCCTGTAACCCCACCAAATAAAATAGCCCAAACCACACTTACATTTAACACCATAATAATAATAAAAGAAATAATTGCTATTACGTATCCCATTTTATCGTTAATTGCACCCTTACTTAATTTTATAGCAGATAGAAGAATCAAAGCAGCTGAGGCTGATCTTATACCCAAAAAAGCTTTAGCAACATAAACATTACCACTAAAACTACTTAAAAGAATTAATATTAATAAAATAGATATAAAGGCTGGTAATACTACCCCAATAACCGCAGCAATTGCTCCTTGAATACCCATTACAATTTTTCCTATGTAAATACACACATTTATAGCTATTACCCCAGGAACAGATTGGGATATAGCGAAAATATCTAATATTTCCTCTTCATCAACCCAGCTCTTATTATCAACAACTTCTTTTTCAATCAAAGGCAACATGGCAAGCCCGCCACCAAAAGTAAAACTTCCTATTTTAAAGAATACCCAAAACAATTCAGCTAGTTTTTTTATATTGTTCATAGATTCTCCTTTCCATAACTCATATGGTATCACTCTTTTATTTATGATATGGTTCTCCATTATTTATCCTAAAACCCCTATATATCTGCTCCAGTAACATTACTCTAAATAATTGATGTGGAAAAGTCATTTTAGAAAAACAAAGTTTAAAATCTGATCGATTTAATACTTCTTTAGATAATCCTAGTGACCCACCTATAACAAAAGCAATGTTGCTATTTCCTGTTATTGCTGACTTATCCATAAAATCTGCCAAATCTTCCGATGAAATCATTTTGCCATCTAAAGAAAGAGCTACCACATAAGTATTATCTTTAATATTCTTAAGAATTTTTTCTCCTTCTTTATTTTTTATTATAATTTCTTCCTTTTCAGAAGCATTATCAGGTGTTTTCTCATCTGCTACCTCAATAATATTCAACTTACAATAACGTGTAAGTCTCTTAGCATACTCATCAATAGCTGCCTTTAAAAATTTTTCTTTGATTTTTCCTACAGAAATAATTGTTATATTCATATAAAATATCTTCTTTCTTGAAGCTTATTTGTTTTTATATTTTTTTGTAACCAGAATAGAACTCCCAATGCAATTGGGAGTTCCACTCTTAGTATCCTAAGTCTTTATCCATTATAATAACATGAATTCTTCCTTTTTTGCCCTGTCTTCCGATAACAGTATAAGCATTACATATTCTTTGTGGACTTTTACAATCCATACAATACCCAACTTTTGCGCAAGGTGTTTGCATTCCTAGTCTAACAGTATTTGCCGGAGCAGCTATTTCTCTATTTCTTTTAATGGCATCATCTAAATTTTTAACTATTTTATTAGCTCCTACAACTACAATAACCTTATCAGGTCCAAATATCATAGCAGCAACTCTATTACCTCTTCCATCCACATTATATAACTCTCCATTTTCAGTAATAGCATTGGTGCTAACTAAATATGTATCAGCATAAAAAGTTTTTCTATATATTTCTGTAATTTCATCTGGAGTTAATCCTTCTTTGTATCTATCTAAAAAATTATAATTCCCATTTCTCAACAAATCAATAACTCCTGTTTCAAACAAAGTCATTGATCCTCCTACTGATATCATGTCTTTTTCTTTCATTATTTCTTTTATTTTTTCTTGTAATTCTGTTTCATCCTTAACAAAGTATCCATCCATATTATTTTTGTTAAGATTCTCAATAGTTCTTTCTATTTTTTTTTGCAAAACAAAATAAGCATTTTTATCCACAATTATCACTCCCAAAATAGAATTATTGTTAATATCTAATTAAATTATAAAGTATTTAGTTCTCAACTTCAAATAGAAAAAGAAGATTTTCACAAAGAAAACCTTCTTTTTACTAATGAAACTATTTATGCGTTTTTTCCACAACATTTTTTATATTTTCTTCCACTTCCACAAGTACAAGGATCATTTCTTCCTATTTTAGGTTCTTTAATAACTATTTTAGATTCTCTCCATGCTTTAGTTATTTCTTTTCTTTTTTCTTCTGAGAATATACCTTCCCATTGGCTTAAATTGTATAAATATTCTG
The DNA here is from genome assembly GCF_900129965.1 of Clostridium grantii DSM 8605. GTDB lineage: Bacteria > Bacillota > Clostridia > Clostridiales > Clostridiaceae > Clostridium_AF > Clostridium_AF grantii. The sequence goes on along the minus strand of NZ_FQXM01000015.1, from coordinate 50,396 downwards.
CTTTAGCATCTAACATATTAAAATATAATCTAGCCAAATCAATATCTAACTTTATTTCAGTATCTATTTTTAGATTTTCCATATCTAATTCTTCATTTAAACTCTCATTTATTCCGTCAAGGAATCCAATAAAGAAATCTAAAGGAGCATTTAATTTTTCTGCTAATTCTCCAACTTTACCCTCAAAAATTTTATTGTGATCTGATAAAATCCCAATGTAAATACCTTTTTCTATTGCTTCATATTTATCCCAAAAAGCTGCTTCTCCATTTGCTTTTACAAACTCAACCACCATGTCATTCCATTGTTTATATAAACTCATTTTTTTCTCTCCTTATGTACATTATTATTTTAATTAGTTATTCCCTATTTACTATTTACTAACTGAATTGTTTCTGGTGAAAAAGGTTTAGTGATATCATAGTTTCCACCTAAAGTTACTATGTCTTTATTCTCTACAAGTATTTTAATGCTGGTTATTTCTTGCAATTGGCAAAGAGATAAAGCTAAGGCTTTCAAGCAAGCTTCTTCTTGAGCTTTAGTTGTTTTAGAAACTACTTCTTTGCTTAAATTGATGTAAGCTATATTATCACTTACAGAAAAAGATAATAATCTTGTATCTTTTGGGAAAATTGGCTTTAACTGACTTGTAGTAGTAGGTCCTTTTATAAGTTCTTGTACTATAAGTTCTCCTAACAATTCTTCTTTAATAATAACACGTTCTTCTACTGTAACTTGTGCTTTTTCTTCATCTTTTGAATCGTCAAAAAAAAGGCTTAATTGAATACTTTCATCTTCGGCATCTGTTAACTTGATATTTTTTATTTTCTCACTGTTATTTATACTTATAGGATCTGTTTTTGCACTACATCCTAAAACAGAAAGAACTATTAAAAGCATAATTGAGATAAGGCCAATTAATTTTTTCACTGAAATCCCTCTTTTCTTATATCTATTATGATTAATTTTATAAAAAATACTTTTATTTTATAATTTTATTTATTCAAAACATCATAATTCAATACATTCGCTAGGCATGTCCCTTTTAGCCATATCTACACATAGATCTTTATTCAATTCAACATTATTTTCTCTAAGAACACTTAGCACAGTTTCATAAGCAAGCTGTGGATGATTATTTGTTTTGCTTAAGTGTCCCAAAATAATTCTTTTACAATTACCTTTTGCAATATGCACTATAGCTTTACCACAATCATCATTAGACAAATGACCTACGTCACTTAAAATTCTTCTTTTTAAATTATAAGGATATGGCCCAAATTTAACCATCTGAACATCATGATTACTTTCCAATAATACTATATCTGCACCGGATATAGCTTCTTTAACCTCATCTGAAAAATAGCCTAAATCTGTAGCTACACAAATTTTTTTATTTTCTGCTTCTACTGTATATCCTACAGGCTCAACTGCATCATGAGAAATATTATATTTTGTTATCTTCATATCATTGATAATAACATAATCACTGTCCATGATTTTTATGTTTTTTTCTTTTATATTGCCTAACTTACCAGCCATTTCTTCCCAAGTGCACTGATTTGCATAAATGGGGATGTCATATCTACGCGACAAAACACCCACACCTTTTATATGGTCACTGTGTTCATGAGTTATAAAAATAGCATCAATTTCAGAAGCTTCTCTATTAATTTTATTTAAAGCCATTTCAATTTTCTTTCCTGGTAGACCTGCGTCAATTAATATTTTTGTATGTTCTGAAGATACAAAAATACTATTTCCACTGCTTCCACTATATAAAGGACAAAAAACCATAGCTATTCTCCTATCTAAAACTTAATTTTTTTCTCTTCTGATTCGAGCTCCTAAGCTATTAAATTTAAGTTCAATATTAGGATATCCTCTATCAATATGATAAAGATGGGTAATCTCAGTAACTCCATCTGCCACAAGTCCAGCTACTATCATAGCTGCTCCTGCTCTTAAGTCAGTAGCTATTACTTTTGCACCACCAAGTTTTTTGACTCCTTCTATGACAGCTAGTGTATTTTCTACTTTTATGCTTGCACCCATTTTTTTAAGTTCGTCTACATGTTTAAATCTACTTTCCCAAATGCTTTCATTTACTATACTAATACCTTCTGCTATAGATAATAAAACTGTCATTGGTTGTTGCAAATCTGTAGGAAAACCTGGGTATGGTAGTGTTTTAACATTTACACCTTTAAGATTACCATCACTTTCAACAGTAATGCTATCTCCATCTTCAATAACTTTAACACCCATTTCTTCAAGTTTTGCTGTGATAGATTCTAAGTGCTTAGGTATTATATTTTCTATAGTTACTCTTCCACCACAAGCTGCAGTAGCAATCATATAAGTTCCTGCTTCTATTTGGTCTGGAATAACACTATAATCACACCCACTTAACGCTTCCACACCTTTTATCTTTATAACATCTGTTCCTGCACCTCTTATATTGGCACCCATTGAATTCAGAAAATTTGCTACATCCACTACATGCGGCTCTTTAGCTGCATTTTCAAGGATAGTTCTACCTTCTGCTAGAGTGGCAGCTAGCATAACATTAATAGTTGCTCCAACGCTAACTACATCAAAATAAATATTTGTCCCTATTAATCTTTCAGCTTCTGCTACAACTGCTCCATGTTCGATTCTTACATTTGCACCAAGGGCCTCAAAGCCTTTTATATGTTGATCTATAGGTCTAACCCCAATAGAACATCCTCCTGGCATTTCAACTCTTGCTTTTTTAAATCGTCCAAGTAAAGCTCCAATCAAATAATATGATGCTCTCATTTGTCTTACATCTTCACTACAAGCATCTGTAGTATTTATCGTTTCATTATCTATTATCACTCTATCATTATCTCTTTTAACTGTTGCTCCTAAATCTCTCATAATACTTAAAATGCAATTAACATCACTAATATCAGGAATGTTTTCTAAGTTACAAACACCTTTACTAGCCATTATTGATGCAGGTAGAATTGCTACCGCTGCATTTTTAGCTCCACTAATATTTACAGAACCTTCTAAACAGTGCCCACCTTCAATAACCAATTTTTCCATATATTTTACCTTCCTCACTGTATAGTGTTATTGTTACACATATAATCACATCCTTTATTATACCACAATAAAATTAATTGTTAACCCTTAATTTTATTATATGAGTTTTTATTATGTGATTTTTTACTTTAACTAAAATCCCATATTAATTACTATACTTTTATATTTATAGTTTTTCTAATTTTATCTATTTTATGTAAAAATATTTGTAAATATTTCAAAAATAAAAGCCCATACCAATTTATTTAAAATCAGCAATGGGCTTTTATCATTTCAGCATAAAGATTTATTATTTTGTTTCAAAGGATGCACAATCAGTACATTCAACTGTTTTAGCTTTTGCACTATTTTTAATAACATTTATTTCCTTCAATGTACAATAATCCTCTGACTCACAATGATTTCTACACTCTCTTACATTACAATGAATACTGTTATTGTGGTCCATAATATTACCTCCTAATTAATAAATTTAGACTGTGTTTTTTATATTTTCATAAATCACAGTCTTTTTTCTTGCTAGTGTTTGACACAGTAATATTATTCTACACAAAAACATTTTTATTCTAAACATATTTTGGGAAGAAACTAATTCAGTGCAAAACATGTAAATTTTGTGGTATAATAACTATTGATATAATAGAATCTTAATACTTATTAAAATAATGAACCATTCTGTGGAGGAAATTATGAAATATCAATTAGTGGCTTTATTTGACCAAAATTCAAATGAATTTATTGATGTAATACAAAGAGACCTTTGTAAAAAGTATAGAGTTTATAAATTAAAATCAGATTTTTGTATTCCGCTTCAAAGTTTTAACGATGCTAACATTGATGAATTCACAAAAATAATCCAAGAATCTATAACACCCTATAAAAAATTCAAAGTACAGATAACTCCTCAATTATTTTTAGACGATTATTCTAAACTTGTAGGATTAAAAGTTGATAAATCTGGATATATAAATAAAATTTCTAGGACTTTATCAGACACATTAGCTCTTCATGGCTTCAACTCAAATAATCATAAATGTGATTTTGGAATCCCAGTAGTTAGCTCAAATTATCATATTAGAAAAATGTTTAAAGAGAAACCATCTTGTGCTATAAATATAAAAAATAATTTACCTTATCTTGGATTTGCAAAAATCGAGAGATTGGAGTTAAGAAAATCTATAAATAACAAGAAGGATATCTTAATAAAATCTTTTCCTTTAAGAGATTATTAATTTTATACTGTTTTTTATTAAAATATGTTATTTTTTTACGGTGATTTTATTGTTTTTTAAAAAAAATCACTTTTTTTTATTTTTTTTTTTTGTAAACGTTGTGGTTTCTTTTTTTATTTATGAAAATAATATAAAATATAATAATAGCAAATTTCTATGAAGGGCGGAATATGTGATGGATTTACAGAATCTATTCATTTTGCAAAAAAGTGTAGATGAAAGTTTCACTGATAATTGTAATGATGAAAAGAAATCTTTGTTACCAGAAAAAATATTAGGTTTGCAAGTTAAAATAAGTGAATTAGCTAGATTAACTCAATGCTATAAATTTTGGGTTAAAGACTCCACCGTCAAACGTGGTACTATACTAGAAGAGTTCGTATATGGAGTACATTATATACTAAGCATTGGTCTTGATAAAACATACACTGATATAAACCTTGATTTTCAAATTTCACAATCTGATTTAACCTCTCAATTTATCAACCTATACATAGATATTAACGATTTTGTTGTTTGTCCTAGTATCGACAACTACAAAACTTTGTTCGAAAATTACCTGTCTTTAGGTTTTGCTCTAGGATTAAAAAAAGATGAGATTGAAAATGCTTATCTTCAGAAAAATTTAGAATTATTTAAGCAGCAAAATTCTGTAAAAACTTTAGTTTAATTAACACATTAAATATTATATTACTAGCCTCCATAAATAGTTTATTAAAATTAGGTTAAACTATTTGTGGAGGTTGATTTTATGTTTGGATTAATTTCATCTATTATAGCAGGTATTTCTATGAGTTTTCAAGGTGTATTTAATACTAGATTAAGTGAAAAAATAGGTTTATGGCAAACCAATTTCTTAGTTCAAGCAATAGCTTTTCTTATCACAGGTTTGATTTTGTTATTTGTAGGAAAAGGTAATTTAAGCAATCTTGGTTCAAGCAACAAACTTTACCTTTTAGGTGGTCCTTTAAGTGTAATTATAATTTTTACGGTTATGGGTGGCATAGAAACTTTAGGACCAACTTATTCTATTTCTACTATTTTGGTTTCACAACTTTTAGCTGCAGGTGTAATTGATGCTTTTGGTCTTTTTGGGTCTGAAAAAGTGTATTTTGGATCAACAAAAATCATGGGTCTATTAATAATGATACTAGGTATTATAATTTTTAAGTGGAAAAGATAGTTTCTTTTTTTTAAAGTTAACATTAATAATTAACAAAGACTATATTATATTATATAAAGTTCTTTAGGAGGTTTTTATGTTAGCTTTAAAAAAGAAATTAGATCAAAATCTTATTAATGCGTTAGAAAATGATGAATTTAAAAACTATAGAGTTATTATCCATAGTAAATCTATGCCTCAGAAACTTTATCAAAAATTAAACTCCTTTAAGGTAAATATTATTAGATGTATACCCTCACTAAACTGTGTTAGTGTATCTATTCAAAAGAAGTTAATTGAACGATTAATTGAATATCCTGAAATAGATTATATTAGTTTTGATTCTCATGCTTTATTGTGTGGTAGTAGTATATCTAGTTCAAACGGAATTTATTATGATACTCCTTATAAACTTTCTGGGAAAGGAATAACAGTTGGCATTGTAGATAGTGGTGTTTATCCTCATAAAGATTTAACCACTCCTAGAAATAAAATAGTTTGTTTCAAAGATATTGTTAATGGAATAACTTATCCCTACGATGATAACGGCCATGGTACCTTTGTCAGTGGGATTATATCTTCTAGTGGCCATTGCTCCAAGGGTATGTACAAAGGAATAGCAGAAAACACTAATATTTATATGATAAAAGCTTTTAATGGAATTGGTAGGGGCTTTGTTTCAGATCTACTTTTCTCCATTGAAAACATATTATTAGATAGCGAAAAATTTAATATACGTATTATTTGTCTTCCTTTCGAATTAATTGAATATAACAAATTTATTATTTCTTTGTTTGATAAATTATTCAAAGAATCTGTTAATAAAAATATAATTTGTGTAGTTCCTAGTGGTCATAATGGAAATATGGATAGTTCTATGACGGGTATTGCCACATTGGCAAGTTGTATAACTGTAGGTGGGATAGATACTACTCATTCTCCAAAAGCTTATATATATTCTTCTGGAGCTTCAAATAAGAATCAACAAAAACCTGATTTAAGCTCATCTTGTGTAGATATATATTCTTTAAATAGCGATATCTCATACAAATCTGAAAGGAATGGTAAAAAACTTTACCCTTCTCCTCTTAATCAGCCATATATATCTTATACTGGAACCTCTATATCAGCAGCTTTTATATCAGGTGTATGTGCACTTTTACTTGAAAATAATAAAGATTTGACTTTTCAAGATATTATATCTTCATTAAAATTATCTTGTAAGTTTTTAAACATACCAAAATCTATTCAAGGGTCAGGAATTATAGATTTCAAAAGCTTACTTCCTTAAAAAAATTGCTATAATTTCTAAATCATTTACTATTTGTTACTACTTTGTAACAAACAAAGGACTAAAAAGTAATATACTAATATTAATTTATAAATAGTATTTAATATTCGAGGGGTGAATATATTGGTTAACCGAATATCTTTAACAAAAGATTTAAAAGAATTTTCTTTTAAAATAACACTTTTTAAAACACTAGCTATATTCTTTTTTATATTAATGCTAAGTTTCTCTTATTTAAATTATAATTTTTAGCTGGTTTTTACCAGCTTTTTTTCTGCAAAAAAAGCTTTTTCCCATATAAAAAGCTTTTTTTATATGGGAAAACTTATATATTATTCTTCTCTTTCTTTACCAATAAAACAAAGTGCTAACATTCCAGCCCCTGTATGTGATGCTATAACTGGACCCACATGATTTATCAGTACTTCTTTAAATTCATATTTTTCTTCCAATAATCCTTGTAAAAATACTGCATCTTCTAAACAATCTCCATGACTTATCCCAATCACATCTAAAGATTTATCATTCATGTTTTTATCAAAATTTTCAACCAAAGCTTTAATAGCTTTTTTTCTTCCCCTAATGCTTGCAATATTAATAAGCTCTCCTGCTTTATTTACATGAAGCATTGGTTTAACATTTAAAAGTGTTCCTACAGCAGCTTTTGTTGCCGAAACTCTACCACCTCTTCTTAAATGTTGTAAATCTTCAACCACAAAAAAGTGCCTAACGTTAAATTTGTTATCTTCCACCCAATTAACTATTTCTTCTTTTGACGCATTATTCTTTAACATTTCATTTGCTTTATAAACTATTAAACCTTCTCCTATACTAGCACATCTTGTATCAATAACAGTAATATCTGCTTCCGGAATTTCTTCTAAAATATGTTGTCTTGCTATAACAGCACTATTATATGTACCACTTATTGCAGAATCAAAAGCTAAGTAAATAACTGCTTCTTTATTTAAAACATGCTTTCTAAAAATTTCTTCAAAAGTAAAAATGTTCACTTGAGATGTAGTAGGCATTGCACCTTCCCTCAATCTCTTATAAAAATGCTTATAAGTAAGAGTTTTGCCAAAATCATCAATGTGATTTTCTTGATCTAGATTGCAAATCAATCCTACATGGGGTAAGTTATTATCTTCAATAAAGTTTCTTGGTAAATCGCTACTTGAATCTACTAAAATAACTGTCTTCATAACTATCTCCTCTTTGAATTTAAATTAAAATATAATAAAATTATAATAATACCTATTTTAATTATATCACAAAACTATAATAGTTGTTGTGCTATTTTAACCGTTTCTCTAGCATCCTTTGCATAGTAATCCGCACCTATCATATCTGCATATTCTTGGTTTAATACCGCTCCCCCTACAAGCACTTTGCAAGGTAAGTTGTTTTCTCTTATTAATTTTATTGTTTTTTGCATACTTACAACCGTTGTAGTCATTAATGCACTTAACCCAACTAATTTTATACTATGCTCTTTAATTGCATCTACAATTTTTTGTGGTGGCACATCCTTGCCTAAATCTATAACCTCAAATCCATAATTTTCCAACAACACCTTCACGATATTTTTACCTATATCATGAATATCTCCTTTGACAGTAGCTAATACAACCTTGCCTTTATTAACTTTTTCTTCTCCCTTTGCTTCAAGTTCTTCTTTTATAATATTAAAGGCAACTTTAACAGTTTCAGCAGATTGAATTAAACTTGGTAAAAATAAAGTCCCTTTATCAAACTCTTCTCCAACATGATCCAGTGCTGGTATAAGCTGTTTATTGATTATATCCATTGAATTTTCAGTAATAAGAAGTTCTTTTGTTGCTTTGAACGCTTCTTCTTTCAATCCTTTAATAACTATTTCTTTTAAACTATGTTTAGGCTTTACAACTTCCTTAATAATATTTTCATTTTTCTCTTCATTCTTCTTGCTTGCATATAATATATAATCTTTAGAATCTTTATCTTCATTATTTAAAACTTTATAAGCTTTTATTGTGCTCATAATTTCCTCAGACTTAGGATTAATAATAGGTGCATCCAATCCCATAGTAAATGCCATGGTTAAAAATGTTTTATTTAATAATTCTCTCTCAGGTAATCCAAAGGAAATATTACTAACACCTAGAGTAGTTTTAACATTAAATTTTTCTTTAATTAATCTAATAGCCTTTAATGTCTCCATTACTTGATTTTGTTGCGCAGAAGCTGTTAAGACCAAACAATCAATAATAATATTTTTTCTTTCAATACCATATTCTTTGGCTTTATTAATTATTTTCTCAGCAATTTCAACTCTTTCCTCAGCTGTTTCAGGAATACCTCTTTCATCTAAAGTTAACCCAATAACTGCTGTTCCATACTTTTTAACAATAGGAAATATTTCTTCCATAACTTCATCTTTGCCATTCACAGAATTAATTATAGGTTTTCCATTATAAATCCTCACGGCTGCTTCAATAACATTTTTATCTGAACTATCTATTTGTAATGGATTATTTACTACCACACTAATTTCTTTTATACACTCAATCATTGTTGCTTTTTCATCTATTTCTGGAAGTCCCACATTTACATCTAAAATATCTGCTCCCATATCTCTTTGAGCCATAGCTTCATCTAGTATATACCCAATATCTTTATTTCTTAACGCTTCTTTAAATCTTTTCTTACCTGTAGGATTAATTCTTTCTCCTATCAATTTTATACCTTCATCTAAAATAACAGTTTTTGAATTAGAAGATACCGCAGTAAAATTTTTGGGATTAGTTTTTTTATACTTTACCTCTTTCAAAACTTTTTTTAACTCCAAAATATAGTTTTCATTTGTTCCACAACATCCACCTAGAATAGCTACGCCCATTTCTGCTACTTTCTTCATTTCTAAAGCAAATTCTTCTGGCATAACATCATAGCTAGCTATATTTTCTACTATTTTAGGAAGACCTGCATTAGGTTGCACCATTACTGGCACTGAAGCATATTCTAAAATAGTTTTTACAAAAGGCGCAATTTCTTTTGGTCCTAATGAACAGTTAATACCAATAGCATCTACTCCTAAGGATTCTAAGATAACAACCATAGTCAAAGGATCTGTTCCTGTTAAAGTTCTTCCATTCTCCTCAAAGGTCATAGTACAAAAAACTGGAAGATCTGAGTTTTCTTTTGCTGCTAAGATAGCTGCTTTAGCTTCATAAATATCTGTCATTGTTTCTATTAAAATCAGGTCACAACCTGCTTCTTTTCCAGCTATAATTTGAGTTTTAAATAAATCATAAGCATCTTCAAAACTCAGTTCCCCATAAGGTTGTAATAATTTTCCCGTAGATCCAATATCTAAAGCCACATATTTTTCTCCTGCTGCTTCTCTTGCAATTTCTACACCTGCTTTTATAATTTCCTCAACAGTATACTTTGTGTTCTTAATCTTTAAATCATTTGCCCCAAAAGTATTTGCAGAAATAATATCTGCTCCTGCTTCTATATATTTTTTATGTATCTCTAAAATTACTTCCCTATTTTCTATATTATATAATTCAGGCATTTCGCCTATACCCAATCCTCTACTTTGAAGCATAGTACCCATAGCGCCGTCAAAAACCAAAAATTCTTTCCCCAATAAATTCTTAATCACAATTAATCCCCCTTTTAATAAAAAATATCTGTTTATCTTTAAACTATATAATATATATAAATGTCGTATAAAGCAATAATTATCTTGACATATTAAACTTTATATTGACATTTCCTTTATAAGGTATTAGAATTAATTCAATAATTTAATATTTCTTATCCTGAGAGGTGGAGGGACTGGCCCTGTGAAGCCCGACAACCAGCAATTTATTGCCCGGTGTTAAATCCTGCAGATTTTATTCTGAAAGATAAGAGCAAATTGACATTCATATGTTTATAACTGCTTTCTTATTGAAAGCAGTTTTTTTATTTTAAGGGGGCGCTTTATGGGTATTAATGAAAAATTTAAAGAGAAGAACACTGTTATTTCCTTTGAGATATTTCCGCCAAAGGAAACTTCCTCACTAAATACAGTTTACAACACTGTAGATGCTTTAGCTCATCTACATCCTGATTATATTAGTGTAACCTATGGGGCTGGTGGCACTAGTAAAAACAAAACTGTAGAAATTTCATCCATTATAAAAAACAAATACAATATAGATTCCTTAGCTCATTTAACTTGTATTAGTTCATGTAAAAATGAGATTGATGAAATTCTATTTAATTTACAAGAAAATAATATTAATAATGTTTTAGCACTAAGAGGTGATATTCCTCATGATGTTGTTTTTTCTATTCCTAATCCTATTGAATTTAATTATTCCTCAGATTTAATATCTTATGTTAAATCTAAAGGGGATTTTTGTGTTGCTGCAGCTTGCTACCCAGAAGGTCATTTAGATTCGCCTACAAAAGAATCTGATTGGGAAAACCTTCAGTATAAAATTAATCTAGGAACAGATTTTTTAATTTCTCAACTTTTCTTTGAAAATAAATACTTTTACCAGCTCAATGATCATTTAAAAGAAAAAGGTATAAATACACCTCTTCAAGCTGGTATTATGCCTATAACTAATAAAGCTCAAATAAATAAAATAATATCTCTTTGTGGAGCAAAATTGCCCAAAAGATATGAAAATATAATAAATAAATTCGGCGATAGTCCACAAGCCTTACAAGATGCGGGAATAGCTTATGCTACAGAACAAATCATTGATTTATTAGCAAATGGAGTAGATGGCATTCATATATACACCATGAATAAACCTGAAATTGCAAAACAAATTGTTAGGAATATTTCTTCCGTGGTTAATTCTATTAATAACATTTATTAGATTTATTTTATAAAGAATGTTAGTTGTTGAATGTAATTAAGTAATATGTGATAATTATGATACTATTAAATATATGTGTCATACAATTAAAAAGGAGGTTTTATCATGCCAGAAGTTGAAAGTTTTCAATTAGACCATAGAAGAGTTGTGGCTCCTTATGTTAGAAAGTGCTGTGTTTTAGATGGAGCTCACGGTGATAAAGTTACAAAGTTTGATTTAAGATTCCTGCAACCAAATGCAGAAGCTATGCCAACAGCTGCTCTGCATGCTTTAGAACATTTATTAGCTGGATATTTAAGAGAACATTTAGATAATATTATAGATATCTCTCCAATGGGTTGCAGAACCGGATTCTATACTATTGTTTGGGGTGATGTAGCTGCTGAAGAGGTTAAAGTTGCTTTAGAAGCCGCTTTAAATCAAGTTCTAACAGCTGAAGAAGTTCCTGCCGCTAATGATTTACAATGCGGTAATTATAGAGATTTATCTTTATTTGGAGCAAAAGAATATGCTAAATATGTTTTAGAAAAAGGATTTAGTACTGAGTTTTATAAGTAAGAACTTAAATAACCCCCAATTGGGGGTTATTTAATAATTTCTCTTCTAATCCATTCCAAAGCCCTAAGCACCGTAGTGATCCTAATCTTTTCCCTACTTCCAACTAAGTGAAATTCTTTTGATTTAACTTCTCCATTAAAATATAACCCTACATACACAAGGCCCACTGGTTTTTCTTTCGTGCCTCCACCTGGTCCTGCAATTCCTGTAGTTGAAATTCCTATATTTGTGTTAGACCTTAAAGCAACTCCTTTAGCCATTTCTTCTGCTGTTTCTCTACTTACTGCGCCGTGCTCTTTTAAGGTTTCTTCTGACACCCCTAATCTTTCTACTTTAGACTCATTTGTATAAGTTATTGCTCCTTCTTTATAAACTGCTGAAATTCCCGGGTAATTAATTAAAGTTCCAGCTAGCAGCCCACCTGTACAAGATTCAGCTGATGAGATAGTTAAATTCTTTTTAACTAATAATTCCCCCACTACATTTTCTAATGTAGTTTCGCCTTCAGCATAAACAGCTATTCCTAGGCTATTTCTTATTTCTGTTTCTAAAGGTTCAATTAATTTGTATCCTTCTTCCTTGGTATCCGCTTTTGCTGTAATTCTAAAAATCATTTCTCCTTCTTTTGCATAAGGAGCTATAGTAGGATTTGTTTGATTATCTATAATATCATGTATCATTTCTTCTGCTTTACTTTCTCCTACTCCCATTACTCTTAAGATCTTAGATGTCAAAACACAATCACTAAATTTTTCTAAGAACGGTATTCCATAATTCTCAAACATTGGTTTCATTTCTTTTGGAGGTCCCGGTAGCATTATTAATATCTTACCATTTTCCTCAATTCCACAACCAGGCGCAGTTCCAAAATCATTGCATAATATAGTAACATCCTCTGGGAAATAAGCTTGTTTCTTATTGCTTTCTACCATAGGCCTATTCATTTTTTTGAAATATGCCTCTATTTTGTCTAAAGTTTCTTTATGTACTACCGATTTCTTATTAAAAAATTCAAAAGCAATCTCCTTTGTTAAATCATCCTTTGTAGGTCCAAGCCCTCCTGTGGTAATAATTAAATCTACTCTTGAAAAAGCTTCTTCAAATGCCTTCTTTAATCTTTCTCCATTATCTCCCACCACTGTATGTCTATAAACATCAAAACCTAAATCCGCTAATCTCTCACTTAAAAACTGAGCATTTGTATTTGCAATATTCCCTAATAATAACTCAGTTCCCACTGCTAAAATTTCTGCCTTCATTTAACTTCACTCCATTCTAATTATATATATCAATTATACCAAATAAAGAAAAAAACAACAGATTCATTATCTAATCCATTGTTAATATTTTTCTATTTTATATAAAAATTTATTCAATTTTATGCTATTAAAGTTCTTTCGTCCATTATAAGCATTTCATATCTGTACATTTTATTTTCTGCAAATCTATTATTGTCTGCTATAAATTTAGCTTCTTGTATGTCTTTTGCCTTAAAAGTAAAGGATCCACCGTATTTATTACAGTACCCTCCACCTATTAAATATTTTCTTGAGTTTTCTATACCTGCTTTTATGATGTGAGCTTTTTTTTGTATGTTTTCCCTATTAGCATCAATAATAGAATAATTTACCCTTACAATTAAATTTCTTTCATTTATCATATTCCTGCTCCTTCTCATAAAGCATAATTCAAAATCTTTTTCTCTCCAATGTCTATATTTTTATTATATAGAACATTTGTTCGTTAGTCAAGCTTTTGCCAGAAATTTTTTAATTTTTCTTGTAAATTCAACATATTATCTACTTTTTCGTAATGACTCCATTCATATGGATATAAATTAAGATATTTATTACTAAGAAATCTATCATCTATTAATAAAGCTATGCCTTTGTCCTTTTCTGTTCTTATTACTCTACCTACAGCTTGCATCACCTTGTTCATACCAGGATACACATAAGCATAATCAAAGCCCATTCCGTTTTTTTTATTAAAATAATCTTTTATAATATCTCTCTCAAAACAAATTTGAGGAAGTCCTACTCCTACTATGATAGCCCCAGATAATCTATTACCTACTAAGTCTATTCCTTCTCCAAAAATTCCTCCCATAACTGCAAAAGCAACTAAGCTTTTATCTTCATCAGCTTTAAATTTTTTAAGGAATTTTTCTCTATCCTCTTCACTCATACCCACACTTTGACATATGACTTTTATGTTATTGTATCTTTGTTTAAAACTTAAAAATACATTGTCCATATATTTATAAGAAGGGAAAAATACTAAATAATTGCCTGTGTTGGCCTTAACTATTGTATTAATCATATCCGCAATTTTTTCATAGGAATAATCCCTTAACCTATATTTTGTAGAGGTTTTTCCATCTACTAATAAGCCTAAATTTTGTTTTTCAAAAAATGATTTTAATCTAATTCGGTAAGAAGTCTCCTGTCCACCTAATAAATCAATAAAATAATCCATAGGTGATAAGGTAGCTGAGAATAATACAGCTGATTTTCCTCTTTTTAGTGCTTCTTTTAACTGAGTAGATGGATCTAAACAATATAATTTCAATCTAACATTATTATCTTCTAAGGATTCACCATAAGTTATATATTTTTCATCATAAGAATCTATTGTTCTTAAAAATGTAAGTGCATTAAAATAAAATTGAAGTATTATTTCTTTTACTTCCTCTGAAGAATTAATATGTTCCATAAGCCATTTTTCAGCTTTGTTTGTAAACTTAATTAATAAAGCTGTTAATTCTTTCGGAACTTCCTCTTTTATAATAAATTTATCTTTTTCTTCACATTCTTTTCTTAATTGAACAAAAAAGCTATTAATCTTACTAACTATACTTGATAATTCTTTAGCACTATCCTTGCAAGCTTTTTTTAATTCTAGTACATCCTTTTTAAAAATTTCTGCTGAAAACATTTCTCTAGCTCTATCTACTAAATTATGAGCTTCATCTACTAGAAAAACATAATCCGTACCTTCATCTCCAAATAGTCTTTTTAAATGAACTCTTGGATCAAAAACATAATTATAGTCGCATATTATTCCATCCGCCCAAAAAGCTAAATCTAAAGAGAATTCAAATGGACATACACAATGTTTTTCTGAATATTTTTCAATATTATCTCTTGATAAATTTTCTTCTTGAAAAATTTCGAATATAGCTGCATTTACTCTATCAAAATGACCTTTAGCATATTTACATACCTCTGGATCACAATTTACCTCTTCCTTAAAGCATATCTTTTCTTTTGCTGTTATAGTTAAAGTTTTAAATCTAAGCCCATTTTCTTTTAATAGCTCAAAAGCTTTTTCTGCCGCTGTTCTTGTAATAGTTTTTGCTGTAAGGTACATTATTTTTGAAGTAAATCCTTTTTCTAAAGCTTTTACCGTTGGGAATACCGTGGCTAAAGTTTTCCCTATACCCGTTGGAGCTTGAGCAAAAAGTATTTCCCCCTCTTCTATTGTTTTATAGGTAGCTACAGATAATTTCCTTTGTCCTTCTCTAAATTCAGGAAATGGAAAGTTGAGTTCACTTATAGACTCATCTCTTACTTTTATCCATTGTTTAAGCTCTTTAGCCCATTCCATATAAGAATTTAATAAGAAAAAAAATTCTTCTTGTAGCTCCTTCAATGTATATTCTTTTTTAAATCTTTTTATGTCTCTTGAATCTATATTATAGTATGTTAATTGAATACTTATATTTTCTAACTGGTTTTCAGTAGCATAAAAAAAACCATAACATTTTGCTTGTGCCCAATGTTTTATATTGTAATCTTCTTCTAAAAAGTCTAATACTTTTGTAGTGGTTTTTATTTCATCAATTATAACTTCATTTTCTTCTTTTATGATTCCATCTGCTCGTCCACTTACTTCAATAGTAGTATCTTCTTTTTGTAAAATATATTTTAAATGCACCTCTGCATTATAATTATCTCCTGCCGCCTTTTGTATACGTTGATGAGCTTTTGTGCCCTCAACCATTCTACCACTTCCTATAAATGTAGATGTTAAATCTCCTGACTTAAGGACAAATTCTACTAAATGCCTCACAGATATTTTTATTACTTCATTAATATTGCCCATAGTATCTCCCTTTGCTTTTTATGCAATAAAGCTTACGCCATAGCGCAAGCTTTCATTGAACAATTATTCATTATTATTATCATCATAACTAATTTACTACTGCATCTACTTCACTAGTTCCTGTTCCTTTAATTTCCACTACCACTTTATGCGGCAAACAAATTATACTTTCCCCAATTTTAGTAATAGCTCCACCTTCAACACATACTTGATCTGGACAATCTGCTTCCTGCATATAAACGTTGAACCCTTCTACTACTATTATATTCTTACCATCTTCTGTTTCTAAGCTAACTGTGTCATTAGCCCCTTCAGTTAAATTAATTTTTTTATAAATTTCCCCATTAACCTGAATTTCAGCATAAATTTCTTTGGAATTTTGGGCTACTAAATAATTATTATATTTAATTCCTCCATAAATCAAGCCTGCTAAAACTAATGCTATTATTATTATAATAAAATCTATTTTCTTCATTTTATCACCTATTATTTTTATATTTTATCTATTCTTTATTTTATCCTTAATCAGTGTTATAATCAATTCTAGTTTAAAATAATACTAAATATTCTGGGGGGAATTATGAAAAAAAACAAACTTATTGTAACCATATTTTTATTCATTATTATAATAGCATCCCTTTTTTATTCTATAATTAATAAAAAAAATGCGGGTTCTACCATTGCTGAGCCTATTTCAAAATCCGGGTATTTTCTTGATACTCTCATTGATATAAAGTTATATGATAATGGTACTGAAGAAATGATAGATGAAATGTTCACTATTCTAAAAGATATTGAAGGTAAAATGAGTATTCATATAATTGATAGCGAGGTTTCAACTATAAATAGTAACTCAGGTGTAGATGCTGTTAAAGTTTCCCCTGATACACTAGCTGTTATCCAAAGAGGAGAATATTATTCAAAGCTTTCAAATGGTAATTTTGATATTACTGTTGGACCTTTAGTTTCTCTTTGGAATATAGGAAGTGATGAAGCTAAACTTCCCACTCAAAATGAAATAGATAAAGCTTTAAATTTAATTGACTATACAAAGGTTACTATAGACGAAGCTAATAGTACTGTAAAATTAGAAGATGAGAATATGTCAATTGACCTAGGTGGAATTGCTAAAGGATATGCTGCTGATAAACTAGCTGAGTACTTAACATCAAAGAATGTAAAATCAGCTCTTATAAGTTTAGGAGGAAATATATTTGCTCTTGGTTCAAAAGCTAATGGCGAAGATTGGTCTATAGGTATTCAAAATCCTTTTGATACAAGAGGCGATTACTTTGCTATATTAAAAGTATCTAATAAAACTGTAGTTACCTCTGGTGTATACGAGAGATTTTTGGAAGTAGATGGTGAAATTTATCATCATATATTAAGTCCCTTTAATGGCTATCCTGTGGACAACAATCTCATGAGTGTTACTATTATTGCTGATAAATCCATTGATGCAGATGGTTTATCTACAACTATATTTGCCTTAGGAGTGGATAAAGGCTTAGAATTAATAAATTCCCTTGATGGCGTTTCTGCTATTTTTGTAACAAAAGATAAAGAAGTTTATATCTCAAGTGGAGTGGATAATTTCAGTATCTCTAATAATGAATTTAAACTTATGGATTAAATTGATAACAAAGAGCCCTAATAATTAGAGCTCTTTCTCTTACTTAAATTCAGCTACAAGTTTCTCAAAAGCTGGTATAGATTTTTCAATCATTTCCATGGTAACGCAATATGACATTCTAAAATATCCTGGACATCCAAATCCAGAGCCTGGTACTAATAATATATTATACTTTTGCGCTGCTCTTACAAAAGCAACATCATCCTCAATTAAAGCTTTCGGAAATAAATAAAATGCCCCTTCTGGTTTAACTATTTCAAACCCTAATCTAGTTAAATTCTCATATAAATAATCTCTTCTAATTTTATATTCATTAACATCTATTGCTGCATCTAAAGAATCTCCAATAACCTTTTGAAATAAACCAGGTGCATTGACAAAGCCTAAAGTTCTGTTGCAATAAGCAAGAGCTGAAACTAATATTTCCCCATCTTCAATTTTGCTACTAACCCCTATATATCCTATTCTTTCTCCTGCAAGTCCTAATGATTTACTATAAGAATTAACAACAATAGCATTTTCAAATATACCTAAAACTGCTGGAATTTTAACTCCATCATAAACAATCTTAGAATAAGGTTCGTCTGAAATTACGTATATTTTTATGCCTAACTCTTTTTCTTTTCTCTTTAAAACTTCCTCCATAGCTTTTAATTTATCTTCTTTATATATAACTCCCGTTGGATTATTTGGAGAATTTATAATTATAGCTTTAGTATTTTTATTTATAGCTTCCTCCAATATTTTTAAATCAGGTTCAAAAGTTTCTTTTTCCGTAGGAATAACAACAGCTTTTCCCCCCACATTATCTATATAAGTTCCATATTCCACAAAGTAAGGTGAGAAAAGTATAACCTCTTCTTCTTCATTTAATAAAGCCTTTAAGGTAACATTCAATGCTCCTGCTGCTCCTACAGTCATAATAATATTTTCTGGAGATATATTTATTCCACTTTCTTCTGAAATCTTAGCCGCTAATTTTTCTCTTACATCCACATATCCTGCATTACTCATATATCTATGTACACCCTTAACTTCATCAGATGTATATTTTCTCAATGCTTCCATAACTTCCTTAGGTGGTTCTAAATAAGGATTACCTATACTATAATCATAAACATTCTCTGCCCCGTATTCTTTTGCAAGTCTTGCCCCTTCTTCAAACATAGCTCTTATCCAAGAAGATTTTTCAAGACTTTTTACTATTTTGTTTGAAAACAAATTAAACACCCCTTTTCTATATTATGAATATTATACATCAATCTCCAATAATTTTATATAAATAAATCTTTCTATCTTTATCTTTAAAATTACTAATATATTCATACAAAGAAATATAAATTCTATTTGCAGAATGCTGAGCCATGTATAAGTCTGAAATATTATAGCTGCTATTATAAGTTTTGTTTATTATAATTTGAGTATGATTAGGTGTATAGTTATTTGATTTTTTACCATACTGAATAACGTCCCCTACTTTTAAAAATGAATAAATATCTTGAAAGTTATCCAATACATCACTAGATATGATTTCAATATATTTAAATGCTTTATTATTCCCTAATCCATTTTCATTTCCCCAGTATCTTCTAAAATATCTAGCCCCTCTCCAAGTTAATGAAACTCGACTTAACTCATTAGCTTTATTAGTATTGGAAAACCATGAATCTAAATCATCCCATTCATTGCCTCTAAATTTAATTCCTCCTGCTTTTATACACTGTGATACAAAATTTGCACAATCGTGATCCTCATAGTAAGGATATTCCTTGATATTGGGTGTTAATGCATAATACTTAGCATATTCTACAGCTTTTTTTCTATCATATTGTATTAATTCATCTTGAAGATTATATTTCAACCTCTTATACTCCTTTATCTTATACATTAATATACTATATTCTATGCTAATTAATCAGTTTTTGATTTGCTTTATTTTAATAAAAACAATACTTAAAAAAATTGGTTATTTTGTCGAAGAAAAATGATATAATGTATATAGTTTGAAATTAAATTGGGGTGTAATCATGAAAAATAATAATGAATATAAATTCAGTAAAAATAAAATCGCTTTAAAAATTATTTCCTTATACTTTTTATTTGGAGTTTTATGGATAACTTTATCTGATAAAGTTTTGGATTATTTAGTTAAAGATGTAAACACCCTGAATAAGCTACAAACTTTTAAAGGTATATTTTTTGTAATACTAACTTGCATAGCTCTTTACTTTATAATTTTTTATGTAATTAGATCTTTAGTTAAACGTCATAATCTATTAGTAAAAAGTGAAGAATTCTATAGTAATTTATTTAACAATGGTAAACTTCCATTTCTTATAATTGACCCTGATTCTGGTTATATTCATAAAGCTAATAATGCCGCTTTAGATTTTTATAAATATTCTTTAGATGAAATAACATCCTTAAAATTATCTCAAATAAACATGCTGCCTTTAAAAGAGCTTACCTTGAAAATAAATGATTCTTTAAATGAACAACAAAACTTTTTTGAATTTAAACATAAATTATCTACTGGGGAAATAAAAGATGTAGAGGTTTTTAGTGGTGCTATAAATTTAAGCAATAAAACTTATCTTTACTCTTTAATTACTGATGTGACAGATAGAAATTTATCAAAAAATAAGTTAAGAGAATCTGACCAAAAATTTAATATGTTTGCCAATTACTTAGAAGCTGGTTTATTTATAAAAAAATTAGATGGTTCTTACTACTATGCCAATAAATATGTTGAGTCAATTATAGGTGAAAAGAATTTAGAAAATAAATATTTCAAAGATTTTATGAGTAATGAAGAAACTGAACTCACTGATTACTATGACAAAAAAAGCTTAGCAGAAGGTAAAATTTCTTATGAACAAGAATTTACTGACTGTAATAACAATCCTCGCATATTTAAATGCCTTAAATTCCCTATTTATAGAACTAATGAAGAACCCCTCATTGGTGGCATAAATTTTGATGTTACAGATTATAAATTAGCCGAAAGCAAAATTAAAGATTTGGCTTTTACTGATATAATTACTGGATTAAAAAATTTCAATTATCTAAAAGAGAATTTCAATAAAATAGAAGATAAAAATAATTTAGCTATTATCTTTATTAAAATAACAAATCTTTTAGAACCTTCTGAAATTTTGGGGGATGCCTTTGAAATTAAATTAATACAAGATTTTGCAGAAAGATTGAAATTTATTTTGAAAGAAAAAGACTCTCTAATTTATTTCGGCAAATACGAATATATAATTATGATTAATCCTAACACTTTAGAAGAATCCATCGAATCTTTTTCTAGAAAGATAGAGAGTTTAATAATTTCTCCTTTTATTGTTGATAATTATGAGATAACCCTTAACTGTAAAATAGGCATAAATATTAATGAAAATAATGATATTGATTTATCTACCTTAATATCAAAAGCTCGTATGGCAATTACAAAAAAAACATATCTTGATTCTGCATCTATATACTACTATACTAAGGAACTAGATGCTGAAGTTAAAAAACAATTTGATCTTGAATATGAACTTAGTCAGGCCATTTACAATGATGAGCTTTCTTTAGCTTATCAGCCAATTGTTAATACTCTTACAGAAAAAACCTTTAAAACTGAAGCCCTTTTAAGATGGAATAATAAATCATTTGGCACTGTGCCTCCTTTTGAATTTATCCCTATAGCTGAAAAATCAAACTTAATTTTGAGTATTGGTGAATGGGTATTAAGGAATGCTTGCCTTCAAATTAATGAGTGGATTTCCCAAGGTATTGAGCCTTTAATAATTTCAGTAAATATATCTGCACGTCAAATGGAGCAAAATAATTTTTTAAACTTAATAGAAAATATTTTAAAAGAAACTTCAGTTAATCCTAAGTTTCTAGAATTTGAAATAACTGAAAGTATGGCCATTAAAGATACTACTAATACTTATAAAATATTAAATTTTTTACATGAGTTAGGCATAAGTATTTCCATAGATGACTTTGGAACAGGATATTCTTCCCTTTCTCAAATCAAGAAATTGCCTGTTGATACACTGAAAATAGATAGATCTTTTATTAAAGATATTAATGAAAATTTAGATAGTAATACTATGGTTTCTGCAATACTTTCTATTGCTAAAAATTTAAATTTAAGAGTTGTTGCTGAAGGAGTTGAAACCTTAGATCAATTTGAGTACCTTAGAAAAAATAATTGTGATTTTATTCAAGGGTATTTATTTAGTCGTCCTATTTTTATTAATGATTTCAATG
Organism: Clostridium grantii DSM 8605; assembly: GCF_900129965.1. Lineage (GTDB taxonomy): Bacteria > Bacillota > Clostridia > Clostridiales > Clostridiaceae > Clostridium_AF > Clostridium_AF grantii. The sequence continues at coordinate 28,201 of NZ_FQXM01000015.1, read as the reverse complement.
ATTTTATAACCAAACCTACTGCCTTTCACAAAAAAGTTTTAAAATTAAAAGAAAACATTGATAAACAGGAGTACTTTAAATATATACAACCCTTTGTTGAAAATACAAATTCAAACCAAATTTCTGCATTAGGATATTATTCATTAAATGGTGAAGGCGCCTTTATAGAGTCAAATAGAATTTTTCAAGATATGTTAGGCTATAGTTGGTCAGAGCTTGAAGGCAAACCTCTTCAACGGTTTTTATCAGATTCTGATGTTGTTTCATGTACTCGTAAAATTTCTAGCAAAACGAAGAATATGAACTGTATTATTCAATTTAAACAAAAAAATAATTCTCCTCTTTGGGTAGAAGTAGATGCAGAAAAGTTTTTTAATGAAAATAATGAGCTTGTAAAAATAATTTGCTTGGTAAAAGATTTATCTTTAGGATACAATTTAGTAAAATCAAATTTTGAGAAAAGAAAACTCTATGAATTAATATTTGATAAAGCCCCTTTAGCCTTTATAAAATGGAATACCAATTTCATTGTTGAAGAATGGAATAATTACGCTACAAAAATTTTTGGATACTCCTTGGAAGAGGCTTTAGGTAAAAACTTATTAAAACTTATTATAAAAGACATGGATTTTAAAAAAGCTCTCCATGTTTCTAATAAACTTTTCACAGGGATTCCCATTTCAAATAAATTTTATTGTAAAACTAAAAGTGGTGAAGAAATATTTACAGAGTGGTATTATGAACTACTTTATAATGATATTGGTGAAGTAGATGGTATTCTATCTATTACTAAGAAAATAGATAATGTATAAAATAAAAAGCCCCCACGTTTAGGGCCTTTTATTTTATACATAACCATTCTTATCTCTTACTGATATTTCCCCAGAAATAAGTTCTTTTGTATTTCCATCTTTATCTTTAATTATTAAATATCCTTCATCACTTAATCCACAAGCATAAGCTAGATATTCTTGATTTCTATCTATTATTTTAACTTCTCTACCTATTAAAATAGAATTTTCTCTACAAATATCTATGGATTTTTCTAAATCATTACTTTCTACAAACTGCTTATATAAAGGTTCTAAATTATTTAATATTTCAGCAACAACTTCTTTTCTTTTTAATTCTTTACCACTTTCAATTCTTAAAGAAGATGCCTTTGATTTTAAATCCTCTGGTATATCTTCATTATCTAAATTTACATTTATGCCTATTCCTACAACTACATAATTCACATGATTTATTTCTGCATTCATTTCTGTAAGAATCCCACATACTTTTTTACTATTTACAATAATATCATTGGGCCATTTTATTTTATTTTCTATACCTAGTTTAAAAAATGCTCTGTTTACTGCTGCTGCTACTACTTGAGTTATTTTTGAAACATAAATTGGATTAATATCTGGTTTTAGAATTATAGACATCCAGACCCCTTTATAAAGAGGAGATACCCAATTCCGTCCCAATCTCCCTCTGCCTGCTGTTTGTTCTTCACTAATTATTACCGCACCATCTTTTAAAAAATTAGCATTGGTTTTAGCAAAATTATTAGTAGAATCTATTGTTTTATAATATTGAATTTCACGGCCTAATAATTCTGTATTGAGTAAACTCGCTATTTCATCATAATTCAACAAATCTGGAGATGAAACTATTCTATAACCTTTTCTTGATATAGATTCTATTTCGTATCCATCTTCTTTTAGTGAATTCATATGTTTCCATATAGCGGCTCTGCTTACTCCAAGTTCCTCACTTATTTTTTGCCCAGATACAAATTCTCCGAAATCATCTTTTAATAGTTTCAATATATTGTGTTTCACAAAGTTTCCTCCTACAATTACATATTGATATATTATAGCATATAAAATATAAATAAAGCTTGTATGTTACAATTTACAATAACATTGTTTTTTCTATTATATAATACTTTAAATTCCCTTGACTCACCATTCCTAATGTCTTATAATTCAAGTTATAACACATATTTTTACAAAATTCTACATTTACAAAATATAAATTTTACTTATGGGGTTTTATAATATGAATAAATTTTCTTTAACTCGAAAACAAAAACAGCATTTATTGTACTCTTCTATTGCTTCTATTATGCTTATTTTAATTTTTGTATTGATTATTAAAGTTTTTTCTAACTATGTTATAAAACAAACAAAAGATTCTATGAAAAAAACCGCTACTGACTACTCTCTTTTTTTTGATCAAGAGATTAAGTCCTCTATGTTTTTTATACAAATTTTAGGTGATTCCTTATCAAATGAATTAATCTCTACTGATTATCCTAGCCTAACAAATATATTTTCAGAAACTAATTCTTCAAATTATATGATTTCCTCCTTATATTTTATTTATAATGATTCCGGCCTTGGTATCGATTCAAAAGGAGAAATTTCGCTAATAAATATATCTGTGGATTTAAGACAAAGACCCTGGTATGTAAATGCTATTAATTCAAATAGCCCCGTTTTATCTGATTCCTATAAAGACATAAATACTGATAAAACTTGCATTACCATTAGCTATGCAATAAAAAAAGATGGTGATATTGTAGGTGTTTTATCGGCAGATATGTTTGTTGATTCTTTAAATAATTATTATAACACTATTTTAAGTAATGAGGTTCATGATATCTATGTTCTTTCTTCAAACAATTCAATACTTATTCATAAAAATAAAGATTTCATATCTAACTCTTTCAATGAAATCTTAAACAATGAATCATCCAATAATTTTTTTGGAATTGATGCTTTTCCATTAAAAAATATTGAAGAAACCCAAACATCTACTTTTCTCCATTATATTAATATAAACAACGAAAAAAAATTAGCTTATTATACTACATCTTCTTTCTCATGGAAAATACTTTGCGTTAGTAACTATACTAATATACTCTTAGCTAATTCTAGAGAATTTGTTCTTATTATTTTATTTAGTTTTTTTATATATGTCTGTATTATATGGGTTATAAACTTAAATATAAATAAAAGCTACAAATTTGATGCATATACTGGTTTATACACAATGAATGAGTTAATTTCATTTTTGAAAAAGAAATCACTTACTTCTAAAAGTTATACCACTTTATTTATCAGCATTATAAATTTAGAAACCCTTAGAAATTTTTTCAACTCTGAATTTGAGGAAAATATTTTATTAGAATATACAAATATAATAAAAACTATTTTTTCTAAAGAATGTAGAATAGTAAAAGGCCGTAACGATACTTTTATCTTATATTTTTACCATCCATACAAAAAGAATATTCGTTTCCTTATTGAAAAAGGAATTTCTGAACTTTCAAATACAACCTTTAAAATAAATAATGACTCAATAAAATTAACTTCTTCTTTTACTACAATTGATTTCACTTCTGAAGAAATTGAGGATATCAAAAATATATTACCAAATTGCGAAGAAATAATAAATAAACAAAAATTTTCACCAAACACTCTAATTCAATTAAACTATACTGATTTAACCAAAGAGGAAAACAAAAACAAGAAAAAATTATTAATCATTCAAGAAGCATTAAAAAATAAAAGTATAATTCCTTTTTATCAACCTATTTTAGATATACAAAATAATAAAATAGCTAAGTATGAAGTGCTGATGAGAATAAATAAAGATAGTGAATATCTTGCCCCTTATCCTTTTATCGTTCTAGCGGAAAAATATAATTTAATAGAAGAAATAGATTTATGTGTTTTGGAAAAATCTTTAATCTACAAAAATACTATAGATTTAGAAGATAAATTGGTTTTCTCCTTTAATATTTCTGGTAAAGCATTAAATGATGATACTTATTTAAGAAAAGCTACAAAACTTGTAGATAAATACTCCATTAATCATAAAAATATTGAGTTTGAAATTACAGAAACTGAGAACATTAATAATCTTGATATTCTTAGAAAAAATATTTGTAAATACAAAGATAAATCTTATAAGTTTTCTATTGATGATTTTGGAATAGCTTATTCATCTATAAGTTATTTGAAAAATATTCCTGCTGATTATTTAAAAATTGATGGCTCCTTTATAAAAGATATAAATGAAAAAGAAGAAAATCTTTATTTAGTTAAAGCTATTGTAGCTATGGCGAAAGGTTATAAAAAGAAAACTATCGCTGAGTTCGTTGAAAGTGAAGATATTTTAGTAACCTTAAAAGAAATTGGTGTTGATTATGCCCAAGGATACTTTATAGATAAACCAAAAGAAAAAATCCAGTAGACTCTACCGGATTTTTTCTTTAAATATTTTTAGCTTGCTTCACTATTTTCAAACTGACTATTATAAAGGTTAGCATAAAATCCACCCTTTGATAAAAGTTCATTATGACTTCCTTGCTCTATTATATCACCATTATCCATAACAAGAATTATATCTGCATCACGAATAGTTGATAATCTGTGTGCTATGATAAAGCTAGTTCTATTTTTCATAAGATTATCCATAGCTCTTTGAATTTGAACCTCAGTACGAGTATCTACGGAACTTGTAGCTTCATCTAATATAAGAATTTTGGGATCTGCAAGAAAAGCTCTAGCAATAGTCAATAATTGTTTTTGTCCTTGAGATACATTAGAAGCTTCTTCATTTAGCATCATATTGTATCCATCTGGTAAAGTATGAATAAAACTATCTGCATGTGCTGCTTTTGTTGCAGCAATAACTTCTTCTTCAGTGGCATCAAGCTTACCATATCTTATATTTTCCATTATTGTAGCATTATAAAGCCATGTATCCTGTAATACCATACCAAACATTGATCTTAGTCCATTACGAGTATACTCAGTTATTTCATGTCCATCTACTAAAATAGCTCCACTATTAACATCATAGAATCTCATTAATAGTTTAACAATAGTAGTTTTTCCTGCTCCAGTAGGGCCAACAATAGCAACTCTTTGACCTGGCTTAATAGAAGCTGAGAAATTATTGATTATTATCTTATCTTCATTATAACCAAAGTGTACATTTTTGAAATCTACTTTTCCTTCTACTTTATCTAAAATTACAGCATTAGTATTTTCTGCTACTTCTTCTTCAACTTCTAAAAATTCGAAAACTCTTTCAGCTGAAGCCGCTGTTTGTTGAAGAATATTTGATATATTAGCTATTTGTGCAATTGGTTGAGTGAATTGACGAACATATTGAATAAATGCTTGAATATCTCCTACTTCAATAGTTCTTTTTGCTGCTAGATATCCTCCAAAAATACTTACTGCAACATACCCTAAATTTCCTACAAATTGCATCAAAGGCATCATTATGCTTGTAAGGAATTGTGCTTTCCAAGCTACTCCATAAAGCTGTTCATTTAATCCTTCAAATTTTTCAACACTTTCTTTTTCACCATTGAAAGCTTTCATTACTACGTGTCCACCGTACATTTCTTCTACATGTCCATTAACGTGACCTAAATAGTCTTGCTGCTGTTTAAAGTAAACCTGTGATCTTTTTACTATTGCCATAATAAGTACCCCAGAAATAGGAAGTACTATAATAGCAACTAAAGTAAGCTGCCAACTTATTGTAAGCATCATTATCAAAACACCTATTACAGTAGTTACAGATGTTATTATTTGACCTAAACTTTGATTTAGTGTTTGGCTTAAAGTATCTACGTCATTTGTAACACGAGATAATACCTCTCCTTGATTTGTATTATCAAAATATTTAAGTGGAATTCTATTTATTTTTTCTGAAATCTCTTTTCTAAAACTATAACTTACCTTCATAGCCACATTACTCATTATCCACCCTTGTATATAACTGAATAATGTACTTAAAACATATAATCCTACCAAAATTAGAATTACTTTTTCTATATAATTAAAATCTATATCACCTGTACCTGAAATCTTCTTTACAAGTCCATTAAATAGCTCTGTTGTTACATTTCCTAAGATTTTAGGGCCAACTATTGTAAATGCTGCACTAGCTATTGCAAAGATTAAAACTATTAGCATAGAAAATTTATAAACACTTAAATGTTTAGTAAGTTTTCTCATTGTGTTTTTAAAATCACGAGCTTTTTCTCCTCCAGCTAACATAGCACCTGGACCATGTTGTGGCCCGCCTCTTTTCATTCTTTGAGGTGAGTTTTTTTGTCCATTATTATTTTCACTCATGCTAATTCCTCCTTTGAAAGCTGTGATGAAGCAATTTCTTGATAAGTTAAACAATTATCCATAAGTTCTTTATGGGTTCCTTTTCCAACTATTCTACCTTCATCAATTACTATTATCTGTTCTGCATTTCTTATAGTAGCGATACGTTGTGCAACTATTATTACTGTATTGTTTCCAGTTTCTTTTTTAAGCGCTTTTCTTAATGTTGCATCTGTTTTAAAATCTAGTGCTGAAAAACTATCATCAAATATATTAATTTGAGATTTTTTCATCAATGCACGTGCAATTGAAAGTCTTTGTTTTTGTCCTCCTGAAACATTACTTCCGCCTTGAGAAATTTCCATTTCTATTCCTTTTTCATTAGTTTTAACAAATTCCATAGCTTGTGAAGTTTCTAAAGCTTTATTAAAGTCATTTTCATCTGCAGTCTTATTAGCATATCTTAAGTTAGATTCTATATTCCCACTAAATAAAAATCCTTTTTGAGGAACATATCCAACATTCTCACGAAGTTCAAATTGAGTAACTTCTTTAACATCAACACCATTTACAAAAACTTGGCCTTCTGTAACATCATAAAATCTAGGAATCAAATTAACTAAAGTTGTTTTTCCTGATCCTGTTGACCCTATAAATGCAGTAGTCTGTCCCGGCATTGCTTTGAAACTAATATTCTTCAACATATCCTCTTCTGCTCCTGGATATCTGAAAGAAACATTTTTAAATTCTACAACTCCATTATTATCCTTATCAAATTTCTTTGGATTTTCTGGATCAATTATTGTAGCTTCAGTTTCTAAAACTTCTGAAATACGTTGAGCTGATACTGCTGCTCTTGGTACCATAATAAACATAAATGACATCATTAAGAAAGCAAATATTATTTGCATTGCATATTGCATATATGCCATCATATCTCCTACTTGCATAGTTAAATCTGCAATTTGATGAGCTCCCACCCAAACTATTAACAAAGTAATTGCATTCATAATAAACATCATAATTGGAAATAATGTGATCATAACACGACTTACAAATAAATTAACATCAGTCAAATCTTTATTTGCTTTATCGAAACGCTGTTCTTCAAATTTTTGAGTGTTAAATGCTCTTATTACCATCATTCCAGAAAGATTTTCACGCGTAACTAAGTTTAATCTATCTACTAATTTTTGGATAGCTTTGAATTTTGGTAAAGCAATAGAAAATACAACTGAAATCAATCCTAATAAAGATATAACTGCCACAACTATTATCCAAGACATAGAACTACTCTTGTCTATCGCTTTAATTATACCTCCTACCCCTAAGATAGGCGCATAAAATACCATTCTTATCATAATAACTATAAGATTTTGTATTTGCGTAATATCATTTGTAGTTCTTGTAATTAATGAGGCTGTAGAAAATTTATCTAACTCTGTATTAGAAAAACTCTCAACCTTTGTAAATACAAGTCTACGTAGATTTTTTGCTAGTCCTGCTGACACCTTTGAAGCTAAAAAACCTACAATAACTATACATACTGCACTTAATAAAGATAATACTATCATCAAAAATCCAGTACTAAAGATATAATTACTTTGAATTTTATCAACATTCATTCCTAAAGCTTCATACTCAGCTTTAACTGCGTTAGCAGCACCTTGTACTATAATGCTATCTCCTAACACTAAAAACGTTTTGTTCATTTCCTCACTAATTTGAATTCTTTGTTCTGCTGGAAGAGAAGAAAACATAGCAAACAAATCTGTATCTGCTGGAATTTTTGTACCATTAAAATCTATTTCTCCATCCACAGCATTTTCTTTCATTTTTTCTATTCCTGAAATGGCTAAGAAAGCTTTTCCTATTATAGGGTTTAAAACGTCTATTTCAGAATCATCTATTTCCTTTAAAACATAAATTTCTTCATTTTCTAGCACTGGGTAGTCTTTTAAATATTCCTCATAATTTTCATTATTTTTTTCTACCAGAATATAATTTTGTGTTATTTCTAACCTTTCATTATCATCAACAAATAAAACTAATTTATCCATCTCACTTTTTCTGATAGCCTCTGGAACTGCATTCTCAATACCGCCTTGTTGAATACCAATATTAACGATATTAGACATGTAGTCTGGTAAAGCTAGATCTAACATAGCTTGCGCATATAATAGAACAATAGCTAAAATTATGGTGGTTATAAATGGCTTTAAATACTTCGTTAGTTTAACCATATATCTTACTCCTCGCTTATCTTATTTTTTTTATAATTATTAAAAAAGCATTCTTCTGTATTACAAGAAGATGCTAAGTTTTCTTCCATTTGTGATAATAATTCAATTAATATATTCTGCTGCTCTTTACTAAAATTTTCAAAGCATTGTTCATCTATAGTTTTCATTGCTTTTCTTACTTTTTTACAAACAGCTTTTCCTTGGTTAGTTAAGTAAACTCTTGAAACACGTTGGTCATTTTTATCCTGCTTTCTTTCAACTAATCCAGATTTTTTCATTCTATTTATAGTAACAGTTATAGTAGCTGGTTTTATATTTAACTTTTGTGCTAATTCTTTTTGACTTTGGCCTTCTTCTTTTTCAAGTGCAAATAAAAGACCATGTTGTCCAGGATATATTCCTAAATCTTCAAACATATCTCTCATTTTACATAACCTTAGTTTTATTACTCGTGAAAATAAAAGGTAAATATTTTCAAGATTCTTTTCATCCATTGTATACTCCTTTCTATTTGTTTAGTCGACTAACTAAATTATATATTAGCACTATCTGTAATTATGGTCAATGAATTTAAGCTAATTTTAATATAATTTTAATATTTGTTATTTTTAAAAATGCACTAGGATTTTACAACTCCTAGTGCACTAAATAAATTCTATAAAATTCAATATTTTTTTATTTTTATTTGATATGTACTACACACTACTAATATTCTTTCCTTCTATAAGCATTTTTTCAAATTCAATTGAAGGTACTGGTCTACTAAAATAATATCCTTGAATTTCATTGCAATTTTGATTTCGCAAGAAGTTTAATTGTTCCTTTGTTTCAACACCTTCTGCAACAACTTTTAAATTTAAACTATTTGCCATATTCATTATTGCTATAGTAATAGCTGTATCCGTTTCATTGTTTGTTATTTCATCTATAAATATTTTATCAATTTTTAAAATGTTAGCTGCAAATTTTCTAATATAACTTAAGGATGTATATCCTGTCCCAAAATCATCAAGTGATATTTTAATTCCCATTTTCTTAAGTTTATTTAGTATTTCTATATTTCTATTTGTATCCTGCATTAATATACTCTCTGTTATCTCTAATTCTAAAAGTTCTGGATTATACTCTGTTTCTTTTAAAATATCTTCTATTATGTCTATAAAATTATTTTGTTGAAATTGCTTTACAGATATATTTACTGCAACTGTTAAATCAGCATATCCTGCGTTTATCCATTTTTTGTTTTGTTCAAGAGCAGTTTTTAAAACCCATTCTCCTATAGGTACAATTAATCCTGTTTCTTCTGCTAGTGGTATGAACTTAAAAGGTGCAATTATTCCTTCTTTTGGATGAATCCATCTAATAAGAGCTTCAGATCCACTTATTTTTCCAGTTTTAATGTCAACCTTGGGTTGATAAAATAAAACAAATTCATTTTTATCAATTGCTTTTCTTAAACTTCTTTCCATATCCAATCTTTCATGTGCAACTATATTTAAAGTATTTGTGTAGAATTGATAATTATTTCTTCCATTTTCTTTAGCTCTATACATTGCCATATCTGCATTCTTCATGAGAGATTCAAAATCTTGTCCGTCTAATGGATAAGTACTTATACCTATACTAGCGGTAATAAAATACTCCTTATTTTCAAATATAAATGGCACTTGAAATACATCTAAAACATCATTTGCAATATAGGTTATTTCTTTTTGATTATCTATAAATGGAATAAGAATATTAAATTCATCCCCGCCCATTCTAGATACAAAGGCTTCTTTTGGTATATTTACTTTAAGTCTTTTGGCTACACGTTTTAATAATTCATCTCCACTACTATGTCCTAAAGTATCATTAATAAATTTAAATTGATCTAAATCAAGATATACTATTGCTAAGCTACTATTATCTATACTTGCATGTGAAATAGCAAAATCTACTCTTTCTTTGAATAATACTCTATTCGGAAGTTCTGTTACATTATCATAATAAGCCATCTTACTAATTTTAATTTCAGCCTTCTTTAATTCTGTAATATTAGTTGTAGTAGCTACTATTTCTACAACTTCTTCATTTTCTATAATAGAGGATAGTGTTACATAAAATGTTTCCTTTTCTCTCTCAAATTCAAAACTAGAATCTTTTCCTTTAAAAACCTCTTCACATGCTATAATTAATTTTATAGCAGTACTTTTATCTAAAACCTCATCTGGCTTTTTACCATAAACATTTTCGGTAACTAATCCAAATTTTTCAGCTATTTTTCCTTCCACCAATGTAAATTCAAAATGTCCATCTTCATTTCTTTTTAATTTAAAGACCATGTTTTGAATATTTTGTATTGTTCTTTTAAAATCATTTTTAGATTCTTTTGCAACTTCATACAAATAATCTGCTTTTCTACTTAACTGATTTTGTAAATTAACCATTTCTGTAATATCCATCAAGGTTCCCGATGTGCCAATAACATTATCATCATCATCCATCAATAATACTACATAAATCTCAATCCACTTTAATTCTCCTTCTTTTGTAATATATCTATTAGTCTCTCTATAATAATCTATTTCTCCATTAAACAAAGAAACTAATAATAGCTTATTTTTCTCTATATCATCTTTGTGAATAAATTCCCAATAATACTTATTTAAACTTTCTGCTACTGAAAATCCAGTTACTTCATTCCATGCATTATTTAAAAAAATCCATTTGCCATCTAAATCTGTTTTAAAAATAACTTCTTGTACACTATTTATAACTTTTCGATAATTATCTCTGCTTTTTAAAAGAGCTTCTTCCGATTTATCTCTTAATTGTAAACTTTCTAAAAGAGTATTAAACCATTTTGATAATTGCCCTATTTCATCTTTTGAATCTACATTTAATCTAGTATCTAAATCCATTGTACCATTTTTCAACTTTTCGAAATACTTTGTGATTTGCTTCACTGGATAAAGATATTTTCTAGTAATAATACTTGTCAGTAACATTATTAACAGAAAAGAAATGCTAAGAAAAGCATAAATTACATTATTTACTTCACTTTGGCCTATGTATTTAGTTCTATTTAATATTAAAACTCCAAATAACAATAACGGTAAAAAGCTAGTCATTAGAAGGTATAATGCTAATTTTTTAGTAATACTAATGTGTTTTAGTCTTTTCATACTTTCTCACCCCTTGGTCAACTAAAAAATTACAATACTATACATATTAGTTATCGACAAATAGTAATAATATTTTATACTCTTTATTTTAAATATATATCTGAAAATTCGATATTCATTTTTTCAATAATATTGTTTTCTTTTAAAATACTTTCACTTTCTTTGGATGCACAAATTTCATCATAAACATCTACCACTGGAAATTTAATAAAAAAACTACTTCCTTTTTCTAGATTTTTTTCTGCCCAAATAACTCCTCCTTGCAATTCTACTAATGACTTCACAATATAAAGCCCTATCCCACTTCCTTCATTTTCTCTATTCATCGTCTTATCAATCTTTTCAAATCTATTAAATATTTCTTCTTTCTTGTTTTCTGGAATTCCTATTCCATTATCCTTAATTAATACTAAAACTTCTTTATTTTGATTTATATTAATAACAACTTCAATTTTGCAATATTCGCCACTATATTTGATAGCATTAGATAATAAGTTAAGTATAATTCTTTCAATATAATCAATATCACATAAAATATAAATTTCTTCTTCCTCCGTATCAAAAATAATATCAATTTTCTTGTATTCAGCGTAGCTTACAACTGATTGTGTTATTTCTTCTATAAGCTGAACTAAATTGATCACATTAAACTTAGGTTTCATAAACCTAGATTTAATTTTTGTAGAATCAATAATATTATTTGTTATTCTTATTAACCTAAAACAGTTTTGGTTAATAATTGAATTGTATTTTTCAATGGCTTCTAAATTTTTTTCTTTTAAAAATATCTTTTCTGTTTGAATTGCACTATAAATAACATTAATTGGGGTTCTTAATTCATGAGATATATTGGAAAAAAATTCATTCTTTAACTCATCTTCTTTTTCTTTTTCTTTTAATTTAGCAATAATTCTTTCTGTTTTTTTCTTATCTCCAATATCTCTAAAAACTGATATATATAATTTTTTTTCATCCCTATAGATACAAAGTGTTGATATTTCAACATTTACCTTTATCCCATTTATTGAAATTTCACGCTCTACAGGAGCTTCTAAATTTTTTTCCTCTTTTATACTGTTATCTTGTATAATTACTTTTGTTTTACAATACTTTATAAAATCAAATTTTTCTTGTAGTAATTCACTTTCATCTTTTATATTAAACATTTCTTTAAATCTTTTATTTACATAAATAATTTTATTATTTTCTTTTTTTATAATGCCGTTTGGGAAAAAATCTAGAATTTTTTTATACTTATCCGCTTCATTTTCTATTATTATATTTGCTTTTTCTAAATCTTCTGCTTTTTTGTTTAATTTATTAAATATATTGTTATAAGGATCTAAAATTACCGCTAAAAATATAACTTTATACATTAAATAAATAGAGATTCCTTTATTTATATGTCCCAAATAATTAAACACATTATACTGTTCATTGAAAATGATAAAATATACTTCTCCAATAATCTTAAAAATCAATGAATATTCTAACATTTGTAGAGTATTAAAACTCATTTCATTAGTATATTTTCTATAGAGAAATATAGTTAAAGTATACAAACTTATTATAACAAATTCTAATATAACTTTAACCTTTGTTACTCCTAAACCCTCAATATAACATTGTGGAAAAATTTTAACTCCAAATACTAAAAAAAATAGAATTATGACTATTAGTAAATTAATAAAAATAGTTTTTACTACATTTATTTTTCTTTTGATAAAAAATACTGAACAAACTAAAGCTATTGCTTCATAAAGTCTAGCTACTATTCTTAATTGTATGAAAATATTTGTATTATTTGTATAAATCACAATGCCTTCAGATGACATAGTATGAACAAAATCCATTAAACCTACAAATCCATATATTATACCTAAATAAGTAAACATTTTATTTTCAGAAACTTTACTAGTTCCAACTGCTATAAGCATTAAGCTAAATCCAAAAATTATACCTACCACTTCAATACTTATATGAAATAACAAAAAATTACGGTTACTAAAAAACCAAAATAAAATACTGAGTAGTATTATTACTATAAATTCTATTCTTTTAAATAATTTTATTTGATATTCTATTTTTTCCATAGCATCCTCCAATATATTGTTATATTTTAAATTATAATATATTATATCATATATTACATAAAAATTATGTCGCTTTATAGTTTCATTTTTCTATTAATAATAATTATTTTTTAATAAACTATTTACTTTTCAGAATATTCGTGTTATTATAAATACATAAACAAATTAACAAAATTTATATCAGTACACGAAAGGTAAGTGATACCTAAAAATATTAACTTTCATAAGTAAACCAAGACACTATACAAGTATGGAAGGGGACAGACCAATGTACCAGATTAAAATTTTAGAGGATAGTAAGATTTTATAAATAAAGGGTCTTAGCTTATTGAAGCAAGGCAAAGATGAACGCTTTAGTTCAAAGTTATTTACTATACTCTGTTAAGTCAAAAACTGAATATTGAATATATAAAAAGGGAGTCCTGTATGAGGGCTCCTTTTGTTTCTAATCTAATTTTATTTCATAAATATTTTTACTATTGTTTTCTTCTTTCTCACCATTTATAGTTACTTGTCTTATTTCACTTTCTTGAAGATAAATTCTTATCTTATCATATGGTAGAATATATTCTCCTTTAGAAAAAGTTTCTATTTTTATTCACTTTTCATCGGAAATCATTTTAATCATTACGAAAGTAAATACATTCTTTTTATATTCATTACTAAATCCATCATCTTCATATAAATCATAGGAGCTTTCACAAACTCCTTCTTCATACCAAATACCTGAATTAAAGTCATACCATCCATTTCTTCAAAAGTTTTTGAATCTTCTTCAAAATCCTAAAAAGTTGGTCTTATCATTGGTTCATAATAATTATTTGCTCTATAAATCATATTATATATATATGGAGTTATTTTATTTCTAAATTTAATTGCACCTCTTATTAATTGGAGTCCTTTCTGGATACATCCAAGGAACATTTACTGTAGCATCATCATTCCAAGAATGAATAGTAAATCTAGGATGAAAAATACCATTTTGCACCCATCTAACAAGCAATTCTCCCTCTGGTGCTGTACCTGAAAAACCACCAACATCATGTCCTATATTATACATACCACTTAAACTTAAACCTATACCCATTTTTATATTATACTTTAAGTTGTTATAAGATGTTCTATTATCACCTGACCAAGTTTGTACATATCTTTGCATCCCTGGACATCCTGACCTTGAAATTAAATATGGTCTTATATTTGGATTAAAATCCTTTTGTGCTTCAAAAGATGCTTTCATCATTAATAAAAATTGAAGTGGTCTAATTTGGATAATGTTTATTTCTTTTCCAAAACCAAAGGCTTTAGTTTCTCCATGCCAAATTTCATATTCATTATTATCATTCCATGTAGAATCAATTCCATATTCTAATAATTTTTCAGTGACTTGCTTTTTCCACCAATTATAAGCCTCTGGGTTTGTAAAATCTATATAAGCTCCTAGTTCATCCCAAAATTGAGCTGTTTCAGTTTTTTCTCCACTTCTATCTTTTACAAACATTTTCTTTTGTTCTAATTCTTCATACATAGGATGGTCTATTAAAAGCGCTGGTTTGATATTTGCGCATAATTTTATTCCATTGTTATGAAAATCTTTTGACATTTCTTTTGGCGTTGGCACTTTATCAAGATTCCAATTAAACACATATCTTTTATCTCCTAGATGTTTTGAATGGCATTTATCCTATTAATAAAAAAATATATAGTGAATATGAGTTTTTATTAATAGAATCAACATTCTAGCCTTTATTATTTCATAAAAGCAGTAACAACTAAATAGTTAGTTTATTTTTAATCTGAAAAAGAAGGAGCTTCCAAGTTGAAGCTCCTTTTTGAAGGATATTATATATGATGCATTAAATTATATTAATGCATTAGAATTTAGCTTATACTATAATATATTATAATTTTATTCACTATATTGACCTATCCTTCTATATTTTTTATATCTTAAATCAATAGTTTCTTGAATATTGTCTTTCATATCTTTAAAAGGAACAGCTAATAAGCTGCTTTTTATAATTTCTGCTGTTTCATCTACATTTATATGTGCCCCACCTAAAGGTTCTTTTATAATTTTATCTATTATATTAAATTGTTTTAAATCTTGAGCTGTGATTTTCATTATATCTGCTGCTTCTTTTGCTTTTTTTGAGTCTTTCCATAGAATAGTAGCAAATCCTTCTGGTGTCAAAATAGAATATACTGCATGCTCTAACATCCAAATTTCATCTGCTACGGACATTGCTAAAGCTCCACCACTTCCACCTTCACCAATTACTATTGTTATTATAGGCACTTTTAAAGAAGACATTTTCATTAGATTTCGTGCTATTGCTTCTCCTTGCCCTCTTTCCTCTGCACCCATACCTGGATAAGCACCTGGAGTATCAACAAAACAAATAACAGGTCTATTAAATTTTTCTGCTTGTTCCATTAATCTAAGGGCTTTTCTATAACCCTCTGGATTTGGCATACCAAAATTTCTAAATATGTTTTCTTTCATATTTCTACCCTTTTGTTGTCCAATCACAGTTACAGCTATATCATTTAATCTCGCTATTCCTCCAACTATACAAGGGTCATCTCTATATTGCCTATCCCCATGAAATTCAATGAAATTATCAAAAATTCTTTCAATATAATCTAGAGATGTAGGTCTTTCTATCATTCTAGAAAGCGTCAACTTATCCATTGGTGAAAGAGTTTCATATACCTTGATTTCCATGGCCTGTATTTCATTTTCTAATTTTTCTATTTCTGTAGATAAATCTAATTCCTTCTCTAATGCAAATTCTTTTATTTCATTTAATCTTTTTTTTAGATTAAGAATTTCTTTTTCACATTCTAACATTAAAAAACCTCCTTATTCATCATCAAAATCACTATTGGTGTATTTCAATAATGTTAGCTAAAGTCTCTTTCATTTCACTTCTTGCCACTATTTTATCTATAAATCCATGTTCTAATAGAAATTCTGCAGTCTGAAAGCCTTTAGGAAGTTTTTGTTTTATTGTTTGTTCTATAACCCTCTTACCTGCAAACCCAATTAATGCACCTGGCTCAGATAAAATTATATCACCCAGCATTGCAAAACTTGCAGTTACTCCACCAGTGGTTGGATCAGTAAGAACAGAGATATATAATAAACCTGCCTCATTATGTTTTTCTATAGCCGCACTAGTTTTAGCCATTTGCATTAATGAAAAGATTCCTTCTTGCATCCTAGCCCCACCAGAAGCAGTAAAAACAATAACTGGTAATTTGTTTTCCGTTGCATATTCTACTGCTCGAGTTAATTTTTCACCAACTACTGATCCCATACTTCCCATCATAAAATTACTATCCATAACCCCGATAACAGTTTTTTTACCAAGTATAGTCCCATAGCCTGTAACAATAGCTTCTTCTACTTTTGAGCTAGCCTGATATTTACTTATCTTCTCTTCATAGCCTTGAAAGTTTAATGGGTTCATAGTTTTCATTTCTTTATCAAATTCAATAAATGATTCTTCATCTATTAAACAATAAATTCTTTCTCTTGCACTCATTCTATAATGTTTTCCACAGCTTAAACAAATTTTTTTATCCACATCGAAGTCTTTTTTATATAAAACTTCTCCACAATCACCGCACTTTATCCAAAGTCCATTGGGGATATTAGGCTTATTAGTATCATTTTCATCTTCTTTAATCTTGTTTTCCACATTTTCTATAGAACCCTTAGAGGAATTTTTATTTAACTTAATTTTCTTAACTTTATTAGTTTCTTCCTTTGATTTTTCATTTACATTTATATCTTCTTCTTTTGTAAGTGTAATATATTTAGTTTTTTTAAAAACTTTGTTTAATTTAAACATTTTTTCACCAACCTCTAGCGACTTGAAATATTTTAATAATTAAATTCTTTAGCTATAAAGGAAGTATCAAAATTACCTGAAACAAAATTTTCATTATCTAAAATTTCTCCAAGAAATTCAATATTTGTTTCAATGCCTTCCACTACAAATTCCTCAAGTGCTCTTGTCATTTTATTTATAGCTTCAATTCTACTATCACCATAAACAATCAATTTTGCTACCATTGAATCATATGTTGGAGGAATCTTATATCCATTATATAAAGCACTGTCTATTCTTACTCCATTTCCTCCTGGTAATAAAACCAAAGATATTTTTCCCGGAGATGGTCTAAATCCTTTGTAAGGATTTTCTGCATTTATCCTACACTCTATGGCATGACCTTTAAAAGTAACATCATTCTGACTCATATTTAATTCTTCATTAAAAGCAATCTTGATTTGTTCTTTGATAATGTCTATTCCTGTTATAAACTCTGTAACTGGATGTTCAACTTGAATTCTAGTATTCATTTCCATGAAATAAAAATCACCATTTTTATCTACCAAAAACTCTATAGTCCCTGCATTCTTATATGCTACCGCTTTTGCCGCTTTAATTGCAACTTCTCCCATTCTATTTCTAAGGTCATCAGAAATTATTGTGGAAGGTGCTTCTTCAACAACTTTTTGGTTTCTTCTTTGTACAGAACAATCTCTTTCACCTAAATGAATTACTGTTCCGTGATTATCTGCTAGAATTTGAAATTCAATATGTCTTGGATTTTCAATAAACTTCTCCATATACATAGCATCATCATTAAACGAAACCTTAGCTTCTGTCTTGGCAGTTTCATAAGCTTTTTTTAGTTCTTCTTTTTTATGAACTATTCTTATTCCTCTTCCTCCACCGCCTGCAGATGCTTTTAGTATAACTGGATATCCTATTCTATCAGCTTCTTTTTCTGTATGTTGGTAACTATCTAAAACTCCATCCACACCTGGAATTACAGGAACTTCTGCTTCTATCATTATTTGTCTAGCTCTAGCCTTATTTCCCATCTTAGACATAACTTCAGCATCCGGTCCTATAAAAGTTATATTGCATTCACTACAAACTTCAGCAAATTTGCTATTTTCAGATAAAAATCCGAATCCAGGATGAATTGCTTGTGCTCCTGTTAAAACTGTTGCACTTATTATATTTTCCATATTTAAATAACTATCTTTTGATTTTGCAGGCCCAATACATACAGCCTCATCAGCTAAATTTACATGTAATGAATCCTTATCTATTTCTGAATAAACTGCTACCGTAGCTATTCCCATTTCTCTACAAGCTCTAATAATTCTAACCGCAATTTCTCCACGATTAGCAATGAGTATTTTGTTAAACAATATTTCACCTACTCTCTCATTAATAAAAAGAATATTCTAAATCGTATTTTTTCTATGATCAATCTTACTAAGACTCTCCCACAAAGAACATAATTTCTGCTTCTACAGCTTTTTTTCCATCTACTGAGGCAATAGCTTTTCCTATCCCTGCTGGCCCTTTTATTTTAATAATTTCAACCTCTAGTTTAAGAACATCTCCTGGTACAACCTTTTTCTTAAATCTTGCTTTATTTATACCCCCGAAATATGCTATCTTACCTTTGTAATCATCTAAACTAAGTAGGGCTACAGCTCCCGCTTGTGCTAAGGCTTCTATAATTAATACTCCTGGCATAACTGGTTCTTGTGGAAAATGTCCTTGAAAAAAGTATTCATTCATTGTTACGTTTTTAAAAGCAACTACATTCTTACCCGGAACCAATTCTTCTACTTTATCTAATAGTAAAAATGGATATCTATGAGGAATTATTTCCATAATTTCTTTTATCGTTAACATCTAATTTTCCTCCCTATAGCAAAAATAATCTTATTTTTCTATATTCTTTTAACTTTAAATAGAGTTTCTCCGTATTCAACCATAGCTTCATTTTTAACTATTATATCCACTATCTCCATATCAAACTCTGCTTCAATTTCATTCATTAGTTTCATAGCTTCTATAATAGCAATAATTTCACCTTTTTTAACTTTACTTCCTACCTCAACATATGCTTCTGCATCTGGTGAGGAAGATTGATAAAAAGTTCCCACTATAGGAGAAACTACTTCTTCACACTCATCTGTATTTTCAACTGTTATCTGTGAAAGAACTGCTGTTGCTTTCGAATCATTATAATTATCTTTTACTTCAGTTTTACCATAAACAACTTTATCTTCTATGCTAATTTTAGGTTCAATACCGTTTTTTATTTCTTTAAAAACTTCTTTTTCTTTTTTCATTTTTATCTTTACATCATCACCGTCAATTTCAAGTTCCGTCAAATTAGACTCGCTCATTACTTTTATTAAATGCTCTATATTTTTATAATCCATCATCTACACCTCTGACCATTTTTTTAGAATAATAGTTGCGTTATGTCCTCCAAAACCTAGTGAATTTGATAAAGCATATTGTAATTCTGCCTTTCTTCCTTCATTAGGAACATAATCTAAATCACATTCTTCATCAGCTTCTTTATAACCCAAAGTTGCTGGTATAAAACTTTCTTCTAATGCTTTAGCACATACTATAGCTTCAACAGCTCCAGCAGCACCTAATAAATGTCCAGTCATTGACTTTGTAGAACTTACCGGTATTTTATATGCATCCTCATCAAAAACCGCTTTAATTGCAGCTGTTTCAAATTTATCATTATATGGTGTACTTGTTCCATGTGCATTAATATAAGATACATCACTTTTAGTAATACCTGCATCTTTTATAGCAATTTTCATAGCTCTAGCGCCACCTTCTCCATTTGGTGATGGAGATGTCATATGATACGCATCACAGGTTGCTCCATATCCAACTACTTCTGCATAAATTTTAGCATTCCTTTTTTTTGCATGCTCAAGAGATTCTAAAACAACAATTCCAGCTCCTTCTCCCATAACAAAACCATCTCTATCTTTGTCAAATGGAATTGATGCTCTTAAAGGGTCTTCACTATTACTTAATGCTGTTAGTGATGCAAATCCGGCTATAGATAAAGGAGTAATTGAAGCCTCCGCTCCACCAGATAATATTATATCTGCTTCTCCAAGACGAATCTTATGGAAAGCATCTCCTATAGAATGAGTTCCAGTAGCACAAGCAGTTACTATAGATGTACAAATTCCTTTTGCACCAAATTTTATAGCTATATTACCTGCAGCCATATTTCCAATTATCATAGGAATTAAGAATGGGGACACTCTATTTGGGCCTTTAGTTGTAAGTTTTTCATGCTGCTCTTCAATAGTTCCAATTCCACCTATACCTGATCCAACGATAACTCCAAATCTCTCTGTATCAATTTTCTCTAAATCAATGCCTGAATCTTTCATTGCTTCGCCAGCAGCTACCATAGCAAACTGACAAAACTTATCCATTCTTTTTGCTTCTTTTTTATCTATAAATCCATCATATTTAAAATCTTTAACTTCTGCAGCCAAAGATACTTTGTATTCTGAAGCATCAAAAGCAGTTATATTTCCAACTCCACATTTTCCTTCTTTTATGCTATTCCAAAAGCTAACTGTATCATTTCCTATAGGAGTCACTGCTCCCATTCCTGTTATTACTACTCTATTTTTCATAATTATCCTCCTTAGAATGCCATACCGCCATCTACACTGATTACTTGACCTGTAATATAATCACCCATACTAGATGCTAAAAAGTAAACTGCATCTGCTATATTTTCAGGTTTACCTAACTTTTTAAGCACTATTCCATTTTTAATAGTATCTTTTACTTTATCTGATAAAACAGAAGTCATGTCTGTATCTATAAAACCAGGAGCAATGGCATTAACTGTTATTCCTCTAGAACCTATTTCTTTAGCAGTTGACTTCGTTAACCCAATTATTCCTGCTTTTGCTGCTGAGTAATTTGCTTGACCTGCATTTCCCATTAAACCAACTACTGAAGTAATATTAATTATTTTCCCACTTCTTTGTTTCATCATCAAAGGAACTGAATGCCTTATACAATTGAAAACGCCTTTTAAATTAGTGTCAATAACACTCCCAAAGTCATCTTCACTCATTCTCATTAATAAGCCATCTTTAGTTATCCCTGCATTATTAACTAATATATCTATTGTGCCAAAAACTTCTTTAGCTTTTAAAATTAAACTTTCTGCTTCTTCAAATTTACTAATATCAGCTTTAACCGCTATAGCTTTAGATCCTATACTTTCTATTTCCTTTACTAAATCCATAGCAGCTTCCTTACTGCTTCTATAATTTATCACAACATTTGCACCTTCATTTGCTAATTTTAATGCAATTGCCTTTCCAATACCTCTTCCTGCCCCTGTTACAATGGCCGTTTTCCCATTTAACATAAGTTTCCTCCAATAATCATGTATTTTCTTACTTTAAGCTTTTAAGCCTTCTATTGTTTTATTTAGCGAATTTATATCTTCTACGTTATATATTTTAACTTTTCTATTTATTTTTTTTACAAAACCGCTTAAAGCTTTACCTGGACCTACTTCAATAAATGTGTCCACTCCATCTTCCAACATTTTATTTATTGTATCTTCCCAAAAAACTGAACTCATAACTTGTTCTTTAAGAAGATTTTTCACATCCTCTTTTTTTCCTATGTAATCTGCTGTAACATTTGTTATAACAGGTATTATAATCTCTTTTAATTGAATATTCTTTAACTCTTCAAACAATTTATCAGCTGCTGGCTTTAATAATTTTGTATGAAATGGACCACTAACCGATAATTCTATAACTCTCTTTGCGCCTAATTCTTCTGCTTTCTTACAAGCCAATTTTAAAGCATCTTTTTCTCCTGCAATAACTATTTGCCCTGGGCAATTATAATTAGCTATTGAAACAACACCTTTTTCACTGGATTCCTCACAAGCCTGAGCAATTTTATTTCTATCTAAACCCAAGATAGCAGCCATACCACCTACTCCTTGAGGAACTGCTTCTTGCATGAATTTACCTCGTTTTCTTACCAATTTAACTGCATCTTCAAATTCAATTGCATTGCTACAAACTAAGGCTGAATATTCTCCTAAACTGAGTCCTGCAACCATATCAGCTTTTATTCCCTTTTCTTCTAAAGCTTTTAAAGCTGCTATACTTACTGTTAACACAGCCGGTTGAGTGTTTTCTGTTTTATTAATATCCTCTTCACTTCCATTAAAACATATTTCACTAATCGCATATCCAAGCTCTCTATCTGCGATATTAAATATTTCTTTAGAAGCTGGAATATTCTCAAATAAATCTTTACCCATTCCAACATATTGTGCTCCCTGACCTGCAAAAATCAAACCTATCTTTCCCATAGTAACCTCCAATTGAACAATTCTACACTAAAATAATTTATTAATTCTATTTATAATTGCCTCTGCTTCTGTAAACATTTCTTCTATAATTTCTTTAGAACATTGTTCTTTACATATCATTCCTGCTATCTGTCCCGCCATAACGGATCCAAAATCTACATCTCCATCTCTTGCTGCTCTAGGTAAAGTTCCTGCTCCAAGTTTTTCTAATTCTTCTGGAGATGCACCATTCTTCTCCAATTCTTTAAATTGTCTTGTTAATCTATTTCTAATAACTCTAACAGGATGACCTGTAGACCTTCCCGTAGCAACGGTATCAATATCCTTTGCTTTTAAAACTTTTGCTTTATAATTCTCATGAACTATACATTCTTCTGCTACTAGAAATCTAGTTCCTACTTGCACTCCACTAGCTCCTAACATAAAAGCTGCTGCTACTCCTCTTCCATCACCTATTCCACCAGCACCAATAACAGGTATACTTACAGCATCAACAACTTGTGGCAATAAAGCCATAGTTGTTAATTCTCCAATATGCCCTCCTGCCTCTCCGCCTTCTGCAATAATTGCATCTGCACCTGCTTTTTCCATTCTTTTGGCTAATCCAACTGATGCCACTACAGGTATAACTGTTATACCATGTTCTTTCCACATAGGCATATATTTCCCGGGATTGCCTGCTCCTGTTGTTACAACTTTTATACCTTCTTCACATACCATTTTTGCTATTTCATCTGCATTTTCACTTAAAAGCATTATATTTACGCCAAAAGTTTTATTCGTAAGCTTTTTTGCTTTTCTTATTTCTTCTCTAATATAATCCACTGGTGCATTAGCTGCTGCAATTAAACCAATACCCCCTGCATTAGAAACTGAAGCTGCAAGAGAACTTTCTGCTATCCAAGCCATTCCACCCTGAATAATTGGATAAGTCGCTCCTAATTTTAGAAATAATTCGTTCATAATCTCCACCCCTAGAAAACAAGACTGAAGGAATCCCACAGTCTCATATTTTGTTTTATTTAGTTTTCACTAAGATTTTTTTATTGATTTAATTTACCATTAACATAAACTACTAAATCTTCAATTTTATCCATTCCTTCTAAATCTTCTGTTGGAATTTCAATTTTAAATTCTTCTTCTAACTCCATTACTATTTCAAAAATATCTAATGAATCAATTCCTAAGTCTTCACTAAATGTAGACTCTAATTTTATCTCTTCTACGTCCATATCAATCTGCTCTGCAACTACCTTTTTTAATCTTTCAAATATCATAATAATACCTCCATTTTTTTGTTTTATATTTTAATTATTTTTCCACTCTATTAATGCTGCTCCATAAGTTAGGCCTCCGCCAAAACCTACTGTTATAATTTTATCCCCATCTTGTAATAATCCTTGTTTGTTCATTTGATCTAAGGCTAATGGAATACTTGCTGCCGATGTATTACCATACTCAGCAATATTCATAAAAAACTTTTCTTTATCTATACCAAGCTTTTTAGCTGAAGATTCGATTATTTTTATATTTGCTTGATGGGGTACTATGTACTTTATTTCTTCAATACCATAATTTGACTCTTCTAACACTTTTTCTATACATTGAATAATAATTTTTACAGCAAATTTAAATACTTCTCCACCTTGCATTTTTAAATAATTATTTGATTCCTCACTGTTATTTGTGAAAATGTTCCTTAGTTGTGGTGCTGCATACTCTAAAAATTCTGCACCATCTCCATCTGAACCTGTATAAATAGATATTATTCCCTCTTCACCTCTAGTTAATACAGCTGCTCCTGCTCCATCTCCAAATAAAACACAAGTTTTTCTATCTTGCCAGTTAAGGGATTTGGATATAGTTTCTGCTCCAATTAATAATACAGTCTTACTTTGTCCTGATTTTATAAATTGTGTTGCCACGTTTAATCCATATACAAAACCAGTACAAGCTGCACTCAAATCAAAACAAGTAGCATTTTTTGCACCTATTTTTTTTTGTACTATGCAAGCTGTTGAAGGAAAAAAATAATCGGGAGTAGCTGTAGCTACAATAATTAAATCAATATCCTGCGGGTTGATTTTCGCTTCTTCTATGGCTTTAATAGAAGCTTTTATAGCCAAGTCTGAAGTATTTTCATCTATACTTATTCTTCGCTCTTTTATACCTGTTCTTCCGCTTATCCATTCATCATTTGTGTCCATAAAAGTAGCAAGAAAATCATTGCTTACTATATTACCAGGTGCATAACTACCCGTTCCTATTATCTGAACATTGTACATACTCTCATTCCTTTTTTATTTTTTTAAATTATATTTAGATTTAAAAAAGTCATTTAGTTTATACAGCGCATTTGCTAAGACTCTTTCCTCTTCTTCTGATAATCCCTCTATTGTTTCTTTTATCATATTTAAATGAAATTTATCATGAACTCTAAATGCTAACTTACCTTTTTTAGTAAGTCCAATTTTTACAATTCTTCTATCGCTATCATCCTTACTTCTTTCTACATATCCTTTTTTAACTACATTAGCAATGGCCGTGGTAAGTGTGCCAACTGTAATATTTAAATCTGCAGCCACTTCTGACATAGTTCTAGGAATATACATTCCAATAGCATCAATGGTATGTATCTCTGTTACTGATAAATCTTTTAGCATACCTTCTTTTATGGCTGATTGTTCTATTTGCAATATATCATTAAATGTTACCACTAATAATTGATTTAATACCTTATTTATAGAATCTTCCATTGCATCACTTCCCGACCAATATTGTTTTGACTTTCAAATATTTTGATAATCAAAGTATATCTTATATAATCCTAAGTGTCAATAATTTTAAACTATGTTCAAACAATATTAATATTTCTGTTTTTTATAATAAATATGCCCAAATTGAGAATTATTATTTATTCTGATATAATTGAATAACATGGCAATATTATATTTATAAGCAAAATACATATTTTAAAATTAGAAAGGTGATGTAGCATGAACACTTTCATGTTAAAAAATAAAATTAACCAATATACTTCTGTAAGTAATGTTTTTATTGATAAATATATGATCTCTGCTCCAGGCGAATATGTAAAAGTCTATTTGCTAGGTCTTCGTCATTGCTTGTCTGGCGAAATTGGTATCAGTGCCTCCGAAATGTCCACTTTACTTAATCTACTTGAATCTGATATTTTAAAAGCTTGGACCTATTGGAATACTGAAGGGGTTGTAGATTTCAAAGGGTTAGCTACCCCTGGAAATTATGCCATTGAATTTTTAGATTTATATAATATTTCTCAAAATGATCAGGTTGATTTAACCAATGCTAGTATTAATATATTACAGGAATTAAGTAATACCTCAATTCAAGATATGATGCAAGATATAGAAAAACTTTTAGGAAGAACTTTATCTAATAAGGAAATACACATGTATCTAAATTGGCAAAAAGAATACTCCTTTTCTCCTGAAATGATTTTACTATTAATTCAATATTGCACATCTAAGGGTAAAAGCGATTATCGTTATATTGAAACAGTAGCTATTGCTTGGCATGATGCAAAAATTAAAGATATTGATGAAGCTCAAAGCTTTATAAAAAAAAGAGAGGATGTTTGGATCAAAATTAGAAAGATTCTAAAATACTTAGGATTTAATTCATCTGAGGTTATGAAACCACAGGAGGATATGCTTATCAAATGGCTTAATACATACAATTTTCCATTAGATGTTATTTATAAAGCTTGCGATATTTGTTTTGAAAGACTAAATAAAGCTGAATTTAAGTATATTGATGGTATTCTTAATAGTTGGTATAAAGAAAATATACGTACTATTGAAGATGTAGATATGAAAGATAGACAAAAACCAAAGTACGTTCCAAACAAAAATAAATATTCTTCAAATAGCAAACCAGATACATTTAGTAATAGAAAACAACGTTCATACGATTTAGATAAGATTGAAAAAACTTTATTAGGATGGGATGAAAATGATTAAAGGATACCAAACCCAAATTTTAGATATATACGAAAAAATTCGTAGTAAAAATTCTGAAGAATTAAGAAGTAGAAAAAAAGAACTAGCGGAAAAATTACCTGAAGTATTAGATATACAAAGAGAAATAGGAAAACTATGTGTAAAAATAACCTTAAGTGTTATTAATAATATTGAGAATAGAGATTCTTATTTAGATGAAATAAAAGAATCAATAACAGACTTAAAAATTAAAAAATCAGAACTTCTTGTAGAAAATGGATACCCTATTGATTACTTAGAAGAAAAATTCGAATGTAACAAATGCAATGATACAGGATTTATTGGAACTAAAAAATGTCAGTGTTATAAGAAAAAATTAGTTACTCTTTATTATAAAAACTCTGACCTTAATAATGTTTTGCTTAGAGAAAATTTTAATACATTTAATTATTCTGTTTTTTCAAATAGAAAAGTTAATGACAAACCCCTTACTCCAAGGAAAAACATGGAGGATATCTCTGCAAAAGCTTTATACTATATTGAAACTTTTAATTCTAAAAGTGATAATTTGTTCTTCTATGGGGAACCTGGTACTGGTAAAACCTTTTTAACTCATTGTATTGCAAAAGAACTGTTAAACAAAGGTTTCTTTGTATTATATAGAACAGCTGAAAATTTGTTTAAAGATCTTAGAGAAATTCGTTTTAACAATACTCCTAATCTAGAAAATTTAATTTTAAATTGTGATCTTCTTATTATTGATGATTTAGGTACAGAACAAATGAGTAATTTTTCTATTACAGAGCTCTTTAATCTTTTAAATACTAAGCTACTAACAAATAAAAAAATGTTGGTTAATACAAACTTCTCTTTAGATGAATTAATGTCTACTTACACTGACAGAATAACTTCTAGACTATTAGGTAATTTTACTTTATTCAATTTCTATAATGATGATGATATTAGAGTTAAAATAAACTTAAATAAAATGAAAAATCAGTAGCCTTAGGCTACTGATTTTTCATATTTTCTGATTTATATAAAACAACAAAAAAAAAGAGCATAACTCTTTTTTTGGTGCTGGCACCAGGACTTGAACCCGGAACCTACTGATTACAAGTCAGTTGCTCTACCAGTTGAGCCATGCCAGCTTGTATACTATTTTATTGTTAATTAAAATTGGCGACCCAGAAGGGACTCGAACCCTCGACCTCCGGCGTGACAGGCCGGCACTCTAACCAACTGAGCCACTGGGCCACATTTAACTTAGGTATTTCATGGTGGGCACAACAGGGCTCGAACCTGTGACCCCCTGCTTGTAAGGCAGGTGCTCTCCCAGCTGAGCTATGC
>NZ_FQXM01000061.1 GCF_900129965.1 Clostridium grantii DSM 8605 | reverse complement strand
ATGGAAATCAATTTTCCCCAAGAATCATAAGTATATTCTACTACAGTTGCTCCATTCTTATCAAATAACCCAGTGATATCTCCTTGAGCATTTCTGATGTAGATTGCTTTGAATTACTTTATACAATGTCAAATGGTCAAATCAGAGAAATTAATTCTATAGCACGGATGTGCCTAATATCGGCAGCTTCAAAAGGGGTAAAAACAATCTCTAAAGAGGATATTTTTAATGCGCATAAAGAAGTTAGCATTATTAGTAATTAGGGGTGACTTATATGGAATTTAGGTGTTCCCAAAGGAAAAAAAATAAAAAGATAGAATATTGGAAAGGGACAATAAAATGTTTAAAGGAAGGTAAGGATTTAGTTGAAATATATGTTGAAAGTAGATCTTCTCTGCATATTGTTATTGGTAAAACCAAGTATGGAAATTTTGTTTGCATTCCTAATTACGATGTTCGATGTTACTTGTCACGATTTAATGATATTTTCTGGAATACTGAAAAGCTAACATCTCTTATTGGAGAAGTTGATGGTATAACTGTAGCGAGAGCTATAGAATATATAGAACATAAATTATTACTATGGGACCATTTTTAGTCCTTTTTTTATTGTTTTTATTGTTGTTTTCAGGATATATTAATGTGACTTTTTCTAGCAAAACACATCAGTCAGATTAAATAATCTCTAAAATAAACATGCTAAATAAGATATTTTAATCTGACTTTTTAAGGATAGAATAATTCGCCGTATAACACCTAGTAGAAATATATTTTCTCCTGAACTTGAATGTTTCCCTAGAAATGCCTGTCCATCATGTTTTGTATGGATTTACCCACATTGAGAGTGTGAATGATTCTGGAACTGATAGCAAAACAAATCATTCTCTCCGTTCATAATTTGTTAACAAATTTGTTTTGCTCTCCACCTACATCATAAGTGTAGACTATTGTTTTGTTCAATACCTGATTATCTTCTCTTTTTAATTCATTTTCTTCAACTTCTCCTAATCTGCCTTAAATGTAAAGTTTAGTAAAATGATTTGCAATATAAAAGGAGAACCGCCATATAAATGACGATTCTTTAATTTTTCACCTCTTGTAATTGGAATTTTTTTTTACCCTGGGTTCTTTGTGAGGACATGCTTTGCTGGACTCACTTGCTAACTTGATGTCTATGGGTCAGGTACCTTTCAAAAATTGTAAATAGAATGAACAATTTTTGTTGCTTTTTGTTTGTACTCACTGCATTATTTGAATTATGCAGTCAAAATCATGAGCTTATTTACTTATATTACCTTTTCCCCATTCTTCTAGTGTCATTTTTGCATCAAATCCTATAACTCCAGATTTTTGTATAAGGATAAGTAAAGTTTCTTTTGCTTTTTGCTCTTTTAAATAAAGTAAATATCTTGCACTCCATAACTTAACATAGTCTGATTGATGTTCCAATAAATTTTCTAATTTATTAATTCCATTTTCTATAGATTTTAACTTGTCTATATTTTTTTCAATTATCTTATATTGATTATTAACTATCTTATATTTTCCTTCTTCTGTTGCATTACCATACTTTATTGCTGCTTCAGTATATTCTTGAATTATTTTCTCTATATCTTTCATTCTTACCCTCTCTTTCTATTTATCTTGAAATAATTTAATAATTTTCATACCAAACTCATATTGTTCCTCAAAACTCTTAGTACTCAACCATGTCCTCACTCTTAGACCGTTTGTAAATGGCTTAATAGATGAATAAAATCCACTAATTTGAGCATGCATACTACCTTTGCCATGATCAAGTTTCATAATATTATCTATATTATGTATTGTTTCTTCACCAAATTTAGCTATATTAGCTGGTGTTTGTTCTACAATATGATGCCATGCTTTGCCGGCCCCTGCCGGCCCTACGAATTTCTTGAGTTTACGAAAAGATTTAAACCCTTTAGGTTCCTTATTATCATTATTATTAGGTGTGTTTGAACTTCCCCCACCTGCTCCATCCATTCCTTTACTACTACTTATTTTTTCGCTACTTGAATCTGGAGTTGAAGTATAATGAGTATATATTGCATATCCTAGAAAACAAGTAGCTGCAATAGCTGCTCCCACAAGAACTACTGGTGATGATAGTACTGCACCAACAGTTGCGCCTACTGCCATAACAGCCTCTGCTACAAAGCTGAGTGCAAAAGCAAAATGACCACTTGGATCCACCATGTTTATGGGGTTATTATTACTGTATGCAAATACATTATGTGATAATAGAACTCCTACTTTCCCTCCTACTGAGTCCATGTTGACAAAACGTCCCCACTGAGGGTTATAGTATCTTGATTGCAGATAGTACAATCCAGTCCCGGTATCATATCTATACCCACGATACCTATAAGGATTCTTTACTCCAACACCACTGGCTAAACTTCCACTAATGGAAATCAATTTACCCCATGAATCATAAGTATATTCTACTACAGTTGCTCCATTCTTATCAAATAATCCAGTAATATCTCCTTGAGCATTTCTGATGTAGTAGTATTCTTTTCCATTTAGGTTCATGCTCACTAATTTACCATTGCTATCATAAGTATAGTGAATTTTATCTGAACCACTTGTTTCGTAAGTTACTTTATCACCTTCAAGATGGTATTTTGTTGTAACTCCATTGACGGTTTTTTGTGTTCTAATGCCTGATGCATTATATTTATAGCTTATTGATTGGCCATTTCCATTCATGGATTTTAATTGTCTGCCTTGCTCCCAAGCAAATCCCTATCCATTATAAGGAATAAGGATATAAAAAAGACTGCAAATAAATTAGGTTTTAATCTATTTGCAGCTCTTATTTTTAAATGTGTCCAACATCTCAAATTATTACATATTTCGGGAAGTACCGCACACCTTAGAAGTAAATATAATTTTAAAAGCTCTATTTATCATCTAATTGTATTTAGTCATTATGCTTGCATAGTTCATTTGGTTGTAAAACTAGTATAGACTTTGTTTTACCTTCTTCATCTAAAAATTCTACTTCATAAGCTTCATGTGGTTCAGTATATACCTCTACAATGGCTCCTAATTCTCCTTTTAGGACACCTTCGTCTGAATAATTATTTAAAACTATTACAGTATCATACATATCAAATTTCATTTCACACCTCTATTTAACAAATAATGTTACCATATTTGGAGCACTCTCACCAGTTTTAATTATCCATCCAGTTCTCACCATCGCTGAATTACCATTTGGACCCTTTATTATCATATCAACAGTATACCTTTGTCCATATTGGTCTAATTTCCCTGCAACAGCCTCAAACTTAGGTAATTGCTTTGTTATAGTAGTTCTAAGCTGTTCCGCATTTGATTTTGTATATCCCAAAGCACTTTTAAATACTCTAGCCTTATTACCACCAACTGGGTGTTCGGGGTTAAGCGCATAGT
Organism: Clostridium grantii DSM 8605; assembly: GCF_900129965.1. Taxonomy (GTDB): domain Bacteria; phylum Bacillota; class Clostridia; order Clostridiales; family Clostridiaceae; genus Clostridium_AF; species Clostridium_AF grantii. The sequence continues at coordinate 586 of NZ_FQXM01000061.1, read as the reverse complement.
CAGTTAGTTTCTTTATGTCAACAACAGCTTTCTGATAATTAGGCAATTTATTAGCCACTGTAGCAGCTACACCTCCGCCAGCAGCTGCTGCGGCTGTAACTGCGGTATATGCCGTTTCTGCAAGATACCCTAACCCTGCTCCTACTAATGCACCTGCTGCTGCACCTCCAGCAACATATCGCCAATCGACAGAACCTGTAGTATAGTATGAATATGCGGCTCCTGCTATACCACCCACTACTGCACCTGCAATCGCTCCAATCACCCACCAAGCTCTACCATCTGGGTCAAATCTATTGACAGGATTATTGCTGCAGTATGCAAATACATTGTGAGATAGCAATTCACCAACTGTTCCACCTTCAGAATCAGCATTTATGAAGCGACCCCACTCAGGATTATAGTATCTGCTTTGAAGGTAGTACAATCCAGTCTCGGTATCATACCTATATCCTCTATAACGATAAGGATTCTTTACTCCAACACTACTGGCTAAACTTCCACTAATGGAAATCAATTTTCCCCAAGAATCATAAGTATATTCTACTACAGTTGCTCCATTCTTATCAAATAACCCAGTGATATC
>NZ_FQXM01000044.1 GCF_900129965.1 Clostridium grantii DSM 8605 | reverse complement strand
ACATAAATGGAGAGATGGTCGAGTTGGTTTAAGGCACCGGTCTTGAAAACCGGCGAGCATGAGAGTGCTCCTAGGGTTCGAATCCCTATCTCTCCGCCAATTAAAATTATATAAAAAGTATGGAGAGATGGTCGAGTTGGTTTAAGGCACCGGTCTTGAAAACCGGCGAGCGTGAGAGCGTTCCTAGGGTTCGAATCCCTATCTCTCCGCCATATTTTTGTAAGGCATGGAGAAGTACTCAAGTGGCTGAAGAGGCGCCCCTGCTAAGGGTGTAGACCGGGAAACCGGTGCGAGGGTTCAAATCCCTCTTTCTCCGCCAAAACACTCAACATATGAGTGTTTTTTTATGGAATTAAATATTTAAAAACCTTTATTACACAGTTTAATTGATTTTTATGATTAATTGTGATAATATAAATTTGTTAATTTAATATTATGCATCGGTAGCTCAGTTGGATAGAGTAGCTGGCTACGAACCAGTTGGTCGGGAGTTCGAATCTTCTCCGGTGCACCAAAATAAGCCTAGAATTAATTAAAATTAATTCTAGGCTTATTTTCATATAAATTAAATAAAAATATATTTTCACCAAATATTTGAAATTTATGTATTTTTAATTTAAAATATAAATATAAAGTTTTTTATATATTAAATGAGGTGCTTTAAATGGAATATAAAATAAATAGTTTGATCGAACAGGCTAATAATGAAGAAGAAACAATAAAAAAAATAGAATTGTATTGTGAGATTTCTAAGGAACTTGAATATTATGATATAAATAGTTCATTTGACTTTGCAGTAAAAGGTTATAGTCTTTCAAAAAAAGTTAATTATATTGATGGAGTAACAGAGTGTTTATATAGAAAAGGAAGATGCACTTGGTTAAAGGGAGATTATAATAAATCAATAGATATTTTAAATAAAGCAATCATAGTAGCTGAAAAAAATAACCTATATAAAAACCAAGTTGAAATATATAATAACTTAGGAAATGTATATGTAAGTTTAGTAAACTATGATAAAGCATATAATTATTATCTGAAAGCATTAAAAGTAGAAGAAGATAATTATTTTACAAGTTATAAATATATTATTCTTAATAATATTGGAATAATATATAGTGAGTTAGGAAATTATGAAAAATCATTAGAATATTATTTTAGAAGTCAAATGGAATCAGAGGCTGTAAAAAATGAAAAATTTGTAAGTATACCATTAATAAATATAGCTAGTGTTTATAATAATCAGAAAAAATATGGTAAAGCTTTTGATTATACTAATAAGAGTTTAATAATATGTGAAAAGTATAATGATAAAATAGGAATTGCTCATGCATACAATTCTTTTAGTGAGATTAATTTAAATCAGAATAAAAAGAAAGAAGCATTAAAAAATTTAAAGAATGCTTTAAAGGTAGCAAAAGAAGTTGGGAGTAAAGACTTTGAAGTTAAAATTTTATTAGAAATAAATAAAATTTTAATGGAAGAGAAAGCTTTTATTGAAATATTTGATAATCTTCAACAAGCTTTAACTATTTACAATGAAGAGGAAAAAGACTCACAAGTTGCAGAAATATATAAACAATATGCTTTTATTTATGAAGAAATAGGTAAATGCGAAGTAGCTTATAAATATTTAAAAAAGTATATTGATATTGAGAAGAAAATTTTAAATACAGATACAGAAGAAAGATTAAAGAGTATAAATTTACTTTATAAAAGCGAAGAAGCAAGAAAAGAAAATGAGATTTTCCAACTTAAAAATGTTGAATTAAAAAGAAAAAAAGAAGAATTAGAAAAAGCTTATAATAATATTAGAATTATAAGTGAAATAGGCAAAAATATAATCTCAACTACCAATATAGGAAAAATTTTATCTCAAATATACTCACATATAAATAAACTTATGGATTCATTTGTATTTGGAATTGGAATCTATGATGAAGAAAATCAAAAAATATATAATGAATTTTTTATAGAAGATAATAAACGTCAAAAAAAACGTATAATAGATTTGAATGACCCTAAAAGTTACACAGCATGGTGTATGAGAAACAGAAAAAAAATTTTTATAAGCAATCAAGATTTGGAATATAAACAATATGTGGAGGAAAAATCATTTTATACATTAGGTGAGAAAACAAAATCTTTGATTTATTGCCCGCTAATAGTTGAAAAAAAATTAGTTGGCGTAATAACTGTACAGAGTTTAAAGGAGAATGCATTCAATACAAATACCGTAGATATAATTGAGGCATTAAGTTCTTATATTGCAATAGCAATAAAAAATGCTCAAAAATCAGAAGCTCTTTCAAAAGAAATTAAAGAAAAAGAAGAGGCCCAAACTAAACTAGTTTCATTAAATAGTAAATTACTTAATCTTTCACAAATTGATGGATTAACAGGTGTTGCAAATAGAAGAAGATTTGATGATTTTTTAGATGATGTATGGAACATATGTAGAAGAAAAAATACAGTATTATCAGTAGCTATAATTGATATAGATTTTTTTAAAGAATATAATGATAATTACGGACATATATTGGGAGATTACATAATTAAAGTTGTGGCAAAAACTTTAGATAGTACATTGGTAAGGAATAGTGATTTAATAGCAAGATATGGTGGAGATGAATTTATTGCAGTTATGCCAGATACAGATATAGACGGCATAAAAAATATTTGTACAAAAATGATAGAAAATATTAATCAATTAAATATTGAACATAGATTTTCAAAAATATCAAATAAATTAACACTATCCATTGGCGCAGCATGTATTATACCAGATTCAGATGAATGCATAGAAAAATTTTTACAACGTGCAGATATTGCTTTATATAAAGCAAAAGCAGCAGGAAGAAATAGATTAACTATTTTTTCAGAAGAAATAGGAGGGTAATATGAAAATTACAATAATAGGACAATGGGGAGCATATCCAGAAAAAGGTGAAGCTAGTACTTGTTATTTACTTCAAACTGAAAATTATAATATATTAATTGATTGTGGAAGTGGTGCTTTAGCATCTGTTCAAAAGTATATAAGTTTAGATGATATAGATGCTATATTAATATCTCACTATCATTGGGATCATATAGCAGATATTTTTCCATATCAATATAATACAGCTATCTCTTTCAATACTGGAAAAAGAAAAAAACCGCTAGAAATATATGGACACAAAAAAGATGATATGTTTCTTAAATTAAATTATAATGAATATTGTATTTCTAAAGAAATAGATGAGAAAACAATTTTGAATTTTGATAGTTTAAAAGTATCTTTTAATTGGTGTAAACATCCAGCACCAAGCTTAGCTATGAAATTCCAAGAAAATGGAAAGAGTTTTGTTTTTAGTGGAGATACTGAGTATTGTGAAGGTATAGTTGAAATTTCTAAAAATGCAGATATATTCTTATGTGAATGCTCATTTTATGACGAAGATTTTGGTAAATTAAAAGGACATTTAACAGCAGGAGAAGTTGGTGAAATTTCAAATAAAAATAATGTTAAAAATTTGGTGTTAACTCATTTTCCGCATTATGGAGAAATAAACATGTTAAAAGAACAAGTTTCAAATAAATTTAAAGGTAATATTGAAATGGCAAGTAAAGGTAAAGTGTTTGAACTATAATTTAAAAAGAACTAAAAAACAAGGTATATTTGTTTTTTAGTTCTTTTATTTTAAAGTAACTTTAATTAAAATATATGTATTAAAGTTTACCAGATCTCATTATTGAAATTAATAACCAAAATCCAAATAAAGCAGCAATAATAAAGCCAGTTATTCCAATAAAGGACATACCGTATATTTTAGGTCCTGTATTAGAATTTAAAATTAAAGCAGAGCCTATAATCATGGAAGAGATTATGAATGAAGATGCTAATCGATTAATCATTTTATTTAATGAGTTAACAGGATTGTCTAAATTTTTATGAACTAGCTGAAGTTTGAGGCGTCCATCTAAACTACTATTAATTAATTCAATAAGTCTGGAAGGAAGTTTTGAAGAGCTTTGAGTAAAAGAAACGAGTTTAATCAAAGAATCATCCAAAGAAAAATCATGTAAAAAGGAGTATTTATTTTTTGATTTTACGAAACCAATAGCTATATCCATTATTTTTAAATCAGGAGATAGTTTAACAACAACTCCTTCGAGTATTACTAAGCCACGCATTAATAACGTGAATTCTCTAGGCAATTTAATATTATTATCTTTTGCAACACTAAATATATCATCTAATAGTCGTGAAATTTTTATATTACTTAAAGAAGTTGATAAATAACTAACTAAAAGATAATCAACATCTTCATATAATTTATTACGGTTTACATGTGATTTACTAATGCCGATAGATATAAGTATAGAAACAAGTTTTGAAATGTCTTGATAAGCTATAGCTATTACCATTTCATTAAGTGAAGATTTTAAGCTATCAGACAAAGTTCCAACCAACCCAAAATCTATGTAATAAATTTTATTATCACTTATTAATATATTTCCAGGATGAGGGTCGCAGTGAAAATATCCATCATCGAAAATTTGTTTAAAATAAGATAGGGTAAGTTTTTTACCAATATCATTTAAATCATAATTATTCTTTTTTAATAAGTTAATATTATTTATTTTTATACCATGAACCATTTCCATAGTAATTATTTTTTCCGTACAGTATTTATAATAAATATTAGGTACAGACAAGAAGGATACATTTTTATTAAAATGCTTAAATTGATCAATGTTTTTTACTTCATTCTCAAAATTCAACTCCATTTCTGTTGCATAAAGAAGTTCATCTAAAGCATCTAGAGGTTCTATTAAGAAATCAGAAAATTTTGTTTTGGTTAATTTTATTAGTTTATAAAGTATGGAAATATCTAGTCGCATTTTTTCAGCTATTCCAGGGCGTTGAATTTTTACAATTACTTCTTCGCCATTTTTTAATTTAGCTTTATGTACTTGAGAAATTGAAGCAGATGCAATTGGTTTTTTATTAAAATCCAAGAAGATTTCATTTATGTCTTTTCCGAATTGTTGAAATAAAATTTCTCTTATATTTTCAAAAGGTTCTTCTATAGCACTATCTTGAAGTTTAGATAATTCTATAATATATTTTTCAGAAAGAATATCTGGTCTTGTACTCAATATTTGCCCAATTTTAATGAAAGTTGGACCTAATTCTTCAAAAGCTTTTCTTAGGTTAGCAGGATTATTTTTTTCTTTTTTTAATGTATTATCAACAATATATCCGAAACCGTAAGAAGCTAAGGTTCGGGCTATTTCTTTAAATCTTGAAACAGAATTTTTATTCATTTTAGACCTCTTATAAGGAATGCCCTAGCAATAAAGTTAGAGCATTATCTGTGTTATTTATTTTCTAATTTAGATAATCTAGTATCCATATTAATTAAATCTGATTTAGTTGCAAAGTTTAATTCATTTAGAACTTCTAGTAGAGATTCTTTGGTTAAAGGTATAGTTTTTTGTGGTTCTTTATTTTCTTTAGAATTAAAATTTCTTTTTAATTTCTCTGTTAATTCTTTACCTTCTTCTAAAGTTAATCTACCTTTGGTTATCAAATCATCCACTAAAGAATTAGCTTTTTCATAGGTATATGCAGCGGATCCAATACCAGCTAATATAATATTTTTAAATTCAGTTTTCATATTTATCAACCACCTTTTAATGATATTTATTTAATATGTATAATATAAATCTAAATAAAGTATGTACCTAATTGAAGTATATTATTATATTATTTCCAAAATATTAACAAAAAATTAATTTATAGTTAACTTATAGTTAATAAATCATATACTTTTATTTATTCTGTTTCGTAGTGGTGTTTTCTATATTAGTTGACAATGATTAAAAATTGGAATAGAATATTAAGGTAGTAAAAATAGGCATCCGTAGCTCAGTAGGATAGAGCGTCCCCCTCCTAAGGGGAAGGCCGGGGGTTCGAATCCCTTCGAGTGCACCAAATAAAAAGCAATAACCAAGAACAACTTGGTTATTGCTTTTTATTTGAATATAGAAATATTAATTTATATATATGATGTACTTGAAATTATATTTCAAAGGTATAATATAGAAATTAAGATAGTTAAATAAAATTAGGTAATACGAACATATAAAAATTTTATTTTAAAACTTAAGTTAGACGTATGTTTTGTTTATAAGGGAAAGGAAATGTATGAAAAATGAATTTTTAATAAAAGCATTAGAAGAAGCGCAAAATGCATATATTAAAGGAGAAGTTCCAGTAGGCGCTGTTATTGTAAAAAATGATGAAATAATAGCTATAGCGCATAATTTAAGAGAATCTTTAAATGATCCAACAGCTCATGCAGAAATTATAGCTATAAGACAAGCGTCTCAAAAACTTAACAATTGGAGATTAACAGGTTGTGAAATGTATGTTACCTTAGAACCTTGTCCTATGTGTGCAGGGGCTATTTTTCAATCAAGAATTAAAAAAATATATATAGGAACAGCGGATACAACTACGGGAAGTTGTGGAAGTATTTTAAATATACTTCAGAATGATTCATTTAATCATTTTACAGAAATTAAATGGGTTTATAATGAAGAATGTAGTAATTTGATAAGTTCTTTTTTTAAGGATAGAAGGTAAATAAGGGGGAAGTTATGGCTACTAGTTTAGGAATTATTATTTTATTAGGATTAATATCTAATTATATTTTTGAAAAAATTAAATTACCTGGGCTTATGGGTATGCTGATTTTAGGTGTTATTTTGGGACCGTATGGATTAAATATATTAAAACCAGAAATTATGAATGTTTCTTCAGATTTTAGAAAAATTGCATTGATAATAATATTGTTGAGAGCTGGTTTTGGTATAAGTAGAGATGATTTAAATAGAGTAGGAAAGACAGCGATAAAAATGAGTGTTGTTCCAGGATTATTTGAGGGAATGTTAATAGCTTTCTTATCAACAAAACTTTTAGGTTTTACTTTTATTCAGGGTGGGATATTAGGATTTATTATTGCTGCAGTTTCTCCAGCAGTAGTAGTTCCTCAAATGATAAACTTTATTGAAAATAAAGTAGGAACTAAAAAAGGAATACCTACATTAATATTAGCAGGAGCATCAATGGATGATGTAGTAGCCATAACAATATTTACAACTTTCCTAGGGTTTTATAGCGGAACTCACGTTAATATTGGTATCAAGATTTTATCTATTCCAGTATCAATTATTTTGGGAATAATTTCTGGTATTATTATAGGTTTTGTTATGGTAACAATATTTAATAAATATCATATTAGAGATACAAAAAAAATTTTATTGATTGTTGGGTCTGCAATAATGATAACTGCTTTTGAAGAATTATTGAAAAATAAAATTGAAATAGCTGGGTTACTTGGTGTTATGACAATAGGATTTATTGTTTTAGAAAAAATGCCTTTGGTAGGTAAAAGATTAGCTAAAAAGCTTAATAAAATTTGGGTTTTTGCTGAAATACTTTTATTTGTATTAGTGGGAGCGGAAGTAAATGTTTCAGTAGCTCTTGATGCTGGATTAATAAGTGTTATAATAATATTGATAGGACTTTTAGCAAGAGGGATAGGTGTTATTGTTTCTGTATCAGGTACAGATTTGAATTGGAAGGAAAGAATTTTTTGTGTAATTGCTTATATTCCTAAGGCAACAGTTCAAGCAGCTATAGGATCAATACCTTTATCGTTAGGTGTTAAAGGTGGGGAAGTTATATTAGCTATAGCAGTTTTATCTATATTAATAACAGCACCATTAGGAGCTATAGCAATTCATTATTCAGCTCCCAAATTGCTTGAAGTAGAACAAAATTAATTAATCAGGAGAAATGACCGAGAGATCGAAGGTGCCTGACTCGAAATCAGGTGAAGGTTTCATATCTTCCTAGGGTTTGAATCCCTATTTCTCCGCCATAAGTGTAAAGTAAAAAATAATTAAAAGTATAAAAAAGGATTAAAAAGAATAATATCTATAAATAACAAGATAATACATTTTAAATTTATTGATAATTGACTTGCAATAAAGTCGGTTAAATAGTATAATAAATTTTGCTTGATAAAAAAATTATGGAGAGATGTTCGAGCGGTTTAAGGAGCACGCCTGGAACGCGTGTGTAGGGGTAACTCTACCGAGGGTTCGAATCCCTCTTTCTCCGCCATTGTCGTGCTAGACGGGAAGTTAGCGGTGTCCTGTAACCTGCAATCCGCTGTAGCAGGGTTGAATTCCAGGCTTAGGCTTTAATTAGTGTGGCCTGCCTTATGTAAGTGGTGTTGAGAGCTGGGCCTTACGCAACGGAAGCTCATGAACCTCGTCAGATCCGGAAGGAAGCAGCGATAAGTGAGATTTTCCGTGTGCCGTGAGTCTACCTAGCTTGAGCCAACTGCATAAGTAACGCACATTGATTACTGTCAAAGCTTGGTGCACGACTTCAATTATGAAGCAAAAGTCTAAAGAATATCTTTAGGCTTTTTTTATACATATAATCAAAGTTTACTATTAATTCCTGTAATATTTATCTATATAAGATTTTTGTAAATTCAATGTGATATAATATAACAAAAGGTGGTGTTTATCCTGGGTTATACCGCGTTATATAGAGAATGGAGACCAAGAACTTTTACAGAAGTTGTAGGTCAGGACCATATTACTATTACACTTAAAAATCAAGTTAATCATGATAGGATTGCGCATGCTTATCTACTGTGCGGAACTAGAGGTACAGGAAAAACCTCTACAGCTAAAATTCTTGCAAAAGCAGTTAACTGCTTAAATCCTCAAGATGGCGATCCATGCAATAGTTGTGAAATGTGCACTAAAATTAATTCTGGTACGGCAATAGATGTTATAGAAATAGATGCAGCATCTCATAATAAGGTTGAACATATAAGAGATATTATAGATGAAGTTAAATATCCACCTAGAGATAGTAAATTCAAAGTATATATTTTAGATGAAGCTCATATGCTAACATCTGGTGCGGTAAATGCTTTTTTAAAAACATTAGAAGAGCCACCAGAACATGTTATGTTCATACTTGCTACAACAGATCCACAAAAGTTACCTATAACAATATTATCTAGATGTCAAAGATTTGATTTTAAAAGAATAAAAAGTGATGATATATTTAATAGACTTTCAAAAATAGTATCAGAACAGGGAATATATGCAGAAGATAAAAGTTTAAAATTAGTTTCTAGAATGTCTGATGGAGCTATGCGTGATGCTTTAAGTATATTGGACCAAGCGATATCTATGGGGGATGGAAAAGTTGAGTATAGTCAAATAATTTTAATGTTGGGATTAGTTACTAATGATAACTTAATGAATTTAACAGAGGCTATAATTGAAAAAAATATTCAACAATCAATTATATTAATAGATGATATAGTAATGAGTGGTAAGGATATTAGTTTATTTATAAAAGATATGATTCAACATTTTAGAAACACTTTGATGGTGAAAGTTAGTAATAATCCAGAAGAAGTATTAGATATGTCTCAGGAAAATATTTCTTTAATTAATGAGCAGGCACGTAAAATTCATATTGAAGAGATAATGAGATGTATTAGAATTTTACAAGAAACTGAAGCTCAATCCAAGTGGAGTAAACAGGCAAGAATTTATTTGGAAATGGCAGTTATTAAAATGTGCAAAATTGAATATGATACTTCTAATGAGGTTCTTTTATCTAGAATAGCAAAGATAGAAAGGATTATAAGAGAAGGTAAAATAAATATTGTAAATAAAAGTAATGAAGTGGCAGAATCAAAAATTAAAGATAATTCAAAAAAAATTAGAAGTGAGTATAGTAGTAAAAATTCTATTATAGTAGAAGAAAATACAGAAAAACTAGAATATAATATAGAATCTAACTTAACAATTGCACATGTTCAAAAGGCATGGAAGGATATAATTGACATGTTTAAAGCGAAAAGACATATGATTATTTATGCATCACTGATTACAGGCACTATAGAAAGCTGTAAAAATGGTGTTGTTGAAATAAAATATGATGAACAATATTCCTTTAATAAAAAAAGATTAGAAAGAGAAGAGAATAGAACAATAATTGAAAAAGTTTTTAGTGAGGCACTAAAAGAAAAGGTAAGAATAATATATACTATAGATAAAAAAGAAGATGAAATTTTTCCGGAACTTGAAATGATAAAGAATGCTTTTGGAGAAGATTTTGTTGAGGTAATTGATGAATAAATAAGTAAATGGTAAAATGTTAAAAGGTTTAAAATTAATAATCAAATACTTAGGAGGTAGAACAATGGCTAAAGGCGGTTTCCCAGGAATGGGCGGAATGAATATGAATAGTTTAATGAAACAAGCACAAAAAATGCAACAAGATATGGAAAGAACACAAAGTGAATTAGAAGAAAAAGAATTTGAAGCATCTGCAGGTGGCGGAGCGATTAAAGTAATAGCTAATGGAAAGAAAGAAATTATTAATATATCTATTAAACCAGATGTAGTAGATGCTGATGATGTTGAAATGCTTGAAGATTTGATAATGACAGCATGTAATGCTGCATTGAAAAAAGCCGATGAAGAAACTGCATCAGCAATGAAAAAAATCACAGGTGGATTAAACATGCCTGGAATGTTCTAGTTTCAATATAGAATATTTTAATTATATGAGGTGAAACAATGGATTTTTATCCAGTGGCAATAGAAAAACTAATAGAAGAATTCGCAAAACTTCCAGGAATAGGATACAAGACAGCACAAAGACTTACTCTTCATGTTCTTAATCTTCCAAGAGAAGAAGTAGTTGGTTTTGCAGAAGCGTTAGTAAAAGCAAGAGGAACCATTAAGTATTGTTCAGTATGTGGAAATTATACGGATTCAGATCCATGCTCTATTTGCTCAAATCCAAATAGAGATAATAGCACTATATGTGTAGTAGAACAACCTAAGGATATAAATACATTAGAAAAAGTTCAGGAATTTAACGGAAGATATCATGTTCTTCACGGTGTTATTTCTCCAATGATGGGAAAAGGACCTGATGATATTAATCTTAAAAATTTAATTAAACGCATTAATGATGAGTTGAAAGAAATAATTATAGCAACTAACCCAAATGTTGAGGGAGAAGCTACTGCTATGTATATATCAAAAATTCTTAAGCCATTTGGTGTTAAGGTTACTAGAATTGCTCATGGTATACCAGTGGGTGGAGAATTAGAATACGCAGATGAAGTAACGTTAGCAAAAGCATTAGAGGGAAGAACAGAATTATAAAATAGTAAATATAATAAAAAAAGTTTTAACACAATTGTATAAACCTCCATTTTTTTGTCTATTATTATAATAGATGAGAATATGGAGGTTTTTTTATGGAAAATAGAATTGATGATTATTTAGTTGATGATATTGATTTAGAAGATAATAGAAAATTAATACAAGCTATACAGAAAATAAAAATTGAATGGGATTGTGATAGAGATTATTTTGAAAGTGTAAAAGAAGAATTATTAATTGACTATGCGATATTCAAAGAAAGGGCAACTAGAGCTAAGTATATGTATTTGTTAAAAATAGCCAAAGAAAAAGGTGTAAGTTTGCAATATACTATAAAATAATTATACAAGTTTTATGATTTTATGGCATAATATTAATAAAGGTTATTAATGGGAGGTATGTTATGGAGTCTTTTGTTTTTTTTATAGTGGGTATAGTTCTTTTATTCTTAGTAGGAAAAATAATTTCTTTACCAATTAAAATACTATGGAAACTTATTGTGAACGCAGTTTTAGGTGGAATATTACTATTAATATTTAATTTTATAGGTGGTCTCTTTAATTTATCTATAGCTATCAATTTTTGGACAGCTTTGATTGCAGGATTTTTTGGGATTCCAGGGGTTATATTTTTAGTTATATTTAAGTACATACTTTAGGCTATATTGTTTAAAGTTAACTTTTACCATACAAAATGATACTATCTCTTAGGTAGTGAGCAGTTCACAACACAGTAATAAAAAATCCTTATCATATTAAATGATAAGGATTTTTTTAAAATACATTATTTTTACAAATACAGAAAGAAAAATAATGTATAAAAATACTTCTAAATGAATATTTACAATTCATCAACAAGAAAGTATACTATTAAATATAAAGAATTATAGTATTAAAAGTGCATAAATATGTATAAATAGAAATAGATACATTTAAAGATAATGTTAATTTATTAATATAGAAGTTAAATTAAGGGGGATATATATGTTCAAAAGAGGAGAAGATTCTAATATGGGAAAGGCACAAGTATTGATTCAAGCATTACCATACATTCAAAAGTATAATGGAAAAACAATAGTTGTCAAATATGGTGGTAATGCAATGATAAATGAGCAATTACAAAGAGATGTAATAAATGATATAGTTTTGTTAAGTTGTGTTGGTATAAAAGTTGTGGTAGTACATGGTGGAGGACCTGCAATTAATGAAACTTTAAAAAAAATAGGCAAGAAGAGTGAGTTTATAGATGGACTTAGAGTTACAGATGAAGAAACTATAGATATTGTTCAAATGGTTTTAGCTGGAAAAGTTAATAAAGATATAGCGGCATTAATAGTAAAAAGTGGAGGAAATGCAATAGGTTTATGTGGACTGGATGCTAACTTATTAAAAGCAAAGAAGTTATTAAAAGAAGGTAAGGACATTGGATTTGTAGGAGAAATTGTTGATGTTAATGAAAAGGTAATAGAAGATTGCCTTGCAAGTGGATATATACCGGTAATTTCTACTGTAGCATTAAATGAAGAAGATGGAAAGACATATAATATAAATGCAGACTACGCAGCTGCAAAGATTGCTGTTAAATTAAAAGCGGAAAAGCTTATGTTACTAACTGATGTTCCAGGAATTTTAAGCGATATTAATGATTTGAAATCTTTGATTTCTGTTGTTAATGTTGAAGAAGTTCCAAGTTTAATTAATAATAAAATTATAAGCAGAGGCATGATTCCTAAAGTAGAATGTTGTGTAGAATCGGTTAATGGTGGAGTTAAAAGAACACATATAATAGATGGAAGAATACCACATTCAATTTTATTAGAAATATTTTCAGATATGGGTGTTGGGACTATGATTGAGTAGAAACTTATAAAAGAAAAATAATTGTAATAATTGATTTTAAAAGTGTATAATTTGGAGTTCATAGAGAATACTATATTTAGAGCAACAGATTCAACTTAAACTGTTCCAGGTGTATCAATACGAGGAATAGTTTGAAATATGAAGAAAATAAAAGAAAAAAGCATTTAATATCTTCAAATGGTCATTGATGAGTGAATATGGGTTTTTATAATTTGATAAGATATTCCTTGTCGCCAAGAGAAATCGCGAAAGTGGTTGAAAAAACAAATAAGAAAACTCTTGACAACAAAGAAAAAAAGTGTTAAACTAATATAGCTGTCGCAAGATAGCGAAAAGATTTAATTTGATCTTTGAAAATTAAACAGAGAATGATAGAATAAATTCCAGTAATGGATTCTATGTAAAATGCCAGTCAATAATTTAAGTAAATGAGTAAACAGATTAAACTTTTTAAATTGAGAGTTTGATCCTGGCTCAGGA